>JBGSYG010000031.1:0-205298 GCA_041750995.1 Pyrinomonadaceae bacterium | reverse complement strand
ATCACCGACATCTGCGAACCACGGCTGACCTGTGCGGGTAGGGAGCTCAGTCCGGCGAAAGCCACCGCGTCCATCGTTCAACAAAAGCGTCAACGCAAAACTCTTCGGCAGTTGCTGAGCACGGGAGGGTCCGGTTGCCGTAGCAGTCGTGATTATGTCGAGACGCCCATCGTTGTTTATATCGCCGAGAGCAAACGGATAAGGGCTGGGACCAACGGCGAATGCGTGGGGCGCTCGTGTGAAGCCCCCGCGCCCGTTGCCGAATGCGATTGACACATCGTTGTCGGCATTGTTGGCGGTGATCAGATCGAGTTTGCCATCGCCGTTGATATCGCCCATTGCCAAACCGTGTGTGTGTGGATGCTGCCCTTCTTTCATAACAATTGGCGAATTCGGTGCGAGGGCCAACGCGCCTTTGCCATCGCCAAGCAGCAGGACGACTCCGTAACTGTCGTGACTGTCGATCGCGAGATCCAGATTCTTGTCACCATTCACATCACCAAGCACCATATCGCCCGGAGGGTCAGGCAAGGTTAGTGACACGGACTTCCGAAAGTGTTCATCGCGGCCGCCAGTGTTTAGCAAAATAGTCAGGATGCGTTCGTCGCCACATGATACGACCAGGTCAGGCTTGCCATCGCTGTTCAGATCGCCGACGGCCATGTTTCCCGGTGCGCACGTGAGGGGAATTGATGAATTCGGCGCCGCAGCAAAAAGTGGCTGTTGCAGATCCCCGTTCGCTTGTCCCGCACTGCATGAAGACAGAAACAGCATCCCCAGCAAAGCAGAGATACCCACGCTCGCTCGAAGTCTATTGTCACGCACCTGACACTCCTTCCCTCGTTCATCGATTGAAGAGGCCCAATCATTTCGTCATTTAGTTATTAGACGGACGGAACATTGGAGATCTTCCCGAATAGTTGGTGATGACTGAATCTCTGGCGTGACTTTACGTAGGGGCGGCACTCGGTGGCCCGCCCCTTCTTTACTTTGAAAGGGCGCACCGCGGAGGGACGCCCCTACATTTCCCTGACACGGAGGGACGCCCTACATCTGTTAGCAGACCACTTAGACCACTCAGGTGTTAGCGAATTAGAGGGAAGTGAAACGACTGGTAGAGTCTGCCGTTGCGTCGATTGTTTCCAAAGTGTCTTGTTGCTGAATGAAACAAGCCGCCGGGAAACAGCACTGCCCGGTTGTAAACATTTCCCACTCGATCAATCTCGATCCAACGAGCGGCTCGCTGACTGTCACGGTCCAAAATTTCACCCAGCTTCTCAACGGTCGTCCCCAGCGCTTTAGCGTCGCGTTTGGTCGGCTTCGTTTTCAATCCCGTCTTACGGTGCTGCCACAATGACGTTCCGGCGTCTAACGGCGCCTCAGGCGTGAGATAGATCAGCAACATCATCCAACTGGGTGGCTCGTCGAAGTGAATGCCGACGCTCTCGCTGCGCGCGCCACTGGAAAAGGCGCTGAAGAACACACCGTTGCAAGCTTCAACTGCCGTAAGGTCTTCCTCCCAGTAAGCAATCTTGATTCTAAATTTCGTCTCGATCAGTTTGCGTATTCCCTGCGGCTGGCAGGCTACGGTTCTCCAGCCAATCACGCTTTCAGGCTCGGAGAAGGTAAATCCCAAAGCGAGGTCCCTAATTTTGTCAGGTTTGGGATAAAAATTATCGATCACGTGAAGAAAGGGCTTCATCGGTCTTATAGAGCTAATGAGGTCTGATGTCGACGATCATGGCTTCAGACCTAGATAAGAGCTGTCGCTACGAGGCTGGTAATAACGCCATCCAGAAACCATCCGCAAAGGTTAACGAACCAGAATAAAAGAGAGGGGGCCATGGAGGAACGACATTCAAAATGCGAGGAGTGAATAAGACTTAAGCAGGCTGACTTTTATCACCTTGCATCGGGTTTGCCAACGACTCCCGGTCTACCGGATAGGCATGGGAGTCACCAACAGGATTTTCCTGCGAGGTAAGCCGCTTTAGATCCTGGTCCGGCGAAACCAATCCTGTCTTCCAGATATAGATAGTTGAGATCACCAGGGCGATGGTGCAGGCGACTCCGCCTTCGATTCCATACCGAGCTCCTGTCAGCCATGCAGGTCCCATATCACTTCCAATTAGGATTGGATTGGGTGCGACCTTTGTGATGCCACTCACTGGCAAACCAAACAAAGCGCCGAGGGCCCAGTTCCACGCCCAATGCACGCCTAGCGGAAACCACAAACTCCTCGTCTTTAAGTAAGCGACCGCCAGCCAAACTCCGGCAAGTGCAGTGTTAACAAAAGCAAGTACACCGCCAGCGTTAGGATTGTCGAGATGAATAGCCGCAAAGGGAACCGAAGTAAGAAAAACGCCGAGCCAGATCAGGCCTGCGCGCGCGAGAGTTTGCAAGGGATAGCCACGAAAGAGAGCCTCTTCCGCCAAAGCGGCGACAATGAAGAGCCCGGCTGCCAGCAGCACGGTTGTGGCAATCGATTTGATCGGCATCGGCGAAAGTGAAAACCGCAATCCTCCTCCCACGAAAGCAATCGCGGTAGCGAGAGCGAGTGACACTATTCCTATTAATGAGCCAAGCAAAAGATCGCGAAGCCAACGCGTATGCAACGTCAATCCCAGGCTGCGCCATGGAAGACCTTCAAGCACCCGTGAGCAAATGTAGCCTGCTGCGAGAGCCGCCCCGAGGAAAGTTAAGCGGAAGACGATGTCGGCTAAATGGTCCGGGACTGACATCGCGGGAGCGAAATTAATCGCCAAGACATAGATGACTCGCAAAGCCCCAGTGACTCCCAACATCAAGACAATGAAAAGTCCGGCAAAAATTCCGAGCCGCCAACCACTGCGCAGGCGTCGCGTATCGTTGAAGAAGAGTTGCTGTAGCAGATCCATGAGCTGGCATTGTAACTGAAGAAGTCCAATGTCCAAGGTCCAATGTCCAACGTTCGCCGACGAACCTCGGGTTTACATCAAATTGCCGCTTACCGAGTCGAAGTCTATAAGGCACAGACTTTGGGCATTGGACTTTGGACGTTGGACTGAGGGCTCTGTGCTAAACTTTGGCCCAGTTTTATGGGCGATCAGCAACAAAAATCCTTCGACAGGCGCAAGGTTACAAAACGACGACGCGTCTTGTTTTGGACTCTGGGTGGCATTGTACTGCTGCTGCTTTTCGTCATCGTCTCGCAGCAATTGTGGCTTTGGAACATCGTGCCCCTCGAGGGCGCGTCCGATACAGTCGTGCTCTATGCGCTCTCGACGCTCAACTTCATCGCCTTCGTCGTCTTCTCTTTTATCTTCGTCAGAAACCTCCTGAAGCTGCGCCGCGAGCGCCGCGAACGCGAGCTCGGCTCAAAGATCAAAACACGGCTGCTCGTTTACTTCATCGGCATCAGCTTTCTGCCAATCATTGCGATGGCTGTCTTCTCGTATCTCTTTCTCAACCGCTCGCTCGAAAAGTGGTTTAGCAAACTGCCCGAGGATGTAGTTGCTGAAGCGCGTGAGGTGCAACGCGAAGCGGTGGCCTCGCAATATCGGAGTTTGCAGGAGACGGCATATTTGCTCGGCGTGGTTCTCAGCAAGCAACCGGAAGCCGAACGGCAGTCGACACTGAATCAGATGGTAGCGCGAGGGGATCTTTCGGCCGTCGAGATTGTAGATGCCGCGGGAAACCGTCTGGCCCAAAGTCGCGTCACCCTCTCGGCGGAGGAAAACGCGGAGCTGGATACACTGCTTTATCGTGCAAGTGCGGCGAAAGACAACATCGGCGAATCGCTCGTTGATGGGCGCGGATTCGATATCGTCACCGCCCCACTTTCAGCAAACCAGTTTTTAATTCTTGCCACAGCGCGGCGGAGTGGTAGCGATCTTAGCAGTACGATTAGCGGGTCACAGACTGAGTACCAAAAGCTTGTTGCCCGGCAGCGCAAGGTCCGTTGGCTGGGTATTTCCACACTTGGCCTGATGACACTCATGCTGCTGTTTGTCTCGAGTTGGGTGGCAATCTATCTGGCGCGAGGCATTGCGACGCCGATCAAGAGTCTTGCCGAAGCCTCGAACGAAATTGCCCGAGGAAATTTGTCGCACCGCGTGGTTCCAGGGGCTGAAGACGAATTGGCGTTGCTGGCCCACTCCTTCAATCTGATGACGGCGCAATTGGAAGAGAACCGGCGCCGCATCGATGCCGGTTCAGCGGAGCTCCGTGACAAGAACTTCGCACTTGAGGAACGACGAAATTACATCGAGACGGTATTGCAGTCGTTAACTACAGGCGTCGTTTCGCTCGATGAAGAGAACCGCGTCACGACCATTAACCCAGCGGCAGCACGAATGCTTCGCCTGAACCGGTCGCAACTCGATAACTTATTGCGACTCGATCAGTTACTCGGAACCGAAGACCGCATCGTTTTGGAAAGGTTGCTGCGGCGGGCGCGTCGCACCGGACACTCAACCGAGCAGGCGCAATTAATCGGAGCAGGGGCAGTCGAAAGCGGCTCGCTTCCTGTTGCCCTCACCGCGACAGCGCTGCACGATCCCAAGGTCGCTGCCGGTTCGGGCCAGGGAGTTGTGTTTGTGATTGAGGATCTGTCAGAGCTGTTGGCCGCTCAACGTGCCGCCGCCTGGAGTGAGGTCGCCCGTCGCATGGCTCACGAGATCAAGAATCCCTTAACGCCAATCCAGCTTTCGGCCGAACGAATCGCTAAGAGTTTTCATCGCAATGGCGCTGGGGAAAATGCGAACGGTTCAAAACAGAATGGAAGTGGAACGACTGCCGGAGAGGGGGCGAGCGCGGGCTCGCGTGAGGCGAGTCCAATCGCTACAGTGATCGACGAATGCACCGAAACGATCACGCGAGAGGTAGCCGGCTTGAAAGCGATGGTAGACGAGTTTTCTCGCTTCGCCCGCTTGCCCCTCGCGCGACTTGAGCCTGCCAATCTAAATGAGATCGTTTTGAACGCCGTTGCGTTATACGAAGAGCGCCTCAACGGAGTCGAGTTAAGAACCAAGCTCGATCCGCAGGTGCCGGTTGCCTCGCTGGACTCCGAGCAGTTGCGCCGCTTGTTCGTAAATCTAATCGATAACGCCCTCGCGGCCCTCGCAAACGTTGTAGATGAGCGAACCGTGACGGTGGAAACGAGATATGACGGCGCGCGCGGATTGTTGATCGCGGAGGTGACAGACACGGGACAAGGTATTCTCGCGTCAGATTTTAAGCGTCTCTTCCAGCCGTACTTTTCCACGCGAGGCGGTGGCACCGGTCTGGGACTCGCGATTGTGCAGCGAATCGTGCTTGAGCATCACGGACGCATTCGCGCCGAAGCAAATATTCCCCGTGGTGCGCGGTTCATTATTGAGATTCCACTCAGAACCTAGTAATTAGTGCTTTGTACTTTGTTCTTCTGTCCCATCTTGAGTGTTCCCTTTGTGACTCAAGCACCGCCACATGAACAAAGAACAAAGTTCAAAGCACCAAGCTCAAGAGACGATTCCCTCGCAAGAATATATTCAAGTTAATCGATAATGGATTCAATTCTAATAGTTGATGACGAGCGTGGCATACGCGACACCCTGCGCGCGGTGATGGCCGACGAAGGTTTTGCTATCGATGCCGTCGCCAGCGGTGAGGAGTGTTTGAAGGCTGTCGAACGACGTGCCTACGACTGCATCCTGCTCGACGTGTGGCTGCCGGGTATCGACGGCCTCGAGACTCTGAAGCAACTTCGGGAGGCCGGAGCGGATGCAGCCGTGGTGATCATCTCCGGACATGGAAACGTTGAAACCGCCGTTCGCGCCACCAAGCTAGGCGCTTTTGATTTCATCGAAAAACCTCTCTCAATCGAGAAGACAGTCTTGACGGTGCGCAATGCGTTGCGTCAGCGGCGGCTGGAATTGATGAATGCCGAAATGGCGGCGGAACTCGCCAAAGAGCACACCCTCGTCGGCGATTCAGTGGCGATGAGGGCCTTGCGCAAACAAATCTCGATTGTTGCGCCGACAGATGGTCGCGTTTTGATCTACGGCGAGTCGGGAACAGGAAAGGAGTTAGTAGCACACGCGATTCACGCGAAGTCTGCGCGAGCTTCTGCTCCGTTCGTCGAAGTGAATTCGGCGGCGATCCCCGAGGAGTTGATCGAGTCGGAGTTATTTGGGCATGTGAAAGGATCGTTCACGGGCGCGACGGCAGCCAAAAAAGGAAAGTTCGAATTGGCAGATGGCGCCACCTTGTTCCTCGATGAAGTCGGCGACATGAGCGCGAAAGTGCAGGCGAAAGTATTACGCGTACTCGAGGAACAGCGGTTCGAAGCGGTAGGGAGCGGAACTGCAATCAGTGTGGATGTGCGAGTGATCGCTGCGACCAACAAACGTCTCGACATGGAGATCGAGCAGGGAAAGTTTCGCGCGGATCTTTTCTATCGTCTCAACGTTATACCTTTTGAATTGCCACCCCTCCGGGAGCGACCAGAGGACGTGCCGTTGCTAGTCGAACATTTCAACCATCACTTCTCGGTGCCTTACGGCAAGTCTCAGAAGGAGTTTTCGCCCGAAGCGATTGCAGAATTGCAAAGCTATTCCTGGCCAGGGAATGTCAGGGAACTACGAAACACGGTTGAGCGCGTGGTAATCATGCATCCGGGAACGAGAGTCGCAGTAAATGATTTACCGGTGGGCGGAAAAGCCGAAGCGCCTGTTGCTTCGTTTCGGTTTCCCTCCTTTAAGGAGGCGACTGACGCTTATCACCGTGCCTTCATCCAACGAAAGCTGGAAGAAGCGGAGGGGAACGTCTCCAGGGCGGCCGAGTTGATGGGTGTGGATCGCAGCCATCTTTACCGGCGTATGCGAACACTCGGCATCCAGGTTCGCGGCGAGCGCGCCTAATGATCGGGCTTGCCTGCGCTATCCTTAAGGCAACTTGAGTAAGCTCGAGAAAGTGGAGTGACAAGAAATGCGAAAACTCACGATTTGTGTCCTTTTAATGTTGGTGCTTAGCATGCTGGGCACCACTGCTGCGCAAAATGCATCAAAGCGGGTGCTGGTTGGGAATCTGAACGGCAACTTTGACGGATGCGGCTGTTTTTTCAAATTTCGCGGCACTCGAAAGAATTCGCCGAAAGTAATGTTTGCGGAGTTTGGTCAGAATAACGCCTGGATGAATATTGACGGCCGGGATGTGCAGCTCAAATTGGTAAAGGAGAACAGGGGTGAGAGTGAACGCGTGGGTAGTAAATGGACGAGAACCATTGCAGTACGCGACATCTCAGTTACGAGCACCTATGTGGCAACCCGCGTCTGCGCGCCAAATGATGAGACTTGTGAGTCGACTGATTACGACGCAACCTTTGTTGTCAAAAAAGGGGGGAGAAGCCAGACAGTCCGGGCTTTTGGTTGGTGCGGATGCTGAAGGACTAATGTGACCAGCCAACCTTAGCCGTTAAAAGGTGGAGCATCACCGTGGCCAGATCGTTTGCGTTGACTTAAAGGCCCGGATGCCGTATCAGTTATGAAACACGCAAGAGAGCGTGTTCTTATTGTTTCGAGAGGAATTATGGACTTTACGACTAAAGAATTATTGAAACGCTATGCAAAGCTGGCCATCGGTCAGCCGTTTGCACCAGTGTTACTGAACATACTCGTGACTTCGGTTTGCGATATGCGCTGTACACACTGCTTCTTCACCGATGAGCTTGACGACCGTCCGCGCAAGAAGCTGCAGATGAAGACGCATGAGATCGAAAAGATCTCCGAGACCCTCGGCGGCAATCTTGGCGTCTTGATCCTGGCCGGTGGCGAGCCTTTTACCCGTAAGGATCTTCCGGAGATTGCGAAAGCGTTTTATACCAATAACAAGTTGGAATCGATCTACATCATGTCTAATGGGCAGATTCAGAAGCGAATCTTCCCCGACGTGACTCGTATTCTCGAAGAGTGTCCCAACTTGAACGTGACGGTAGCACTCGGCATTGATGGCTTGAAAGACCAGCATGAAAAGATTCGCCAGAAACCGGGCTCGTGGGACATCGCGATCGAAACGGCGCGGCAACTCCAGTCAATCAAGAAGGAGCATCCTCAGCTCGACGTGCAAACGTGTACCTGTTTCATGAATTCTAATCAGGACACGATCTTCGAGTGGTACGACTTCCTGAAATATGACCTGAAGCCCGACAAAGTTAATTTCAACTACATTCGTCCGCCGTCAGCTGATCCGGTTGAGCTGGAGATTGACCACTCGCGCTACGCGAAACTGGCGACGATGATTGATGACGATTCGCGACACGCCGCGTTGAAGAACAACTACGGCGGCAAGGCTGGATTTTTTAAGGCAGCGATCGACATCTACATGCACGGTTTGATTGCCAAGACCCAGGAAACGCAGCAGGCGCAGATGACCTGTTACGCGGGAACCGCAGGCGGCGTGATTTACGATGAGGGAACTGTTTCTTCCTGCGAGAACCTCGCGCCAATCGGTAACCTCCGCGATTTCAACTGGGACTTTCAGAAGCTTTGGCTTTCACCGGCAATGAAGGAGCGTCGCAAGAAAGCTGCTGACGGTTGTTTCTGCACGCACGAATCGAATAGTTATTACCCCTCGCTGGCGTTTAATCCGACGCACTTGATCCAGATCAAGAAGCTGGAGCGTGAAATGAAGAAGGCGCGCAAGGAAATGGATCGGCTTGGCGCGGAAGTAGATGGCGTAACGGCCAACGCTTAATCGTTTCGAAGGCATTACGCCAGGGCGATTTGAAGGGTGACGATGATTCTCAAGCGGGTTGTTCTTTTCATTTTTGTTTGCGCAGCTTTCACAACGCTAGTGTCAGCTCAGACAACTGATTCGTCAGAGAAACGGGCCGAAATCGTAGAGTTGTTGAGCCTTACAGGATCCACACAAGCCGCGAAAACAATCTTCGTTACCTTAATCGATCGGTATTCGCAGGCGTTAGCAAATGACTCAGTCAGCAGCTTTGAAAGTAAGGCTTGGCCACCGGCATTCAAGGTCAAGGCATAACAGTTAGTGCAGGATTACTACGGGCGGGTTTCACAACGGTTGCGTGAAGAGGTCCCGCAACGAATTCAATATGAAGAAAAGGTTGGGGCGTTATATCTCGGCGCCTATGATCGCTACTTCACGCAAGACGAGATTCGGGACCTGCTTGTCTTTTTCAAAAGTCCGGTCGGGCGGAAGTTTGTCGGCCTCCCAACTTACGTAGCGGAGATTATGAAGACAGGTGTGACGCAGGAGTTTGAGGAGCAAGTGCGCACTGCAACACGAGAGATTGTGGCTGAAGAGATGAACGGTTTAGAACGCAGAGCAAATGCTGAGCTAAGAACATTGACCCCGAAACGAAGAGTTAAGCAGTGAAAGGTCCGAAGATCCTAATAATTTCATCCGATACCGGCGGTGGCCACCGCTCGGCGGCGGCAGCTATTGTTGCGGGAGTGCATAAGTTTTTTGAAGGACAATCGTATGCCGTCCGTGTGGTGCGCGCGATTGAAGACTCGCATGCAATTACAGAAAAGTTGGTCCGGCTATACAACTGGCTGCTTCGCAACCGCCAAAACTGGATGAAGTATCTTTACTGGGTGGTCAATCGTTTTCGCCCAGAGACTCGCGAGTTCTTTCACCGTCGCTGTATTGGATATTGCGCGGAAGTCTTCGAGCGCTGGTGCCCGCATGTAGTCGTGAGCGTGCATCCCCTCACGCAGCACATTTTTGCCCGCGTTCTCAAGGAACTGAAACTCGCCGATCGCATTCCCCTCGTTTCTGTCGTTACTGATCCTTCGTATGGGTTCTGGAAGGGCTGGGCCTGTGACGATGTATCGCTGTATCTGGTTGCTAGCGATGGCGCGAGACAGCAGTTACTTGACTACGGAATCCCCAGCGAACGCATCAAGATCTCCGGCATGCCGGTTCATCCGAAGTTTGCTTATCCGGGCGAAGACGCCGCTCGTGCCGCGCGGCGCGCGCTGGATTTGGATCCAGAAAAGTTCACTGTCTTTGTTAACGCGGGTTGGGAAGGCGGCGGTAACGTTCCGCAAATCTTCCGCGAGTTAGTGCGCGGAAAGTTGGATGTTCAGGCAATCTTTCTCGCCGGCCGAAACAGCGAGCTAAAAACCGAAGCCGAATCCCTGGCGCTGCAAGCCGTGTTTCCGGTACGAGTGATCGGTTATTCCGAACACGTCGAACAATTGATGAATGCAGCGAATGTGATGATTTCAAAGCTTGGTGGTCTTACTACATTTGAAGCTCTTGCGTGTCGCCTTCCTATCATCGCTGACGTTATTACCCCGCCAATGCCGCAAGAAGCCGGAACAGCGGGTCTGCTTACCAAGCGCGGCGCCGGAATCTTGCTGGAGCGTGCTTCGGATATTGTTCCCATCATCCGCCGCATGGTGGAAGACACTGCGCATTACTCCGCGATGCGCGCGGCGACAGTTGGACTGGCGATTCCCAACGCTACCAAACACATTGTGGAAGAGATTGTCGCCTTGATCCCCGCATCAGTAAGTGCCCCGGACGAAAGCATCCTCACCGAGGTCGTTTCCGCTTGAGTCCGTTGACTGGTAAAGCTTTTCAGGATTTAATTCCAGAACGAAATAACTCAAAAGATTCTTGCCCGCTTGCGAGTGTCGAGCGGGCTTTTTAGGAGACTGATAACTGGTGAGCTTGCTGCTTGAAGGAAAGCGTGCGTTTGTGAGCGGAGGTACGCGAGGAATCGGCGCCGCGATTTGTGAGATCTTCGCGCGCGAAGGGGCTGATGTTGCATTTAATTACAACACCCGAGATGACCTCGCTGAAGAGATTCGCAAGAAAATTGAGGCATATGGCCGGAAAGCGCTGAGCTATAAAATCTCAGTCACAGATCGTCTAGGCTTAAAAAGATTAACGCGAGAAATCGTGGAAAAGTGGCAGGGGATCGACATTTTGGTTAACAACGCCGCAATTAATCGCGGCGACAACTTCGCTACTACAACGGATCGCGCCTGGGACGAAGTAATCAACACAAATGTTGGCAGTTTGTTCGCCGTCACGAAACCAATTTATAAACAGATGATTCGCCAGCGGAAGGGAAGTATTCTGAACATCACTTCGATCGGGGCTATTCGTGCGTTGCCGACGGCGGTCCACTACGCGACGTCAAAGGCGGCGATGATCGGATTTACCAAGTGCCTGTCGCGTGAGGCCGGGACGTTTGGCGTTAAAGTTAACGCGATTGCGGCCGGAATTTTTGATACTGAGTTAGCACAGGCTTTGCCAGAACGTCTTTTGCAGATGCACGACATTTGGGTCTCAGCCGGGCGTTTAGGGAAGCCCGAGGAGCTAGCGGAATATGCGGCGTTTATGGTGAGCGACCGCAACAGTTTTATGAATGGTGAAGTGGTGATCGTGGACGGCGGAACGGTCACGTAGCTAGATGCCAGATGCTAGATGTCAGATGATGCGTGATATCAGATGCTAGATATGAGATGTCAGATGTAGACGTCGGTGTTGTCGTCTACAGGTCTACTAGCCTCTAACATTTACCATCTGGCTTCTGCCATCTACCCTCCGCCATCTAGCATCTGCCATCTGCCATCTAGCATCTAGCCTTTTGAATTCTCAATAGCACTCAACCTTCTCGCCAAATCCCGTAACGTGCGCTGCATCTCACCCAGCCTGCGAAACGCAGCGGTCGACCGCAACCAATCCTTATTATCAAAAGCTGGAATACCGGAAATTATTTTACCGTTCGGAATGTCGTGGCTTGTCGCGCTCTTCGCAGTAACAACCACGTCGTCGCCAATCTTAAGATGACCGGCAACGCCCGCCTGTCCAGCAAGAATCACGCGACTCCCAATATGAGAACTTCCTGCCAGACCAACCTGAGCGCACAGGAGCGTGTCTTCGGCCACCGTACACGAATGGCCTATTTGCACAAGGTTATCGATCTTGGTTCCGCGTCCAATCCGGGACTCGCCGACAGATGCACGGTCAATCGTCGTTCCTGCTCCAATTTCTACATCGTCCTCAATCAACACGCGTCCAGTCTGCGGAATCTTCAGCCAACGGCGCTCTTCGTCCTTCGCATACCCAAAACCATCGCAACCGACCACCACATTGTTATGGATAATCACTCGTTGACCAATGACTGAACGCTCGCGAATCACCGTTCCCGAGTGAAGCACCGAGTCTTTTCCGATAGAGACGTCCTGATAGATCGTCGTGTTTGGGTGAATCCGCACACCAGATTCGATTTTGACTCCCGGACCAATCACCGAACATGCTCCAATCCAAACGTCGCTCGCGATCTGCGCGCTCTCGTCGATTACAGCTGTCGGATGTATTTCGGGTTTGATGGAAGGTTCGGGGTGGAAGATGCGAAGCGCGCGCGTGTAGGCGAGGTACGGATCTTTGGCACGCAGAATCGGAATCGCCTTTTCTATTTGCGCGTCTTCCGCTGCGTAAATAGCCGAGGCCGCTGTTTGATTGACGCGCGGTGTGTAGCGGGGATTCGCGAGGAAAGTTACGTAGCCAGAGCGAGCGTCGTCGAGTCCCGCAGCACCGATGATTTCCGTGTTTGCATCGCCCTCGACACGCGCCCTGGTCAGCGCGGCAAGTTCGGAAAGTTTCATGCGCGTGAGTTTAACGCATAGGACAGCGCCGCGCACGGCCTCACATTATCGAAACCGGATCGATCTCGAGATTGATACCGCGCAGGTTTTGACCGCGACCCACCACGGCATCCAGGGCCGTGTCTACAACCTTGCGCAGCTGCTTTCGGCTCCGGCTTTTTACCAACAACTGAATGCGATGCTCGCCTTTTAATCGCGCAAGAGGCGCCGGTGCGGGGCCCAATACCCTGCAGCTACGCTCCTGGTTGGCGAGGTCAAGTTCCTTGCGCAGTTCGAGCGCGTCGGCTCGCACTTTTCCCAAGGCGGATCCGTGGAGCAAAAGTGATGCGAGGGAAACAAAAGGCGGATAGCCATGATTCTCGCGGTGGCGAATCTCTTCGCGATAAAAGCCGGAGTAGTCCTGCGCGCACGCGTGCCTAAGGGCGTAATGATTTGGATGATATGTTTGGATCAATACTCGACCGGGACGCTCGCCGCGGCCGGCTCGACCGGCAACTTGAGTGATCAGCTGGAACGTCCTTTCCGCCGCGCGAAAATCGGGTAACGCCAGGCCTGCATCCACCGAGACCACTCCCACGAGGGTGACGTTAGGAAAATCGTGACCCTTCGCGAGCATCTGTGTCCCAACCAACATATCGATCTTGCCGGCGCTAAAATCGAATAATGACTTTTCAAATGCGCCCCGCCGGTTCGCGGTATCGCGATCAATTCTGGCGATACGTAGAGTGGGAAAGAGCTTCGTCAACATCGCCTCAATCTGTTCGGTGCCTTCGCCGACATAGTAAATGTATTTGCCATTGCAGGCCGGACACTGTTCGGAAGCAGGTTCGCGATGGTTGCAGTAGTGACAGACTATGACCCTTTCTGAGCGATGGTAGGTTAACGTCACGTCGCAGTTGGGACATTGAATGGTTTCGCCGCAAGAGCGACAGAGGACAAAACTCGAATAACCACGGCGGTTCAGTAGAATGATCGACTGCTCGCCTTTCTTGTGAGTCGCTTCGATAGCCTCGAGTAGTTCTTCTGAAAAAACCTGAGGCTTCTTATGCCGGGCAAACACCTCGCGCATATCGACGATCCGCGCACTGGCCATGGGCCGATCGCCGATACGCGAGGGTAGTTGCAGGTATTGATACTTTCCCGTTTGCGAGTTGTGAAACGACTCGAGCGAAGGAGTCGCGGAGCCAAGAATTACAACCGCACTTTCCTTTTGCGCTCGCACGATGGCGGTGTCGCGTCCGTTGTAGCGGGGAGAGTCCTGTTGCCGGTAGGTTGACTCGTGCTCCTCATCAACTATCACTAGTCCCAGATTTGCGATTGGAGCAAACACACCGGAGCGTGTGCCGATCACGATACGAGCAGCGCCAGTCTTGACTCGCATCCACTCATCGAACCGTTCTCCTTTCGAGAGCGATGAGTGAAAGATTGCGACTTGGTCTCCGAAGTTAGATCGCAGACGGCGCGAGAAGACAGGCGTCAATGCGATTTCGGGAACCAGCATCATCGCCGCGCGCCCAAGCTCAAGGCAGGTACGCATCGCCCGCATGTAAACCTCAGTCTTGCCACTTCCTGTAACTCCATGTAAGAGGAAGGCGGCGTACGCACCACTTCGTAGCTGTGGTTCTATCTCACTGAGTACCTGGTTTTGCGCTTCGGTTAACGTGTAGTCGTCAGCGCGCGGAAAAGTGGCCCGCGCGAGGGGGTCTCGCCGAACATTTTCTTCAGCGATCTCCAGGCGACCGTGCCTCTGCAACGTGTTAACTGCGGAGATGCTGACTTCCGCGACACGGAGCAACTCGGGCAAAGGAATTATTGCCTGATTTGAAAGGGCGTCGAGAATACGTTGTTGCGCCTCCGTCACCTTCCGCGGCGCAATCCCCTCGGGTAGTGCAGGCTCATTGAGTCTCACAACTCGCTGTGTTCTCGGCCTTGTCCCGACGGTCGCAGATCGAAGTTTGGTCGCAATCAAGCCCTCGGATTGCAGCTCTTTCGTTGTGCGGGACGTCTCTTTTTTCCCCACGAGCTTGATAAGAGTTTCCGCGTTCAATTCGCCGGCGTTCGCCAGGGCACGCAGAACTTTTGCTTCGGCGGTATCTTCACTTTCGAGTTCGCCGATGCGTTCCATGCCTTTCGCTGTCAGCACAAAAAGCTGCTCACTGTTGGGACTAATTCCGGGTGGCAAGGCAGCTTTCAAGACTTCGCCCCAGGGCGAGCCATAGTACTGAGAGACCCAGCGCGTAATCTCCAGGACCTCCGGCGTTATTAGTGGCGTGGGATCGAGAACTTTTTCGACGGAGCGAATATCAGTATCGGTAAGGGTGCGGTGCGAACTCAGATCCGGGAGTAACTCAACGATAAAGGCCGTAACCGCACTGCGGCCGAGCGGCACGAGAACACGCGATCCCACTTGCGCAAGTTTGCGCGCAGCCTCGGGCAACCGGTAGGTGAAAGTCTGCGACACGTGAAGCGGCACGGCCACCTTCACGTAGAGCGGGGCCTTCACTTCACTTTCGCTGGAAGCAGGCGAAATGGCTGTAGTTTGTGCAGAAGTTCCGAGCTTTTGCGGCACGAAAAGAAGTTAACGCTAAATTAGCAAATGAGAAAGCGTGTGGAGCAGCGGTAGTCGCTAGATGTTATGTCGCTTTTCTTGCAGTGCTATCGAGATAGTCGCGCACCTTCTTCAGGTCTTCCCAGGTTTCTCGTTTCTTGGAAGGGTCGCGTAACAGATAAGCAGGATGGAAAGTAGGCATCACTTTGATTCCGTTGAAGTCCTGAAATTCACCACGGAGACGTGTAATTCCTATTTTCGTATCGAGCAGATTTTTCATCGCCGTGTTGCCGAGAACCACGATTACGTCTGGTTGTACGCTGGCGATTTCGCGCAGCAGGAAAGGTTTGCAAGTGGCAGCTTCATCAGGAAGGGGAGCGCGGTTGGCTGGTGGCCGGCAGCGATTGACGTTGCCGATTAAAACTTCTTCGCGCTTGAAACCGATTGCCTCGATTATCTTCGAGAGCAGCTGACCGGCTCGGCCGACAAACGGTCGCGCTTGCAAGTCTTCGTCACCACCGGGAGCTTCGCCGACAAACATTAATCGGGCGCGAGCATTTCCCTCGGTGTTAACTACGTGCGTGCGGCCTTCATGCAGCGGACAGCGGGTGCAGTCCTTCAACTCAGACCAGATTTGCTCGAGACTCTCGCCTGGTTGTTTCGTTACCTGGACTAAAGGTAGTGGCTCAACTCCGCTGACACCGAGTTCCTGAAAAAATCGAAATTGTTCCTGAGTTTGTTGCAGCAGACTGGAGAGCTCTGCCGCGGCCGCTTCGAGAGTCATCGTGATTTAGCTTGTCGCAATCGAACTATCTCATCAAGTATGCGGTGTGCTGCGTCGAGTTTTGTCATAGGCGGTAGTTCACGAGGTTCTGAATCTTGCGTGATTATCGTGATCGCATTTCTCTCGCTATCAAAACCAATGTCGCTTCGGCTTACGTCGTTGGCGATAATCGCATCGAGTTTCTTTGCCTTCAGCTTCGCCAGGGCATTGTTTACTACCTTCTCGGTCTCCGCCGCAAAGCCAACAACCAGCAAACCGTTCGTCCTTGCAGCTGCCACCTCGCCGAGGATGTCCGGAGTGCGTTCAAGACTGAGATTTAAGGTCGATTCGCTCTTTTTGATCTTAGCGGCGGCGCGTTGCACCGGCCGGTAATCGGCTACCGCGGCGGCGGCGATAAAGATGGATGCGTTGTTAATCTGCTGCGCGACAGCAGCCTGCATCTCAGCTGCTGAACTGGTACGAATCACGTTCACGTCAGCGGGTGGAGTTGCTGTTGTAATTCCAGCGACCGTAGTAACTTCGGCACCCCGGTGGCGCGCAGCTTCAGCGATTGCGAAGCCCATGCGGCCGGAAGATCGATTTGAAATGAAGCGAACGGGATCCAAGTCTTCACGGGTGGCCCCCGTAGTGATTAACACTCGCTCACCGGCGAGGTCCTGAGTTAGCTGTTTTGCTTGACCAGCGTGACCCAAAATCTCCAGAGCAGCCGCAACAATTCGTTCCGGCTCGCTCAGCCGGCCAGGACCGATTGTTCCGCACGCCATTTCGCCGGCATCAGGCTCAAGTATTTGAACGCCGTCCTGACGCAATCGTTCGATGTTACGCCGGGTGGCCGGGTGTTCCCACATCCTTGTGTTCATTGCCGGGGCGAGGAGAACCGGGGCCGTAGCCGCCAGGTAGGTCGAAGTTAAAAAATCGTCCGCGACACCATTAGCAAATTTGGCGATAATGTTTGCCGTGGCGGGCGCTATGACGAACAGGTCCACGGACTGGGAAAAGGTTATGTGGGCTATTGGATCGGGGTTGTCTGGAGCATAATCATCGACAATCACGTGCGAACCAGAGAGCGCTCGAAAGGTGAGGGGGGTAATGAACTCGCAGGCTCGCGGCGACATAGCCACGCGCACCTCACAACCCGCGCGCTGCAGTCCGCGCAGGACCTCGGCGGCTTTGTACGCGGCAATCCCCCCGGTAATACCGAGGGCTACTCTTTTGCCTTTTGAACTGCTTTTGGTGGTGTCGTCAGCCATCGGTTGGTTTACTAGCGAGAAATGATGCTCAATGTAACATTGCTGAAACACCCGCGCAATTAAAGTAAAAACTGTGGTTGGTACTATGACGCACATTCGATTAATTAACAGCGGTTTCCGGATTGTCCTCTCGCTATGAAGCCGTCAACGCCTTCAATTTCGGCACGGTTACTCGGCTCTGCATGTCTGGTGGCGCTGGGAATTTTCCTCGCGGCACCCACGGTTCCTGCGCAGGAAGAGGAGTTTGGGCCAGTTGTCAGAGCTTATTTGGGTTATTTGCGTAATGAACAGGAAGTGGTTGATGACCGTGCCAGTCGCCGCGAGGTGGGCCCTACCTATTATCGCCATAATTCGAATCGAATCCGGGCCCTCCGTCAGGTAGCGATCCGGATCGCACGAGAAACCCAAAACGATTATTTACCTGAGCTCGAAGCGGTTTCGCGGGCAGAGCTGCGATTGTTGTTTGAGAAACCGCCCAAGGTCGAGATGCTGCGGGTGGATGAGGTTTTTGGCTACACGTTCCGCTTTCTGGGAAGTGTTCGGAGTGGAGAAACCTTCTACGTATTTGCGCGATTGGACCCCTACGAGCAGGCAGAAATGCGACAGAAGGGGACGAAATCAGCCAATCCTCCTGAAGAGCAAGGCCCCGGGGTGAAGGTTTCCACCCGGTCGCCCCGAGTGACATCGCCCTGATTTCGGGTCTGGTCTAACTGTGATCAAGCCTCGTATTCCTCATGCCGTAATAGAAGGCTGTCGACTGGTCCCATGCCCCATCAGACTGATCAACCAAGGCAAAAAAGCACAGTTTTGTGCCAAATCGGGCCAAATGATCGTTGACAGGGCTGTTATATTCGTGTAATAAAAAGCCTGCTGTTAAGCGCCTGCGAACGTGATTCGCGCTTGTAGCGTTCGGCCGAGTGCATCTTTGAGACGGGGATTGACAGACATTCGTCTTACCCTTGGTTTCTTACTGTAGCGCCAGCAATCAAGATTCTTGTTTCACAATACGGGAGGAAAGTTAATGATCAGCAAATCTTTGAGCCGCAAAACGCTCGCGGCCTTTGTCTCAGTTGCAGTCCTGAGTGTTTACTCAATGGTTGCACTGGCAGGTGCCAAGGTAGCGTCCGGAGAGCTTTCAGTATCCGGCCAGGTAACAGTGAACGGTCAGAAAGTTATTTCTGGTGGCACACTGTTTTCGGGCAGCACGGTCGTTACCGCTAACAACAGCACAGCAATCGTGAGCTTGAGCAAGATGGGCCGCGTTGAGTTGTCGCCGAACTCTAGTTTGATTCTCAACTTCACCGAAGAGAGCGTCACCGGCATGTTGGATAAGGGTGTCGCGAAGGTCTCGACGGTCGCAGGTGTTTCAGTCAACATCGCAACGAAGGATGGCGCGGTCGTCGTAGATGGTAGCCAGGCCACGTCATTCACGGTCAGCGCCGATCGCGGTAACACTGTCGTGTCCACGGAAGCCGGTATCGCCGAGTTACGCTCAGGCGCAGCCAGCCAGCAAATCGCTGCCGGGGAAAACGGCACGGCCGGAACTCCGAATCCACAAACAGATGACGACGACGACGACATGAGCGGTGGCGCGCTTGCCGTGCTCCTGCTTGCAGTCGGCGGTGCGGTAGTTGCCGTTATCTTCGCCGCGAAAGAAGACAACGAGCTGGAAGTTGGCGGAAACCCAATAGTGATCAGCCCATCCAGATAAGTACTCGTTGGTTCGTTCTCTAGAAATACTGCGGTACGCTTTTCCGCTGCGGTCATTAACTACTAACCTTGCGGGTCACGCGACTCTCGGTCGTCTGTGACCCGCAAAGTTTGTTTGAATCAGACGTTTCATCCCGCCTACAGGTTCTAAGGTTCTCAAATGCACATAGCAGTTATTGGTACCGGTTACGTAGGTTTAGTAACGGGTGCGTGTTTCGCTGAGTTTGGCGTCGATGTCACCTGCGTCGACGTTGATGCCGCGAAGATTGAACGCCTGAAAGCAGGCGTCATGCCGATTTACGAGCCCGGTCTGGAACAGTTAGTAATCAAGAACGCCCAGGCCGGCCGTCTAAATTTCACTACTAATGTTCAGGAAGCCGTCGAACAAGCTTTGGTAATCTTCCTGGCCGTGGGAACCCCTCCGTTAACTGATGGTTCTCCTGACTTGAGCTATGTTGAGTCAGCAGCTCGGTCCATTGCCGAACACATGAACGGTTACAAGGTAATCGTCACGAAGTCGACTGTGCCGATCGGTACGGGCGAACGCATCAGAAGATTGATTCGTGAACACCAGAAATCAAAATTGGCATTTGGAGTAGTTTCAAATCCGGAATTCCTGCGTGAAGGCGCGGCGATCAGCGACTTCATGCGGCCCGACCGCGTCGTGATCGGCAGCGCCGACCAAGAGGCTATTGCAATCATGCGGGACCTTTATCGCCCGCTGTATTTGATCGAGGCCCCGGTCGTAATCACATCCCTGGAGGCGGCCGAGCTTACTAAGTACGCTGCCAACGCATTTCTCGCGACGAAGATCTCTTTCATTAATGAGATTGCTAACTTATGCGAAAAGATCGGTTGTGATGTTCATGACGTCGCCAAGGCAATGGGCATGGACAAACGCATCGGCAGCAAATTTCTTCATCCGGGACCTGGTTTCGGCGGATCATGCTTCCCGAAAGACACTCGGGCGTTAGCGTCAGTCGCCCGGCAGTTCGGGTCCGATTCTCTGATGGTTGATGCGGTCATTGAGGTGAACCGCAGACAACGCGAAGCCATGTTGCCCAAGATCGAAAAACTGGTAGGTGATGTCGCTGGGAAAACGATCGCTATCCTGGGACTTGCTTTCAAACCGGAGACGAACGACATTCGCGAGGCGCCTGCGCAGGAAATTATTAAGGGTTTGTTAGAACGAGGGGCGACGGTGCGGGCGTATGATCCAGTGGCGATGGAAGAAACTGCCAAAGTTATCGCGAATATTTGCTACGCTGAAGACGAGTACGAAGCGGTCAGCGAGGCGGATGCTCTCGTGATCGTAACGGAATGGAATCAGTTTCGCGCGCTGGATATGAAGCGGATTCGCGATCTGATGAAGTCCCCACGAATCGCTGATCTAAGAAACATCTATGAACCGGATGATCTACGGGAACTTGGTTTTGAATACGTAGGAGTCGGCCGGTAATCCCAGCCTGAGCTTAGACAAACCTTTATGGGCCTTTCGGGAATTGCATTGGTTACCGGTGGCGCCGGCTTCATCGGTTCGCACATCGCGGCAGCTCTAGTAGCTAACGGTGCCCGCGTTCGCATCATCGACGACCTGTCGACCGGTTACCGCGAAAATGTTAATGAGGTCGGCGGCGACGTTGATTTCGTGCATGCGAGCCTTGCCGATCAAGAGTCCTTGCGCAAAGCTTTGGAAGACGTTGAGCTTGTCTTTCATGAAGCAGCCATACCGTCGGTGCCTCGCTCCGTAGAGAATCCGCGTCAGACTCACATTGCTTCAGTTGATTCTACTTTTTCCCTACTCGACGCTGCTCGGCAAATGAAGGTCAGACGCATCGTCTACGCCGCCTCAAGTTCCGCTTACGGTGATCAGCCAACATTGCCGAAAGTGGAGGACATGTTGCCGGACCCGCTTTCCCCTTATGCAGTGGCAAAGCTTGTAGGCGAGTACTACGCTCAAGTCTTTTCTCGCGTGTATGGACTCGAGACCGTTTCACTCAGATACTTTAATGTCTTCGGGCCACGTCAGGATCCGAGTTCGCAATATTCAGGAGTCATTTCGCGATTCATTGCCGCCTTGCTGAGCAACGAGCAGCCGGTGATTTATGGCGACGGCGAACAGTCGCGTGATTTCACTTATATCGCCAATGTCGTCGACGCTAACCTAAAGGCGGCGGAAACAACCAAAGGCATTGGGAAAGTGATCAATGTGGCCAACGGTGAGCGCATTACTCTCAACGAGCTGTTAAAGGAAGTGCAGGAACTTACGGGTAAGACGGACGTATCGGTCGATTATCGCGCGCCTCGCGCCGGCGATGTCTTGCACAGTCTCGCAGACATAACGCGAGCGCGTGAACTGTTAGGTTTTGAACCGCGGGTTGGTTTGAGAGAAGGGCTGCAATCGACGATCGACTGGTGGAAGCAAAGCCGTTTTGCTCCCAGGCACTAATCTACACATTTGAGCTTGCCGACTTGTTTCTCACCAGATCTCGCAGACTTTCTGTATAAGGAGCGCGCGCCACGCCCCGGTCGGTAACGATCGCCGTAATCAGTGCGTTTGGCGTGACATCAAACGCGGGGTTGTGAACCACTACACCGTCAGGTCCCATTTGTTTGCCGCCAATGTGTGTGATCTCGCGGCCATCGCGCTCCTCAATCGGGATCTCATCGCCGGTGGCGAGAGAAAGATCCAACGTTGTAATTGGGGCTGCTACATAAAAAGGAATCTTGTTTTCCTGGGCTAGCACCGCGACCATGTAAGTTCCAATCTTGTTTGCAGCATCGCCATTAGCAGCAATCCGGTCGGCGCCCACCACTACGCAATCAACCTTTCCGCTTTTCATGACATGTCCGGCCATGTTGTCCGTGATTACAGTTACCGGAATGTCATCCTTCGCCAGTTCCCAGGCCGTCAAACGCAGCCCCTGCAGAAACGGTCGCGTCTCATCGGCAATCACCGCAACGCGTTTTCCCGCATCACGAGCGCCGCGAATCACACCGAGCGCCGTTCCATAGTCGCCGGCAGTAGCCAGCGCACCAGCATTGCAGTGGGTGAGCACTGTTGCGTTGTCGGGAATCAGGTCAGCGCCGAAGCGACCGATGGCGCGGTTGGCATCGAGATCCTCTTGAAAAATTTTGAGAGCCTCAGCGACAAGTTTCTCTTTCAGTACTTCGACATTATCCGTATTCGCTTTTTCGCGATTGAAGGTGGTGCGCATCCTTTCAATCGCCCAGAAGAGATTGACGGCCGTAGGGCGTGTCTTGCTCATCACCTCGCACATGTAAGTAAAATCATCTTCCAAATCGGCCACTGAGGTCCCGACTGATTGCTTGGTGCCGAGAGCTAGACCCATCGCAGCAGAGACTCCAATCGCTGGGGCCCCGCGCACCACCATCTTTTTGATTGCTTCGGCTACCTCTTCATAAGAACGAAGCATTAAATACTTTTCTTCGGTGGGTAGCAGGCGTTGGTCAATCATACGCACGCCTTCGCGAGTCCATTCGACGGTTTTAATCATTTATGTCCTTGTGTGGAAAGTTCGAAGAATCTTACTGGAGAGGCAGTGACATTGCCAATTTCCAATTGCCGATTTCAGATTTGATCTTAGCCACGATCCAGTTGGCAATCGGCAATCGCAATGGATAGCGCTAGCGCTACCGTACTTGTAGCGGCATCGAACAGCTCTAGTCCGTGTTGACTAGCCCCCAAACGCGTGTTAATGTCCGCCGCGTTCAAACGAGCATTGTTCTTTGCACTTCAAAGCGCTTAGGTGCCCCGCTGGTTGCGGGGAGAATAGGGAAGCGGGTGAGACTCCCGCGCGGTCGCGCCACTGTGATGAGAATCGTGATGCCTTCGGCACAGCGAGTTCTTTAAGCCAGGAGACCTGCCAACGCGCTTTGCAGCCTTTTGAATACCTCGCGCATGGGTGTTCAGGCCGCAACGGATTCCTTTATTAGAGGTCTCACCGCAGCCTGTTCCTTCGCGGGATAGGAGGGTGGGACCTTCTTGCTTATACACAACAGAACTTCGGCGTTTTCGTTTGCGACCGTCCTGGTCTGCTGCCTGCTTGCGCTCAACTCGTGTTCGCTTCGACCAGGTGCCGGCGAGTCTGAGTATCGTCAACTTAAAGACGAAGCAAACAGGGAAGTCCGCGTCTATGGAAAGATCGAGAGAGTCATTACACTCGCACCGAACCTCACGGAAATCATCTACGCTATTGGTGCTGGCGATCTGCTGGTGGGAAACACGACCTACTGTGATTATCCAGAGCAAGCTAAAAGCGTGCACAAGGTTGGTGATACCTTACAACCAAACATTGAACGTATTCTGGCGCTCCGCCCAAACCTTATTTTCATCTCGACCTCGTCGCAACTCGAGGCCTTCGCGCGTCAGTTAAGCGAACACGGCATTCCTGTTTACGTCAGCGACCCTCACGATCTCGAAGGTGTGATCTATTCGATTGAAAGGATTGCCCGGCTACTCAGTCGAGAGCAGCAAGCCGCGGAGCTTGTCAGCAAACTGCGCGGGCGCATTACTGCCGTAGAAGCTGCAGTTAAAGACCGCAAACCAGTCCGTGTCTTTTACCAACTCTCAGAAGAACCACTTTACACGGCAGGTCGCGATGCCTTTGTTACGGATCTGATCAAGCGTGCTGGCGGATTATCAGTTACTGCAGAAGTACCGGAAGCCTGGCCCAGGTACAGCCAGGAGTCGGCGGTCGCTGCCCAACCCGAGGCTATCGTCTTGCCCTCAGGCGGATCGATGGGCGAGGCGAACTCCGAGGTGGCTGCGGGCTTAAAACAAGCACCTGCTGTTTTGAATGGCAGAGTGTTCAAGATCAACGGCGACCTGCTCGTGCGTCCCGGTCCGCGTGCGATCGACGGCTTGGAGCAACTCGCTCGAGCGCTTCATCCTGAAGCTTTCAATTAGATGTCGACAACAACCGGAGCGAATCTGAAGAGGACAAAGATGGAAGCGCGCGTCACCTTGCGCAGCACCCTAATCGCCTGCAGTTTGCTTCTGTTGCTGTTGTTGTTGGCAATAGTTGTTACGTCGCTGTTAGGAAGTGAAAGCCTTCCAGCGCAGTCGTCGTTGTGCGCATTGTTTTCTTTAGGCAACGCAACGTGCGGCTTAACAGCCGAGCAGTCGACAATACTTCTCCAAATTCGCTTTCCGCGAATCTTGTTGGCTGGCGCGGTTGGCGCTTCGTTAGCCGCTGCCGGCGCCAGTTATCAGGCACTGCTGCGTAATCCTTTAGCCGAGCCGTATCTGCTTGGCATCTCCAACGGCGCTGCAGTCGGCACGATGATCGCCCTGGTTTTTTTTGGACCGTTTGATTGGAGCCGGCCGCTGCTGGCGTTTCTCGGAGCCCTCCTTGCGACACTTGTTGTTTATCGGATCGGGCAGGGAAGAGCCGGCGCAACTCCCGAGCGGCTAATTCTGGCTGGGGTGATTGTCACAACGTTCCTGTCATCTGCAATTGTTTTCGTGACGACCCTCATGGACGCCACTCGCATTCGCGCGTTCACATTTTGGCTGCTTGGTGATCTGTCGGGCGCCACTACCAATCTTCTGGTGCTGGCGATTGTCATAGCAGTGGGCGCAACCCTCATCCTCGCGGCCAATGCGAGGTCGTTGAATTTGTTGATGCTCGGCGAACGAGACGCCTTCGATTTAGGCGTTGAAGTCAGGAGAGTGAGACTTGTAGTTTTTGTAGCGGCAAGTCTGCTGGTAGGAAGTTCAGTGGCCTCCGGAGGTTCCGTTGGTTATGTCGGTCTCGTGGTCCCACATCTCGTGCGGCTCTCACTGGGCAGCGACAATCGCATCACAATTCCGGCCGCCGCTCTTTCGGGGGCTCTTTTCGTAATCGTGGCCGACACAATTGCCCGGACGATCATTGCGCCAAGAGAACTTCCCGTGGGCGCCATCACGGCTTTGATTGGCGCTCCTTTGTTTATTTATCTGTTGAAGCGGGGCTAGCCGGCTTGTTCGTTAAGCCAGGGAAGCGTTTCAGAGCGGAAGATGTTATGAGAGCCTTTGTCTATCGGACGCATGTATGGTTGGGATTGATTGTGGCCATCCCCTCATTCGCATGGGCCACAAGCGGGTTGCTGTACGCGTGGCCCAATGCCGTCGAAGGCGGCGAGATCGAAACCATTCAATCCGTTCGGGTCCACATAACGCCGTCCGAAGCGATGCGACTCGCCGACCAGTTTACCGGGAGAAAACTACCGACAACTGCTCTAACTTTGTTAATGCGAGACGGTCGGCCCGTCTATCAGGCTGTTGGTGGCATGGGCGCTGATTCATTGCTGATCGATGCGGAAACGGGTGACGTAATCAAAACTCCACCGCCGGGTTTGCTTACCAGATATTTTCGCCAGGCGCACTTTTACTTCTTTGCCGGAAGCTGGCAGGTTCCTTTGCTGGTCACGCTATCTGCACTAACTGGTCTCTCAGCCTTGTCGGGAATCTACTTAAACGTGGTTCTGTGGCGCACAAGATTGAGAAGAAGGATTCGTCGCTAAGACAGGCAGGGCTTCAGATAATGTTGGAGGCTTCAAATCTAAGTATCAACTATGGAGCACGTCAGGCCGTCGCTGACATCTCGTTGCGCGTCACACCGGGAAATATGACTGCGATCGTTGGTGCGAACGGGGCGGGGAAGTCGTCTCTCTTACGCGCTCTCAACGGCACTATTCAACCTACGCAAGGAGAAGTTCTGCTGGACGGCAAGCCACTCCATTCGTACCCGCGTCGGTCGGTGGGAAAGCGCATTGCGGTGGTGGCACAGGAAGCTGTGCTGGCGTTTCCGGTCTCCGTTTTGGAGTACGTTCTTGGTGGACGATACGCCTGGTCAGCGGGCATGTGGGGCTGGGAATCAGAGCGTGACCTGGAGATCGCCGCCGCCGTATTGCGTGAGACTGAATTGGAAGACTTCGGGCCGCGTCTGATGAATGAATTATCAGGAGGCGAGCGCCAACGTGCCGTGTTGGCTCGCGCTCTCGCGACCGCCGCGAGCATTCTCTTGCTCGACGAGCCCACCGCGAACCTGGATCTTGCTCATCAGTCTTCCATGCTGAGGCTGGTGCGGGCACGTTGTGATAGCAATCAGACGGCGGCTGTCATTGTTACTCACGACATTAACCTCGCAGCGGAGTTTGCCGATTCAATAGTGCTGTTAAAGAACGGTCGCATGGTTGCCGCCGGCAACCCCCGCGAAGTTTTGACTGAAAAACTCTTAGCTGACGTTTTAGAGATCGAGGTTCTAGTGGACGCCCATCCGCTCTCGGGCGCGCCACGCATTACGCCGGCGCACAAAGCGCGCCGGTAAACAGGAAAGCGGGTTGTCCTGCTTTTCAACCACACGGGTGACGGTTCGAGGGAAGGCGGTCAAATGCCGCCACTGCCCGCGCAACTGTTGGCGACGAAGACGCTCAAATACGCTTTAGCCACTGTTCCAAAAGAATGGGAAGGCCGTTCGAGCTGAGTCGCAAGTCAGGAAACCTGGCCGCCGCCCTTCAGTAAAGCTCGCACTGCGACGGGCAGGAGACTCTACATATGAAAACCAAATTCCGATCCACCTTACATCCTCCCCTATCGATTAAGACTGTCAGCATCCTGGCGCTGTTTTTCCTTTTCAGCCCTCAGGCGATGGAATCGCATGCTCAGGACATTCAGGCCGGCGCGCAAATTAACGTGCGCGTCTCAGATCAGCAAGGCGCTATTATTCCCCGGGCGGAAGTCACACTTTACACACGCGACGATAGAGTTCGAATCGCGACGCTCACGGATAGCAGTGGCAGCTGTAGTTTCAAGCACTTGGCGCCCGGCGAGTATTTGCTCAAAGCAGAAGCGCCGGATTTCGCTCCTGCTGCGGCACAGTCTCTCCAGGTCAAGCGAGGCGCCGCAACTACAGTTGAAATCGCCTTGCCAATCGCCGGCGTTAATGAGGAAGTTGTCATCACCGCGCAAGGTACAGCGCAACCAGTCGACGAAGTTTCCAAAGCGATCACGGTTGTCGATCAAAAGGAGATGGATGAACGCGATGAATCGACAATTGCAGAGGCACTCCGCACCGTGCCGGGTCTCCGAGTCCAACAGCTAGGCGGACCAGGGTCCTTTACGTCAATCAAAACCCGAGGCTTACGCAACGAGGACACGGCGGTATTGATTGATGGTCTCCGGTTTCGCGATGCCGCTGCAATCCAGGGCGACGCCTCGGGATTTCTGGAGGATCTAATCGTCACGGATGTAAGCCAGGTTGAAGTTCTGCGCGGCTCGGGCTCGTCACTCTATGGCACGAACGCCATCGGAGGAGTCATTAATCTGGTAACCGACGAAGGCGGCGGTCCCTTTCACGGCAGTTTGCTTGCGGAAGGCGGAGGACTGGGAATGTTTCGCGGTCGGGCCCAGGTCGCAGGTGGCACCCGCAGCAATGCGATCGTCTATAGTGCCGGCCTTTCACACCTGAACGTTACGCGGGGAATCGATGATCAGGATGAAGCACGCAATACGAGCGGACAGGGGCGCATTCTTTTTAATCTGACACCGACAACAACGCTCTCCGCCCGCGTCTATGCCGTAGACTCGCACTTACAACTTAATAACAGTCCGCAAGGAATCCGCACCCTCGGCACACAACCGGCGACGAGTATCATTGACGCCATTCCCCTTGCTTTGACGGAACTGCGACGCTTCGAGGCAGGCGTGCCGATCTCGCAACTCAATATTGGCGCGGCAACGTTTATCCCCGCGGCCAACGATCCCGACAATCTGCGTGAAGCAAATTTCTTCTCAGGAGCGATTACTTTTACACAGCGGCCGACCGAGGCATTCGGCTACACACTAAGTTATCAGGGCCTGGATACGACGCGCAGCACCATAAGCGGATCGCTGGGAGTTGGGTTCCAACCTTTTGGCGGCAGCGAGCGATCGGATTTCGACGCTCGCATCCACACATTCAATGCGCGCTTCGATCTGCGGGCTGGGCGCGCGGGCTTCATTAGCGGTGGCTACGAGTTTGAAAGCGAGAACTTTAAGAACCCGTCATTCCCTGTCGATCCCGCAGCCAATTCGAATGTTGATGTTACGCAGAGGAGTCACGCGTTCTTCGTCCAGGATCAATTGCGGTTCCTGGA
Source organism: Pyrinomonadaceae bacterium (assembly GCA_041750995.1). GTDB lineage: Bacteria > Acidobacteriota > Blastocatellia > Pyrinomonadales > Pyrinomonadaceae > PSRF01. The sequence goes on along the minus strand of JBGSYG010000031.1, from coordinate 177,254 downwards.
TAACCGGCTGCAAATCTCGGCAGCTTTTCGAACCCAGTTCTTCCGGCTCCAGCAGCCGGTGTTCACACCAGCAGCTTCTTCACCTTATGCAGGCCTTACTTTTCTGTCACCGCCCAATGCATTCACTGGCGATGGATCCATTGCCTACACCTTCCGTACGTCCGGCACCAAGTTGCGTGCTCACGTCGGTAATGGCTATCGAGCGCCGTCGCTCTTCGAACGTTTCGGCACGTTCTTCGACAGTTTCTTCGGCTTCTCACCTATTGGCGATCCACGTCTGAAACCGGATCGTTCAATTGCATTTGACGCAGGCATCGATCAGACGCTCTACAAGAATCGTCTGCGCGCTTCTGCAACTTACTTTTACACCCGGCTTCAGCAAGTGATTACTTTCGACTTCTCGGGCGCCATCAATCCGGCAAGCGACCCGTTCGGCCGCTTTGGTGGTTACCGCAATAGCAATGGCGGCATTGCGCGGGGTATGGAGCTGAGCCTAACGGCAGCGCCCACGCGCACACTTAACGCCTCGGCAAGTTATACCTACACGAAGAGCTTGCAACGTACGCCGCAAGCGTCGGGCGTTCTTCAATCGTTTGTGATTCCCGATCATCAGTTCGCGCTTGTTGTTACTCAGCGCTTCGGTCGCCGCTTCCTGGTAAATTTTGACCTGGCTGCTTCGAGCAATTATCTGGCTCCGATCTTTGACGCGTCGTTCGCAAGCCGGGCTTACCGTTTTCGTGGTCTCCTAAAAGCAGACCTTGGCGCCAGCTACACTTTCCCGTTAGGCGAATCACGTTCGGTTCGCTTCTTTGGTTATGTCGACAATATTCTCGACCGCGACAACTTCGAGAGCGGCTTTCGCACACCGGGACGCACAGGTCGGGCAGGTGCTTCCTTTATCTTCTGATTTCACCAGGTTCGAGCGTGCGAAGCACGCGTGCAGCTTACAGCCTACGACGTAAGCCCTAGAAGGGAAGGTAATAATTAGCTGAGCCCGCGAAGCGGGCGACAGTAGCGTTGAGCTACCGCCCCACTTCGCGGGCTCATGGTTTTCCTCGCATCTTTACCTAGGGCTTACGCCCTAGGCTCGACGCTGCACGCGTGCTTCGCACGCTCAAGATCGAATTGGAGAGGTTCTAAAGAACTTCAGGTTGCAAGACCCGACTGGTTGAGGACGCAATTGCGTCACTTACCGAACCAGCAGTCTTGCAACCTGAATCTTTTGACCCGCAAGCGCCGAAGTGTGTCGCCTTACTTTTTGGTGAACAAACCCCCGGCAAGAAAAATGGCGCCTAAAATTAAGTGGAGCCCGTGATCCGACATGCCCAACGTTAATGGGCCAACGTGCCACATCTTATCCGCGCCCACGCCGAGAACCATACCGAAGATACCGAGTGCGAGATACACGATGCCAAAAACGAGGCAAAATCCTCTAGCGCCGGAAAGTGTTCCGGCAAAGCCAAAGTAAAGCGCGATTATGCCGGAAACGATGTGAACCATATTGTGCGCAGGTGACAGATGAAAGCCCATCAGCGTTGGTGCCACGAACCCTACAATGCCTATCAGCAGGAACGCCGCGCCCAGAATCTTGCAAACCGTCTTTGCCATGTTGTGTCTAACTCCTCTGTGAAAGGTTTGACAACTAAGCGGGCGCAATGCCGAGGGTCGCACCACGTGTCCGCCGCAAAGGGCAAGGTAACCAGCGAATCTGCGCAGTGTATACCAAACCGCGCCGTCACAAGCAAAGATTTTCTGCCGGCAATAGAACCAACGGCCTTGATGGGGCCAAGTTTTTTGGGGGTGTTATACTCACTTCACACAATAATTCTGCGGAACAGGGATGCTAATAATGCACGATGGTTGGGAAACAATTATTGGGCTGGAGATTCACGCCCAACTCAATACCCATTCCAAAATTTTCTGCGGTTGCTCCACGCGGTTCGGTGACGAGCCCAACGAAAACACCTGTCCCGTGTGTTTGGGCCTGCCGGGCGCGTTGCCCGTGCTGAATCGACGAGTAGTGGAACTTGGCGCTCGCGCCGCCCTCGCGCTCGGCCTTCATATCAACCAACGCTCGATATTCGCCCGCAAGAACTATTTCTATCCCGACCTGCCGAAGGGCTATCAAATCTCTCAGTTTGATCAACCGTTCTCAGCTAATGGCGAGCTGGAAATAATGACTGCTGAGCGCGACGAAGCGGGCCATCCTGTCGAATGGCGCGCCAAGAAGATCGCAATCACTCGTCTGCACCTGGAGGAAGACGCCGGCAAGAATGTTCATGAAGGGCTGCCAGACGTCGATCGTTATTCCTACATCGATCTCAACCGCGCGGGCACTCCCCTCGCTGAGATTGTAACTGAACCTGACTTTCGCACTTCCTGGGAGGCGTACGACTACGTTAACCATGTGCGCCGTGCTTTGCAATGGGTGGGAGCTTCAGAAGCCGACATGGAGAAAGGGAACCTTCGTTGCGAAGCGAATGTCTCAGTGCGACGCAGGGGTGACGATAAATTTGGCACCAAGTCGGAATTGAAGAACCTGAACTCAGTGCGTTTCATGCAACGCGCGATCGAGTTTGAAGTTGATCGGCAAATCACTGTGCTGGAGTCAGGCGGAAAGTTGCGTCAGGAGACGAGACTTTGGGACGACCGTTTGCTGGAAACGAGACCAATGCGTTCGAAGGAAGAGGCGCACGACTATCGTTACTTTCCTGAACCGGATTTGCCACCACTGATTGTCAGTGAAGAGTTTATTGAACAGGTGCGCGCGTCGATGCCGGAATTACCGGAAGCGCGGCGCAAGAGATTCATGGAGCGATACAGTCTTACGTTCAGTGATGCTTCGCAGTTAACCTCCGAACTCACGCTCGCGGATTATTACGAGAATGCTGTGGCAGCTTCCGGAAATGCACGGGCGACAGCAAACTGGCTCCGCTCGGAATTACTGCGCGAGCTCGAAGCGGCGAATCTTTCGGCCGCCGCATCTCCCGTGGCCGCAGCTGAACTAGGAGCGCTCGTGCGTATGATTGATGAGGAAAAGATCAGCGGCAAACAGGCCAAGGACGTTCTTGTCGAGATGTTCAAGACGGGTAAAGGCGCTGAAGTGATTGTTGCGGAACAAGGATTGGTTCAAGTTAGCGACACTGGTGAAATCAACCGAATTATCGATGAGGTGATCGCGACAAATCCTAAACAGCTTGCCGACTACCGTGCCGGGAAAGAAGCCTTGTTTGGTTTCTTTGTTGGCCAGGTGATGAAAGGTTCGAAAGGCAAAGCTAATCCGAAGATCGTCAACGAGCGACTGCGGGAAAAATTGAAAGCCTTGTAGGCGGTGGGCCTCCGTGCTTCCCCTTAGCGTGAAGGGAAGGACGAAACTTCTAGGGGTGGGCCTCCGTGCCAACCCCCTTTTGGGGATTGAGTTCAGAAAGAAAAGGGGCGGACACGGATATCCGCCCCTAACAAAGTAACTCGAAGAAGGCGGACACAGGGGTCCGCCCCTACAAAACGAAATGAACCTAACTGGGAAAGCGGCGATTGTTACTGGCGGCAGCAAGGGCATCGGGCGTGCGATCGCTGAAGCACTCGTGATGGCAGGAGTTGACGTGTGTGTCACAGCGCGCAAACGCGGCGAAATCGATGAAACCGTCAGGCTTCTCCTCGGGTTAAAACACGGACGAGCGACCGGCATTGTTTGCGACGTGAGACAACATTCGCAGGTTCAGGCGATGTTCGAGCGCACCGTCTCCGAATTTGGCGGTGTGGATATTCTGGTTAACAACGCTGGCATTGGAGAGTTCGCGAAAGTTGAAGATATGTCTCCGGATGATTTCCGCGCCGTGCTTGAAACAAATCTGTTCGGAGTTTATTACTGCTGTCACGAAGCAATTCCACTCATGAAGAAACGCGGTGGTGGCTACATCATTAATATCTCTTCGCTCGCCGGTACGAACGCCCATCCACAAATGGCGGCTTATAACGCATCAAAGTTTGGATTAAACGGTTTCAGCGAGGCTTTGATGCAGGAAGTCCGGCACGACGGAATTAAGGTAAGTTACATCATGCCTGGTTCGGTTGACACAGATTTTGGCAACGATACCCCAGGTGCTGAAAAGAGCTGGCAGCTGCAACCGCAAGATATCGCTCAGGTGGTGCTTGACTTACTGCATCACGACGAAAGGAGTCTAGTGAGCAGAGTCGAAATCAGACCAAGCAAGCCGCCGAAGAAGTGAACGTCTTGGTTGCGACGCTACGCGTATGAGACCTGATCGGAAATGATAATTCCTCTTTTAGCGCTGACGACTGGCTTCCTGCTCCTTTCCAATGCCGGTGGACACAGCGGCACAACCGCCGGCATCACGGTCCTACCTGCTCAGCAAACCAATGCTTCAGAATCCCCAGAGCTTCTGGAGGCAAGAGCGCTGAGTAATTCCGCAGTCAAGCTATATACCGAAGGAAAGTTCAAGGAGGCATTGGAACCGGCGAAACGCGCTTTGAAACTGCGGGAAAAGATTTTGAAGGCAGACGATAAGCGGGTGGCCGACGCGGTGGGCAATCTTGCCGTGATTTACCTTGCCTTGAAGAAATATCAGGAGGCAGAAGCGTATTACGAACGTGTCCTTGCGGCCGAAGAGAAACGATCTGGCGCCGAGAGTTTACAAGTGGCCAAGACCCTAGACGTTTTGGCTTGGTTGCACTATGCACGAGGAGATGTAAAGCAGTCGACCGCGGAGTACAAACGAGTACTCTCCATCAAGGAAAAGATCTCAGGACCGCAGAGCGGAGAAGTGGCGCGCACGCTTTTCAGGCTGGCCGAGATTTATCAAACGCAAGGAGCTCTGGAAGAGGCGGAGCCATTCTACCGTCGGCTAATCGAATTTGACGATAAGGTCCAGCTCGAAGCGGACATTACTGTAAACGACGCGCGGCAAAGCTTTATTTGCCTGCTGGGAAAAATGAATAAGCCCGATGAGGCTGATAGAGTACAGTATCCAGTTAAGACTAAGCTCAATCCCGAAATTGTTAGCGATGCTCCTGAAGGAATCGACTTTCGGGGAGGCGTTCTCAACGGCAGGGCGCTGAGGTTAGCTAAGCCTGACTATCCAGATCAGGCCCGCGCCGCCGGTGTGGCCGGAACGGTCGTTGTTCAGGTGACGATTAACGAACAAGGCAAAGTTGAGCGGGCTTGTGCCATAAATGGCCACCCGTTACTGTGGCTAGCAAGTGAGCGCGCTGCTTACGCGTCAGAATTCACTTCCACAAAACTTAGTGGCAAGCCCGTGAAGGTAACGGGAATGATCAACTATAACTTCGTGCGTCATTGAAGTTTGAGTAGATTGCATGCGAGCCGTCGTGCAGCGCGTGACGCGCGCCAGGGTAAGCGTAGATTCCGAAACAGTCGGCGAGATCGGAAAGGGTCTCGTCGTTTTGTTAGGTGTGGCTGTAGAAGATTCGCTACGCGATGTAGATTATCTTGCGGATAAGATTGTGGCGCTGCGAATCTGCGACGACGTTGAAGGTAAGATGAATTTGTCAGTTTCAGAAACGGGTGGTGGCTTGCTTGTCGTGTCTCAGTTTACGCTCTATGGCGATGTGCGACGCGGTTTGCGGCCTTCGTGGAGTGACGCCGCGTCGCCCGAAGTTGCTGAACCACTTTACGAACAGTTTGTGCAGAGAGTCAGAGACAGGGTTCCCGATGTCGCTACCGGTAGTTTTCGCCGCATGATGCAGCTCGAGCTCGTAAACGACGGCCCCGTAACAATTTTGATCGATAGCAAAAAAATCTTTTGAGATGAATTTTAAATTCACGTCAATCATCTGTGTCGTAGTCTTTGCCCTGACGTTCGCTGCTTGTAACCGGCCAAACTCCACAGGGACAGACGATGACACCGTTAACGTCAAGACAGGCGTCAAGCCGATTGCCGATGCACAGGTCGCTGTGATTGAGACGGAGGACTTTGGCGAGATCGTGATCGAGCTTTACCCGAATGTCGCGCCGCAGATGGTCGAGCGGTTCAAAAAACTAGTTCACGAAGGGTTTTATGACGGTACGACGTTTCATCGCGTCAATGAAGAGTCAGCTTTGATTCAAGGAGGCGATCCGCTCTCCCGTGATAATGATCCGGAGAATGATGGCAACGGGGATTCACCTTACCCGAATGTACCCGGGGAGTTCAGTGACTTGCCCTTTGAACGGGGTAGTGTTGGAGCGGCGCGCAGGGAAGGCAGTCCCCCCGGAGAGTCTGGACAAACCGAAGCGATGGCCCGCAACACCGCAAATTGTCAGTTCTTTATCACGCTGAGACGGGAACCGGATTACGATGAAGACTACACTCTCTTTGGCCGGATCATCGCGGGGTTAGGTAACGCGGAAATAATAATGCGAGCGCCGGTCGCACCTGAGACCGAAACGCCCGCTGAAAAGATAACCGTCAAGCGGATCACTTTACAGGATCGCGCAAAATATCCTCCTGCGACTCAATAGCCATTCAGATCGTATCCTCGCTCGCCTTCGAACGCTGGTCCAGCTCAAACCGATCGCGATCTCTCCGCTCAATCTTATCGATGAATTCCAACTCTTCGTTGTCTTCAAAGCTCACGCCGATGGCGTTTGCGTTCTCTTCAACATCTGATTGATCGGGAGTCGGATTGTGTCCGGCAACAGATTCTGAGCCGCTGTTGTTCACGTCTTCCCACGAGGCATCCAGATCGCCGCCCGCATCACTTGGCGATGCGGCAGTGTTGTCCCGCAGCCGGTGCGCCAGAAGCTCGGGGTCTTTTGGCGCTCGCGAAATTTCCCCCTCCATAAACTCTTCAATCTCCGGATCGGGCACATAGTCAGGATCGTTCGCCAGATACTCAAAGTCTTTCGCAGATTTTTTAGCCATAGTTACCTTCCTTGATCGGTTGTCGGAAATAGGCGACACAGCCTTCAGGGCTAAGCCTCGATTTTTCAAACAGAGTTAAGGGGGTCGACGCGACTATAACAAAGCGTGGGAGAGACGGGCAATCTTTGGAGTGGGATCGCGGGCGTCGCGCCCGCAAGGCCTGGAGGCGCGCACAACTTTGAACGTCGTTCACCTTATCCTTTTCGCGCTTCGCGCCCATTGCGGGCGGGACGCCCGCGATCCCAAACAAAGCCCGCTGGGATGATTCAGACATCACAATAAGACGCTCTCCTTGACGATTGCTGACTGCGCCACTAAACTTAACTACATCAAAACAATGACATTTCCGAACAAATTGTCTCAGATGCGCTAGGAGACGCATTCAGTTTTTCTCCGCTTCGCTAAGCTAAGCATGACCAACAGTCCTTTTAATTCGCTTCAGCAGTTCACTCCCGCTCCCGGTTTATCCGGTCAGTTTTATTCGCTTCCACAACTAGAAAAAGAGAACGTCGGCCCTGTCTCGAAGTTGCCGGTCAGCATCCGCATAGTTCTCGAGTCGTTGTTGCGAAACTTCGACGGCAAACGAATCACCGAAGAAGACATCCGCGGTCTCGCCAATTGGGAACCTAACGCTGCTCGCACGGAAGAAATCCCCTTCGTAGTCGCGCGGGTCCTGTTGCAAGACTTCACCGGTGTTCCGCTCCTCGTTGACTTGGCGGCAATGCGCTCAGCAGTCGCCCGTTTACGTAAGAACACGGGAATCATCGAACCGCTGGTCCCGGTTGATCTGGTAATCGACCACTCGGTTCAGGTTGATTTTTCCAGCACGGCGGATGCGCTTGAAAAAAATATGTTGATGGAGTTCAAGCGCAACAACTCGCGTTATCAATTCCTGAAGTGGGGAACTCAGGCATTCGACGGCTTCAATGTGATCCCGCCGGGCATTGGTATTTGTCACCAGGTAAATTTGGAATATCTCGCGAAAAGCGTTTGGGAGAAATACACAGTTTATTATCCTGACACGCTTGTGGGCACGGACTCCCATACGACGATGATCAATGGCTTGGGAATCGTTGGTTGGGGAGTGGGCGGCATTGAAGCAGAGGCGGCGATGCTCGGCCAGCCCGTTTACATTCTCACTCCAGACGTTGTCGGCGTTTGCCTCAGCGGTACTCTGAATGAAGGTGTGACTGCTACCGACCTGGTACTGCGAGTCACAGAGATGCTGAGACAGGCCAAGGTCGTGGGTAAATTTGTTGAATTTCATGGTGAAGGCGCGACGAGTCTCTCAGTTGTCGATCGCGCCACGATTGCGAACATGGCGCCGGAGTACGGAGCGACGATGGGCTTTTTCCCCATCGACGAAGAAACGTGCATTTATCTGAAAGCGACAGGTCGAGACGACGCGCACGTAGCAGCGGTGCGCAGCTATTTCACCGCGCAGGGGATGTTCGGAATTCCGCGCAAGGGTGAGTGCAACTACAGTTCACTGCTCGAACTCGATCTTGGCGACATTCGTCCCAGTGTTGCTGGGCCGAAGCGTCCCCAGGATCGGATTGAGTTGCCGGATCTGAAGGAACGATTTGCCGCGCTATTACAGAAGCCGGCCGCCGATGGAGGTTATGGAAAGTCAGCCGAGGAGATCTCATCAAGGTACTTCACCCGGATTGGCACCATCGATATTGCCAAAGCGCCGATTGGCGGCGGTGGCGAACAACGTCCCGAAACCGTGCCGGTTGCAGCCGGCGGAGTGGTGACGCCCAGCAATACCAGCGTCTGGACAGAAACGGAGATGGTGAACAATCGACCAACTCCGGACCGCCTGGTTGAAGTTCACCCGGAGGAGTTTCCCCACGCGGATGTTGATTTGGGCCACGGTGACGTCCTGATCGCTGCGATCACTTCCTGCACTAACACCTCGAATCCGAGTGTGATGCTGGCTGCCGGCTTGCTTGCCAAAAAAGCTGTCGAGCGCGGCTTGCAGGTAAGGACGGCCGTCAAAAATTCTTTGGCGCCGGGTTCGCGAGTTGTGACCGATTACCTCGCACGTACCGGGCTCCAGCCTTATCTCGATAAACTCGGCTTCAACATCGTCGGCTATGGCTGCACCACTTGCATCGGCAACTCCGGGCCGCTCGACCCGGCCGTCGAACAACTCGTAGTTGATCATGACCTGATCGCTGCGAGCGTGCTGTCAGGAAATCGCAACTTTGAGGCGCGCGTGCATCAAAGCATTAAGGCAAATTTCCTGATGAGCCCGCCGCTTGTCGTTGCATTTGCCCTCGCCGGCCGCGTCGATGTCGACTTAACCAAAGATCCGCTCGGCAAGGGAACGGATGGTGAGCCGGTTTATCTGCGCGACGTTTGGCCCAGCATGCAAGAGATCAGCAGTCTTTTGCGTTCCGCCTTCGAGCCGGAAACGTATCGCCGGCTTTACGGCAACTTTTCAGATCAGAACCCGCTTTGGAACGACATTCCGACAACGACCGGCGATGTTTACAATTGGGATCTGGAATCCACTTACATTCGCGAGCCGCCTTATTTTGAAAACTTCAGCAACGACGTCGGTACCTGGCAAGACGTGCATGGGGCCCGCTCTCTCGCAATTTTCGGCGACTCCGTAACGACAGATCACATAAGTCCGGCTGGCGCGATCAAGGCGTCGTCGCCGGCGGGACTATACCTTCAGGAGAAAGGCGTCGCGATTGAAGACTTCAACAGCTACGGTGCGCGGCGTGGCAATCACGAGATTATGGTGCGGGGAACTTTCGCCAATGTACGCATCAGGAACTTGATGGTCCCCGGCGTTGAAGGCGGCGTTTCCATGCATCATCCCAGCGGCGATCGGCTCAGCATCTACGACGCGGCAATGAGATACCAAGCTGATGGGGTGCCTCTCGTCGTTATTGCCGGACAGGAATATGGAACCGGCAGCTCCCGTGACTGGGCCGCTAAAGGAACGCGATTGCTCGGCGTCAAAGCCGTCGTGGCTCAGAGTTTCGAGAGGATACATCGCAGCAACCTCGTGGGGATGGGAGTTCTCCCCTGTCAGTTCAAAGAAGGTGTTAACGCTGCATCATTGAGCTTGAATGGCTTCGAACAGTTCGACTTGATGGGTCTTGAAGCGGGAGTGTCTCCGCTACAGGATCTGACGCTTGTGGTCACTCGTGCGGATGGGAAAAAAGAATCGGTGCCGGTAACCCTCCGCATTGATACTCCAATTGAGATTGATTATTACCAGCATGGAGGAATTCTTCCTTTCGTGCTGCGCCAACTACTTGCAGGTACGACCGACTTCTAAGGTGGCTTACAGACAAACTACCGTTTGTCGTTCCCCGTTTAAGAAACGAAGCCACATAATAACTAGCTCTACGGTAGTAGAAATATAGAGGAGCAAAACAATGTCATCCGTACAACCAGCCGAAACGAAGACGCCGCGGAAGTATCAACTTCTTATTGATGGGAAGTGGGTTGATGCTGAATCGGGCAAGACCTTCATGACACCGAATCCGGCCACAGGAGAAACCCTGGCGGAGGTGGCTGAAGCTGATAAAGCAGATATCGATAAAGCAGTTGTGGCTGCTCGCCGTGCGTTCGAAGGCAAGTGGTCGAAGATCAGCGCGCGAGATCGCGGCCGGATGCTCTACAAACTGGCGCAGCTGATTGAAGAAAACAGCAGCGAGCTAGCAGCACTTGAGACTGCGGACAACGGCAAACCGATCAAGGAGTCTTCCTTCGTAGATCTGCCTCAGGTTGCGGAAAACTTTGAATACTTTGCCGGCTGGGCCACAAAAATTGAAGGTGAAACGATTCCGGTCCCCGGCCAGATGTTCAATTACACGCTGCGGGAGCCGGTTGGCGTTTGCGGACAAATTATTCCCTGGAACTTTCCGCTTCTGATGGCCGCCTGGAAACTTGCGCCTGCTCTCGCAGCCGGCAATACGGTGGTCTTGAAGCCAGCCGAACAAACTCCGGTAAACGCGATGGAGTTAGGGAAGCTGATCGAACAGGCCGGTTTCCCGGAAGGCGTTGTGAACATCGTACCGGGTTACGGTGAGACTGCGGGAGCAGCGCTTGCTGCTCACCCGGGCATCGACAAAGTTGCATTCACGGGCTCGACGGAAGTAGGAAAGCTTGTAGCGAAAGCAGCCGCGGACAATCTGACAAAAGTTTCTCTCGAACTGGGCGGCAAAGCTCCGAACATCGTCTTCGCAGACGCTGATATGGAGCAGGCAGTTAATGGCGCGATGATGGGGATTTTCTTCAACCAAGGTCAGGTATGTTGCGCTGGCTCGCGTCTCTTTGTGCAGGAGGACGTGAAGGATGAGTTCGTCGGACGGCTCAAGGAGAAGTCGGCAAATATCAAAGTTGGCGATCCGATGGACAAAGCGACCAACATGGGCCCGCAGGTTTCAGAAGAACAGCTTAATCGGATCAAAGGATATTGTGATGTCGCACAAAAGGAAGGCGCGACTGTGATCAGTGGTGGGGTGTCGCCCAAGCTGGAAGGTGCTTTCCAGAAAGGATACTTCTTCCAACCAACGATTTTCTCTGACGTAAACAATCAAATGCGAGTGGCCCAGGAAGAAATCTTCGGCCCGGTCGTTTCGGTGATTAGCTTCCGCGATGAAGATGACCTAATCAAGCAAGCCAACGATACGATCTACGGTCTCTCGGCTGGTCTCTGGACTAAAGACATTACTCGCGCTCATCGCTTCGCGAAAGAAATCAGGGCGGGCGTAATCTGGATAAACACCTACAACATGTTCAATGCCGCTTCGCCCTTCGGTGGTTATAAACAGTCGGGCTACGGCAGGGAAATGGGCAAGCACGCCCTGGAGATGTACACCAACGTGAAGAGCGTCTGGGTCGATCTTTCCGGCAAGCCCATTGGCTGGTTTGGCAAGTAAAGTATTTCGCCTGGCAGAGACTCGCGGAAAACTGTTTCCGCGAGTCCTGCATCTCTGTAACGCCGCTCCCTTCGTTCGAGCATCTGTGGTCAGAATGCGGCGCTCTCCCGTAAGGAAACTCAACGGAAAAGGAGACGCGTATGCATTTAGCAAAACGGGCGGGCCTCGGCTCGCTTATTTTGATCGGGGCACTTCTTCTAACTGCCTGCCCAAAACAAGAAACTATTTCCCGCATCAACGCTGACCCCGGCCGCTATCGCAACAAAGAGGTGGGAATCGTCGGCACGGTGACAGACAGCTACGGCGTGTTGGGCAACGGCGCTTACGAGATCGATGATGGCACTGGGAGGATTTGGGTCGTCACTACGCGTGGCGTGCCGTCGCGAGGATCGCGAGTTGGAACCAAGGGCAAGGTATACACCGGCTTCAGTTTTGGCGGTCGCAGCTTCGGAACGGTCTTACAGGAATCGGATCGACGCGTTAAGGACCGTTAAATCAAGTCTGAAAACACTCTCCCCATGAACAGCCCGGTCAGTGCGCAAGCTCAATCACCTCGCGCTGTGGTTGATAGTCTGGAGCGTGAGTTTGGGTTAATCGACTCCCGCACGCGCGAACTGCTGCAGCAGATACCGGGCGAGATGTTGTACCGCTCTGCAGTCCTGCCTGGTTTCAGCACCTCGGTTGGTGAACTAATCCTGAGAAGCGCTGGTGCCGTGGAGCAAACCTGCGGCGGTCTGAACGCCAATCTGTGGGACGATCCCTTCGAATGGACGTTGCCGGAAACGCTTTCCACGCCCGCGTTAATTAATGAATATCTTAATGAGGTAAAGCAGACGCGCAACGAGTGTTTTGCGCGGCTGAAAAGTGACGAAGATCTGAAAAAGTTTATTGCCTTACCCGGCGATGCCACGCAACTTCTAATTCAACTACTGCTGGAAACGCTGCTGCGCGCGGCTGGAAATCTTGAACGCGCCGCTGTCATACTGGCCGCGAAGAATAAAGGTGATTCGTAGTGAAGTCAATTTCACTTGGTCCGCCGGCGTAACATTTCGATGATTGCAAATGCCATTACCGAACCTGACTCCTAAGTTGTTACAATCGGCAATCGCCAATCGTCAATCGGCAATGCGCCGATTTGTTTCGGGGAGAGACTGAAGATGTTTTGCCCGCAATGTCAACAACAGATTACAGCCAGCCTTAGGTTTTGTTCCCGCTGTGGATTTCCGCTTGAGGCGGTACTTCAGGTGCTGGCAACGGGCGGCCTCCTTCCTTCGTTTCCCGGACCGATTACCAAGGAGCCCTCGCCGCGCCGCAAGGGCGTCAAGCAGGGTGCGCTGTTGCTCTTGCTGGGCATAGTCCTGGTTCCGCTTCTGGGTGTGCTCAGCAGTTTCAATGCCGGAAACCTCTTTGACATCCTCACGCCGATGGCCGCAATTTTCTTTTTTCTTGGTGGTGTGTTACGGATGCTCTACGCGGCGCTATTTGAGGAAGGAGCCCCTCGCTACCGCCCGATGATGCCGAACTACGCTCCTCCCGTAACGCCGGCGCAGTTTCAAGCCACGCCGCACGCCGGATCGCTGCCACCCGCAGCGGTGCCGCCACCGGCGTGGCGCACGCGTCCCAACACCGCAGAAATTTTCCAACCGCCCAGCATCACCGAAAACACGACTCGCCTGCTGGATAAGGACGATCCTACCAAGCAGTAGCCCGATGTTGTCGCTTCCTGATCGCTTGCGCACGCGCATCCAAAGCGAAGGCCCGATCACCTTTCATGATTTCATGGCGGCCGCGCTGTACGACGCCGAAGCCGGATATTACTGTCGTGAAAGTCACCGTTGGGGCCGGGAAGGCGACTACTGGACGAGTCCGGAACGCAGCGTGCTCTTTGCGGCTACCTTCGCTAAGTATTTTGCTCGTCTCTTTCACAAGCTGGGTTCACCTGAAAGTTGGGTGGCGCTCGAGGCCGGCGCCGGATCCGGTAAGTTTGCGGAAGGAGTGCTTGATACACTTCGGTTGCGCTCGCCTGATGTGTTCAAAGCAACTCGCTATGTGATCGATGAATTGAGTCCTTCGTCTCGCGCGCTGGCGGCGGAGCGGCTGTCGAGGTTTGGCTCGCAAGTGCAATTTGCCTCGATGACAGACCTGGAAAGTATTCCGGTCGGAGTCATATTTTCGAACGAGCTCCTCGATGCTTTTCCAGTTCATCGCGTGACACGGCGCGCGGGAGAACTTGCCGAGTTTTTCGTTACGACCAACGACCAGGGCGGTTTTGAGTGGACCATCCAAAAGCCGGCAACCCCTGAGCTCGGCAATTACTTTACAAAAATGGTCGTGAGTCTGGCTGAGGGCCAGGTTGCGGAAGTGAATCTGGATTTAAGGAAGTGGATTGGTGCGGCGTCCGCGACGCTCGGTCGCGGGTATGTGGTGACAGTAGACTACGGCGCCACGTCGGCTGAAATCTTATCGCCCACAGATCATCCCGCTGGAACGTTGCGTGGCTTCAGACGTCAGCAGTTCGTCGACGACCTGCTGACCACGCCTGGTGAACAGGACATCACCAGCTCAGTCAATTGGTCGGACGTGATCCAAATCGGCACTGGTTTTGATTTGCAGTCAATAACTTTTGAACTTCAGGACCGGTTCCTGATAAATGAAGGACTGCTTGATGAGTTAGAATTGAGAGTGAGTGAAAGTGAAGACGAGGCGGAAAGACTGCGGCTGCGAACCGGTTGCCGTGAGTTGATTCTGCCTGATGGCATGGCCGCGAGCTTTCAAGTCCTGGTGCAGAAGAAAGTATAAGGGCGTCCCTCTCATTGCCGATTGCCAATTGTCGATTGACGATTTGTGATGATTCTTTCCTTACCGGCCAATCGCCAATCGGAAATTGACAATCGGCAATTGAGAGGGGCGGACCCCGTGGCTTTCCATACGTGACTCGCTCCCAATCGACGGGGTGCCCACAGAGGGATACCCCTACAAAGGAGGATTTCAATGGCAATCAGTGATTCAATTTTGTCGGAGTTTGACCAGGAAATGGCGGGGACACGTAGAACGCTGGAACGCGTGCCCACGGAGAAGTTTGATTGGAAGCCGCATGATAAATCTACGTCGATGGGTGGTCTCGCCACTCACTTAAGCAACCTGCCAAGTTGGACAATTTACACGCTCGAGCACGAGTCGCTGGATTTGGCGCCGGGAGGACAACCAATGCCCACTGTGACCATTCCTGCATCTGCCGCTGAGCTGTTGGAAACTTTTGATAGCAACGTGGCCGCCGCACGTGCAGCGATTGCGCGCGCGACCGATCAGGAATTCATGAAGATGTGGCAGCTGCAGCGCAACGGCGTCACGCTGCTTACCTTGCCGAAGGTTGCGGTGCTGCGGGGATTCGTGATGAACCACAACATTCATCACCGCGCACAACTCGGCGTCTACCTGCGGCTCAATGACATCCCGGTGCCGTCAATCTACGGTCCTTCAGCCGACGAGAATCCGTTTTAAGGGTGGAGAGTTTAGAAAAGTTCGAATTTTATTGTTAGGTACTTCTTCGGATTCTGGCGGAAGTCGTAAATGAGTTTTACGCCTTCCGAAGATAGTTGATTGACGTTGGAATAAAGCGCTTCGTCGGTGAGCAGTTTTCCTACGGTGCCTTCGCCGCGTTGGGCCGCGGCAACCATATTGTCAATGCGTTCGGCGGTAGTATTAAAGCGCGCGATAGCGGCGCGCGCGTCGTTATACACCTGCTCGTCCTTGATCAGCTTTCCTAAGGTACCGCGTCCTTCGTTGATCTCCGAAATCATAGAATTGATCTGATCAACTGAGCGATCCAAACGATCCGCGGTGCGATTGATGCGGTTGTAGAGCTGATCATCCGTCAGCAGCTTCCCGGCGGTCCCACGCCCGGAGCGCAGATCTTCGCCAATCAAACGAAGCTGGTTAGCAATCTTGTTGGCGTTGTTGTAGAGCTCCGGATCATTGATGAATCTTCCCGCCGAACCACTCCCCGAGCGGATCTGACGCATTACATCTTCAGTCTCACGAATCGTGGCGTTGAGATTGTTGTAAAGCGCTTCATCGGAAAACAACCTGCCGACAGTTCCTTTACCATCCTTCACATCGCGAACCATTCCGTTGATCTCATCAGACAACTTGCTCAGTCTTTGAGCGAGATCAGTGCCGGAAGTGGCGAAGTCGTTTACCGTGTTAGAGGATGACGAAGGCAGGATCGCGTTATCCGCTACCGGCTGCCCGATGGCTGTTCCGGGCGTGATGTTGATCAGCATCTCGTTGCCGAGCAGGCTGGGAGAAGCTTGCTGCGCAGTCGAGTCCGTGCGGATGCGATCATTCGCCGGCTGTCCATCAATCGTGCCATTGATGGTCATCTGCGCCTCGACCTTGGGCGCGTTTGGCTCGCCCGAAGGAGTGAGCAGCAGGATCTTATCAACCTTGCCGACACGCACCCCCGCCAGTCTGACTTCGGAGCCTTCACGCAACCCGTTCGCATCGGCAAAGCGCGCCCTTAGGTGCAGCTTCTTGCTGAACGGGTTGATATCTCCTGAGGCATTGAGAATCAGAAAGACAAGTATGGCGATCGAGCCGAGGACCAGCAGTCCAACTCGAAGCTCTCTCCACGACACTGTTTTCTTTGATGGCGGCATGACACCCTCCTAAATGACGTATCCTACCGTCCCCTGAGAAACTTTTGGATGTAGGGATCTTCAGCGTTTCGCAAACTCTCGTCTGTGCCGCTGAAAATAATATTTCCTTGTCGCATCATCATTACCTTGGTGTTAACCAGGCAGAGACGTTCGCCCTCGCGCTCAAACACGACCTCGCCCGCTTCGTTAACCACTGCATACTCGGAACAGAGATAAGTAAGGTTATTCATTTCATGTGTCACGAAGATCGAAGACACATCCTCCAGGTCTCGCAGCTTCATCGCCAGCTCACAGATGGTGCGGGCAGTCGGCGGATCAAGTCCCGCCGTCGGCTCGTCAAACAAGACGATCTTGGGATCGCCAATTAGCGCGCGAGCAATGCCCACGCGACGCCGCATACCACCCGATAATTCCGCCGGCATCTTATCGATCGCATCTTCCAGGTTGACGAAGCGTAGCATTCGTCGCACTTCCGGCTCGATCTGCTCGGGAGGGACTCCTTGTTCGTTAAGCCGGTACGCGACGTTTTCGTAAACCGAAAGCGAGTCGAATAGCGCCCCTTCCTGAAACACCATCCCGATTTTCTTTCGAACGGTCATCATTTGCGCTTCGTTGTAATCGGTTATGTCTTCGCCATCAACCAGCGCACGGCCGGCGTCAGGTTTCAGCAAACCAAGGACGATCTTAATGATCGTCGACTTGCCACCGCCGGACCCCCCCAGGATGATCTTGGTCTCACCCCGCATGACTTTGAAACTTAGATTGTCCAAAACTTTCTTATCGTCAAAAGAAAGATGGACGTTGCGAAACTCAATCGCGGGCGTCGCGCGTCTTTGATCGTCTACCTCGGCAAAGGTCGACTCAGCAGCGTGATCGCTTATTTCTCCGACGAGCGGATGAGTTTCGGCGATATTTGTTGCGAGCTCAGACATGATGCTTTCGTGTTTAGGATACGGGCATGCCGAGAATATAATGAAGCCCGCGCGACAAGAAGAAGTCGGTAATAATTACAACGATTGAGGCCAGCACGACTGCGCGAGTAGTCGCGCGCCCGACCCCTACAGTTCCGCCGTCAGTGTTTAATCCTTTGTAGCAAGCAATCGACGCGATAATAATGCCAAAGATGAGAGGCTTAATTACACCACCGATAATATCATCGGACGTAATGCCCTCGCGAACAGACGTTAAATACTGATCCATTGTCAGGCCATAAAGCCCTGTGGCCACGACGCCGCCACCACCAATCCCCACCACATCCGCCATCACAGTCAAGAGCGGGAGGCTGACCAGCAAGGCGACGAGGCGCGGCCCCACCAGCTTCCGAACCGGATCAGTTCCAAGTGCGCGCATCGCATCGATTTGCTGCGACACCGTCATCGATCCCAACTCCGCAGCGATCGCCGACCCAACGCGTCCAGTTACCATTAATGCGGTCAGAACAGGACCGAGCTCGCGGACGAGGGAAATCGCGACCAGCCGGCCCGTTTGCGATTGCGCCCCATAAAACGCCAGCGTGGGAAAGGTTTGCAGCGTAAGCACACCGCCTGTGAAAAACCCTGTGAGCAGCACGATGGTCAGCGAACCGACGCCAATCGTGTCCATCTGCGTGATGATTTCCGAAATGTAACGGGGACGTTTGAAGAGGCCGCGAGCGGCGCGAGCCGCCAGCAACGTCGTCTCCTGCAATTCAAGCAGAGCGCGTGTGGCGAAATTCATTCGATGCTGCTAATCGAGTCGAGTTTAATGAACGCGTAGATCTTCTTGTTAGCTAAGAGCTTGCTGAGCGCGGCGGGGTTTGTGTAGGCCTAGATTTCCCCAACCCACCAATGCCTTCAGGGTCGGCCTATCATGCTCAAATTGTTAGCAATGCGTCAAGCTGTAAAATCAGCGCGGGCAGCAGGTTCTGGTAACGAAGGTAAGACAGGGAAGGCTGTTGCTGATTTTGTCTGGCCGGCCGGAAAAGAAAATGAGCCGCCCAAGTGTCCTTGGCCGGCTCAGGCTTCTGAAGGTATCGGACGTCTACGGCTGACGTCGCCGGTTGGGATCCAAGCTTTGGGGAAATCCCGGAGCAATCGTATTCCGCCCCGGCACTCTCCGCCGCTCCATTCCTTCGCGACGCC
Organism: Pyrinomonadaceae bacterium; assembly: GCA_041750995.1. GTDB lineage: Bacteria > Acidobacteriota > Blastocatellia > Pyrinomonadales > Pyrinomonadaceae > PSRF01. The sequence goes on along the minus strand of JBGSYG010000031.1, from coordinate 158,682 downwards.
GCTGATTGTTCTCTATCTGCCTCTCGCGTCGCGTGTCCCTGGCATTTTGGCGCAGCACTCGAAGCGTTGCCAGTTGATCAGGTGTCAAAACCTTTCGCACCTTCATTTCCGTGGCAACGCGCATCCGTAGTGACGCGGCCTGGGCTGCCGCGATGTCACGCAAATGCCTTTCGATCTCTGCATCACTGGGATTCTCCGAGTCGAGCACCTCTTCAAGCGCGCGGTTAGTTTCGCGCAGTCGCTGATTGACGGCCCCCCGTTCGTCTCTCTGTTCTTCGCGGATCGCTCGGATGCGTTCACGTTGTTCCGGACTTAAATTCAGATCCCGAATTGGATCGGCGGATGGTCCCGGTTGCTGATTTTCCGGAAGCTGCTGCTGCGCCGGCGTCTTGGTAGCAAAGGCCAGCAATGCGCAGGCAGCAAGCAAAAAGGTAAAAGTTAGTCGGCTGATGGTTTTCATGATTTCCTCTAGGGGCGGCTATCTGTTTATCTGTTCTCCCAGCAGATTGAGATCATCATCGGTGGGCGAGGTCAACCGCAAGTCTGCAGCGAGTTGCTGCCGCTCCGATTCTGTTAGCGGAGCTCGACGAGTTCTCACGTAGGACCCGGATGACTTTAACTTTGGCTTGGACTGCTGGACCAGCAACGGCGCTCGCGGCAATTCTTCCTTCACCGCATTATCCTGCGGATTCAATTCCTTGAGACGCGCCTGAATTCCTGCTTCGACCTTCGCTCTGAGTTCCGCTTCGCTGTAAACCTTATCGGTACTAGCCAGCGGCACTACCGGTTTCGCTTTCAAACTCACAACTAGGAACGCTACGGCAGCGAACAACAGCACTGACGCGAAGGCGACCGATCCCTTTAGCCATAGCGGCGCCAGCGCGAAAAATTGACGAATCGCGGCTAGAGCTGAAGGCTTTTCCGCGAAGCCGTAGCCGAGGCTTGGTCGATGATTAATGATGCCAAGAGACTGATCGCGCCAGGCGACGACACCGTTCCTAATCTCGCTGAAAGAACTCAATTCTCGCGAGCACGATGCACAATCCGCCAGGTGCCGTTTAAAAGCGCGACCTTCACGCTCGTCGAGTTCCTGATAAAGAAACGAGATTAGGTCGTCACTGCGTTCACAAATGATATTTCCACTTTTGTCTTCCATCTCAAACTCCCACTGCTAAAGCGAATCAGCACCAAACTTCTGCAAGCGCATCTGCAATTGTCGCAAAGCCGTGTACAGCCGGCTTTTCACTGTACTCAAAGGAACATCCAGAGCATCCGAAATCTCGCGAAAGGTAAGATCCTCAAATTCCTTCATAACGACCACTTGTCGCAGTTCCAGGGGCAAACTGTTAACCGCGCGCCGCACCGCCTCGCAGCTTTCTCGTCCTTCAGCGACCCATGCTGGAGATAATTCCCGCGGGGTCGCAAAACTGGCAGCATGCCGCTCCTCTTCATCCTCCAGGGCGCCTTCTTTGCGAACCTTTGCGCGGCGTTGACGCGTAATGCACTGGTTAACAGCGATGCGGTGTAACCAGGACGAGACCCGAGCGTCACCGCGGAATCCCCGCAGGTTTTTAAACGCAGCGATGAACGTTTCCTGCGTTGCGTCGCGGGCATCTTCTTCGCGTCCGAGCATGCCAAAAGCCAGCGCGAAGATCCTGCGCTCCCAGCGATGAACGATTTCGCCGAAAGCCTCAGCATCCCCGGTCAGAGCGCGTTCTACGATTTGCTCGTCGCTCGTAAGGATTTCCATTCCCTGTCTTCCGGCCAGCGGCCGCGATTCCGATTCCAAGTTCGAGCGCGACAAGGCTTTGCGCCCATTGTTTAGACGCGACTGACCACTTCTGGGTCTAAATATCACGTCGCTGTTGAGGTTAGGCGTCGGTTCCAACTCCAACGGCGCCGACGTCTCGTGGCTTCCGGCCTGGCCAACAGCACTTAAATCCCATGATACAAGCAGTTAAGGCTGCAAAACCGTTGACAGCTCCCACCCCTTTGACCATAATGAAAGCCGTTTGCCGGACTCCATCACCGGCTCAGATTCAAAAGACCTTCCGTACGGTGCTTTTCCCAACTTACTAGTTTTAATCTCATGCTGGAAAACTTTGGGCGTATCCGCCTGCTATATATCGTCCTCGGCGTTCTGTTGCTCGTCGGCCTGTTGCCCCTGGTCTTCGCTGGAAGTCTGCTTTCCAGCCGAACAGCGCAGGAGTTGCGGTCGGTAGAGGGACGTTATCAAGCCCAGTTGGTCCAGGACAAGGCCCGTCAAATAGAACTATACGGCCAAAGATATCGTGACGTTGTCGCGGGACTAGCGCGCGCTTTTGAAATAGCGGGAAGTGTCGAAGCTCTCAATGACATCGGATACGACGCGCGGCTGCAGAAGACGCTACAGGAGGATCCGAACCTGATTGGCCTGGCCATTTGGCCGGTCCACCGTGAACTTCACCGCGCGTTCCAATCGGATGTGATCAAACGCGAGGAAGTTGACGAGCGCGTCAGTGAAGTTCTCGCAAAAATGAGTGGCCGCGGCCTGGTAGTGAGCCGCCCGCAGGTGATTCGCTCGGGACAGGAAATGGCCCTCACTGTTGCCGCGCCGGTGATGGGAGGCGAACACGGCAACGATGTAGTGGCTGCTGTGGTCGCGATCGTTTCGTTTCAGGATGTTTTCAAAGCTGTCCAGCAGCCAACTTCAAAAAGCGAACGAGAACTACTTGATGCCGGTCTGCCAGTTGTCTTTGTAGTGGATCAGAGTGGCCGCGCGGTAGCTCATCCGGAAGCGAGCGTAGCCTTCGCCGGAAAGCCGATGACCGACCTCAAAGTTGTTCAGGACTGGATGGAGTCGGGAGCCCAGGTGCAATCAGCGCTCGCGCCTTTTACCGTCCTGCGCGACGACCGCAAAGTGGAGATGCTTGGCTCGTATGCCACGGCTGAGCTCGACAAGAATTCCCGGCTAGGCGTGATCGCCGTTCAAGACGAAACCGCCGCACTCGCATCGGTAAGCGACATGCACTACCAGACGATTTGGATCAGTTTGGTGGCCGGCCTCCTTACACTTTTCATTGGTTTCTTCTTTGCGAAAAAACTCAGTCAGCCAGTGCAGGAATTGGCAGCGGGTGCTCATCGCATTGCTTCCGGAGACTTTTCGCAACGCATTGAGATTCGCAGTAGAACCGAGCTGGGTGATCTGGGTAGCTCATTCAATTTAATGACCGACCAGCTCGAGCGTTTCATCCGGGACTTGCAGCGCTCCGCAACAGAGAATCGCGAGTTGTTTCTGGGAACAGTCAAAGCCCTGGCCGCAGCTATCGATGGAAAAGATCCTTACACGCGTGGACACTCAGAACGCGTTTCCCGAGTTTCGATGGCAATTGCGCAACGGCTCGGTCTGTCTGACGAAGAGTGCGAAAAGATTCGCGTCAGCGCTTTGCTGCACGATGTAGGCAAGATCGGTATCGATGACAAGGTGCTGAAAAAACCGGCGGCGTTGACTGATGAAGAATATGAATTGATGAAGCAGCATCCGCAGAAAGGATACAAGATCCTTTCGCAGATTCCCGGAATACAGGAATTTTTGCCGGGGATGTATATGCATCACGAAATGATCAATGGCCAGGGTTATCCGCAGGGACTGAAAGGTGACGAGATTCCGCTGATGGCCTTGATCGTTTCGGTGGCCGATACATTTGATGCGATGACTACGGATCGGCCTTATCAGCGGGCGATGAAGTTTGAGGAAGCTGTTGAGCGGATTCAGAGTTTCGTTGATACACGGTACGATGCGCGCGTAGTCGCGGCATTCTCGGAAGCGTGTGTGGAAGGGCAGATTCGGCCAGGCTCCGTTAAGTTGAAAAAGCGACCGACCGTTGAGCCAGTCGCGCCAGCAACCGAGCAGCACCCAAGCAGTGCTGAGTTGCAGCCTGTTTAGAGGCAGACAACGATATTGTGATATCAAAATTTATAGGGGCGGGCACGCTTTGGCCGCCCCTGCGTTTTGAAGACAGGGCGCCCACGGAAGGACGCCCCTACACAAATTAGGTAAAAATGAAGCAGCCGCGTCTTTTTGAGGACGCGGCTGTTGCGGCTTATAATCAACGACCTCGCTTATCTGGAAATTGGTGACAGGGTGGCTACGAACAATTTATGGCGTTTTGGCGACGAAAGAGCAAAGACCAGTTTGTAACTTTAGGGCTTAACGAACCGCGTACTGAAGCATCCAAAGAAGCGACTCCCGCTCAGAGTGCAACGGCGGTAAAACCTCAACCGCAGTCTTCAACCCCGCAGCCGGCGACCATCGTCGATACTCAAGCGCCTGAGCCCGTGATCACAGGAGCTGGACCCACACCGCTTGTCGCCGAAAAGCGAGAAGTTCCGAAGCCCTCACCGCAGCCGCCGGCAGACGCATCATCGATTCAGCCTCCCAAAGTTCCGTCGCGTTCTCCTTTTGCCACGTCCGTTTTGGGACTGAACCTTTCGATCGAGGAACTTCAGGCTCAGGAGGCAGCACTCGAACAAGAATTCTCGGCGCGTTTTCGCCGCGCCGTCGCCGCCACGCGCGACAATCTGTCGGAGCGACTCGACACCGTTTTCCAGGGTCTGAAAACGATTGATGAGAACTTGCTCGACGAACTCGAAGAAGCGTTGATCGCCGCCGACATTGGTGTCGTTACCACTCAACAGATTTTGGAAACAGTTAGACGAGGAATTGCGCGCAAGCAAATCGGAGATCTCGAAGCGTTAAAGCAAGCTATAAAGACTGAGCTGTTGCGCATCTTGCGCGCTTCCGAGAACCAGGGAGTGGCGTCGGAAACTAACACGCCGGAAAACGTGCTGCCTTACGTGATGATGGTCGTCGGCGTTAACGGAGTCGGTAAGACGACTACGATTGGCAAACTCGCGCAAAGAATCAAAGCTGAGGGTAACGATGTCTTGATCTGCGCCGCAGACACGTTTCGCGCGGCGGCCTCGGATCAACTGGCGATCTGGGCCGAACGAACTGGAGTGCCGTTGATTCAACAAAAGCAGGGAACGGATCCGGCAGCAGTACTATTCGATTCGCTGAAAGCCGCTCGGGCTCGTGGTTCGGATGTTCTAATTGTCGATACCGCCGGGCGCTTGCACAACAAGGCGAATCTGATGGCGGAGCTTGAAAAAATGAAACGAGTGGCGGGGAGGGAAGTCCCGGGCGCCCCACACGAGACGCTTCTCGTGGTCGATGCTGTGACCGGACAGAATGGTCTGGAACAAGCGCGTCAGTTTTTGAAAGTCGCTGGTGTTACAGGCATTGTGCTAACCAAACTTGATGGCACCGCCAAAGGCGGCATCGCGGTCGCGATCGCAAGTGAGTTGAACCTGCCCATTCGTTACGCCGGCATTGGCGAGAAAGTCGATGACCTCGTCGTGTTTGATCCTGAGCTCTACGTGAATGGTTTGTTTGAATAGCCCGCTGCGCTCAGCTAATCCCCAACGGATGCCAACCACAGTTTCTACACTACAGCCTTCCGGCGAAGCTTCTGAACTTGATCGCCGGATGATGGCGCGCGCGCTGGAGCTCGCCGCGAAGGGCGTCGGTCTGGTTAGTCCCAGTCCCCTCGTCGGCTGTGTCGTAGTCAGCGCGGACGGAAGCGTTGTTGGCGAAGGCTTCTATGTTTATGAGGAGATCAAACACGCAGAGACACTCGCGCTCGAAGAAGCAGGAACAAGAGCGGTCGGAGCTACTGCATATGTTTCCCTCGAACCTCACGCTCACTATGGTCGAACTTCTCCTTGCACTGACGCTTTGATTGCCGCCGGCATTAGGCGCGTGGTCGCTCCCGTAGAGGATCCGAATCCCAGAGTTTCAGGGCGAGGATTTGCTCACTTGCGCGCTGCTGGGGTGGAGGTCGGTTGCGGACTGATGGCGCGCGAAGCGCAGCAGCTGAACGAGAAGTATTTCCACTTCATGAAAACCGGCCGGCCGTTGGTTCATCTCAAGCTTGCCACTTCGCTGGACGGGAAAATAGCGACGCGCAGTGGAGACTCTCGCTGGATCACAGGCGAGCCTGCACGCGTTAGGGTCCAGGAGTTACGGCACGAATACGACGCGATCCTCGTCGGCGCCGGTACTGCGACAGCAGATGATCCTTTGTTGACCGATCGCTCTGGTCTAGCTCGCAGGAGGCCTTTGGTTCGGGTGTTGTTAGACGATGGTTTGCTGATCACGCCGCAATCGCAACTCGCTGGGACTGCGGGAGAGTTTCCATTGCTCGTTTTTACTAACCCCAATTCCGATGCAAAACGAAAAACTGAACTGCTGAAGGCGGGCGTGGAAATTTTGAGCGAGCCAAGCGGCCGCGACCTCGATCGCGTGTTGGCGGAGTTAGGAAAAAGATCTATCCAGAGCGTGCTCGTGGAAGGCGGAGCGAACGTTGCGGGCGCGCTGCTGCAGGCCGGTCTTGTAGACAAGGTGACGTTTTTTATTGCCCCTCGGTTAATTGGCGGGCGTGATGCTCCGAGTGCGATCGGTGGACCCGGCGTTGAGCGCCTGAGCGAGGCGGTTAACCTTGAAGACGTCGAAATCGTTCAGCGGGGCAGCGACTTCGAGATCACCGGCTACCCGAAAGGCAAAGAGGGAAGGGAGAAGGGGTGACGGGATGATAGTGTGATGGGGAGATGGGGTGATGAAAGGCCGACCGATGTCCAAAGTCCAACGTCCAAAGTCCAAGGTCCCCCTATCTCCCCATCTCCCTATCGCCCCATCACATCTTCGCCCCTCAAAGTCTCTCGGCCAGAATTTTCTAATTAACGCTGGGGTGGTCAGCCGAATCATCGAAGAGCTCTCCCCTACGAGCGAAGAGACAATTATCGAAATCGGTTCTGGCCGGGGCGCCCTCACGTCTCAGCTCCTCGATAAAGCCGGCCGTGTCATTGCCATTGAGTTTGATCGCCATCTAATCCCGCTCCTGCAGGAAAGTTTTGCTGCGCGAGAGAACTTCACACTCCTTGCTGCCGACGCGCTCGCTGTAGATTTCTGCTCCGTGATTAATCCTGCGACTCACGCTCGGGTGGTGGCCAACCTTCCTTACAATATTGCTACAGCGATCTTGCAGCGTCTGATTGCGCAGCGCGGTTGTGTTACTGAGATGGTGTTGATGCTGCAGAAAGAGGTGGTCGATCGTCTCGTCGCGCCACCTGGATCAAAGGAGCGTGGCTATATTTCGGTTTTTGTCGAGACTTACTGCGAGACTGAAAAACTTTTTGATGTTGCGCCCGGTTCATTTCGGCCCGCGCCAAAAGTTTGGAGCAGCGTCATCCGGCTGAAGCTTAAGCAGCAGCCGCCTCTTGCTAAGAACGAAAAGCTTTTGTGGCAGTTAGTGAGTGCAGGTTTCGCGCAGAGACGTAAGACGATACTTAATAACTTGCGCGGAGCGCCGCCGGAGTTATTAGAACTGATTAAGCGTTATGGCGGCGCCAGCATTATTCTTTGTCGGGCCGAAATCGATGTGCAGCGCCGCGCCGAAACATTTACGCTTAAGGAGTGGACACGGCTAGTGCGGGCTTTCGAGTGACATATTACTCTGCACTGAAGATCAGCGCTTTTTCAGGATCACCTTAATGCCATCGCGCGGTCGCAAAGACATAGCCGGCATTAAGGTGACTTCGTGGTCTGGAGCAAGGCTGAGGCGGTAACGCTGACCAATAGTCGCGAGTACCATAATGATTTCCATCATTGCGAATGAGTTGCCAATACAAAACCTGGGCCCGCCGCCAAAAGGGAAGTAAGCATACTTCGGCAAACTGTTGCTGAACTCCTCAGTCCAGCGCTCGGGATGAAACTCCGCGGGTTGGTCGAAATAGCGCGGGTCACGTTGAGTTACCCACTGAAACATGAATACCTGAGTCTTCGGCGGCATGCGGAAACCACCTATCTCACATTCCTCGAGCGACTCGCGTCCGAGTCCAAATGCAGGTGGATAAAGACGCATCGATTCTTTGGCGATCATCTCGCAGTACTTAAGGCGCGGCAGATCAGCAACGGTAGGAAGATTGCCGGCCAACACTTCGTCCAGTTCCTGATGAAATTTGGCTTCGGTGTCGGGATTGAGCGCCAGCAGATACCAGGCCCACGAGAGCGTCAACGCAGTAGTCTCATGTCCCGCGAGGAATAACGTCATCACTTCGTCACGAAGTTGTTTGTCGCTCATCTGGCTGCCGTCTTCATCGTGGGCCTGCAACAGCATGGACAGCAGATCACCCTGATCGCGGTCACTGCCGCGTCGCTCCGCAATGATGCGGTAGACGATGTCATCAATTTCTTTGGCGTCCTGATTGAAGCGGCGATGCGCTGCGGTGGGCAGTCGATTATCCATGATCCACTTTAAGGTGGCCTGGGCCGCGAAAGGTTTTACGATTTTGGCGAGAACCCGACCGACCTTATCGGCATCAGCAGAAACGTCGGCGTTGAAGAGCGTCTTAACCACGATCTCGAGGGTGAGTCGCATCATGTCGCGATGAATGTTGCGCTCTTCGCCATGATTCCAAGCGCTCATCAGGCGCTCGGTGTAATCGACCATCACTTCGCCGTAAGAGTTAATTCGTTGCCGGTGGAAGGCGGGTTGCGCGAGACGGCGTTGCCGCTTCCACTCGTCATGTTCACTGGTTAAGAGACCATTGCCGACGAGTCGTTGGAAAAAAGGCGAGCGCAGCGTGCGCGACTTGATGAAGTTTTTTGCGTTAGTGGCAACGACATATTCAATGTCGTCAGGATTGTAGAGAAAGTAAGCCGTAAGGTAGAGAAACCTCATTCTTACGACGTCACCATAGTTGCGCGCGCGCTCGATGAAGCCGAGGGTGTCGCGGCTGAACTCCGGCATCACTCCGAGAAGGAGATTGCCCTTTGGACCAGGTGGAAGCGGCGCTCGTCCTGCCTTCGCTGATCTAATAGGAATGTGGCTCGCTTGGTTCATCGCTGTTTGAGCAGATCCGTGTAGATTCCGGGTTCGCTGTCGAGAATTACCGTTGCACCCACTGCCTTTCGATAAAACTCGATCGGGCCGGCGCCACCAATAATGCCATAAACATACCCCCGCTCGCGCATTGCCAGCAGGGAAGCAAGCAGCAATGCTTTGCCGATGCCGCGGCCCTGCATGTCTGGCGCCACTCCTGCCGGTCCGAAGAAATTTCTCCGCGTACACTCATGTGCGGCAAAGCCAATCACTTTGCAATCGAGCGTGGCAATGTGCACCCATACAGGTTTGTTTGAGAAACCTACTGAGACTTCATCGGCCCAGGCAACAGAGAAATGTTGCTCGATGAAATTGCGGACAGGAGTAATTTCAAAAGGCTGCGCGCGACGAATCGAAATGCCATCATCGTCAAGCGCTTCGAGCGCTGGTTCGAGCGGCGGAAGCTTCAGCAGGTTAACCAGAAGATCGGGCACCAAAGCAGCTTAAGAAGTCCAACGTCCAATGTCCAATGTCCAAAGTCTCAGGTTTCGGGTTTCGGGTTTCAGGTTTCAGGTTTCAGGCGTCAGGTCTAAGGTCTAAGGCTTCAAGTCTCAAGTCTCAGGTTTCCAACTGAGGAGATCCGATTGTAGCGGTTTAAGGTGTGTCGGCGGCTTTGGTCTTTGACCGCCGGTGCGCGGCACGTCTCTGACTTGCCGAAGGTGTCGCGAAATAAGTGGTGGTCTTTGACCCACAGAGAGACAGGTCGAAGACCGGCAACCAGATAGTCATAGCGACGGCAAGTCAGAGACTTGCCGCGCACCGGCGGTCAAGACCGACGAATGCTTGAAGAGACTTGCCGCGCACCAGTGGTCAGAGACATGGGACATTGGACATTGGACTTTGGACTCTGGTTCATGTTCGTCGCGGCGCGTAACTAATCCGGCGCCGTTCACGAATGCTGCCATCCAAAAGAGTTCCTTCGACAATCTCGTACCCGAGCAAGGCAAAGACTCGCCCGCGCAGGAACAAGGGTCGCGCGTTGCCGTACCAGTCGACGCAGGAAGCGCGGCACCGGTCGTCAACCGCTCGTTCAGAATCCGCCGCAAGTTCTCCCAGCTTTTCAAAACGCAAAGAGGAGTTGCGCAAAAACAGAACGGCAGCTGAATTCTCGAAAAGATGCTCGTATCCAGGACGGCCTGGAACGCTGATCGGCAAACCGATCGTGCCTGAATCGTCGCCGTCAGGCTTGTAGAAGAATCCATGACTGCGCAGCTCTGCTTGAGACGCGCCCGCTCGAACATAGCTGCTCGCCACCGCCGGTTCTGCACCCAACCTGACCGACGTGAAGTGCAGGTCCTTTCCATCGGTGCCTACTACCACAGCATCCTCACCGAGTGCTTCAATACGGTCTACGCCATGTTCGAGTTTTAGAATTTGAGATACACCGGTTTTCCGGCTCACCGCGTAGAGGTCTACTTGTTTGTTGCTTGCCGGCGCGCCCCAACCGCTTCCGGTTCCGTATAACAAGTAGTCTCCGATGAAGCGATTTTGAAAGCTGTCGCCAGTCGTCGGGTTAGGCAGCGGATGGTAATAATTCCCCGCCGCCGTTTCGCTGCCATCCGAAAAGCTCGCAAGCGGCACGCGCAACAATGCTACGTCGCCAGCAGCAGCTTCGGCGGACCACATCGCATCACCAGCAGCATCTGACCGCACCAGGACGTTCAGCTCTTCCTCTTCGTCTTCCAAGAATGAGAATTGGTCAACCGGGCCGCCTGAAACGCGCAAGGCACTCGGAGCGGATCCATCCAACGGCATGCGATAAACGATCGATTGGTTGCGCGAGTCTTTGCCCGTCCCAAACGGGCTGGTCATCCAAACATAGACCGAGGTCGGCGAGACATAAAAGACGCGTCCCGAGGGACCGACCACACCTATCGCTTCACAGGCAAAACCACCGTTAGCAAGATCGCACACAGTTACTGTGTGGAGCGCGAGCGTGTACTGAGGGTCCATCAGATATTCAGGGCGGTAGACTCGAGTTGCCGGGACGATGCGTTTGAATTCATTATCTCGAGCACCTCTGCGCCAACGCCTGACAGCAGGAAACTGCTGAAGTGGATCCTCACTGCCGGGCGCCAGGTAAGATGGCGTGTAAAAAATCAGCTTGTTTCCGATGAGCCGGCTGGCGTAGTTGCGCGACGAGTAGTAATCATTCGAGCGCAGGTGATAGGTGAACTGATAATTGAGTTGGCCCTTGTCATTGATCTTGAATAGCCCGATTTCCGTCCCGCCGCGATCGTAGCTATAGCCAATCACGACAACCGTATCTTCAGAGACCAACATCTCGTCGTACCAGGTATCGTTGGGATTGATATCTGGACCGAAGGCGTCAGCGATCGAGATTGGCTTCAAAGCGTCTGCGCCGATCGCGACGGTAAATAGCCGGCCGCGACGCAGCACGACGAGATTGTTTCCATGAACCTTTACTATTCCGCCTTCGTCTACTCCAGCGTGCTGCGTGTTGGTGACGGATTCGGCCTCGTCTTTTGATTCGTTTTTGGCCTTGGTGCTCTCAGCGGCAGGCGACGCATTCTGGACGTTGAATAAACCGCTTTTGCTGATCTGCGTTAAGCGTTTTTGGCGATCAGCGATCGCTCTGAAGTAGCTGCGCAATTCCGAATCTGACTGGAAGGCGCGCATCGTGCGACCGGCGGGCGAGGCCCAACCTGCAACCTCGGCCGGAGGAACCTCATAGCCAGGAACTGCGGTGAATCCGATCAGAGCGATCGTGGTTACTACTGCGGCAATCGCGAGCTGGGAGAAGGCTTTCATCTCTGCGTACCTCGTTTTGAGTTTCAAACTGCTCTTGGCTCAAGAACGAGGTTGAGAGAAAAACTTGCGGTCGATTTTATTGGATGAGCGGGGGCAGGCCACCTTCCGGACTGCAACTAATCAGTCTTGATCAGTGTCATCCGAGAAAATCTGTGGCTAATTTGTCAGTCGGATTGCAGATACCCGATCAGAAAAAGCAACGCTACTCCAAATCCATTTGCCATCGTCACCGGCTTGCCACGCATGCTGGCGTCCCAGCCGGTCGTTGGCTCCGGCGTTTCCGGTCTTAATTCAGAGTAGTAGAGCATCCGGCCTTCAATTTGGGCATGCAGACGATAATTCGAGCGCAGAATAATTCGGGAAGGAGCAGCGCAGACCAGAAAAAGGAAATACTGCAAGGGAGCAATTAAAACGAGCCAGGCAAAACTGGCCACGATAAACACGGCGAACAACGGAACGCCTGCCAGCAGATCCCAAAGGTTATGCCCTTTAGTCTTTAGGTGACCGCCAAAAGCAAACATCGGCAATCCCGCCAGCTTCGAACAGGCAATGATATAAGTCCCAGGGTTAGCAGAAACCAAACCAGTGTTACTGTCTAATTCCTTCCAGGCCGCGCCAAAAGCAACTACCGCTATGCCAATAAACGGGCCCGCCTCGACATACCAGTCGAGGTAACGACGCGGACTGACTGAAAAGACGTCCTGAATAATCAATGAGTTGACGACGCAGATTGCGGCGAGGGCAAGAAACGGCAAAACAAATTCCCGAAGCAAACGTTTGAAGGAAAAAGTTTGTGCCCCCAAATTCGCAGTCTCCTCAGCCAAGCTGGACCGCCAGCATCGAGATCGAACCGCCGTCAAATCCTTCAACTGGAAAAGTCACTTGCTCATCCGGGCGTCGTACGCCGAGGACGTAAATCAGCGGTAGGTAATGTTCCGGAGTGGGGACCGAAAGCAGCGCGTCGCGTCCGAGTGAGTCGTAGCCGGTCAGTTGCGCGTCTTTGCCGTTGCTGATGAATGAGCGCGCCTGACGCTCAAATCTAACCGCCCAATCAAAAGGTTCGACCTCGTGTTCACCCCAGGCGTAGGTATGCAGGTTGTGCACAATGTTGCCGCTGCCAATCACGAGGATGCCTTCATCGCGGAGCGGCGCTAGTTGTTGAGCGAGTTGGTAGTGAAACTCCGGCGGCTGAGTTTCATCGATACTCAACTGCACAACTGGAATATCGGCTTGTGGAAAGAGGTGGCACAAAACGGACCAGGTTCCATGATCCAGTCCCCAATTGTTGTGATCAAGTTCGACTGCAACCGGCGCCAGCAGACTGCGAACGCGCGTCGCGAGTTCGGGACTGCCTGGAGCGGGATATTGAACTTGATAGAGTGCCGCCGGAAACCCGCCAAAGTCATGAATGGTCCGCGGCGCAGGCATCGCTGTTACTGCAGTAACCGGCACATACCAATGAGCTGAAATACAGAGGATGGCTCGCGGGCGAGGAAGGGAACTGCCGATGGCAGACCAGCGCTCGGTGTAGGAATTTCGCCGCAGCGCGTTCAGCGGGTTTCCGTGACCGAAGAATATGGCGGGCATCAAGGAGCTCATAGGAAAGACTCACGGTCATTACATTCGAGTAGCAGGCCTTTCGATTGGCGATTGGCGATTTCCGGTTGGCTTCTTTCGCGACGGCCTAATTGGTAATCGGCAATTGGCAATCGCAATCGTCAGAAAGGGATCATCTTTGCCACCTTATTCGTTTAGGAGTGTCGCCTGAGAAGCGACGACTTGCCAGTTGCCTTCGGTGCGGCGAAACACGTCCATGAAACGCAAGGTCACGTTGATCTCGTTGCCCTCGTAGCGCCCGGCAACACAAGTCTTGCCAGTTACGATGGCCCAGTCGCCGTAAGGTCGTACATTCACCTCGTTAATTCGTCCAGATATTTCACGCTCGCCTGGGCGAAACATTTCTTCCAAAACTTCGGCCTTATTACGAATCCGACCCTGGGCGTCGATAACGCTCCAGTCTTCGGAAAGAACGCGCTTGTGAACTGAGGGATCGCCGGAAACCCATGCGGCAACGAGTTGGTTCTCGATCTCGCGTAATTCATCGGCGATGGCGGCGGAGGAGTAGCCGTTTCGGCTCATAGCAAATCTCTTCTTAGCGACGTCGTCCGCGTGGGTGCGCGGCGCGCGCTCCGGCCTGCGAATAAAGATCGATGATGCGATCAATGGCGCGCCGGCAAACTTTGCAAAACTGATTGGTGCGGGTGAACATAATGCAATCCACTTCCGGTCGGTAGTAGCCGCGCGCCTCATACACAGCGCCCTCAAACGCTCCCACCTTGCCAAAGTATTTCTCTTTAGCAAACAAATCGTGCTCATACGCCAGCTCTTCGCGAAACAATGCCTCCATCTCGGATTCCGGACGATTGTCTTTGCGCAGTTGCCGCCGGCGAGTCTGGATTGAAAGTGAATAAGTCTCGAAGGCCTCCTTGTTCCAGGACGTTGGGATCGGCGTGTCAGGCGAAACCAGATCGCGCCATTTTAATTTAGCTGGATCAAGCAGAGCGGTAGCGTTAGGTTCCCAAGGTTCAAGTCTCTCGGTGGACGGGGCATAAGCGACTGACGAGGTGTAATACTCATCCGCGAGGCCGGCGAAGTGATGACCAAACTCGTGAATGAAAACGTAATTTGCGAAGGCATTATCTGCAGCGACAGTGCTATAGAGATTAAAAATGCCGCCCCCGCCGTAAGTCCGGTTATTCGCCAGCACCTCAATAAATTCATAAGGTGCAAACGCTGCGGTCTCTCGCAGGGCGTGATTATCAAACGTGAGGACGTAACGCTCGGATCCGAACGCGTCGTAGGTTGCGCCGAGTGGCGAGTCGCGGTAAATCCCCGTGGATGGTCGCGAGATTCCCGATTCTGCAGCTGGCGGGCAAAGACCCCAAACGTTGAAATCGTTGCGGCGTTCTTTGAATGGCGAGGTCGCGAACAGCTCGCGAGTCAGACGACGCGCATCCGCTTCGAATTTCTTTGCTTCGCGAGCAGTGTAACCGTCGCCGAGAATCAGGAAATCAACCTTGGTCGCCGGGTCGCCCATTTGTTGAATAGGTATGAGGCGAGCAGGCGCACGCGGTTTCGAGCGGTCAATAAAAATACTCGCCGGATCGATTGTCGTCGTCCAGACGTCGCGCCAGTTATTCTGCGCATCGCGTTTTTTCAAAACAATCTCGACGGGCTTGGTGGGAGCAGGGAAGCGCAGCGATTCGCTAAAGGTTCGGCGCAGTGATTTGGCTTCGTCAGTCGTTTCCCATTCACCGTAGATCGAGGCAAAGCCGCGGGAAAAAAGCATAGCCTTGGTTTGCTGATCGCGAACCTCGAAAAAATATTTTCCCAGATTGGTATCGTCGATCGCCCGTCCCGGGTCACCCGGCCAGGTGAGCGGTTCCAGAACGATCCGGTCAACACTGAAAACTTCTTCGGTGGCGGTGCCGGTGTGGTAATAGTCGAGGCGCATCGTGCGCGGCGCCGCGAGTGCTGCTGTCGTCAACAGAATTATGAGAAGTGCACAGTTGAATAGTTTCATAATTTTAGGGATCGCGGGCTTTTAGCTCGCAACGCGCCAATAGGCGCGCCGCATTGTCATTTGGGTTAGTACAGTTTCGCGGTTCGGTTCATTGCGGGCGGGACGCCCGCGATCCGGTCTGTTTCTAATCCGCGGCATCGCCTGAAAGGCAGATGCAAATTCCCGATACGGCTTCGCCGCCTCGTCACATCCGGGGGCGAAGCAGTAGCCACACAACTCAATATACTTTTGAGGCAATGCCCTAATCCGCATTAGTGCGAAAATCCGTAGCTAATGTCTCCTACTTCTTCTCATCCGCCACGCGATACTTCTCTTTCTCTTTCTCTCGCTGAATGTAAGGGATTCCTTTCTCCATCCATTCCGGAGCCGGCGCGCCTTTCAGGAAGTGGTCGAAAAATTCTTGCAAGCGGCGCGTGTAGTCTTTCTGGTTCGGTCGCTTCTGCAGGCCGTGCTTTTCGCCGTTGTAACTAAACAGATAAGCCTCTTTACCGAGGCGGCGCAACGCGAGGTAATACTCAATTCCCTGATACCAGGGCACAGCATCGTCCGCGTCGTTGTGAATCATGAGGAGCGGCGTCTGCACGCGGTCGGCGCGAAACACGGGGGAGTTGTCGAGAAATCGCATCGGATACTCCCACAGGTTGCCGCCAATTCGCGATTGCGTTCGTTCGTATTGGAACTGGCGCGGCAAGCCCGTGCCCCAGCGAATGCCGCTATAAGCACTCGTCATATTTGAGACCAATGCACCCGGCGCCGCAGCTTTGAAACGATTCGTTTGCGTCACCATGTACGCGATTTGGTAGCCGCCCCAGCTGTGGCCCTGGATGCCAATCGCGTTTTCATCGACGAAACCTTTATCGACTACCGCCTGCACTCCCGGCAAGACGCATTTCAACGCGCTGTGTCCGGGATAGCCGATCGTGTAAACGATGTCCGGCATGAACACCAGGTAGCCGTTGCTCACATAAAAGCTGGGATTGATTGACGTACCAGGTCCAGGATTACCAAAGCCATGGAGTGTCTGCGACAGTCTCTCGTAGATGTAGACAATCATCGGATACTTCTTCGAGGGATCGAAGTTCTCCGGCTTCATCAGCTTGCCTTTCAAGGGAACGCCATCGACATTTTTGAAGCTTACTAATTCGGAGGTGCCCCAGAGGAAAGGTGCTTTTTGGGCGTCAGCATTGCTGACTTTGCGCAAGTCTTTGAAATCCAATCCCGAGATCAGCACGTCCGGAAACTCATCGGTCCGGGAAGCGGTCAACATCAGAACGTCAGCGTCTTTTGCCTTCGTTGGGCTTGTATAGTTTTTACTTCCCAGCAGAAGTTTTTCCGGCAGGCCAGCGTCGATGCGATCGCGATAGAAGCCGGTATCGTACGTGTCTTCATTTTCTGCGCGTAACAACATCGACTTGGAGGGATCGATGAAGCGCTCTTTCGGATCGAGTTTTACATAACGAAGTTCGGTTTTTGTTTTTCTGCCGACACCATCAGTGAGATTCTTTGCGCCCTGACCGTCGGGCTTTATCTGCCAGACATCGTAACGATCGTAGAGCAGGACATACTCATCGTCTTTCGACCAGCCAGCCGACCCATACGACTGCGGAATGCTGGGCGTATCCGTATCTTCGTTCCAGAAGTTCACGCCGAGTTTTGCTGTCAGGTTCACATCGCGGCCATCGGGAATCGAAAGACTATGCCAGTCTTTCCCATCGAAGTAGAGCGCGAACTTCGCTTTCGGCGAGAGACCAAGATTGTAGGACTGCTTTTGTGAGAGTGGCTTGCGCACCCCGCTTTCGGTATTGATGAGATAGAGGTCGGTGTAGGACGTGTCCCAGTCGCGCAAGCGCCGGTAAGCGCGGTCGTCGTAACCGATGGCGTAACGTCCGTCATTAGAGGGAGTCAGATTTTCCATTGACTCGTCTGCCAGCTGCAAGAATTTCTTGTCCTTGACGTGGTAGACGGCGCGATATGATCTGTTGCGATCCTGTTCGGCCCGGGTCTTTTGAATCGGTTGGATGAAATCATCCTTCCAGTGCCAGAGATCAACTACCACCTTCTCATCGTCAAGCGGCTCTTTATCAGGGTCTTTTTCAGGATCTGCCGGCGGCGTAGTGCCGAAGAACAACCTGCTGCCGTCGAGTGAGAATGCCAGTGATCCTTTCTCGCTGACTACCAGATCTTTGCGAAAACCTGTGCTTGCGGTTGAGACGATCTCTATAGCCTGTTGATCACGGCGGTTCCAAAGGTAGAGTTTGAACTTTGGTTGTGCTGCGGCCGCATCGTCGCGGTCGCTGATAAAGGCAAGCTCTGTTTGCTCTTCATCCCAGGTCAGCTTTAAGAATTTGCCCTTTCCTGTGAGCAACCCTGCGGAAGCGCCAGCCTCCGCTTGCGGATTCAAAGCAAACACACCATTGTTTTCTTCTTTCTTCGCAGCGACCGTGTAAACGAGCGTTTTGGCATCTTTACTGAAACTGTAGTCAAGCACTTCAGCGAAGACGCGGTCAGTATTGGAAGCGAGGTTGCGGAGGATCAGGTCAGTGCCGTACTCCTTTTTCTTCTCCTTGCCTTTCTTTTCTGCAGGAGATGCAGCAGGTGAAGCTGCCGGAGTAGGTCCCGTTGTGGCTGGATTCGCTTCCGCCTTCACCTCCGGCTTCTTCTCTTCGGCTTTTGCTTCCGGTTTTACCTCTCCGGGTTTGGCTTCGAGCAGATAAGCGATGTAACCGGTGCCGTCCTCAGGCACCTGGAAGTTTTTGACGCGCTCAATCCGGGCCACCTGGCCGGAGCTTAAGTCCATGATGCCGAGGGCATTTTTCGGCAACTCTTCCGGTTTCCTCTTTTCACGCTTGGCTTTTCTTAGTTCGTCTTTGGTCGGCTCAATTGCAAAGACCACGAAGCGGCTGTCGGCGGTAAACACTGGTCGGACGAGCCGCGCCTGGCCCGCCTGAAACTCGCCAAGGTTGGGAACGTCGTCAGGAGGTGGCGCCGGTGGTCGATGTCCGCGGGGCGCCCGCCATTCGTTGCCGGTAGCGATGTTGCGGACTACGATCTCACCATCGCCATCTTGGGGCATGAAGGCATACGCGACGAATTTTCCATCCCGCGAAAGCTGCGGAGCTTGAATCGTGCGCCAGGAGTCGTAGTCGCCATGTCTAAGCGGCCGCTTCGCCTGTTGCGCGCGCACCGCGCTCGAGCATAAGAGCAACGCGATCAAACAAAGCAGACTCGCCAGCTGCCGCATGCGGGCGACTTGGAGGGCATAGTTCTTAAGCATAAAAGCCTCGGGTGTTAGTGGATTGAAGAGATAAAACGGAATTGCTAGCTGTCGTTACTTCTGTGCGTCGTATTCTTCCGCAATTTTTCCTGTAAGGCAAACAGTTGACTATTGCCGATTGCCAATTGGCGATTGCCACTTACGGCAGCACTCTCAAGTCCCAGGTCTCAAACCCCACGTGTGAAGGGTCATACTTGCGTCCTAAGCCCGAATGAGTCTGAGATTGCACTCAGAGTTGAGTCTTGAAACATCACTGAGAACTGAGACTTGAGGACATGACACTTGAAAACTATTCCCCCTCATGTACCGAGAGTCGGGCTACTACTGTTATACTGCCTTGCCTAACCAGCCCCCGTGCTGAAACACAATCTTAGGTCGCGGCCAACTTTTCGGCGAAAGAGTAACTATCGATAGTGAGTAACGTTCTGGAGATTATTCCGCTCGGCGGCATCGGCGAGTTTGGAATGAATTGTATGTCTGTGCGCTACGGCGACGAGATGATTATTCTCGACGCCGGCATGGGCTTTCCCGAGGAGACTGCCTACGGCGTTGACATCTCGATTCCCAATTTTGATTTCCTGGAAGAGTATCGCGACAACATCGTCGCTATCGTACTGACGCACGGCCACGAAGATCACATTGGCGCACTCCCTTTCATCCTTAAGAAGTTCAATGTGCCGGTTTATTGTTCGCACTTCACCGCAGGTCTTGCGGAAAGCAAACTGGACGAACATGACCTGGTGGGCGACACCCTGCTTCATCGCGTCGCGCCGCGGGACGTAGTCGAGATTGGTCCTTTCACCGTTGAATTTATCCGCGTCTCTCACTCGCTGGTTGACTGTTTCTCACTAGCCATTAAAACGCCGGTGGGCACGATCATTCATACGGGGGATTACAAAGTCGACGAAACCCCAGTGATAGGCGAACCGATAGACTTGCGCTCCTTTCGCCGCTATGGACAGGAAGGCGTGCTCGCTCTGCTGTCCGATTCCACCAATGCCACCGTGCCTGGCCGCACTCCTTCCGAGCGCGCTGTAATTCCCGCTTTTGAAGAAATATTTGCCGAGGCCGCCGGACGAATTATTGTGGCTGCGTTTGCTTCGTCAATTCATCGGCTGCAAATCGTGCTCGACATCGCACAGCAGTTTAATCGCAAGGTGTGCGTGCTCGGTCGCTCGATGCTGAAGAATGTCGAGATTGCCGACCGGCTTGGCTATCTGGACATTCCGGACGGTTTGTTGGTGCCCCTGAATGAAGCGAAACAAATGCGCAGCAATCGCATCGTGTTCCTGGTCACCGGATCCCAGGGAGAATCGCGCGCGGCCCTTTCGCAAATGGCGGTGCAAAGCTACAAAGGGATGTCGATTGAGGAAGGCGACACTGTGGTGCTCTCAGCCCGGATCATTCCCGGCAATGAACGGCTGATTTCGCGCATGATTGGTTTCATTTATAAGCGCGGCGCCAACATTATCGAAGAGAAACGCCGGCTGATCCACGTGAGCGGCCATGCGTCACAGGAAGACATCCGCATCATGACCGAAGCGGTGCGGCCGAAATTTGTCGTGCCGATTCATGGTGAGTATCGCATGCTCTTCCGGCACAAGGAGTTCATTAAGAATCACGTTGGTTATGCCGAAGAGAACATTATCCTAATCGAGAACGGGGACGTGCTTGAGCTCGATGGCGAACGTGCCGCGATCATTAATAAGCGTGAGATTGGCCGGACATTTATTGACGACTCAGGCTTTGAACAGATCGGACGTGAAACGGTTCGCGAACGCAAGCAGATGGCGGCGGAAGGAATCGTCACATTGATTGTCACGATTGACGCACAAACGGGAGAGCTGCAAGCGACGCCTGAGATAGTTGTGCGCGGCGTGCAAGGTTTTGACGGACAGAATGGATCCATAAAGGACGCGCAGCGGGTGATCGAGGCGGCAGTAACGGGAGCTTCGCGCGATACGCTCGCCGATCAGAGTCTGCTGAAAGAGCACGTGCGCGTTGAGTTAAAACGTTTCATTCAGAAATTGACCGGCGCGCGGCCCGTCATCATGCCCGTGGTGGTGGAAGTGTAAGTAAGTCTCAAGTCTCAAATCTCAGGTCCTGGGGGCCTAACTAAAAGCTAACACTTGAAGGTTAACCTGTGACCTAAACCTGAGTCTTGAGAGACCAGAAACTTGAGACCTTCGACTTGAGACCTGAGACCTGAGTCTTGAGACTTGCGAAGATGTGGCGAGATAAGACAGTCATGATCACGGGAGCGTCGTCTGGGATTGGGCGGGGACTCGCCGTGGAATTGTCCAAGCGTGGCGCCAAGGTCGGTCTCATTGCTCGGCGTGCAGAAGCTCTCGCAGAACTGGTTCGCGAAATTGAAAACGCAAACGGTAAAGCTATCGCTTTACCCGCCGACGTCCTGAATGCCGAGTCGCTAAACACGGCTGCCAGTCAATTGCGCGCTGCACTAGGGCCGATTGATGTGCTGATTGCCAACGCCGGTGTCGGAGCCACAGTCGATGGCGCCGAATTAAAGGGAAGCACCGTAGCAGGCGTTATCAACGTCAACGTGTTGGGCGCGGCAAATAGTGTTGAGGCAGTTATTCCTGAGATGGTGAAACGAGGGACGGGACACCTTGTCGTGATCTCCAGCCTTGCCGCATATCGCGGTTTGCCAAAGTCAGCGGCGTATTGCGCCAGTAAGGCCGCTGTGTCGGCGTTTTTTGAAAGCCTGCGACTTGATCTGAAACCGCGCGGAATTGATGTGACTATCATTCATCCTGGTTTCATCAAGACCCCACTGACGGCCGGCCGACACGCACAGATGCCTTTTCTGATGGAGCTCGACGATGCGGTAGCAAAAATTATCAGCGCCATCGAGAAACGAAAAAAGTCTTACGCCTTCCCCTGGCAGCTCGCGAGTATCGTCCGCGCCGGTATGATCATGCCAAACTTCATGTACGACTGGATCTCGCGACGAAATTCATTTCGCGAATAAAAAAGACGGTCTTTGGTTTTTGGTCTTTGGCCTTTGGCCTTTGGCCTTTGGCCTTTGAGTCTCACTCCTGATCGTATGCATCTGGTTTAGTTAGCGACCCTATAAGCAGGGAGCCCAAGCGTCGACCACCAAACACCAAAGAACAAAGACCAAAGACCAAAGACCAACTTTCTTAATGAGCATCCTGCAAGCGATCATATTGGGCATCGTTCAAGGTCTTACCGAGTTCATACCGATCAGCTCAACGGCGCACCTTGTATTTGCTTCTCGGGCGATCGGACTTTACAGCGGCGCGGATGCCACGCTTAAAGCTGAACAAACCACGGCGACTATCGCCGTGATCCAGTTAGGCACTCTGCTGGCCGTCCTAATCTATTTCTCGCGAGACATCATTAACATCTGTCGGGCCTTCATCCGCGACCACCTGGCACTTCTTTCGGGGCGCAAATCTCAGCAAACTGACGGTAGAAAACTCTCCCAGGACGCGTGGCTCGGTTGGCTTGTGATCATTGGTTCACTTCCCGTGGGCATCGTCGGCCTGCTTTTTAAGAAACAGATCGAAGGTACGTTCACGAAGAACCTGTGGGTGATTGCCACGATGATGATTCTTG
The DNA here is from genome assembly GCA_041750995.1 of Pyrinomonadaceae bacterium. Lineage (GTDB taxonomy): Bacteria > Acidobacteriota > Blastocatellia > Pyrinomonadales > Pyrinomonadaceae > PSRF01. The sequence goes on along the minus strand of JBGSYG010000031.1, from coordinate 136,469 downwards.
TCGCGATCCTCCTGGGAATTGCCGAGCTTGTCGGAAAGCGCACCCGCTCGATGGAGAGTCTGGGCATTCGCGACGCGCTTGCGGTCGGCGGCGCTCAGGTGCTGGCCTTGATACCCGGTTCCAGCAGATCAGGTTCCACGATCATGGGCGGCTTGTTCGCCGGAGAGAACCGCGAAACGGCGGCTCGCTTCTCGTTCCTACTTTCGATCCCAGCAATCGCCGCGAGCGGTCTGCTGGAACTTAATGAGGCTTTTGAAAAGTTACCGTCTGACACTTATCTGGCGCTTGCGGTAGCCACCATTGTCTCGGGGATTGTCGGGTACGCTTCGATTTGGTTTCTGTTGAGATTTTTGCGAAAGCATTCGACTGGAATTTTCATTGGCTACCGTCTCCTCATTGGGGCGCTAATCATTTTTGCGCTTCTCGGCGGATATCTTTCGGCCGATCTGTGATAATTGGTCCGGTTCTGGAACCCTCTCGTCTCACTTCCAAAAACAAAAGGCTAACAATCAGAGTCAAGATTAGCTAAACTACTGTCGCCCCGACTCCTCCCCTCACGCCGGTGCCAACCGGGTAGTCTGATAATGGTAATAACAAGGCGGTGAATTAATGAATCAGAATGAGAGGCGCAGCGCGAGTCCGTCCCAGCGGCCGCGAAGTCCCCGCGTGCCTGTTGAATTTGCACTTGAAGTTGAGGGCAGCACACCCGCTGGTGAACCATTCCATGTAAAAGCTCAAGCAATAAAAATCAGTCGCGGCGGCGCCACGATAATTCTCGACCGCGAAATAGAAGTCGGGTCGGTCGTTACTCTAACCCCGCCTTTTGGCAAGAAGCTGGAGGCCGAGGTCAACGGAGTTTGGAAAGACGAAATCGATAGCTCGCAACGCATCGGTGTGAAGCTGCTCGATTCGGACGGATGGTTTGCAGAATAGCGACAGATAAACTAATGTCCGCATGTGAACAAACGCTGGATCCTCCGCGCGCCTGATGACAGCCGCGCGGCCTCACTTGCTCGCGTTTTAAACGTCTCACCGATCGTAGCCGACCTGCTCCTCGCACGTGGTTGCGGCGATGAGTCTTCGGCTCGAGCTTTCCTCAAACCTAGCTACGAACAGCTTCACGATCCTTATCTCATGTTAGGCATGAAAGAGGCCGTGGCGCGTCTGCAACGGGCCTTAGACCAGCACGAAAAAATTCTGATCTATGGAGATTACGATGTTGATGGCACCACCGGCACCGCAGTGTTGCTGCGCGCCTTGAAGCTGCTGGGCGCTGATGCTGGTTTCCATGTGCCACATCGTTTCACCGAAGGCTATGGCATTCAGCAACCGGCCCTCGAGAGAGCGGTGGCTGAAGGCTATTCACTTGCGATCAGCGTGGACTGCGGCATTCGCGCGCACGAACCATTGCATTGGGCGCAGGCACATAGACTCGACGTCATCGTCACGGACCATCACCTGCCCGACGCAGACGAAGGTGTGCCGCCTGCTTTTGCCGTCCTCAATCCTAATCAACGAGGATGTGAATATCCCGACAAGAATCTCGCGGGTGTGGGAGTGGCGTTCAAGTTAGTACACGCCCTCTATCGCGAGCGAGATCGCGAACACCTGGTTCCTGCTTTTTTGAAAGTTGTCGCGATCGGAACCGTTGCTGACGTTGCAAAGCTGACAGGAGAGAATCGCATCATCGTTTCCCTTGGCCTAAAGGACTTGCGTAATTCCACAAATCCAGGTTTGCGAGCATTGTTAGCCGTCGCAGGTTGTGGTGAAGGCGAGGGCATGACCTCCTACGATCTGGGATTTCGCATTGGTCCGCGCATCAACGCTGCCGGAAGGATCGATGCAGCCCGCGCAGTCGTTGAACTCTTCGACACAAGGGACCGTGAGGAAGCCCGGCGGCTCGCTGAACATCTCGAGGTTCGTAATCACGAACGCCGTGAAGTACAACAGCAGATCGTGGAACTGGCGATTGCCGAGTTGGAGGTGAGCGAGACAGCAGTCCCGTCACATGCCGCTGTGATTGCCGGGGAAGGCTGGCATCGGGGCGTAATTGGGATTGCAGCTTCGAAAATTGTTGAGCGCATCAACCGCCCCTGCGTGGTGTTGTCAATTGACGGCGAGGTTGCGCATGGCTCAGGGCGCAGCATCGAACCTTATCATCTGCTGAATGGCCTGACTTCGTGTGCGGACTTATTTGAAAAGTTTGGCGGGCACTCGCATGCCGCCGGCATCACAATTCGCGCCGATCGCATTGGGGAGTTTCGCCGGCGACTCAATGAACACGCGGCCAGTTGTCTTACAGATGACGATTTGCAGCCTTGTTTGCATATTGATGCTGAGCTTCCGGCCGAGGCGATCACGTTTCAAATGGCAAATGAGTTAAGCTCATTAGAGCCGTTTGGCGCAGGAAATGCGCGCCCGGTGTTTATGACCAGGAACCTGCGGCGCGTTGGCGAACCGCGAATATTGAAGGAGCGGCACCTGAAGATGCACGTGATGGGTTCCCAAGGACGGCCCCTCGAAGCGATCTGGTGGAACTGTATTGACGAGAAGAGGCAAACGCCCGATGTCACAAGCGGCATCGAACTCGCCTATTCAATCGAAACAAACACCTGGAATGGTGAAGTTCGGATGCAGCTTAATGTTGAGGATATGAGGGCGGCCGATATCTGAAGTGTTTGAACTTGGTTCTTTGAACTTGGTACTTTGCTTTTTAGCCCGGCCTTTCTGGTTGCAAGTTACAAGCTAGGTAACACAAACAAAGAACAAAGTTCAAAGTACAAAGATCAAAAACACAGGACGCGAGAGCAGACAGCGGATGGAAGATGCAGGCAGTCACTAGAAAACGAGAAATACGCGTTGGCATGCGGGCGAAGGTACCTCTCGTCGCCCGCGCGCTCGCGATCTTGATCCTGACTGCCGGTGTTGCCTTCATCGCCATTTCATATTACCGGCTGCGCAACAACCAGCCGTTCCGGATGCGCTCCGGAGCGCCCGAACTGTCAAAAGAGGAGACGGGGAGAACTGAAGGTTATGAACAGCGATTGACGAAAGATGGTCGCTTGCATCTTCTTTTGAAAGCCGCGGTAGACGTGACTTATTCCGATGGGCATCACGAACTCGAGACAGTCAGCCTTACGGTGTACCCGCCGGTAGGCGACAAGCCCGATCAGATTTCCGCGAATCGCGCCATCTACGATCAGGCAAACTCGATGATGACTTTTCTGGGGAGCGTCAAGATAGAAACGAAGGACGCACTGAAAGTTGATACTGAGTCGATGGTCTACAACCAAACCACGGAGATTGGTCAGACCGACGCGCCCATCACCTTCAGCCGCGAGAACGTTTCGGGCAGTTCGACGGGCGCGGTCGTTGATGGCAAGAGCAAAAGGTTGGAATTAAAAAAGGACGTACAGATCACTGTTGCGCCGGAAGCAACGCAGGGCGCGGCTCCCGCGCGTGGCTCCCGGGCGCGCGCCGTATCGATTCGTTCAGCGCGGGCCATCTTTGAACAGCCGTCCCTCAGGCTTTCCTTCTATGGAGGCGTCACTGCCGCTCAGGAACGCGACACAATGAGCGGTAACGAGCTTTTCGCGACGCTGAACCAACAGAAGCGACTGCAAAAAGTTGAAGTGCGTGGGAATTCCTACTTGAGCTCACGCGAAGATGGCCGGGGAGCTGAAGTGCAAGCCGCCGACATGGATTTCTTCCTCGACAAGGACCAGAGGTTAGAACGAGCGGTCGCGATGAAAGACGCGCGCTCACGAACGCTTGATTCTGACGCCGACATGACGCTTACAGGCGCGAACCTCATTGAGGTTAAATTTCTGGCCCAGGGTGAACGCAGTCTGTTGCGAGAGATGCGCAGTGAAGGGCGCTCGGTAATTACCCTCGCAGCGCCTAAGTCCAAAGCGGGCGATGCCCGCGCTGCGAACAAACGCTTGACTGCTGATGCAGTGAAACTGAGTTGGCGTCTTACCGGACGCGACTTGGAAAAAGCCGAAGCTGTAGGTAATGGGGAGCTGTTCGTCGATCCGGTGGTGCAAAATGCGACTGCTGATCGCAAAACACTGACGGCTCCCCGGTTTGATTGTGACTTCTTTGAATCAGGAAACTTAGCGCGCACTTTCACAGCTACCGGTGGAGCTAAAGCCGTGATTGAGCCTGTGATTAAGAATGAGAAGCGTGGAGTGCGGACTCTCACCGGGAAAAAGATCGCGGCAGTATTTGTGAAGGAAACGCAGGACGTTGAGCGCATGGACGCGCAGGACGACGCCAAGTTTAATGAAGACGACCGCAACGGAGTCGCGGCAAATATCTCTTACGTGGCGGCTGATGACATGGTGCGGATGCGCGGCGGCGAGCCGACAGTCTGGGACACGCGCGCCCGAACCAAAGCCCTCGAGCTGGATTCCAATCTGCGGGACAAAGTCTCCTACAGTCGCGGCAAGACGGCGACCACTTACTACAGTCAGGAACAAACCAATGGCGCAACGCCATTTCGCAAGGTGAAGAGCCCTGTGTATGTGGTCAGCGACCGCGGCGAGTTTCATCATGACAGTGGGATGGCGATCTACACCGGGAATGCGCGCGCCTGGCAGGACGACAACTTTGTGCGGGGCGACAAGCTGACAATCTATCGCAACGACAAGAAGATGGATGCGATCGGGCGCGTGCAGAGCGCCGTCTACAATGCGCGCCGTAAGGATTCCAACGCAATTGTTCCAGTGTTTGCGACGGCGGATTCAATGTTTTACTCCGATCCAAATCGACTGGTGCACTACGAAGGTAATGTCGATATTCGGCAAGGGTCAGACCGCATCACGAGTGGTGTCTCGGATGTCTATCTCAATAAAGAAAACAACGAGATGGAAAAGACGGTGGCGCAGCGGAATGTCGTATTGACGCAGCCGAACAGGAAGGGCACTGGAGATTGGGTGGAGTACACGACCGCAAACGAGGTCGCGGTGCTCAAGGGTAATCCGGCGCGCGTGGACGACACTGACAAAGGCGGCACAGAAGGGGCGCGTTTGACCGTCTATATGCGAGAAGATAGAGTCGTGGCGGATGATCCGCGCGGGCCACAATCACCTGGACGTGTCCGTTCAACTCACAAGGTCAAGAAGAATTAGTTTGAGTAGCGCCTTAATTTGAAGATGAGATGTAGGGGCGTCCCTCCGTGGGCGCCCCCTTGAATGCAAAACAAAGGGCGGCCACAGAATGCCGTCCCGACAGCGAGAAATGGCGATCACTGAAAACGACAAAGAGGAATTTATTGCCATCGGCTCGATGCTGACCGCATCTCACGTGCAAGCACCCTCTCCTTCCGCCCTCGCCGCCTTCGATTTACAGAAAACCTACAGCCGGCGCCGCGTAGTTGATGATGTTAGTCTTCACGTCGAGAAGGGCGAGGTAGTTGGTCTGTTAGGCGCCAATGGTGCCGGCAAGACCACCACGTTCTACATGATTGTGGGTTTGGAACATCCCGACTCTGGTGCGGTACAACTCGGTGAACGCAACGTTACCCAACTCCCTATGTATTTGCGAGCACGCCTGGGACTTGGGTACTTGCCGCAAGAGCCGTCGGTGTTTCGCAAAATGACGGCCGCTCAGAATATTCTAGCTGTCCTGGAGACTATGGGCCTGCGACGGCGCGAACGCTTAACGAGGTTAGAAGAGTTGTTGGAAGAATTTGGTATTGCTCACGTGCGCAACACGCGGGGTGATGCACTTTCCGGCGGCGAACGGCGACGAACGGAGATTGCACGCGCGCTCGCAACCGAACCGCAATATATTCTTCTGGACGAACCTTTCGCCGGCATCGACCCGAAAGCCGTCAACGATATCCAAAATGTCATACTCTATTTGCGCGATCGTGGAATCGGTCTTTTAATTACCGATCACAATGTGCGCGAAACCCTTGGCGTGACTGACCGAGCCTACATTATGGCTGAGGGTAAAATTTTTCGCTCGGGCGCCCCAAGAGAGTTGACAGAAGACGCAGAAGTTCGGCGACTCTATCTGGGTGAAAAATTCCGCATGTGAAAGTGCCGCGCAAACAGTCCCGGAATCGGTTATAATCTCCCCGCGCATTCAGGCGTAAAACAAGAAACCAACAGTCGCTCTTGTCCTAAGGAATGTCCCTTAAGCTAACTACAAACCTCTCTCAACGTCTCGTGTTGACGCCCCAGTTGCGCCAACGCATAGAGATGCTGCAGATGACCACGCTCGAGTTAACCGATCTAATTCAGCAGCAACTGCTGGAGAATCCGGTGCTTGAGGAGGTTGCGACCCAGGAAGAAGCGCAAGAACTAGCGGAGAAAATTTTAGATCACCTCGCCAGCGCTGATGCCACTGCGGACGAGCCGCGCATTGAAGCGGTGGAGCCGGAGTTAGGTACGCCTTCTTCTAATGGCTCGGGTGACTCGGAGAGTCTTGCGGCAGCTGAAGGCGAAGGTGAAGCGGGGGAATTTGATGCACATGGGTCTGCCGATCCGAGTGAAGATTCGATTGGCGACGACCTGGTTGGCGATGAAGCCTCTCGCGACGCATTCGACGAAATAGATTTTGGCCGTGAGTTTCAGGATTACCTGGATCCTGGTTACAAGACACAGGAAGTTGAATACAAGGAAGACGCCCCCACCTTCGAACAATTCCTTACCAAGGCTCCATCGCTCGCAGATCATCTGGAATGGCAGCTCCACATGAGCCCGATGGCAGCGGAAAAGTGTGATGCCGCTGTCTGTGTAATCGGGAATCTGGACGCCGACGGGCGTCTCAGTGCGACGAATGAAGAGATCGCACAGATGGGCGGCTGGACAGAGGAAACCGTTGAGGAGACGCGGCAGGCGCTGATGCGTCTTGACCCGGTGGGCTGTGGCGCGCGCGACGTAAAGGAATGCTTGATGGTGCAGCTGGAAGTGCGTGGCGAAAGCGATCGCCTGGCCGCCCGCTTAATCAACGACCATCTTCAGGAGCTGCAACAGCACAAGCTGCCGCATCTATCTAAACAAATTGGGATCGACGTCGACACCCTACTGGAGGAGTTGCAGTTTATTCGCACGCTCGAGCCCTATCCGGGGCGGCGCTATTCTTCCGACGAGCCAATCTTAATCACTCCGGAGATCTACATCGAGAAACTTGATGAGGACGACGACGAATACGTAATCTACTTTGCTGACGATGGTAGCCCCCGCTTGAGGATTAGCCAGCAGTATCAGCATATGTTGAGTCAGCCGGGGACTAGCAGCGAGACAAAAAGTTTCATTCGCGAGAAAGTCCGTTCTGCTGTGGATCTGTTGCGCAACATCGAGCACCGCCGGCAAACCATCTACAAAGTTGTGGAGTCGATGGTGCACCGCCAGCGAGAGTTTCTCGACAAGGGTGTGCAGTACATCAAACCGATGATGTTGAAAGATATCGCCGAGGATATCGGCATGCATCTTTCGACGGTCTCGCGCGTGGTAAATCGCAAATATGCCCACACGCCGCAGGGCGTGATCGAGTTGCGGCGATTTTTCACCGAAGGCATGATGAATGAAGACGGCGAAGAAGTTTCGACGCGGATCATTAAACTCCAAATAAAAAAGCTTATTGAAGAAGAAGATTCACACAACCCGATCACCGATGATCAAGTCGTGAAGATTTTAGCGAAAGATGGAATGAAGTTATCGCGGCGCACTGTCGCGAAGTACCGGGATCAGATGCATATCCCCGGATCGCGTGAACGCCGTGCGGTGAACTAAGCCCCCGAGCGGTGAGACGCGAGGTTCAGTTTCTGACATACGCCCGAAAGTTTTCGCCGGATTACCCGATAGTCTGGTGAGCTGCGCTTTACTTACTCTTCAGAGAATGGAGTCTCATGAGATTCGAATATACCGGGCGACATCTTGACGTCACGCCGCCGATTCGCAAACACGTAGAAGCGCATTTTAAGAAGCTCGCTCATGTTTTTAACGATACGACCGCCTGGACGCACGTAATTATCGCGGTGGAAAAAAATCGGCAAATCGCCGAGGTGATCGTGCACTGGCGAGATCACACTTTAACGGCTAAAGACATTAATGCCGACATGTACATGGCCCTGACCCGGACGATCGGCAAGATCGAAACTCAGGCTCTGAAGCTCAAACAGAAAATGATCGACCGCAAGCAAGGAGCCCGACGTACCGCCGCAGTGGCCCCTGAACCCGGTGGACGACTCGAAGCCACGCCACGGCCCCCACGAATCATCGCCGCGCGGCGTTATTCGGTGAAGCCCATGACTGCGGAAGAGGCGGCCCTCCGTCTTTCCGAGGAGCAAGATCAGTTCGTAGTGTTTCGTGATGCGGATACCAGCAGGTTAGGCGTGCTCTATAAACGCAAAGATGGAAACTTCGGCTTAATCGAACCTTAAAAGCCAAAATAATTCTGCTGGGCTAACACTTTCAGAAAAGGCAGGACAGGGTTCCTGCCTTTTTTAATGACCCGAAGCCTAACCACGGTTCTGGTTGTTCGTAGTAGACTGACAATGTTTTCATCGGAGTATTAACTTTACTTCACGGAAAGATTCGGTCCGGCAAAGCCGATCGCTTATTGTCGCTGGTCTTTCATTACAAAGCTCAAACCATGCCGCGAAAGAAAACAGAAGCAACAGAAAAACGAAGAGGCGCGCCGGAAGTCGTGATCATCACCGGTCTGAGCGGCTCAGGCATGTCGGCCGCTACGAACGCGTTTGAAGATCTCGGTTATTTCTCAGTCGATAATCTACCGGTCACGATGTTGCAAACGTTCGCGCGACTCGTCACCGGAGGCGAAGACGGAAAAGGACTTGAGCGCGCTGCTCTTGTCATTGATATCCGCGAAGGCAGTTTCCTGGCGGGCTTTGCCAAGCAACTCACCGCGATGCGCGAAACCGGGTTGAGTGTTCACGTAATCTTTTTGGAAGCAAGGGACGAGGTCCTAAAGCAGCGTTTCAGCGAAACGCGCAGGCCACACCCGGCTGAAAGTGGTCAGGGCCTGCTCGCAGCTATTCGCGCCGAACGCCGGGCGATGTCGCGAATTCGCAGCTTGGCCGATCAGATCATTGATACGTCTGACCACACGGTCCATACGCTGCGCGCTTTGCTGCTGGAAAGGTTTAGTCCCGGGCGCAAAGGCGGGCCGATGCGAGTGCAGGTGTTGAGCTTTGGACACAAGTACGGCAACCCCGGCGATCTCGAATTGCTCTTTGACGTCCGTCATCTGCCTAATCCGCACTTTGTTCCCGATCTGAAACGGCTTTCCGGGCACGATCCCCGCGTCGTTAAATATCTCCGGGCTCAACCAGAGGTAGAAGAAACACTGAGCCGCTTCAGCGATCTGCTGGACTACCTGTTGCCTCTTTATAAGCGAGAAGGGAAGTCGTACGTGACAGTTGGGATCGGTTGCACCGGCGGCCGGCATCGTTCAGTCATGATCGCCAATGCTCTTGCGCGCCGACTGCGACGCGGCGGATTCGATGCCCATGCAGTCCATCGCGACGTGCGTCAGGCCAATCGCCACCGAAGCGGGTCTGTGGGCGCGTAGAGCTAACGGATGTCCAATGTCCAATGTTTAAAGTCCAATCAGCAACTCAGCCTTCTAAAAGTCAAGGTTCGCTAGCGGACCTTGGACGTTGGACGTTGGACATTGGACTTTAAGTTGAGGAAGAGAAGCAGATGTCCAACAATCCCGAAACAGCCGACGCTGCAGAGGAAACAAAAAAAGTTGCGGGCGTGATTGTGACGCACGGCCACCTTTCGGGTGAGCTACTGGCCGCGGCTGAGATGATCATCGGTCCCATTTCGCATATTACGGCCGTCTCGATCGGTTGGCATGACGATGTCGACGCGGCGCGCGATGAAGTTCAGCGGGCGATGACACGAGTTTCTCAGGGAGCCGGCGTTTTGCTGATGACGGACATGTTCGGTGGCACTCCCACCAACATCGCTTCTATGTTTTTGGAAGAAGGCAGCGTTGAAGTAGTAACCGGAGTTAACCTGCCAATGGTGATCAAGCTGGCAAGCCAGGATGCCCCAGCGACCTTGAATGAAACGGCACGTCGCGTTTGTGACCTCGGTCGACAGGGGATCTACGTTGCCGGCGAACTGTTGACGCCTCCGCCCAAAAGTGGAAAAGCCTAAATGGTCGAACGGATCCTCACTGTGGTCGGCCAGCTTGGTTTGCACGCCCGCGCGGCTGCGAAGCTGGTCCGCATAGCCGCTCAATTTCAAAGCTCAATAAAACTTGAACGCGTTGACACCGGACAGAGCGCGGATGCGAAGTCAATTCTGAACGTACTGATGCTCGCCGCCAGCTCGGGTACTTCACTGCGAGCGATTGCTGCTGGTCCCGACGAGGCTGCCGCCCTTGATGCTCTCGACGCTCTATTCCGCGATAGCTTTGGCGAAACGAAAGTGGTCCTCGAACCACCTCCCTATCCGCCGTCGCGCCAGGAGCTGCGCTGGAAAGGGTTAGGAGTTTCGGAAGGCGTCGTGATTGGCCGCGTGTTGCGCATGCATGGCGACACGACCTACGTCTATCGTTCTCGCATTGAACCGGAAGATGTAGACCGCGAGCAGGAGCGTTTTAGATCTGCGCTGCACGTCGCGCGTCGCGAACTGCAGGGGGTGAAAACGCGCGCTGAAAACGAGCTGGGAAAGGAGCATGCTTACGTTTTCGACGCGCATCTGTTGCTGCTCGAGGATGCCAAGTTGATTGCCAGGGTGGAAGGCCACATTTCGCAGGAACTCGCCAACGCCGAGTGGGCTGTAAAGGTCGTCGGCGACCAATTAATTTCGGTGTACTCCGAAGTTAAAGACAGCTATCTGAGGGAACGAGCGGCAGACATCGACGACGTGGTGCAACGGCTGCTGCGTTCGCTGAGTGGCGAGAATCCCCGGCCGCGGCAACTGGCCCAGGACTCAGTAATCGTTTCTCAGGACCTGCTGCCGTCAGCTGTTGCCCAGCTCGATTTGCAGTTCGCGCGAGCGATTGCGACAGATTCCGGGGGTTGGACTTCGCACACGGCAATTATTGCGCGAGGTTTGGGAATCCCCGCTGTTGTGGGTTTGCGCGATTTCTTTCGCAGTGCTCGCACAGGCGATGAAATCGTAGTCGACTCGGCGCGCGGAGAAGTAGTTTTATATCCCAGCGATAAGACGCTGCAGCATTACACGCAGGAAGTTAAAAGTCGGGCCCAGCGACGCGCCACTGCTGCTGCACCGCGCACTAAAGGACCGTTAAAGACAAGGGACGGAATCGATGTCAGGGTGCGCGCTAACGTTGAGGTGCCGGTCGAGTTTGACGGGATCACTCGCTACGGCGCCCGCGGAATCGGATTGTATCGATCGGAATTCTTACTATCGCGGCGCGGCGTAACGGTTTCGGAAGAGGAGCAAGTTGCCGCTTATGCGGAGGTCGCGAGGTTGGCGGGCGAGGACGGCGCAATCGTGCGCCTGTTTGATCTTGGCGCGGAGGACGCACCTGGACTTCCCTCGGATCCGGAACGAAATCCTGCACTCGGCTTACGAGCGATTCGCTTTGGGCTGCGCCACGAGACGGTGATGCGAACTCAGGTGCGCGCAATTTTGCGCGCTGCGACTGAAGGGCATCTCGATATTGTCCTCCCGATGGTTGCCGACGTTGCGGACGTGCAGCAGGCGCGCGCGATAGTTGAAAGCGAGACTGAGAAACTCGCCGCAGAAGGATTCGCGCTGGGCAAGGTCGGTATCGGCGCGATGATTGAAGTCCCGTCGGCAGTCTTAACGGCAGACAAGCTGGCGCGCAATGTCGACTTTTTTGAACTCGGCACTAATGATCTGGTGCAGTACACGTTGGCTGTCGATCGGAGCAGTGATCAAGTCGCGGGTTGGTTTCGCACGCTCCATCCGGCAGTCTTGCTCAGTATCGAGCGCAGTCTCGCCGCCGCGCACCAGGCTGGCATCCCCGCGATCGTCTGCGGCGAAATGGCATCGACGCCGGTTTATGCTGTGCTTCTCGTAGGGCTGGGCGCTACTGATCTCAGCATGACGCCAATCTCCATACCTCGCGTCAGCGCAGTACTGGCGGCAATCGATTCTCGCGAAGCAACGGCGATTGCGCGCGAGTGTCTCGAGTGCGCCACAGCAGATGAAGTTGAAGATCTGGTTCGCGAACGTTTCCGCTCGCGCTGGCCCGATCTCTTCCCTGACAACGCTTTGCCTCAACCGCGCGAGCAGCCAACAACCGAAGCGTAGCGTCGAGAAGATTTTAGCCCGGCCTTTCAAGGCCGGGTCTGTCGTTGTGCTGATATTTGTCGTCGCGTCAGCGACGAATCGAGGCTACTCACTTGAACATCCCACTCTTGCGTCGCTGACGCGACGTAGATGAAATTCGGATCATCCCGGCCTTGAAGGGCCGGGCTAAAATACCGGACGCTACGCGTCGGAATTTCTGCTTAGAGGCGGAGCTTCCGTCTATAATGCCAAGCCTGACCGATCCACCTTCGGAAGACAACTGCGGCACCTTGATGGACACGACTCGATCAAAGCTTTCTCGCATCCTGATTGGAAAATCAATTGCCGAAACCGTCTTCGTTGGTCTGCTAGCCGTCGGTTTCTTCTTCACAGCCTTTCCTCCTTACTTCCATGGCTTCGGTGAAGCCAGGCACGACTCGATTTCGGGTTGGGCAGTAAACAATCGCGCGCCCTGGGACCGCGTTGAGGTGCAGCTGTTCATTGACGATCGGTTTGTCGCTAGCGGTGTTGCCAATCTCTCGCGCCCCGACGTGCAGCAGGCTGGCTGGGCCCGGGATGAATGGCATGGCTACAGTTTCCCGGTTTCAAATATCGGTGCGGGTGTCCATGTAGCAAGTGTCTATGCCGTGCACAAGAGTGGTGGCGGAATTCGCAGAACATTACAACTGCTTGGTTATCCGATTCGGTTCGCGGTTGATGAGAACGGTAAACTAGCCGACCTGGTGGACCGCGGTCCGAAGAAATAAGACCGCTTATGGAGCACGATTGAACGAAGCGACCAATGATGGTGTAGAGAGATCGCTGGCGATCTGGGAAATCCTCTCGGTGATTACCTCATGCCTGATTGCGGAGTGGGTGATCACAGCGGTCGTCGGGGCCAGCAGTGTGCTGATCATCGTTCCTATTATTTTCGCTTTTGGGTTCATGTTCTGGTCGCACCGGCTGCGAGGGGAGTCGTTAAGAGAAATCGGTTTTCGCTTCGACAATTTTGGCAAGGCGGCTCAGCTCCTGGCCCTGCCAATGGTTTTCGCAACCGCAATTCTGATCGGCATTGGCTACTACAACCGCAGCATGGATTTTTTCCGTTGGCGTGGCGGCGGAGCAATTTTGGGCATGCCCCTCCTGGGAATTGCCTGGGGCCTGCTGCAGCAATATGCACTGCAGGGTTTCATTAACCGGCGAGCGCAAATTGTTTGGGGGCCGAGTATCGTGAGCATCCTCGTTGTCGCCGTGCTCTTTGCCTCGTTCCATCTGCCCAATCCGGTGCTGATGGCAGCGACTTTTGTTGGCGGCCTCGTTTGGGCAACCATCTACCAACGCGCTCCCAATCTCTTCGCCTTGGCGATTTCCCACGGACTGATGACCTGGATCCTCATCTCAACTATCCCCAGCAGCCTGCTTCATGGCCTGCGCGTCGGCTATAAGTTCATCGGGTAGCTGGTGTACGTGTTCAACATGATTTGCTATCATGCCAGCACCATGCACGGACAGGTCGGGCGGTCGCTGCTGCGGCACTTTTTTGGGCCGTGGGAGAGGAAAGTCCGAACACTGAAGGGCAGCGAGCCCGCTAACGGCGGGGCGTTTGAGGATCTCAGATTTCAGATATCAGATATAGATATCAGATCTCAGATCGCAGATTTCAGATCTCAGATCTGAGATTTGAAATCTGGGATTCCCAAGCGACGACAAGTGCAACAGAGAACAGACCAGCCTTTTGCGATCTCAGATTCTGAGCTCGCGGAGGGTGATGGGTGAAACGGTGCGGCCCTCGCGGGCTTAATGTAAGAGCGCACCGGCGCGCGTGGTGACACGCGCGGCCAGGCAAACTCCTCGCAGTGCAAGACCAAATAGGGAGGCGTCAACTAGGGCTGCCCGCCCAAAGTCTCGATACGTCGGGACTACGACCTCCGGGTAGGTCGCTCGATCCAGTTGGCAACGACTGGGCTAGATGAATGATCGCTACTCCGCTCTTGGATCTGAGATCTCAAATTTTAAATCTCAGATTTGAGATCTCAGTTCTGAGAGTGGAGCACAGAATTCGGCTTACAGACCTGTCCAGTGCATGGCTACAAACTTCTAGTCTCACGACCCGGTACTTCACGATCCAATATCTTCTGAAGGAGCCGTCAGCATGGCAAATCGCAAGGGAGTCTTTATCGGAGCATACGTACCAAATCATCTGAAAGAATCTCTACGACGACGGGCGGCCGCCGAACATCGAACCCTCTCTCAGGAAATCACCAGAATCCTGGAAGAGGCCGTGCACGGTCGAGGCCTACCCGCGGGCAGCATCGATCGGCGCAACAAGGAAACGACGCCGCGGCGCCGCTCCTCAGATCCGATGCCGCGCCGGCGCGCGGTCGACACCGAATACGCCCCCACCGGAAGCCAATCTGATGACGACCGTTAGGTTGTCCATTCCTGGAGCGCAAAGGCCATTCTTAAATATCTCGCCATCGGTGCCGTTCTCGCTTTGGTGTTCATCTTTATCTATTCGCGGCTCGAGCCTTACATCGCGATAGTGAAGAAGGTGTTGGGCATCTTGCGCGGCACGCTTGATCCCCCGAATGCAAATCCCGGTGGGCGGCGCAGCGGCTCAGTCAAGACTGAGAATAAGCTCGTGCGCTGCGTTGCTTGCGGCACATGGATCCCGGCGGAGCGCGCCATCGGACCTGGCTCTAAGTTGTCTGAGTACTGTTCGCGTGAGTGTTTAGAAAAATCAGCGACGGGCAAGGAACGTAAACTGGCAGGCTAGTAGCGGCCGTTAATGATTGCCGATTGTGCATTGGCAATTGCTAATTGGCCTGGCCAAACGCTCAAATCGAAAATCGGCAATTGGAAATTGGCAATGTCATATCCTCACCGCGCTTTCGCTGCCTCTTCCGGCAACAGATTACCCGCTTCATGAATGGCCCGGTCGGTATCGGTTAAGTAAAGAATTACTGTGCCGATCACAAACAATGCCACTAGTGAAAGCAGAGCCTGCCGGTAGGAGTCAGTCACATTCACAACAATGCCAAAGATTAAGGGGCCGAGCCAGGACGTTCCGCGCTCCGAAACTTCGTAGAGCCCAAAGAAAGAGGCCTCGCGTCCCTGCGGAATCATCCGCGAGAACAGCGATCGCGACAGTGCCTGCGAACCGCCCATAACGACTCCTATCACGGCAGCCATTGCCCAGGCATCTCGCGAGCTTTGTAGAAAGCCGTAGCCGTAAATCACGATTCCCGACCATACAATCAGCGAAGTAAGGATTGCTCGCTTGGTGCCAATCGCATACGCCAGCCTTTCGAAAACAAGCGCGCCAAAAATCGCGACGAACTGGACTAGGAGAAAGATGCCCAGCAGAAACGATTGATCTGTGGGAATTCCTTTGGCGATGAATAGCTCCTGGGAAAGGAACACCGAGGCCATGCTGATAACGGTCTGAATGCCATCGTTAAAGAACAGGTACCCGATCAGGTACCGCAACGTCGATCGCAGGCGTGCGAGCTCCCGAAAGGTTCGTCCCAGTTCGCTGAAGCCTACCGTCAGATAAGTCTTCCCGGGCGGGAGTCTTTTCTCGGCACTCCGGGATTTCAAACGCGCAAAAGTGATCAGCGCGAAGCCACCCCACCAAATCCCCGCGGACAAGAGCGAAATGCGGACAGCGAGGTACTGATCGATTCCCAGCCTTCCGGCGTTTAAAACCAACAGAAAATTCAACGCCAACAACAGGCCGCCACCAAGGTAGCCATAAGCAAAGCCGCGACTTGAAACCTTGTCGCGTTGATCCTCAGTCGTGATTTCATTGAGAAAGCCGTTGTACAAAACTAGCGCCGCACCAAAGGCGAGGTTTGCGATGATGAAAAGCAGCCCGCCCAGCAAGTAAAGCTTGCCAGTAACGAAGAACATCAAACACGTCGCCGTAACTCCTGTGTAGCAGAAGACTGCGAGAAGTTTCTTCTTCAAATTCGAATAGTCGGCTATTGAGCCGAGAATGGGCAGAACAAAGATCTGTAGGAACACTGCTACCGAGACACATGTCGGAAAGAAAGATTTGGCAGTTATCGCGTCGATTGATCCGAGTTGAAAGACGACTCCGTTCTCACCCACCGCCTGCTGAGTTATCTCTGTTAGATACGGTCCGTAGAGGGCGCCGGCGATTGTTGTCGAGAAAGCTGAGTTAGCCCAATCGTAAATCTTCCAGCCAAAAATCTCGCGCGGATTGTTCTTTTCCAGATGATGATTGGCAGCTGGAGGCAGGGAGTCAGCGGGGGAGGCTGAAGTCATGAATGTATTGTCGCTTTCTTCGTCAAACTCTCAACGATTGCAGGTGTGATGTCTGCGAGATCTTTGATCCGGCTGGCAATGCGCTCGCGATTCGCGCCCCAAACGATCGTCGGAACGTCGTTCAACGTATGGTTGCGCGAGGATAAGTCTTCAATGTTGCCGTGATCGCTCGTGAGTATAACGGAAGAAGTTTTCAAATCAACGCGGTTCAGCAATTCGCGGATGAAGGCTGCCAGCTGCTGTAGCACTCTTTTCGCAGCCGCGAAGTCCTGCTTGTGTCCGACCTTGTCAGTGATGAAATACTCGTAAAGCGTAAAACGATTCTCGGCAACTATGCTTGCCAGGACTTCGGCGGCACGGCTTGGAGTGCGCGCCTCAACCTCTTCGCCACGCTCGATGACAAACTGGTTCGTGAAATCCTGGTAAACCGCACGATGGTTCTTCAAGTCGTCTACATTGCGAAACTGCAAGCCGGCTGCTTCCACGGCCGCAGTGGTTGCCGAAACCCAACGTGGCCTTTCGTCAAAGAATCTTTGTGTGTAGGCATTGGCGAAAGTCGCCGCCCCGATACCAGCATTCTTTAACTGAAGAAAGATTGAATGCTTGGCAATGATCTCGCGCATTGCCGCGTTGGGAAATCCCTGTTTGTGATAACCAAGCAGTGAAGGAGCGTTAATGCCGGTTAGGATTGTCGTCTGTCCCGAAGCGCTTTGAGGTCGGCCGTCGATTCCCAATCTGGGGTCGGTGAAGACAAGCGTGCCACCTAAAATGTTTGGCAGTTCGCCTCTGAAGATCGCGAGTGGTTCAGCATCAGCAAGACCATCAAGCGGATTGGCTGGCCCGCGCGTACCGATACCGAGACCATCGATGAAGAAAAGTAGAATTGAACCGGACGATGACACGAGGGATGAATAACATCGTCGAAGATGCGGTGCAAGTGAGGGTTGGATGATTCCCGAGCGAATCTCGACTTAAGTATGGCTTGTTAAGTAGTATTCAACCGGGCAAACAAAGATGCCGCGCACATTAACGCCAACAATTCTCGAAAAGTATAAAGAGTATGGGGTGATCTTCATACGTCTAATCATCGGCTTCCACTTGATCTATGGCACGCAGGACAACGTCTTCAGAGAGAGGCCCGGCCCTCGCGCCGAAGTTCTCGTGCTCGGCGTGTACCACATGGCGAATCCCGGCCGCGACGTCTTCAACATGCAGGCCGACGACGTGCTGGCCCCCAAGCGCCAAGCAGAGCTCACCCAGCTCATCGAAGTTCTAAAGAAATTTCAGCCAACAAAGATTGCGATTGAAGCCGATCCTTACGGTAAGCGGCGGCAAGAGTATGCCGACTACCTCGCAGGCAAGCATACCCTCTCGCGTAACGAGAACGATCAAATCGGCTACCGGCTAGCAAAGGAGTTGGGCCACAAAGCGATCTTTCCGGTCGATGCCGACGGCGAGTTTCCCTGGCCGCGGGTGGTGAATTACGCCAAAGCCAGCGGCCGCTCGAAGGAGTTGGAGACGATCATGGCTGAGGTCGGAAGCATGGTGAAAGCGCAGGGCGAGTACCTAGCAACTCACACCGTGCTCGAGACTCTCCTCTACATGAACGCCGACGCGAAGGTTGCGGAAGATGTCGGCTTCTACTATCGCGAGGCCCATCTCGGCGAGCCTGGCGATTGGGCCGGGCCTGACCTCGTCTCCGACTGGTTCCGTCGCAACATGCGCATCTACAGCAACGTGGTGAAACTCGTCGACTCGCCCAACGACCGTGTGCTTGTGATCTACGGCGCGGGTCATCTCGGCTGGTTAAGGAACAATTTCGCCAGCGACCCAACCTTCCACCTGCGCAAGCTTTCGGAGTTCGTGAAGTAAGACGGTCAGTAGGCAGTAGGCAGTAGGCAGTAGGCAGAAGGCAGGAGGCAGTAGACGGAAGGCAGAAGGCAGTAGACAGGAGGCAGAAGGCAGAAGGCTGTAGATCTTAGGCAGAAAGCAGAGCGATCGTGAGCTGAGACCCATCACCGCTCCACGATCCACCAGCCGCGGAGCGGCGACATAAGGTAGCCCCGGGTGAGCGAACGAAGCGAGTGTAACCCGGGGATCGCGTCCGCAACAGAACATAGCCCGCTTTAGCGGGCGATAGACAGCACCTAATAAGCTCGCTGAGGCGGAGAGCCCTAAGAATCTAAGCAGCTTCGACGTAGTCTGCGAGACTTGTCGGTTTTGGGATGGGTAGGCCGTCGTCGCGCATTCCTTCGAGGTGGCGTTCAATGGCTTCAGACATTCTCTTCTCTTAACGAACAGTCCGGAAAGTAACCGAATAACGTAGCGCATCCACATTTAGGATGCTGTGCTGCCACTCCAATCGCGCCGGGCCGCTCAAGTGGTAGGCGGAGCGCGGCTCAGCCAGCAGGTTCACTCGCTCCCACTTCGTTTTCATTTTCGCGTTACCAGCTTTTTCCTTCTCGCCCTTTCTGAACCGAATTACACACGGAGCGAGAAGCGAAACGCCAACGACCTCACCGAATACCGGCTTGTCACGGTGCCAGCCAATCCCCGCGCCCGGCCTATACTCGATCACGAGCACATGTTGGAGTTCGTCAGGTTTCAGTTTAGCGAAGACTGCGGCGCGTTTTCGGAGGGGGAGCAGAAACTCAGGAATGTCCTCCGCCTGCCGCAGGCGGCCGGCTCCGGAGAATTCATAGTGCCAACCGAAAGACACTACGCGGCGCTTGCCCAGATAACCATGAAACTCAAACTCCTTAAACGGAAGCTCACGCACGCGCTCGATCAGCGCTACTTCGTCGGCGGAGCTGATCAGCTCGCGCTGGTAGCGTAAACCGTCGGGAAGTTTCGCATGGGTTTCGTTTTCCGCACCTTCAAACAAATTATTTCGCACCGTCTTAGTCGGCTGCGCTCGCCCATCGGCTAGTTTTAGGTTCTGATCCATTACGTTAACCTTCGCATCATTTGCGGCTGCGCGCAAAAGTCGTCGTTCGCGGAAAGCGCGCAAACATTCGAACCTATTGGCAGAGCCTGAATAGTACGCGAATCTATCGCGGGGAGTTGAACGTTGGGAATTGGCAGAACGGAGAAGTCGAGCTCTATATGGGAATCGAGGGAACAGATCCTAAGATCTTCGATCTGGCGAACCCAGTTTTGCTTCCGTGACTTTCCCCATGCCTTCCCCGGAGCGAATCCATCCAGCCATCAAAGACCGCCAGCCAGCAAAGCTTCCCAGCGGCAAGTCAGAGACTTGCCGCGCACCGATAGGTCAGAGACCAACGAAGGGGAAACCAGGATGCTATTGCAGTGCCGATTGGCGATTGTTGATTTGCGATTGACGGCGTGATAAGCGGCTCGGCCGCCTTCCGTGCGGTAAGGTTTACCTTACCGGCTGGCTCCTCTTTCTTCCACCACGAGGCTCAGCCTCGCGAAATCATCGAAACCATTTTCGGTAAGGCATTCGCACCTCCCCCTCATCAACTCCCATCACATTTTTCGCCACAAGAGCCGCAGCCGCAGTGTTTCTTTCATGTAGCACCACTGCAGGGACGAGACTCTGTCCAACGAAGGTAGATCATCATGTTTGATTCACGGCGAACGTTCTTGAAGCAATCAGGTATTGGATTGGCCACCATTGGCACTTCGGGCTTGCTGCTGCGCGGCGACGCGCAACCAACTCAGCAGGTAAGTCGCGATCAATCGGATCGCGTTCTGATCCAGATGAGTTCAATTAAGAAAGACGAGACGCCGTCAAGCGTCACATTGAAAAAAGTCACGCCCTTTCCCTACGGTCCGTTCTACAGAACGGGCGCGCCCTTTAGAGGTAAGCTCAGTTTGCCTGGGGAGGCCGGAATGCCGTTTGTACTTTCTGGTCGTGTCTGGGCCTTTGATAGCAAGCGGCCGTTGTCGGGTGTCGTCCTGGACTTCTGGCACGTTGACACGAATGAGAAATACTCAAATGGCACCACCGACTTGCGCAATCGCGGCAGGTTGATCTCATCAGAAACTGGTTCTTACGAACTGGAAAGCATTCGGCCGATTCCTTATCGACCAGATTCAAAAGGTTCGCCTGACTTCTGGCGCTGTGCTCACTTTCACCTGGTAGCGCTTTATCCCGGATATCTGCCACTCATCACCGAGATTCACTTTCAAGGCGATGCGCATAAGCGCGATCCGATGTACCGCATTGAAAACGCGATCGCGGTCGAGGAGAAGAAAGTGAACGGCACAACCTTTCAGACTGGCGTGTTTGATGTTGTGCTTTTGCGTGAGAGCTAAGACGAATTGCCGATTAACGATTGCCGATTGGCGATTGCCGATTGCCGATTGCCGATTGCCGATTTCCGACACCCAAGTCGCGGAACCGGTAAAAGTCAGTAACCAGGCGGTAGCCCGCACGGAAGGCCGCACGCCGACCCCTGCACTTAGACTGCTGGGACTTGTAAGCTTTATATTCTCTGACTTCCGGTGCGCGGCAAGTCTCCGACTTGCCGATCCAGAAGCTTCAGCGGATGGCGGTCTTTGACCGCGGTCAGAGACCAATTCAAGGATGGAGCGGTTACGGCAAGAGAGAGACTTGCCGCACCTGAAGTTCCGAGACTAACTTGTCTCCTACTCCCGGTCGACCGCCAGTACCTGTTTCCGGTAAATCACTTCATGAAGCTGCTGCGCAAGTGGAGAGTTGGAGCGTTTCAAAAATGCATAGTGTTCTAGCGCGGCTGCTTTGTTCCTGTTGGAAAGTTCGGCGACCGCCAGGTTGTAGCGTGGTTCATCCAGGGTCGGTGCGAGTTCGAGAGCTCGTTTGAACGCAACGATAGCCTTGTCATGACGTCTGGTCTCTATGAAGACTACGCCTAGTTGGTTGTAAGCCTCCGAACTAGCCGGGAAAAGCTCGATCGTTTCCTCCAGGATTGCCAAAGCGTCATGAAACCTCTTCGCCCGCCTCAGAGCAGAACCGTAGTTACTGCGTGACCTCGCATCTTGCGGCGCGGATTTTAGTAATACCTCATAACAATCGACGGCTTCAGCGGCTTCGCCCAGCGCGAGATGTAGCTCGCACAAGTGAGCCCTGGCTCGCATGTGTTGCGGTTCTGCAGCGACCGCCTGACGCGTGGCACGGAGGGCCAAAGCCAACTGGCCCAGATGGTCATAAACCATACCCAGATTGTAGTGAGCCGCAGCGAGGTTCGGATCCAGCTTGATCGCCTGCCGCAGCATGCTGACAGCTGCTTCATAGTTTTGCTGGCGGGCGTAAGCGTAGCCGAGATTGTTGTGGAGTCCGGCGTCGTTCGGCGCGAGAAGTAACGCTTTGCGATAGGCGGCAATGTCTGCGGTATCAGCCGCGCTGTCATCGTTCAAGCTTCGGAGATCGAAAGCGCGCTGTTCAGTATTTGTTGCACCTGCGTTCGGAGCTGGAGTAGGAACTTGGGCCGTTGTTATTCCAGTACAGCTCAGCATGAAAGACAGTAGGAGACCAAGGCGTCGGGGAGACATATTCTTCTATCGCTCCTTTGGGCATGAATTTAAAAGCGTCATCGATTGCCAATTGCCGATTGCCGATTAAGAGTTTTACGGCTTGCCGCTTTCCGTGCGGTAAGGTTTACCTTACCGAACACTCTTTCATTATTTTGCGCGAGGCTGAGCCTCGCGCCGGACGGAAAAGATGTCAGCCGGTAAGGCAAGCCTTACCGCACGGAAAGCGGCAAGCCGCACCTTTGATTGCCGATTGCCGAGACGGCGTTTACTCAAGTCGCGGGCCCGGTGAAGTCAGTACCACCAACGCGGTAGCGTGTGGCTCGGCATCGACCGTTCACGCGCTGGCAATGATGTCAGTACCATCGTTGGGCCACTTTTGAATTTACTCATACTTCAACCGCGCAGCCTGCCACGAGTTATGTAAATCCGACATCATACGTTGGAATTCCGGATCGCTCTGCAGGGGCTGAAGCAACGAGTCTCGCTGAAACCAGGGATAACAAGGGAAGCCGCTGGCAATTGCTCGCCCTAACCACAAGCGGGCCTTTCCGTGGTCGCCCAGCTGTGCATACGTTACTCCCACACTATAGTGGACGTGATGATCCATGTAAGAACCCGCGAGCACTTCATCAAGTAGTTTCTGACCTTGCTGTTTCTCCCCCCGTGCGGCGAGAAAACTCGCTAACGTCGCTTTGGCGCGTTGCTCCGCCTGTGCGCTGCCTCGCAATTCCGAAAGAATCTTTTCAGCTCGCTCGCGCTCACCTTCATAGTAATGAGCCTGAGACAGATACCAATCAATCACCGGGGCCGAACTAATCCGGCGAGCCTCCTCGAGCAAGGCCACCGCGTCAGCATATTTGCCAGCAATAAGTGCGGCAGTTCCGCGCGAGCGTAAAGCCTCAAGCCGGTTAACCGGATTGATCTGCAGACCGGCGCTTGCCTCACGTTCAACCAATTCCAAAAGGCCCAAATGATAAAAGGCCGCGGCGCGGTAATAATGCGGCTGATCCAGATTTGGATTCATTTTCAGCGCCCGGTCACTCTCCTCAATGGTCATTTCCCAGTTAAACTCCGAGTTGCGATAAACGGATGCCAGGGCCTCATGCGCTTCCGCCAGTTCCGGATCTAGTTCGAGAGCTCTATTAGCGGCCTGCTTAGCACGTTCCTCCCAAAGCTTGACCTCTGCCTCAGATGAGAAACGAATACGCATCTGGGCGCTCGCTTGGGCAAGTCCGGCGTGAGCCAGGGCGTAGTTACCATCCAGGCGCAACGTTTCCTCGAACGCTTTTACAGCAGCAAGCGTGTCGTCCTTCGTGTAGCGCAGCAGTTTTGAACGACCCTGTAAATATAATTCGTAGGCGGCAACATCGTCGGTATATCGACGATACACGCGCGATTGTTCCGCGCTCGTCATTTTGATTCTGAGCGCGTCTGCGATCTGAGTTGCCACAGCCTCCTGCAAACTCAAAAGATCAGTGCGTCCTTTATCAAACTGATCTCCCCAGAGCGGTGTTTCATCGCTGGTCCGCACCAGTTGGACGTTTACGCGCAAACGGTCTCCGACCTTCTGCACTGTTCCCATTACCACGTAGTCGCTCGCAAGTTCCCGACCCACAGCTTGTGCGCTCACCTTTTGCCCTTCATACCGAAGAATGGCGCTGGTTGGGCGAACGCGAATTTGGCGGACGTTGGCTAATCGCGTGATGATTCCGTCGGGAAGACCGGTGCTGAGAAATCCGATCTCTTCGGCTGCATTGAGCGGATAAAACGGCAGGATTGCAAGAGTGATCGGTTCTCCGGATTTGTTTGGGGTGTGCCAACTACGATTACGAATGAGAAAGAGTGTGGCAACGATCGCCACTAACGCGATCCCAAGACCTGCGATTAAGCGTAGAGACACAGTCTTCCGAGGGATCTTGGCGCGGGGAGTTACCCTCGAATCGCCCTTGGAAACTTCTAACTCGTGCTTGATAGCTCTCAGATCAAGCAAAAGGTCTTTGGTTGTTTGGTAACGTTCTCCGCGATCCTTTGCTAGCGATTTCCTGATAATCCTTTCCAGCTCAGGCGGCACATCAGGCGCATAACGCGAAAGGGGTGGGGGTTCGTGATCCAACACGGAAGCGATGACATCGCTCAGAGTAGCGCCCTGAAATGGTATTCGGCCGGCCACCATCTCGTAAAGGACTACTCCCATGCTCCAGATGTCGGTCCTGGCGTCCACCTCAAGGCCTCGCGACTGCTCGGGAGACATGTACCTGAGAGTGCCCAGGACGATTCCTTCTCCAGTATTTACCAGGGTTGATCCTTCTGGATCTGACACTACTAGCTCCGTAAGTTTTGCCAGGCCGAAGTCCAGGATCTTCACGTAGCCATCTCTCCGGAGCATGATGTTTTCCGGCTTGATATCTCGGTGCACGATATTTATCTGGTGAGCCGCTGTAAGAGCCGAGACAGCCTGAATCGCGATGTCGACTGTCTTTTCGATCGGCAACGGAGTGTTCTTCAAGGAGTCGCGCAAAGTGAAGCCATCAATGAACTCGGTAGCGATGAAGTGGATGGATTCTGCTTCCCCGACTTCATGGATGGTAATGATGTGCGGATGATTGAGTGCTGAAGCGGCTTTCGCTTCCTGAATAAAGCGACGCACGCGCTGAGTGTTGGCCGCAACATCAGCCGGAAGTATTTTCAGCGCAACTTCGCGATCCAGCTTGGTGTCAACTGCCAGATAAACTTCACCCATTCCGCCTGCCCCTAATTGCGAGCGGATTTCATAGTGGGAAAGGCGTGTGCCTTCGGCGAGGGTCATGTAGCTATCAAATGGGGGTCATCGCGGAAATGTCGACGAGGTTGGACAATAGTAGAGAAGTCCGGCCCAGGATGCCAGCCAAAGGGCGGTGCGTCAATTCGACCCTGCTCTACATGAACGCGGACGCGAAGGTCGCTTAAGATATCGGCTTCTAATATCGAGAGGCCCACCTTGGCGAGCCTGGCGATTGGGCTGGACCAGACCTTGTTTCAGACTGGTTCCGGCGCAACATGCGCATCTACAGCAATGTCGTGAAACTCGTCGACTCACCAAACGATCGCGTACTCGTAATCTTCGGCTCAAGCCATCTCGGGTGGTGAAGGAACAACTTCGCCGCCGCCCCCAGCTTTCGTTTGCGTAAGCATTCTGAGTTGGTTAACTGAGAGCACTTCCTACGGAACAATTCAAGAGAGGTAAAATTGCAGGTTGGGGGCTGATAGTCTGGTCTCACGCAAAGACCGGATCAGGGATTGTGCGAATTCGCCTTGTGGAGCATACTGATATCCAATTATTTCGGCTTTGCCCATAAGGCGGGCGGTAAGTTTTCGACTTACCCCACACCGTAGATATCAAGATTCCAGCCAAACTATTTGACATAATTTCATCCGTTAATACCTTGCCCGCGTTTCCCGTCGCCTTGAGATGTTAACCCTTAACTGGAGGAACAGAATGAATTCCCGGAATACCTTCTCCCGTCGTGAAATGCTTGAAATGGCAGCCGCCCTCGGCTGTCTAGCTATGACAAATCCTCTCCGCTCGGTATTAGGGCAGGAGGTAAAGCGCCAACTTACACCCGAGCAAATTATGGGACCCTTTTATCCCATCATGCGTCCAATGGACCATGACATGGACTTGACCGTTATCAAGGGTCGACGCGGGCGGGCACAAGGGAAGTTAGTCCATCTGACCGGCAGAGTTTTAAACAGCAACGGCGAACCCGTAAGAGGAGCGAAGATTGAACTCTGGCAGGCCAACACGCATGGGCGTTACGATCACCCGACCGACGCCAATCCCGCGCCACTCGACCCTGGCTTTCAAGGCTACGGCGTTCAGATCACCGACGCCGAGGGGCGCTACCGATTCAAGACGATCAAGCCTGGCGCGTATCCCATCAATCCGGCAAACCCAACTAACGCGCGCCCGCCACATATTCACTTCGATGTCACTGGAAGAAAAGATCGCCTGGTAACACAAATGTATTTTCCGGACGAGCCTTTAAATGAGAAGGACATTCTGTTCGCGGAACTGGGCTCGACCAGAGACGCTGCGATTGGCAAGGTTCTACCTTCCACTAAGGAGCTGGAGCCCGACTCGCTTCTGATGACCTGGGACATCATCCTCGAGAAAGGTTGATACCTTCCGCGCATCAGCTAGAAAGTGCTGACCACTGTAATTTGCAGGTTGGGAAGGCCAGTCGGTACCTGCCGATTTCCAATTGCCGATTTGGCGTTTGCCGCTACTCAAGGCGCGGGACAGTATCCCGACAGGTCGGGATAGCCGCTGGGCCAATGGAAAGGCATTCAGGCTTCGCATAACCGATTGCAGCCATGCGTATATAACTCAACTGGAATGATTCACAGGTTAGGAAGGGGGCCTGCCCCCGCTCCACCATGAGAATGAAAAATGAGAAATGAGAAATGGAAAATGTTTTAAGTTTGGAGACTTGCCATTTTCGATTTCTTATTCTCATCGCAGAGCGGGGGCAGGCCCCCTTCCCAACCTGCAAATTTCCGCTACGCGCTTTTCGCCGCTGTCGCCGGATACAACCGCTCAAACTCCTCATTCCCACGCAGCAATTCCAGGTCGGGATCCTGTCGCGTCCAGACTGCATCGCGATAACCCGACTCCCACGCTTTCCTGATAGCCTTCAACGCATCGGGAACATTATTCATCGCGCAAAAGAGACAAGCGGCGTTGTAGAGAATCATTGAATCATCAGGACGCAGGATCATGGCCATATCCACTTCCCGCTTGGCCTCATCCATTCTGCCTTGCATGGCGTAGTTGCTCGCCAACAAAACGCGGGCCCGTGCGTCCTCGGGCATTTTCTTCACGTGCCCTTCGTAAACGGCGATTTCACGATGACTGAAGTTGTTCAGGGCATCTTTCTTTCCGAGCGCCCCAAGGGAATTGTGAATCGGAACAATCGTGTTGTAATTCTCCCCCGAGTGCGCCATTGCCTCTTCCATGATGTCCACAACCTCCTGATAACGTCCGGCGGAAAAAAGCGCGCGACCGAGCAAGTAGTAACCGCCGTCAATATCAGGATTTCGGCTGAGCGCTGTGCGCATTTTGTCTGCAGCCTCCAGGTATCGCCCCTCGGCAAAAAGCACCCAGGCTTCGGCAAGCTTAATCTCCGGAGCGTCGTGGCCTTTCGCGCTCGCCTTCTGCGTTGCGGCAATGGCCCGATCAATCCAATGCTGCTGCCTCTCAAAATGGTAGTAGTACTGGGCGCAGACATTCGCGAGCCCGGCATGAGCGAGCGCGAACTCGGGATCAAGCGCCACCGCGTTCTCAAACATCTGCAACGCAAACATTAGATCCTGCCGTCCGACCTGCCGCGCATAATTTCTTCCTCGCAGATACAGATCATAAGCCTGCAAGTCTTCGGTCGGCTTGGCGGAGAGGGCTTGCTGCTCCTGGGGAGAAAGCGTAATGCGCAGGGCCGCAGCAATCTTCTGTGCGATTTCATCCTGCACTTCGAACACGTCTTTCATTTCGCGGTCGTAGCGTTCCGACCAGAGCGGAAAATCTGTTGCTGCGTCGACCAGCTGAGTATTGATGCGGAGGCGGGCGCCTGCTCGCCGCAGGCTGCCAGCGAGCACATACGAAGCGCCGAGTTCTTTACCGACCTGTCCCGCCGTCACCGATTTGTCGCGATAGGCGAGGACCATCGCGCGCGAGAAAGTCTTCAATCCCTGAATCTTGGACAGCTCCGTGGTGATGTCTTCGGTGATCCCGTCGCGCAGGTACTCGTCTTCCTTCATTCCGCTGAGGTTCTCGAAGTAGAGAACAGCAATGGAGTGGTCGCTAACGGTTGCGGCAGCTCGCCGGGTCCCGCTAGTCGTTGTCGAATGTCGTGGACTGGAGTCCATATCGCGCTTCAATCGTTTGAGCGCCGTCTTCAGATCAGTCGCGCTCTGATAACGCATCTCTCGATCTTTCTCTAATGCTTGTCCGATGATTCGGTTGAGCTCTTGGGGCAGAGATGGATTGAGCTGATTCAACGGTGTCGGATCGCGATTGAGGAGGGCGTCGAACACGACCGCGGAGGTCTCGCCCTGGAAAGGAAGAAATCCCGTCGCCATCTGGTAGAGGACGGTGCCGATGGAAAAGAGGTCAGTTCGGGCGTCGGTGATCTCACCCCTCGCCTGTTCCGGCGACATGTAAGCGACAGTGCCGATCGTTGCGCCCGCCGAAGTCAACTGGTCTTTGCGCACTGTAGCTACCATCGAGTCAGCGTCCGGGGCATTGTGACGATCGATCTTGGCGACGCCGAAGTCGAGAATCTTTGCCTGTCCGCGCGACGTGACGAAGATATTTGCCGGCTTCAGATCGCGATGCACGATTCCTTTGGAGTGTGCCGACTCGAGCGCGTCGGCGATCTGCACGCCCAAGGTCAGTAGCGGCTCGATATCTATCGCCCCGCGCCGAATGCGATCCGCCAACGCCTCACCGTCGAGCAGCTCCATGACAATGAAATGCTCCGACTCGAATTGCTCGATGCCATGGATGGTGCAGATGTTCGGATGATTAAGCGCCGACGCCGCCCGCGCCTCTCTTTGGAAGCGCGCGAGGAGATTTTCATCGTTGGCGAGTGCAGGTGTTAAGAATTTTAGAGCGACGTGCCGACCGAGGTTAGTGTCTTCAGCTTCATAGACGACTCCCATCCCACCTTCGCCAAGCTGCGACGTGATGTGATAGTGCGAGATAGTCCTATCGAGCATGCGGGCGTGCCTCCGGATGGATGATTGCGTATTCGTTTGATCTGCTTTCTGCTTACTGCCTTGTGCCTTCTGGGCTTCGGTGGGGCGAGTGTAGTACAGGGGGGCGGAGAGGACAAACTTCGCACTCAATTCCTAGGAGACCGTCGCATTTACCGCCAATAGTACTGATTAACTCCGCAAGGTTGATGCTGAAAGCGTCTGATGGGTCGACTAATTCATAACTTTCTCGGATGTCTAAACCTTGATAATACAGTCTGCGATAAAGTGATTTATCGCACTAGCGTTGGCAAAATAGCCCAGAAGATGATTGCGAGCTGCCCTTGGATCCTCACGCAAGCCCGCTGCTGAACTCCAAGCCTCCCAGTCGGATCGACCAGCCCGAAGCCGTTCCTCACGAAGCTCGGGCAAGCCGAAGCGACGGTCAGGAATTTCGAGCACTTTTGCCCTTGATATAGTGGTTGCATTGGTGTGCTCTAGGGCCTTAATTAGGATGTCGCCATACTTGGACGAGTCGGATAGAAAGTCCTCGGCTAGTTTTGATAGCCAGAACAGCTGATACTCTGTCGCTAGCGGAGAGTCATCGAGAAACTTGAGGATCAAGTCGTCAAGTCCCTGTCGATCCTCTGTAAACCTTGAGTAGTTATAAATACTCTTAGTGAGCCCCGGAAAACGCTTGAGAACAATCAACATGTGATCCAAGACTTCCTCGCCATGGTCTCTAAGTAATGCGAGAACCAGTTCTGCATCTGATTCCTCGACATCTGCAGAGCTAATTAATCCGACCAAATACGCTAGCTGTTCTTGTGACAGAGGTTTCTTTTCGTAGTCCTCAACCAAATCGGCTTCGTAGTCTTCGGTAATAAGAATTCGCCGACGTAAACGAAGGAGTTCAGCTTTCATTGCATCGACTGTTGTTGCGATGTCCTGGCTCTGCACAGGACCTTCGAAAGTCTTCGCAATATTTAGGGACAACCCACGCTCACCTAAAAGTTCCTGTATTCTCAACAGGTCCGCAGTAAGACCATCTCGACTATCTGAAAAGGCATGAACGTCGTCCATGAAGCGCAACAACAGCGGACTTTGAATAAGGTAAGAGTTATCGATAAACCTCAAAAACTCCGCGCCCAGCGCTTTGCACGGGTGAAGGCCGTGGGGTAGACAGTCGATCGAACGCCCCACGTTGATTTCGCGCAGAAAGATCCCGAGCGCTTCTACATCCACATCTGGCCAGGT
Source organism: Pyrinomonadaceae bacterium (assembly GCA_041750995.1). Taxonomy (GTDB): domain Bacteria; phylum Acidobacteriota; class Blastocatellia; order Pyrinomonadales; family Pyrinomonadaceae; genus PSRF01. The sequence goes on along the minus strand of JBGSYG010000031.1, from coordinate 106,500 downwards.
GCCGCGCAAAGAGCCCACCAAGTCGTGGTGGTAAATCGAGTTGAAATAGGTTGCGACATCCACTGTAAGAGTAAACTCATATCTGCTCTTCGCTTCGGCCACTGCGGTCTTGAAAGCAGCGTAGGCTTCGGCTGAGGACTGGGGCTTTCCCCGGAGGAAGCGGTATCCGAAGCTTCTTCTGTTGTCGCGGTGATCTCGTCGAAAGGATTGTCGATTACGGTACACTAGGTCGTAAATAAAGAATTCTGCCACAGGATCTAACTTCACAGTTCGCCTCAGATGAAAACCACCCTTTGCCGCGTAGCATCTCTGTTGTGGCAAGAAATGAATATCGTGCACGGAAGAGTCAAGGAGTTTTGTGTCGATGAATTCTTTAAGTTCAGCGGAGAATGTCTCGACCAAAAAAGAAGTGGTCACCAGGGGAAATAGTGTGTGACCATAATCCTCAAGCAGATAGTTACTCGCCGAGTAGGTTGGTGTTGTCATTCATATTCGTCCTGTAAATCCGAATAGGGTTCCGGAAATAGTCTGCGCTCGTCGGGTTTAATCGTGGTGAAGAAATCGGCACAGAGAAGAAATCGGGGTCGGTCCTGCGAGTGTGCAGCCCTGGTTGATGCAAAGAGGCGCTAAGATTTTTTCAGCCGGCATTTGGGTTTATCAACCGCGAACATGAAATTACATCTCATGGCGACGAGTCAGGGACATTTACTGTTGAAGGTTGCGGAATTGCAATCACCGCTGCTCGGTTATTAAGTTCTAAAATAATAGGTTGTTTCAGCCGCAAACCTTTGCCAATAGCAATAGCGTGGCGCTCTTCAAGGGTTGCTAGAGTATCAGCATAATCTGAACCAATATAGTTCGATAGGAACCCCTTGCCGGTGTCATCGAATACTCTGAGTGCGAAAATAGTATTGCATTGGTTTAGAATACTTTTGCTCACGTTCGCGGTTCGCTGCGTTATTACCAAACTGCCCAGACCATATTTACGTCCCTGCAGGATGATTTTTGCGGTGCCGTTGGTGGCCGCCTTATCCACTTCGTTTGCTACTGAGTTCCATTCAGGAATTAAGGAATGAGCTTCTTCAAAAACAAGTAACACCTTTGCCCTTTTCTCGGCTTCAAGGGGACTTGTCATTAGGATTTTGAAAAGCTCTTCAGCGATTACCCTCGTTTTTTCTGCTTGGGTCAGATCAGTTGTGATCACGTTGAATCCAATCTTTTCTCCTTTGGAAGCCTTGTGATAATCGATGTTGTAGATTCGAACTTTATGGACAGTCTCAAACCTTTTATCTTCAGGAATTCCCGTTGCCCCAAATAAGAACAGACACAAGTCGTCCTTTATAGCGCTTCTATACTCGGCCACATTGCCACTTTTTTCATAGTTTTGTTTGGTGTGCCCGCCGGAAGTTTCAGTGTCGATAAAGCCATACCTTCCATTAATACTATTGAAGGCGTTTACATCGTCCGCAGTAATCGCGTTGGCCCCGGGTAGGTATGCCGCCAATTCAGTTACGTACTCGTTGGTGATATCGATACAAATTACCTTCACCCTTACATCGGTTACGCGCTTTATGAGTTCATATGACAGGCAGGACTTGCCGATGCCGAGAATCCCCAATATCGCAGTATTGTGAGTTACGATTGCATTGATATCTCTTAACGGGATTTCTAAATCCGTATTCGGTAGATGGCCAATTGAATCGCTTGCCATCGCCCTTAGCTTGTCGGCTGAGGGTTCTATGCTGTCTGTAAAAAATAATGGCGAGTACATTGTGGGAACCCACTTAATAACGTCTAGGCTCCTATCAGCGCGATCATACTTTCCGAGTTTTCTTGCGAGCCCGATGACATAACCGTGAGAATCGAAATTTTCAAGACGTTCCGCTTTAGTATTTCCATTAATAACTTGGTACAGAGTTTCGTCTGAATAAATTGTCGTTTTAAGGATTGCCCCCTCTGACACTGTCTGACCAGCACTGTCGGTATCTCTGAGCACGGTAAAACTAATTGTATTAATATTCGATCCGGCAGTAACGTACCCCACAAAATCTCCTCTGTGTCGATAAAGCGCGTTGCCTTTAATAAGAGTGTTCACAGCCTGCGGCACAGACGTGAGATCCAATTTGTAAGCCCGGTTACTAAATGCAAATATTGAATTCGGCTCACTTATAAGTTTTCGTGACTTCAAATCCAACTTAATGGGCTCTTCGTGCTCGTCGCGCAGCAAGTAAACGCTTAACCACTCCTTGTTCAGAAGATGCTTCTTATTAATAACCATTCCGATCGAACCGACGTTCGGGCTGTTTTCAACCACGACTAAGTGTCCGTATTGGACCCTCAGGTTGGAACTCTTCTTCCCGTCGATCTCAATTCGATAGAGGTAGGGATTTTCACACCCAATTGCGGTACCCAGTTCCGTATGAGGCTTTTGTTCCAACAATCGCAGGAGTTGTGCCGCTTTCTTCACTCCCCAGCTCCCTATGTCGAAGAACGTCAAGATTATCCAAAGGGCTATCACCGTGATAAAGGAAATTATCTGGGAAGGGTTTGCAAAGTAGGTGTATGAAGCGGACAGGTATATCAGCGAAAATATCCATTTCGAGCCCCCTAACGTTTCCACAATCCAGTAGCTCAACCTGCCGATCTGTTGCAGGATTGGATTCTGAGCGTCTTTCAGGGCTATAGAGACAATGCTGAGCAGTAATACACCCGCTGCGTAGCAGAGGACGAACTTGTAGGCAAAGAACACTGTCTTATTGGTGATTCCGAATAACGCGACGAGCACGGCGACAGAATTAACAATTGCGTCGGAGGGCTTGGTGAAATAAGGCTCCACAATATAGGAGCCCAAGATGATCATTAGAGCACCGGAAAAGAACCAAATTATGTGAGGATGGGTACCGCTCCCAAGTACGAAAGTGAAGTCCCCGCCGATAAAGCGATAGACCAGAACGAGCACTGCCAGATACAGAGTCGCGACTAGAATTCTTTGCCTTTGTGGGAGCTTGATCTCCATTGCTAAAGTCCTATTAGGTAATCACAGTTCCGCACCCGTACTGATGCGAGTGGGCTATTGAAGAAGAAAAACCGGTGACGCAAGGATAGGTTAGAAAGGTATAAGGCTACTTTCTTCTTTGGTCCAGATTATGCTCTTCTATCTTGATACCGGTCAACCTTCTCAGGAGAATCACTTTGCAATTCGGTATTGACTCTAGCGATTACCCTAACTCCAAGTGTGTGATGAGGGAGTTGCGGGTTTTGACTGGGCGACCCCGGCGCTCCGCTGGTCCACTGGGTTACTATCACGCCGTCGCCTCTACGCCTTTCATCGACGCAACACTTACGCCGAAAAGCGTTGGCCAATCCAGTTAGTGTTGCTTTGAAACCCCGGGGAATACGGCTTCAGAGTGGGTCTCAGTCAGTACCGTAACGCGGTAGCGTCGGGTCAACGTTGGACATACTCAACACACGGCGGTTAAGCGCGGTAGGCGTGTCGATGATCAATCAGATGGCAGTCAACATTCATACGACCCGACGCTACCGCGTCACGGTACTGACTGTTCGGCTGAGTGGAGTGATGTCTAAGGGTGACCCGACGCTACCGCGTCACGGTGCAGACTGTGATCCACGGACGTGAGTTATGTCTAGGTCGACCCGACGCTACCGCGTGATGGTACTGACTGTTTTGCCACTGCGTTGAGTGACCTCAACGCACCGGCCCACCCTGAAAGGAGAGTCATAGATGAGAATTGCTTTTCGCGCTCGCGCTAATGGCGCCGGCGCCTGCTTTGTCGCAGGCAGTCGCAAGTCGCTACCAGGTTCCGGCCGTTCGTGATGATGGTTGGAAGATTGCTAATGCCGACGCAGTGGGAGTCGATTCAACTAAGCTTGAAACCTGACGACAGCGATTCGTGCCTGGCCCGAACTTCTGAGTGGGTCGCAGTCAGTACCGTAACGCGGTAGCGTCGGGTCCGAGGTGAGACAACACTCACTACAGTGCAAGAGAGTCAGCACCCAGACGCGATAGCGTCGGATCAACCGTTTGTTGACACACTTCGATCCCCACTGCCAACATGCGCACCGTCCAAATTCAGTTTCCTCATCCTCACCATGTGGAACAACACCGATACGCCTCTCGCATACTTCATCTCGTTTCGAACATATGGTACTTGGCTGCACGGCGATAAACGCGGTTCCATCGATCGTTTTCACAATCAATACCGCTAACCCTACATACCGCCAAACGATCGATGGCATCTATACAACCAGCAGCAACTCAAGACCAGGCCATTAGTTCTCGGCGCGAGGGAACGTAAGTCGATTGAGAATGCCATCCGTGAAACCTGCCAGATCCGAAAGTGGTCGCTCTTAGCATTTAATGTTCGCACCAATCACGTCCATACAGTTGTTACAGCGAACCGCGATCCCGAGATTGTGCTCAAGGCATTCAAAGCAAACGCGACAAGGGAATTGAGGGAGGGACATCTTTGGCAGCACGAGTTCAGTCCGTGGGCACGGAAAGGCAGCAAGCGGAAACTGTGGAATGAACAAAGCGTTGCGAGGGCTATCGACTATGTACTGTACAGACAGGGGAACGATCTGCCGGATTTTGGTGATTGAGTGATTGTCTACGATGTACCCGACCCTACTGCGTTACGGTATTGACTGTTTGCCACTGCGTTGAGTGATGTCTACGGTTGACCCGACGCTACCGCGTTACGGTACTGACTGTTTGCCACTGCGTTGAGTGATGTCTACGGTTGACCCGACGCTACCGCGTTACGGTACTGACTGTTTGGCCATGGTGTTGAGCGATGTCTAACGGAGGACCAAACGCTACCGCGTTACGGTACTGACTGTTTGCCAAGCCTACCAACTCCACTAAACCTTTGGCGGGGGTTTTTCAGCCAGGTGCCTGGTGGTATGTTCTGTCACACTCGCTGGAACTGTGCTCCCAAAGTCTGCCTGATCCAACAACTTTGCACTTGACGCGGATTTTAATGTCCGTTCTGTTTCTGGCAAACCCGCTTCGACTTCACTTAGGGGAGCTCTTCGTTGCCACTGCTTTTTGAGCTTCTGGGTTCTGATGAAGGTCTGAATGTGCCACGCGCCGATCGCGATCAAGAGGCCCGCCGTAACATAGATCAGCGGATGCTTGTTCGGTACGATAGCAAAGAGCAAAAACGAGAGGGTAAAACTCACGACTATAGTTAATGCATTAAGAACCGTGTTGGCTTTTAGATGCTCTTCGGGTGGAATCTCACGTTTGAGGGGCTGCGACAAGTTGGGCAGAAAAAGGCCGCACTGACGACAGAAAGTTTCAGGCACCTGTTCGGCTCTTCCGCATCTTGGGCAATACATGCTGGTTAAAACGATTATTCGACTAGAAAGGTTTTAGTTAATTTACGGCTTGTGTGCACTGCCGTTGAGTTCAACCGCAGTTGGAAGAGTGATAAATTAGCGCGGAGACGCGAAACCGCAGAGACGCAAAGAACGATTCAAGGCGTTTCGTTGTTGGGTTGCTTCGTCGATCGTCGCCTTCGCGAAAAACACGATCCACAAAACAACACTAGTCCCTAACAGAGACAGTCATTTCTGATAATTTCTTTGCGTCTCTGCGCCTTCGCGTCTTTGCGCTTACTTAGAACGACAGTCGCACGTCACATGAAAAATTTTCGAGCTCCGGGCTTAGTGCTTCTACTTCTGCTGGGCGTTGTTCAGACGGTTCCGACGGTTCCGACTGTTCCGATTGCTACGTCCCGAACTGTTGCGTACCAATCGCATCATCGACCTATTGCCACTTCGCAGAAGTCTGCGTCGTTAGCGCGTAGCAGTCCGGAGCGACAGGGAATCTCATCAGCAGACATGCTCGGTTTCGTGGAGGCCGCCGACAAAGATATCGACGCCATGAACAGCTTCATGCTCGTTCGACATGGACATGTCGTAGCAGAAGGTTGGTGGGGTCCCTACGATCGAGATACGCCACATATGCTCTATTCGTTGAGTAAGAGTTTTGTGTCGACCGCAGTTGGCCTTGCGATCTCCGAGGGGAAATTGAGCCTGGACGATCAGGTGCTGGGGTTCTTTCCGGAAGAGGCGCCTGCGGAGCCGTCAGCTAACCTGCGCGCAATGCGTGTGCGAGATCTGCTGAGGATGAACACGGGCCATCAAAGTGAAGCGCCGATTCGTCCAGGTGATCCAACAAAAAGCAATGACTCATGGACCAAAACTTTTCTCGCGCATCCAGTCCCATTCAAACCCGGCACCCGCTTTCTCTATAACTCACCTGCTACTTACATGCTGTCGGCGATCGTGCAGAAAGTTACCGGCATGACTCTGGTTGACTATCTTCGACCCAGACTCTTCGAACCGTTGGGCTTTAAAGATCCACAATGGAGCACCAATCCACAAGGAATTACCGTTGGTGCTTACGGCTTGTCACTGCGCACGGAAGAGATTGCACGCTTCGGAGTTTTATATCTTCAGAAGGGAAGGTGGAACGGCAAGCAATTAATACCTGCTTCATGGGTTGAGCAGGCAACGTCGATGCAGACTTCAAATGGTTCAGCACCAACGAGCGATTGGGATCAAGGCTATGGGTATCAATTCTGGCGATCGCGCCACAACACCTTCCGCGGTGACGGAGCGTTTGGCCAATACTGCCTAGTGCTTCCCGAACAGGATGCTGTGGTTGTCATCACCAGTGGCGTTCGCGACATGCAGAAAGTTATGAACCTCGTGTGGGACAAACTCCTGCCGGCGATGAAGCCTGGACGCTTGCCTGAGAATGCGACTGCTCGCCGGCAACTTGAATCGCGGTTGGCTGAACTCACGGTTAAGTTTCCACGAGCTGCCTCGACGTCCTCGCTAGCTTCGAGCTTCTCCGGGAAGTGGTATGAGTTTGCGGAAAATGATCGTCGTGTGAAGGGAGTGGCGCTGGATTTCAATTCGTCGTCGCCGGCCCTGATTGTGCAAACGGTAAATGGCGAAACCCGAACTCCGATTGGGATAGATTCCTGGGCGAGAAGTCGCGGGTCATTCACCAACGGACTCGGTCATTTTCTCAGCGTCCCCGAGAATCCCCTAGTTGCCGCGAGTGGTGCATGGACTGGAGAAGATACTTTCACTGTAAAGATCGTTCTTTATGAGACGCCTTTTTACTCCACCGTTAACTTTAAGTTCGAGGGCAATCGGATGTTGATTGACTCAGAACACAACGTTGCGTTTGGACAAACTAAGCTTGCACCGCTGATCGGGCAATCACGCGCGGTTGAATGAGTGAGTTCTAGAGTGATTCCGAGTGGGTCACAGTCAGTATCCCGACCCGTCGGGATACTGACTGTTTGCCCAGCGTTGAGTGTTTGGCTAGGGTTGACCCGACGCTATCCCGACTGTCGGGATACCGACTGTTAGCCACTGTGTTGAGTGATGTCCCAGCTTGACCCGACGCTACTGCGTTACGGTACTGACTGAGTCCCACTGTGTCGAGGCCCCCGCTTAACAACGTTTTCATCCTCAAGTTTTCCTCAAGTATTTCTCAAGTCTCCTGAATAGGCTGCATGAGTAATTTCAGACTTCGCCAGCCTCGCTAGAGGCTTGGAACCGCTCGTCTTCTATGTGCACAAAAATAAGGAGATAAGGGAAATGAGAAGAGTCCTGGTGATCGCCGGCCTATTGACTTCAGTGATGCTTCTTGCGTGGGCCTCTCCGTTTATCAGCAAAGCGGCCCTGTCATTGTTCACGGATGACGATCCTGACGTCCCGCGTGCATGGAAAAATGTGATGAGCAAGGAAGAATATATGCTCAAGCGTGCTGAGCATATGGCCCTGCTGCGCGGCATCGGCAGTGGGCTACCCTTTGATCCCACCGTGCGAATGCAGGCGATCCAACAATTGGAGGAGCAGCAAAAGCGCCTGTTGGCCGCGAAAGAACCCGCCACGGGGACGAGTGCTACCGGAGCACAGACGCAGTCCAACATCTCAGCGTTGATATCTGGGACTTGGACGCCCATCGGTCCTTTCCCGATTCCGAATGGGCAGACGGTGGGGATTTCCACACCTGTCAGCGGGCGCACCGTCACCATTGCCGTGCATCCGACCAATCCCGATATCGCTTACGTCGGCACGGCGCAAGGTGGACTCTACCGCACCACTAACGGCGGCACGACGTGGGTGCCGCTCATGGACAATGCCCTCTCACTCGCCATCGGCACCGTCGTTATTGCTCCGTCTAATCCTGAAGTCGTGTTCGTCGGCACAGGCGAACAAAGTTTCTCAGCCGATAGCTTCTTTGGCGTCGGGCTGTATCGCATCGAAAACGCCAGCAGCGCCGCGCCAACTATCGTGGGTCCTATCAACCGCGATGCAGCGAACAACGATGTCTTCAGCGGACGCGCCATCGGTGAAATTCTCGTACATCCAACAGACTCGAACATCATTTTCGTCGGCACCACTTCGGGGATCGGCGGCATCGGCCCGGCCACTCCGGCTGTCTTGCCGAATCGCGGATTGTTTCGCTCGATCAACGCGATGTCCGCTTCGCCGACCTTCACCAAACTCGCCGTGACGGCCATAGGCGTCGGTGAAAATCGCAATATCGTGGACCTGGCGATGGAGCCGGGCAATCCGAGTCGCATCATCGCATCGGTTGTCGGGACCGCAGCTTTAGCAACCACTCCTCCGACACCGGCCGACAACGGCGGGTTGTTCCTGACGACCAACGCGCTAGACCCAACACCGACCTTCACCAAAACTCTGGACATCGCCGGGAATACTTCCACCGCCACCAGAACTGAACTGGCCATCAACAAAACCGGCGGCGCCGTGACGGTCTACGCGGCGTCGGCGTTTGGTACCGGCTCGCTATATCGCTCGACGGACGGCGGCCAAACCTGGACATTGATGGTGGACAACAACTTCTGCAATCCGCAATGCTTCTATGATATAGCCGTTGACGTTGACCCCACCAATGCAAACCGCGTCTATCTGGGCGGTTCGCCGGCATTGCCTTTCGGTATTTCAACTAACGGCGGAGCTTCATTCACTACGAGTGCAACCGGCCTGCACGTGGATTCGCACGCCATTGCTGTTGCGCCCTCGAATCCGCAGGTGATCTACTTCGGCAGCGACGGAGGCATTTATCGTTCGAACAACGCCGGCGCCTCGTGGACCAGTCTGAGCAACACCACCTTTAGCGCTACACAGTTTATGAGCGTGGCTATTCATCCGACCGATCCAAACTTCACGATCGGAGGCACGCAGGACAACGGCACAAATATGATTCGTTTCGACGGCACCTGGCGGCGTACGGACTATGGCGACGGCGGCTACGCTGCCATCGACCAAAGTTCATCTACTACCGGCGCTACGATGTACCACACTTACTTCAACTCGAATGCGGCGGGCGGTTCAGTAATGGGATACGCTTTCAGTGAAGACGTCAATGCGTTTGAGAATTGGACCTTCCGCGGGTGCCAGATCGCTGGGACAGGAAACGGGATTACTTGTAGCGATTCCGTGTTGTTCTATGCGCCGCTCGAAACCGGTCCAGGCACACCGAACACGGTCTACTACGGAAGCGATCGGCTCTACCGTTCGGACAACAAAGGTTTAGTCCACACGGTTGTCAGCCAGGCGCCCATTGAACTCAACACGGCGGTGACGCCGCCGGCGGGTATTCCCATCAGCGCGATCGGGATTGCGCCCACTAACGACAATATCCGCCTCGTCGGCCTGCGCACGGGCGGACTCTGGGGAACAACGACCGGTTCGCCAATTTTGACGAACCTTGACCCCACTAACGTAGTCCCGAATGGCTTCGTCGCCCGCGCGGCCATCGACTCCAACAATCCGAATATTGCCTACGTCACGCTGTCAGCCTTCGGTGTTACAAATGTTTGGAAGACGACAAGCCTGACGTCGCCGAACTGGACACCGGCCAGCGGTTCGGGCGCGAACGTTTTGCCGCAAGTGCCTGTCAACGCTTTTGTGATTGATCCGGCTGATTCCAATCGCCTCTTAGCGGGGACGGACATCGGTGTTTATAGCTCGGATGACGGCGGGGCCAATTGGACGCCGGTTGGTACCGGTTTGCCGCGCGTCGCCGTGTTTGACATGGGCATCACGTCAGAGCGCAAACTCCGCATCGCGACGCACGGCCGCGGCATGTGGGAAATCCCTCTTCCGGGTTCGATAACTGCACCATCGAATCCAATCTTCGGCGGCTTGGCGCAAGTGACGGATCCGCAGCAGTGTGATCGCCTGACGCTAAGTTGGTCGCCGGCAACCTCTACTAACCCGAATGCCGACATCGTGTACGACATCTACCGTGTCACTTCTGTAGCTCAGGGCGACGGCACGCAAAGTCCAACGTTTGCACCCTCGCCAGCCAATCGCATTCAGACGGCTGTTAGCGGCACTTCGTTTACGGACACCGGTCTAGTCCGGAATCAACCGTATTACTACATAGTGCAGGCCCGCGACCGAAACAACGGCCGCATCGATACCAACAACACCGGCAACGCCATCGTGCGCTTCGGCGCCCCGACCTCGCCCGAGTCTGCCTCGACGCCGCTCTTTGCCAAAGAAACGTTTGAGACAGCATCAGCCAACGATCGATTCACCCCACCGCTCCAGGATTCCGCCACGCCGAATCAAGGCCTTGCTGCGTTCCAGCGCGTGCCGAACATGGACTTTGGCGGTACGCCCTCGGCTGGGATGTATGCGCCGGACTTTGATCCAGGTTCGGACGGGGCCCCCAGTGACTTTTCAGCCGTCATTGGACCATTAACCTTAACCGGCGATTCGGTGATGGAATTCGATCACCTCTTCACCACCGAAGGATCGTTTGATGGCGGCGTGATGGAGCTTGCGATTGGAGCTCCGAGTTTCAACGCCACGCCGTTCCCGGACAATACGACCACTTTCGACCTGGGTAACCACATGGTTGAGAACGGCTACAACGGTAAGCTTGACGGAACGTTTAACGGCGTCATCTTGTCGCCGCTCCAGGGACGGCGCGCCTTCACCGGCTCGCGTGGATTGAGTCACACGAAGATTTCGCTGCGCGCTTTTGCTGGTGGACTGCTTAATCCGGGTGCCTCGCCTGTTTACATCCGCTTCCGCATGACTTCAGACGCTGCCACAACGGCGGGTCCAGCGAGTGGTTGGTACATTGACAACGTCGCGGTTACCAATCTCGGCAGTTGCCCAACACCAACACCAACACCAACCCCTACGCCTACGCCGACACCTATTGTTACGTGTCTCGAAGACGACGATTCGCAGATTGCTTACTCCAGCGCCTGGCATTCAAGCAACAACGGGAGCGCCAGTGGCGGACACTTCCGATATCACACCGGCAACAGCCCCAGCCACACCGCGAGTCTCGACTTCACGGTGCCAGCGGGCAGCATCGGTTCGGTCAGTTACTCGTTTGCGAAGAGTCCGAAGGGTGGCCAGGCCGGCATTTATCTGGACGGGGTTTTCAAGCAAACGATCAACTACACCGGTAGTGTGGGCACGACTCAGGCTCCCGAGTTCAAGCCTGATTACAAGGTGCAGTACACGGGACTGACAGGTGGCAATCACAAGCTGGAGATCAAGAACATGAGTGGCGTGGTCTATGTCGACGGCTTCTGCCTGGAAAGCTCCAGCGCCAGTGGGCAGCCGACGAGTAGCCCAGGCACTACCACGAATCAGTCCAGCACTGCCGCACCGGGCCAAACTGCGAGCAGTAACTATCAACCGCAGCCTGGTTCAGAGCAGATAACGGTCACAGCCGAGTCGAGTCTGAACGTGCCATTCAAAATAGTGCTGGTGGATCCTTCGGGACTGACGTTGCAGACGGCGGATGCCGTTTCGGGCATTGCAACTCTAACAGCGCCAGTGAATCAACAGGGTCTCTACGTTATCAAGGTGGTGAACCAGAGTCTCGGCCCGATTGAGTTCACCACAACGACGACGACGCTAGTACAGCGCGGGGACGGTAATCTCGGTACCCTGAGGTTCTTGAAGGATGAGATGTACGTGCTCGGCCCGACGATTCTGCAAAACCTGGTCGTCCTGTTCTTCAGCGGGGTGGTTTGAACTTATGAGGACCATTCACGATTGGACAGTTGGTCATGTCAGGAAGGGCGGTTAACCCCCGCCTTGGAGATTGTCGATCTCTAACTCACAGGCTCTTTCAAGGTTTGCCGTTACGCGTACTGCAAAAGGGTAATAACATCGGCGAGGCTAAGCTAATCGGCAAACATGATGGTGATATATTGAAACGCATCTTCTTAAGAACGCTCTGTACGAGGTAGTTGCGATCAAAGAGAGGTGATCCGAGCTGCGAGCACTCCCGCTGCGGGACCTCTGTATGAAGCGCGCGGGAAGTGAATTGAGGTCGTTCGGATACGTACGCCATAAGCGTCCCAGCGCGGCAGAAGGTAGCCATGACTATTTATCGGACGCGGCCACTGGGTTGATGCCCTCAAGTGCGAGCCTTGAAAGGGCGACAGAGGTTGGATTGCTCTGTCGCCCCTCCGGGGCTCATTGTTTTTATGGGCCGGTGATCCAGTGGTTGCGCTCGCTTCACTCGCTCCACCCTGTCAAACTTCTGCCGTCCCGCTAGCGAGACTGGTTGAGTCGTATCTTTGGAGTGCGCCAGCAGAGCGGAGCGACGACGGTGCTTTGGATCTCAATCCGCTAACAGACCCAAAGCGGTGTCGCGCTAAGCTTGCCACCGCACTTAAAAATATGTCGCTCCGGGTCCTCGTGATCAACCTGCCTGCGACTTGGCGAGTTCGTAAGCACCGTTCCACGTGGCTTCGATCTCAGTTTCCGATTTAGCCACGGTCTTAAAAGTGCCGCCGCCCGTCATGCCGCGATACTGACCGTCGCCGCCTGTGAATTTAAAAGTGCCTTCGACGGTCATTGTGCCACCTGCCGAAGAGACTTTGCCCTCGAAGGTTCCAAAGTCTCTCCCGCCATCCGGATGGACGTTGTTGAAGTAACCGGTCTGCTTGCCCTCGCTGTTGAGCAAATCGTTAACGCCCCAGTAGGTAATCCTGGAGTCGTTCCACAGCGGATCGGGCGATTTCTGAGTACCAGTAACCTCGGCGATGGCGAGTAGGTGATTTGATTGGTCATTCAGGGGCAAGCCAAACTGCTGAGTGATTGTTCCCGAAAAAGATCCTGAGATGGAAGGCATGATGTCTCTCCTCTTCGTTTTAGATTGGGTTGTAGCGTGAGTTGGTCGCATTTTGGATCTGCTACGACTCACTGTCAATAGACAGCAAAGGTTTCCTAGGGGCCCTATCTAAGAAGCGGGGGCAGGCCGCCTTTTAATTTGCAAATGCAATCGACATGATTTTGAGTTCCATGTTGCAAATTCCGCGCGGCTGAATTAGATACAAACTGGACATCAAAGCAATAGCCAACCCTATCGATAGGGAAAGGAAGCCGGAAAACAACCATGACACAAACTAGTCCGCAAGCAATGCCACCATCCGCCCAACTGATTGAGATGATTTTTGGTTTTATGCTTTCCCGATCGATTGCGGTAGCAGCACATTTTAAAATCGCAGACTTTCTTGAAGACGGCGCCAAGACCTCCGATGAGATGGCCGCGATGATCGGCGCACACCCACGGTCGCTCTATCGACTGCTGCGGGCATTGGCAGGTGCGGGCATCTTTACGGAAGCAGACGATGGACGCTTCAGCCTGACACCCCTCGGAGAGCTGTTGCGCAGCGATGCACCGGAGAGCCTGCGCGGATTCGCAGCCATGATGGCTGACGAAGTGAATTTTGAAGTCTGGGCCGACCTCCCTTATTCGATTCAAAATGGAGCGCCTGTTGTCCCGCATAAATTCGGCATGCCATGGTTCGAATGGCTGGGACAACACCCCATCAAAGCTGAGGAGTTTCATGACGCGATGACCAGCTTCAGTGCAGGCGCGCTGGCGGCTGTGCTCCAGGCGTACGATTTCTCCGGCATTAACAAACTGGTGGACGTCGGCGGCGGTCATGGATTCCTGCTCGCCTCAGTTTTGTCGAAGTATCCGAACATGAAAGGAATACTTTATGACGCGCCGGGAGTAGTTACGGGCGCTCAGGAAGTTTTAGCAGAGCATGGCGTCGCCGATAGATGTGAAGCGGTTGGCGGAAACTTTCTTGAATCTGTTCCGGCGGGCGGCGACGCGTACATTATGAAACACATCATCCATGATTGGAGCGACGAGGAGTGCGTGACCATTTTAAATCATTGTCGCGCGGGAATGGCTCCAAGCGGAAAGGTCCTGATCGTTGAGATGGTCATCCCCGAGCGGAACGTGCCTGGATTCAGCAAGTTTCTCGACTTGCAGATGCTTGTGTTTCTGACTGGTTGTGAACGCACAGAGGCGGAGTATCGCGCGCTGCTTGAGGCAGCAGGGTTTGAGTTGACCAGGATTGTTCCCACCCCGTCGGCCTACAGCGTGATTGAGGGTGTAAGAAAATAGGCCTTCCTCGTCTTGTTCAGTCGAGAAGGTTGAGAGACCCGATGTACTCCGTCAAGATACCGACTGCTCACCACTGAGGGTTATCCTCTCGCGCGGACGCCTCAACCGATACCAAGGTCCCGTTGAAGGCGGCCGTACCGCAAAGAGCGTCGATGCTCTGATTGTCGGTAAGATCGTTGATGCTTTGGCCGGCGTGTTGTTGAGCAACGTCTAAGCGAACCCCAAGCCGATCATGGCCCCAGCCATGCGGAATGCTGACTACACCGGGCATGATCTCTTCCGATATCTCGATCGGCACCTCTATCGATCCCACCCTTGATTGCACGGATACACTTTGACCCTGTATGAGGTGGCGCTCGGCGGCATCGGTCGGGTGCATGATAATTGTGCAGCGAGATTTCTCAGCTTGGCCCTTAACCAATCTGAGACTGTTATGCATCCAGGAGTTGTTACTGCGAAGCTCGCGGCGGCCGATTAAGAGCAGATGGCCGTTCGCGCCACTTGCGGAAAAGGGTGACAAAGGGGAAGAGGGTAATGAAGGTTGGCCCGCGGGACGCCCGCGATCCGATTCAGAATCATGTGAACGCGGCGTCGCGCTGAGCTTGCCGCCGCACTCCAAAGAGTTGTCGTGGGGCAAAAATTTCGCCTTTACGCGTTCGATATCTTTGACGAGAGCTTCCGGGGCCAACTCAATGCGTTTGTCCGCAGTACATAACCGAGCAGGTAAGCACGGAGTAAGTGGACCCAGATCGATTCCGTGAACCGCTTTCTTAAGCTTACGCAGAGTCAAACCTTTAGAAAAGGGGTTGAGCTTCGAGCCGTATGGCCCAAAGCGTAAACCCAAATCCAGAATTGTCTCAGGCCCGAAGAATTGTTTGATTACACTTCGCTTCGTGCGACCGATGAGATTGCCAAAGCCGCTATCGTGCTCCATACGTGTTTGTAGTTCCAGAAATATCTCCCAATCGTGTCGCGTCTCTCCGTCTGGTTCAAACAAAGCAGGAGAGAACTTCGTCGTGTTTCGAACTGCCAGGACGTGAAAGGCGACATCATAGTGAACGCGCTCGAGCGATGAGGTGGGCGGAAGGATAATGTGCGCGTGTCTGGTCGTCTCATTAATGTAAGGATCGATCGAGACCATGAATTCAAGACCGGTGAGCGCCCGATCGAGCTCACGACCGTTGGGCGTCGAAAGCACGGGATTGCCGGCGGCAGTCACGAGCGCCCTAATTTGTCCCGGACCGGCGGTTAAAATTTCTTCGGCAAGAGCGACGACTGGAAGCTCTCCAGTAAATTCGGGTAGCTTTCGCACCCGGCTGTGCCAGCGGCCAAAACTACCGCGCGGCGACAAGGACTGTGGTGCGGCTATTGGATCAAAAGCGGGCTTGGTAAACATCGCTCCGCCCGGACGATCCAAATTTCCCGTGACCACGTTCAATACATTAATCAGCCACTGACAAACGCCACCAAACTCCTGAGTGCTGACTCCGATTCTTCCATAGCAGACCGCCGATTCCGCCGAAGCGAATTCTCGCGCGAGCAGGCGTATTTGCTCAGCCTCGATTCCGGTAATGGGTGACACTCGCTCCGGAGGAAATTCTGTCACCAGCTTCGCGATAATTTCCACACCATCAGTAAATGCTGCGAGGGATCCGAGGCGCGTTAACTCTTCTTCAAAAACAACATGAAGGAGGGCGAGCAGCAAGAGAACATCACTACCAGGTTTTATGAACAGATGCCTATCGGCGAGGCGGGCAGTTTCCGTGAAACGTGGATCGATGAGTATGACTTTGCCGCCACGCTCGCGAAGCTCTCGGAGCCTGCGATTCATACCAGGCGCAGTCATGAGGCTGCCATTTGAGACCGCTGGATTCGCTCCCAGCATTAGAAAAAAGTGTGTGCGATCGATGTCCGGGATAGGCAGGAGCAGTTGATGACCAAATATGAGGTAACCGGACAAGTGATGCGCCAGTTGGTCAACAGAGGTTGCGGAAAATCTGTTTCGCGTATGCAGGCTGCGAATGAACCCGGGCGCGAATAACATCGCGCCATAGTTATGAACAGTGGGATTACCAAGATAGGTTGCGGTCGAATTCCTGCCGTACTTCGCGTGAATGAGCTTGAGGTTGCGAGCTACCTCGTCAAAAGCGTCCTCCCAGCCGATGCGTTGCCAACCGTTAGGAGTGCGACGCACAGGATGTTTCAGGCGATCCTTATCGTAGTGAAGATCTTGCAGGGCGACTGCCTTCGGACAGATGTAGCCGCGGCTGAAGGGATCGTCTTTGTCACCGCGGATGTCTAACACGTTCCGAGTTTCGGGTTCCGAGTTTCGAGTGAGTTGAGTGACTGAATGCTCCGTCTCGTGCTCCCGCACCTGGTCCTGCATCGTGATCTGGATACCACAGATCGCTTCGCACAGGTTGCAGGCGCGATAATGAGGCGAGCGAGTGTTCATGGGCGAGCTTAGCATCGCGTAAAAGAGGGAAAGGGTAAAGGGGAGTGGGGAAACCGAGGAATGGGTGAACGGGGAAACGGGGAAAAGGAACGGGGAAAATGGGGAGGGTCGTGAATAAGGCTTCGGAGTGGGACACAGTCAGTATCCGATTTGTCGGGATAGCGTCGGGTCACTTTACCGTCTTGCCAAGAAAAAGAAACAAAAAGTTCGTTGGCGACCGTATTAGTTCGATATGAGTATCGAAAATACCCCCATCGATGCGACGGGCGAACCTGCATCGATAACCTCCGCACCCGCGCCGCCTTCCGCGGCCGATACCCGGCATTTGAAATCCGAAACAGGGCGTAAGCCGCTGCGACCCTGGCCTGGCGTGATTGGCGCGGTGTTGATCTTGCTGGGCTGGTTCATCGTTCCCACCATCGTTCCCGCAGCTGCGTTCTACGGAATGATAGCTGGCATGCTGGGCGTGCTCATAGTCACCCTTTGGTGGTTAATATTCAGTCGAACACGTTGGTACGAGCGTGTGGGTGCGATTCTTTTCATCATCGTCGCGCTCTTCGCGTCATATCGATTAATCCACATTTCGATTGCCACCGGAGCGATGGGTTTTCTATTTTATGTTCTGATCGTTCCGGTTTTCTGCCTGGCACTCGTCGCTTGGGCCGTCGCTATTCATCGCCTCTCTGTTGCCCGTCCAATTTCAAATGCATTCAGAGGCGCGACACTTGCGCTGGCCATCCTGCTTGTGTGCGGCGGATTCATGCTGATCCGTACTGGGGGCATAACGGCAAGATTCGAAAACGACATTCATTGGCGGTGGTCGAAGACTCCCGAGGATCTGCTCCTGGCTAAATTGGCCGACGAGCCGGTTGCACTTCCATCCTCCCCTGTCGCAGCAAACACGGGAACGAACTGGCCCGGCTTTCGTGGGGCAAATCGCGACGGTGTAGTTCGCGAAACGAAAATCAAGACTGATTGGGCCGCATCGCCCCCCGTCGAGCTCTGGCGGCGGCCGGTTGGGCCGGGCTGGTCTTCCTTCGCGGTCCAAGGCGAACTCGCTTACACACAGGAACAGCGCGGTAATGACGAAGTTGTTGCCTGCTACAATTTAAAGACGGGAAAGTTGGTCTGGAAACATGGCGACACTGTCAGATTCTGGGAGTCGAATGCCGGCGCGGGCCCAAGAGGGACGCCAACCCTGAGCAACGGTCGCGTCTACACGCTTGGCGCCACCGGAGTTGTGAATGCGCTCGAAGCAAATAACGGAGCAGTTGTCTGGTCGCGCAACGCAGCGTCTGATACCAAAACCAAAACGCCGATCTGGGGCTTTTCCGGTTCGCCTCTCGTACTCGATGATCTCGTGATTGTGCCCGCCGCCGGTAACCTTATTGCCTACAACATCGCCAACGGGGAACAACGTTGGTCCATCACTGACGGGGGCAGCGGCTACAGCTCGCCTCATCTGATGACGATCAGCGGAGTTACGCAAGTCGTGCTTCTTGGAGGCGCTGGCGCGACCGGCATCTCGCCCACCGATGGCAAGCGTCTTTGGCAATTCCCGCTCTCGAGCAACACTCGCATCGTCCAACCGGCGATCACTGCGGAGGGCGACGTCCTTGTCCACGATGGAGAGAGCAACGGAATGCGTCGCCTTGCAGTCGCGCAGGGAAGCGGCGGATGGACTGTCGCAGAGCGTTGGACCTCAGAGGGACTAAACCCCTACTTCAGTGACTTCGTGGTCCACAAAGGCCATGCATTTGGTTTCGACGGCAGCAGCATCGCGTGCATCGATCTCACCGACGGCAATCGTAAATGGAAGGGCGGAAGTTTCGGCCACGGACAACTCGTACTATTGCCGGATCAGGACCTGCTACTTGTGCTGACGGAGCAGGGGGAGATCGCTTTGGTCCAGGCGGCAGCCAATCAATTCACGGAACTGGCGCGTTCGCCGGCAATCAAAGGCAAAACCTGGAACCACCCGGTGCTTGCCGGCGACATCTTGCTGGTGCGCAACGACCATGAGATGGCGGCCTTCCGGCTCGCTCGTGAAACACTGACAGCGTCCCTCGCCACCGGAACACGATAGCCGATTGACGATTGCGGAGTGGTGATTGCCGATTGGGCGACAGCGGATCGTGATCAGCCTGACGCAAGAGCTAATCAAGAACGCGCAATGAGCACTTTTTCCTACCTGGTAAAAATTTCCCCGAGTCTGAACATTACCCGGGCTAAGACCTCCCGGTTGTTTCCATTCATTTTTTAGATCAAGGGTCGCGGCTCCTAAGCCAAGGGGAAGGGTTGTCGGTAAGTAAAAGGCTTACTCACGGAAGGGACCGCAAGGGTGTCACTCATTATCGTGGAGCAGGCCTCGCTCGCGATAGAGATTGAGTTTGTTGTGAAGAGTCTTGAGGCTGAAACCAAGCAACACCGCGGCTCGCGTTTTGTTGTTCTTAGTCTTTTGAAGCGTGCGCATGATCATCTGCCTTTCGACTTCTTCGATTGGTGTTCCCACCGGAAAAGAGATCGTGTCTTCATCGCGCAGCCGCTCACGCTGATCGATCGGGTAAGGCGCGAAGTGATGTCTTTCGATTTGCTCGCCCGAACAAATAATCACAGCCCGCTCAATTACGTTTCGTAATTCGCGCACGTTGCCGGGCCAGGCGTGAAATTGGAGTGCCGAAATGGCGCCGGGACTAAGGAACCGCGCAGGACGTTCGTGCTTTTCGGCGAGCTGCGTTACCAGGTGTTGAGCCAAAAGCGGCAGGTCGTCCTTGCGCT
Organism: Pyrinomonadaceae bacterium; assembly: GCA_041750995.1. Lineage (GTDB taxonomy): Bacteria > Acidobacteriota > Blastocatellia > Pyrinomonadales > Pyrinomonadaceae > PSRF01. Next base: position 86,782 of record JBGSYG010000031.1, on the reverse strand, counting down.
CCTTCAATGGCGGCAAGTGAACCCGAAATACATTCAGGCGATACAAAAGATCTTCACGCAAACTCCCAGTGCGAACTGCATCCGTGGGATCCTGATTCGTTGCGGCTAACAGACGCACATCGATACTGATTTCGCTGCGGCTGCCCAGCCTTCTGATGGCGCGCTCTTCAATCACCCGCAACAACTTTGCTTGCAGGAGGGCTGGCATTTCCGCGATCTCATCAAGCAAAAGCGTTCCCGTGTTAGCGAGCTCAAAACAACCTTGCCGGCGAGACGCGGCCCCGGTGAACGCCCCTTTTTCGTGACCGAAGAGTTCCGACTCCATCAACGTTTCCGGGATTGCCGAACAGTTGATTGCCACGAATGGTTTGTCCTTGCGCGGACTCTTCTGATGTAACGTGCGCGCTACAAGTTCTTTGCCACTGCCGGAGTCGCCCGTAATCAAAACTGACGCTGAAGAAGGAGCGACCTGTTCGATCAGCGAATAGATCTGGCGCATCTGTTCTGACTGCCCTACCAATTCGCCGAATGCTCCTCGTTCCTGCAGCTGCCGGCGAAGCAGAGCATTTTCTCGCTTTGCTTCTGAGAACTCGACGGCGCGGTCAAGCACGATGCGTAACTTGTCAGCGTCGACAGGCTTTTCGAAGTAATGGTATGCACCTTCGTCTTGCACGACGTGAAGGGCCATCTCGACTGAGCCGGCGCCGGTGACCCAAATGATTGGTGTGTCTGGTTGTTGTGCGCGAATCTCTCGCAACAAAGCAAAATCGTCAGCTGAGTGCTCAGAGCTGCTGGCAACGATCACCGCGGGTTCGATCTCGCCGGCAGCTTCGAGCGCCCGCGTTTCGTCCGACTCGCTGACGACCTCGTAATTCCAACCTGCGATTAGGCCTTTGAGAGCCTCGGCTCCACTAGTGTCCGAATCAATAATCAACACGCGACGAAGTGACATTTGAGTTCAGTCTAACACGAAGTTGTTCTCACTTTTGGTGGTGACATTTTTTGCGAGGCGGCTGTTTCGTAGGGGGCGGCACGCTCTGGGCGCCCTGTGTCTGGTTCCGCCCACTACAGAGGCCCCTTCATAAGCCGCGGAACTCTTCAGCAATAGCTTCGGCAAGCATTGCCTCCGTGGCTGGGGCGGGCAGGACTTTAACATTCAGGCCTTGCTCGATCGCTGCTGCGGCAGTCGCTTCATCGAGGGAGATGACCGATACCTTCGCCAGGGCTGCTGCTAAGTCGTGCGCGTCGAAAAGCCAAGCGAGCTGCGCTACTGCAGCCGGACTTGTTAATACTATGCAATCAGCCGCCGCGGAAAACATCGCCGCTGTCCGTCCCGGCTCCAGCTCCGGAGAGGACTGGATGCGATACGCGTGAACCAGATCGACCCGCGCACCAGCGTCGATTAGTGCACAAGCTAGCGAGTCGCGAGCGACGGACGCCCGCGGTGAAAGAAAGTTCAGCCCGCTGAATCCCGCTCGACCGCCGACGAAATTCTCAAGCGCTGCAAAAAGAGTTTTCGTAGCCGACGCTGATGAAGCAACGTCGACGTGAACGTGTTCTTCGAGCAACCGCTTTTCGGTAGCTTCGCCCGCGACGCAGACTCGCAATCCGTCGAGCGCACCTGCATCAAATCCTTTTTGTCGCAAACGACGGAGTAAGGCTTCAACACCGGACACGCTTGTGAAAAGCAGCCAATCGTAGCCATAGAGGTGATCGATCGCGTCGTCTAGCTGCTCGTAACTTTGGAGTTCCGCGATCTCAATCTTAGAGCACCGGATGATTTGCGCGCCGTGGGCTTCGAGTTCCAAGGAATATCCTGGCCTCAGTTCTTCCGGATCGATAATCACGACTGTGCGGCCGGCGAGCAAGCTATTGAATTGAGGTGCGGCGGGCATGGTTGGTTCGACTGTTCCCGAAGTAACCGCGGATGACAATATCATTACGTTGAATCGGTTGTGTCGTCTCAGGCAAACCTTATCATCGCCGAGTTCATCCCAACTCTCGCTTACAGAATATTTCAAATCGCCGAACCTGCCATAGCGCTGGAGATACTCGATGCATAGGGTAATAGCCCGGTTCTTATTCGTGACACTGAGCGTGGGATTGTACGCGAGCGCGACTGTTTTTAGCGTTAACGTATCTGCCCAAAGGAAGCAGCGGGCGGATTCGTCCACGAGCAAGGTGCCGGCGTCTACTCCGTCACCGGAAATACCTCAGCAAGTTGCACCAATTAAACCTCTTCCCAAAGGCCTCGTAGGTGTTCCGGTAATAGTTACTGACGCTACGGGCCGTTACGTCGCCGACTTAAACCAAAGTGATTTTGAAGTCCATGAAGACGGCGTGAAACAAAACGTCTCCTTATTTCAAGCAGCGACTGAACCGTTCTCATTAGTGTTGTTACTTGATACGAGTGTTAGCACTCAGGGCAAACTCGGCGATATTAGACGAGCAGCGAACGCGTTCGTCGATCAATTACAAAAAAGCGACCGCATCAAGGTGATTAGTTTTGATGATCAGGTGCGTGAGCTTGGGGATTTCAGCAGTGACCGAACTGTGGTGAAGAAGGCGATTCTTAGCGCGCAGTCTGGCTACAGCACGAAGTTTTATGATGCGATGAATGTCGCGCTTGAGGCGCTTCGCGAAGTTGACGGTCGTAAAGCGATCGTAATCTTCAGTGATGGAGTAGATTATCGGAGCGACTACGCTACGGCTGAGAGCACCTTGCGTTTTTTGGAACAGGACGGCGTAGTCGTTTATCCGATCCGCTTTAGCACGCGGGCCGCGGCTGAGAAATTGGCGCGCGAACAGGGGGGCTCACCGGCGCCAACGCGGGAAATAGTTACGTCGACCTCGGGTTCGAAGGAACCTGTTCCCGGAGATATCCCCTCTTCAAGACCGAAAACTGGACCCCTCGGCTTACCCTTACCGGAAGAGATTTTGAGTAGACGTCGCGAGACAGGGCGCAATCGCGATCGATTGCCTCCGGGCGATCGTCCGCCGGCAGGCGAAATCGGAGTTGATCTACCAACGAGTCGAAGCGAGCCGCGCGTTTCCTCAAAGGGCCGCGAGGATCGAAAGCGGCCCGCTGAGGATCCGATCATAGTGATGTTGGACCGGCTCTATACGACTGCCGACACTTACCTTCAAAGTGTGGTTGAGAAATCAGGCGGACAAATCCTGCCCGTCGAAGAGGTGACGTCGCTTCCTGGTGCGTTTGCGCAAGTAGCAAATGAATTACGTTCTCAATACTTTCTCGGCTACGACTCAGCGAATAAGAATCGCGACGACCAATACCATCTGATTAAGGTTACGACGACGCGTCCCGGACTGGTTGTACGCGCGCGCCCGGGACGCAGGCAAGGGAAGTGAAGTCCTTGAGTTAGCGTGTTACTGATTGAGATCGTTTACTTGCACACTCAAAGTCGCTGCAGCCCACTGAAGTCAGTTTCACCTCACGGAACGTGCCGAGCGACGAGCGATAAGTCGAAATGGCAGATCACTGCCAGACAAATGGGCATGAACCTCCATTGTCACCTTTTGCCAAGACCGTGATGATCATTGAGGGACGGTTAGCGGTTCGCAAGTCCGCTAGGGCAACCGTCTCTACCCGACAGGGCGACGGTGGCTTAACATTTCCCCCCCGCCGTCCTGTCCTAATGTCCAGCGTCAACTGCACTCGCGTTCCTCACGAAGCGACCTTGAAATTTAGACACCCACTTTTCCCGAGGGCCTTTCTTGTTCGCGTCTGCCGTCCCGTGCTAGTTTAAATCGCTACACCAAACAAACTCTGCCAGTCTTTCACTGCAAGGGATGCCTGATCGAATCGCCGCCTGGGAGTTGCTGTGTGAATACACAAAGGGCGATAGCCTGCGGAAGCATGCGCTCGCTGTTGAAGCAGCGATGCGCGCTGCCGCAAAACGCTACGGCGAACCTGATGCCGACATCGATGAATGGGGACTAGTCGGGTTATTGCACGATTTTGACTACGAGATGTTCCCCACGCCCGATCAGCACCCGTTTACCGGCGCCAATATTCTTTGCGGCCGCGGCTATCCAGAACGAATGATTCGCGCGATCATGGGCCACGCCACATACACCGGTGTGCCGCGCGATACGCCGATGGCCCGCGCGCTCTTCGCTACCGATGAACTCTGCGGTTTCCTGGTCGCCTGCGCCCTGGTACGGCCGGATAAGAGTCTCGATAGTCTGGAAGTGTCGTCAGTGAAGAAGAAGTTGAAAGACAAAGCCTTTGCGCGGTCGGTGAATCGCGATGACATCAGGCAAGGCGTGGAAGAGCTCGGCGTCGATTTGGATGAACACATCCGCTTTGTCATAGACGCGTTGCGACCGTTTCAAAAAGAGATTGGATTAAGCGCGGCTAGTAGTTAGCTCAACCGATGTTGCGGGGCGGCGGCTGCGGTTGGATGGGAGTATTTCGCGACGTGAGAATCGATGCGAGAATGAAAACTCCTAAACTCAAGAATGCCGCGAGCACTCCAGTCAGCAGTGCCTGAGTTCTCCGGCGCCGCGCGGTATGCCGATAGACGAAGAAGGCAGCAAGAATTACGCACGCGATCGGCAAGACGAGTGTCGACGTCACCACCAGATCGGGACTCGACAGCACATGCACTGACGTGGACCGCGACAAAATGATGGCGACTGAGGAGCCGGCCCCGACTAAGGCTGCAATTGCTGCGACCGCCATGACCAGCTTCAAGCGCATTGAAACGAATCCTTCAGAAAGGGAATTATTCCAACGAGGAGGGCCAAGAATACCATAGGCTTCAAGTCCTGGCTCCGAGGCCCAACTCAGATAGTCGCAACCTGTAACAGAAGCTGTTAGCTTATTTACGCAAATTGATGTTTGTCCGAAACGTGCGAGTGCGACGCCATCCCAATTCAAGCAGGTGACAACTAAAACTTCCCAGACATGCTCAGCAGAAGCGCATTAATCTATTTATCGCAAAAAGAGGGTTTGAAAGACTTCGCAGCGCGGTTTCGTCTCTTCAAGAAACTAACCACGCGTTTTGTTGCCGGCGAGAACATTGACGAAGCAGTGGCAGCGATCCGCGAGCTGAATGCTGAAGGCTGTAGTGCTTCTTTCGATCATTTGAATGAGTCAGTGGCAAATGCGCAAGAGGCCGACGGCGAGGTGCAGGAGTACTTACGAATTCTTGAGCAGATCGACAAGACTGGTATCAACTCGAATGTCTCGATCAAATTGACGCAGTTTGGACTGGAACTGGATCCGGAACTCGCTTACCAGAATGCTCGCACCGTTGTTGCCGAAGCGACGCGCAGGGGCAACTTCGTACGCGTTGACATGGAGAGCTCGGCAGTTACTCAGGTTACTATCGATATCTTTAAAAGACTGCGCTCGGAATTTGGTCTGAACGACGTGGGTATCGTGTTGCAATCGTACCTGCGACGGACCTCCGACGACGCAGTCGATCTGCTAAAACTTCCGGCGCGCATCCGCATCTGTAAAGGCGCTTATAATGAGCCGCCGGAAGTCGCTTTTCCTGACAAGCACGATACGGATAGTAACTACGTTCGGGTGATGCAGCTGTTGCTGAAGAGTGGCGTTTATCATGGCATCGCCACGCACGATCCGAAAATGATCGAAGCGACAGTCGCGTTCATGAAGCGTGAAGGAATTGCGAAGGACGCGTTTGAGTTTCAGATGCTCTACGGCGTCCGGCGCGACCTGCAACACAAGCTGGCCCGCGATGGCTACAAGATGAGGGTTTACGTCCCGTACGGAAAACACTGGTATCCTTACTTCATGAGACGCCTGGCAGAACGTCCGGCGAATATCTGGTTTGTCCTGAAGAATCTGCTGAAGGGCTAAGCAAGATGGAAAATCTTACCTGGATCCTCTGGTGCGTGCTCGGCCTGGTGCTGATCGTCGCCGAAGTCTTCACGACCGGATTCGTTTTACTTTGGTTTGGCATCGGGGCGCTTGCTGCCGCCTTTGCCGGACTGATTGGCATCGACAGCCTCGCGCTGCAATTTCTAATCTTCATTCTCGTGTCCGGCGGCCTCACTGCGGCTTCGCGAACAATCTTCGTTAACTATTTCTCGCGCGATAAGAGTGGCCCATCTTTAAGAAGTGGCGCCGATGCCCTCCCGGGCAAGATTGGCACAGTGGTTTCTTCAAGTCGCGGCGCGCTCAACGAAGGGGCGGTAAAGGTTTTTGGTTCAACCTGGACGGCTTATCCCGCGGCTGGCGAGTCGCCATTGGAAGCAGGCGAACGCGTGCGAGTTGAAAGCATTGAAGGCGCTTCAATTTATGTCAGGCGAGTTGATGACGAACGCGGCTGGCAACAGAAATCGCTGGATGAATAGCTTTTGGAGTGCGCTGACTCGTCAGCGCTTTAATTCTAGGAAGCTTCGGTATCCGCTTCGTAGGTATCGTCGAGAGTTTTATCTTCTTCCATTGGCGGCAACTCAACTGTAATGTGATCCCCGGTTGGCTCCTGCAAGTCTTCGCCGAGAAAACGAACCAACACTACAGTGATGTTATCTTCGCCGCCGCGGTTATTGGCCTCGGCGACTAATTCGTCGCAGGCCTTTGCGAGATCAGAATTACTGGCAATGATGTTTTGAATGTCCTCCGAACGAAGCTTGCCTGAAAGTCCATCACTGCATAGCAACAACATGTCACCGCGGCGCAGTTGAATTTTTCCGGTCACCGGGATGATGTCGCTCTGAGCGCCGAGCGCTTGCAGAATCACATTACGAAACATGTGAGTCTCGGCTTCGGCTTCACTAATCTGGCCCACGTCCACCAGCTGCTGCACCAGGGACTGATCCTTGGTGGCCAATCGGATCTGATTGCGGCGAATCATGTAACCGCGGCTGTCTCCTACCTGCACGAGATCCAGCATGTCACCTTTAACCGCCGCGCCTGTGAAGGTTGCGCCCATGCCGGCGCAGCGCGAGTCTTCCTGGCTGCGTTTGTGAATTGCCAGGTTGGCATACACGGTGGCGCTCTTCAGGCAATCCACAAGTGGGGTTTCTACAGCACAGCCATCTTCGGAGTTGGAGCCGATCAGCATCTCCCGCACGGAGTCTACTGCCATACGACTGGCGACATCTCCTGCGAGCGCGCCGCCCATCCCATCAGAGACTACGAGGACAAGACCCTTATCGCCGAGCTGTAGTTTGTTGATTTCGGCAGGAGGTTTTTCCCCGTCAGAGCCGGTCCAGGTTTTCTGACTGGAAAGATCCAGCACCAGAAAATTGTCTTCGTTCCCACGGCGCACGCGGCCAACATCTGACTTTGCGTGAAGTTCTACAATCATAAAGGAGAGCGGAGTGCGATCTACAATTGGCTCGAAGATTTTAACCCTTCTACAGTGAACCTGTCACTTGTTCCGTTTTTATAGTTGTTTTAGAGCCTGATCGAGATCGGCAATTATGTCATCCGTGTCTTCCAGGCCGACTGAGATACGAACCAGCCCATCAGTAATTCCCAGCTGTTCTCTTTTTTCTACGTTCACAGATGCGTGAGTCATCGTCGCCGGATGAGAAATAAGAGTTTCTACTCCGCCCAAACTTTCCGCGAGCGTGCACAGCTTAACAGATTCCAGCACGGTGCGCGCCGCTTCGAGTGAACCAACATCAAACGCGACCATCCCGCCAAAACCTTTTTGCTGGCGCCGGGCGAGGGCATGTTGCGGATGCGACGCCGAACCGGGGTAGTACACCTTCTGCACCAGCGGATGTTCCTCGAGAAAGGCGGCCACCGCGCGGCCGGTCTTGTCGTGCTGCTCCATGCGCAGCGCGAGCGTCTTGGTGCCTCGCATCACCAGCCAGGAATCAAATGGTGACAGGATTGCGCCCGCTCCGTTTTGAATAAACCCGATCCAGTTAGCGTCTTCCTCGTTGTTCAAGACCACGATGCCGCCGATGCCGTCGGAGTGCCCATTGAGATATTTGGTGGTGGAGTGGACGACGATATCCACTCCGTGATCGAGCGGCCGTTGCAAGTAAGGCGACATGAACGTGTTGTCGCAAACAACACGGGCCCCGGCGCGGTGCGCTATCTCACTTACTTCTTTTAAATCCGTGACGATCATTACCGGATTTGTGGGAGTTTCAATAAACACCATCTTCGTGTTGGGCTTAATCGCTGATTCGACGTTAAGCGCGTCCGAGGTGTCTACAAAATCAAACTCGATGTTGTAGTTGGCCAGCACTTTGGTGAAGAGCCGAAACGTTCCACCGTAGGTGTTGTCGGAAACCACGACGTGATCCCCGGCCTTCACCAAACGCAAGGTCGCGTCGATTGCGGCCATCCCGGACGCGAAGGCGAAACCGAACTTAGCACCTTCGAGAGCGGCAATGTTCCGTTCAAGCGCGCTGCGAGTTGGATTTTGTGTGCGCGCGTATTCGTAGCCTTTGTGCTTACCCAGACCGTCTTGCGCGTAGGTGGAAGTTTGATAGATCGGAACTGTCACAGCGCCGGTAGAGGCGTCAGGTTCCTGTCCGGAATGAATTGCAATTGTAGCGAAGCCCATAGTCGTGAATCGTTCCTTATGATTGCCGATAGCCAATTGCCAATTGCCAATTAATTATTGTTAGGACAATCCTTAAGCATCGATCGTTTTTCTGATGCAGTAACGGTTAGTGGGTTTTTGAAATCGGCAATCGCCAATCGGCAATCTAAATCAATCATCCAGAATTCCCTGGCTTATGTAACGTTCGGCACCGTCGGGAAAGACGGTGACGACTTTTTTCCCCGCACCAAGTCGTTCTGCGATTCGGTACGCGCCGGCAGCTGCCGCCGCTGATGACCAGCCACCAAGGACGCCCTCCGTCCTAGCAAGCCGGCGAAAAGCCGCGCAAACCTCGTCGTTCATGACCATTAGAACTTCGTCTGCGAGGCTCGCGTCATAAATTTTTGGAAGGAACTGTGTCTGCCCAATTCCTTCGATCTTTTTTGGCCCGGGAGGATTACCACCATAGATCGAACCCTCAGGTTCGACAAGCACACATAAAACCCCCGGGTTGCGTTTCCTGGCAGCGCGCGAAACGCCGACGAAAGTCCCGGAAGTGCCGGCTCCAATGACGACTGCATCAATTTCCGATATCTGTTCGAATATCTCTACTGCGGTCGTAGTTTCATGAAAATTCGGATTAGCCTGATTTTCAAACTGCTGGGGAATGTAGCTATCAGGAATGGCTGCCGCTAGTTCCTGAGCTCTTTGGATCGCGCCGCTGATGCCCGATTCCTGCGAAACATACTCGATCTCTCCTCCGAGGGCGGCCATCAGTTTCATTTTCTCTAACGCGAACCCTTCAGGCACACAAAGAATAACACGGTAGCCACGCGCGACGCCGATGAGCGCCAGACCGATTCCGGTGTTGCCGGCGGTTGGTTCAATGATTGTCGCGCCGGGCCTGAGTTTGCCCTGCTGCTCAGCGGCGATAATCATTCCGAGTGCCGCGCGATCTTTGATAGAACCGCCGGGACTAAACCACTCGAGCTTGGCGTAAACGTCAGCTAGCGGCGGTGGCGCAAAACGAGAGAGATGTAGTAACGGCGTGTGTCCGACGAGGTCGATGATGCTCTCAGCTACGCCGGAGTTCATGAAGTTAGGCAGGTTGAATGCGATTGATTGAACTGCGATGGTGCGAAATAATCGTAGCCCGCGTCTTTTGTAGAGTCAAACTATCCTTTTAGATCAGCGGGCGCGCTGTCGTGGGTCGAGGTATTCGCGCAGACCGTCGCCGATGAAATTAAAGGCCAGGACGGTGAGGGCAATGACAACTCCCGGAAAAATGAGAGCATGAGGAGCTGCTTGCAAAGTCGAAAGATCGCGAGCCTCTTCGATCATGACGCCCCACGAAGGCGCGGGCGGTGGCACCCCGAGACCGAGAAACGATAGCGACGCTTCGGCGAGAACTGCGCCGGCCATGCCCAGACTGGCTTGCACGATTAACGGCTGAATCGCGTTGGGAAGAATGTGAATTAGCAAGATGCGGGCGTCGCTGGCGCCGAGCGCGCGCGCTGCCTGCACGAAGTCATATTCGCGGACTTTCAAGACCTGACCACGAATCAGCCGCGCGTATCCCACCCAGCCGATAATGCAGAGTGCGAGTATCAGCTTGTTTAAGCCTGCGCCGAGGAACGCCACCATCGCAATCGCCAGCAACAATCCCGGGAAAGCGAGAAACACGTTGAAGACGTAACCGGAAATAAAGCGATCGACCCAGCCACCGTAATATCCGGCGAGCGCGCCGAGCAGCGTGCCCACAATTGCGGAAACGCTGACAACGATAATGCCCACTTGCAGCGAGATGCGCGCGCCAAAAACTACTCGCGAGAAGATGTCGCGGCCGGTTGAGTCCGTGCCGAAGTAGTGGGATGCCGAAGGGCCAAGGTAGCGGAGACCTAAATCCGTCGCGCCCACTTCGTGAGTGGCGATCCACGGCGCGAACAGCGCTACGATTACCAGAATCGCTACGATGATGATGCCGACGATGCTGAGACGGGTCATTCTATAAAAACGAAATTAGAACTTTGAACTTGGTGCTTTGTTCTTTGTTCGCGTTCAACTCGAGCGAACCTCAGGTAGTAAGCCCCAACGTACGTAGGCTACAAAGTTCAAAGTACGAAGTCCAAAGTTCAAAAACGCCTATCCAAATGTTCGGTCAAGATACGCGTATCCTGGGATCCAACCATCGATACACTACATCCGTCAGCGTGTTAGCGACGATGTAAGTCATGCTTATCACTAGGACGCAGCCTTGCACGACGCGGTAGTCGCGTTTGGCTATTCCATCATCGACGAGCAGCAATCCCAGGCCGGGCCATCCGAAAATCTTTTCAGTGATGATCGCTCCCGCGAGCAACACGCCTAGTTGCAGGCCCAAGATAGTTACCACTGGAATCAAGCCGTTTTTCAGAACGTGTTTATAAACGACTTTCGTTTCGCTTAAACCTTTGGCACGCGCAGTGCGGACGTAGTCTTCGCCGAGTTCTTCAATCACGGACGAACGCACCATTCGCGTTAGGATCGCCGAGAGTGCCGCCCCCAGCGTGAATGAAGGGAGGATAATGTCGCTCCAATCAAAGCGCCCAGACGGCGCGAGCCATCCAAGTTTCACTGCGAACACATAGACCAGCATCGGCCCGATCACAAAACTAGGAAGACTGATCCCGATGAGCGCGATCACAGAAGCGGCGTTGTCGATCCAGGTGCCGCGATTTTTACCCGCGACCACTCCCAGGGGAATAGCAATCATCACGGCGATCAAGAGCGCGATTAACGCCAATTGGATCGTGGCAGGGTAGCGCTCAAGAATTAGCGATCTGACGGGAGTGTCGTTGCGAAAAGAAAGACCCATGTCCCCTCGCAGAATGCCAGACCAGTAGTCGGTGTACCGGTTATCGGAACCGTGCCACTGAAAATGCCGGGTGCCAGTTGTGTCGCGCGGAAAAGAAAAGAAAAACGGCGGGCGATCGAGTCCGTGTCTTTGCCGAAACTGTTCAAACTGTTCGGGTGTTGCTTGTTCACCGAGGACTGCGACCGCGGGATCACCGGGAACGAGCTCGATCAAAATCGTGACGAGGGAGACGACGGTCCAGACAACCAGCAGCAGGATCGCGATCCGTCGCAGGGCCCCGAAAATTCTATGCTTTGAGCGTAAACGCAATCTGGCGAGTCTCAGCAACTAGGACTATGGAAGTCGAGAGGATAATAGCAAACGATTAGCGAATTTTGCGATTTCGTTTGCGATTCCGGATACGCGTACAGACGCCGCTTGCAGATGGCGGTTGACGAATAGTCAAGCTATCTGAACCAGAAGTGGAAATTAATGCGAGGAAGGGAAGGTGCAAATAGAGCGCAGCCAGGAATTAAGCCTCGGAATGAGTCGCATGGCCCCGACAACCGCACGCTCAAAAGGCTACATCCCGGCTGCGCTCTCTACTGGTCGCTACCATTGGTTGCGACCAATCTCGAAAAATCTATCGCGGGCGTGTGGCTAAATGCAGTGCTGCAATTCCGCCCGTCAAATTCTGATACTCAACTCGCTCAAAGCCTGCTTGCTCCATTCGCGTGACCAGTTCTTTCTGATCAGGAAACCGCGAAACGGAATCCGGTAAGTATTGATAAGCGCTCCGCGACCCGCTAATTAAACCTCCAACGAAAGGCAGAAGCTTTGTGAAATAGGCTTTGAACAGAAAGCTAAACCCAGGAACAACGGGTTTTGAAAACTCTAAGATTGCCAGACTGGCCCCCGGTTTTAACACCCGTAAGAATTCAGCGAGTCCCCGCTCAACGTTCGAAAGATTGCGTAAGCCAAAAGCGATAGTTATGCCGTCGAAGGAACGGTCAATAAAAGGCAACCGCAGTGCGTCTCCTTCGATTAGCGGGATTGGCGCCCGCCCGGCCGGCATCGACTTCGCAACTTTCCGCGCAGCGATGTCCAACATGGGCCGGCAAAAATCAGTAGCCACTACCCGCACCCCAATCGTTTCAAACAACTCCAGCGAAAGGTCGCCAGTGCCACAGGCAACGTCAAGAACAACCGCATCGTTCGTTTCAAGTCTTTGGCTGAGGCGTTTTGCAACTAACCTCCGCCAGCGCCTGTCCATCTGGCCTGAGAGCAGATGGTTGAGCAAATCGTAGCGCCCGGCGATAGTAGCGAACATCTCGCGGACGCGTCTCGCGTGGTCGTTCTCAATTGCCTTGCGAGTGTCAGACACAGTTAAGCGAAAACCGATTGAGGTATGGTTGCAAGCAGATTGCGAAAGATTTGCGATTACTCCGGTTTCTTGATCGGGATGGTCATTGTAGGTTTAGTTTCATTCTTGGCGGGACGTGGCACTACCTCGCCCATCATCTCGACCTTGATGCTCGGCTCAAGGGAGGCCTGCAACTGTTTTGCATCGCCAATCACCACCGATGCCAGCGAAGCCTCTTTAAACAGCCGGGTTGCGACTCGTTGCAGATCTGCCGGGGTGATCGCGTCGATTGCCGGCGCCTCAGCCATTCTGTCCTGCAATCCAAACGTATCTGCATCAAGCCAGACGCGTGCGATTCCTTCCGGGCGCACTAAATCTTTCGCGCGTTCTGCGCTTAGCTCCGCTTTGGCCCGCGCAAGCTCATCGACCGTTGCCGGGACTAGCATTACCGACTGGATCACTTCCTGAGCTTGAGTTAAAGCTTTCGCGACTAACAAGGTGTCTACGCTAGCGCCCATCACAAACATCCCCGGTAGCACATGCGCCTCATGCCTGACGAAAAGTGGGCGCCGTGCATTTTCTGGAGATAACTTTTCCCATCGTTGCCGCGCCAGGATTCCCAACAGCATAGCTGCATTCAGGTCTCGATCAGAGCGAGCTAGTCCACGGACCGCTAGGCGAATTTCGGCGCTCTGATCCGAGGCAGCATTAATGATTAGCGGACGCGAATCTGGAGCGATTGGCTGGCGAAACGTGGTTGGGACGATTTGTTCGCCTTTGCGCCAGGGACCTAAAAGTTGCCGCACGGCTCTCACCGCCCGATTGCGGGGCACGCCGCCCATCACTACGAGGGTGGCGTTGTTGGAGTTGAGGAAGCGCTCGCGTGCGAGGAGAAGGTCCGCACGATCAATCCGGCTCAGACTCTCAGCAGAACCACTTGCGGGACGGCCATAAGGAAAGTCACCAAACAAACGCGCTGCGATGGCACGATCGGCAGTCCCTTCCGGAGAAATACTCGTCTCCTTGGCAATCTTTATCCGTCCATCACGGATTCGCGCGACATTCTCGGGAGTGATTTGCGTTGTGACGATGGCGGTTCTCAGAATCTCAATAATCCGTTCAAACTGATCGGCGCGACCCTTCATAGTTATTGTGAGTGAGTCGTGGTCCGTATCGACGTCGAGACGACCCGCCATTTCCTCAGTAAAATACTCGCGAGTGGTGGGATCGGGAAAGAGAATGTCCCCCAAGACAGCCATTTGGCCGGCTTTGCCTTCTACATCAAACGCGGCCCCGCTATGAATTCGCAGGCTCAGAAAAACGTCAGCATCGCCGGGCCGGTGCCAAAGCAACATGCGCAGCCCGTTGAGCATTTGGTCGCGTTCAGGTTGCTGAGGCAGCTGAGCGCGCGCGGGAGCCGTTGGGACCAGGAAAGCCGCCAAAAGAAGAAAAGCTACCCTGTGCGGTAGCGTCGCAGCCCTAATTCTTGAAATTAACTTCATAAATACAAGGATGTTGATGATCACCGTTTGAGCTATTGACGCGGTCGCCTTAAGTCTGGCGTAACACTGAATTTAGGGGAGCGAGGCCATCTTAGATGCCCGATATTAGCGCGTCAACCGTTTGGCCCGTAAATGCATCATAGGCATGTCGATCAGATGCCAGCGGCCGCAGTTTGGGTGTCGGGTAGGCACGATGATCGAATTGAGATGGGTGGTATTTGAATTCCTGCGGCGCAGAATCCAGAAAAAGTTGACGGAAAGCCGTATCTTTTAGCTGTTTGGCGGTAATTAAGGTAGGAAGCGGCTTCCCTCAGGCTTTTGCTTAATAGATCGGAGCTTGATTGCCAGAGAGAATCTCAGACGAGCTCTTGTTTGAAAGGGCAAAAGGTGGCGATCAGGCAGCTTTCGTTGAGCTGTACGAGCGTCATCGGACCGCAGTTTTTCGTTTTGCTTACCGGCTGCTGGGATCTGCGGAGACGGCCGAGGATGTGACTCACGATTGCTTTTTGAGTCTGATCAGAAGGCCTGAAGGTTTTGAACCGACACGAGGTGGATTGCGAACTTACCTTTATGCGGCGGCTCGAAACTTATCCTTAAAACACTTTCGCAGCTCCGGTCGAACGGGTTCGTTTGACGAGTTAAGCGAAGAGCCGACCGGACCCACAAGGGAACAGCCTTTACATCGGCTGCTGGATGGCGAGCTTTCCGAAAAGGTAAGAGAAGCGGTCATTAGCCTGCCACCGCTACAACGCGAGGCGCTTGTGCTTTTTGAGTACGAAGGGTTGGCTTTGAGTGAGATTGCCGAGGTTGTCGGCAGTGATGTTGGGGCGGTGAAGGCCCGGCTTCATCGAGCAAGGGAGGGGCTAAGAGCCACGTTGCGACCCTATTTGAATAGTGCCCTCGAAATTGCTACTTTGGAGAAGCCTTAATGAGCAGCATTGAACCCGGAGATCATTTTGTTTCGGAAGACGAGCTTAAGACCGTACTAAAACGGTGGGTCGCACCTGAGCCATCAATATCTCTCGATCAGCGCGTCTCAAACAGTTATCATAGGGAGTGGGTTAACGCGGATACAGCTTCAGCCCCGGTTCCGCTTCCGCTAAGGCAAAAAGAGGTAGTCAAGATGAAGTTTTGTTCCACATGCCAGGAAGACTTTGCGGACAAATTCAGCTTTTGTCCGGTGGACGGGACGCCGCTTACGGCGGTTGTTGAAAAAGTCGACGAGAGCGTTACCCGACCGGCGGTGCAGCAGCCGCCAGTTTCTACGGCGACTGAACCTGTCTACGCTGCGGCAGCAGCTGGAGCTGCGGCTGGGACGATTGCACCCAAAGGTGAGTATCACCTGACCTTCATCGATGATGCTGGTTTGTCACAGAGACTGGTGGCCGAGCTCAAGGAAGTCGCACATAATTCTGAACTGACCTGGCCGGAATTCAAGCGCGATCCTTTTGGGTTTACCAAACGCATGGTTGTGGGATACGGGCAGGCAGGCTGGAAAGTCCTGTCGCAGCCGAACGTCGCAACCGGTGTTCTTAGCGCGCTAGTGCTGGTGATAACGATGGTGCTGGGTGTGTTTTGGATTGACCGGATTCAGGCCCGAAACCAGGAGCAGCAGATCGCCAAGAACAACCAGGATCTGGCTGATCAGATTTTTGATATCCCCGCCGAGCAGCCGACTCCCGATCCGGGTACGGCTGGATTGAACAAGGGAAGCGGTGGCGGAAGTAAGCCTAAGCCAGAAAAAGCCGCGGGTGGCGGCGGTGGTGGACGCGAAGACCAACGACCGGCGTCATTTGGTAAAACCCCACAGGCATCGTTAACGGTGCCGCAAGTAGTTGCTCCCGACCCGAATCCGCCTACGATCAAGAATCCCTCGTTGCCTGTACCAGCGACCGTTGTGGCTGATCCGTCACTGGTTCCACCAGATGCGCGTGTGCTTCCTTACGGAGACTTTAAATCGAAGAGCAATGATCCGTCGTCAGGCCCAGGTTCCGGCAATGGAATCGGTACTGGCACTGGCGGAGGTATCGGACCTGGTGAAGGTGGAGGTATTGGACCCGGCCGCGGCGGCAACATCGGTGGCGGAGATCGTAACGATGGCGGCGGTGGCCCCGGTGGAGGTGGCGGTGGTGGCGATTACAATCGCATCTTCAGCGGCAAGGAAGTGAACTCAAAGGCTCGCGTTCTCTCGAAGCCGGAACCGCAATACACCGAAGAAGCACGCAAGAATCAGATTACCGGAACAGTGGTGTTGCGTGCGGTGTTTACTTCAGGTGGCCAGGTGACGAGTATTCGCGCCGTGTCCGGCTTGCCTTTCGGGCTGACGGAACGAGCGATCGCTGCCGCACGTCAGATCAGGTTTACACCGGCGACAAAGGACGGTCGAGCAGTTTCGATGTACATCCAGTTAGAGTACAACTTCAACCTGTACTAACGGCCCGACCTCCCAAATAAGAATGGCGCTGATTGGAATTCCAGTCAGCGCCTTTTTCTTGTAGCGCAAACTGTTAGTTTGCGTCTGCAACCCATCCTATCCCGGATCATTTCTCGTAACGCAAACCGTCAGTTTGCCTCTACCAGTTTGACCATCCCGAGCTAATTACGCGGTGAGGCGCAAACTAACAGTTGCGCTACACGCACTACAGGCTTTCGACGAAGCGTTTAATTCGCTTCACACCTTCCTCAAGTTGAGTCATTGAGGTGGCGTAAGAAAGACGAACATAACCTTCGCAGCCGAACCCTGTTCCATCCGTAACCACAGTTTGTTCCTTTTCCAGAAGTTGCTGCGCGAATTCGTCCGAGTTTCGCAGCCTACCTCTGAAGCAGCCTGTGACATTCGGAAATGCGTAAAACGCTCCCTCAGGCTCGTCGCAATTAATGCCTGGAACGTCTTTCAGTGCCTGCAAAAGCCACGCACGCCGCGCGGTGTATTCGGCCAGCATAGCGGCCACAGACTCCTGTGGGCCGTTGAGCGCCTCGATTGCTGCTGCCTGCGCGATTGAGTTGGGATTGCTTGTTGAGTGGCCCTGAACATTCAGCATCGCCTTGGTCCACTCGCGCGGAGCCAGGGCATATCCCAAACGCCAGCCAGTCATCGCATACGTCTTCGAAAATGAACCGGCGATGCACAGTCGGTTGCGTAAGTTTGCGGGAAGACTCGCTGCGCTAAAGATCTCCGCGGGGGGATAAACAAAGCGCAAGTAGCACTCGTCCGAAATCACATAAATCCCGCGATCGCTCAACAGCTCCATGATTCTGCGAAATTCAGTTGGCGCGATGACGCGTCCCGACGGGTTGCTGGGCGAATTAAGAATGATAAGTTTTGTTCGGGTCGTGATAGCGCGTTCAATCTGCTCGGCATTTAAGAGAAATCCCGTGTCCTCAGTCTCAATAAAAACGGGAACGCCGCGCGCGAACACCACGATCTCTGGAAACGTCACCCAATAAGGTTTGGCAATCAGCACTTCATCGCCCGGATCGAGCAGGCTTACCACCGCATTAAAGATCGCTTGTTTGCCGCCGGAGGTCGCCATCACCTCCGCACGTTCATAAGTGAGCCCAAACAGTCCCTCGTAAAAATCAATTATGGCTTGCTGCAAGGTTCGCGTGCCGGCCGTTGGGGTGTACTTCGTTTTGCCGGCGCGCATTGCTTCGGCAGCCGCATCCTTAATGTTATCGGGCGTGTCGAAGTCAGGTTCCCCGGCGCCAAAGTCGACGACGTTTACGCCTGCCGCGCGCATCGCATCCGCGGCCTGCATCGCGGCCAGCGTCGATGAAGGCTTCATCCGCGCCACGTTCTCGGAAATGGGAAAGATTGAACTCGCGGCTTGCGTCATTTGCTTCTAACCTTCTCCTTCATGCGTTTCTGAACGAGGGCTGGTACTAACCCGGTTAACTTGCCTCCTAATTGAAAAACCTCTTTCACCAGGCGTGAGCTGACGTAAGAGTATGTCTCGGCCGGCATCATGAAAACCGTTTCGATAGTGGGCTCGAGGCGGCGGTTCATCAACGCCATCTGCAGTTCGTATTCGTAGTCGGAAATGGCGCGGATGCCTCGTACGATGGCGTGGGCCTTTTGGGCCACCGCGTACTGCACAAGGAGTCCTTCAAAAGCATCGACACGAACCTTGCAGTTCGACGTTTCAATTCCTTTTAAGACCTCGTTCAGCATCTGCTTCCGTTCGTCGATCGTAAAGAACGGCAGCTTCTCTGGGTTGATTAGGATGGCGATAATGATTTCGTCGAAGAGTTTGCAACCGCGTTCGATGATGTCCAGATGGCCGTTGGTGACAGGATCGAAAGAGCCGGGGTAGATGGCGCGCCGCATGGGAATGGATGGTAAAGGGAAAGCGATGGGAGGTAAAGCTACGTGGGCCGCGAAAACATTTTCCATCTGTCATTTCTCATTTTTCATGATGAAAAATGTATCAGTCCCACGGGCCTCTATCTTGACAGGTTCCCCCACGGGTGTTTCAATACCTTCGGAGCGAACGTGGTGAGTTAAGGCGACTTGCGGCCACGTAAAATAATCGGCTAAACAGCTCGGCGAGTCTTTCCCATTAAGACTTATCGAAAAGGGTTTTGGAAAGCCCCGCGTTGTTTAGCGCGGGGCTTTCTCATTGCCGATTGGGAAATTGGAAATGACTACATTCCTCGACACATTAAAAGAGCGCATCGTCGTCTTTGACGGCGCGATGGGCACCAACTTACAGCTGCAGAATCTGACGCTGGAGGATTTCGGCGGTCTGCGGTTCGAAGGCTGTAATGAGAATCTTCTGGTCACCAGGCCCAACGCTGTCGAAAACGTTCACAAGGCCTTCCTCGATGTTGGGTGCGACGTAATTGAAACCAACTCGTTTAACGGAACGCCTGTTGATTTTGCCGAGTACGACATTGGCGATAAGGCTTACGAGATGAACGTCCTCGCCGCTAGTCTCGCGAAACGTGTCGCCGCAGATTACTCGACGAAGGCTAATCCTCGTTGGGTCGCGGGTTCAATGGGGCCAGGACGCAAACTGCCGACACTTGGTCACATCACCTTTGCTGAGCTGAAGGCAGCTTACGCCGAGCAGGTTCGCGGGTTGCTCGATGGCGGCGCGGACTTGCTGATAGTCGAGACCTGTCAGGACCTCCTCCAAACAAAGGCAGCGCTGTCTGCCATCTTCGAACACTTCAAACAGCATCGCACTCGTGTCCCGGTAATCGCTCAAGTGACCATTGAAGTCTTTGGCACCATGCTCAACGGAACAGAGATTGGCGCGGCCTTAACTGCTCTCGCGCCTTTTCCAGTTGATCTAATCGGGATGAACTGCGGCACCGGGCCGCGTCACATGACCGAGAGCATTCGTTACCTATGCGAAAACTCACCGTTGCCGGTCTCGGTCCTGCCCAACGCCGGTTTGCCCTCCGTCGTGGATGGGAAGATGCACTACGACGAAACTCCCGAGAGCTTCACTGCCCAAGTCGTTCACTTTGCCAGTGATTTCGGCGTGAATGTCGTCGGCGGTTGTTGTGGAACCACCCCCGACCATTTGAAGCTGGTCGTTGAGGCCATGCAGCGAATCACACCCAAACCGCGCAACGCTAAGGTCATACCCGCAGCTTCGTCGATTTATTTCCAACAGCCTTACGTTCAGGATGCGTCCTTCCTGATTGTCGGTGAACGCGTCAACGCCAGCGGCTCGAAGAAAATGCGCGACCTGCTGAATGTTGAAGATTGGGATGGCTTAGTGTCGCTCGCGAAGGATCAGGAACGCGAGGGTGCACACATTCTCGATGTCAACGTGGATTTCGTTGGTCGCAATGGTGAGAGCGACATGCACGAACTCGCTTCGCGTCTGGTGACCAATATCAAACTTCCCTTGATGTTCGATTCCACGGAATGGCAAAAGATGGAAGCCGGGCTTCAGCATGCGGGCGGCAAGAGTATTCTCAATTCGACGAACTATGAGGACGGTGTTCCGCGCTTTACCAAAGTTATCGATCTCGCAAAAGAGTATGGCGCCAGCGTCGTTATCGGAACGATTGATGAGGAGGGAATGGCGCGAACCGCGGACGGTAAGTTTGCTATTGCGAAGCGCGCCTACGAGCAAGCAACAAGCGAACTGGACCTTCCCGCTGGGGACATTTTCTTTGACCCGCTGGCGCTACCCATTTCCACTGGTATCGAAGAAGATCGCCGCAACGCGCTTGAAACCATCGAGGGCATTCGCCGGATTAAACAGGAACTACCCGGGTGCTTCACAATTCTTGGTGTCTCAAATATTTCATTTGGTCTCAATCCTCCATCTCGCGTCGTCCTTAATTCCGTGTTTCTCCACGACGCAGTTGAGGCGGGCCTCGATGCGGCGATTGTAAACGCTAGCAAGATCGAGCCCCTTAATCGCATTGGCGAGCAGGAATTAAAAGTCGCTCGAGAACTCATTTACGATCAGCGTAAGTTTGAAGGCGAGGTCTGCATTTACGATCCCTTGACCGAGTTCACCAAACTCTTCGAAGGCGTAAAGAGCAAGAGCAGCAAGAAGGCTTCAAAAGGTGAAACTGTCGAGGAGCGGCTCAAGAATCACATCATCGACGGCGAAAAGATTGGCCTTGAAGCAGAGCTGCAAAACGCGCTCGAGACTCATCCCGCGCTTGATATCATTAACAACATCCTCCTTGAAGGCATGAAGGTAGTCGGCGATCTATTTGGCAGCGGACAGATGCAGTTGCCGTTCGTGCTTCAATCTGCCGAGGCGATGAAGGCTGCGGTTCGCTTTCTGGAGCCATTCATGGAGAAGAAGGGCGGCGCCACTGCTAAAGGAACGATGGTGCTGGCCACCGTTAAAGGTGATGTGCACGACATTGGCAAGAATTTGGTCGATATTATTCTTACTAACAACGGCTACAAGGTCATCAACCTGGGTATCAAACAAGCGATCGATAACATCCTGAAGTCGTACGAGGAGCACAAAGCTGATGCTATCGGCATGAGTGGTTTGCTCGTGAAGTCGACGCTCATCATGAAAGAGAATCTGGAGTTGATGAATGAACGCGGCATCGAAGTACCGGTGATTCTTGGTGGAGCGGCCCTGAACCGCCGCTACGTCAATGAAGATCTCAAGCCTATTTATAAGGGGCAGCTTTTCTATGCGCACGACGCATTCGCAGGTCTTCACACGATGGACACGCTCATGAGTGGTTCGGGCGTTGCGGTTGCTGCTGCCGCTGCCGCTGGTGGTAATGGTGAATTGACCAGCTCAACAGCGGATGAGGATCAAGAAGATCTGGTTGGCGAGGACGCGAAACTTGGCATTCGCAAACCCGCGAAGCCGCGCGGTACAGTCAGGCGTTCCGGCGACACGTCGCATACAACTCGTTCGGCGATCAGTACGCAAGTGCCGATACCACGGGCGCCATTCTATGGTTCGCGCGTCGTTGAAGAAATTCCGCTCAAGGATGTGTTTGCATTTATAAATGAGACAGCGCTCTTTAAAGGTCAGTGGCAATTTAAACAGGGACGCAGGCCGGCAGATGAGTACCAGGCTTTCGTTCGCGACACGGTCCGTCCGATCTATGAAGAGCTGCAGCGGCGATCTGATCAAGAGAAACTTCTGGTACCGCGTGTGGTCTATGGTTATTTCCCCGTCCAATCGTCCGGTAACGATCTAGTCGTTTATCAAGACGATGAGAAGACGGAACGGACTCGGTTTACTTTTCCGCGCCAGCCGGAAGGTAAGCACCTCTGTCTCGCTGATTTCTTTGCGAGCAAGGAGTCGGGCCGAATGGATGTTGCTGCTTTCCATCTGGTGACGGTCGGCAGACGCGCTACCGAGTATTCACAGGAACTGTTTAAGGCAGATAACTACGCCGACTATCTCTACTTTCACGGTCTCAGTGTTGAGAGCGCAGAAGCACTCGCCGAGTTGTGGCACAAACGGATTCGCGAGGAGTTGGGAATTGCCGGCGCTGATGCGGCCCAAGTCACCAAGCTGTTTCACCAGGGCTATCAGGGTTCGCGCTTTAGTTTTGGCTACCCGGCCTGTCCCGATCTGGAAGATCAGACTAAACTCTTTGAGTTGCTGGATCCGGCGCGCATCGACGTGGAGCTGACCGAAGAGTTTCAGTTGGATCCTGAGCAATCCACCTCCGCGATCATCGTGCACCACCCCGAAGCCAAGTACTTCTCAATCGAATAACGACCCGTCCAAGGTCCAATGTCCAAAGTTCAAAGTCCCGATTCCGAAGTTGAGGGCCAGGAATCCAAAGTGGCCTTTGAAGATGGTGCGACTGCTAACAAAACAGACGTTGGACATTGGACGTTGGACGTTGGACCTTCCCTCGATCCCTCCGTCGAAGAGATAGCGGTATTGAATTGGTTTGAGCGTTTCGCTTTCCGGCTCGTGCGTCGCATGAATCAAGGTAGCTGGAAACGCTTCTGGACTCTTTGCCAAAGCACGCTCGGTGCCGGCTGGATCCACTTTTCCACTTACAATTTGATGCAGGTGTACGGTCTCGAACACGTCGCGGCGGCCGCGCGTGAGCGCCCAATTCTTATCGTTGCCAACCATCGATCATTCTTCGATATGTATACGGTTTCGACGGCGCTCTTCCGAAATACCCGATGGCGCAAGCAACTCTTTTTTCCGGTGCGGGGCCGGTTCTTCTATCAGGGCCCGCTCGGACTGTTCGTCAATCTGGTAATGGGTTGGTGGTCGATGTATCCGCCATTCTTCGCGACAGGCGACAAACCCATTCCGGAAAAGCGCGCCTTTGATAAGTACTCGTTCCGTTTGCTTACCGAGTTGTGCCGCACTGGTCCAGGCAACGTTATTGGTTTTCACCCGGAAGGGAAGCGCAACAGAAATTGGAATCCTTATTCCTATCTGAGGCCGCAACCGGGCGTGGGCAAGTTGATCAAAGACGCTGACCCGCAAGTCATCCCCGTCTTCATTGCCGGGCTGGGGAACCATTTGCCGACGCAGGTATTAGGTAATTGGTCTGGGGGCGAGAAGATCAGGATTCACTTCGGCCCGCTGATCGACTTCTCAGATTTTCGCTCCAAGCGAGATCACATGCGGACCTACAAAGAGATCTCAGAACTGGTGATGGGCAAGATTGCTGAGCTTGGTGAGCAGGATCGCGCGATGAAGGAGTCAGGAGTCAGCAGTCAGTCGGTGGTCAGTAGTCAGTAGTCAGTTCGTTGTTGGTAGTAAGGCTTCAATCGTGGTGCGCAGGGTTCATGCCTCCTCCTATCCCTTGACAGTCTGGGGATGAAGAGCTAGAGTGCCCCCTAGATTGCTTAGGGTAGCGAGTCAAACGTAGTTTTCACCCTGACCGCTGACTAATGAAATCCGAATCTGAGATCTGACATCTGAAATCGGGCCACCGACCATGCCAACTTCGCGAACCGACCTTTTGCAGGGCACGTTGGAACTTCTGATCCTCAAGACCCTTTCTCGCGACACGATGCATGGCTATGGCATCGCCCAACGTATTCACAAAGAAGTCGATGACTTGTTGAAAATTGAAGACGGCTCACTTTATCCCGCGCTGTACCGGATGGAAGAGCGTGGGTGGGTTTCCTCCGAGTGGGGTGTCTCCGACAACAACCGCCGCGCCAAGTTCTACAAACTGACGAGGGCCGGACGAAAAGAGCTAAGCGATCAATCCGCAAATTGGAGTCGTGTGTCTCAAGCGATTACTCGTATTCTCCAAACTGCTTAGGAAGCACCAGATGAGACTGCTGCCAGATTGGCCTTCTAGATTAATCAATTCGAATTCGGTTGAACGCGAAGTCGAAGAGGAACTGCGATTTCATCTCGACCTGTTAACTGAAAAGTACATCGCGCGCGGGACTTCGCGCGCCGAGGCCGAGCGTTTCGCGGCCAGGCAGTTTGGTAACATTCAACACATCAAAGCTAAATGCGCCCGTATTGCCAACAGAAATCGTCCCTACATCCGAGTCATGAGATCATTGATGGTGCTTCTCTTATTCTCTGGAATTCTTATTCATTTCAGTGCCGTAGAGTTGGCGGTTAGGCGCATCGGCGACCTTATGGTCACGATCGCAATCCTAACCCGGGTGTTGTTTTACGTGCGCGCATTAAAGCCCGCAAAGGTTTCTGACACCGCTCTCAATTAGTCTCCCACATCGTGAAAATTCTTTCGGAACCTCGATCGGTTTTAAGAATCAGTCGGGATTCCAGGGCTCTGGACGTGTGCCTTCAGAGAGGAGCGAAATGCTGACAATCAAAGCATTCGATAAGACTTATCCAAGTGGCGTCCGGGCACTAAGGGAGATTGATCTAATGGTTAATCCCGGCATGTTCGGGCTCTTGGGCCCGAACGGAGCAGGAAAGACAACCTTAATGAAAATCCTGGCGACATTGCTCGAGCCGGACTCGGGCTCTGCCGAGATGAATGGCATCGAATTGATAGTCGACAAACATGGCACGCGGAAGATGCTTGGTTACTTGCCGCAGGAATTTGGACTCTATCCCACGCTCACGGCTGAGCAAACGCTTCATTACTTTGCAAAACTAAAAGGCGTCCACGATAAGAAAGAGCGCGCTGCGCTGGTCGACGCGTTGTTTGACAGAGTGAACCTGACCGACGCGCGCCGGCAGAGAGTTGGCGGGTTTTCGGGCGGCATGCGGCAACGTCTGGGAATCGCGCAAGCGCTGATCGGTCAACCCCAGCTCATCATTGTCGACGAGCCAACAGCCGGGCTGGATCCGGAAGAACGAATCCGTTTTCACAACCTGCTCTCGGAAACCGCGGGTGACGACGCGGTGGTGATCCTGTCAACTCACATTGTCGCTGACGTCTCGAGTCTTTGCAGCCAAATGGCGGTGATTCGAAAAGGTAGAATCCTGACTTCCATCACGCCGCAGCAAGCAATCGATCAACTTAGACACTCAGTTTGGGAAGCCACTGTGCCGCGCGAACAGGTCGTGGCCCTAAAGTCGCGCCACCAGGTAGTCTCTTCGCAGATGTTTGGCGGACTCGCGCGCTTGAGAGTGATCGCAAAAGGAGTGCGACCGAGCGAAGAATTTAATCCGGCAACTCCGGTTCTCGAAGATTATTACTTTGATCTGGTCAACCAACGGGAGCCCGCGGGCTAGAAATGAGAAATCCCTTCCGGACGCCGTTCGGCACAATCTTTCTGAATGAGGTGCGGATTAACTCGAAGCGCATCGCGCCTTATTTCATGGCTTTGCTCTGCGCCGGGAATGGATTGCTGTGGTGGGGCTGGGGACCCGCCACGGGGCGGGGATTGGCAATCAACAGCGACTTTGTCATCGCCGGCGTGCTCCCGGTTTACTCTTTCCTGACCCTGCCTCTGTTCACCGCCCTGTTCATGGCGGATCCCGTGAGCAGGGATTTCCGTACCGGCATTGATCCGCTCATTTTTTCAAAACCCATCAGTCGTGCCGCATACGTTCTGGGAAAATTTTTCGGCAACTTCTTTGTGCTGGCGTGTGGTCAGGCTGCCTTCGTGCTGACGTGGTTTGTGCTGCAGGCATTTCCTAAAGCGGGCGTGACCACTCAAAACTTCAAAGTCGTTCCCTACATCAAACACTTCTTAGTCTTCGTGGTAATTTCGCATTTATTACTTGCAGCATTCTATTTTGCCGTGGGAGTCCTGACTCGCAACGCCAAAATTGTCTACGGCCTTGGGGTTGCATTTTATCCCGTCTACATTATGTATCAGACCGTCTTACTGAGCAGGTTGCCGTGGCGCTGGAAGCTTGCTCTGGATCCATTTGTTATGAACCGGGGAAACGTTCATGACCGCCGCGTCGAATGGATGAATCAACTCGTAGTCGTTTACGACACCGATCTAATCATCAACCGAGTGGTGGTGATTCTGTTTTCTGCGATTCTTCTGACGATTCTTTACCAACGCTTCACCATTTCCGAGCGACCCGGGAAGGCAGAACAGTTGTTAGTGCTCAACCTTACAGCGGGAGCCGGTGGGTTCTATTACGACCCGCCGATCATCAAACCGACACTGGGCGAGCGGTTCGTAGCAGATCACTCACACGAGAAGGTGCTGCTTCCCAATGTCATTAGAACGACCGCTGGAGTACGCGCCCATCTCCGTCAACTATTCGCGGCCTTGGCAGTTGAGTTTCGATTGCTGCTTTCCGAGCGGAGTCTGGTCGTGATCATGTCTCTGGCTAGCTTCCTCTCAATTCTGGAAGTCGCCTTTTATAACATTCCCGCTGACGTCTCACATTCCGCCGCCTATGCGACTAACACAGCAAAGTTGTTATTGCTATTCCTGCTCGGGATGACAGTCTTCTACATGGGCGAAGCAATGCATCGCGAACGCGAGGTGCGGATTCAACCTGTTATATGGGCGGCGCCTGGTCCGAACAGTGTATTGCTCCTCTCAAAATTCCTGGCAAGCCTTTCGCTGACGCTCTCTTTGATGGTACTTGTCGGTCTGACCGCAACGCTGATCCAATTTCTCAGGGGGCACACGCCGGTTGAGCTTCAAGCCTACCTGATAACCTACTCAGTGATTTTGCTCCCGAGCATAGTTTTTATGACCGCGGCATCACTCGTACTCAACGTTTTGCTGCGTGATAAATACCTCGCTTATGCCGTGAGCATCGGCACAGGGGTGGGGCTGGTTTACCTGTACAGCCAGGGCCATAACCACTGGCTTTACAACCCGGTGCTTTATAATCTTTGGACGTATTCCGATCTGTCGGGCGAGGGAAGCGGCCGTATCCTGATTCATCGCCTCTATTGCGTGGCGCTTGCAGTCTTATTCCTGGTAGTCGCACATTTGTGTTTTCAACGAAAATCGACGAGGGGTTTAATCGTAAACGGTCGTTTGGGAGGTTTTGCCTGGGCCGGACTGTTAGGACTAGTTTCCTTATGCATAGCCATAGGAACTGGAATGTTCCTCGTTGGGAGTTAGGGTCGTCAGCAGTAAATGGCGGCTTTGCCGCTCTCCGTGCGGTAAGGCTTGCCTTACCGTTAAGGTCGACCAGAGGACGGAAGCTACGCCTCCACCAATTTGCGGCCTAGCCGCTGCTAATTAATGAGAAGCTTCGGTAAGGCAAGCCTTACCGCACGGAGGGCGGCGAAGCCGCGACTGAACATCGACCATTCACATCGACGTTAGCCCATAACCCTTGACTACTGAGACCTAACCAGCCATGCCCCAACCCGTCGTAATCATCAACCCTGCCTCTGCTGGTGGCGCAACGGGGGAGGCTTGGCCGGGGATTGCGAGCGATCTACGGTCGCATTTTGGGGCCTTCACGCCAATTTTTACTAAACACGCGGGGGAAGGAACTGAACTTGCGGCCGCTGCCGCGCGCAAAGGAACCAAACTAATCATTGCTTGCGGAGGCGACGGCACGATTTCAGAAGTCGCCAATGGCATTCTCGTTTCCGGCAAAGACGCGGAGCTGGGACTCTTACCGAGCGGAACTGGTGGAGACTTTCGCAAAACGATTGGTGTTCCCCGACGCGTTCGTGATGCGGCCGAAGTCTTGCGCACAGGTCGTTCCCGTCGCATCGATGTCGGCCGCGTTACTTACACCACCGCAGCCGGAGAACAGGAAAGTCGTTACTTCCTTGGCGTGGCTTCATTCGGGATGACAGCAGACGTAATCCAGCGTGTGAAGGAAAGGAATCCCGAATGGCTTCCTTTTAAAGGTCCCCAATGGTTGACCGGCCGCCTGTCCTTCGGCGTGTCAATGTTGCAGACGGCAATGCATTCAAAGGCCACTCGCGTTGTGGTGCAGCCTGATGAACAGCCGGAACAGCACATGACGCTCGTTGCTTTGTGCATCGCCAACGCGCGTTACTTTGGTGGGGGAATGAAGATCGCTCCCGACGCCAAACTCAATGACGGTAAGTTTGATTTAGTCAGCATCGGTGACCTCGGTGCGTTCAAGATCTTCACGAATGCTCCTCGCTTGTATTTGGGCGCCCACCTGGGAATGCAGCAGGTTGGACATGCGCTCGCGGCCAAAGTCCTCGCGCGGCCGGCGGAGAAGACAGAAGTAGTCTCCATCGAAGTTGATGGCGAACTGCCAGGCCGGTTGCCGGCTACTTTTCAAATCGTACCCAACGCCTTGCAAGTCCGCACGCGCTAGTCAATGCCAATTGACGATTGACGATTTGCGATGGTTCTTCGTCACCGACGAATCGCCAATCGCCAATCGGCATCGCCTGTTGGTTGATTTACCAGCGGTTATCATCCAAGATGCATGAAACCATTGATAGAGGAGGCCCGATGCCGGACGAGAGCTTTGACAAAGCTGCAGCGGTAAAACTTCTTAACGAGATACTCGAAACGGAGCTTGCAGGTGTGGTTCGCTACACACATTACGCACTGATGGTGTTTGGTCATAATCGGATTCCGATTACGAGTTGGTTGCGCGGCGAAGCGGCCACTTGCCTGGCCCATGCGCACCAGGCAGGCGAGCTGGTTACACACTTTGGAGAGCATCCCTCGCTTAAGATCGGTGCGCTCCTGGAAACTCATAAGCATGGCATCAACGACATTCTGCTGGAGTCGCTCGCTGCTGAAGAATCCGGGCTTACCTTGTATCGCAAGCTTCTCGATCTCGTGCGCGATCGCTCGGTGCTTTTAGAAGAGTATGCTCGGAACATGATTTCCGAAGAAGAGACGCATCTGGGCGAAGTGCACAAGATGTTACGCAAACCTGGCGAGCTGACTTAGTTTACCCACGAACTTATGGATGATCGTCGAGAAAAACCCCGGTTGCGTGTCAGTCTCGACGCAATGTGGGACAGTTCAACGGAAGCGAACAGCGCGCTCATTACAGATCTTTCCGAAGGCGGTTGTTATCTCGATTCGGTCGGTTCGGTGCGGCTGGGAGAGATTGTCGGCTTTCGGGTTTTACTCCCCGATGATGACTGGCTTTATCTCGAAGGTGAAGTCAGGCACTATGGCTCTGGAACCGGATTCGGAGTCAAGTTTGTTGATTTGAATGACGAGCAACAGGAAAAGCTTCAGTGGCTACTCAGGATTGCCGCCGAGCAAGGACCTGAATCGCCGTCAATTCAGGCTGACCTGGTTGAAGAATAATTGGTAGAAGGAGTGATTGGATTATGAAGAAGTATTTTTTGCCGTTTGCAATCGTGGCAGTCGTGGTACTTGGTCTGATGGCAATGCCGTGGAGTTTTGCGGACGCTGCAGGTGAGGCGCCGGCAGTAGGCTCAGTGGCCCCTGAATTTTCGATGACCACCAACGAGGGGAAACCAGCAACTTTGAAAGATTTTCGCGGCCAGTGGGTGGTGCTCTATTTTTATCCGAAGGACTTTACTTCGGGCTGCACGCTCCAGGCGCGAAATTTTCAACGCGACCTCGACAAGTACAAAGCCGTCAATGCGATCGTTCTCGGAGTTAGTGTCGACACCGCAGAATCGCACAAAGAGTTCTGTGCCAAGGAAGGACTGAATTTCAAACTGCTGTCGGACGTTGATGGAAAAGTCTCAGACGCCTATGGTTCAGTGATGGAGTACAACGGCATGAAGCTGTCGGCGCGCAATACCTTCATCATCGATCCGAAGGGTAAGGTCGCGCAGGTTTTCATGAAAGTGAAAGTCGCGCCGCATAGCGAAGAAGTGCTCGCGGCGTTGGCGACATTGCAGAAATCATAAAGCGTGATAAGCACGCCACAAGCGTAAAAGCCTGGGGCGTAGCCCTAGGTTGAACGCCATCCACGGTCGTCGAGCCCGTGCAGCGGGCGGTAGCGCTGGTCTATCGCCCTCTTCGCGGGCTTATTATTTTCAATAATCCCTACCTAGAGCTAACGTTCTAGGCTTTACGCTGGTCGCGTGCTTCGCCCGCTGAAGCCGGAGTACGAACAGGCGCCGACTGACCGGATGCACAACCTTGCGCCAGCGTGAAATCTGGCGCGTGCTGCACAATTGAAATCCCTCCGCGGCGAACGTGTCACGCCATTCAGCTTCACTTAGAAACGTGCATGGTCCGGTACGTCCGCGCCACTTCCGATTGTGGATAGCACAGACAAATCGATCCCACCACCGCTCAGGAATATCTTCATACACCACGAGTATGCCACCTTCGCGTAAGGCACGACGTGCTTCCGCTAAGATCGGCGTCAGGCCTTGGGCATGATGCAGCACATAGCAAAATAGGGCCGCATCGAACTCTTGATCGTTCACGGGAAACTTTTCCCCATCAAACTGCCAATAGGGGATAAGGGCTTCTGTATTTGTGGCGACGTCAATGCCAATGACGCTGGAACCGAGAAGTGCGCTCAGGTGATGCGCGATGTAGCCATTGCCGCATCCGACATCGAGTACGCGTGATCCTGCGGGAATCGCGCGGGCAATCTCGAGCGCCATATCGTAAGCCCGTCCAACCTTCCGACGGCGGAGTTCTCGGTTCCAGCGACGAGCGACTCCATGTGCAAATTGCTCCCAAGGTTTTAGGCGTTGGGCCGCTGCGAGGGCTGGGATTAGTTCGACTTCGAAGTCTTGGTGATTTGGTTCCTCCAGCGACCAGCGCTGAGAAATTGCGGGGCATCCTATACCCGGCCTGGTTGCAGGCGTTGGTGCTGTAGCTGACATCGCGATCGCACTTGGCAATCAAGGTGCCGTCGCACGTTCAGAACGTTTTGAGCAGGGAAATTAGCGAAACGCGTGAGCAGCCGGCTTTGATTGCAATTGAAGGCGCATGAAAACTACGACAAGAGAAGCAGGCGTTACCTTGCCGAATGCCGATTGCCGATTGCGCGGGCGGAGTGAATTGGGACCACCAGGCGGTAGCCGCTAACCCTTCGCCGCCAAGTCGGTACGGTACGGGAGCGGTAGCGACCGGATTCTGGAGAAATTCTAATCAATGAGTTCCGGAGGCAGGCTTCCCTGGCCAAATAGTACATAATCGATTGCTTCGGTTAGCTGTTCTTCGTCCAAATAATCTTCTACTTCCTCCGCCACTCCAAGGACTTCTGTCACTCTCCCAGCAACCCGACTCCCTCATCGTACGGGTGGCGTTGGCCTTTAGTGCCGCGCGGGCTTTTTTGGAGCTGCAATTAGCCCTTAAAACACTATGCACATGATTACTGCTCACATTGAGAGCAAACAAAGCCCAGCTTCGTATGTTGCACGTCTCTCGGATCCCCCGATAGATGGCTTCTCTTCGTTTCGCAGTCAGCTTTACAGGCGGCGTCTTCATTAGACTGCGCTCAAAGCGGCGACGCGACGGATTTGGCGAAAGTCGCGGAGTTCCATACTGATTGTGAAATCGATCGACTGATCCGCGTGGATCACCATGAAGCCATGTCCCATGGGCCCGCAGTGTGATCATGAATGCAAGAGGGATATGGTCAGGGTCGAACTCCCGGTGAGATGGAGTCATCGTTTTCTCTCCTAGATGTGGGGCTTTGGAACGGTGGCGATTATACCCGAAGATTGACTGTTAAGTGGTTGAATGCGGTCGCTACCGCTCCCGTACCGTACCGAGTGGCAGCATAGCTTGAATTTCAGTCGTCATCGCTTTGGCGTTGTTCGAGTGGAGAACTCATCTTCTGGACGAATGTCGGCAAAATCGGCAGAATGCAGAAAATTAAATCGTGAGGTAACTATGCAAAAGCTTCCCGTGGTTGCTTTGGTACTCTGCTCGCTGACGCTTATGCCCGCAACGAAAACAAACGCCCAAAGCTTGCCCGCCGGATATTGGCCAGTCGAGAAAAGTCAGCCACTAATTGATAAGACGCAGACGATTCGGCTTGCCCCTGACGTTTCGCACCTGAGCCCCGGAGAAAAGACAGCGGTGGCGAAACTGATCGAAGTGGGAAAGATCTTTCAGCAGCTGTACGAACAACAACGCCATCCCCAGGCAACGGCCGCGTATCGCGATCTGCTGCAACTTGATAAGCGTCTCGGCTCTCGGCCCGCAACCCAGAATCTGCTCACACTTTATCGCCTGTTTCAGGGACCGATTGCCACGACACTCGAGAACAAGCGTGAGCCATTTCTTCCGGTTGACGGCGTCGAGCCAGGTAAAAGTGTCTATCCCTGGGGCGTGAAGAAAGAAGAGCTTGATGCATTTCTTACGGCACACCCGGAAATGCGCGATGCCATTCTTGACTTACGTACGGTGGTGCGCCGCTCCACGGCTCCGAACGCGCAGAAAGATTTGGCGACGCTGCGCACCTATCCGGTTCTCGATACGCTGCATCCCGGATTGCGAGCCGAGTTGACAAGACTCTCGCGCGGTCCTGCCCGCGGCGCTGCGAGCGCAGCAGGTTTTTATGCAGTGCCGTATTCCATCGCCTATGCTCCGGAACTGATGCGCGCGCACGGTCTGCTAAATGAAGCGGCCAACGAAGTGCAAGCTGATGACGATGAATTCGCGCGTTACTTGCGCAACCGCGCCCGCGATCTTCTCACCGATGATTACGAGTCAGGTGACGCGGCCTGGATCACCGGCCGTTTCAAAAATCTCAACGCCCAGATCGGTTCCTATGAAACTTATGATGACGAGCTTTATGGCGTAAAGACGTTTTTCGCATTCAATGTGCTGAGCACGAGACGAGCAGAAACCACTTCGCTGCGTCAGGCGATGCAGGGCATTCAGGCGATTGAAGACTCGTTGCCGTACGCACAGCATAAGAAGATTCGCGAAGACATTCCGGTTGGCGTCTACGACGTTGTTGCTGACTGTGGGCAGTCGCGCGGTGGCAATACGGCGACGATTCTGCCCAACGAGAGCTATCTGGCCAGGCGCTACGGGAGGACGATCCTGCTGCGCGCCAACATCATGCGCGACCCGAGTATCTTCGTCAGCACCGGCAGTACATTTGAAGCTGCCGTGGGAGCGGATCAGGCAAAAGAGTTAACCTCGGACGGCAACTTCTACCGGACGCTTTGGCATGAAGTTGGGCACTATCTGGGCGTCGATCGCACCAAGGACAATCGCGATCTGGATGAGGCGTTACAGGAGAACGCCAGTGCGCTTGAAGAGATGAAGGCTGACCTCGTTTCTCTCTTCGCTGTAAAAGCTCTGTCCAAGCAGGGTTATTACAACGACGCACAAATGCGCTCGGTCTATGCAGGCGGGATTTTGCGCGTCCTGCAAAACAACAAGCCGCGGCGCGATCAACCGTACAACACGATGCAGCTAATGCAGTGGAACTTCTTTTTGGAGAACGGCCTTCTGACTTTTGAAAGCGGCCGGCTGCGCATCCATTACGACAAGTATCACGAGGTGGTAGAGAAGCTGCTGAAGAAGGTGCTGGACGTGCAATACCAGGGGGACAAGGCGGCTTCAGACCGTTTCATCGACGAGTATACGAAGTGGGACGACAGCTTGCATGGCGTGATTGCCAAGAACATTCGTGATCGCCAGCGCTACCGGTTTAGGGTGTTCAAGTATGCGGCGCTCGGCGAATAACGATATTGCCGATTGCCAATTGGCAATTGCCAATTGTTCGGACATTCGCGGTGAGTGATCAATCAAACGTCCCTGGCAGAAAAGCAAGCGCAGTTAGGCTGGCTTAAGATCCATTCAACAGAGGAATCCAATCGGCAATTGGCAATCGCCAATTGGCAATTATTTAAACGCCGCTCCACCGAGGAAGTTCTCCCGCAGGTAAACCACCGTATCATGCAACGTCTCGCCGGGATCGCGGGGCTTGAAGGCGAGCTCGCGTGACGCCTTAGCGCAGTTGAGGTACCAATAGTATTGCGCCATTTCAACGGCGCCGGGTTCGACGGGCGACGCCAGATCCCATTGCTTGAAGAGGGAATCGACGAGTTTGGCTCCGCCTACCACCAGTCTTGACGGCAAAGCAATTTTTGGCGCCGCGACTTTGGTCAGGCGCGCGAGCCGGCCAAAGAATTTATCAAAACTCCAATTTGCCGCACCCATCAAATAACGCTCGCCGTGACGCCCGCGCCGCATCGCAACTCTAAACGCCTGCGCTACATCGCGCACATCAACAAAGCTGACGCCACCGGTCGGCACAGCGTTAATCTTGCGCGACATGAAGTCGAGAATCACTTTGGTGGAACTAAGCCGGTCGTCGCCAGGTCCTAGCAGCAGGCTGGGATTCATGATCACGAGGCGCAAACCCTTGCCGTTGAAACGTTCGAGCCCAGCCATCTCCTGGTACGATTTGCTGGCATAGTAAGGCCAGCGCGCGATGATCTCGAGCGGTTGCTGATACGTTTCGTCAGGTACTAGATCACCATCGTCGGTCACCGCAATAGTTCCACTCGTGGACGCCATCACGATCGTTTTCACGCCCGCACTCTTCGCTGCATCACAAAGCAAGCGCGTGCCCTCCACGTGTATCTGATACATCTCGCGGGCGTCTTCGCGCTCGCGAGAAACGCGTCCCGCGAGGTGATAGATGTCCTTAATTCCTTCTACTGCGCGTGCGACATCTGCCGGTTTGGTAATCGAACCCTCAAACGGTTCTACGCCCAGATCAACGAGCCAATCCGGAATCGAGGTGGCCATCACACGAATGTCTTTAACTCCGTCTTCAACCAGTTGACGTACCAGGTGGGAACCAAGAAAACCTGTGCCGCCGGTGATCAAGGTCGCTGCCCGAGGGCGTTTCTCGATTGCAGCTCGGCGCTTCGTCCCGCTGGCAGGGGTCATGCGGGCAATCCGTTTCTGTGGAGTTTTGGGCATGAATGCTTAACTAAACCGGAGCGTAAGCGCCGATTGATTTTAGCCCGGCCTTTCCAAGCCGGGAAACGTGCGCCGAGCTGCATGCGTCGTCGCGTAGCGACGATTGACCGAACGGGAAAATTGGGACGTCGTCACTGCGTCGCTGACGCTACGCTTTAGATTTTTGCTAACGAAACCCGGCCTTGAAAGGCCGGGCTAAAATCTTCGCAACGCTACGAACCTTGAAATTCGGTGCGTTAAAGCCACGCTACTCGTCTGCATCAACAACTAGTTGGGCTTCGCGATCATTGATCTGCGCGCGGCGTTCGGCTTTCCAGCGCTTGCGCGTTTCCTGTGAGGCAAAGGGAATTCTGGTGCGGTCGCGCAAATTCTCAACTTCGTGTTTCACAAGCGCCGCTATCAATCGATACGCCTCTGCGCGCGGCAGCCCTTTGGTCATCTCTTCGAGGTGCTCGATGGAAAGGTAACGACCAATACGCGCACTTACGTCGCGGCTCTTGATGATGTTCGAGCCCTTCGGCATCGCCTCGTATGTTCCCTGAAGATAGATCGGCAGGATCCCAACACGCGATGCCAGGGCCAGATAACCGATCACCGGTTTGAAGTCCGCCATCAGTCCGGTCATCGAGCGAGTGCCTTCCGGAAAGATCAGCGCGTTATAGCCGCGATCGAGGAACGAAGTGGCATGACGTAACGACTGGCGGAGGGAGCCGGTCCGTTCCATCGGCACCAGGTTCGTAAAGTTCTCCATGTAGGCGCGCTTGTACTTGTTATCGAAGAAATAGTCAGCAGCCGCGAGCGCAACCATATCCTTGCCGGCGGTCCCGAGCGCCATCTTGGCGAGTCCCATGTCGAGATGGGAGCTGTGATTGGCAGCAACGATAAAGTTTGTGTGCGCCGGAATATTCGATTGACCTTCGTAATGCGTTTGCAGGAATCGCTCGTAAAAGGCTTTTTGCACGAAATCGAGTCCACGGTTACCCACCGCCCGGATCAGGGAAGGAACGTAGATCTCACCATCTTCCGTGGTTTCCTGGTCGCGTACCGATCGCCTCGCACGCGAAGCTGCCGCGCCGCCCTTACCGACGACGCTAATTAATTCCTTCACATCCTGAATCTCATTGAATCTCTCCGGTGCGGAAATCGAACCGCCGGCATTCTCGATTGCCGTTGCCAGCTCCACAAACATCAGGCTGTCGAAACCTAAATCAGCGAGGCGAGTATCAGCGGAAATTTCACTGCGCGAACGATTGCTGACAGTTGCCACTACCTCCAGCACCCAGCGCGTGTCAGCAGCAGCGCTCGTCTGTCCGTCAGAACCCCGGCTCGCTTTCTGGTTTTGCTCCAGCGCCTCCAACGTCTGCAGCACTTCTCGTCGCTTCACTTTGCGAGTTGCCGTGCGCGGCAATTCCACGTCAGTAAAGTGCAGCAACTTGACGCGCTTGTAATAGGGAAGGGAAGCCGAGACGAGCCGAAAGTGTTCTTCGACCCGGCGTCTTAAATCGGCGCGGGACAGTGCTATGTCATATTCGTCGTCGGCAACGACCAGGCAGGCGACCTTTTCTCCAATCCCATCTGGCAGGCCGAGGATGCTCAGCTCTTTCACGTAAGGAGAGTCGGCATAGATCTCTTCAAGCTCGTCGGGATAAACATTCTTGCCATTTGTGTCGACAATAATTTCCTTAGATCGCCCGACTAGAAAGAGGTTTCCATCGTCATCGAGTTTGCCCAGGTCGCCCGTATACAACCAGCGCTCGACGAGCGTGTTGCGCGTCGCTTCCTCGTCGTCGTAGTAACCCAACATGACGTTAGGGCCGCGCGCTATCACCTGGCCCACGCCTGCAGAATCGGGCTCGGCAATTTGCACTTGCACGCCCGGCAACGCCTTGCCAACACTTCCGGTCAGCATGCGGTTTTCCGGACGCGTGACGGTGAGCACGGGCGATGCTTCCGTCAGGCCATAGCCTTCCAAGATCGTGAAGCCAAGCCCCTGGAAGTCCTGATGAATTTTCTCGCTCAACGCGGAGCCGCCGCTGATGAAGTATCTGATCCGACCTCCCAATCCTTCATGAATTGGGTAAAAGACTATCGGGCCGAGATTGACCGGCGTGTTTTCGCGGAGCCAAAAATTAGCCTTGATAAGGGCGTCGGCAGTCTTGCCAATCCAGTCGCTGCGTTCGTAGAGCCGGGTCTTGATTCGCCGGTGCAGCAGTTCCCAAAGAGCCGGGACGCCCACCATTCCGGTGACGTGACCGTTCTTGATGGCCCGCGCCAGGGCATCGCTCGTCAGCTCCGGCAGGTACGTGATCTGTGCTCCGCGACTCAGCGGCGTGAGAAAGCCGGTTGAGAATTCAAACGTGTGGTGTAGCGGCAAGACGGAAAGCACTCCGTCTTTAGTGGACATATCGAAGACGGAGGAAAGCATTGAGACCATGCTCGTCAGGTTGCGATGCGAAAGCATCACGCCCTTGGGACGGCCAGTCGTGCCGGACGTGAAAATCAAAGAAGCGACCGACTGGGCGTGGACTTTCTGCGGCAAGAGGGCGATGCGTTGATCCTCGGTTGCCTCGTCGGGAAGGGCAAACACTTCGGCGAAAGTCCAAACGCGCGGCGTCAGTCCTTCCTCGGCCAAACGCTGGCGCAGCTCCGGATGTTCTTGATCCAGTTTCTCACTGATGACGATCCCAGCGGCGTCGCCGGCGCGGGCGAAGTTTAGGATTTCGCTCAGCTTGCTTTCAGGGTCAACGGGAATGCAGCTGGCCCCGGTCTTTAGCACGCCGAAGTAAGTCATGCCCCACTCAGGCGCATTATGGCTAAACAGCATGACGCGATCGCCCGGCTTGACGCCTTCACTTGCGAGAAAAGCGCCAGCTCGAGTCGCAAGCTCGTTCAGATCGGCGTAGGTGTACTGCTCGGTGCGCTCATCACGTTCGATGCGCATCGCCACTCGGGTTGCGTGTCGTTTGGTAGAAGTCTCGAAGAGCTCAAGCAGATCGCGATAAGTGTAGGTGCGCTTCGGTTGCGCCCGCATATCATCTTCAAGTTTCGGAAAGACCCACTTCTTCAGACCAGGAATATGAACATTGATCCAGTAGTGATACCAGTCGAACTTCTCTGGATTCCACGTCAAAAGCGACTGCTCATCTTTTCTGATGCGCTCGAAGAGAGAGCGAACATTGTCGGAACGGAACACGTAGGCGTTCTCGATCGTGAACGGACGAAAGATCTCAAAAGAGTTTGTAGTTTCGCGAGTTACCTCTTCAACCCGATCAACCGAAGTCTTAACGCGATCGATCACTTCCACCATTCGCCCGCCACCCCAGCGTGGTCGCGCGCGGTCGAGTAAGGCAGACGCTTTCTTCGCCGCCGAGTTGAACATGGGGATCGAGGTCGCTTTGAAACGTGCAGCCGAGACCGGTCGGGGCGCCATGCGCGCGGCCGCTTCGTTGAGCAGCTTTATCCCAGTTTCCTTTTCCTTGAAGTGCTTTCGCTTGTAGAGCCCTACGAGAGAAATGATCCGTTCCATATTGGCGGGATTCGCGTCCCCAGTAGCGGCCTGATAAACCAGCCGCGGCTCTTCGACGCATGCCTGCGCTGCAACGGTCAACATCACTGACGCGACCTGATCGACGGGAGTGATGTCGAGGATCAACTTTTCGTTGGCGGGAATCTGAGTTTGTCCCTTTAATACGAGGAAGATGATTGGCGCGGTAGTAGTGAAGCCCTCGTTCCAGCCTGGGAAAGGATAAGAGAGTGCCGACTCAACGATACTGGGTCGGACGATGCTGCGGACGATTCCAGTTTCCGCGGCCACCAACTGCTCGCCGAGAGCTTTGGTGTAGGTATAGATGTTGGGCCATCCCCACCAACCGGAGCGTTCAACGCCGAGATCAGTCAGTCGCGTCCGCGTCCAAACCTTACGCTCGCGCGCCACCGCCAATCCCAGGGCATCGGGATCGTCCTCGTCACGTCCTTCCTCAATCAACCGCCGGCGCGCAAGTTCGCGAAAACGGGCGACCATCATCGCGTCCTTCGCGTCTTCCCTCACCCGCTCAGCCAGGCGGGCGCAGTCTTTGATTTCCTGCTCTACCGAAAACTGGACGCCGGAAAGTTCACTCTTGCGCGGAAAGTAACCCAACACGGGATCGCTTTCCCAAATTGTCCCCTGGCGATTGCCCGCCACGAAACAAGTGGAAACGTGAACGAGCGCGGGCCGCTTCATGCGTTTGGCAAAAGCAATGACGTTCTGGGTGCCGACTACGTTTGTGCGGAGCGCGCTTTCGAGAGTGGGATTGAAAGTAACGTTGCCGGCGCTGTTGATGATGATGTCGATATCATCGGCGACTCGCTGAGCTTCTTCTTCGCTGTATCCCAGGTTTGTATCGCCGATGTCGCCGCCCAGCACGACCACCTTGCTGCGGATGAAGCCCTCGAGCGCGGCGCCGTAGCGCGCCCGCAGGGGATCGAATGGCGGCGCTGTGATAACGCTGTTCCAGAAGCGAGTCTCGGATTCCTCTTGTGATCGCGCGCGCACGGAAACATAAACGCGGCCGACATTGGGAAAGCGATGCAACAGCATGCTGAGTGTGACTTTCCCCAGGAATCCTGTGCCGCCAATCAGAAAGATCTTGCGCTCCTGAAAGATCTCTGTCGGCGACAGTTTCAAGTCGTGAAGCAAAGCGCCGACGAACTTGCGATTATCTGGTTGCTTTGAAGCCATCTAGCTCGTTCTTGCCGTTATTAAAACCTATTCCATGTCGGCGATGCCGATCATCGGTTGATGCAGCATCGTGATTTCAGCAGAGTTGCCCATGTAACTGCGGGCCATGGCAATCGCTTCCGTTAAGTTGTCGGCGCGTTCCCAGCCGAGCATCGCGGGCACATGCGCGTTTTCGGCGCCCGCGGCGATGACCTTACCAACGTGCTGCCGCCCATTTTCGCCCCAGTACCACATAAAGAACGGATGTGCTCCGTGGTACGCGTTGCCGCGACGATACATTTCGACGTAGCTGGGGTTGTTAGCAAACTCCCGTTCATACTTTTCGCGCAGGACGAAAGCGTCGCGTGTCTCCGGCAAAAGGCGGTTGAAAAACTCAATGTAACTAGGATGAAATTTGTGATCGAATTCGTCGTAACAGGGGTGATGAATGATCATCACGCCGCCTTTCTTCAGTAACGGCTTATTGCGATAAAAGTTGAAGTGATATCCCAGTCCCATCACCTGGACGAGCAGGGGATTGAGAATTGAATACACGTTGTAAGGCGAAATGTCGGGAATCCCTGTGATCAAAATATCGCACTGGCCGCGCACCGGAATCGCATATTGCTCGAAGGCCTTGCTCACAATGCGGTCATGCACCGGCTCCGTCTTTCCGGCGTGACAAGCAATCATCTCGTATTGCGCGGGGCGAGAGTGAAGTAACTTGCGCCGTGCCGGACGCGGCAGCTTGCTCATCGCGTAGCGCATCGCTTCAAACTTCATGCGGTCGAACGCAGTAAAGTCGTCTTCGTTGCGCAACAAGAAATCCATGTCGCCTTTGTACATGCGATTGTTGATGGCGGTTTCGATATGAAACACATTCAGGTGTTCGTCAACAATCTTACCTAGCCTTTTGACCTTGTTATTGAGCTCCGAACGCGCCGGATCCATGTAGCTGTCGGAATCGCGAATCGTCTGCGGCTCATGATGCGCGCGCAGCGACTCGTAATCGCAAAGCCCGACTGCCACCGATTTATGTCCGCCGTCCATCGGCACCAAATTAATGTTCACGTAAATCAGCAGATCACTTTCGGCCGCGCGACGATTCAATACCAGCGGTTCCTTGTGCCTGGTTTCGCCGATCTTGATCAATCCTTCAGTCCACTCGGCATCGTGGTTGTAATAACGATCGGGATAGTAGGCGTCGAAGATCTTCGCGCCAACCATTCGCTTCATTTCCCACTCAGTCATCTTGCGATGAAGGGAATTGGCAATCACGATATGAACATCGTCAACACCGTGTCCGGTCAGCATATCGAGAACTACTTCAAGTATTGTTTGCCGGATATCCGGAGTAGCCATGGGCGGCAGGGGCAGGCTGATATCATCGACGGCGACCGTGACTCGCATTCCCGGTTCGAGCTGTGCGAACAACGGATCGGAATCATGCGGATGATTGAGCGCATATCTAATGGCAGCTTCGCGATTGGGTAGTCCTTTAATCGAAGGATTCGGATAGAGTACGCGCGTGCCGATAGGGAGATCTTCGAGGATGAAGTCCTCTCCCGACGGCATGATGCGCGGCGCGCTATCGCGATCGATGTAGATTACGGACTCGTGCGTTTTCTTTCGTAGTTGAAGTGCCATGTTTTTGGGAAACTATTTCAGGCTAAGTATCGGCCAATCGTGATGCAGCGCCGTTTGCCGCAATCGCATGTCGGGATTAATTACCGCCGGATGACCAACGATTGAAAGCATTGGTAGGTCGCTCATGCTGTCGGTGTAAGCGTAGGAGTCGCTCAGGCTCAGGCCCTCGCGTTCCGCAAAAACTCTCATCCACGAAGCCTTGGTAGCGGCTGCCATAACGGGCGGTAGCAATCTTCCTGTCGCGATACCGTTAACAAACTCCAGTCGGTTACAAACGTACTCGGTGATTCCCAGGTGTTCCATGAGGGGTTTAACCGAAACGTCAAGGGCGCCAGTTACCACGACCTGACGGAGGCCGAGGCTGCGAGATTTTGTTAAGAGCTCGTACGTGCCCGGGAAAACCGCCGGCTGTAGGACGTGCTCGAAGAGCTCGTCAGCCAGGAAGCGCAACCGATCTTCTGACTGTCCCTTGTATCGTTTGAAATAAAGATCATTAAAAACTTTGCGACTGTATTGGTCGGTAATGGCAAAGACGGGAATGCTCAGGAGGGTTGAAGCGCTCTTCTTAAAGCTGTTGAGCAGACCGGGTTGGTTACGCGAATAGAAGCCCAGCGTATGGACCAGATTCGTGCTAACCAGTGTGCCTTCGAGGTCGTAGAATGCTGCCGCCGCCACTCATCCTCCAGTGGTCTCGAACTTCGTCCAGGGACGTCCGAGAGCTCACGTCCCTTATTGTCTCCTGTCGGAGGACGCACTATACCCGATCTTGAAGGGAAGTTATAGACCCAGATTTTAGCTGTATGCGAGTGCTATACAATTATGGGGTAAATGTAAGAATTGCTAAGCAAAAGTGCCGGAGGGGTTCTACAAGCCCGTGAAGTTCCGAAGGGTGGGTTCGACTTTGCCGCCCGAATGTGAGGAGGTCGCTGCGCCCCGCCGTAAGAATCCCTTCAACACGTGGGCTAGGCCCTCATAGCGGCCCTCATGTTAGAGAGTCCTAGGCCGTAACCCCGCAACACGGGCAGCCCGGCGGTTAACTAAGTTGGTACCGGCGGGGCACGGCCACCTCCTCACATCAGGCGGCAAAGCCGGACTTAGCATTGCGATTTTCATTACTGCTTTCCAGTTGAGCGTCGTAATTCGTCGAGCGTGCGTTTGTGCTGTTCGAGTTTTTGGCCGGCCTCGCCAAGTTTTCCCTGCGCGGTCAGGCGTTGGTACTCCTCGAACTCTTGAATAGCTCGCAGGATTAGTTGCTGAGTGTTCCCCGCCGGAGGAGGAGCAGTAGTCGGAGGCGGCTGGCCGGTTGTCGGCTTTTCTGTCGTTGGGGTTTCGGAGGCCTGCGCCGAAGTCCCTGCACTGGCGCCGATAAGATTTGCTAACGCCTCTTCGAAGTTTTGTCCATAGGCGACTCGTTCCTGAATCGCGAGCACAACCAAACGGAGCTCAGGCATGGGACTTCGCTGGGCCTGCAAATACACGGGCTCAACATAAAGCAGGGAACGTCCAATCGGGATCACGAGTAAGTGGCCGCGGAGAACGCGCGAACCCTGCTGGTTCCAGAGGCTAAACTGGGCGGAGAGCTGTGCGTTTTGATCGATGCGAGCTTCGATTTGCAAAGGTCCCTCGATGAGCCGGGACTCGGGAAAGTTGTAGACGAGCAGCTTGCCGTAGTTCTCACCATCGCTGCGACCTGCCATCCAGCCAATCATGTTATTCCGATTTGAAGGAGTGAAAGGCAGAATTAAAACGAACTCCGCAGGCCCTTGCTCACCAGGTAGTTGCATCAGGACGTAATAAGGATCGATCGGTTGCGACAGCTTTTTATTCTGGTCGTCAGTTCCGAGCTGACTGGCAACGCTCCAAACATCCTCCCGCTGAAAGAAGACCTTGGCACTTTGCGTGTGGTAGAGACCGTAAACTTCAGCCTGCACGCGAATCAAAGTTTCCGGATAACGCACGTGCGTTCGCAAGTCGGCCGGCATCGCGGAGGCATCCTTGAACAGCGTCGGAAAGACTGCGCGGTACGTGGAGATAATCGGATCCTGTGAATCAAACACATAGAAGTCCACTGATCCGTTGTAGGCGTCGATCACTACTTTGACGCTATTGCGAATGTAGTTAACCGAGTTATTACCGACCCCGTGATGTCGCGAATAAGGAAAACGTGAAGACTCAGTAAAGGCATCGAGCATCCAGAATAAACGACCGTCCTTGCTCACCACGATGTAAGGGTCGTTGTCGTAAATGAGAAAGGGAGCAATACCGTTAACGATTTCGAGGATGTTTCGGTGAATAAGAACCCGGCTCTCCGACGTAATAGCGTCAGAGAAGGGAAGCTTTGAAAGATCGCCCAGCGACCATGCCAGTAGCATTCGCCTTAGTCGACCGCCGATTGGTATGCCCCCAGTCCCTTCGTACGTTGTGTAAGTATTCGACTCGCCTTGCGGAAAATCGAATTCTTTTTGAGTCGTTTTTACATAGACGTTCGTATCCGTTTTTTGCCCGAAATAAATCTGCGGGCGCGTGATCGTCGCCTCGGGGGCACCTGATTTGATCGGCATATCCGAAAGCACGAAGCGCGGCATGCCCTCGGGGGTAAAACCGTTGGCGGTGTTCATCGTCACGCCATAACCATGGGTGTAGATCAATTTCTCGTTGACCCAGTTGCGCGACTGTTCCGGAAGTTTTTCCACATCAAGCTCGCGGGCCGCAAGCATCACTTGTCGAGTTTGGTTCCCTAAAGAGTAGCGGTCGACGTCGACATCTAAAAAGTCGTAGTAAGTGCGAATGGATTGGACTTGCTTGAGCGTGTCCTGCAATGCGCGCCAGTCCCAAAGTCGAATGTTCTCTAGCGTGGGACGGTTGGCGTTTAGATCGAGGGCTTCAATCGAAGGTTCAGCTTCAAACTCGCGCGGCTCAATCTGTTCGAGTCCAAAAGCGCGCCGCGTCCAGGCGATGTTGTGTTCGATGTAAGGCGTTTCCCGGCCGAGCTCGTTCGGCTTCACGATAAAGCTGTTCACGTAAGCCGGTATGATCACTATGCCGACAACATAAACGAGCGCAGGG
This sequence comes from Pyrinomonadaceae bacterium, assembly GCA_041750995.1. Classification (GTDB taxonomy): domain Bacteria; phylum Acidobacteriota; class Blastocatellia; order Pyrinomonadales; family Pyrinomonadaceae; genus PSRF01. The sequence goes on along the minus strand of JBGSYG010000031.1, from coordinate 42,518 downwards.
AGCGCGAGCGCTACCAACAGCAAGCGTAAGCCTCGCTTCGTAAAAGCGTTCAGCACCGCGATCAATGCCGCAACGGCGAGGGCTACGGCGACAAGGGTAAGTGCCGGAAGCAGGTAGTGGGCTTCGGTGTAAGTAACGCCAGTAAACGTTTGATGGTCGCTCCACAGGTAAGGGAAGCGTGAGAGATAAACCTTCCACGCGAATGCGAGTAAAAAAGCTGCCAGAGCGCCAGAGGTCGCGGCGAAGCTGGTCGCCGCCGAAAGCGAGCGCACATTCTTAACCATCGTTTGCGGTAGCGATAGCAGTGAGTAAATAAGAGCGGCACAGAACAACACGAAGGTAATCGTCACGAGCCACGAGCTAAGCGCATCGAGCACGGGTAACGAGAAAAGATAAAACTCCAGAGGCTTATTGAAGATCGGATCGCTTAATGATGTCTGGGTGCGATTCAGATATGAGGCAAACTCCAGCCATTTACCTTTCATGGCGAGGCCGGCGAAGAGCGCAAAAATCAGGGCAACTACCCACGCCAACGGTCGCAGGTAACGGGCAGGAGCAAACTGAACCGGTTGGTTGTTAACAATTATGGTGCGCGGCGTCGATGCGTGAGCGGCAAAGATCCGTTCCAGCAACGAAAACCCTGCGCGCAGGATCACGGCAGTCAAGATCAGAAAGATCAGAAAAAGAGCGACCTTCAGCTTAAGGATGTACCAATAGACCGGCGAATATCCCAGCGAACCAAACCAAAGCGCCGAGACATAGATCGACAGGCTGCGCGAAAGCAGGATGAAGAGCAAAACGGCGGCGCCAATTAACCAACGACGCCAACGACGGGGTCTGGGCGGAGGCACATCGATGATCTCCGGATCTGATACGGTGAAAGGGTCACTCATGCGCTTAGCATACCCTTTATTCGACCAAAGCGCGCACTGGCCGGTCTAATTGTCGTATGGGTCTCCGCTTTGTCGGCGGGAGCTCAGCCTGTGCCACCATCGTTCTTGTCGGCATCATGACGTGTATAATGCGCTGACGAATGCATTGCGCGGCAGCGGCAGCGTCAGGGCCGCTTTGATCATCAAAGGCCATTGTTGTGTAACTCCCGGATCGGTATTGATAAGAAAACTTTTGTAATGCTTACGCCAGAGACAGTTCTACAAGGTCGCTATCGTATCGTCCGTTCCCTGGGAGAGGGCGGGATGGGAACCGTCTATGAAGCGATTGACGAGCGGCTCGACAGCACCGTCGCGTTGAAGGAAACGCTGTTCGCTGATGAACGGTTACGCAAGCAGTTCGAGCGTGAAGCGCGTCTCTTAGCCCGTGTTCATCATCAGGCACTGCCACGCGTCAGCGATCATTTTTCCGAAGGCGAAGGTCAGTTTTTGATCATGCAGTTCATCCCGGGGGATGACTTTGCCGAGAAGTTTAGTCAACGACGCACTCCTTTTCCCGCTCCTGATGTGATGAACTGGGCCGATCAACTGCTCGACGCGCTGGACTACCTGCATACTCAGGAACCCCCAATCATTCATCGCGATATCAAACCACAAAATTTGAAGGTGACTACCCGCGGGCAAATGATTCTGTTGGATTTCGGACTTGCGAAAGGACAGGCGAGTGAGATCTCGCGAGTTACAACTTCCGCAAGCATCTTTGGCTACACTCCCAACTATGCGCCCCTCGAGCAGATTCAGGGACTCGGAACCGATGCGCGCAGCGATCTCTACGCACTGGCTGCAACTCTTTACCATCTTGTGACCGGCGTTAAGCCGCCTGACGCGCTCACCCGCGCCGCTTCGCTCGTGAACGGAGAACCAGATCCTTTGCTACCGGCGCACGAAGTCAATAGCGCGGTACCACACGTCTTAAGTAACGTCCTCGCTCGCGCGATGGCGCAGAATCGCGAGCAGCGGTTCCGCCATGCCGCTGAGATGCAACGTGCCCTTCATCATGAGGGAAGGAAAAACACGCTCACGAATCGTAGCGAAGCAAATACAGTTTTATTTCCCGTTGCTAGTCCCGATCCTACACAAGCCGGCGACGCCGCTCGTGAAACAGTAGGTTTTGTCGCGTCCACCAAGCCACCGATAGTTCCACCGACTGGGGAGACGACCCTGGTCGCGAAACCGGCAGGACGGCGGGGTGCTATTTGGACAGTTATCGCCGTGGCGCTAGTGGTTTTGGTCGGAGGCGCCGGCGCCTTTTACGCTTACCAAAAGCGCAAGGCTGCAACAACCACCATCGCTTCACCCGCGCCCAGTGCTGAACCATCGCCCGCACCTACTGCTACTCAAGCTGAGAACCAGGCAGGTAGTGCCGCAGGCTCAGGAGTGAACTCCGTTTCGGTCGATTCCAAAAAGGACGAAGCCGATAAACAGCAAGCGGCGACCGATGCGAGGCCGGTTAAGAAGGAAAAAAAGCAGAAGGTAACCACGGCCAGGCAAACAGACACTGATGAGGATAACGATAGCGACGACGAGGAGCAGACCGAACTGTTCAAACCGGTCCATCCAAACGTCCCGAAGACTCCCACCGTGGATCCTGTGCAACCAACAATGCGGGAGCAACTCCGACGCCAGGGCATCAGGGTTCGCACGCTACCTGACGGAAGCCAGTTGATGACAACCCAGGACGGCACCCAGATTCTGACGAAACCAGACGGCACGCGCCAAATCATCTCTCCGCCGCGCCGTCGCAGGACGCCGCGACCTTAACGATTGTTTCCCACTCCCCACATTAAATCCGTTCTCAATTAGTAGCCGGGCTTATACCCCCAGTCATGACATCACATCGAAATCGCTTACAACTGCTTTCACTAGTGATCGCCGCAGCAGCGGTGATCGCTCCCTGGTCTTCGTCCCCAGCCTTCGTGGCCGCGGAACCGCAGGATCGTCGCTCGCTGATACACATTACGCCGCCGGCGCCTGTCTTCGATCAGAAAGCAAGGCTAGCTGAACTTGCACTGCGACGATCACGCGTGGCGCAAGCCATTGGCCCGAATGGTGTCCTCGTGCTTTTCAGCACAGAGCCACGCGTCTATACCAATGACGTTGACTACGAATATCGGCAGGAGAACAACCTCTATTACCTGACGATGTTGAAACAGAATCGCGCCACCCTGGTGCTGCTGCCCGGGAATGCGCAGCTTCCGGAAATACTGTTTCTGCCGCGGCGCCAGCCGCTCTTCGAAGTCTGGTCCGGGCACATGTACACGGTTGAAGAGGCCAACGCCGCTTCCGGCGTAAATGAGATCTGGGATGCGCGCGAGTTCGAGCCTTTTATTCAAGCTCTCCGGCAGGGTCAAGCGTATCGACCAAAACCGGAAAATATTTTTATGACGAGGGATGCTGGCCCAAGCGCCGCAGCTTCGGGTTTTGCGAATCTGTTTGCCGCGGCGGAGAAGAAGCAGGCTGAGCTTTATTTACTGTCTTCGGGTGGACCTAACACGCGCGAATACCGCAACGAGCAGCGCTTTGCCGTCGAATGGGAAAAAAATCCGAGCGGGTTTGTAATCAAGAATGCCTCACCCATCTTCGGAAATTTGAGACTGCGAAAGTCTGTGATGGAGTTGCGCTTGTTGCAGCACGCAATCGACATCACCACCGAGGCGCAGGAGAGAGCATGGAGCGTCGCCGGCGATGCCAAGTGGGAATATGAAGTCGACGCGCAAGTGGTCTACACCTTCAAGCTACGCAACGCGGACCATTGGGGTTATCCATCGATAGTTGGCTGTGGGCCTAATGCTACCACTCTGCATTACATCGAATCGCAAGGCGCGGTTAGTCCTGGTCAACTGATCTTGATGGATGTGGGCGCGGAGTACGAGCACTACACCGCAGACGTCACGCGGACATTTCCGGTGAGCGGGAAATTCACACCCGCGCAGGCTGAGATTTACCAGATCGTTTTCGCTGCGCAAGAGGCGGGCGCGAAGGTGATCCGTCCGGGCACCGTTTATTCAGACGTACATCGCGCAGCGACCGAAGTTATTAAGACAGGGTTACTAAAACTTGGTCTGATTACGGATCGCAATTCCGACCAGTATCGTTTGTGGTTTATGCATGGCACAACCCACTGGCTGGGAATGAATGTTCACGACGTTGGTAATACCGCAAGGTTGGAGCCCGGCATGGTCTTTACGAACGAGCCGGGCATCTATGTGCGACTAGATGCCCTTGATAACCGCCCTTTCAGCTTTAAGCCCGAGGAGTGGGAAAAATTCAAGCAGGAAATTCGTCCGGCATATGAAAAGTACAAAGGGATCGGAGTGCGCATTGAGGACGATATGCTGGTAACGGAGACGGGTACACGCTGGATGACCGCTGCACTGCCACGAAAACTAGAAGAGATCGAAGCGTTCATGGCGCGAGCGCGGAAAGTGGCGAAATAAATCGCGGAGATCATTTCGAACCTCGCCGAAGGTGGCTACAAAAAAAGGAAACAGAATGAAAGCTGTCTATTTATTTGTCGTCATGATCATGGTTTGGGCGTCACCAGGCGGAGCTCAGACAAACGCCGTTTCCCAACAAGACCAGAACACGGCTGAATCGTATTACCAGAAGGGGACGGTCAAGCTAAAAAACAAGCAATTTCAGGAAGCGATCGACGATTACAAGTCGGCCATTAAACTTCAACCCGGCGATTGGAAGGCCTATTACGGTTTGGGCACGGCCCTATACCGGATCCAGCGTTTTGCCGAAGCGAGCGAAGCATACAAAGAAGCCGTACGTCTCAACCCTGAATCTGCTCAGATTTATGACGCGATGGGCAGCGTTTATCACAAGTTAAGCCGATGGGAGGACTCCATTAAGTTCGCTCGGGAAGCGATCCGGCTCGATCCGAAGAACGCAAACTGGTATTACCACTTGGGATCGTCAAGTCTAATGGTAGGCCATACTGAGGACGCAATCGAAGCTTTCAAAAAGCTGATCGCTCTGAAGCCGGACGACGTCGAGGCATATCAGATGCTGTCGCGGGCATACATGGAATCAGGCAGACCAAGGGAAGCTAGTGAACCGCTTAGGCAGTTAGTTCGCCTACAGCCCGATGACGTCTATGCACATGGCCGGTTGGGAGCAGCCTACGCCACCGCCGGGATGTACCAAGAGGCTGCTGCTTCATTTAAAGAAGTAATAAGGCTGAATCCCGATAATGTGCTCGGCCACATGAGCTTGGGCGGTGTGTATGTAAGGACAGGCGAGTACCCGCTAGCAATCGCCACCTTCAAGCGAGGCATCGAGTTAAAACCGAATGACTTTAACGCCTATTTTCTCTTGGGCAGCACCTATGAGAAGAATAAACAATTCAAAGAAGCAATCGAGGCATTTAAGCAGGGACTTATACTTAGACCCGATGATGCGATTGGGCATTACGGATTGGGAAAGACCTTCCTTGGCTTGGGAGATAAAGGCGCAGCGATGGAGGAGTATCAGATCTTGCAATCACTCAATCCTGACCTCGCCAAAGAGTTCTTGAAGGAGATTAATAGTAAGCCTCAGTAGCTGGCGTTTCACTATGGAGTGCGGTGGCGAGAGAAGCGCGACACACCGCTTTGGATTTGATTAACCAGCCTCAACGTGCTGAGCTTTCAAAGCTGCTGGACCAAACTCGCGCTTCGCTTGCCACCGCACTCCAAAGAGTTGACGCAGTGAAAGCTAGACTGTCGCTTTGTGAATCTGCCGTTTTAAGCGATGGATTGTGCGTCGCACCATCTTTAGCTCAGCGTGATCATGAGCAGCGAGCGCAGCTTCTCGCTTCTGCTTTAGCTCGCGGATCCGCGACTTGATTGCCGCTTTATCCACGCCCACCACATCATGATGTTCGTGCTGGATTCCGAGAGCCTTGGCCAGTGCCCCCACCAGGTGTTCCTTGTTTAGCTGCGTGTACCCTTGCACGATTTCACCGTCGGTGCCCTTAGCAATTTCGCGCAGCTCGGCAACGGTCATGTGTTTCAGTTGTTCATAGGTGTAAGCCATTACTTGAAACTCCTTTGTAAGGCATGCTCAGCAGATCCTAGTTGACCATGATGCCGGAAATCTGTCGCAGATGATGCTTCAGGTGCTGTAGATAATCGCGAATGAAATACTCGAGCGTCGCCGGCTGCTCGACTGGAATGCTTTGCCAGGCAATCTGGTCAAGGTTATGTTGGCGCCGCTGCTTCTTCAGCTGCTCATCAGGAATTCTGCTAACCAGGTGCAACAAGTGCAGGTTGTACAGCTTCCAAAGTTGCACCAGCTGTTCCCAGCTCTCTTCGCGATAACCCTGAACGCCCACCCACTCTGCTTGTTCGTAGCCATGGAATTCGAGGTCGTCAGTCAGCTGAGCGCGTACGAATCTTTGATGATTGTTGGAGGCGGAATCAATTAAGTGACCAATCACTTCACGTGGCGACCACTTGCCAACAGATGGCGGTGTTTGACTTGTGGAAGACGATAATGAAAGCAAGCGCCCGGCGGAATCTTCTATCGTCTGACGAAAGTCATCGAGAAAGTCTTTCATGATAAGTCCCTGGGAAACACGAGCGGCGCGGAAATAATAGCGCGGCTTGTGTCGCAAGCGAAGCGATGACCCATTGTTAAAGGCGCGGCGTTTTTGGTTTGAGGGTTTGCACATAGCATAAAGCAACGCCTTGCGAACCGGGCCAAGGACCGAGACACTCGCGCGCATTGCGCCAAACTAGTTGAATGATCATCCCCGTCCCGCTAGGGACGAAATGTTTATAGAACCAAAGAGAACTTTCAAAGTTCAGTTCCGTTAGGAGCGAAATTAAGTTATGGCGCCCCGATTGGTGCGCCTTGCCTTGCTCGAATATGATTCTATAAACATTGTGCGCCTACGGCGCTGACTCTTTGTGCAACCTAGTTACTCAGGTATTAGACTCTTCGCCATGCGAAAAGCCGGAAGCGATAAGCCATCGGGCAGCGGAATCTCGAAAGGACAAACAATCCGATAGCCGTTGGCTTCGTAGAGTGGCTGGCCGGGGAGCGTGGCGATCAACTCCACGCTCGTGAATCCGGCATCTCGGGCCGCCGTCTCACAGGCGTTCGTAATCATCTTACCAATTCCTCGGCGCGACCAATCAGGATGCACGTAAAAAGCTCTTAGTCTTGCCGGCTGCTCGCCGGGCTTAAGCAATGCGTCTGTTTCATGTGACTTTGCCTGGTCGCCACCGAAAAGCGTATTACGCTGACTCCAGCCACCGCCACCAATGATTTGAGCGCCGGCTTGCGCGACAAAGTAAGTCTGATCCGCAATCAATTGCGTATCCACTCCAAAGACGTTCGTCAGCGCGCTCTCGATTTGTGCAGGACTATAGTAGTTAATGCTGAGTGCGCGCACAGATTGATCGATCAGGTGTCGTAATGCCGGAATGTCCTGAGAGGTTGCGAGACGCAACGAGATAGTTGATCGAGACTCAGCCATTTACTGTTTCGAACCATTCTGAAGTTCCCACAGCATGAGATACTTCAGAAACGCGTGGTCAGCCGCAAATCGCGCAATGCTAAAACCGGCGAGCCCGTCGCGGAAGCCTCCCTTTAAAATAAAACTGCGCGCAAAGGTGGCAGGGCCAACGAGAGCAATCTTGAGCGGGGAAGTCCGCTGCCCCCGTTCAAACATCTGCCGCGCCGCCAGGGGCGCATAACGTTCACCGATGAGGCGGTGATGCTCGGCGGCATCGCTGCCGGGATAGTGGAGAATGTCACCCTCCAGGTCTGCGACGCGCTCGTCCTGATCCAATTTCACCGATTCATGAATGTGCGGTCCTACCCAGCGCCCGCGTGTTTTCCTATAAAGACGCAACTGGCGATCGGGATACCAGCCACCGCCACGGATCCAACGTCCCATATAGAACGCTCGCCGAGCGATGGAGTAGCCATCGGCCAGGTCACTCTCATCGAGGTGGCGCAAGGATTGGATGGAATCTCGCAGTTGCTCGGAGACGCGTTCATCCGCGTCAAGACTGAAGATCCATTCGTGTGAAGCCTGTTCGGCAGCGAATTGTTTCTGGGCGGCGAAACCCAACCAGGGGTTATCAATGACGCGCGCTCCGCAGGCTCTGGCAAGCTCGCGCGTGTCGTCGTTTGATCCTGAGTCGACAACTACTATCTCGTCTGCCCAGGAAACGGATTCGCAGGCGAGCCGAATATGCTCCGACTCGTTGAGCGTGATAATGGTGGCAGTGATTTTCAAGCGGGACGCAATCTGACCTCGTCTCAAGAGCGATCAGAGAATAGAAGCGGCCGTTGCAGGCGTCAACGTGGGGTCTCCGAACACCGGCAAAGCAAACGAAACCGCCAAGACGCCAAGGAGCGCAGAGGACGCCAAGCAAAATAACACGAGCTTTGATCTTGGTTCTTTGAACTTTGAACTTGAGCGGTCTATTTGAACGCCAAGCTACTTAACAAATTACCAGAAACCAAGTTGTTATTTTGCTTGGCGTCCTTGGCGCCCTGGCGGTTAATTAAGACCCGGGAAGTTCGTTAGACACTGATGATTCGTGATTATACAATCCGAAGCAGTAACACTCCATGCGTATCTTAATAGTCAGGCTCTCCGCGATGGGAGATTTAGTGCAGACGCTCCCCGCGCTCACCGATGCCGCCAAAGCAATTCCGGGAATAAAGTTCGATTGGGTAGTGGACGAGGCGTTTGCGCAGGTGCCGGGCTGGCATTCCCACGTAGAAAAAATATTTCCGACGGCATTGCGGCGCTGGGGAAAGAATTGGATCGATGCCTTCAAGAGCGGTGAACCGCAGGCGTTATTAAAACGGGTGCGAGCGACCAACTACGACATGGTGATCGACGTTCAGGGAGGTTTTAAGAGCGCGTTTGCCAGCCGGCTTGCCAAAGGTCTGCGATCGGGACATGACCGGCGCGGTGTTCACGATTGGGGCGCACAATTTTTCTATCAGAAACAGTTTGCGGTGCCGAAAGGCATGCATTCGATTTTGCGGATGAGACGCTTGCTTGCCGAATCGTTGGGCTATCCCTTCCCCGAAACCGATGTCGACTACGGAATTGTGAGGGAACGGTTCGTCGCCCCAAAACTGGACCTGCCCCATCCCTATCTCGCTTTCATTCACAGTACCAGCTGGGCGTCGAAGATTTGGCCGGAACGGTATTGGCAGGAATTATTGAAGCGCGCGGTAGCTGCCGGGTTTTATGTTGTTCTCCCGTGGGGTGATCAAGCCGAGCGACAGCGCTCGATGAGTATTCGAGATGGAAATGACCGAGCTACCGTGTTGCCGCCTTTATCAATTTCTCAGAAGGCAGCCGTTATTAATGCCGCAGCCGGCACGGTGGGTCTCGATACGGGCTTGAGTCACATCGCCGCTGCACTGAACATTCCCTCCGTCACGATTTACGGCGCCACCGATCCTCGCCTCGTCGGCGCCACTGGAAAGCGCCAGGTTCATCTGGCTTCGCAATTCGTCTGCGTGCGCTGTCATGAGACGGAATGCGTCTATCCCGGACCCGCTCCATTTAAACCGGCATGTCTGGTGGAGCTCAAGCCTGATGATGTTTGGGAGAAGTTAAAAGGCGTGATGATGTGAGGTCTTATGAATTCGCTTGACGAGACTTTGAGTACTTCGCCGCGATACGCCGAGGCGTGTTCGCATTCCGCAGCGTAGTTTTCAGCTTCAGAATTTTCTCTAGTCGGGCGCCGGAAAAATCATTCTCACTAAATTTGACGCGGCACAACCAAAACAGTTCGCGATTTTTTATGGCGAACTCATTGCTTTTGTTGCCGCACTTGATGAGCTCGAGTCGCGATTCTTCCGAAGGCGCCTGGGTCAAAAAACCGACGAAAAGTGTGCTGCCGCTTTGCTTCAGTTCTGCCGGGCTGAAAGGCTCGGAGTTGGCGACCTGCTCCACCTCGGCGATTGATCTCACAAACGTGGCCACTTCATAACCCAAAGCCTGCAGCAGGTGCTTCTCAATTTTCTTCTCCAACGCGCCGGTGTTCGTTGACCTCGAATCAAAAATGACATTGCCACTGGCGATAAACGTTTCCACATTCGTAAAACCCAAGGCCTCAAATACAGTGCGGAGCCGGTCCATTTTGACCACGTGACCGCCGACATTTATGGCCCGAAGGAAGGCTACGTATTTTGGCATTACTTAGATCTGACCCCAGCTGAGTTCACTAGATTACTGAGCAGTAGCGTTACCGTCCCACTAGGACGAAATGTTTATAGAACCTTTTATGCAACCCTCGTACTGTGCGAGGTCGTTATCCGGCGTGATCACTCCTTGGTAACGAACAGTGTCGCCGTGTAGTCGCTCGGCGAGATCTTCTTTTCTGAATGCGGATAAGGCTCCAGCTTGATCAGCTTGACCCGATAGCCACCGACCTTGCTTTCGTTGGCCGTTCCCGACGAGGCATGCGTGTTTAATGTTACAGTCGTGGGACACTTATCCACGATCCACTCCAAGACAACTTCCGCATTGCCGGCCCACACACAATTGACGTTCGAAGGACAGCGCGAGTCTTGGGGGACGCCACTAAACTTTACTTGCAAGTCCGTTCCCTCAAGCTTTAATTGCTGCCCAACCTTGATCGAGAATTCTTTACCGACTCGAGGCATGGCCTGGTTCTCGCTGAAGTTTAAATTCAGCGCGGTGCTCCATCCAAGCAGCAGCAAGCTGGCAACTAAAAAGACTCGCGACGTAGTAAACATCATCCGCTTAACTCCCTAAGAAATCAGCTAAGGCGAACTCGCCCCTTCCGCTGTCCAGCAGATCCAGGCTGCGCGAGAGATCTCGGCAATCACCGCCTCACATGCCTCCGGACCTAATTTGGTGTCTGACACAAAAACTGCGATGGCCAAATGTTTGCCGTTCGGCAAAGTAACGAACCCGATATCGTTTACTGCCCTGGTTAACCCAGCACTTAAGCCGGTGCCCGTTTTGTGCGCTACGACCGTACCCGGCGGCAGTAACCCTTTGATGCGCTTCGGGCCCGTAGGCGTTTCTGTAATTAGTTTCAGTAACAACGCCTGAGTCTCTGGAGAAAAACTGCGGCCCTCTGCCACAACTTTCATGAGAGCGAGAGCCGCTTCCGGAGTCGCCCAATTACGATATTGAATCTCCACGCTTTTCCCGATTTCCAGCTCCGTATCGACAACCATGATCCCGCTAATCCCCAGACCTTGCAGGTAATCGTTAATTACTTTGGCGCCGCCAGCAGTGCGCATCAGAACGTCTGACGCGGTACCGTCACTCTCCGAAACCGCATAACGCAGCAGCTCAGCTAAAGAAAGCTCTCCACCACGGGGATGCTTGTCGCGGATTGGACTATGCATGCCGATGCGAACAAATTCCGCAGGCTTGAAGCCGACCTTTTGCTCGAGCTTCAACTTGCCTTGGTCAATCTGTTGCAGCACAGCCATTCCGATCGGCAGTTTATAGACGCTCTGCATCGGGAAGTGCTGCTGACCATTGAGGACAACAACCTCACCCCCTTCGACCAGACCCAGCGCAACGCCGACCGGGCCCCCGGTTCGTGCTGCAATCTTTTCGATTTGCGTAAGCAGGGAAGCCGGCGAACAGGCTGTGGCCTCTGTCTTTTTCTGCGGTGACGCCTGCGAAGTTGCTACGTTTGGGATTCGGGCACACGAGATTAGCCCGCTAGCAAAAAGCAAAGCGCCCAGCAGCGATGTGAAAAGCGATCTCTTGTAGTTCATAGATGAGAGTCTATCTAGGTGATTCTTTGAACATCTCAAATAATAATAGCCCAGCACTCTAGATGCTCGGCCCTATAGTACCGGGCCATTATCACTCGTCAACTTCGCCAGCTCTAGTGCGCTAAGCGACGTTTTCGTTATCTTCTTCGAGCACGAAAGTAATCATCAGGTTAACTTGATACTCAACGATTGTGTTCTTATCCACACGAATCTGCTGCTCCTTGACCCACGCGCTGCGGACGTTACGCAGCGTGCTGCAAGCGCGAGATATCCCTGATTGAATAGCATCTTCGAAACTCTTGGTTGATGTAGAGCTGATTTCAGTAATGCGTGCAATGGACATGACTTCGTTCCTCCTAAAATGACTATTGAAGCGCGCGCCCAGCGAAATCCGGGTCGCGATTACGAAAGGGGGCCAAGGGGGAAAAGATTTACGAACGCGTTACTCGTAACTTAAAGCATCGACAGCGTCCTGGCGAGCGGCGCGTAACGCGGGATAGAGTGCGCCGATGCTACCTCCCAACAAGCCGACCAGAAGTGAGATCAAAATCCACTGTGGCTCGATCTCGATCGTCAGACTGGTGACGCGCATCACAAAGAAACGGGCTATCAAAGTAAGCAGTACGCCAACTGCCACACCGAGAAAACTTACCAGCAAAGCCTCTTTTTCGATCACCCACGCGATCGCCGGCTTCGACATACCGAGCGCTTTCAAGATTCCAATTTGCCGGGTGCGCTCGGTGACCGTCGTGTACATCGCCAGCAGAATCACAAGCATGCTGATCGCCGCGGCGACTCCGACGACAACCTTGATAAAGATGTTCAGCGCCGGAACTCCCGAAGCATAAAGCTCAGGCAGGTCGCGCGTAAAAATAATCTGGTCATCCGGAAAGCGCTCGCGTATGCGCGCGGCGACTTCCTCCTGTTGCGCTGGATCTTGAACCGCGACTAAAACGGCTGAAGTCTTACCTTCGCCGCCCTCCTGCTCCTGCATCGTGGCGAGCGGGATTTTGACGCGACCTCCGCCAGGTGGTTCGTAAACTCCGACAATCTTGAAAGGTCTTTCAAAGATCTGCACTGACGAACCCACGGCGGCGCGCCGGTTCTGTTGCCAAACGGGATCGACGATCGCCTCATCCCCGCCCGTCAGCTGCCTGCCTTCACGAATGCGAATCCCGGTTAAGCGAGCGTACTCGTCAAAGATGATGCCGTCGAGCAGGCGCGTGCCAAAGCCGGCGTCGCTCCGATCGAGTGTCTGGCCTAAAGGTGTGGCGGCGCGAACTCCGGGAATTGCCGCGATGTCGGCAGCACGCGAGACGGGAAGCACGAAGGGTGATGACCCGCCGAAACCTAAGGTGCCCGAAGCGCGTACCATTATTTCCGCGCCGATATTCGATTCGCGTCGCCCTCGCTCATGGAGCACCCCATGTGAAAGACCTACCGTGAAGACAATCAACAACACGCCGACGGCCGTTCCAAGAATGCTTACCGCAGTTCGCGCCGGGCGATGTGCAATGTTTGAAAGTACGAGGCTATCCATAAACGTTCTCAAACGCGGGCTGCGATCGAGCAGCCGGCCCCAGGCATTGGGCGCGGTGCGCCAGGTCAACACCAGCAAGCCAATCGAGGTCCAAAAAAGAATCGCGGCCTTACGTACGAGAGCAAGGGCCACCCCGGTCGCTTGCGCAAAACCAAGCGCCTGCAAAATAATTTCAGTCCCGCCTTCGTAGACTCCAATAGTTCCGGGTACGAAAGCAAAAGTGACGTTAATAACTTTTGTTAACGATTCGATTATATACGCCTGGGACACGAGGGGGTTAAAGCCAAGCATTCGCAGGGTGACGTAAACTTCAATAACGCTCGACAGATGCGCCACCAGATTGCAGCCGATCATTCCAAAGAAGGCTTTGGGATGATGTTTATAGAAGTCGTAGACCTTGGATTCAAGGTGGTAGATGTGCTGCCGTCGTTTAAGAATCACTTTGGGACTGAGCCGCAACTGAGCCAGCCGGTCGATGAGCCAGGTCATGAGGAGAATCCGACGCCTCGCCGCCAACGCAGCGATCACAATTCCCAAAGCTGCAACTACAGCGATTACGATAAGTGCATAATGAATTTGCGGCGGCAACTGGTAGGCAAACAACATCACGCAGGCGCCGGTCAAAACAAAGAAGACGACCGAGAGGTTGTAAAGCAGGTTATCGACAACGAGGGCGGGCACGCCATAAGTCAGCGGCACACGCTTGCGGAGCAAGGCGACTTTTGTCGCTTCGCCAAGCAATGGTCCGGTGAAAGTTAGAAAGCTGATTGCTTCACCGCCGAGGCGAGCGGCGAACGCGTGAGTAAAATTAATGCGACGATGTGCCTTGGGAACCGCCGCCCTCATGGCAATGGTACGAAAGAAGTGTCGCAGTCCGCTGATGCCGATTACGAAGAAGAAGCCGAAGCCGACGCGGAAAAGTGCATCGAAGATGGGCTGCACGCCAACGCGGTTGATAACGTAGCTGAGGAGGCCGATTCCAAGGAGGAACGCGAGGGCTTGCAGCCAAATGAATGAACGACGGGAGCCACTGGAACCTGTTGGCTCCGGATCCTCTACGAGTTCCTCAATCTCGGCATCCTGCCAATCAGAACTCAATTCTGCATCAGAAGCCATCAGTGCGTCGGACTTGCTCCAGTAACTGCAATTGGATCCTTTCCTGGGGTAGCCGGCAAGATTTCCTTGACGAGACGTCCCGGAAATCGACGAAAGCCTTTGCTCCACAAAACCGGAAGGGGAGTCTTATCATCCCGCAAATTCCCGGTTAAGGCCAGCATGGTCGGCATGAAGCTAAGACTGTCATAAGGCTGATCGACGACCACACCACGCGGCAATTGAGTTTTGTCTCCGCCCGCCAACATGAATGTCGAATGAGTCGAAACACGCAGGAATGATCCGTGATTCCCGCCTGGATTAAATCCGCGCACGTCAAAGTTCCAATGGTTATTGGCAACAACCAGCAGATCAGCTTCTGCCAGCTTTCGCTGACGTTGGGTAAAGCGACGGTTCAATCGCTCGGCCTCGCTTATGCCAGCCTCATCGAGATCGAGCCGCGGGTTTCTGTGATGAGCAAGTTCTTCGTAGAGACCGACGAGCCCGTTTGAGTATTTGGTCAGATGCAGCGCGTTCAACCATTCCAGATCCGTGTGCCACTCGCTCAGCCAGGCGGCGCGATCCTGTCCCCGAGGGACCATCAGTTGTTCGTCTTCGAAGATTTTCAATGGCAAATCGCGCTTTAGTGGGATCGTCTCAAAATGAAAATTCCCCTGAGAGTCTTCAGTTAGACCTTTTATTGCAAGGTATCGAAAGCTCAGGTCACCCTTTGAATCTTCACGCGCGAGGATCAGCGCTTGTTTGTCCGCACCACCATTAACCCAAATGACGTCTGAGGTCAGCTCCTCTTCGTTTACTAAGTGTTCGATCTGGCTGGATGGTATTCGGTTGGCCACCAGATCGATTGGCCGATTAGAAACTGCCGGCTGAACATTATTTTTGACGGTGATGCTATGAAGGAGTGTGAAATAGTCGACGCGAGCAAAACTCTTTTCCAGGTCCAGAGCCCCATTTGCACGCAGCTGCAGGCCGCCAGCCGCTTCGCCCACTATGTAGTTCTGTAATTGATAGATACCGTTGCGCTCGCCCATCGCCTGTTTGGCAATCACGTCTTCCAACTTAAGTTTGAGCGGGGCGAAACTTTCTTTTTTCAGAACCAGAAGGTTCGCGAGCGTGCGACCATATTCCGCATAGGTCTTCTCCTGCCCCATCGATTTTTCGAGTTGCGCAAAGAGCCGCTTCTTTTGATCGTCATAGCCAAGTTCGATTTCCCTCCGCGTAAATTGTTTTGGCTGCGCTTCCCAGAATTTCTTATGTTCCTCGATGCGTGAGCGCAACGCTTTAAGCTCTTCGTTAAGTTCGTCGAGATGTTTTTGCCATCCGGCCCGGCGCCGCTCCACGGTGGCAAAAAAAGTGTCAGTCGCCGCGCGTCGCGTCGCGTCCGGCAATTTGTTCCGTTGCAACTGCTGCAAAAGGATGTGAAGCAGGTTTAGATCATTGTCACGCAGATGAATCGAGGCCCGCTCGTTACCGTCGAAATCGAGCAGCACCGTTGGATAAGATGTGCTTTGGCCTTTTAGATAAAACGAATCGTCTGTCGTAGTGGTAATCAAAGGAACCATGAAGTAAAGGCCCTTGATCGAGTAATCGAGCAGCAACCGGCGCTTAGTAATTACGTGATGTCCACCCCCATTCGGACTGCCAAGCAGCTTCACCAGGTTGTAACCCTGGCTATAGATTTTCTCGTCGGTATTGAATCCGTGATCCGAGACCATCACAAAAGCTGTCTCGGCTGCTAACGAACTTTTTTCGATTGCCGTCCAAATGCGACCTACCAACCCATCCATCTCCCGTAACTCAATCATCTGCGATTGGCGATCGCGATTGTGATGCGCAACGTGATCAAAGTTGCTGACATAGAGATCGAGATAACGAATCTGTGGATTGTCGAGACTCTGAATCAGCTCTTTCTCAAGCTGCTCAAAAAAAACGCTGCGAGTCTGTAACCCCATCGTCCATTCGTCGAGTAGTTCTCGGGGATTCTTAACGAAGCGATTCTGTAATCCATCTCGCAGCGTCGCGAACCTCATGCCCCTCTGATAAAGCTGAAAGCTGATGTAGCGCTGCTCGTGGGGAAAGGCGTCACACAGGAGCGGCAGTCCCAACGAATCAAGTACCTCCGCTCCGGGCATGTCTATCCGTGAACCCTCCGCACTCTTGAAATAGAACGGGATGAAATTCAGATAGTCGTAGGTGTGAAGGGTGTAACGATCAAACTCGACGTTTCCCTTCACCTGCAGATGTTGGCCGGTGTCGAGCAGCGACCAGGAAGGCGCTGACAAGCTCATGCCGCGCACGTAGAAATTGCTTAGGCGAGCACCGCGTTGATAGAAGACGTGTTCGATCCAGGGGAGTTGACTCTTGCCGGTGCGGGGATTTCTTTCCTGAACAGCACTATCGAGAATTGAATAGGGCAAACCGTCGACTTTCAAAACAACGAGCCGCTTAGCCTGCGCCAATGAATTCGGTGCGGCCACAATTAACATCGCCAGCATAATAACTGGAACCCTCAGGCCGAACGCCCGTGGGGATTGCACAATGAATTTACAGAGTTGGGCCATAGTGACAGTTTATTGTTGTCCCGATCTTTCAGTGCGAGATTTGTCATCCGCAGCGGTTGTCTGCGGAGCGGGATGAGGCTTGCTCAGGTAAGAAAGAGCGCGTGCCTTCCAAACCGGATCGAGATGGCTATCCTGCGAAATGCGCAGCAACTCATCTTTTGCCGTCCGGTTGTTAATGCGTGACAAGCTGGTGAGGCAAACGCGTCTAGTCTCTTCGTCTTCGGTTCTCAAGAAAATTGTCGCTGCGGCATGGGTTGCCGATGAACTAACTTTCGCGCCGTGGTCGGCAATGAACCGTAACGCCCGGCGCACTTCATCAAGATTCCAGACTACTTCAACCCGGGCTGAAGACTTTGCCACTTCGCGGAGGAAACGGGTGTGGTGAGTGATCCGGCGCGCCAGATCAAGACGACTTTCAACTTGCGGACTGGCCGTCTCGCGATGTGTATAGGTTCCAAAGGAGAGAATGTTGGCGAGGCGAAAGAGAACTTGTTCTGCCTTGCGATGCTGCAACGGCACCATCTCCTCACGACGATCCCGCGCCAGCTTAGCTGCCAGTCCGTCAGGTCTGACCGCGTACGCCTTCAGAGCCTCGTATTGCTCGTGTGCCAATTCCACTTCGGCAACTAGATCGTTTTCCAAAGGGTTAACCGAAATTTTGTTTAAGCGCGCGTCGATCTGACTCTTGAGCTCCGGCTCCAGTGAGTTGTTGAGCGCCAGCAATAGTTTCAGCTGCGAATAGGTCCGCAGGCGTGAAGGTTGATTGATGTCGATGCCGCGTCTCGAGGTGACTAAATCAAAAACGGTGCGGCCGAGAAAAAAGGCCACGCCTCCGGCGCCGGATAACGAAACGAAGTTACGCGTGACGTCCTGCAAGACGCGGCGCGACATTTCGCGTTTTTTCGGGTTTAAGCTATCGCGAAAATCAATCAGCAACATCGGAATCTTGGGATTGTCCAGACCGTAAAGTGCGAGCGGGATCATCTCTACTGGACTAGCGCCCGGAGTGTTCGCAGCAACGAGCCGATTCTCGGAATCGTAGAATCGAGTTTCGACGTGACCATTCCATTGCTTCAGGCGGTTATCGGAGCGCGGGTCGGATATGTTCAGGAATCGCTCGTCGTAAGGCTGTTCGCGTTTTGTCCCGAGCTCATCCTTCGCGATCCAAAGCATCGCGTGCGTCGTGCTGCCGTCAGGCATCTCGAGTGGCTCAAAAATCAGAGATTCAGCTTCGGCTCGTTGTCGCAACAGCTCCCAATTATGACCGCGTTCATCGCGCACGGTAGTGACTTGCCGTTCGTAATAGCGTCGCAGATAAAGATCATCGACAAGTCCGCCAAAGGTCTTATCAGTTAGCAGCAAGCGCGACAGAATCTCGCTCATCTCTGCGTCAGAAAAAGC
Source organism: Pyrinomonadaceae bacterium (assembly GCA_041750995.1). Taxonomy (GTDB): domain Bacteria; phylum Acidobacteriota; class Blastocatellia; order Pyrinomonadales; family Pyrinomonadaceae; genus PSRF01. The sequence continues at coordinate 24,219 of JBGSYG010000031.1, read as the reverse complement.
GGGTGCGCCGCCAACTGCCTGATAAAGGGATAAGACTGAAAGCGCGCGCACAATCTGGGACCTGCGATATTCGGAAAGGTTGCGACGGTAGGTATAACTCGATGCCTTGATGGGCATGCCATAAGAATCGAGCAGCACCGTTTGCAATGCCGTCCAGAAAAGCTTTTCCCACACCTGTTTCTCCGGCGCGGAAAGATCCATTACAGGCGGGGGAGTCTTGCGCGAACCCTTCGGCTTGTTACCTGCTCGCGTGTAAAAAAATGGCACGCCGGCGGCAAGACGCTGGCTTAGTCCCGGACGAGTGTAGGTAAGTGGCCAGAGATAGCGGAGTCGATCGTTCTCCGGATCAGTGTCTCCCAGAGTGTCGCGCAGAATGCTGACGAGCGGCGTCCATTCGCGATTGTTCTGGGCTGGACCTTGCAACCGCGCGTGAATGGTAATTAGTTCCGCACCACCTGTAATCGGGAGTGTCTCCAGCCGAAATAACTTTTCTGGCGAGGTCGAAGCTGCCGCTGCCAGCGAGGGCGTTGATTTGTCGGAAAGAGCGTCAGCGGACGCCTTAAGCTGAATAGCGGGCGCGCTGCTGAGGGCGAAAGTCAGGAAAAGCCCGACGAAACAATTTTTGTTTAGAAAAGCTCTTCCAGACTGAGTTCCCATCTTGCTGTAATCCTTGTCGAGGCGCAAAAGCTGCAAAGACTTCCTTCAGATGGCGCAATCCTCTGGCATTGTTGCTCCGCGACTTGCGCTCTTACCTGTTGTTTCCGAGCTACCCGCATTCATTGGCAAACCTCATTCCCCATCTGAAAGGTGCGAAAAGAATATAGCATCGGGCGAACTTTGAACTGTTAACTTCCGGACTTTTAACCAGACATGTTTATGTGTTGAAGTGAGCGAAAAATTCGATGCGGATTGGAGAATTGGGAGGAGTGAACTACTTCGGCGTCGAAGCTTGCGTGTTAGCTTGCTGATTGGCGCCTTCGCCATCTTTATTTTCGTTCGAGACTGGGGGCGTCCAGCCCGCGCGTCCGAGCAACCCTATTGCATATTGAATCGGCACAGCAAAGTTTGAGGCTTGGTTTTCAGTGAAGATAGCAAAATTGACGCCGATCACGCGGCCGGATGGACCAAAAAGCGGAGCGCCTGATCCGCCCTCGGCAGTGCGCGCGTCGTAGGCAATGCGGCGTACGTCCAGATCCGTAATGCTGCCTTGCGTAGTCAAAGGTTGAATCCGGCGCTTCTCCGCTAGGTAGCCAAGCAACGCATCAAGTGAACCGTAGCGCTGCTGAATATCGCGAGACTCGGCGTCATCGAGCAGGGCCAAGAGGCGATCGGGGCCCGAGGGGTAACCCATCATCACTACCATCTTACCGACGGCAACTTGCGCCTCGTCTCCTTCCAGCGGCAGCACGGGTATTTCGGCTGGCACCTCGGCGATATCCAGAGTGCAAACAGCCAGATCATCTCTTTGCCCGGCGAGTTTAAACTTTAAAGGGATCGGCTGTTTATGATCCGGAAAGTAAGCATTGAGTTTTTTGAGACGTGGCTGACCTCTGACGCTCAGAGTAAGACTCTGGGCCCGCTCATCAGCGAGCCATGGCTGCGCGATGTGGCGATTCGTGATGACAAAATTACCGCCCACATAGAATCCGGTGCCTACGAATTCAAACTCGGCGATCGAGGCGCGGCCTTCCGGTGTCAGCGTCTGACTATCGCCGCTGCCTTGAATTGCCGCCCCGCTCTCATTCAACTGCGATTCCGGATTGCGCAAGGGCCGGCCCGTTCCCGCTTCAACGAAATAAAAGGAACCGGCAATCAAGCAAACACCGCTGCCATAATCGCTGCGCAGTTTTACCGCCAGCGAAAGGCTATCGCGAATCTCCTTGTTTGAGCGGCCCAGATCAGTCAGTTGCTGGTTGGTCTTGGCTGCCTGAGTCCGCGCTACTTCCAGCTGCGAATGCTGTTCGGCGAGTAAGCGCCGGGTTCGCTGCATCTCCTTGAACATGGAGAAGCCGATATAGAGCACTCCACCGACTAGAGCGATCGCAATCGCGAGAGTAATTAGTTTTGTGCTGGGATTGATTTCACGAACCAGCTCGCGAGTGAATTCACGGAGAAATACTTTTGCATCATCACGACGCGCAGTCGCGGCTGATTCAAGGGCCGCGGATTCGATAAAGGGTGCGACATGAGTTTCCTTCGAGGACGCAGGAACAACCGCCGGCAAGGCACGCAGGGGAAAGAACTGCAAGGAAAGAATGGAATCGGCAATCTGCAGTTCATCCCCATCCTTAATCAGGGCATCCTTCTCAACTGGTTGACCATTGAGACTGAGTGTTAAGCCAGGATCAAATTCCGCCACGCTGTACGAGCCGTTCTTTTCCGCCAGTTCGAGCACGAGGCCGTTGCTATCGGGACGCTTTGGCAGCGCCGAAGCGCGGAGACGCAGATCGCAATCGTCGCAATTGCCGATGCGAAGGCGCTCGCCGGTTAACACTTCAGTGTGTTTGTCGTCGCCTGAGGAGATGTGAATGACGAGGCCGGTTGCCATAAAACTGCGGATTCTCGCGCCGCCCTAATAGTAAGGTGGGCGCCCGCTGGAGACCGCTAATTCTGGACGCGGTCTACTGAGCGGTCGCCCTTCTGGCGCTCATTCTACAATGTATTTTCAATGCGTAGCAAAGAAGTTCGCTCCATTGCCGATTGCCGATTGCCAATTGAAATGGTCGATTGGAATTGTCGACTGGAGATTCGACAGTGGCAGGGGGACAATTGGAAATCCGGAATCCGCAATCGGCAATCTGGCTGTGTTAGCATGAAGCTTACGGATGACCATCATGGACGATACACCTTGCATCACCGATTCCGACCGCCTCCTCAACCTTGCGCCTATCGCGGCGGCGCCCATCACTCACCATGTGTTTGTTTGTACGGGAACGTCCTGTTCCGCAGTAAACAGCGCCGAGGTGAAAGCCACATTTGAACGCGAATTGTTGGCTCGGGGGATTCTCTTCGGTAAAGAGAAGAAGGGAAAGAACCCGCGGGGCAGTATTGTATTAACCGAGTGTGCCTCAGTCGGTTTTTGCGCGATTGGGCCGGCGGTGATGGTTTACCCGGATGGTGTTTGGTATGCGCAAGTGTGCCCCGCCGACGTCCCAGAGATTATTGAGGAGCACATTCTTAAAGGACAGGTGGTCGCGAGATTGGCTTTACTAAGGATTCCTTCGACAGGCGCGGAGTTTAGTGCTACTACTGGAAAAGCGGATTGGGAAACGTAAGTATTAGGTTCGTCTCTTCCTGCCGAGATGGCTTCGGCCGTCGTGGCTTTGCCACCCTCCGTGCGGTAAGGCTTGCCTTACCGGCGCCTTCTCGGTTTTATCTGCGAGGCTGAGCCTCGCGAAAATTAATTAACGGCCACGGTAAGCCACAGGCTTACCGCACGGAAGGTGGCAAAGGCACACCGATAATAACTACCCCGCGCTCGCAGCCTGAGTTGGCTTCCAGCGCAACACCGGGCGCCGCGCGGCCGCTGCTTCATCCAGCCTACCGATCCTGGTCGAATGCGGGGCGCTGATCACAAGCTCCGGATCCTCTACAGCTTCCTGTGCGATTGCCCTCATCGCTTCGACAAACTGATCAAGCTCAGCTCGCCCTACCGATTCCGTCGGCTCAATCAACATCGCACCCTGAACAATCAAGGGAAAGTAGATCGTCATCGGGTGAAATCCGTAGTCGATTAATCGCTTGGCAATATCGAGAGTGTGAACACCTTTACGAGACTGGCGCTTGTCGGTAAAGACGACCTCATGCATCGAGGGTTGAGCGAATGGACGTTCGTAGTCAGCGTCTAATCCGTGAGCGACATAACGCGAATTCAATACCGCCGCTTCAGTAGCTTCCCTCAATCCGTCGTGACCATGGGTCTGGATATAAGCCAGAGCTCGCAACATCATGCCGTAGTTGCCGAAGAACGCCTTCACGCGCCCAATCGAGTGGGGATATTTTGAATCTAGTTTGTAGACATCGTCGCGCTTAACAATCCGCGGCACCGGCAGGAATGGCTCCAGCTCTTTGGTGCAACAACACGGGCCGCAGCCCGGCCCGCCTCCGCCGTGCGGTGTGGAAAACGTCTTATGAAGATTCAGGTGGATCACATCGACACCCATGTCGCCCGGCCGCGCAATTCCGACGAGCGCGTTCATGTTGGCGCCGTCCATATAAACCAGCCCGCCGGCGTCGTGAACGATCGCGCAAATCTCCTGAATGTTCTTTTCGAACAATCCCAACGTGTTGGGATTCGTAAGCATCAACCCGGCAACATCGCCGTGAGCGCACAGCTCGCGCAGGTGTTCGAGATCGGTTAACCCTTCGGCTGTCGATCGGATCGTCTTCACTGAGAAACCTGAAAGATGTGCCGATGCCGGATTGGTTCCGTGCGCCGAGTCAGGTATCAACATGGTGCGACGCTGGGCCGAAGCACCCGTGCCATCCCGCGCATCGATATAAGCACGGATGATCATCACTCCCGTCATTTCCCCGTGCGCGCCAGCTGCTGGTTGCAATGAGACACCAGGCAAACCGGTTATCTCCGCGAGGTGATGCTGTAACTCGTAAATTACCTGCAGCGCGCCTTGCGCATCCTGCTCATCGCTTAAGGGATGAAGATTGGCAAAGCCGCCAATTCGCGCCACTTTCTCATTCAGGCGTGAGTTGTATTTCATCGTGCACGAGCCGAGCGGATACATCCCCAGATCGATCGAATAGTTCCAGGTGGACATGCGCGTGAAGTGACGAATCACATCGACTTCACTGACTTCGGGCACGCCATCCAAGTCGTCATCACGGCGAAACTGCCGAGGCACCAAATCGTCGAGCGGTGTTTCATGAACATCCAAGGGTGGCAAGCGATAACCGATGCGCCCTGTCTGCGAGCGTTCGAAGATCAGCGCCTCGTTGTGGCTGGTATGTGACGTGACTTTGGTGATTTCTGGTTTCATCGTTTAACTGGCGGCCTTCAGTCCCTCAACCAGCGCATCAATCTGCTCGCGGGAGTTGGTCTCTGTCACACAAACAAGAAACTCATTAGGACGATCTTCAAAATAGCGCGAGAGAGCAAGCCCGCCGTTAATGGAATTCTTGCCGGCAAGTTGCCGCAAAAGATCGTCAGCAGGCTTCGGCGCCGAGACCACAAATTCATTGAAGCGTGGCGCAGTAAAGGGAAGCGAAAAGCCTGGCAGCTCGGCAATTCGTCGAGCTGCGTAAGCTGCTTTCTGAGCGCATTGCTGCGCCACCTCTTGCAGCCCGCGCCGTCCCATCGTTTCCAGGTAAACCGTAGCGGCTAGTGCAATCAGGCCTTCGTTGGTACAGATATTCGACGTCGCTTTTTCGCGGCGAATATGTTGCTCGCGCGTTGCCAGCGTTAGCACAAAACCACGCCGCCCTTGTTTGTCGAATGCTTCACCGACGAGACGACCGGGAATTTGCCGCGCGTACTTCTCTCGCGTTGCGAAAAGTCCGACGTAAGGTCCTCCAAACGAAAGCGGCACACCAAACGACTGGCCTTCGGCAACAACAATGTCAGCGCCGCAAGCGCCTGGCGACTTCAGCAAGCCGAGGGAGATCGCTTCGGTAACCGCGACGATCAGCAATGCGCCGGCGGCGTGGGCTTTTTCAGCAAGCGGCGCAACGTCTTCAATACAACCGAAAAAATTGGGAGACTGAACGATGATCGCGGCAGTCTTGTCATCGAGCGAGCCGAGAGCGCCGGCTTGCCCGGTGGCAGAGTCGAAGTCTACATGCTCAAGTTCGATCCCGGCGTGCTGCACGTATGTTTTGCAGACTTCCAGGTATTCCGGATGTACAGCTCCACACGCGATCACTTTCGAACGTTTTGTTACTCGCTCCGCCATCAGCACCGCTTCGGCGAGGGCTGTTGAGCCGTCGTACATCGAGGCGTTCGCGAGATCCATTCCGGTTAGCTGGCAGACGAGTGTTTGGAACTCAAAAATTACCTGAAGCGTGCCCTGGGAAATCTCGGGTTGGTAAGGCGTGTAAGCGGTAAAGAATTCTGAACGCGAAATGATGTGGTCAACTACTGTAGGGATGTAGTGCGAGTAAGCGCCGCCTCCCAAAAAGCTGGCGCGTTGCGCGCCCGTGTTGCGCACGGCCATGCGCTCGAAACCGGAAAGCAATTCCAATTCAGAAAGTGCGGCGGGAGTATCGAGATCACGCGTAAGGCGAAGTTGCTCGGGAACGGTTGCAAAAAGATCGGCCGATTTTTCCAGGCCGATTTGATGAAGCATTTCGGCCCGTTCTTCGGGCGAGTTGGGAATGTAACGCAAGTCTACTCTTTCTCCGCCTTGGTGAAGTCTTCGTACTCCGCCGCCGTCAGCAGGCTGTCGACCTCGAGCGGAGTTTGCATCTTGACGCGAATCATCCAGCCGGCCTCATAGGGTTCATTGTTTACTTTCTCGGGCTCGTCGTTGAGCGAGCTATTCACTTCTACGACGGAGCCGGTCACGGGCGAGAACACTTCAGACACAGCTTTTACTGATTCGACTGAGCCAAACGCTTCGTGGGCCGCAAATTCATCACCGGCCTTAGGCAGCTCTACATAAACAACATCACCAAGCGAGTTTTGCGCATAGTCTGTAATGCCAACGATGGCAACGTCCCCATCGACTCGCACCCATTCGTGATCTTTGCTGTAGTGTAAATTGTCTGGAACGTTAGCCATGAGGTCCTCCCAAATTTTAATTACAATCGCAAAACCTTGGGTTGCGATAAGCTCAGCGGGCTCGTTTGTAAAATGGCGTCTTGACAATCTGTGCGCCAATCAAGCGGCCGCGAACATCGATCTGAATAGCCGCACCTTCATTAGCAAGCTCCGTCGGGACGTATGCCATGCCAATGTTCTTTTTCAGGTACGGAGCTGGGCTGCCGGAAGTAACTTTGCCTACGCGCGCATCGTTGATCACAACATCCTGGCCGTCGCGAGCGATGCCGCGATCGGTCATTTCAAATCCGATTAGACGTCGGGTGATTCCGGATACCTTTTGCTTTGCCAGTGCCTCACGTCCGGTAAAGTCACCCTTGTTCAACTTACAAATCCAACCCAGATTGGCTTCGAGCAAAGTCGTTGACTCATCAATCTCATGTCCATAAAGAGCCATGCCCGCTTCGAGGCGTAAAGTGTTGCGCGCTGCAAGTCCGCAGGGCAGGATCCCGTCATCTGCTCCAAATCTCCCGGCGTCCAGCAGCTTATTCCAGATTTGCTCAGCGCGATCCACCGCTGCATAGACTTCGAATCCATCTTCGCCTGTGTAGCCGGTGCGGGAAACAATTGCCGCCACACCGTCAACCTGTCCTTCAGAAAAGTGGTAGTACTTGATGTCAGAAAGCGAAACGTCGGTCAGCGGCTTCAAAATCTCGATAGCGTCAGGTCCCTGCAATGCAATCTGGCAGTAAGAAGAACTGGCGTTGCGCAGTTCGAGATTTTCTCCGCCGCGCGCGCCCGCGATCCAATCCCAATCTTTCTCAGTAGTGCCAGCATTAACAACAAGCAGCAGGCGGTGCGCTGCAAACCGATAGACAAGCAGATCGTCAACCACCGTTCCTTCGGGAGTTGTTAGCGCCGAGTAGTGTGCCTGGCCGTCAACAAGTTTGCTGACATCATTCGAAGTGACACGGTTAACGAAGGAAATCGCATCAGGCCCCGTCACCTCGATCTCACCCATGTGTGAGACATCAAATAGACCCGCGCGCGTGCGCGTGCGCAAATGTTCTTCGATGGTGCCGGCGGGATACTGGACGGGCATGTCCCAGCCACCAAAGTCGACCATGCGTCCGCCCATGCAGCGGTGTGCTTCGTTAAGCGGGGTCTTTTTGAGTTCGACCGCGGGTGCTGTCAAGCGTGTCTCCGGGCGGATTTACTTGAATCCGACACTCGATAGAATGCAAAAAAGGGCGAATCCGCAAACTAACATGCGACTTGCGGTGCGTCAAGCGAGTCTTGAGATGGTACTTGCTGTCGGCTTTAGACGAGTGAGCGAGGTTCTGGCTCGATGAGAATTCGCAGTTGAGAGCGCACATCGCGAACAAGAAATCAGACACAGATTTCCAAACTTTAGTAGTGCCCTGATTTGTAGCGCAAACTGTTAGTTTGCGCTGGATGAATGGCATTTGAAGCGCACGCAAACTAACAGTTTGCGTTACAAAGGCCGAACGAGTACTACCCGAACTTTGCGTCATTTGGCGCCTTGCGGTTAGGTTTTTACGATTCTGGGTTAATGCATGTGAGGGAGTCTTAGAAGTTCCGCTCGCGCACGTCAACCTTTTGCACGGTGAACACAACTCTCATCGTATCTGGACGGCGATCCATAGAGGCGGGAACGAAAGCGGCATCTTGTCGCAATGCGACTTCGAATTCGTTAAGCATCCTTCGGTCTCGAGGTGGATGGACAACTCCGGCGAGCGAGGCAGAGCCGTTACTAAACACATCAGCAACGATAATCATGTCATCCGAATCCTGCTGCTCGTCTGGATGAGGATGAACGTACGACTTAGTCAAAATTGCGAGAGCGCCCTTGGGATTGAGGCTAGGTGATTGTGCGGCGAAGGGAGCGCGGCTCGCAGCAAAGTTCTCCGAAGTAACTGGCTGCGTAATGTCGTAGCCGGGCCGGCCCGGGATCACAAATACCCCCGTATCCTGAGCAGAAGCTTCACGCAGGGCGATGAAATGCGGTCTGAGCGCGACGAACATGGAAACGAAGAGGATCAGGGACGCCATCCAGCCAACGCTGTACGGGAAGAGCCGGGGCTCAAGAAAGCGCGAGACGCGTTGGCCAAGCGAAACTCGCGGCGTCTGCCGGCGCGCGAAGGCTTCTATCATGACGGCGTTAGAAACCGATTCGATCAGATCGGCGGGTGGTGTGGGAAGCGAAAGAGCACCCAAACCGCGCGTCACCGAGCGCAGTTTGATAACCTCGTCGCGACAAATGGGACACCGGTCCAGGTGTTCATCCGTCGCCACTCGAGCAGGCAACGTCAGCGCGTCATCGATATAAGCTGATAGCGACTGTCGTACTTCTTCACACAACATAACAATATTTCCGATTTGCAATTGCCGATTGCCGATTGAAGGCAATGACTAATCGATTTTCAATCCCGCATCCCAGCGCCAATTGGCAATTGGCATTTGGCAATCGCCAATGGTTTGAATGGCTGACCGGCCCCGGCTGCCCCCGCTTCAACAGGAAGCATTCCGACTAAGCCACAGCGCCCTATTTGGGCTGAATCGAACGACGCTTCGAACGGGTGTTGCTGGCCACGTTTTCAATTCGTTCTCCTCATCCCGGTAGTTACCGCTTGTCCCGCCGGCTTTTCACATCGACCCATTTGGCACCGAGTTGTTTGTGAGCCGGGGCGGGGCAGCCATTCAAAATCATTTTCCGATTTGCGATTGCCGATTGCCGATTCCAATCCCTTACGCGAACCCAGCTTTTCAATCGGCAATTCGCAATCGCCAATGATTCAAGCGTCAATTCTTACAAAGATCCTTCTAACCGCTGTCGTAGTTCCAGTCGACCCCTTGCCAACCTTGATTTCACTGTCCCCACGTTGATTCCCAATGTCTCAGCAATTTCTTCGTACGTGAATCCCTCTATATCTCTGAGGATTACAGTCTCCCGATACGAAAGACTCAGGCTGTGCAGCGCTTTTCGCAAGGCGCGCTCGCGTTCATGCGCCAGCGTTTCCTGCTCTGGAGATTTGCCAGCTTCTGAGGATAGCGAATCAATGAGCGGCTGATTGCCATGTGCGTTTTCCGTGTCTAATGAGACAGTCGCATCACGTCGCCGTCTCCGCCACCAACGCCACCTGTTCCGCGCCTGATTAATCGCAATTCGGTAGATCCAAGTCCGCAAATCCGATTCACCGCGAAACTGGCCGATGCTCTGAAACGCTCGCAGGAACGTTTCCTGGGTCAAGTCGCGCGCCTCTTCGCTATTCTCCGTAAGCCGATAAAGCAGACCGTAAACCTCACCCGAGCGTTCCGCAATCAGCACCTCAAACGCCGCTGCATCACCTTCCTTCAACCTTTCAATGAACTGTGTCTCCAGCGGAGACCGCACTTCTTCCGGGGTCGCCGCAGCAACCTGTTCCAAATCAATCTGCCCGCGGAGGGCAATTGGCTCTCCGTAGCTCACTTCTTACCCCCTGGGGCGGGAATCGGAGTCGCTAATGCCCTAGGTCCATTCCCGAACAGGCGCCACCTTAGACACCACTGGTTCACGTGTTGTTCCCTAAAGATTCCCACCAACTTTTTAGATGCAAGCTTAGCCATCCGCGAATAAACCACCCGCTTGACAATGTTTCCGACCGACCATTAGAGTGCTGGTTTCGCTTATCATACACCTTGAAGAACGCTGGCCCCTATACGGACTTGCGAGAAGGAAACACGTGGCTCGATACAAAAAGAAACGCGCTCGGGAACTACAACATGATCGTTTTCGCGACACGACAATCGGCATCTTTGACCGTTTGGGAAACCTTCTCGAGGGTAAGGGACGAACGATTTTGTACCTCATTGGAGGCGCCATCGTCGTCGCCATACTCGTCGCCGGCTGGGTTAGCTGGAACCGCCGTAAGAATGACGAAGCCCGTCGCGCGATGGGAAGGGGGATAGCCATAGCTTCAACCGCTGTGAATCCCAACCCCATTCCGGGAACCAGCACGCCTTCATTCTCAAGTGAACAGGAACGTGCCCGCAAAGCAATCGACGAATTTGAGAAAGTGGCGGCCAAATATGGCGATCCTTACCGCTCTCAAGCGCGCTATTTCGTAGCCACGAGTCAGCTGTATCTCGAACGTGAGAAAGGCATTAATGAGTTGAGGCAGTTAGCTTCGAGTAGCGTGGCGGACGTGGCCGTGCTTTCAAAGTTTGCCCTTGCACAAGCTAAGGAAGTCGATGGCAAGTACGACGAGGCAGCGTCCCTCTATAGTCAATTAGCAGCCCTCAACAGCGTGGTTGTTTCACCGGAAACAGCAAACTTGCGACTAGCTATGGTTTATCAAAAACAGGGCAAACTTAAGGAAGCCACTGACCAGCTTTTCCAGATCGCCGACAATGCCCGCAAATCAAAAGACAAAGATGGCGCCCCCATTCCTCTCACCGAAGCTGCGCGTGAAGCATCCCAACAACTGCAAAAGCTGGATCCTGAGCGGTTCACGCAGCTGACACCGGAAGCCCCAGCGCTGAATCTCTGACCGACATCAAACTCGTTAGTCGGCATTCAAATAATCGATGGACAATCTGGCCCACTCGCTAGTCGGACTGGCAGCAGCCAAAGCGGGTTGTGAAAAATTGTCACCGGGGGCGACTGCGGTATGTTTGCTTGCTGCAAACGCGCCGGATGCCGATGTCGTTATCCTGCTGTTCGCTGACCGTTGGTCATTCCTTCACTACCACCGGCACATCACTCATTCAATCCTCGGGACGCTCGTAATTGCTTTACTCTTGCCATTGATCTTTTGGCTAGGAGATCGCGGACTCGCCAGGTGGCGCACGCGTCCGCCACGCGTTCGTCTTAAAGGACTGGTGTTGGCTTCGCTGATCGTCAGCGTCACTCATCCATTTCTGGATTGGACGAACAACTACGGTGTGCGACTACTGCTTCCCTGGAACGGCAAGTGGTTCTACGGAGATCTGGTCTTCATTGTCGATCCTTTTATCTGGCTGATGCTGGGCAGCGCTGTCTTCTTATTGACTGCCAAGCGGAAATGGCAAGTGATAGCCTGGTCGCTCCTCGCGATTGTTCTTACCTTCTTCGTGATGACGACATCCGCTGAGCGCGGGTTAACAAACGCGACGTTTCTTAAAGTCCTCTGGGTGGGTGTTATCACCGCACTGGTCCTGGCGCATCGATTGGGGGCAGCTGCGCGTTGGGGGCCAAGATTGGCTCAGGCCGCTTTCGCGATCCTAATTGTTTATTGGACCGGTCTCGGCGTGATGCATTCGCTGGCGCTGAAGGAAATTAACTTTGCAGCAGCAAGTATTGCGCAAGAGAGAAGCGAGACCGTGACTGACTTCGCGGCGATGCCAACGTTGGCAAATCCTTTTTTCTGGCAGGCAGTGGCGGAAACCGATCGCTCGGCCTATCGCTTCGATGTGTCGCTCACTGATGACATTCGCTATCCCAGCTCGATCGTGCGCCACGAGCGCGCGGATACGATGAGCTCGCCTTTCCTACTGAGCGCCGCGAAAGATCGACGCACGAGGATTTTCCTGGGCTTTGCGCGTTTTCCTGTTTATAGGGTTGGCAACGCCGATTGCCTGAGTGAGACCGTCGTGCAATTGGCTGACTTACGTTACACTCAGCCTGGAGCCGCACGCGGGAGTTTTGCATTAGAAGTTCCCGTTACGTGTCCCCCACAGTAGATTGATCGCTACCGAACAGTGAACGAGACTAAACAAATCGAAGCCTTAAAGTCGCTTGCCGAGGTGGCCCGGGCACGGAAGCAGTCCGGAAAGCGAAACTATCTCGCGACAGTTCGAGTGTCGCCTGGGGCTTATCTTGCGGTGTCGAGTGTCATGACGTTCGTCGCCGCTTTGCTCTTGCGCTCAGAGCGCGAAGGCTGGGCCTTGATCATCGTTCTTGTTGCCTGGGCTGTAGTGCCGGCGCTGGCCGTAAGCGATCGTATCGCATTCGATGGAGAGGTGCTGGTTCGACGCGGCCTGGTCCCGTTTCTACGGCACTTCGTATTCGGAAGGCGTGAGCAGCTGAGTGTTGCCGATGTCGAACGGGTTGACACTAACGCCGTACGGACCCTGCGCCGAGGCGGACGCGTGCGTTATCGCTATCGCAGTCAACTTGTAGGTAAAGGCATCGAGTTCGTATTCGCTTCGGGAGGCGCGAGGTATCGGGAGATGGTGCACCACCTCTTTCCTTTGATTGTCGACAACAAACTCGATCTGCGAACACGCGACTTGCGCGACTATCTTTGCGATCCAAAATTGCTGAGTCAGGAAGCGAAATCTTTGCAGCTCGCTTCGCCGGATGTTCTGGATAATGCCACCAGCGATTTCAAGCTCGGCGGCCGCAGTGAAACAACGGAGCCAGGCGCTGAAGTTTCAGGTGTTGCGGTTGAACGGGCCGTTCATCTACGACAACTGGGAAACAGGTTGCGGATTGCCGGACGACTAAAGGAAGCGGGAGAGGCTTTCCGTCGTGCACTTATTGTCCTGCCCCACGATGCCTGGTTGATATTCGACTTTGCGCGTCTGCTGCGCTCACAGGCCAGTGCTGAAGCTGACGCCGACTTGCTGGCACGGGCACGAGCGGCGCTGCGACTTTCCTCGATGCGGGCTGATGAGGATGCCAGGCTGCTCGCGTTACTCGGTGAGAGTCTCCTTGAATACAACGATGTAACGCGTGCCGAACGAAATTTCAAGCGGGCCCTTGAGCTGGAACCGGCCACATATCGCGCGAGATTAGGATTGGCCGACGTTGCCTTGCGAAGCGGTAAGCTGGCGCATGTGATTAATCAATATCGCGACGCGGCAGTCGCTACTACTGAGAAGTCTCTGGTGGCTTTTGCAAATCGCGAAGCTGACTACTACTTCAGTCTTAACGACGATGACGACTACTTATCCAGTGAATTAAGACGAATCAACTGGCTGCAAACGCTATCCCACATGCGTCGCTTAGCCGCTCGCATCACAAATGCCAGCATCCTGATTGCGCTGCTAGGTCCTTACTTAAACTCAACAATCGGAAGCATGGGCTGGGCACTGGCTTCATCATCACTCATGGCCTGGCTACTAGGTCTTTTTGGAAGCCGTCTGCTTGCGACTCGCCGCAATCGTTCCGCCATCAATTAGCTCAAAAAGAAAAAGGGCAGGGACGAATCCCTGCCCTTTTGCATATAAGCACATCAACCCGTACTGCGTTTTCTAGGCAGTTGGTTTGGTGCGAGCTGTTCCGGGTTTCTTCCGGGCCGTTGTCGCCGTTGCCGTTTTTGCTTTAGGGGCGTCAGTTGCAGGGCTCGCGGGAACTATCCTGCGTGACTGTTGCTCGCTCATCGAAGCTACCGCCGAGGTAGACTGAGGTTCCGGACTCAGCAATGCATCCCAGCGATAACGCGGACGTTGCCGCGGCTCAGCCAGTCGTTTGAAGACCAGATCAGCGACAGCGTTAACAACCCAGTTGTGATAGAACTCGCCGACCGAAGCTAGCTCCGCATCGGGCGCCGGATTCATAAAGTCGATCGCGTAAGGAACATCGTCTTGGATCGCAAACTCGACTGTGTTGAGATCGTAGCCGAGCGCGGTACAAAGAGTTCGCACATCTCGGGTGACTCGATCTTTCAAAGCTGGCGCCAGGTAATCAGGATCGTGAATGTACTGTTCGCCGGAAAGGTAGGGCTTCCGCGGATCATAGGCCATGATCATCACTTCCTCCTGGCCCACACAATAACAACGAACAAATTGGTCGAAATCAACGGCAGCCTGCAGAGTCATGCAGAGAGTGCCTGTCTGGTCGTATTCCAGCCACAGTTCTTCGATGGAATTGATCTTCGACACATTTTTCCAGCCGCCACCATCGAACGGCTTTAGAAACGCCGGCAGACCGACGTAGTCGACAATGCCTTGCCAGTCGAGCGGGAACTCCAGATTGCGCAGGCTCTCGCTGACGATCCCTTTGATGTAATCCTTCTGCGGCAGCAAGACCGTGCGAGGAACCGCAACGCCCAGTTTCGGCGCAAGAGAGTAGTTAAAAAACTTGTCGTCAGCCGACCACCAGAAGGGGTTGTTGATGATCGTTGTCCCTTCCAAAGCCATGCGCTTCAACGTAGCCCGGTAGAAAGGTACTTCGTGTGAGATGCGGTCAACTACGACGTCGTACTGGGGAGGATCGTCATAGCGAATGCCGCCCAACGTGATGAACTCGGCGATAGTCTTGCCATTTCCGCGCTCGTTTATTGTCTTAATCAGGGCTTCGGGAAACGTTTTTTCACGGCCCACCAAAATACCAACTCGATTCATGAAATCAATATCCTTTCAGCAGAATAATGCGCAGCTCGGCGCAAAGGGAATGTTACCTGGATAACACCGGACGCACGGTTAAGTATGTTCGCGGGTTGGAAAGCTTGGAAAATACGCTTCCAAAAGAGCCAATGTCAAATGGCTCGTTCCGGCTACAGGCATCCGATTCTTCGCAAAACTGCATCAATTAAAGCGACCGACGAGTAAGCTGAACTTGGGATCTGCGGCGCGGTCCTAAAAATCACGGTCAATGAGACGGCCCTGTAGTGCCCTAATTTTGTAGCGCAAACTGTGGTTTGCGCTGAGTGAATGGCATTCAAGGCGCACGCAAACTAACAGTTTGCGCTACAAAGACTAACTAGGGCACTGCCGACGGGCCTGGCCCGCAACGCCTTTGGCTTTGCTTATGGTAGAATCCGCCGCTGAAAAGACTTTCCCCGGTTAGTCGAATTACTCAACATCCTGCAAACGGGAGAACTGAATTCTTGTTCCGACTCTTTATAGCCCCGGCAGTATTCTGCGCTTTCATAATTGGAATCATCGCACTCGCGCCAACTCCCGGCGCAGCATCACTGAACCCTCAAGATCGAACGAGCTCCGTGCCGACGCCTACTCCGGCACCGGTAAAGATCGACAAGAACACCAAAAACTTCACCGCCGAACAGGTTGCGGAAGCGGCAATCTTCATCTACGGGTCACGGCCCGTGCTGCAACAGATTCGCCGAAATGGAGTGGAGCGCGGACGCATAACCCGGTTGGCGAGCGACGGCAAAACTGAAGAGGCGACCTACGAACGCGTATTTGTTCGCGGAGAGAGTCTTGAAAAGGACAAAATTCGTTTCGATCAGAAGATGCCCACGCTCGAGTATTCCCTGGTTTTTGGTGATGGACGTCTCTGGGGGATCATCAACGGCGCGGCTTTCACGCCCCGGCAAGACGCTGCTTCGGCTTTTATGTCGCAGCACCGTCACAGCATCGAGGCACTTTTGCGTTACAAGGAAAACGGCGCGACCGTCAAACTGATTGGTAAGGACAAACAAAAGGGCCTGGATTTGTATGTCCTGGATCTGATCGATAAAGAAGAGCGAACCACCCGCTATTATATAAGCGCCAAAACTCTTCACGTCCTGTGGTTGGACTATGAAGAGGGAAGCGTGAAACTAACGAAGCGTTTTGCCGACTATCGTTACGCCCAAAGCACCCTCGTTCCGTTTCGTACCATCCTGACGGAGGATGGCAAGCAAACGCAGGAAACGCGCGTCCTGACCGTGACTTTTGGGGTAAAAGTTGACGACGCGCTTTTCAAGAACCCGTCAGCCTAATTAAACTCTCCAGCTCCTAAGCCTTAACCAATAATCGTATTCCTTTTTCGGAACTTGAGGTTGCCCCACGCGTGTAGGCCTGCAGGCGGTCGTCTGTGGGGGTATAATCTGCGCGGAGTCCGTCCAAGTTAGCGCGAAATCAGTTTCGAGGATTATCTACTTGTGATTGCGCGTGAGAGCCTACCCACCTTGATGGAGACGCTGAGTTCCATTGATGAGCTGAGTTTTCCTACCGCCGTGCGGCAGGACGTGATCTCGGACTCGACCTCGGATCATGCGTTGCTGGAAGCGACGCGGACGGGCGACCAGGATGCGTTTGCCGAGTTGGTGGGCCGCTATCGTAATCAGTTGACCGGCTACATCTATCGGATGACCAACGATTATGACGGCGCTGTGGATTTGGCGCAGGAGACTTTCGTTAGACTTTATCGAGCGGTGGATCGCTATCAAACGAGCCACGCATTTTCAACTTACCTGTACCGCATTGCCACAAACCTGGCAATCAGTGAGTTGCGGAAACGGAAGCGTCGCCGGCTGGTTTCATTGACAGGGTTCTTTCAAACCACCGATCGCGGCGAGGCAAGGGAGTTCGATCCGGCGGATGAACGCCCTTTAATTGACTGCGAACTAATGGCTACCGAGCGGCGCCGCGCCGTGCAAAAAGCGATCAGCACGCTGCCGGAAAAATATCGGGCGCCATTGATCTTGCGGGATGTAGAGGGACGCAGTTATGAAGAGATTGCCCGCATCCTGCAAACGAGCGAAGGGACTGTGAAGTCGCGAATTAGTCGCGCTCGCGATTTTTTACGCGAGAAGATGAAGGCATATTTTTAGACGGGGGCCTTATGAAGGAAATCGGTTGCAAAACTGTTAGCAGGGAAATTGACGAACTGGAAAGCGGTCAGCTGCCCGGTGCAAAGACTCAGGCGCACCTGCAGGGCTGCGGGTCGTGCAGCAGTTTCTACGACGACCGTCAAAAATTGCGACAGATGATTGCCGGTTTAGAAGCCATAGAAGCTCCGGGCGATTTCGATTTTCGTTTACGAGCACGGCTGGCAAATTTGCGCGACGAACGTGTTTCAGCGTTTTCCAGTTTTGGGTTTGGGTTACCATCGATTGCCTTGGCCGTGCTCGCGATCCTCCTGGTCGTAGGGATCTATTTGCGCACAACTAACGATTCTGTAATTGAGGGGCCGCTGGCTCAGTCGGAAGCAGCCAAAGCCGCTGCGCCGGTAGCCGTTCAGCCCGCCGTTCCCGTCGGTGTGAATTCATTAACGGCGTCTCGCGACGCGCTGACGAGCAGTGACCAGACGCCGGTATCTGTCGCGGCACCGATGAGAGAACGTGTTCGAAGTCGAAAGGCAAGCAGAAACTCCAACAGCAATACGGTCCGTCGTGACGACTTTTTGGCCAAGAGCGAGACTTCGGCAATGTTCCCGCTCGAAGCCGCAGAACCGCTCCGCGTGTCAGTCGACTACGCGACTGGTGGTTCGCGGACTATTTCATTGCCCGCAGTAAGTTTTGGCTCACAGCAAGTAGTTGCGAGCGGAGCGTCAATGGTGAAAACTTCAGCGCGTACAGTTTGGTAAACGGACAAGGGATGAAACAAGCAATCCTACAGTTTTTCCTCGCGGTGGTGGTCGCGACGACTGGCCAGAAGGTGTGGGCCCAAGCTACGACGGCGCAGACTCCGGCGGCCCCGGCGACGGCTAAGCCTGCGGCGCAGCAGCCGTGTTTACCAACCGCAACGTCATCACAAGTTCGAAGACCCCGGCCCGGGTGTCGGCCGGCGGTGGTTGTTGAAAACCGTGGCTCGGCGCCCCAAGTGGTCACCATCCTGCATCGCCTCAATGGTCTGAAGATGTTCCGTTTGTTGTTGCGTTCGAGTGAAGAGATTGACGCGATCACGAGGCTCGACAATGCCTTCAAGATCAAGGACGAGGTACACACAAGCGTCATCGCAGGTGTAGCTATGGGTGATGGCGAAACGATTACCGCCAGGTTGCCACAGGGTGACGCGGAGTTGGGTCCGGCAATGGCACCCGCCGCGCCGCCGCCTCCAGGTTCAACATTTTTCCCGGGAAACGCTCCAACTCTGGCTGAATCAGGTCTTATAGGCGGCGTCGGCAATTTTTTCGACCGGCCGGATTTAACTGTAGTTGGACAGGACGGCAAACGCCTTTACGCACGTTATGTTGGTCTGGACGGTGTCACGGGTCTCTCGGTTCTGAAGCTTCCCGGTCATAGTGCGCGAACAACGATTACTGGCAAAGAGATTCAGGTCGCCATCGGTCAGAGGATTCGGCTGCTGGCGCCCGAGCCAGTGGGACACGTGGATCCGCGCTTGCCGAATAGAATTCATGTCCGCATTGGCGAAACGGAAGGGAAGGTAGTTAGCGTCACGCGCGCTCCCTCCGGAGCCACCGCGCGCATCAAGATTAACTCCAGTAATCTTTCAGCAGCGGCTATTGGCGGAGTTGCCATCAACGATCTTGGTGAAACAGTAGGTATCGTGGAAGCAGTCGACAATAGTGAAGCTACTCTGTTGCCGAGTGCCATGGTACAGAGCGCGGCAAAACGAGTGCTCGATAAACAGGCAAGCGTACCGCGGCCGTGGTTGGGTATTAGTGGAGAGCCACTGGGAACTTTCCCGGTCGAACAAATGGTTCGCGTCGGATGGCAACCCGAAACTGCGAAGTCGCTGTTTCAAGAGCACCGGGGGATCTTTCTCACTTCAGTAACACCCGGCAGTCCCGCGGCTGGAGCGGCGTTGCGACCCGGGGATGTAATACTGCGAGTGAACGAGGGTGAAGTTAAGAACGCGGACGAGTTCTCCTGGTCACTTGAAGAGATCAGCGCGGGGGATTCAGTCAACTTTACCGTCGCTCGACCGGGACAACCCGCCACGAAAGCGGTTGAAGTGACATTGAGTAATGGTCCGGTCGGGTTCGCCGGTTCCACCGAAGACAGTACGCCGACGGCGGAAGTAAATGTAGAACGAATAATGCGCTCGTTTAGAGGCGCCTCAAATTCGCTAGCCGGGATGTTGATGAGCGAAGGTATAGAAACGATTGCTTTGAAACGAGCGGTCGCCTTGCGCTTCGGCGCCGGCTCGGGCTTGTTGGTGATCTACGTCAACCCGCAAAAGCTCGCGTACAAATCAGGACTGCGAACGGGCGATGTCATTGAAGCGATCAATGGCCGAGCAGTGATGTCCGATGCTACCAAACCGTTCATCGCGCCTGGCTCCAGCTATGCATTGAACGTGGTGCGGAATCGAGAAAAGTTGATTGTGAAGATCGCGAAGTAAGACTCATCAGGCATTGAGAATAATTGTAGGGGTGCGCCCTCCGTGGCCACCCCTTTTTTTGTCGGCGGAAGGAATATGAAGAACGAGTTAGACCTCAAACCGTTTACGGGCAAGACGCCAAGAAACGCCAGACCGCCAAGCATGCTGAAGTGGGTTGATCAAGACTTAATTCAACCACACAGCTCTGGAATTCTTGGCGCTCTTGGCGTTTCTTGGCGTCTTGGCGGTAGAAGTCAGATCTGATTGCCGGTTCCCGACCCGAAAAGTTATCATGCCACACCGCCAATAATATTTAGTTTGAGTGCGAGATACCGGCACCATTCATCAGCCGGCGGTGTTAATAAGACAGCCAAACTGTTTCGGAGGGTCACCACTGTGTCCATCTTGCTCTCGTTACTTTCGCGCCGTCACATTTTTGCAATCGCGTTCCTGCTTATTTGCGCGGGTTGTTTACAAGCCCAGACTGCCGCCCCCAGCGTTGATGCGGTTCGCTCGCGTTATACGAAGTATGAATATCGAGTGCCCATGCGCGACGGAGTCCGACTCTTTACTTCGATCTATGTGCCTAAAGATGCTTCCCGAAGCTATCCATTCCTAATTACGCGCACGCCTTACAGCGTCGGGCCTTATGGCATCGACAACTACCGCTCGAACATTGGCCCCTCGGCCAGCTTTGAAAGGGAGGGCTTCATTTTTGTTTATCAGGATGCGCGCGGACGCTATATGTCGGAAGGCGAGTTTGCCCAGGTGCGGCCCTATGTGCCAAATAAGCGGAGCGCCAAAGACATCGACGAAAGCACTGACACTTACGACACAATCGAGTGGCTGCTAAAAAATATTTCCAACCATAACGGCCGGGCCGGCATGATCGGCATCTCGCAGCCGGGCTTTCACGTCGCAGCTAGCATTATCGATTCACACCCGGCGTTGAAAGCTGCTTCACCACAGGCGCCTACGGCTGATTACTATATGGGCGACGACGTCTACCATAACGGGGCCTTCATGCTTTCGGCCAACTTTGGTTTTTACTCCAGCTTCGTTCCCCGCAAAGGTGGCCCGGAGCCGCGCAGACCTTGGATCGGTTTCGACCCCGGAACTCCTGATGGCTATGAGTTCTATCTCAACATGGGGCCGCTCGCGACAGTTAACGATCGCCTGTTGGGCGGGGAGGCGAAGTATTGGCAAGAGATAATTGACCACACGACTTACGACGAGTACTGGAAAAGCCGTTCCTTGTGGCGCTTTATGAACAACGTGCGGTGTGCGGTTCTGAACGTGGGCGGTTGGTTCGATGCCGAAGATCCGGTGGGGCCGTTTCATATCTACAACGCAGTTGAGAAGAACAATCCAAATACCGTCAATCAACTGGTAATGGGGCCCTGGGGTCATGGCGGTTGGTCGCGGGGGGATGGCGACAAACTCGGCAATCTCAACTTTGGTGTGAAGACAGGTGAGTTTTTCCGCGAGCAGATCCAGTTTCCATTTTTTATGCATTATCTCAAGGACCAGCCGGCTGAGCTGCCTGAGGCCTTCATGTTTCTCACGGGCATCAATGAGTTTCGCCGCAAGGACAGTTGGCCACCGAAAAACCTGAAGCCACTCACTCTCTTCTTTCGCAACGCAGGTGGACTAAGCACTGAAACTCCTGCCGAAGCCGGCCAGGGAGCGTTTGATGAATACATAAGTGATCCAAACCGGCCGGTGCCGTTTGTCGGGTATATCGTTGATGGCATGACGTTCGATTATGCTACCGAGGATCAACGCTTTGCCTCACAACGCCCAGACGTGCTTGTTTACGAGACTGCTCCGCTCGAGGAAGATCTGATCATCGCGGGTCCGATCAAAGTTCGCCTTAATGTTTCTACGTCGGGCACCGACTCGGATTTTGTAGTTAAGCTGATCGATGTTTATCCCGGAGATTTTCAGCCGCTGCCGCTTCCTGACGGTCAGCGGCCAGCTGTGAACGCGGTGAGGATGGGTGGTTATCAGCAGCTCGTGCGGGGCGAGCCGTTTCGCGGAAAGTACCGGCACAGTTTCGAAAAGCCGGAGCCTTTCGTTCCTAACAAACTGGCGGTGATCAGCTTTGATCTGCCGGACGCCTACCACGCATTTCGTCGCGGACATCGCATCATGATTCAGATACAGAGTTCCTGGTTTCCGCTTGTCGATCGCAACCCGCAGAAGTTTATGGAGATTCCACGCGCCACCGCCGCGGACTTTCAGAAGGCGACGCAACGTGTCTATCGTTCGCGCGATTTGAATTCATCGATTACGGTGATGGTGGAAGGGAATTCGCTGAGACTTGAAAGCGCACCGCGGTAGCAGAGCAAATTCGCGCTTGCTAGTGAGAAACGTGGGGGTTGCCCTTCAACCAGCCGCGAAGCGGCGGCATGTAATAGCCAGGGCAAGCGCGCAGCGCGCCGCCCCCGGATCAGATGGGTAAAGGCTCCTAGCCCCGAAGGGGCGGCATAAACGCCGGATTCGATGGCTAGGCGGAACCCCTGTGGCCTGGCTAAAGCCGGCGCTGGAAAGGAGGGCACGTTCGCGCGTCTCGCCGTACCCACGTCCCCGCGTCTCCTTTTCACTCAACAGTCCAGTGGACTCTTTACTCCGCGCCCGCCGCGATTCAAAACGTGTGTATAGATCATAGTCGTGCGGACATCTTTGTGACCCAGCAGTTCTTGTACAGTCCGGATATCATAGCCGTCTTCAAGTAGGTGAGTCGCAAAGCTATGTCGGAAGGTATGACAACTACCATTCTTTGTGATCTGCGCCAGCTTGACTGCGGTTCGTACGGCGCGCTGCACGCTCTCTGGCGCTATGTGATGGCGGCGCCCCTCTCCGCTTCGTGGATCGATTGAGCGTTTCAAGGCAGGAAAGACATACTGCCAGGCGAAAGCGCTATCGGCCTTTGGATACTTTCGGGCCAGTGCGTGAGGAAGATAGACTCGGCCAAAGCCTTCCTGGGCGTCCTTATCATGAAGCACTTTTACTTTTAGCAGGTGCTGTTGTAAGGAGCTACGGATTGCCTGCGGTAACATCGTGACGCGATCTTTGTCACCTTTGCCTTCGCGGATGGTGATCTGGTTGGCGGCGAAGTCGATGTCCTTAACACGTAATCTGATTGCTTCATTCAAACGGAGGCCGGCTCCATAGAGCAGGCTCCCGATCAAGTGATAGGTGCCGTTCAAGTGTGCCAGTACGGATTGCACTTCGGCCCGCGAGAAGACAACAGGTAGTCTCTTTGATGGCTTCGCGCGTTCGATACCGTCGACGTAAGGCAGACCTCGTTTTAAGACATCTCGATAAAGAAACAGGAGCGCGCTGAGGGCGACGGTTTGCGTCGAAGCAGAGATATTCTGGTGCACCGCGAGATTGGCGAGGAACGCGCGTATTTCGGGTTCCGCCATTTCGGCAGGATGTCGTTTCTTGTGGAAGAGAATGAAACGGCGGATCCAGCCGACGTAGGCCTGCTCAGTTCTGAGGCTAAAGTGCTTCAGGCGTGCGACAGTTCGGACCTGATCGAGGAGCTTTGGTGAGGACATAGCGCGAGGAGTATCATCCTTTAGTGAGGATCAAGGCTGTCGGATAATACCACCAGATCCGTACTTATCCGACGGATCCGTCATCTAATACGTAGTTATGTTGCTCCCGGTACTATGAATCAACCCCGCATCCAAGCGCAGATAACATTTCTTTCGGCGTCCGAAGGCGGTCGCAACTCGCCTCCAACTGATGTTTCGGACGGAGCATACCGCCCGCATCTTGTTGTAGGCGATCCGAATCAAAGGAAGGCTTGGCCTGTTGACAACGTTGCCCAAGAAACATATTTGGGTGTCACGTTCGTCGGCGGTTCCTCGCGAGTTGTGGCGGGCGAACCTTTTCTTGCGGAACTTGAGTTGCTCTACTGGCCGAACGTATCGTATGAATCGCTTGTTCCGGGCGCGACGTTCACCATCCGCGAAGGGCCACACGTTGTGGGTTATGGCAACGTGAAATCTATTTCGATGAACGGCGCAACATAACAAAGCCTTGCAGCTGACGGCGCGATAGCATGTTTCTCAAGTAACCCGTTTCCTTCAGCTCGCATGCTGATCGCGCGCCGCAGCTGAAGGCCGTCGTTGGGCATCTGTTGAGTGCTTATGGAACGTATGAAACGGATTATGTACATCGAGCAAAAGGAGCAGGATGGCTTGGATGGTCCTGGCAGAATCGGCTGGGTTGAACTGGCTCGCTCTCGTCGGGCTTATCTTTATGGCGGAAGGCGTCTTCGGAAGGTCATCGGATTCAAGCACAACTGTGTGGATGCCGAAACAGGCGAGGTGTTTTGGGTATCCGGGCCTAAGAAGAATGGCGAGGATAAGTTGTATGGGGGCGTCGTGGAAATTGATGAGGATGCCCGCGAAGAATATTGGAGACGTGTTCGTGGTCTGCCAGAGCGCGTAGCCGATCGTTCTTTTCGCTCCTAACGATGCCCAACAAGTCATTGCAGGTGAGCCGCGATTGCTCGGCTCTCAAGATCAAAGATCGAATCCAGCTTGAAGGTT
>JBGSYG010000030.1:0-82471 GCA_041750995.1 Pyrinomonadaceae bacterium | reverse complement strand
ATCTATCAACTCAACAAAGAGCGAAATATCCTGACCACGCTGAACAATCCGCCCGTTCAAGATTGCTTGGACATTTAATTCCCTGGCGATCGTTTTAGGATCCGTTTCCTTACCCTTGTAACGAAAGACAGACGAGCGCGGTTTGACGTTCAGACTCGGCAACTGCGACAAACTGCTGATCAGTGTTTCAGTCATCCCGTCTGAAAGGTATTCGACGTCCGCGTTACCGCTTTCGTTGACGAACGGCATCACGGCGATTGATTCGATGGCCGTCTGGTGACTTCGAGGCAGGTAAAAGTAGGCGGCTACGACGAGGATGATTCCTACCAGGCCGATCGCATGGGAAAATGCAGTCCTCGGCCCGGTGGAACGATTGATATCCGGGGTCGTCGAAGGGTGGGTCAGAATGCTGGTTTCAGTCTCCCCCGACACTGGGCCGGATCCAAACTTGACCGTACCTGCTTCGCCGATGATCGAACCGGAATCGCTGATCAACGCCGCACCGTCTCCGCGACAATAGACGAGCGTGTCGTCCATCTCGACGCGATGGCATTGGGGACAGCGTTTCATGGCAGATTCATTCCGGCAGATTCAGGCGTTTCAGTAACGCGGCGAATCGCGGGTCTTCTCGTACTGAATCCATGAAAAAATCAAATTTCATTTCAATGCATAAGCGGTCGTGGTCGTCAAAGGCCTTTTCCAACTCTGCAAAGGCTCGTTCCTTGTCACCTAGCGATGCGAAAATAATTGCTAAGTTGTAATGCGATACGTATTCAGACTTCGCGAGATCATTGAGTTTACGTATTACATTGTCGGTGCCACCACGGCTTCCCGTTTTCGCGTAACCCGATCCGACGATCACCAGAGCGTCCTGATCGGTCGGATTCGTTTGTAAAATATTTTCCCCAAGCGCGATCACCTCTTTATTCATGCCGCTGGCGATATATGCCCAGCCGAGCCAAACGCGCGCTGCGGGATGGTTAGGATCCAGGGCGCTTGTTTTCTTTGCTTGTTCCAATGCCAGGTCGTTTTTTCCTGCACGCAAGTAAACGGCGACAAGATTTCCTCCGATAGGCATCGACAACGGCTCCAATTCCAGAGCGCGTTTTATTTCCGAGGCCGCCTCGTCAAATCGGCCTAACGGGATAAGATATGCTCGACCATAGCGATCGTGAATCTCCGCCACGTTCGGATCGAGTTCAATGGCCCGTTTGAATTCGCGCTCAGCTTCCGCCCAGTTCCAATCGAAGAGCGCCAGAACGTTAGCCAGAGCGCCATGTGCTTCGGCCAGGTTCGGATCGATCTGCAAGGCTCGCTGAGCCGCTGCTTTTGCCTGTGGCATTGCCTCCTTCGGCGACATAAATGCATAAGACGGCATTACGTTATAGCTACGTGCCACACCGACATAAGCCAAAGCAAAATTTGGATCAAGTTTTATTGCCTGCTGGTAAGCATCTATGCTCTGCAACAGTTCATCTCTTGTCCGTTTGGCATAGTGGAACTGGCCTCGAAGATAGAGTTGGTACGCTTCATTATTGTCGGTGTACTTTTTAGCCAGCTTTTGTTCGCTCTCACCCGAGAGTTTTACTTGCAGTTTCTCCGTGATGGCCGTCGCGATCTCTCTCTGGGTCGCCAGCAGGTCCGACATTTTTCGTTCGTATTGCTCGCCCCAAAGCGTTTTCCTGTTCCTTATATCAACGAGGTCGACACTGATGGTCAAACTATCTCCGCGCTGAATAATTCGCCCCGACATGACCGCATCGACACCGAGTTCGGCCCCGATCTTTTCCGCATCGATCTCTTTGCCTTTGTAACGAAAAACCGAGCTTCGCGGACTGACCCTTAGATTAGGCAATTGCGAGAGTTTGTAGATCAGCGACTCAGCGACACCGTCGGATAAATAATCCGAATCCGCGTTCCCACTCTTGTTTTCAAACGGAAGCACAGCTATCGAACTGATCTGTTTTGTGCTGCCGCCTTTGGAAACAAACGCAAAGTAGCCGACGGTCGAGATCACTCCGACCAGCAAGACCCCAATCATCGCCGTGACAAATTTGTGGCTCTTTGCCTGAGTAACCGCGTATTCAAGACTTGAAGACGACGTCGTTACACTATGTGTTGCCGCGGCCTGGCCGCTGCTCGTCGCGGCAGCCGAGCCGGAAGCATAAACCTGCGTTTGATTTTCATTAGCTGATTCTGTTGTCGCTGCGCGGTTCGGAATGATCGAACGCTCAAGCTCACCCTGGATAGCGAGATCCCTTCGCAAATTCTTGAGATCGATCAACAGGTCGCGGGCCGACTGATAACGCATGTCGACATCCTTAGTCATTGCCTTGCGAACAATCCTCTGCAATTCAGCTAACACGCTTCCCAGGGCTGGAGGTTCTTTCTCAAGGATTGCGACGATCGTGTGATTGCTTGTTTCGCCGGTAAACGGAACTTTTCTGGCCAGCATTTCATAAAGTACGACGCCGAAACTCCAGATGTCGGTTCGGGCATCTGTTTCCTTGCCGCGGGCCTGTTCAGGTGACATGTAGGAAACCGTTCCCATCACCCTTCCGGGAGTTGTGTTGACCTGTACCCGAGTTGCGTCCTCGCTTCCCCCCGACCCGCCTTCTGCCTCTCTCGGTTCTGACAATTTCGCCAACCCGAAATCCAGCACCTTCGCGTAGCCATCTTTGCGCAGCATGATGTTCTCAGGCTTGATGTCGCGGTGGACAATCCCGGCCTGATGCGCCGCGGACAGTGCTTCCGATACTTGCACGCCGATCTTCAGGATTTGATTTAGCTGAAGCGGCTCCTTATGCCAGAGATGCTCGCGCAGGGTCTGGCCGTCAATCAACTCGGTGGCGATATAGTTTTTGCCGTCTACCTCACCGATTTCATAGACGGTCAGAATGTTTGGGTGATTCAGTGCCGAAGCTGCCTTGGCTTCCTGGACAAAACGCTTCAGCTTATCCGCGTCCTTGCTGAACTCTTTATGCAGGAATTTGATCGCCACTTTCCGATCGAGTCTGGTGTCCTGGGCCAAATAGACTTCGCCCATGCCGCCTGCGCCGAGCTTGGAAACGATCCGGTAATGAGCGAGCGTGGTATTGGGGGGAAAGTTTTCGGTCACTGGGTTATGTGTGTTTAGGCGAAAATTGTGCTTCGAGCGAATGCGATCTGGTTATCAATTGGTATCGCCGGCACTCCGTAAAGGATCAGTTCTACCACCCGGATCGCTTTTGTATTTCCTTACCGGGCCTGCTCCGGGTTAATCTCCACCACTTTTAGTGCACGGCTCAGATGCTCGAGGACGAGATCCAGCTGTTCCAGGCGTCCCTCTACCTCCCCCGGACAGGTGGGACCGGGGATCGTCTCGAGGCCACACGGAGGCATATTTCGAGGAGTATTGCTTCCAGAGCTTTGCGGCTGGTTCGAACATGAGGTTCACGCTGTCGTAGCTCCGGGTTGGCGCTGTCGAACGTTCCCGTTCAGCGGCGTGCCGCTTGCGGCGCGTCCGCTGCAACGGGTGGTTATGCATCATCTGTGGCAGCGCTATGACCGAGCCCAAGCCGGCGCGATCGAAACGATCCTTGAAGCGCTCCATGAACACCGCAAACCCCAGCTCACTCGTGCAATGACCCGGGGCGACGCGCTCAATTCTTAGCGTGTCATGAAGCAAGTCTGCGGTCCGTTGCACTTGGTCCAGCGGCATAAGCACTAAGTGAAAGCCGCCCGTCACCGTATAGAGGCGTGAATCGATCTTCGCGGCTCCCTCGAGGATTTTTTCCACGCCCGGATGGGAGCAACCAACGACGACTGCTAGCCCCTTAGGAGTACGAACGGCCAGTGACACCTCATTCATCTCCATCGTCCCTGGCTTTTCGGAACGAGTCGTCAGAACGTAGAAACCGGGGAATATCTCTGTCGTTTTCGTCACGATCTCGAAATTGCCGGATTCCCACGGGCTGCCCGATTGAAAGCGCTCTGGCTGACGTCCCTCGAAATAGCGCATGTCCGCGGGCAGGGACGGCTGCGGTTTAATAAAGCCGGGCGGAATTCGGCTCTTGAAGAAAGCGCCTTCTTGCGGCGCATAAATCTTGACCGCCGAATTCTCCTGCAAGAGGTAAGTCAGCCCGCTCGTGTGGTCTCCATGCCTGTGCGAAATTACGACGGCGTCAAGTTGCTTCAGATTAACGCCGAGCTGCTTGACGTTGTGTTCGAAAATCCTTGCGTTATTGCCGGTATCGAACAGAATGCGTCGGCCTCCATACTCCACCAGCGCCGCGAATCCCCAATCCTTCTGAAGCGCCGACGGCGAGCCGAATGCATCATAGAGAATGGTTATGCGTTTGGCCTCCTGCGCATTGCTAGAAAACGTGCTTGCCAGCAGCAGTGCGGCGCCAATAGCACAGTAGTATGCAATCTTCATCGTGCCCTCCCATGTACGGTTAATCTATGATGCATAACTACGTATTAGATGACACATCCGTCGCATAAGTACGAACCTGGCGGTATGATCCGACAACCGTCCCTCACTGAAAGGATGATACTCCTCAAGGAAGATCTCATCGAATCAATCGTTGCTAAGTTCCAACTAACCCGACAACGCGCTGAAGAAATCGTTGCTGAAGTATACGACGAAGTGGATCAGTCAAGTGATACAGTCTCCTAGCCACCACTTATAGTAGTCAGTTGTCTGGCCGCTCCGGTTGGCTTACGGTGGCGCTTCGCTTAGGCGACGCTGACTGAGTGGCGCAGACCTTCGGTCAAAAGCCGGAGTTTGGCGAAAGTATTGACACATCCTCGCTGTACGGCACTATTCTTCCCACGCTACCTATTGTCCAATCCGACCGTCTCACGTGGAAAGGGCTCACCCCGAGGATGGGAGCGCGTTACAAACCTTACACTTGAAAGGAAAACTTAATGTCCACACCTTCGCGCCGCATCACTCTGGTCACCACTATGGCCTTGTCTTTAGTGGTCATGTTCGCAACGGTTTCTCATGCCGACCATTCATGGGGTGGGTATCATTGGGCACGCACCTCGAACCCGTTTACGCTCAAGGTCGGTAACAATGTAACGTCCGCCTGGACTACTCACTTCAACACCGCTTTGGCGGATTGGAGCAATTCCTCCGTGATGAATCTCACCGCGATTGCGGGCACCGGAGGGAGGAACTGCAAAATGGTCGCCGGAACTGTGCAAGTGTGTAACCGCACCTATGGGAACAATGGCTGGCTAGGATTGGCGTCGATCAATATCACCGGCGGTACGCACATCACCCAGGGCTCAGCTAAGATGAACGACACATACTTCAATACCGCCACCTATAACAATCCAAATGAGAAACTCCACGTGATGTGTCAGGAGATCGGTCACACATTCGGCCTCGGTCACACAAGCGAGGACGGCTCCTCACAGAACACGTGCATGGATTATTTTTCGAACACTGGCGCGAACGCGGGGAGCACGCTGAGCACGCATCCGAACTCACACGATTATGCCCAGCTAGAATCTATCTACGCGCACCTCGATAGTTCGACCACGGTCGCCGCAAGTGCGAATCAGTCTGCGGGCGCTTCGGACACTTCGAACGACCCTAATAGCTGGGGCCAACTAATGAGCCAGTCGAAGAATGGCCGGAGCTCGACCTACGAGCGAGGAAATTCCAACGGCTCCAAGACGGTGACTCACGTCTTCTGGACTCTTGAAGCTGCAGAACGTTGCCCTCAGTGTGATCACCGCTATGACCGAGAGTAGCGACGTATCCCCGCTTTGAAGCGATAACATCACTTAATTTGTTCGTGCTTTTGACTTTTCGAGCGAACGAACCAGGTCGTGAGCTTCTTTCACCTGCGAAAATTGACGCTCTACAAGCATTTTAACATCCCCCGGAAGGTTGTTCTTCAGGGCTTCCTCGTAGGCATTTACGGCTGAGTCTTCGCCACGCTCACATTCGGAGATGATGGCACCTTCGTCTTCGCCGGTTACCGCCGACTTAATATTGATCCAGCCACGATGGAGTACAGCCGCAGTGCTTCCTGTCTCTTCGGGCTCTCCACCCAGTCTGCGAACCTCATTCTGCAATTCAGCCGCAAATTGCCCCCGTTGCTGTGAGTAAGTATTGAATAGCGTGGTAAGTTTAGTGTCCTTAACCCCTTCCGCGGCCGTGCGAAAACCGTTCTGGCCGTCTTTGCAGGTTTCCACCAGGTTGTTCAAAGTCGAGATCACTTCGTCGTTATCTATAGCCATCAGTTTTGCTCCTTTGATTTAGTTCGGAAAGATTTAGTTCTTAACCTAGGGCAACGCTTATGCCATCGTGACAATGGTTGCTGCCAAGACTATATTCTTGCGCGTTTCGCCAATTCTTCTGGACTGTTCACGAGGATGCTGCATCGGAATGAGTCAGTACGCCCAAGGACTCCCGGCGACTGCCGGGGGTAAGGAACGACGCCTGGACAAGTATGGGGAACAAAGTTTTCCTCGAGGAGCGAAGGTAGATTTTCATTTATGAACCTACGCTCCTCCTTTATAAAGACGAGTCCACCTGTCACGCACCTCCCCAGCGTTGGAGGTTTGAAGGAAAGAAAATCTATAAAGGGATCAGCACCACTGGTGCCCTTCGCGATCTTTGTCTCAACGATTAAGAGGTTGCCTTCTTGATCTATCCCCCAAAGGTCGCCCAGGCCACACCGATTTACCGACAACTGGCGAAAACAACCACGTGATTGCGCAAGGCCAGGCTAGAAGTTCGAGCCAAGCCCACAGCCACAGCGTGCCCGCCTCCTCATAAAACAAGGAATCGTTAAAAGGTACTTATGATTGTGTCAAATAGGGTCTGACAATACATTTTGCTCACCCTGCTTGATTTCCCAGGAGAAATGCCACACTGCCGCTGCCTCGCATGTGACAAGAGAGGTCTACCCTATTTGTCCTCCGCGTGATATGCTCCGCGCGGAGGTGGAATCAATGATCGGAGTATATCTGCGCGTCTCAACGACGGACCAAAACACTAGCAGCCAAAAAGCCGAGGTCGAAAAGTACTTACAAGGCAACGGCATCGCCCCCGATTCGGTCTCGTGGTATGAAGACCAAGAGACAGGTACCACGCTGAAACGGCCGGCGTTTGAACTCCTACAAGCACATATCTTTGCTGGGGAAATAAAGACTGTGATTGTTTGGAAGCTGGATCGCCTTAGTCGGAATCTGCGCGATGGCGTTAATGTCTTGGCTGATTGGGCCGAGAAAGGGTTGAAGATCGTCGTCGTAACCCAGCAGCTCGAACTGAACGGTGTGATAGGCCGCACGATAGCGGCGTTGTTACTGGGTTTAGCTGAGATTGAGCACGGCCATATCAAAGAGCGCCAGAAGGCGGGCATTGCTGCTGCGAAAGCGCGCGGCGCCTACAAAGGCAGACAGCCGGGCGCCCGAAAGGCAAGTCCTGAGCGTGCACGCGAATTGGCGGACAAAGGAAACAAGCCAGCCGAGATCGCCGCCGCCTTGGGGATCAGCAAGCGCACTGTAATTCGGTACCTCGCTTCATGATTAACCGAAATGACTGCCATTGTTCCTCTGCTGATACGCGAGCAATCAGTAGGAAAATCAATCCCAGCTTAATAATCAATTCGTTAGCCGATTTTTTTTGTCACCCTAGGAGAAATGAATGTCCGAATTTTCGATCGACCGGGGCGGGGGTCAAGTAGGTAAGGGCCCGGCGCGTTCTTAACAAGCTGTGTGAAGAAATCAACGGGCAATCCCTCAAAGTAGATGAGCTTCATTCATCAGACCTGTTGAAGTTCGTCGAGTGCAGGAGACGTGAAGGGCTTTTGCCGTCAAGCATTAACCGCGAACTCAACATCATTTCCTCGGCCTTACATGCTTCGCCAATATACTTCCCTGCTCTGGGTAATTGGCATCCTCCTAAGATTCCAAGGCCGCGGCATTCGAAGCGCCGGCGGGAGCGGCTGATTACTCCGGAAGAGATTGCGCGGTTGCTGACTTGGCTCTATAGACCAAAGCAGCACAAGGAAACGAATCAAAGCGTGGTAAGACGTCGCAATGTCGCCCATATCTTTCGCATTGCGCTACTGACGGCATCGCGGAAGGGGGAAGTTTGCAAATTACGTTGGGACCAAATTGACTGGGTAGCGGATAGGTTTCAGATGGTAGGAACGAAGAATGAGTATTCTCAGGTACAAACGGCCCGTTATCCGAAAATCACTGAGACGATCGGCGCTATCTTTCGCGAGCGCAGGGAGGTGGTGCCGAAGAGTTGCAAATACGTCTTTACAACAAATGGGGGCGAAGCAACTCACTACTACGACATCATGTGCGAGGCTGGCCGCGCTTGTGGATTGTTATACGGTCGGAAGGTGATGGGTGGGTTCGTAACTCATGACACACGACACACGGCGGTGACTTTTCTTATGCAGGCCGGCCATGACCTCAAAACCATCGCCGCACTAACGGGTCACAGTGATAAGACCATGGTAATGCTTTATAGCCACGCGACGCAGCAGACCGTTAACCGGGCATACGAGGCCTTGGACTCGTTCGCTGGCACTGGTACTTTTGGACGCGATTTGGACTCGGAGATCAGAAAGGTGTGATTTGCTAGCGAAATCACTGGGGTATGGTGCCGAAGGGGGGACTCGAACCCCCACGAGTTACCTCACACGCCCCTCAAACGTGCGCGTCTACCAGTTCCGCCACTTCGGCAAATATCAAATCGAATCGAAGGACAAGTACAAAGCGACTCGTATATCAATCGAAACGTAGGGCGTCCCTCCGTGGGGCGCCCTGTCATGACAGACAAGAGTTCAACAACATATGTGGGGCGGCCACGGAGTGCAGCCCCTACACAACTACTTCTGAGCGCTGGGACTCGGGGCAGCAGTCGCCGGGGCCGTGCTCGCTTCAGGCGAGGCTGCGGGAGACGGGGTTTCAGTCGCAGTCGGCGAAGGCTGTGTTACCGGGGCCGACTCGCTCTCCGGCTCAGCTGATTGCAGCACTGACCGCTGGCCCGTGATGGCCGGCAGTGAAAGCATGAGCGCCAGGAGCATGAACGCCGCGCACGCGCCAATCGTAATCTTGCTCAGAATGCTCTGCGTCCCTCGAGGACCAAAAGCGGTACTGGAAACACTGCTGGAGAAGAGTGCGCCGGCGTTAGCTTTGCCAGGCTGCAACAACACAGTCACTACCAACACAAGGCAGGACAAAATGAATAAGCCGTATAAAATATAAGTTAACAAGTAAGTACCTCGTGAATCGTTAATCGTGAATCGTGAAATCGGGAATCGTTAATCGGAAATCGGAAATCGTGAATCGGAACAGTGAATCGTTAATCGTTAATCTTGAATTGGAAATCGTAAATCGTGAAATTGGATCCCAGCTCGTCCGCCCTTTCCCCACTTCCCTCTTCCCCTGTTACCCTTTTTACACTGTTCCCTCTCTATCCGTTCCGGTAGTTAACAATCTGCGCAAAGCTATCGGCTTTCAAACTTGCGCCGCCGACCAAGGCGCCATCAATATCTGGTTGCGACATCAATCCCGCCGCGTTTTCCGGTTTCACTGAGCCGCCATATAAGATTCGCACCTTATCGGCCGCGCCCGCGGAGTGCCTTTCCGCGAAAACGCGCCGGATAAACGCGTGCATTTCCTGCGCTTGCTCCGGCGTCGCTGTGCGTCCCGTACCGATTGCCCAAACGGGCTCGTAGGCGACGATGATACGGTCGAGGTCTGAGGCTGTCAACCCATTGAGTCCGCCGCTTAACTGCCCACTTACAACCTTCTCCGCGTTTCCCTGATCGCGTTGTTCCAGGCTCTCGCCAACGCAGACAATCGCGGTCAGCCCGGTCGAAATCGCTGCCTGGCACTTCTTGTTCACATGGGAATCGCTTTCTGAATAGAACTGCCGCCGCTCGGAGTGTCCAATGATCACATGGCTGGCGCCCGCGTCGCGCAGCATGAATGCGGCCACCTCCCCCGTGTGCGCACCTTCCTCAACTTCCGTTGAGCAGTCCTGCCCAGCGACGCGGATGTTTGAGCCTTCAAGCCGATCAGCGACGGTCTTGATGGCAGTGAAGACGGGAGCAACGATTACTTCACAATGATTTGCATTGGCGACTAAAGGCTTCAGAGCGAGAACAGTTGCCACTGACTCGGCTATCGTTTTGTACATCTTCCAATTGCCAGCAATAACTACTTTGCGATTATTATCTTTCATAATGTGTTTTGAACTTTGTACTTTCAGCTTTGAACTTTGTTCTGTTGCTTAGCCGACGACCGTCGATCGAATGTTCCTTCGCACAGCCTCACGAACCAAGAACAAAGTACAAAGTTCAAAGCTCGAATTGATTCTCTCCCAAAGCCACGCAAGTCAACGCTTATCATTAAGGGCCGCTACCCCAGGCAATTCTTCTCCCGCGAGAAACTCCAGCGTGGCGCCGCCGCCAGTGGAGATGTGCGTGATCTTATCAGCCACGCCTGCCTGGGTGATTGCCGCAACTGAGTCGCCGCCGCCAACAATAACTGTCGCGCCCTTTTCGGCCGCTTCGGCAACGGCATGCGCGATTCCGATCGTACCTTCATTAAAAGGCGGCTCTTCAAAGACGCCCATGGGACCATTCCAGATGATCGTGCGCGCATCCTGCAAAGCATTTTTGAAGTGCGAGACAGTCTCCACGCCGATGTCCATTCCGGCATGACCCAGATTGGTGAATTCAATCGGAATCGTCTTAGCGATTATTTTGTCGCCTTTCACGGGCTCGTAACTGTCAACCACTTGATGATCAGTCGGCAAGAGCAAATCAATTCCCTGCTCCAGCGCCCGCTGTTTTACTTTAAGCGCGGTCGGCATCATGTCGTCTTCAACGAGCGACTTGCCCACAGTGAAGCCCTCTGCTTTCAAGAAGGTGTAGGCCATCGCGCCACCGATCAGAAGTCGGTCGACTTTGCGATCAATCAAGGCGTCGATCACGGGAATCTTGTCCGAGACCTTTGCGCCGCCAAGAATCGCTACGAACGGATGCTCTGGGTTATTGAGAACTTTGCTGAGGTACTCGAGCTCCTTCTCCATCAACAGGCCCGCGCAGGCTTTGCCGACATATTTAGTAATTCCCGCAGTCGAGGCGTGTGCCCGGTGCGCTGCGCCGAAGGCGTCGTTGACGTAGAGATCACTGAGCGAAGCTAGCTGCCTAGCAAAGGCATCGTCGTTCTTTTCTTCCTCTTTGTGGAAACGAAGGTTCTCCAACAGCAGCACGTCGCCATCGCGAAGCTTATTTATTTTCGCTGCGACAGCATCACCAATGCAGTCCTCAGCATACTCAACCGGTTTTCCGATTAGGCTTGCGAGATGTTCAGCGACAGGTTTCAGGCTGTATTTTTCGACATGTTCACCTTTAGGCCGTCCCAGGTGGGACGCCAAAATGACTCGCGCGCCTTGATCAATTGCGTATTTGATCGTCGGCAACGAAGCGCGAATACGAGTGTCGTCGTCAACCTTCCCGTCTTTAATTGGAACGTTGAAGTCGACACGAATGAGGACGCGTTTGCCTTTTAGTTGAATGTCTTTGATGGAGAGCTTCATTCTATTGCCGATTGCCAATTGGCAATTGCCAATTGTCGGAAAAGTGCAAAGGATTCAGGATCGCCCCCGTTCGTTTGCGTGGAACTCAAGAAAGTTACCAATCAACTAATCGGCAATCGGCAGTTGGCAATCGCCAATCGCTAACCCCTCAGAGCCCCTTCTGGGCGATGTACTTCACCAGGTCGCGCACGCGGCAGGAGTAGCCCCATTCGTTGTCGTACCACGAAAGAATTTTTACGAGGTTACCGCCAATTACTTTCGTGTATTCCGCATCGACGATCGAAGAGTTTGAATTTCTTTTGAAGTCACTGGAAACCAACGGCTCTTCCGAGAACGCCAGAATCCCTTGCAGCTCTTCGTTCGCCGAGTCTTTAAGCGCGCGGTTGACCTCTTCAGCTGTTGTATCCTTCTCAACTTCAATCACTACGTCGACAAGCGATACGTTCGGCGTCGGCACTCGCACCGAGATGCCGTCAAACTTTCCTTTCAGCTCGGGCAGCACGAGGGCCACGGCTTTAGCAGCGCCGGTAGAAGTCGGAATCATCGAGAGCGCCGCAGCACGCGCGCGTCGCAAGTCTTTGTGCGGCAAATCCAACAGTTGCTGGTCATTCGTGTAGGAGTGAATCGTCGTCATCTGTGCGGAGCGAATCCCAAACTTTTCGTTAATAACTTTCGCGACGGGCGCCAGGCAATTCGTCGTGCAGGATGCATTCGAGATGATGTGATGGGTCGCCGCGTCGTATTGACCCTCATTGACGCCGAGCACGATCGTGATGTCCTCGTTCTTGGCGGGGGCGGAGATGATTACCTTCTTCACCGAACCACGCAGGTGCTTTCTCGCGTCCTCGGCTTTTGTGAAGATTCCAGTCGACTCGATCACGATTTCGGCCCCGACTGACTCCCAATCAATCGTCGCCGGGTCTCTCTGCGAGAACACGCGAAACTCATCCTTATCAACCCTAATCCCGTTTTCAGTGGAACTGATTTCGTGGTCCAGATTGCCCAGTACCGAATCGTACTTCAGGAGGTGAGCAAGCGTCTTAGTGTCCGTGAGATCGTTTACGGCCACGAAATCGATATCAGGATCGCCCAATGAAGTGCGAAGGATATTTCGACCAATGCGACCGAAACCGTTAATGCCAACCTTTACTGCCATTTCGCTAAAGCCCTCCTCAATTATTGAGACAAAGTCTGCACACTTTTCGCTCCGCTGTGACCCGAAGCGCACACTTCTCCAAAGACGAGCATGTTAGATTGAACTTTCTTGGTAAAAAGAGTTCTCAGATTATGCGGCGCGGCTTGCAGTGTCAAGCCACTGTTTCGCAGCCTTTAGCTGCCGTAAACTCAGCTTATTGTTCAACTTTATGAAACCTGGGTCGTTTTGTTAACGTAACCAAACCTGATCTGGTGGTGTCTGTTCACTTGTAATTTGTGGCACTCGCGAGTGAAACCCTTTCGCAGAGAGTTAAGGAGCTTTTGGTCTCATGCTTACTAATAAGCCGATTGAAATAGTCCGGGCAGTGTCTTTAGCAGCATTGTTCGCGGTCGCGGGCAGCGCCGCAGTGGCGCAACAAACTACTCCGACACCCAGGGCGCAACCTCGTGAGGCGACTCGTCCGCCGGGCACCGAGACGCAGAACCCAAATTTACCTCCGGGTACTCAGCCGGCCGCTCCGACCGCTCCGCCGGGAACGCAGCAGCCGCCGCCGACTGCACCTCCGGGTAACCCCAATGCGCCGACTGCACAGCCATCGCCCGTGAGCCCGACTGATCCGACGCGGGTTGCCATACCTGATGTGACGACACCAACTACTGACACTCCGATTCAGGACCCTCAGGAACCAGTCTTTCCGAATGTAGAAAAAAGACCGTTGCCGCCGATGCCGAATCTGACCCGATTGGGTGTCACGAGCGACAACGTTCTGACGATGTCGCTCAATGATGCCGTTCGCAAAGCGTTGCAGAACAACAACGACATCGAGATCGCGCGCGATGACGTGCGCTTCGCCGAAACTCAATTGCGATCGCTGGAGGGTGTTTACGATCCAATCTTTTCCCTTACGCCCCAAATCGACAAACGGATTTCACCGCAACCGAACCGCTTTGGGGGAGCAACGGACTCAGGTACTAACTCCAATACGACCTATTCGATCAACCCGGCTGTCTTTAAGCAGTTTTCATTGGGCGGCGGCAGCTACGATTTGACGTTCACCAACAGTAAGACAAACTCGAATTCGACGGCGAACCTGTTGAATCCATTCTACTCCGGCAACCTCGGTCTGACTTTTACTCAGCCTTTGCTGCGCAATCGTTCTATTGACAACAACCGTCGCCAAATTCGCATTCAGAAAAAACGACTGGAGCAGTCGGACGCAGACTTTCGCCTACGCACTATCGATGTGATTTCGCGTGTGCAACAGGCCTATTGGGAACTCGTCTTCTCTCTGCGCGATCAACAGAACCAACTGGAGAACCTGAATCTCTCCCGCGAGAACCTGCGCAACGTGGAAGCGCAAATCTCAGTCGGAGCGAAAGCGCCGCTGGAGCGCGCTGAGGTACAGACGGAACTCGCGAATCGGGAATCAGCGCTGCTCGTTTCCGTGCAAAATGTTTCGATCGCTGAGAACAATCTCAAGCAGTTGATCTTTAGAGACTCAACGGCGCCGGAATGGTCGGCGCAGCTGACGCCAACTGACCAGCCGGCATTCGACGCCTCTCCGGTGAATCTTATTGAAGCTCTGAAAGAAGCGCGCGCGAATCGGCCCGAGCTGCGCCGCCTCCGACTCGACACTGACATCAATCAGATCGATTTGCAGTACTTCAAAAATCAGACGAAGCCGCAGATTGATCTAACCGGGACAGTCGCTCTCACGGGGCTTGCCGGAACCGCTTTCCCGCTCTTTGACGAGGACGGACTGCCGATCCTCGATTCCGATGGGCGACAGCTATTCAGTGCGCCTGACATCCTGCGCGGTGGCAATAACAAGATGTTGAAGAATCTCTTCTCGGGAAATACACGGAACGTGATTGTGGGTGTCTCAATCCAGTTTCCTTTGCGCAATCGGACTGCGAAAGCCAATCTTGCGGGCGCTGAGATTCAGAAGAATCGCCTGGACGCCACGATTCGATCGCAGGATCAAGCGATTGAGGTGGATGTGCGAAACTCGGCCCAGGCTGTAGAGACAGCGCGCCTCCGAGTGTTGTCAGCCAGGGAAGCTCGAATCAACGCCGAGCTCCAACTCGAAGGCGAGCAGCGCTTATACCAGGTTGGTCGCTCGACTACGTTCCTGCTGTTCCAGCGTCAAAATGCACTCACCAACGCGCGCAACTCTGAACTCCGCGCTGAAACGGACTACAACAAGGCTCTCGCGAGCTTACAGCGCGCCACCTCATCCACTCTCCGCAGCAATAACGTGGTGGTTGAGAATCCGGTACCGTGAAGGAAGTAGGCAGTAGGCAAAAGAAGTGGTCGCCGGTGACGAGCATCTCATCGCCGGCGGCTCTTTAATTTGAGCGCAGGTATCGCAGGGAGCGCGAAGCGCTAATACCACGGGCTCCCGCATTGCCTTGAAGCCTGCGAAGCGGGCGTTAGCGTAAAGACTGGGCCCCAGGCAAGAAGCGAGGAGGAAACGCGCTTCGCACGCTCTGATAACAAGAGTGTAAAAAATAAAAGATTATAGGCAGTTAGCGACAGGCAAGTTACAATGGCCTTCGATGAGTCCTTCATTGATAGCAGTCTTGCCAGACCTCAATCTACTCTTAGCTCCTCCAATAAATTACATTCTCGCAGGGATCCTCGGCGCCATCATTGGCAGCTTTCTTAATGTTGTCATTCATCGCGTGCCGCTCGAGGAATCGATCGTGTTTCCCAATTCACGCTGTCCTTCATGTTCAGCCGTGATTCCGTTTTACGACAACGTTCCCGTGTTGAGTTACCTGTTGCTGGGGGGACGCTGTCGCGGCTGCAAGGAACGCATCTCGCCTCGCTATCCAGCGGTTGAGTTGATAACAGCTTTGCTGTTCGTCGGGGTTACCTGGCATACAGGAGTGACGGCGGCACTGCCCTTTGATCTCGCTTTCGTGAGCGCCCTCGTCGCGCTGATCTTCATCGATGCTGAACACATGATCTTGCCGAATGCGATCACCTATCCGGGAATTGCCTTCGCTGTAGTCGCCCGACTCGCAATTCCCTATCTGATGGGCCAGCCGCATTTCGATGATCTACCGTCGCTGATGGAGGGCTTGTTTGAAGGATGGCCGCTGTGGGCAGCCTCGCTGGGCGGCGCTGCTCTTGGGGCACTGCTTGGCGGAGGATCGCTGTGGCTAATGGGTTGGACCTGGGAAAAACTTCGCGGCATCGAGGCGATGGGACTGGGTGACGTTAAGATGATGTTCATGGTCGGCGCCTATCTTGGTTGGCGCCTGACGATCCTGACGATTTTCATGGGTGTGTTTTCAGGATCGATAATTGGGATCGTGGTGATGCTGGTGCAGGGCCGCCGCGACCTGAAGATTTATTTACCCTTTGGCATCTTTCTGGGAATCGGCGCAATCCTTGCGCTGCTCATCGGACCGCAAATCGTGGAATGGTATGCGGGACAGTTTCGGTGAAGAACGATCTTTGGTCTTTGGTCTTTGGTCTTTGATCGTTGATCTTTGGATTGATCCTCGAACTTAGGAGGTGAACAGTGGGACGCCTTAACCTCTGCCAACTAAGCAGTCTTCATTAGAGTCAACGCTCAAAGACCAAAGACCAAAGACCATTTTACGGCAATCTACAATCGGCAATTTCCTGCGCTGTGTCTTATCGCATCCAATTTGGCTATTACCTGCTGATCGGGCTCTTCCTGCTCTCGGCACTCTTCGGTGTTCTTCTTTTTGCGTTTATTCCTGCAAACCCCGCTGCGCGCGCGCCGATTCTGCTCACCGCATTCGTCGCAATTCTGATCGGCGCAGTAGTCTGCGTGCTGTTCATTTTACGCTGGCGGCTGCAACCGTTCCGGCAACTTGTCGGCGAAGCGGAACGCGCGCCTGTCGCAGCGCGTGGTAGTAAATCCATTAACGAAGGTGAGTTTGTCCTCGAGACTTTTCAATCTGTGGTGGCGCAACTTCAGGAACAGCGCAAGGAGCTGGAGCGATTAACAGCACAAGCAGGTGAGCGAGCAGACTCGGCAGTCAGATTTAGTGAGCGCATCGTCGCGAGCGTGCCTTCAGGTCTGATCGCATTCGACGGTAAGGGTCATTCGACAGTGATCAATGCTCCCGGTCGCGCGCTGCTTGGCGTTGATGGCAAGGCGCTCGGCCTACCGGCAGCAGACATTCTGCGCAACATTCCCGAGCTTTCGGAAATGGTTACGAGGTGTATTCAGAGCGGCAAAGTCTACCGGCGCGAAGTGATTGAAGTTGTTACTCCAGCTGGGATCAAACGACAACTGGGAGGCACGATTGCTCCGATTGAGCTAGCCCCTGAGCTCGGAACGCGAGGCGCGCTCTGTTTACTAACGGACATCACTGAAGTGATGCAGCTGCGGGAACAAGTAGCGCTGAAGAAGAATTTGGAGAGCCTGGGCGAGATGTCAGCAGGCCTCGCACATGAATTCAAGAATGCAATCGCCACGTTGCACGGCTACGCGCAGCTGCTGCAGAACCTCACACTCGATGAAGCGGGTCAAACAGCAACTGCCTCGCTGCTAAATGAAGTGCGCAATCTCTCGGAGATGATCACGGCGTTTTTGAACTTTGCCCGTCCACAGCCATTAGTACTGGATAACGTTTCACTCGCCGACCTGGTCAGGGATTGCGTCAGTGAACTGCAACTACTCTTTGCAGAGCGGCGCGTCGAACTTCAGTTCACCGCTGCGCCCAACCTCGGCGAAGTGCGTGCGGACGAACGAATGCTTCGTCAGGCTTTCCTTAATCTTCTGCGCAATGCCGCCGAGGCAATCTCAGATCAGGCTGCCGAGCGAGTCGTAAGAATTAAAGGCTTTGAAGCGCTTAACGAAGATAGAAGTGTTGCGGTGATCGAGGTCGAGGACAGTGGTGCGGGTATCCCCAATGAGGACTTCGAACGAATCTTTATTCCCTTCTTCACAACGAAAGCCTCCGGTCACGGGATTGGGCTTGCTCTCGCTCATCGAGTAGTCACGCAACACGGCGGTGGACTCTCAGCCGCTAACTCTTCATCAGGCGGTGCAATATTTCGGCTGCAACTGCCGCTCTCTGTTGGCTGACGCTATCAACAGACTCCCAGGTCAGGAGTTCAGTTTCTGATATCGCCTGGTAACGCCGAAGGCGTTAGTTAATTACAGCCCAGGGTTGGAGCGTAGCGACAACCCTGGGCGTGGATTAGTTAAAGCCTTCGGCGTTCGCGAGTTTTAAAACTCCCGCGGAAAATATTCACGCCAACGCCGATCAACTAATGCTGCAATATCGTCGCGCACTTTCAACTCTGCAGGAAATCCCGGTTTGGTGCGGGCATCGATAACAACCGGCCCTTTATAACTAAGGTGGTGACGGTGAATTCGAGTTTCAGCGGCATGAATATCGGCGGCTGGTTCAAAGCGGGTCCAGGTAGCCCAGAGGAAGTCCGACGTCGAGCGCGCCACCTTCGCGTCATCATGAAGTACAAGCAAAGGCCAATTCGAAAAGGCAGGCTCACGAGCGAGCCGGGCGGCCTGCTCAGGATCTTCCGCGTACGGCAATCCCTGCAACACTAGACATCCCCCGCAAAAGACCTCAGCTGCCGCGACGTCACGCGGTAACTCGCCCTGAAACGTGCCGGGTAGGTCACGCACTGGCTCGCCGAGTCCCAACATGATCGCTTTACTGCCTTCGTTTACTTTGCCGCTCGTGTAATCAAGCGTGTCCATGGAAACGTTTGCAAAGATGAACAAGTCACTTTCCCAACGCACCCGCGCGAGAATGTGTTCGAGAAGTTTGGGAGAGTCTCCCAGCTCCTGGGGCGTGTCTGTTAACAAGAGAAACTTCGTTAGCGAGAGTTGCCCCTCTCCCAAAATGCGAAATCCGGAGACGAGAGCTTCGCGGCCGTAACGCTCGCGCACAACAGCAGCACAAAGAGAATGAAAGCCAGTCTCACCGTAGGTCCAAAGATCGCGCACGCCCGGCATCACCAGTGGGAAAAGCGGCGCTAGTAGTTTCTGCAGGTAGTCGCCGATGAAAAAGTCTTCCTGCCTTGGCTTGCCCACCACCGTCGCCGGATAGATCGCGTCGCGCCGGTGACAAACTGCATCGACATGAAAAACGGGATACTCGTGTTCCAGAGAGTAATAACCGTAATGATCTCCAAATGGTCCTTCAATGCGCCGCTCATGAGGTCGGGCGTGACCGACAAGCGCAAACTCCGCTTCGGCTGCAAGACGATGTCCGGACGCGATCGGGTTCTTAGTCATCCGCAGCTTCTCACCTGCAAGCAGCGAGGCGAGCACTAACTCAGGAACGTCTTCCGGGAGGGGTGCAATCGCAGCAAGAATCAACGCAGGCGGGCCTCCGAGAAACACAGTGACCGGAAGATTTTGATTGAGTGCTTCTGCTTCCTTGTAATGAAAGCCGCCACCCTTCTGAATCTGCCAATGCAACCCAGTTGATTGCTCATCGAAAACCTGAAGTCGGTAGATTCCGAGGTTGTGTTTATGCGTCTTAGGATTTTCAGTGTAAACGAGGGGGAGGGTAATAAACGGCCCACCGTCTTCCTGCCAGGTGGTCAGGACGGGAAGCTGGCCCAGGTCAGCCGGGCGATCAATCACTTCGGCGACTGGCGCCCGACTGGCATCGCGCGTCCCGAGCTTAAGCAGATCGCGCGCGACCGAGCGATGCTTCCAAAGTTCAGAACCGCGCGGAGGCAGCAAGGCTTCAGCAATTTTCGTCAGATCCCGAACGAGCGCTTCCGGTTTTGACCCAAAGGCGAGTTCAATGCGCCGCGCTGTACCAAAGAGATTGGTGACTACAGGATAGTTGCTGCCTTTGATGCGTTTGAAAAGGAGCGCCGGACCCTGCCGCTCGATCACACGACGGTGAATTTCCGCCGCCTCAAGATAGGGATCAACTTCAGCGTCAATTGTGATGATGTCTTTTTCGCGCGTGAGGAGATCGAGAAATGTGCGCAGATTTCTATGCATGCTGGGCTTCGAGTATAACCCAACAAACCAGAGTTAGTGATTCGGAGCTTTGTACTTGGAACTTTGAACTTTGAATTCTGCCGATGGACCCTCTTGACCGCACTCGGTTGCGTGTACCTCTCAACGAAGCGACCAAAACAAAGTACAAAGCTCGAAGTTCAAACTCTAACTTCCAATTTCGTAGTCACGGGTCAGTTTTCAGAACTACTTACCAGGTCTCCAGTCTCAGGTCTCGGTCTTTGACCCGCTGGTGCGCGCGAAGTCTCTGACTTGCCGCCACTATTTCTCTGCAGCTACTCAGGTCTTCGACCTGCCCAATCGTGGGTCAACGACCTGAGACCTGAGACTTGAGACCTGAGACGTAGTTACGGATCAGTATTAGCCGTCGTACCGACCGTTCGAGGCCGGGTGGGTTTTACAGGTTCGCTCTGTGCGAGGCGCGCTTCAATCTTGTCGATCGCGTCCTCGGCGGCGGCGGCAACGCCCGGCAAAAAAGAATCGCGGAAGGGAGTGATAAGCGCGAGGCTGTCCTGATCACCAATCACCGCAAGCGCTTCAATCAAGCCTGCAGTGATCCGCCCCGGCTTGTCTTCATCCCTGAGATAACTGTGTAGGAGAGCGGGAGTGTCTACTTTACTGAGGTAACCGACGGCCTGATCGTGACGACCGGAATCCAGCTCGCGCACGATCTGAAACAACATGTCCGATTTGCCCATGCGGTAAAGGGCCCACTCGAGCGCCAGCCGTACGTTCTTGTTCTTCTCTTGAAAGTGATAGCCCTCGACAAGCTTCTTTTGCTCTACGGCCGCGAGTCGCGCTAAGGACTCAGCCGCCTCTTGCCGAACTAATGGATCATAGTGGCCAAGTTGCTTCGCCCAGCGCGCCGCAATCTCTCGCGGATCACCGGCATCGTCGGAAATAGACGCTTGGGCTAAACAAAAAGAGGGGATACATAGGAGCGATAGAAGA
Source organism: Pyrinomonadaceae bacterium (assembly GCA_041750995.1). GTDB lineage: Bacteria > Acidobacteriota > Blastocatellia > Pyrinomonadales > Pyrinomonadaceae > PSRF01. Next base: position 61,792 of record JBGSYG010000030.1, on the reverse strand, counting down.
AGGAGATATCTCATAACGATTCTTTGTTTTGTCCTCACTTCCGTGTCATCGAATGTGGGCGGCTTGCCCCCTCCGTACGGCAAGCCTTACCGCACGGCAGAAGGCAAAGCCTAAACTACTTTCCGGCGGTTGCGCCGGTTTTACGTAAAGCAGCACTGTTCAGATCCAATTCTGCTAATGGAATCACTTCCACATTCGAAAACTGCTTACGTAACGGCTCGAGAAAGTCCTTCGCATTACCGACGATGATGATGTGCGCATCCTTTGCCGGCAATCGCGACCCGGCGAATTTCTGCACATCGGCTGCTGTAACCGCCTGGACATTGCGAATGTAGTTATTGATCTCATCGAGGCTGAGACCGTGCAACGCTAACGAAGAGACCTGAAAAGCCAAGCCATCAGTTGTTTCGAGATTCCGACCAAACCCGCCAATCAAGACGGCCTTGCGCGGAGTCAGTTCAACTTCAGCAACAGGCTCACTCGACAATCTACTCAGCTCATGAATCAACAGACCGGCAACTTCGGCTCCGGACGGATTCTTCGTTTGCGCAGAAGCCGCAAAAGGACCCGATTCACGACGCGCCTCAAGCGAGCTGCGCGCACCATAACTAAGTCCACGCTTAATCCGAATCTCCTGATTCAATCTCCCGGAATACCCGGAGAGGATAGAATTGGTAACAATGCCGCGGAAGTAGTCGGGATCGGTTCGACTGATCCCGACGCGTGCCAGCACCACTGCTGCCTGTCCTGCATCTGGCATGTCAATCACGACGACGCGTTGCTTTTCATCAGCCCGCGCCATCTTGCCAACTTGTCCACGCGCGGGAAGGGCCGCGGCTGGCTTGGCCCAATCGCCTAGCAACCGCTCCGCCAGTTTGAAAGCGTCCTCAGCTTTGATTGAGCCACCGATGACGAGCACGGCATTGTCCGGCCGGTAGTATTTTGTGTGAAGTCCTACAATGTCTGCCTGTTTGATGAGCGGCAATGATTCGGGAGTCCCAGCAAGCGGATGACCGTAAGCCGCGTCGCCAAACACGACGCGCGCCGCGACATAGCTGGCTAGGGATCCAGGGTCTCCTAACGTGACGCTCAGGTTATCGATGTACTGTTGGCGCAAGCGTTCAATCTCTTCTTCTTGAAAGACAGGATTCCGCACTACGTCGGCAAGAATGCTCATTGCCGGATCAATTTTGCCGGACATCACATTGATGAAAACACGCGACGCGTCCCAACCAGCACCCGATTGGATCGTCCCGCCCAGAGCTTCAATTTGTTGCGCAATTTCCGGCGCTGTGCGCGTCTTAGTTCCCTTAGTCAGTAACGAAGCTGTTAGCTCCGCCAGGCCGCTCAAGTTTGCGGGGTCAACTTCACCGCCATTCTTAACAACAATGCCTGCTGAAATGAGCGGGATATCGTGATCTTCAATCACGATTACACGCAAACCGTTTTTTAAGGTTCGGTCCGTCGGTTTCGGTATGGTTACTGAACGCGGCGCGGCCGGCGCTGGAGGATTCTCTTGTTGCGCGACAGCAGTGCCGGCCAACAATCCGGTCGCAAGCAACACTGCTGTCGCGATACGGATCATTTTTGAAGAGCTAGATATCTTTCTCATTTGCCTCCCTCCCCGCCGGCTGTTGTCTTGGGCCGCATCGACTCTGCCTGGTAAGTAATCACCACGCGATTCGAATCGGTGAAATACTTTTTCATCACGCGTTGAATATCCGCGGCAGTAACGGCCTGCAATTTTTCAATGTCGGTGTTTATGCGAGCTGCGTCTCCCAACAACACGGCGGCACGCGCGAGGGCGAAGGCTTTGCCATTGCTCGTTTCACGTTCGCGCAGCTCGTTGGTTACAAGTTGCAGCTTGGCTTTGTCGAGCTCAGCAGCCGAAACGAGCGTGTCTTGCATCTTTTTCAGTTCCCCCAACAAAGCGCGCTCAGCTTCCGCCGGTTTCTTTTCACTCGCGAGAATTGCGCCTAGTACAAATAACCCGAGCTGCTCGCGAAGGTCGGCTTGAGCAAAAGCTTCCTGCGCAACCTGCTGCTGATAAACCAAGGATTGATAGAGCCGCGACGATTCGCCACTCGATAGTATTGCCTCCGCCACATCGAGGGCGGCAGCGTCTGCAGATGCGACGGGGGGCGCCAGATAGGTGAGCGCGACTGCGGGCAACGGCACGGTCGCCGCATATTCGTTGACTCGTTTTTCCGCCGTTCGTTCCGGCTCCTTCGTAGTTACTCGTGGGAGTGGCTTGTCGGGTTTCGCGACGCGCGTGAAGTATTTATCGATCCACGCATCAATCTGTTTTGGTTCAAAGTCGCCGACAACAACGAGTGTCGCGTTATCGGGCCGATAAAAGGTCGAGTGAAACGCCTTCACATCACCAAGAGTAGCGGCATCGAGTTCTTCAATGCTCCCGATGCCCGGTCGCCGGTAAGGATGCGCGGTAAATGATTCCTTCTCGATAGCGTAAAAGAAACGACCGTAGGGTGGTGCCAAAACTCGCGAGCGAAACTCCTCTTTTACGACATCGCGTTCTGACTTGAAATTCTTCTCGTCAACATTGAGCGAACCCATTCGCTCGGCTTCAGCCCAAAGAAGCGTCTCCAAATAATTTGAAGGCACCACTTCGTAATAGTTCGTGAAGTCATCCCAAGTGGAAGCGTTGTTGATACCCCCGACATCTTCCGTGAGACGATCCATCATCTCGTCCTTCATGTTCTTGGTGCCCTTGAAGAGCATGTGTTCGAACAGGTGCGCAAAACCGCTGCGGCCCTCCGGATCGTCTTTTGAGCCAACTTTGTACCAAACTTGAATCGCCACGGTTGGACTCGCATGATCTTCAACCGTCAGCACACGAAGGCCGTTTGCCAATGTGCGATCGCGATAGGTGAGTCGCGGCATCGTTTGCGCGGGCGACACAAGGCCGAAACCGGTGGAGCTAAGAAGCAGAGTTATTACTGCCAGAAGGAATTTCAAATTACGAAACATGTTTTTTGGTACTCCAGAATCGATTGGAAGAGTTGGGGATTCGATGACTGATGTCAGGCCGCTGTTGCTCGGGGAGGGTGTTGGCAATGGGGATCAATCCAGGTCGAGCGGGTTGACATAGGGTTTGTCTTTGTCTTTTTCGGCGCGCTTCATAGCCTCTTGAAACTTCTCTTCCAGAATCCGGTCGCGATCCTTCATCGAGCTCAATTCTTGCGCAAAGATCTGTTCCCGCTGCTGCTTCTGTTTATCGAGGCCTTTCACCATCTCATCGAAGGAAGCGAGTGGCTTCGTCTTCTCCTGATGCGAAATCAACGCACCCGTTTGTGCATCGATCGAAAGAGCGGCTTCACAGCACGGGCAAATGATCGTGAAGCGTGACGTGTCAACCATGGCTCTCCTCACTACGAAAAAATTAATTCTCTTCAAGTATAACACCACGGCCGGTCTGCGCGGGGCACTGTAACGTAGCAGAGACAGAAAAAATCATTTCCATTTGCCATTGGGATGCAAGTTTTGAGTGCAACCAATGTCCAATCCAGTGGTCAGGCGAAGGGCAGCAGCGCAGCGCCGCAGGCGCGGAAGAAGGTAGCCAGGAGCAATGTGCGAGCGCAGCGACGCACGGTGCCCCTGGCCTTGCTCGAGGAGAACCTCGAGCACCGAAAGTGCGACATAGAAATGCCGCGTCTCATTTTTATGTCGCTCTTTCAGAGCTCAATCTTATGGCGAGCGGCACCAGGGGCCACGCACTTCGCGCGCGCCCCTGGCTACCTTATTTCGCGCCTGCGGCGCTGGGGAAACAGAGAGGTTAAATGAGTTGCACTTCTAACTTGAATCCACCAATGGCAAATGGAAAATGGGAAAGCTTTTCTCCTGTCGCGCTCCCCCCAATGGAAGAGGCGGCACCACCCGGCGCCGCCTCTCTAGTCTTTCAATATCTAAACTAATTAAGGAGTGACTGCATCTTTGATAGCGCCGCCAACTTTCTTGGCTCCGCTGGCAGTCTTCTTGCCAACCGTCTTTGCGCCTTGGGCTGTCTTTTCTCCCACGGTCTTCGCGCCATCAACAGTCTTGTCGCCGGCGTCTTCCAGTTTATCGCCAGCTTCACCGACGACGTCTTCGCCTTTGTCGGCGATCCAGCCGGCTGCGTCCGCAAGCTTGTCGCCTGTAACTTCGAGCGCGTCACCTATGTCGTTAACTTCCTTCTCTTCTCCCGCGGGAGAATAGACTCTGACGGTGCGCTTGCCATCGCGCGTAGTGGTAACGACGGCCCGAGCGACTCTGGGATTGTTGCGAAAGACCCGAGTCTCAGTTTTGACGCCGTTCGCATCGGTCACCGTCTTAATTTCCGAACCATCGGACGCTGTACGAGTCGTGGTGGTGCCCGCGACATTCGCGTTCGCCGTCTCATCAGTTCGGGCGCATCCGGCAATTGCCAGCGCTGCCATAGCCAGCAACGCGATTAAGAACACTTTCTTGCTCACACTTAATACCCTCCTTCAATAATCAAACCGCCAAAGTTTCGCTACTGAAATTGGCAACCAACGTGCCACCGGGCGATGTTAGATAGCCCTTTAACTCCGCCGAGAGAATCCCACACTGCTAGGACTGCTCGCCGTAAAATGGTACGTCTCGACATAAGCCCGGTCACTATTAGTACAGCGTTGCAGCATGACGAGCAGCAACGCCGCAGGCGCAAAAGAACGTTTCTATTGACTTTGCTTAGAAATTCCATTAGAAGCTCGTTTACTCAATATTGATTTCGGTTTGCACTAAACACCGAGTCTGTTCTTTCATTTTCCTGATCTTCAGCACGATTAATCGCAAACTCGCACTTTGAACCAACACCCAAACCAATCCCCTGGAGCGTCAACTATGCGCAGGCTTTTCTTCGCCGCTATTGCTGCATTCTTTCTCGTCGCCGCCTTAATCCCCTCAAACCCAAGTGCAGCTGCCGTTACTGACGGCGAGCGTCTGGCAATGTTTAGTAAACCGTCGGTAGTGCGAATCATCGATGGCGTCGCCGGATCTTTCTATTACGCACCGCCCAACTGGAAGGCCGGCAAAACCTACAACGTCTCTTATGTCGGTCTCGGATCGGGTTTCTTTATCAATTCCAGTGGGTACATCGTGACTAATGCTCATGTGGTCAGCACCTATCACGATATCAATCAGAAGGGACAAGATGTTGGGCAGGAGATTCTGTTCTACCAACTCCTGCAGCAGGTGGCGCACGACTACAACATGGATCCAAAGAACTTGACGCGCGAGAACGTCACGTTCGTACGCAACTACGCCCGACTAACCGGGATGAAGATATATCACCACGTCATCATTCCCGACGGCAGCACTTATGAGTTTGAAGAGAAGCAATATGGCGCTCCGACTGGCCAGGGAAAAGATGTAGCGATTGTGAAGATTGAAGTGAAAAATGCGCCCGTGTTGATTGTCGGCGACTCCGAGAAGATGAACCTCCAGGATCACGTGATCGTGATCGGCTATCCCGGAGCAGCTGACACTTTCAACAGCGGCATCCTTGATTCCAAATCTGTTCTTGAAGCTTCCATCACTGACGGAAAAGTCTCTGCGCGGAAGAAATCTGCCAGCGGCGCACCAATCCTCCAGATCAGTGCTCCGGCAACCCACGGAAATTCGGGCGGACCGGTAATGACGGACAAGATGGAAGTGATCGGGCTATTGACCTTTGGCGGCGATCGGGTCAACGGGCAGGAGATTTCCGGATTCGACTTTGTCGTGCCCTCGAGCACCGTGATGGAATTTATCAAAGCCGCGGGCGTCGCAAACGAGATGGGTCATGCGGACAAGGCGTACCGCGAAGGTCTTGAGCTTTACTGGAACGACCGCTATTCGAGTGCGATACCGAAGTTTGAAGAAGTGAAGCGTCTTTTCCCGGAACACTCTGAAGTAAATCGTCTGATCCAGGTAAGCCAACAGGCGATCGCGGAAGGTAAAGACAAATCATCTTTTTCAACCTGGACGATCGTTGCCATTGTTCTAGTCGTCCTCTTTTTGATCTTAGCCATCATCGTGATCGCAGTTGTGGCGCTGCTTATCATGCGCAAGCGTAAGAAAGGAAAGGCCGCTAAAGGTGGCCCGGGGACGCATGCGGCCGGTTCCGGTCCCTCTAGTTCGCCAAGTGGACCCGCGCCCGGGCCTGGAAGTTCCTGGACGCCGCCAACTCCATCAGCAGAAGCTCCGGCAGCGAGTTCTAATCCGAGCGCCAACGCGAGTGCGTTTCCTGGTGCACCGCCTCAAGCTCCTTCAGGCGTCGACAGGTCAGCGACAATTGATCTTTCCCAAACCGTGGCAATTCTTCCTCAAAGCGATACAGCACCGATTAATTACGGAAGCATTACATTTATTTCCGGCGCATTAGATGGCCAGAAGTTTGACGTGACTACCGAAGGTGCATGCATCGGCCGCGATAGCTCGAGTGCGCAAATAGTGATTGCGGATCCGCGAATTTCGAAACGTCATGTCTGGGTTGGGGTACGTGGCGGGCGCGTAGTGATCGAAGACCAGTCGTCACGCAATGGAACGTTCCTCAACGATCCTAAATCGGAGCGCATCACTGAGAATGCACTCAGCGAAGGTGACACAGTGATTCTCGGTGAATCAGACGTTGCTCGATTTGAGTACCGGAAATAATTTCAGATTATGCTTAATTGGAGGGGCGTTCTCGTGGGCGCCCCGAATTCGTTGCAAGCGCTCGCAAGCCGAGATGCCCTTCGATTCTAAAACTAGATCAGAACTCCACCTTTAAGACTTTCAGCTTGACGCTCTTAGACCCGCCTCGCACAATCGAATTGATAACGCCCTGCCCCGATCAAAGCCGCTTGCGGCATCCTCCAGTTTGAAATCTTTCTGTTTGGAGATAAGCATGAAATTCTCTTCGGCTGTTCGTGTGCCCGCAAGCCGCTTGACGATAAATCGACGATCGATGTCGCTTATTGTCGCTTCGTTATTGCTCTCGTGCTGGCCCAGCGGCGCGAGTGCGGCCACGCTCCCAGCAGGTTTCACTGAAACGATCATCACGGGTTTGAGTAACCCAACCGCGATGACCTTCGCACCGGATGGCCGCTTGTTTGTTTGTCAGCAGACAGGCGCTCTTCGAGTTATCAAGAATGGCGCGTTGCTCGCGACACCATTCATTACGCTCTCGGTCGATTCATCCGGTGAGCGCGGGCTTTTGGGCGTCGCATTTGATCCCAACTTCGCAACCAACAACTTCATTTATCTTTATTACACGGTTCCAACGGCACCCGTTCACAATCGGGTTAGTCGCTTCACTGCAAATGGAGATGTAGTTGTGCCCGGCAGCGAACTGATCATCCTTGAGCTGAATAACTTGTCTTCAGCCACAAACCATAATGGCGGCGCAATTCATTTCGGCCCTGACAACAAGCTTTATGTTGCAGTTGGTGAGAACGCAAATGGCGCCAACGCACAAACGTTTGCGAACCTGCTCGGCAAAATGCTCCGTATCAACACGGACCCAGCGGACTTAATTCCCACAGACAATCCGTATTTCAACGACGCTGCCGTCACTGGTGTTAACAAGGCAATCTGGGCGCTCGGTTTGCGCAATCCCTTTACCTTCAATTTCCAGCCTGGGACGGGACGCCTTTTCATAAACGATGTGGGTCAAATTACCTGGGAAGAAATCAACGATGGTATCGCCCACTCGAATTATGGTTGGCCCACGTGCGAGGGAAATGTTTGCGGCGGGGCACCGCCCACCGACTACCGCGCGCCTCTTTATGTTTATGCTCACTCTTCCGGCAGCCCCACCGGCTGTGCGATTGTTGGCGGCGCGTTTTACAACCCCGTGACGCAGCAATTCCCTGCTGGTTACGTCGGGAAATATTTTTTTGCTGATCTATGTACAGGCTTTATTCGCTACGTCGATCCCGGTGCAGGCACGGCGATTCCTTCTTCAAGTGCATTTGCAACTGGTATTTCAACTCCGGTTGATCTTCAGGTTTCGCCTGATGGCAGTCTTTGGTATCTCTTCCGGGGGGCGTCAGTCGGAGTAGGGCGCATTCAGTTTCCGGCGGGCCAGATAGCGCCGACAATCACGCAACATCCGCAAAGCCAAACGATCCCGGCCGGACAGCCGGTCACGTTTAGTTGCAACGCCAGCGGTCCCACGCCGCTGAATTTTCAATGGCAACGCAATAACGTCGACATTCCCGGTGCGACAGGGACGAGCTACATGATTGGTGCGGTTACTCCTGGGGATAACAACGCTCAGTTTCGCTGCGTTGCGACTAATGCGTTCGGCACTGCGAACTCAAACAATGCGACTCTGACAGTAACGAGTGCTCCCAACCCCGGTTCGATCCTCATCAGTGAGTTTCGTCTGGACGGACCGAATGGACCCGATGATGAGTTCCTTGAGCTCTATAACAACACGGATGCTTCCATTACCGTTCAATCGAGCGATGGGTCGGCGGGTTGGTCGGTCGCATACGGTGTCAGGTGCGCCCCTTGTCCGCCCGACGGCGAATTGCTGGGAACCTATTTCGTCATTCCGAACGGAACGGTGATACCGGCGCGTGGGCATTTCCTTTTCACCAACACGCACACTGACGTGACGTACGTGGGCTATAGCCTGAATGACTATGGTGGCGCCAATCAGGCTGTTGGCGACGTTACCAGTTCCGCAACGGGACTGAATCTGGATGTGGCCGATGAGTTCTGGGAAGGCTTCGCCTTATTCACCACCAGCAACGAAGCAAATCGATCATTGGCAAATCGGCTTGACGCAGTCGAAGGCAGTTCCAATCTCAATCCGTTGTTTGACTCAGGCACGGGTATCAGTCTTGGTGCTGACTACCACACTGCGACCGTGCAGTACAGCTGGGCGCGGCGACTCCACTCCGGAGTGCCCCAAGATACTGACAACAGTGCGTCTGACTGGGTCGTCATTTCGAACATGGGCCCGTTCTTGCGCGGCGATGGCAGCAACCAAACCGTGCCTGCGATCCTCGGCGCGCCTGGTCCGGAGAACCTATCGAGTCCGGTGCAGCGGAATTCTCAAATCAAGGCATCACTGATTGAACCGCAACAATCTTCGAGCTTGCCGCCGAATCGCGTACGCGACACCACGCCCAATGTTTGCAGTGCCGGCGCACCTTGTGCGCTCGGGACACTCGAAATCCGCCGACGCTTTCGTAACAACACGGGAGTGCCAGTCTCGCGGTTACGGTTTCGCATAGTCGACATCACAACTCTCAACACTCCAAACCCAGGCGGCGCTCAGGCTGACCTACGCATAATTACATCCGGGGATCTCGCTGTTAAACACAACTCTCGGCAATCTGACGGTGAGAGGCACTTTGATCGAGACTCCGCCAAATGTCGCAAGCCAAGGAGGCGGTTTACATGCGAGCGCAGTTACGACCATGGTTGGACTGCTGCAACCCGGCGCCACTATCGACGTGAGATTCTTGTTGGGTGTGCAAGCGGGCGGGAGCTTCCGCTTTTTGGTGAACGTTGAAGCATTGCCCGGACCAGCGGGAACGCCAACCTTGAAGCAACCGCTGTCCAGGAACAAACGTTTGATAGTGTCCGAGTCGTTCGGCGGTTCAAAGTAGCGCCATGATAGATATTGAATTCGCAGAACCCTTTCATGAGGTTTGTGATTGTTGTGAAGGAACAACAACTAGACTCACCCGTTTTGTTCGCAAAGACGGGGAGGCCTATGCCATCTATTACGCGATGTACTCCGATAATCACCCGGAACGAGTTGTTAAGCTTGCTGTAAGTCTTGGTGAATGGAGTGAGGATGCTGACCCGGTAAATCGCACTGCGTTTGCCTTGACCATGAGATCTGATGAATCAGATTACCTATTCACCGTTGTCGATGCTGATGAGTCGCCCTGGCAAGGTATTCGAATCCTTGGCAAGATGCTCAACCGAGACGAGGCGCTCAATCATCCATGGATAAAAGACGTCTTCCACATTACAGATCATGTGGCAACCGATGATTCTGAAAATCAAGTCCTATTTCGAAGACTTAAAGCTATTCCGGGCGCAAGGCGCGGAGTAAAAGTAGGTTCTGGCCCCAACAAACGCTCGTTGGCACATCTTCGATTCGCGGCTAAAGAATTCGCGCTAAAGGCTGCTTACTGTCTACTGTCTCCTGTCTCCTGTCTACTATCTACTGTTTTTTGGAGCGGGCGACGAGGCTCGAACTCGCAACTTTCAGCTTGGGAAGCTGACACTCTACCATTGAGTTACGCCCGCGGACCGAATGATGAATTCGGAATGATGAATGCGGAATTTAAAGGCATCACTCAGCAAAGGAACGATAGTCAGGTGACGACTTCGTGTCAATTGAGATGAACCCAAGTGTGTCCTAACTTGCTGTAGCGGCAGCATTCCGTGGCCGCACCCACGTTTTGAAATTGGGGGCGCCCACTACAGATGTTCAAGAATCCTGCCTTCTGCCTACCGCCTACCGCCTACTGTCTACTGCCTACTGTCTACTGCTTCCTGCCCCTGCCTCCTGCTTCATCCCTTCAGATACTTCTCAGTCACATCGGCCCAACGTCCCTGCGACTTCAGAATTATTTCAATCACTTCACGCACGGCCCCGAATCCGCCTGCGGCGCGCGTCACGAGGTGGGCGACCGCTCGAGTCTCCTCTGAAGCATTCCCAACTGCTACAGCCAGCTCTGCGCGCAGCAATAGCGGAATGTCGTTCAAGTCGTCGCCGATATACGCGACCTCTGACTCGTCGAGACCAGCTTCCTTTAACAGTTCCTCAAAGCTGTCGAGCTTGTTTTTCGCACCTTGGCGCACAAACTCAATCTTCAAGTCACGCGCGCGAAGTTCAACAACACTCGAACGGCGACCGGAGATGATCCCCGACCTCAGCCCGGCGCGATGCCACAGCTCCAAACCCAGACCATCGTGGACGTGAAAGCCTTTCTGCTCGTCTCCATTTTCGAGCAACCAAAACCTTCCATCAGTTAACACGCCATCGCAATCCATCAGCAACAGCTTGATGTGCGCAGCGCGTCTCTCGATCGCAGAAAGGTCCGGCATTTATTCTTGATTCAAAACTAAGCGGAGCTACCTGATTTCGAACAACTCAATTCCGGCGAGTTTCCAGTTATCACCTGTACGAGCCAATAATAACAATGCTGTTCCCGATCGTTCCTGGCCTAACTGTTTGGCGTTGATGCTCACGTCAACTGCCATCAAGTTGGCATCTAAAAGTTCCGTGCGGAGCACACGCGTTTGCCAAACTTCCGGTTGGCTGCCGATGATGCCACCGACAAATCGCACGAGCTCACCGGGAACAATCCTGGCTTCGATCTCAACCTTCTTTCCGCCCACGATTGCCTGGTCGAACTGCTTAATGAAGGCGCGAGCAGATTCATCGATGGGGGCCGGTGCACCAGCTTCTGCAGTGATGCGGGCGGCGCGCGCAGCCAAGGAAGACGCATACTCCGCATCGGCGCGAACGCCTTCAGTCAAACGCTTCGCCGCTTCCCCACCCTGCCCACGCTTCATATGAATTTCGCCAAGTCCGATTGCGCTCCAGGCGAGGGTGCTGGGCGTCGGCAGGGGATCGTCCAATGCGGATCGGAAAAGCTTCTCTGCCTCGTCCGTCTTGTTTTGCGCCAGCAGCGCGCGAGCAAGAATGATGCGCGCTTCTTGTAAGCCAGGCTCGCGTGCCAGCAGCTCGCGCGCGGCCGCTTCCGCTTTGACAAAATCCTGTGCGCCAAGGAAGCGCCAACCTTCGGCTAGCGTCTCCGCAAGCTCGCGCGTGCGGGGCAGGACATCATTCGTGTAATCGGTTTGAGCGTAGAACTTTTCCGGATCAACTTCGACGCGGACAACCCGTCCGGCAGTTTTGAATCGTGCTTCACCAAAGCTTCGCGCCGGAACATTCGCCTCAACTGGCACCCGCTCGCCACGGTCGGTGGTGGCTGTAGCCGTGACCGTCACATCACTTGAACCGTCGTTGCGCAAAGCTGAGACCCATTCACCGCCTCGCTGTTGTGGCAAGCCGATCATCAAATCCAAATCTGTGACGGCGTCCAGTTGCTGCGTGAGAAGCGTCTTGATGGCATCGCCTCCTTTCTCCGCCAAACCGCTTCGCACTGTGGCGAGGGTAATCTCGCGTTCCTTAGCCGTCTGCAGCAGGTTTCGAATAGTCCCAATGAATGCTTCGCGGCCCATGCGATGATCGATGAGGCGCCAGGCGAGCGCTCCTTTGTTGGGAACGGAATTGTAATAAGTGTCGTCAAGGGGCGTGAGCTGCGAGAGCGGGCCGTCCCTTTTCGCGATTGGAGTGTAGGCGAGCCGCGAGCGCAGCACCTCTGCGGCGGCAGCCTCTTTGCCGAACTGTTTCTCGATGAAAAGCATTGCTAGAAAGTGGACCAAGCCCTCGCGCACTACACCACTGCCTTCACCGCGCAGGGCAATCTGTCCGCCGATCCAAAGTCTCGCAACTGCTTCGGCAATCTGCCGCGTCGCTGTGGAATCAATCTTGTTACGACGAAACGTTCCTGCGTCGAGCAAAATTGTGCCGCTATCGGAGAAACCTGCGCCGCGCTGCACTGCTACAAGTCTGATCGGAACCGCGGGCGCCGGACCAAAAAGTCCGGAGAAGTATGATCGCGCGTGGCCAGTCAATGCGATCAACTGGTCAGCCTGCCGTCTTTCATCCTGGCTTGCGCCCTTCGGAATAAGTGCAGTGATGCTTTTGTTGTCGGCTGTTCCTTCAACCCTGTCCCAGTCTCCCTGCACAAAAAATGGCTGACCGTGCAGCTCTTGTTCGAACACACGCGCAGCACCACTTTCCTTTTCAACCCCAGCTGAGATCACGTTTGCGATGTTTACCGCGATTCGAAATGGCGCCGAGTCCGCCCCGCGTACGGTGAAGGGTGTGTTGGGAATGGGATACCAAAATGCGCCGGGCAAGAACTGTGTACCGATTGGCGAGATTGCCGCCAAACCGGAGTTGGCCTCAACCGGAATGCTATAAGCGATATTGACCGTGATTGTGGCACCAGGCGCCACCGCACCGGCGAGCGTTGCAGTTGTTCGCAACAGATTCCCGCGTGTTTCTGTCATCGAGCGAAAGCTGGCGCTCGCTCCGTTAACTTCTACTGTCCTAACCGTCGCCTTTGGATTAAGTCTGAAGGTGAAACTATTTCCCGGTCCATTTCCGACGTTGCGCGCCTTCAGGTTGGCCACAACACTAAGCTCCCTTTCCGGCTGGCGCACGTTCGCGTTGAGATCGAAGCTCGTGATCTGCCACGCAACTCGCACTTCTTCTTGAGCATTGACTGATGACCAAAAAGAGCAGGAGACGAAGATTGCGAGCGCAAAGACTGGGAACCTTTTCATATCTTAGCGAATCATTCCTTGTTGTTTGTTTTCTCTGCCGGTGCCGATCCTACCAGTTCATGAATGTCGCGCAACATCTGCAACAACGACTGCATTCGCTCAAGGGGCAGAGCGTTGGGGCCATCGGAAAGCGCCCGCTCCGGATGATCGTGAACTTCCATGAACACGGCATCAACACCCGCGGCAACGCCGGCGCGAGCAATCGGTTCGATGTACTCGGGCTGTCCACCCGTTGCATGACCAAGCCCTCCGGGCAATTGCAGTGAATGCGTCACATCAAAAACGATCGGGACACCAAACTCTCTCATGATGGCAAAAGAACGCATGTCTACGACGAGATTGTTGTAACCAAAGCTCACGCCTCGCTCAGTTAACAGGATCTTTTCGCAACCTGCTGCTCGAGCTTTATCCACAATATTCCTAGCGTCAGCCGGCGCCAGGAATTGGCCCTTCTTAACGTTTACTGCCCGCCCCGATTGCGCAGCAGCCAGAATCAGATCAGTTTGGCGCGACAGGAAAGCGGGAATCTGCAGTATGTCAGCGACTTCGGCTACCGGTTTGATCTGCGCAACGTCGTGCACATCTGTCAGCACCGGTACTCCGATTTCATCTTTCACGCGCCGCAGGACTTCGAGCCCGGCTTCCATTCCCAACCCGCGGAAACTCTGAACCGAGGAGCGATTGGCCTTGTCGAAAGAGGATTTAAAGACGAAATCAAGCCCGGCTTGCCGAGCGCGTTCAGCACACTCCTGGGCCATCATCAAAGCGTGCTCAGCCGATTCAATCACGCACGGGCCCGCGATGATCGTCAAACATCCATCACCAAAAGTTGCGTTGCCAACCTGAAACGATTTCGTTGTCACGCTTGGATCTAATCCTAAACTGAACTATTAAAAAAAGCTTTTGTTAGTACGCCGACGAGGGCACTCCAAAAACTCTCCAATCAATAACTAGAACGGCTTTGCACAAAAGTTCGGGTCCGATGGCATTACGTTACAGAACCCGGAGCGGTTGCGACGGGGTCATCAACGCGACGAACCAGATGCTACCGATTTCTCACTCTTTTCGACTAGTTGTTTTTAGCATCCCGTCGCTATCGCTCCGGGTTCTGAATTTGTTTCTTTCACCGTTTCGATTCCTGCGACTTTTTGTGCAAAGCTACCTAAAACGGCTTTTTCAAGATACGACGTACCTTCTTCAGCGCCGCATCAACCTTCGAGTCCTTCTTTTTGTTCGCATTCACAGGAGGTTTACGCTGTTCGCGTTTGGGAGACGGCACCGGTGTTGGCGAAGGTGTCACTTCCGGCGTTGGAGTCGGCGTTGGGTTAACGATTGCCTGTTCGGCAACAGGCGTCGCGCTTCGCCAGGCCCGCACTGTGAAAAAGCCAACAGCGCCGATGACGGCGAGTACGAGAATCAGTCCCAGCAGGGCTATCGGTTTTTGTCGGGCGCGGTCCAAAGTTTGGCCCAGCTGCACACTAACTCGCGGAAACGAATGACCGGTATGAACATCCACCTCATCCGTGGCCGGCGGTACAATCTGCGCGGCGCGCGCCTCATTAATAACAGTTAACTCGTTGGCAGTAGAAGTTGCGGCACGATTTTCACGTAGCCGCACGAGGTCGATCAAAAGCCGTCCCGAAGGCGACTGCGTTCCCACATCGCGGAGCGCTTGCAAATCAGGAGCACTGGTAGTCGCCCCATGTTCAAGTCCTAATCTCTCGGCCGTCGTTAACAACTCACGACGAAATTCAGAGGCATCTGCAGGGCGCTTCTCAGGCGATTTCTCCAGAGCGTGCAGGACTACAGCTTCGAGTGTTGCCGGAATTGAGGTTACGAACTCGCGCGGAGGCCGCGGCGCTTCGGCCGTGTGCTTCATTGCAATGGCTAGCGGCGTCGATCCCGAAAAAGGCACGATGCCTGTCAGCATTTCATAAAGGATCACGCCCAGACTGTAGACGTCAGCTGCGGGAGTCAGCTCAGCGCCGTCGCATTGCTCTGGGGACATGTAGCGCGGCGTGCCGATCATGGCGCCGACCTGAGTCAAGGTGTGCGCTTCATCTTCCTCAAGAGTATCGGCTGCCAGTTTGGCGATTCCAAAGTCGAGCACTTTGACTACGGAAGGCAGCTCCGAATTATGCACGATGAAAATATTCGCTGGTTTTAGATCGCGATGAATTATTCCGGCTTCGTGAGCGGCGGCTACGGCGGCGGACGTTTGCAGCATTAAGGCGACTGCGCGGGCGGTATCGAGGGGAGCTTCCTTCGCAAGTACATCGCGCAGTGTGCGGCCTTCCAGCAGCTCCATCACGATATAAACATAGCCTTCCGCTGTTTGACCGAAGTCGGTTACCGCAACAGCGTTTTGATGTTGCAGGCGGCCGGCGGCTTTTGCCTCACGACGAAAGCGCATCTGCGCCGCATCATCTTCAACAAAGCGCTGGCTCAGGACCTTAACCGCCACGGCACGGTCAATCAGCAAATGCCTGGCGCGATACACCGTTCCCATGCCGCCGATCCCCAGCCGCGCTTCGATGCGATATTTATCATCAAGCGTAAAGCCAATTAGTGGATCTACAGGAACGGCAGGAGCAGCATCAGCAATGGTGGCGTCAGCTTGAAGCGGTGTCATGTCTTCCGGACACACCTTCACCTCAAGTGGATACTGCCGACCGCATATTGGGCAATGGAGCATATTTGAGTCGCGTCACGTGGGGAACCGTTGAGCTTAGGGATTATCCCGCAAAACGTTGTGAGATGCACATGCGCGCAAATTTAGAGGATACGCAATCAAAATGTAAGAGCCTTGAAGGGGAAAGAAAAACGCGGAAAGACGCAGAGATAGAATGTGCGGTCGGTTGCCCCTTTCGAGTTAGGTTCTTACTTTGCTTGCCCAACATCTAAGAGCTCGATCTCACTGCCAGCCGTTTCTTTGCGTCTTGGCGACTTGCCGCCTTGGGGGTGGAATGTGGGGCTTGAGATTAGCCTATGGGGAGACTTCAGAGGACCTTAGTCGCCGGTTGTCACGCTGGCGCGCTCGTGGACGACTGGTTCGGCCTCGCTGCTCTTATCCATAGACGTTTCGTTCTGCAAACGATTCTCATAGGCCGCGCGCACAAAAGACGAAAACAATGGATGCGCATCGAGTGGCTTAGATTTGTACTCGGGATGAAACTGGCAACCCAGGAACCACGGATGTACGTCACGAGGCAACTCAACGATCTCTACAAACTTCTGATCGGGCGAGACACCACTGAACGTCAAACCCTCTCGCTCCAGCTGTTCGCGATACTCGGGGTTGAACTCATAACGATGTCGATGTCGCTCGCTGATCTCGGCGGCGCCACCATAAATCTGGCTCGCCAGTGAATTCGGCTTAAGTTCACAAGGCCACGCGCCGAGTCGCATCGTTCCACCGAGCTCATCCACGTCGACAAGATCCCTTAGCTTGAAAATTATCGGATAGGGTGTTTCCAAATCGAATTCAGTGGAGTCGGCATCTTTAAGCCCGCAGACGTTTCTCGCATACTCAATGCAGGATGTCTGCATCCCGAGGCAGATGCCGAAGAACGGCGTGCGACTCTTGCGAGCATATGAAATCGCACGAATCATTCCCGCCACGCCGCGCTTGCCGAAGCCACCGGGAATCAGAATCGCGTCAAAATCACGCAGACGAGACTCGTAGTCGTCGTCCATCAACTCTTCCGACTCAATCCATTTAACGCTGACGCGAAGCTTATTAGCGACGCCGCCGTGCGTGAGGGCTTCACGCAAAGACTTATATGAATCTTCCAGCTCCACGTACTTACCAACAATTGCTATCGACGTTTCCCCACCTGAAGGTTCGCGGATAGTTCCGACCAGCTCACGCCATTGTGCGAGATCGATCTGTGCCGCGCGCGCTCCGAAACCCAGTTGGGTAATAATCAATTCATCCAAACCTTGTTCGTGGAAAGCAAGCGGAACGTCATAGATAGTATCGACGTCCTGGGCGTTAATCACTGCGGAGTCTTTCACATTGCAGAAGAGGGCAATCTTCGAACGCAAATCATGAGATAGAGGTTTTTCCGAACGACAGAGCAGGACATCGGGTGCGATACCAATCTCGCGTAGATCGCGGACGGAATGTTGGGTTGGCTTGGTCTTCAATTCCCCTGCGGCGGCGATAAAAGGCACTAACGTGACGTGGACAAAAAGTGCGTTGCCGGCGCCTTCTTCGTTCCCCATTTGCCGGATGGCCTCTAAAAATGGTAGCGACTCAATGTCGCCCACAGTTCCTCCGATCTCAACAATCACCACGTCGAGCACGTCATTTTCTGCAACTGCTCGAACGGCCTCTTTAATCTCGTTTGTGATGTGGGGAATCACCTGGATTGTTTTGCCCAAATAGTCGCCCCGCCGTTCCTTTTCAATCACTGACAAGTAGATTCGGCCGGTTGTCCAATTATTCGCCTGGGACAGATGTGCGTGAGTGAAGCGCTCGTAATGGCCGAGATCAAGATCAGTTTCAGCGCCATCATCCGTAACGAAGACCTCACCGTGTTGGAAGGGTGACATCGTGCCGGGATCGACGTTGATGTAAGGATCGAGCTTGATTAGAGCGACGCGCAGTCCACGCGCCTCAAGCAAGCAACCGATCGACGAAGCCGCCAGGCCTTTACCCAGGCTCGAAACCACCCCACCCGTAACAAAAATGTATTTAGGCATTAAGATCTCCAGTAGAATCTAGTTGATAGATTATTGAGTCATGAAGCACTGGCGATTGCCAATTGCCGATTGCGCGGCCCCTTGCTACTGCTTTCTGCCATCTGCTACAGCGTCTGCCACTACATCTGCCTTCTGCGACTGGCTTCCGCCGTCTGCCTCCTGGTTTGCGCTTCCTGGTTCTGGCTTATCGCCGGACTCTTGCTCGCCGTTGTAGTAACCCTGCTTCAGGTCTTCCTGAACTTCCATCGCCTTACCCGCTGCCGGGTCGAGCATTTTTTGTAGGCCGGTCATCCCCGCGCTGATTAAACTCGGTGCTTCATGAGCCCGCTTTTCAAACTCTTCATTGCTCACATCGTATGGCTTGCTTAGCTGAAGCAAGCCGAATAAACCAGCCAGCACCAAAAGTCCGATAAACCCAATGCCAATGAGGTCGCCCATATATCAGAACCTTTATCGAGTTTCGTGTTCCGAGTTTCGTGTTCCGAGTTTCGAGTTTCGAGAATCTAAGTAGCTGCTATTACGGTTAATCCCGAAACTGAGAACCCGAAACTCGGAACTCGGAACTCGGAACCATCTTTCTCACCAGTTCCAAATCCCCTGTAGTATCAACTCCAATGGAAGGAGTGCTGGCTTCAATTGCCAGTATCTCAACACCGTGCTCTAAGGCGCGCAATTGCTCCAATGATTCCTGTAGTTCCAACTCGGATTGCGGCCACTTCGTAAACTGCAGCAGCACATCACGACGGTAAACATACAAACCCGTATGCTTGCGAAAGCTTCGCAACAACGACGGCTCATGCAGCAAAGCATTCTTAAGACTGCCATGCTCACGCGCGGCGTCGCGCGGCCAGGGCAAGGGCGCTCGCGAAAAATATACAGCTCGACCGTTCGCATCAATCACGATCTTGACGAGATCGGGATTCAAAACGTCTGCTGGTTGAGCGATTGGCTCCCAGCTAGTAACGATCCCCGCTGCCGGCTTGGCGATCAAAGCCGCAACGGCTCGCTCGATCGTCTCGGGTGCAATTAGCGGTTCGTCACCCTGAACGTTGACGATTATTTCCGCATCAAGATTCGCAGCAACTTCGGCAATTCGATCGGTGCCGCTGGCGTGATCGGCGCGCGTCAGGACAGCTTCGAACCCGGCAGCTTCCACAACCGAGACGATTCGCCGATCGTCAGTGGCAATAATTACGCGTTCCACATTTCTGGCTTTGCTCGCCTGGCTGGCAACAATGCAAATCATCGGTTTGCCACTAATTTCCAGCAAAGCTTTGCCCGGAAGTCGACTAGACTCATAGCGAGCGGGAATTATTGCTACTGCTTTAGTTGGGTTGGGATTCGAGGGATGTGTGTCCGTGGGTTCCACGGGAAAACAGGTTAGCTTGCGCTACTGCATACTGTCAATGAGTAGCAGAATTTCACAATTGCCAATTGCCGAATGTGATTATTGGAAAAAGAGGAATCAGAGTCTTGATAAGGTAAACTCCGGGACTGTCAAAGAATTTTGGAGCGATACTGCGTACCTCGCACCGATGAAAGTCTTCTACTCACCAAATTATTACGCCGACATCGGCGACGGTCATGTCTTCCCTATTCGAAAGTTCGAGCTGGTGCGCGACCGCTTGTTGCAAGAAGGAACTCTACGGCCGAGAGACTTGATTGAACCGGAGCCAGCGTCGATTGCTGACGTCTTACAAGTTCACACCGAGGACTACGTGACTCGGTTGCGCGCCGGTACGCTCAGCAAGCAAGAACTTAGACGGTTGGGACTTCCCTGGTCGGAGTCCCTCGTAAGGAGATCCTTCTATGCAGTTGGGGGAACGATGGCCGCCGCGCGAACAGCAATGGAAAGCGGCATTGGTTCCAACCTGGCTGGGGGAACTCACCATGCTTTTGCTGATCGAGGCGAAGGTTTTTGCGTGCTGAATGATGTGGCGATCGGGATTCGCACCCTGCAGCGAGACCGAATGATCAGACGCTGCGCCGTTGTCGATTGTGATGTTCATCAGGGCAACGGTACGGCTACGATTTTTGCCGGCGAGGGGGACGTGTTTACTTTGTCGGTTCATGGCGCGAAGAATTATCCGTTGTTCAAAGCGCGATCTTCCCTGGATGTAGAACTGGACGATGGAACTACAGACGCATCCTACCTCAGCGCGCTGAGGGCGAGCTTGCCGGCAGTGTTTGCCCATCAGCCTGATATTGTTTTCTATCTAGGTGGAGCTGATCCTTACGCGGGCGATAAACTGGGGGCGCCTTTCCCTCTCGATCGCAGGATTAAGAGAACGCGATGAGCTCGTTCTGGGTGCGTGCCATGACCGAGAGATTCCGATCGTCACGGTAATGTCGGGTGGTTACGGCGAAGCAATTAGCGATACCGTTGAGATTCACTGCAATACCATCAGAGCAGTAGCTGAAGTTTTTGGAAGCCGGGACCGATCTACCCTTGCCCGGCAAACTGCGATGGGATGAGGAAAGCAAGCCGCAGGAAAAGAAGCCGTATCCGAAAATTCTTCCGAGTGGTCTTTCTAATATCGCTCGGAATCTTTATCGGGGTTCTCGGTTTCGAAGCCATCATGTTCGTGCGCGTAGCGCGCTTGCGAACACATAATCCCGGCTCCACTTCTTTGATTGAAACGCGGGACAACGAAGCGAATGCCCGTGGTCAACAAGCACGCCGCGAACAGATCTGGGTGCCGCTCAATCAAATCTCCCCCAATCTGCAGCGTGCGATTCTCGCTGGGGAAGATACGAACTTTCTCGCCCATCGCGGTTTCGATTACGAGGCGATCCAAAAGGTTTGGGATCAGGCCCAACGTGAAGCTGCGAAGGAAGCGAAGTCCGAAGGTGCTGTTGAGGATGATTGGCTTCCTTACCTTCCTGACTTCAAACGTGGGGCATCAACGGTAACGCAACAGCTGGCTAAGAATCTTTACCTCTCTTCGCAAAGGAACTTCATTCGGAAAGGTCAGGAAGCCGTGCTGACAATCTTTCTCGAACGGTTACTGAGCAAGCGGCGCATTCTCGAAATCTATCTCAATGTGATCGAATGGGGCGATGGAATTTATGGCGCCGAGGCTGCGGCCCGCCGCTACTTCAATAAATCGGCTGCGAGTCTGACGGCAAGTGAAGCTGCCTACCTTTCCGCAATGGTTCCTAATCCGCGCACTGTTTTCAATCCGCGCATCAATCCGCGGCGCGTCGCACGCCGGCAACGGATCATCATGCGCGGCATGCCGTATCAAAAGATCCCGTAGGAACTTGGTTGGTGTTTTGGTTATCGACTTTCCCCATTGGCGATTGCCAATTGCCGATTGCATTTGCGGTTTTGGAAGCTGTCTTTCTGCGAGTTAAATTTAAGTGACTAACATTAATTGCCGACTTAGCTAAAGAACCGATTGCCAATCGGCATTGGGCAGCCGGCAATCAAATGCTCCTGCCTACTCCCAAAAGAAAAAAGCCGCCCATGAAGGGCGGCTCCTCGAACAGATGGTCGACGATGGAGTTTAGACCGCAAATTCCTTCGCAAGTTGTAGCTCAGCCTTTCGCAATTCGAAACGGCCGCGTCCAAGGTTACCCTCCGGCGTCATCGCCAACACCACGAAATAATCGCGGCTGAGAAGTCGCATGATCAGAATCGCTGACTCGAGTGAAATCATCAGCTCGTGAAGACCCCCCAAGCCGGTATCATTTCCCGCGCGCTGTGAACTACGAACGAGCGAGGTGAACTCGGCGGCGGCAATATCGAGATTGAGCTCGTTGGCGTCGCCAAGAACCTTCTCAACTGCGATTCCATCGGTTCCCATGATGAGCGCACCGAGGCTGCCCTCGGTGTGCTCAATAATGCTTTCCAACATTTCTTTGAACATCGCTTATCTTCCTTAAGGACGCGAACCGCCCAAAGACCCTGGCCGCGCTGCTGGAGCCGAGGCATCCGGCAGCGTGGGCGACTGGTTCAGTAATTGATTTGGCTGCTGCGTGGGAGCGGTTTGCTGTTGCTGCAGCTGTGTCGGAGTAGGTGTGTTGGTTTGCGGGTTGCCCATCGGCACCGGTTGCGAAATTGTCGTCGTGCGCGGAGCGCTGATGGGTTCCACTTTGATCGGTTTGCCCTGGTAATCCGGGCGATAGATGCGCGGAGTGATGAAGAACAGGATCTCGCGACTCGAGCTGGTCGTCAGCTTTCTCTTAAAAAGATTACCGAGCACCGGAATTGAAGCAAGGCCCGGTGTGCGTTGCTGAGTCTCGCCTTCGGTGTCTGCGAGCACGCCACCCATCACAGTCGTCCCTCCATCTGGAACCAGGACTTCTGACTGCATGCGTTGCGTGTCGATGCCGGGGACGCCGCCCACGGCAATACCTGTGTTGATGGTGTTGTTCTCTATCGTGACGCGCAGGATGACAGTACCCGCGTCGGTAATCTGCGGCGTAATCGAAAGACGCAGCGGCACGGAAACAAATGTTGTCGTCACGACTGCCGTACCGGCTGCGGCTTGAGTCGTCTGCACAGGAATCTGTGAACCACTTTCAATCTGTGCCGGACGATTGTTAAGAGCAGTGACCTTAGGCGTGGCCACCGTCTTCGCAGTTCCCCTTAACTCGGCCGCGGTAATCAAGGCTGTAATCTGAGCCGTGCCAAACAGTCCCGTCGTCAGACCGATAATGGTGCTGGCGGCTGCCGCCCCAAGTGCAGGAACTGGTTGCGGTGTACCAACGATACCGCCAAACACGCCACCGGGAACCTGTCCGGAGATGGGCGGATTCGAAGGCAGGGTCGAGATGTTTGCGAGGCCGCCGCGACTTGGATTTAGCACGCCAGCAGAAATTTGGGCGCCGAGGTCGCGACTGAAATTTCGCTGTGCAATAACGATTCTGGTTTCAATTTCTACCTGCGGTTCAGGCTGGTCGAGGATGGCGACGAGCTGGCGAATCGATTCGATATTTACCCTCACATCGGTAATGATCAGGGTGTTGCTGCGACCGTCAACTTCAATCGAGCCGCGGCGCGAGAGCCGGCGTGAGATGATCGGCAGTAGGCCTTGATCTCCGCTGCCTCCAGTTGCGTCGCCACCGGCGCCGCCACTGAAACTAAGGTTGGTGGCTCCGCCTGAGAACGCTCCCGTAGAACCTGCGGCCTGCGCCAAAGTTCCAGAGGCGCGCGCGTAGTTCAAACGGATGAACTCAGTAACGAGTGGCGAGGCGTCGAGGCGCGAGTCGTTGATAACTTTTTGCGTTTCAGCTTCCTTAGCTAAGACGTCGGTGGTCGCTACGCGGAGGATGCTATCGCTGGTCTCAATGCCCAAACGATTTGCTTTCAGAACCGCTTCCAATGCGATGTTCCACGGCACGTCCTGCACATTCACAGTCACCGGCACCGAACGCACTGATGAATCGATGACAAAGTTCACACCATATTGTTCGGTGATGTAGTTGAGAATGTCGCGGATGTCTGCGTTCACAACGTTAAGATTGATCGGTTCGCCTACGAATCCCGGTTGACCATATTGACGGCCCTGCTCCGATTGGGTGGCGTTGCCGGAGGACATGCCGGGTTTACCTTGAGCCGGATTCTGAGTCGGATCCTGATCTTCAGAATTCTGCGAAGCCACAATTTCGGCCGCCAGGCGAGCTTCCTCGTCCGCTGAGAGCGGGATGTAGTGCACCAGTTTGAAGGTGGCAGGTGTCGCAGTTGCGGGGTGCGTAGCAATGGTTCCAGCCAGAGTGTTCGCGCCGGCAAGGCTCAAACACATCAGGACGAGCGCGGTCCTTTTAATGGCTGCAAGAATTAGTGACTGATAAGGCATCGTTCCCTCCTTAAGGGAATTACTGGACGAGACCGCCACGCACTACGCTCATTTTGCTATCGCAACTAAAGCGCGCGCCGCACTTGCGGCTGCGTCCGAAGGTTGATTGTCAAACTGCGCAATCCGACGTTCGAGTTTAGAGAGGTTCGGATTGCGACAGAGGAAAAGGCCGGCGCCGTAGTGCACGCCAGCAGAGAGTTAGTTGGGCTTATTGGCCTGAGCCGAGGTGTCTTGCTTCTTATCTGACTCAGCTGCGGCGGGTGCGGCAACCGATGACGGAGTGGTGGTCATGTCCGTCGGCGAACCGGGTTGGCGTAACGATTTAATTTCGACCGAGCGTTCTCGACGTCCATCCGTGAAAACAGTTTCGCGCCGAAAGATCAAACGATTGTCTTCGATAGCCACAAGCTGGCCATCATAAAAACGTTCGCCGGGATACAGCACATACGACAAGTTAATGGGAGTGGCCTCGACGATCGCCGCATACCCGCGCGGTGAACGCGAGATTCCAACAACTTGCATTTCGCTAAGCAACAAGGCAGTCGTCGGCTTCGGGGCAGCAATGCGCGCACTCATCGCCGCGGCCTTCTGTGCTCGATATTGGGCAATGCGCTCCTGGATCGAAGGAATCGCGACCAGGTTCGAAGTTCGCTTCGCTGCCGGGCGCGGCGTTTCAAATTTGCGAAAAGGATCGCGACCCGAATCAGAGATGCGCTTGGTGCTCGACTTTTCGGCAACGGACTTTTGCTCCTGAGCGCTTGTCGTCCCAGCGATCGCGAATGCGCAGCTGAGGGTGATTGCCGCGGAGGTGAATCTGATTTTCTTGGGATGCATCATGTTTCTTCCTTAAACGTGCGCTTGAGTGATGCTACTTCGCAGCAGCCGGAGGGGCAGGTGCCTGACCAGCGGGAGCAGCCGGTTTAGGATTGCTTTGTTTCTGCAAGCTTTCGGCTGAGACATAAAAGGCGGTCAGATCAAATCGCGCTTCAACCGTTTGGTTCGGGGACTGTTTCTCGATCTGTTTGAGTTCGAAGTTGGTAATCGAAACGATGCGCTGGTAGTGAGCCATCTGTTCGAAGAAGGCACGTAAAGAGGCGAATGAGCTGCTGACGCCGACTTCGATTTTCTTACCGCTGTAGTTTTCCTGTTGCACGTCCTCCTTCGGATTGAAGCGGCGGAAGACGAGTCCGGTGTTACGGGCGCGGTCCTGTAATCCTTGTAACACCATCGTCAGCTCGCGCTGCTCCGGAAGCAGTGCCTTTAGCTCGTCATACTCTTCCTGGCGCGCCTTGTAGATCGCGCGAAACTCGTTAAGCCTTTGAGACGCGATCTGCGCCTGGGCATTGCGCGGGAGCAGCTGCGCGATCTCGGCTTCCATAGCTTTGGTTTCTTTGCGCGTCCCACTGGTGACGAAGTACCAGAACCCTGCATAGAAGACGCCGGCAACGAATACGAAAACTATAAGTCGCAGATACCAGGGCACTGATTTGAGGCTACCGAATCTCATTGCTTTTCACTTCCTTCCCGCCAGACGTGGGCGGGTTTGGTTTGGTCAACTTCCCTACTTCTTGAGGGCAACTTGATTTGCTGGTGGGTTTGCGGCGGCTGATGTCTGCGACTTCGCAAAATTGCACTTCACAGTAAACGAAATAACTTCAATGGGCGGCGCTCCGACCTCACCAGGTAGGGTGGAGGTGGTGGAACCTTTCGCCACTTCGCGCTGCGTTTCGATGTTTAGGTTCGTGAAGAGACCCGAGGAGAATTCCATGCTCTGGCCAAACCGCGTGACCGAAGCTTCATTCGGCGACTCGCCTTTCACAATCAGCTCGCCCTCTTTCTGCTCGATGCTCTTCAGGTAGAGGCCGGGAACCGCGTCAAAACGATTCTTGATTTCGCGTAGCACGGAGCCGGGGCCCTGCTGTGACTCGCGTAACCGCTTGATGGCGTCGATTCTGCTTTGGATATCCTGCGCTTTGCGCTCCAGGTCGAGCTGCTCTTTGTTTACAGCCATCATGTCCTGGTTAATTCGCTTCTGATTAGCGAGCTCGATGCGGGCCACTTCGTGGGCGGCGTTTGCGCTGATGAAGTCGTACCCCATACCTACGACCAATAAACCGAAAACGGTTAAGGCCATCAGCAGCGTTTGCATCAGCGGACTCGAAACTTTGTCTTCGACCCGGGCGGCGCCGCTGGGACGGTCGGTGACAGATTCTAGTAAGTTAATTTTAATCATGCCGCTTCAACTCCTCTCAGGGCGAGACCTACCGCCACCGCCATTTCCGGAATCACTTCCCGCATGTACTCAGGATCAAACTTTCTGGGATCAACCTCGATTTCTTTGAAAGGATTGAAAATCTCAACTGGGGTTTCAAAACGCTTCGCCAGATACTCTGCGAGGCCGGGGAGCTTGGATCCGCCACCGGCGACGAGAATCTTCTGAATCGCTGCCCCACCCTCTTCCGCTGTAGCACGATAGAAGTCCATCGTTTTTCTTACTTCCAGCGCGAGAATATCGGAGACGGTTTCGATAATCGGCTGTATCGGTCGCGGCTCGATTCCTTCGGGCAGAGACATGCCACGCTTTACTGATTCAGCTTGATCAAAGGTCAGACCCAACTCTTTCTGCAACAGACTTGTGTATTGGCTCCCGCCAACCGAAGCATCGCGCGCAAAGACCGAACGTGCTCCGTTCAGAATGTTGATATTCATCGTGGCCGCACCGATATTCAGCAGGGCGACAACTTCGCCGGACTTCGGCTGGTAATTCAGCTCATAACAATTCTGTAAAGCAAAAGCATCGATATCAATGATGACCGGCTGTTTCCCAGCCAGCTGAATCGCCTGTTTCACATTCGCAATCTTGTCGCTTTTGCAGGCCGCCATCAGCACGTGCAATGCATCGCTCGAATTCCCGGTTACCTGGTAGTCGAGGTTCACGTCCGCGATGTCAAAAGGAATGTGTTCCTCGGCGTGCCAACTGAAAGACTCTTGCAGCTCTTCTTCGCTCATCTGCGGCAACACAATATTTTTGACGATCACGGAGTGACCACTAACGCCGGCTGCGACGCGATGAGTCTTGATCGTATGTTCATTGAAAATGTTGGCGATCACGTTGGACACATTGTTGAGCTCCATAATCTGGCCGTCGACGATCGTGTCCGGTTGCAGATTTTCATAACCAAGGCTCATGAGCTGGACCGTGTTGCCCTTTTTCTGCAGCTCAACCGCCTTAACGGAACTCGAACCGATGTCGAGACCCACTAAATTTTTCTTTACTTGTTTGAACATGATCTATTTGTTCCTCGAAACAGAAAGCGTGCGGACTCGCTGACGGCGCAAACGCGCCCTGGCTCTTTTTGCTCTCGACAGGCGGGTTCGGTTTAGTTTGCGGGAGAACTCGGCGGTGGTTTTCAAGGTGTCTACCTGTGGCAGGCATTTGCTTTCCGTGTCAGCGCTTGAGGGCTGAACAGATTGCAAATGAGTTGGATTTCGATGTGGGGGCAAGCGAGCGCCGCACGCGTTAAAGTCTTGAGTGGGGAAAAGCCCATATTCGGTAACCCGGCCAAGTTAGAGTCTTAACACTAACTTCCGTCGGCTTTGCGACCTCCGCTCACGCGGAGTGTGCCCTTGTCGTTGGCTTCAAAGAGAAGCGAATTTTGCTTTGGGAGCATTCGCGAAGAGGAGAGCCTGGTGAGCACCTCAGGCGGTGGCTTGCCTGTTCACCGCCACGAGCGAGATTACCTTAGTGGGCCAAACGTGTCAACAGCTATTTTTCTCTGTTTAACCTTACTTATACAGTCATTTAGCCGTGATAAATGCGGAGTTGAAGGCTCGAATAAGTTACTTTTCTGGAAGCAATTGCGAGCTCGTCCAGCAGAGCTCGAAGCAGTTTCGAAGGTAGATTTCCTGACTTTCAGGCAGCCGGATCGGACCCGTCAACTGCCGCAACCGACGCCAATCGATCCTTAACTTTCGCGCTCTTTGCCGGGACACCCACCACGATGTGGTCCGCTGCAACATCCTTTGTAACCACGGCCCCGGTTCCCACCATGGCGTTGTCGCCAATTCTGCATCCGGCCAACACCGTGCTGTGGTAAGTAAGACGAACGCCACTACCAATGCGGGTGGGAAGATTGTAGACCTTGGAAATTTCGTTGAGGTCGTGGGTGTGAGAGTAAACATTGACGTAATCCGAAATGGACACGTTGTCTCCGATTTCGATTCCGCCCCTGTCGTCCAGGAGTACGTGCCGGTGCACCACCACGTTTTTGCCAAATGAAAGATTGTATCCAAACGACCATTCGACGTGATTCCAACATTTGAAGTTCTCGCCAACGCTTCTAAAAATCAGTGGGGCGAGCAAACGGCGGAATCGGTGACCGAGCAAGGCATTCTGGCCCAGAGGCGAACGATCAAACATCTGCCATAGCCAGATGAACGGCTTCCGCTCCGCATACTGCTTCGCATCAATTTCCGCATAGTATTCCGGTTCCGTGGTCACGTTGAGGGGATCCAGCGAATGAAGGAGTGCTCGAGAGGCCAGAGGCAATTCCTGGATCTCAGCGCTTCTTAGCGAGCGGCCAAAATATATCTGCTGCAGTGTTTCGCTAACCAGCTTGTTTGGATCCTTACGGCCCGTCGTCAGCTCATCATGAAGTTGCGCAAGGAACTGACTAAAGTCGGCTTCAGCAGAGGGTAATGCTGATAGGTCGCGATAAGTCATTTTTGATTTGGCAGCTTGGTTAGGCTCCTAAAGTTGCAAGAAAGTACCACAGGGCCACTCGGCTATCAATCGAATCATCTTCAAGCTTGTGCTCCAAACTTTTCGCATCTCACTCAGTGCTTGCTGGATTTTGAACTTAACAGCTACGATGCGAGTTAATGAGAATCCTTCGTCGCGTTGTACTCGTCGTAGTCCTGGTCCTCTGTTTGGCGGCCGTTTGGATCTGGTTAAATCGTCCGCAACGAGTCGACATGTCCGCGTATGCTCCTGCCAGTGCCCTCATCTACCTTGAGTCGAACAGTCTGATGGAAGTAGCGGATGGAATCACCGCGACCGACACCTGGAAGCTGGTTAAGCCGTTAATTGGAGAAACTAAGACTGACTGGCCGAGTGCGCGAACCCGACGCCTGGTCGCCCTCACTGGCATCGGACCGACCGCCAGCGTGATTCTTGTTCGCGCGCAGGTTGCAATGGTGATGCTTGACCTTGGCGCACGTGAAGAAGCAGACACGATGACGCTCAAACCTGAAGCTGCGCTGCTGATTGAAACTCATACTTCCAAGCGCCGCATTAAGACCACCGTTGAGCAAGCACTCCAAACATTTGCGGAGAGGTCCTACGAACGACCGTCGCTGAGAAGGGTGATAATCGAGGCCGATGAGTTTCTCGTTTGGAGCTCGGCCGACAACAACCGCCAAATTGTTGCCGTCGTCGACGACTCCCTCGTGATTGTCGCCAATAGCGACCGCGCGGTGAAAGCGTGTCTTGAAGCGCGTCGTGGTTTGCGACCGAGCCTCAATATCGGGCCGGAGCTTCAACAGATGAAAAAGAACTTGAGTGCGGACGGCGCCTTGGCATTTGGTTTTGTACCATCCAGCCGTGCAGCTGAGCTTCTGGCGCTCGCAACTCCCGTCGCGCTTGGCAGAGCACCAGGAGGAGCTCAGATCGACAGTTTAGTTGCGCGCGGCGCTGCCAAAATTTTGAGCTCGGCGGGCTGGAGCGCAAAGTTAGTCGACGGGGCGATCGAGGATCACTATTCTTTTTCACTAAACCCTGCTGTTGCTGCGCGCATGCGTCCAGTCTTTCAGTCGACGCAGCAAACTTCGGCTCCTGCGGCCTTTGTTCCAGGCGACGTGCAATCCGTCACGATTTATCGCTTCAAGCAGCCCGACCAAAGTTGGCGTGAGCTACAAACAACGCTTTCTTCCCAACTCGATACTCTTTCGGCTGTTCTGGTTACGTCAGTTTTAAAGTCTGGTTTGACGCCTTATGGCATTGACGATCCGGAGAAGTTTCTCCGGCTGGTCGGTCCCGAGGTAATGACTCTCAGGTTGAAGTCAAATGAGGCCAGCTCGGTTCTCGTCGCCCAAGTGCGCGACGAGGCAGGCTTGCGTGCGCTTCTGCAAAGCCCTGCGACTCAAACTCAGGATGACGAACAAAGGAAACTTACTGTTCACTATCAGAGCGGTTATGTGTTGCTGGGTTCGGCTGACGATGTTCAGCGTTGTGCCCAGGCGTCGACCGCGCAAAAGCTAAAGCACCTCGGAAGCGATCCCTCATCTCCAATTGTCACTTATAGCGATGACGCGCAGCGGGTGGCCGATTTCATCTCTGCGGTCGCGCGCGCGCAAAACACCACGCCGAAAATTAATGATGTGGCCGCTCTGCAGCAAAGCGTTCAATTGCCTTACGCCGTGACGGAAACCTCGCTCAGCGAATTCGGTTTAGACCGTCGCACGCGTTCACCCCTTGGCCAGTTTAGCGCCCTCGTACCTTTACTGTTCCCACCAAAGTAGATCTTTTATGACCTCTCCTGATTATGAACTCCTGATTGGTACCAGCAATCCCGGCAAGGTCCGAGAGATTAAAATAGCGCTCGACGGCCTCCCGCTTATGATGCGCTTACTGGATGAGTACAGTGACCTCTCCGCTCCGATCGAGTGCGGAGAAAGTTACCGCGATAACGCGATCATAAAAGCGACGGACTACGCACGGCAGACGGGCCTGTGTGTTCTGGCTGACGATTCCGGTTTGGAGGTTGAATGGTTGGACGGCGCGCCGGGCCTGCATTCGGCACGCTTTGGCTCGGGATCTGATGCTGATCGCGTCGAAATGTTGCTGCAAAAATTGGAAGGCGCTTCGAATGGCGGCCGGCGAGCTCGCTTTGTTAGCGTAGTCGCGATCGTCCATCCCACGGTCGGCGTAATTGATGTTGCGGAGGGCGAATGTCGCGGACGGATAAACGATATTCCGCTAGGCAGTAATGGCTTTGGTTACGATCCGATCTTTATTCCGGAAGGTTACGAGCAAACGTTTGGGCAACTCACAAATGAGGTGAAGTCCGGCATCAGTCACCGCGCCAAATCGTTGGCATTAACTAAAGCATTTCTGGCGGAATTACTAACCACTGCTTGACCCATTGTCTAACGGGCTTCTAGAATGCCCTGCCTAGCGAACAATTTCGTAGGCAATTCGGGGCGTAGCACAGCCTGGTAGTGCGCTCGGTTTGGGACCGAGAGGTCGGAGGTTCGAATCCTCTCGCCCCGACCAATAACTTCACACACATCAATAATTTAGAGCGATAGAGTCCAACCGGCCTGTTTTTGCGGGTGGGAGATTTGTGACCAGAATATTCAGCACGCGACGTGTAGCGACTGTAGCGCATGGGACGGTATATGAAATGTCGAGTATTTTCTCACTCGAGCAACCCTTGAAACTGGAACTATTTGCGTGACGGACCGGTCACTCGGTCTATAACCAAGAGGTCTGAGGTTCGAATCCTCTCGCCCCGACCATTCAACTGATCGACCTATGCTGGGAGGTTGCGACCGTATTTCGATTGGTTCAATTGTGGAAAGCTACTAAGAGCCTCACCTTTTTTGATGCCGAGTTTTCTACTATGGCGAGACCAGACTTTGTCGAAGCTCTTCATGGCCAGTTTCGACCATTGCGCGGCAGCCCCTGAATGCGACCGACCCCAAGACTGCTTTTCCGAGTTAAGAGTTGTTACCCCTAACAAATCCGAGGTAACTGTTCGCCCACCAGCATGTCGACTATGCGCGTACCACCAAACCCAGTTTGCATGGCAACGATGCCCGCGGGCTGCTCCTTCACCTTACCGATGATGCAGGCCTCCGAGCCGTAGACGTTCTGTCTCATGCGCGCGACGAGGCGCTCGGCGACGTCGGCAGAAACTATCGCAATGAGCTTTCCTTCATTTGCGACGTATAGGGGATCTAGACCAAGAATCTCGCAGGCGCCCTTCGCTTCTTCGCGAACAGGAACGAGGATTTCATCAATCTCGATGCAAACTTCCGAACTGAGCGCGATTTCGTTCAGCGTGGTTGCAGCACCCCCTCGCGTCGGATCGCGCAAACAATGAAGAGAACTAAACGCTCCAGCGCTGCCAGCCTCGTCAAGCATATCCTGAACCAGTGCATTCAATGGTGCGGTATCGCTTTCTATGTCGGTTTCAAGTTCGAGTTCACCGCGGGCGATCATGATGGTGGTGCCGTGATCTCCAAGCGTGCCGCTAAGAATCACCTGGTCCCCTACTTGGGCGCCGGAGGCTGAGAGGTGAACAGGAGATTCAATTACTCCCACTCCTGAGGTATTAATGAAAATCTTGTCCACGCTTCCCTTTTGTACGACTTTGGTGTCGCCGGTCACAACCACTACCCCCGCTTCCGCCGCCGCATCGCGCATCGACGAGAGTATTCGTTTCAAATCCTCAATGGAAAAACCCTCTTCGAGGATAAAGCCGGCAGAAAGGTAGAGCGGACGCGCGCCGCTCATCGCGAGGTCGT
Source organism: Pyrinomonadaceae bacterium (assembly GCA_041750995.1). Classification (GTDB taxonomy): domain Bacteria; phylum Acidobacteriota; class Blastocatellia; order Pyrinomonadales; family Pyrinomonadaceae; genus PSRF01. The sequence goes on along the minus strand of JBGSYG010000030.1, from coordinate 29,372 downwards.
TTACAGTCCCATTAATGGCGAGTTTGCCGATGTCACCGCCGGGGAAGAAAATCGGATCAACGACGTACGAATCCGTCGTGAAAGCCACTCGGGCTTTCGGCTGGGCGAAATTACCCAAACCCGTTGTCCCACTATGGGTGAGGCCAATTTCAAAGACAGCCTGGTCTTCCAGTTTTTCCAGCAGAGGATTGCGCAGGTATTCGAGAAAGAGACCTTCGATCAACTCGTGCATGGCCCGGCCACCGCTGCCGTGGGCCAGTGTGATCTGCGTGTCCCTGAACCTACGTTTGCGCCGCCGCGCCTTTTCGACTCTCTCAAAGAGAGGCGTTGGGCTGAGTACTTTCGACATGAGTTTCTCGTCAAACCATGGGGGCTGCACTGGATCGCTCGGCAACCTTAGAGAGCCGGCCGAAATTGTAGTAAGCGGCGCAGGCTCCTTCCGACGAAACCATGCACGACCCGATCGGCGTCTCGGGCGTACACGCCGTACCAAATACTTTGCATTCCCACGGCTTCTTCACGCCCTTCAGAATTTCGCCACACTGGCACGCCTTTGGATCGGCAATCCGCAACCCTGGCACGCTGAACTTTAATTCGGCATCGAATGCGGAATATTTCGTTCGCAGGCGCATTCCACTATGCGCGATTGACCCCAGCCCGCGCCATTCGAAATAGTCGCGAGGCTCGAATACTTCAAAGAGGGCATCAAGCGCGCGTTTGTTACCATCGCGATTGACTACCCGCGCGTATTGGTTCTCCACTTCTGCGCGGCCTTCGACGATCTGTTTCACAATCATAAAAACTGACTGCAATATGTCGAGAGGCTCAAAGCCAGTAACGACGATTGGCTTCCCGTAGTCACGCGGAACGAAATCATAGCAACGCGTGCCAATCACGGTGCTGACGTGACCTGGACCAACAAAGCCATCTAGTCTCAAATCAGGAGAATCAAGCATGGCCTTTAATGCGGGAATGATCGTGATGTGGTTACAGAAAACACTGAAGTTACCAACCCTCTCTTTATGAGCCTGGAGTATCGTCATCGCGCTCGAAGGCGCGGTAGTCTCAAAACCAAGACCCAGAAAGACCACCTGCTTGGCCGGATTCTTTTTCGCGATCTTCAGCGCGTCGAGCGGCGAGTAGACCATGCGCACGTCACCGCCTGATGCCTTGGCGTCGAGCAAACTGGTTTTAGAACCGGGCACGCGCATGGCATCGCCAAAGGTTGTGAAAATAACGTTTGGCTGCTGGGCGATGAAGATAGCATCGTCAACCCGACCCAACGGAATAACGCAGACGGGACAGCCTGGACCATGAATCATCTCGATGTTCCGTGGCAGCAGATCTTCGATGCCATACTTGAAGATCGTATGCGTGTGTCCGCCGCAAACCTCCATTACCTTCAGCGGCTGCGGGGTTAAGCGTTCGATTTGATCGGCAAGCTTTGAGGCCAGCGCACCCTGTCTATATTCGTCTATGAACTTCATCTTGCAACTTCCCAGAGAATAATCCGTGGATTAACGCGGAAACAGGCGGATCAAAAGGAATAGTTCTGTGCTCCATCCGCGTTCATCTGCGTTCATCCGCGGCTGATACTTCTTCAACCAGCGACTTGTGCTGCAAAAACTCGTGAACGAGATCCCAAATGATGTGATAGAGCGCAACGTGCGTCTCCTGTATCCGGTGAATGCTAGAAGTCGGCACAGTTAGGCAATAGTCCAGCAGGCCGCTCGCGCGCATCTTGACCATCTTGCCGCCAGCGTCTCCGGCAAAACCCAGCGTGCCCAGCTTCATTCGCCGCGCAGTGGTAAATGCATGCATCAGGTTTTCTGAGTTTCCACTCGTAGAAATTCCCAGCAGCATATCGCCTTCGGACCCCAGCGCAATAATCTGCCGGCTGAATACATCATCGAAGCCCACATCGTTGGCCACCGCAGTGACCATTGCCACGTCATTCGTTAGGCAAATAGCCGGAAGTGCTTTGCGCCCGACAGTGATCGGATGCATAAACTCTACTGCCACATGCTGAGCATCGGTGGCCGATCCGCCATTGCCACAAACTAAAAGTTTGCGCCCTCGATGAAACGCCCTAGCCAGGTTAAGCGAGGCAGCAATGATCGTTTCTTTGTTTGCTTCAAAGAACCTCGTCTTTACTTCCACGCTCTCGCGAGCCTTCTCCAAAACCGAAAAGGCCAACTGCTTCTTTAGCTCCTCTGGCTGCTTCTGATCGTCGTGAAGAAACGGGTAGAAAGCGCGAGAGAAATTATCGACAACAGGTTTGCTCATATCAGTCTATAACCGTCCTAAACTGCTCAAGCTCCGGGTCAAACTCTCCAATCTCTTTTAGCACGCGCAACGTCTCTTCCGCTTCTTGTTCATCGACCTTGCTCATCGCGAACCCGACGTGAATCAACACGTAGTCGCCCACACGAACTTCATCTTCTTCCAGCATTCCGATGTTGACGTTACGCTTCACGCCGCCCACTTCGACCTTGGCGATACGATTCTCCTGATCGACGATTTCCACAATCTTGCCAGGTATGGCCAGACACATTTAACTAGTCCTCCCTGACTTGATTCGCGCATTAGCTATTGACGCCTGGCCCAGCGAGATGCCGCCATCGTTGGTCGGAACTCGAGTGTGAGTGGACACGTTGAAACCGGTGGTCCGCAACATCCGAGTCGTTTGGCGTAGCAGTAACATATTTTGAAACACTCCGCCGGATAACACGATCCGGTTTAACTTTCGCTCTTCCCTGATTTTCTGAGCCATCGCAACAATCAGCTGAGCGACAGCGCCATGGAACCGTGCGGAAACAACTGCGGCCGAATTGCCGTTGAGCAGATCTTCGACCGCACCACGAATCACCGGCCCAGCTTCGATGGTATTTTCCGGACCAATTTTGAATTCGTAGTTATCCGCGATCTCGCGCGCAGCGATGGCTTCCAGTTCAATCGCGGCCTGACCTTCGTAGTTAACTATTGATCTCACGCCGAGCAGGCTGGAAACAGCATCGAAGAGCCGGCCCATGCTGGATGTTTCCGGGCTGTTGGTGCGCGTCGCCACCATGCTGCGCAGCGCGGGCCAACAGCGCTCCTCCAGATCTTTGACGAAAGGCAAATCCAGATTCACAAAGTCGTCGCCGAAAGCATGTTGTAAGTAAACCGCGGCCATCCGCCACGTTTCTCGGATCGCTCTTGCGCCGCCCGGCATCGGGATATATGCCAAGTGCGCGATGCGTTCCGCTTCGACAAAATCCGCGACAAAGAATTCTCCGCCCCACATGCGGCCGTCGGTACCGAAGCCCAACCCGTCCATCGCTACCCCAATCACTTCTCCCTCAATCTGGTTATCGGCCATGCAGCTCGCTATGTGCGCATGATGATGCTGAACTCCGATCTTCGTACGACCGTCGTCCAGCGAAAGCGCGTACTTGCTGGACAGATAATCCGGATGAAGATCGTAAGCAACCGTGGCGGGTTCGACATGAAAAAGTCTTTTGAAGTGCTCAATGCCCTCCGTGAATGAACGCATCGTTTCGAGGTTTTCCAAATCACCGATATGGTGGCTGACGAACGCGTAGTTATCCCTTGCCAGGCAAAATGTATTCTTCAACTCGGCGCCGCACGCCAGAACCGGGCGAATAAACCTAAATCCCGTTCTAATTGGAGCCGGAGCATATCCCCTGGAACGGCGCAAGATCATCTCGCGGTTGTCATGAACACGGACTACTGAATCATCAGTGCGCATATGAATCCGGCGATCATGCAGCAGAAAGCGATCGGCAATCGAGCCCAGTCGCGTGATTGCCTGGGAATCGTCAAAACAAATCGGTTCATCCGATACGTTGCCGCTGGTCATAACTAACGGTCGATTCAGATCCTTGAGCAGCAAATGGTGGAGGGGCGAATATGGCAACATGAACCCGAGCGAATTGACGCGGGGTGCGACCGCACTTGAAATTTTGCAATCCGGTCGCCTTTCCAGGAGGACAATGGGGCGGCGCTCCGATAACAATAAGTCCTCTTCCTCTCTCGAGACGACGCAATGCTCGCGAATAAGGCCTACCGAAGCGGTCATCAGCGCAAACGGTTTGTCCTCCCGATACTTTCGTTGTCTTAGACGTTCGACCGCCTCCGCATTCAGAGCGTCACAGGCTAAATGAAAACCACCGATTCCCTTAATCGCGAGAATAGCGCCCTTTAATAAAAGCGTTCGAGGTCGACTAACGACGTCTAAGGGCCCTTGACGTTTGGCTCCCTCATTTGATTCCAGCAAGTACAATCGTGGGCCGCAAGCCGTACATCCCGTCGGCTCCGCATGAAAGCGGCGATTTAGCGGATCTTCGTACTCAGCTCGGCACTCGGTGCACAATTCAAACTCGCGCATCGTCGTTCGCGCGCGGTCGTAGGGGATGTCTTCGATGATCGTGAAGCGTGGACCGCAGTTGGTGCAGTTAATGAAAGGATACTGGTAGCGCCGGTCATCCGGGTCAAACAGTTCTTTCAGGCAGTCGTCGCAAGTGCTAACGTCCGCCGAAATAGGAACAAACTCCTCTCCAGTTTGAGCATGATGAGCACTCTCCAGAATGACAAAGTCTGAGTAGTCGGCGGGGGTCAGGTTGTGATTGCATTCAACTGATTCAATAGTGGAAAGCGGCGGAGCATTTAACCGAAGGTCGCTAACAAATTTCTCAATCTCGCCGTGCGTTCCCTCAACTTCAATCAAGACGCCGGCTGTATTATTCCGCACGCTTCCACGCAGTTGACGACGGCTGGCTTGCGAGTAAACGAAAGGCCGAAACCCTACGCCCTGCACAATGCCTCGCACTAGTATTTCAGAACGGGTAATCATAGCTTAGAGCGCTTGTCGCACGCGGCGTCTTACGAGTTCAGTTGTGAATCCAAACACCAGGTGTGAAGCGAGAGCGTAAGCATGGATGGCAGGCGGATATTCTTTGGGTGACTTCGAAAGTCCAACCGCAGGAACGATGCCCTCGTCGGCAATGAGCCAGACAGCCACACCGAATGGGACGCCAACACCCACCCTAATCGCCGGAATACTCTCCGCGGCAACGCCATAAAGCGCTCCCGACGTTATGCCCATCGCATAATGAAATGCAGTTCCGGCAATCTGCTTCTCACGCTCACTGAGTTCCTGCCCTGACGTACCCACAGAGATGGCATTCGCAAGTCGTTCAGGAGCGTCATCCTCTTCGGAGTCCTTTCCCTCCGCCTTTAGTTCACGTCCAATGCCCAATTGCGGAGAGCCTTGCTTCATGGATTGCGCTCCATGCGACCGGTCGGCGCTCCAAAGCAACTTGCTCAAAAAGGCCTGAAACTGATTCATCACTGCCGCCGCGACCAATCCTCCGACGACCCCAGCCGCCAGGCCCTTCAGCAGGTCACTTTCTCTATTTCTTCTGGGCATTGTCCTCTTTCTGTCTAGTCGCTAGTTTGCCTGAGCCGACGACAAATGCTTGCATACGGCGCCGGCTGTATCGGCGTTATGGCAATCGCAGTCCGGCTCGTCACACTCGAAATGCCCGGGTTTGATCATTGATTCAAACTCGTCCGCGAAGCGCCGTCCGCCTTCGGCCCTCCCTTGTTGCGTGAGCGAAAACTTGTCGTCTTGTGACTCCAGCAGCCCACTTGAGACTAGCAATTCGAGGTCGCAGCTGAGCACAGCTTGTTCGCTCGGAAGGAACTTCTGGAGATCGGCCGTAGAAAATGCGCTGCCTAAGCCTTCGCCGGTCATCCAATACATAACTTGCAATATCTCATCACGCGATTTCAGATCTCCGATTTCAGGATCCAGATTTCGCTGAGCCTCATTTGTTTTCGAGTGATCCGTCATCTCTTTTCTAGAAATCTAAGGACAACCTGATATAGGGTCCACCGCTTAATTCCCTACGACTGCTGCTGGTTGGAGTCCGATTCTCACTTTCTGATCTTCGATACTCACCGGAACGGGAGTAAGTTTGAGATTGGGTCGTTCGATGCAATTGCCGCGGCGTAGATCATAACCGTAGCCATGACACGAACAATTCAGCATTGGGCTTTGGAAATGTGAATCATCCAATGGCCGTCCTCCATCTGCGCAAGCGTTCTGGTAGGCGTAAAACTCACCATCGAAATTCAAGATCAGCACGTTAATGTCTTCGTAATTGACGATCTTAAACTGGCCATCTTCGATACTCTGAGACCGGATCACTGGCACCCAGGTATTTTCGGGCGAACTGACCTCAATCTGTTTTCTCTTAATTTGCACGAGCGCCGGTTTGGAATCCTGCGGTGGCTTTTCAATCATACGGCCAAGAGCAGCTGCCACTTTTGCCGTCGCTTCTACCCTTTCGGACAACCCTTCAATCTCGATCCCAGCAAGATCAGGCGCGATATCGCTCAATGCGTTTTCAATCTCAGCTTTGAGAACCGCGATTGGGGGAGCGCCCTTGCCGCTGCGAATCAGGCGCATCCTCGCGCGAGCGTCATCAATTCCAAGCAGCTCAACATCGCAACCTTGTGAGACAAGGTAGGGCCGAAGATCGCTTAGTTTCGCAACTACCCGGTCGTATAAGCTTACTGGCATTAGGCCATGAATAAGCATTATCGAGCGAATGACTTCATCGTTCGCCATGCGTCCCAGAATTTGGTCACGCTGCGGCTCTGCGTCGAATGTCGCGATTATGCGCCTAAAAGATTCCCCGTAAAGTCTTAGGATTATCTGCACCAGTTCGAGCGCCTTTTCACGCACCTCAGTATCTGGATATTGCTCAAGCTCTTCTACTAATGCGTTGAGCCGCACAACCAGTTCCTCTCCCTCACGCTCCTCAGGGTTGATTTCACTCATTTACATCACATGGCTAAGGCCTGATCTCTAACTGCGTTGATAGCCTCATTAACCTTAGCGGCCACAACGGGGCTAAACTCCAAACCCCATTCCTGGGTCTGCGGCTCCACTTCCACAATGGTTACGTCGTCGGGCAACACTCCGAAATGTTTGCATACGATGAGTAGGTTATCCAGATCAATAACACCGGTAATCGCCTCTTCAATGCGAGCCTGTATCTCGGCATCTTCCGGAAGTATTCCATTCCAGCGATAAACCTCCAGGGTTCCCGGCTGGCGCTCTCGTTTTGCTGCTGCCACTAAGATTACCTTGTCGTACTTGACCGGCGAAGCTTCCAGCGTCTGATAGATCATGATAGGGCCGAAGTTCAAGTCTTCGACGTGAACGTGGGCCGGCCAGTCCATTTCAACCAATCTTGAAAGCAGAACGCGACCGAAGGACATGTCGCCGAGGTTGGAATAACCTATGCCTGAAACTAAAACCATGGTTCGATTGCAGATTGCGGATTGATAAATGCAGATTGAAGAACTCTCCCAGTAAACGATCGGCGTGCTTTGGTTTAACAATCAGCAATCCAAAATCCGCATTCCGCAATCGTTAGCCTTCCGCACTGCAAGCGCAGGTGTTGACCTCGCGCACGATTTCCCGTTCGCCACCATAAATATGCGTCGTGCAAGGCATGCAAGGATCGAAACTGCGAATCGCGCGAAGCATGTCAACACCCGTGAATTCTTCAGGCTTTGAATAGTCTTCAATGATAGGGGTATTCATCACCGCTTCTTCATAAGGGCCGGGGTTGCCAAACGGGTCATGCGGCGAGGCATTGAAGGTTGAAGGCGTGACGATCTGATAGTTCGTAATGACGCCCTTGTCGAGCGTTAGGTGATGGGAGAGATATCCGCGTCCCGCGCCCCAGAAGCCAACGCCGATTCGTTCGCCCTTCGGCGTTTCAAATTTGGTACTGACTTTGTCTTCGCCTTTGCGAAGATAATCGAAGGCCTTCAGCACCATAGAGTACGCGACCATCAAGTTGTATCCCATGCAATAGGCGCGTGCTCGATTCCGCTCGAAGGCGTTCCATACTTCCGGGATCTTCCACTCGAAGTCCATCTCCGGCAGCATCGTCTTTGGCATATTAATCTTGAGGCTATGACCGGTGGACTCAAGAAAACGGTTCTTAGGCATTTTGCCGGCGGCCGCGGTGGTCCAGATCCGCGCATAGGCTCCAGCCTCTACAACCTGGCGGTCCCAACGCGGCGCAGTGCTCCAGGTGTAGCGATCCTTCCAGCTCTCTTTCGAGGGCTTGGGCATCGTCTCCTTATTCCACGGATGATTCGGCGAGAGCGGCGCGCCTGAAGGGTCCGTCTTGAACCGGACGCCACTCTGACTCCAGTTCTCGTAATAGGAATGCTCGACAAATTCTTCGAGGCCGAGATTGATCTGCTGCAATTTGGTCGTCACCAACTTACCATCAATGACGACGCCCGGAGTCGCCCACCGGGCTTCTCCCCAGTCGTTGCAACGCGCATACGTGGCATCGTAGGAGTTTTCGTCGTCCCACATCCCCAGGTCGATCATATTCATGTCGCGCGCCCCGACCTTTTTGTATTCCGGGTTGTAGTCGTAGAAAAACTCAGTGAGATCGTCCCAGAGCAGGATCATGCGCTTGGTCCAGTCGATCATCTTCTGCAACCGCGTGTAAGTTTCGTTGAAGTCGGTAATTGTCACCGTGCTGGACATACCACCGGGGACGACCGTTTGCGGGTGTGGATACTTGCCGAAGAGCACGGAATAAGCTTCACGAGGCGTCCGCGTCATCTTCAGGCCATCAAGGTATAACTTGCCCGAAAGCGGGTTGAGTCCCTTCATGATGTCGCCGATAGTTTTGAACTGATGAACCTCCGCGTTGGGAGCTGCTGTGACTTGAGCTTTCTCCCACATCTCCGGGCTCGTCGCCTGGACCACGACTTGGGAGTAGTCAGGTCCCGCCAGCAGAAAGAGATGGAGGGGGTGGTCGTAAAGAAAGTCGAGCGAGAGGGCAATATTGCGTAGAACTGTTCCGAGCGGGGGAGGCGAAATTCCAAAGGCCATCTCAATCGCCTCACACGCTGCAGTAGAGTGAACACCACCGCAGACACCGCAAGCGCGGCTGGAAATGTAAATCGCGTCGCGCGGATCGCGCCCTTTCAGAATTACTTCGTAGCCACGAAAGATTGTGGCAACCGAATTGGCTTCGAGAAACTTGCGCTCCTGGAGATCAGCCACGGCGTGAAACGATAGCGCGCCGGCAACGCGGGTTACCGGAGAGATGCTTACATCTTTGATGTGCCCATTGCGCGCGAGCAGTTCTTCGAGTTTGTCGCGATTGATTTCTCTGGGCGTGTACGCGTAGGGATTAGCAACGCCCCCGATGAGTTGCGCGTTTCCCTGCGCATCGAATTCAATTGGCAGATTCTTAAAACACATTAAGAGTTCTCCATTGCTACGTTTTAACTCCTCAGGCTCTTTTCTCCGCCTTCTTTACCCGCTCCTCGGGAAGAACTTGATAGTCTTCTGCGTAAACACGATCGGGCAAACTCTGGTGGCCCGAAGGAAATTTCTTCCCGGGTTGCCGCTCAGGAGGTGTGGCGCCCTGAAACTGCATTGCCTCGTAAAAGAATTCGAGAATTTTGTGCGTCAGCGAAGTTGCGCCATCGTGCATGGCCCAGCCGCTGGGCACTGTATCGTGCCAACGAATCTCGCGGTTGCGCTCGCGCTGACTGATGCGCCGCAGTGAACGAACAATCGATCCCGTCACGCGCGAGGTGTAGCTCGAAATCATTGAACCCGGTGGGGCTTTGTAGAAGGGTGAAAACTTGTCGGGGAAGCCGGGCATCGTGCAGCCGATGCATGGTCCGCCCGCATTCATGCAGCCACCCATGTGTGCTATCGCGCCCTTCTCGGTGATGTTGCACTGAACGACTGGTCCCCAGCAACCAACTTCAACTAGACATTCTTTGTCGCCGTATTCCTTGGCAAATGTGCCTTCTTCGTAGAAACCCGCGCGCCCGCACTTGCGATGGACCGTGTCCGAAAACTGCCAGGCCGGACGGCCCAGTTCATCAAACTCAGGCAAGGGACCAAGACCCTGGAGGAAAAGCAAAATAGCTTGCACTGCATCGGTGAAATTATCACCCACCGGCGCGCAACCCGGAATGTTAATTACCGGGAGCCCTAACGCACTGCGGTAATCGCCGCCCAGCCAATCCATCACACTCATCGAACCGGTGACGTTCCCGTATGCCGCTGGGATTCCACCCCACGTCGCACACGTGCCCACGGCGATCATGGCCGCCGCACCCGGCGCCAGCCGCTTCACCCACTCCGCCGTAGAAATTCGCCGACGTTTGTCGCTTGCTGCCCAAAGCGGCAGTGAACCCTCCCCCGCGAACGGCTCGCCCTCAGCGCTCAGGTTTTCGTCGGGAATTGAGCCTTCGTAAGCGATCACGTAAGGGCCATCGAGCAAGCCCTGCTCCGCTTTCAATAGCGATTGCATGTAGTGATCACCTGATTCCAGTTGCAGAACGTAGTGGTGGAGAATAACGAGGGGAATTCCGGGGATGGAGCCAGTCAACAAATCCTCTAGCGCAGGTTCGGTCGCGCCGCTCACCGAGACGGTGCAGCCGTCGCAACTCATCCCAGCGAGCCAGAAAACATAAACTTTCTCCAGCGGGCCAAGACTCATTTGGCTCTTCCCGTGCGACGCAACGATGTCTTCAGCCAGCTCTTCCATCGTCCGGCGACCAACATTGCCAATCTGATCCGGCAGGTCTACGGTTGACGACACTCGCTGTAGATGACTGCCCGCCTCGCCGCCGCGTTTCTCTGGTATTTCTCCCATTTTGGTCCTCTTTGGGTTAGACGTTCGGGGTCCGCGATTATTTGTCAGCGCTATTTCAACAAAGCAGCGCCGACTGTACCGACGTTGCGATCCACATTAACGAAGTGTGCTTGGACAGACTCAAGCCCGCCTGCGAGAGCGGTCAATCCGCCGTTGAGCGTTTCCACTCCGCCGAGCATCTCGGTCTCTTTTTCGATTGCTCGCACACCCCAATTAATCTTCTGGATGTTCCTGCGCACCGATTGGAGGGTTCGCAGCACCAGAAATAAGGCGCCGATGAGAGCTATCAACAACGCCGCGGCCAAAAGAGCGGTTAACACTGTCAGCGTCAGTTCCATATCAGCCTCTCTTCTCCTTCAGCGCACGCCCTACTGAAGCCAGCTTGTCTGCGATGGATGATGAACCCCCTTCAATGGCAACAGCAGCGCTAAGGATCTTTCCTGCCATGCCTTTGGTTGTCTCCAGCTTTGATATCAGCGCAGTGTTACGTTCTATCCCCTGCGCGGCGGGTAAAGTGATGTGCGCAAGTTGGAGAATGTCGCGCTCGGTCCGCAAAATCAGAAAGACGAGCTTGAGGATGACGAGGGTTAGGATCAGCGCGATTACTAGCGTCACTGACCAGACTACAATGATTGCAGTTTCCATTCTTGCTCTCCTCCCCGGCTAAACGGTTTCCCTTATGCCCAGCCGTTCTGCTACAAAATCCAAGCTCCCATCTGTCGAAGCCAGATGCCCATCCACCAGCATCAAACCATCCCTGACGCCGACAAGACCGCCGTTAATGGCTTCAATGTGCCCTTGCAAAGGCGCAGTATTTGATTCAGTTTGCACCAGTGCGCGTTCCACCGCCGCAAGAGCGCTCCCAATCTTCCAAAGATAGATGAAGATCGCGATCAAGCTAACGGCGAGAGCGACCACCAGCACCACGAGATAAATGACAGTGAGCCACGTAAGCAGTTGCATCGCGGTTACCTCTTTGGACCAAGCGCATCAGCCAAAGCCCCAATCGTGGTATCAATCGAAGCTGCTCTCTTATTGATCGACAGCGCTCCTTCCAGAATCTCGCCAGCAACTCTGTTAGTCACATTCAACATCCAGATTGAAACTGTATTGCCGGCGATCTGTTTTCCTGCGTCCCAAATGTGGCTCGCGTGTTTGTCCACTCGATTAGCCGCGGCGATAAGCATGACTAGCAGCACGGCGACAATAAAGACCACCACCGCGCCGGCTATGAGCGAGTAAGTCCAAATCGTCATTGTGTCCATGTTGTTGAGCATCTCAGTTCCCTCCCGCGTCATTACCATTAACCTTGACTTCACGTAAAAGAAAATCGGCCACGCGCGATAACTCTTCGACAATCGGCGCGGTGACGTCGTAATCAATGACCGCGCGGCCCGTTCGGTCAGCTTCTACCACACTGTCGTCGAAAGGAATTTTTGCGATTAGCTCCAGATCGTGATTCCGGCAATACGCTGCAATAGCCTTACCATCTTCGGCACTGCGAAGCTTGTTGCCAATGCCGTATATGCGCTTAATGCCAAGCTCGCGCGCTAACGGCACAGTTCGTCCCGCAGTTTCCATCGAGCGGTAGTAAGGCTCCAGTACAACCAGCAGCGCATCGACATAGCGGACCGTGCCACGGCTCATGTGCTCGATGGACGCTTCCATGTCCATCACAGTGATGTCTTTTGAACTGCTAACAATCTCACCGACGAGGCTGCGCACGGCAGCATGGGCGCCGCATAGTCAACCAGCGCCCGCGTGATCAATGTGAGTTCCAACTAATACCTTGACGCCATCAGGTGCTTGCAGTCCATACTGGCTTACGATATCCGCGACGCTTGTAGTCAAGACGTGACGCTGTTGACCGTTTTCGTCTTCGCGGCGCTCGACGATAGTGCGCGGAATCGCAGGCGTTTCTACGCCTGGTCCAAGGCCCAGAGCTTGAATGAGATTTGGATTGGGGTCGCCGTCAATTGCCAGGACAGGTAGACCACGCCGGGCGAGTATGCGCGTGAGCGTAGCGCTGATGGTAGTCTTGCCCGAACCCCCCTTGCCGCTGATCGCAATCTTCATTAGTGCCCTCCGGGGGATCAAAAACGTATCGGCAAAAGCGGGGGTATCTACGGTTCGCGTGTATGGCGTTTATCATACGCTCAAGTTTCGGCGCCGCAAAGACCCTTCGTGCTGTGCCAGTTAGCCGCTCTTAGGGTTGCCCTGTCGGTTAGAGTAACCTGGACGCACCGGATTAAGGGAAAACTAAACCAATGAAAATTCTGGTAGCTGGTGTGGGAAACGTGCTTCGCGGTGATGATGGCTTTGGTGTCGCGGTTGCACAGCACCTCCGGGAAGCGAATAAACATGGCAGCGTAGTCACAGTATTTGAAGCCGGTATCGCGGGGATCTCATTAGTCCAAGAGCTTATGAGCGGTTATGACGTGCTCATTATTGCCGACACGGCTCATCGAGGGGGCCTCCCCGGAACAATCTATGTAATCGAACCCGAAGTGCCGAAATTGGATGAAAATGCTTCTTATGATTTCCATCAATCCCTCGCCGACGCACACTACAGTGAACCTTCGAAAGTGCTTATTCTGGCAAAGGCCCTGGCTGTCCTTCCTGCCAAAGTCTATTTGATCGGATGCGAACCTGCAGGTTACGACGAGCTCGGTGCCGACTTGAGCCCTCCCGTACAGCGGGCGGTAAGAATGGCTGCAGAAAAAATCGAATCTCTTATTGAGAGCTCTTTGAAACAATGGGAGACGCTATCACCGGGGTGATAAAGGGATCGGGAGAAGATCATTTGAAGTGATCCAGATCAAGACGAGCCGCAGCAATATCTGTCAGATCAACAATAGCTGCTGCATTAACTCCCATTGCGATGGCGATTGACTCTGCGATCTCATCTTTCGTCACGCCTTCCTTTATTGCTTTCTTAATGTGTCCCTCGAGACAACCCTGGCACTTTGCAACAAGGGATGCGGCAATGGCGATCAATTCTTGCGTCCTACGATCAAGACACGCATGTTGAGTTGAGTAGGTCTCACGGTAGAACTCAAGATAGATTCGCATCATGCGCGGATCTACCATCGAATATGAGGGAGGTTTCCTTGGCGTCGGCGACTCTACAATAGCATCGTCAATAGCATCGTCGAGTTGTGCATCCGCTTGTTGGTTGGTAGTTTCTGATTTCATGGATCTCTCTCTTGAGTCGCTTCAATCCGCAATTAACGGTCTGATACTTTTAGTCACGTCCCAATAGGCAAGCTATCCCTAACTAGTTTCCTAACGCCGCTTCATGAGCCGGCTCGCGCATCATGATGATGCTAAACGCCGCAATAATTGTTGTAACAGCACTAAAGAGGCCGACCGCACTGTAGCCGTAAACATCGTAAAGCTGACCGCAGATGAGGGCCGCCAGAGCAATACCCGCTTGTGATGCGGTATTTCTCATCGCGACCAGGGCACCGCGCTTGTTTTTCGGCGTTAGTTCTGTCGCTAGTGCCTGGAGAGGCCCCTGTCTAAGTGCAAACGCGAAGCTTGCCGCTGCAAAGAATACAAGGAGACGGATACCGAATTCGATTCTCGGAATCATAAGCAATGTTGCAGCCAACAGGACGGTGCTTGCAATGGAGAGTCTCCGTTTGCCGATCCTGTCTGATAGATAAATCGCTGCGGTAGAACCAACCAGGGCTGCCATGCCAATGCCGATAAACACCAATCCAACATCGCGGACTGGCAACGCAGATCCTGTTGGTTCAGTCAGCCAAGAGCCGAGATATTGAATGAAGCCGACAAAACCGAGCGACACTAAAAAAGCCGCGGCAACTGCCGGAACGGTATTCTTGTTCGTCAGCAGTGCGCTCGCCCCGGCAAATTGGTTCAAAACCTCCGGGGCAGACCCTCGCGGACGATCATCAGGAAGTAGGAACCTTATGAAGAAAAATACCGGTGCCGCGAGGAGCCCCATTCCGACAAAAGCCGCGCGCCAGCCCAGCCTGTCGGCAACCACTGCGCCAACGGGAACCGCAATGATAAAAGCCGCGAAGTATCCGGTCTGTACAGCGCTCATCGCTGCTCCGCGTTTCTCATACGAGAAGTAATCTCCAATATAAGCTATCGCGCAAGTCGAGAATATGCCTGCGGCAAATCCGGTAAGAACCCGCAGAACGGTAAGCAACCGAAGATTGGAAGTGATCCCTACAAGAAGAAGGGACAACATGAAAATGACAACGGCTATTTCCAAAAAGCGACGTCGGCCATATCGATCAGAGAGAGGACCGATAATAAGCGCAGCGGCTGCTGCTGCTAACGCATAAACAGAGCCAATGAGTTTTCCGACGGCGCCAATCGGGATTCCGAACTCTGTCGCCATGAGGGGCAGCAAGGGCGAGATTATCTGCGCGTCGCCGACGCCCAGAAAGAAAAGCAAGAAGAGCACTGCGATGACAGCTCGGGGACGCCGTCTTTCGCTAAGCTCTTTTGTTCCTTGAATGCCTTTCCGTGCTTTGCCCACTCTACGGAGTTGTTTTGTTCTGGCTGAGCCAGCGCAGGGCCTCCGGCCGGGCAATTGAAGAAGGAACGGAGCCGAGCGTGTAACCCGCGATCTCATTCATCAACTTGGTGGCGCTGGCGCGGTCATTAAGTCCCGCGTGAGCACGCGCCATCAAGAGTTTGATAAAAACGTCTTCAGTATTCGCCTGCTTCAGGTGCTCGAGTGCACCCTTAAAATCCCGCTTCTCAACCAGAATGTAGCCGACCATGTAATGATAACTCTTCAGGTAAGCGGGATTGGGGTTCCCCGCTTTTTCGAGTTCCAAGCGAATCCATTCGGCATGCTCCATTGCGGCGTCGAATTCACCTAGCTTGGCCAATATCCGACCGCGCGCATGGCGATAGCGACCCTCCCAAAGCAACTTGTCTGTCTCCGAGTAATCGGGCGCGCGTCGGGATGCTTCGTAACCCTTTCGGTACGCATTCGCCGCTTCGATCAGCCGGCCCGCCTCCAGGTAAGAACGCCCGAGCGCGTCCCAGCCCGAAGAGATCATCGTGTGCTCCTTCTCAGCTTCAGCAATGGCAATAGCCTGCTCGTAGTATTTTGCTGCTTCATCAATTTCACCTTGATGCACATACGTGAAGGCTGCAGCAAAGAGGAGCCCCGGACGATCAGCGCCCTTCGCTCGTTCCAAACCTGCTCGGTAGTCTGCACGTGCGCCGGCTATATCACCCGAAAAAAACTTCGCGTCGCCACGACGTCTATAAACATTTATGTAATCGGGGTTGATCTTGAGGGCGCGGGTGTAATACTCAACCGCTTTATCAAACTGCTGTTTCTGCTGATAGGTATGCGCAAGCGCCTGATACGGTTCGGCCTCGTCGGGAAGAAGGCGAGCGTAGGCTTCCCTCGCTTCGATCGCCTTGGGAAAGTCGCCGGAGGTGATATGGATTTGGCCGAGGAGGTTGTAAACGGGAGCGAACTTCGGGTCGGCCTCAATCGCGCGCTTCAGTTCCACAAGCGCATCAGCGCGTCTGTTCGTCGCGTTATAAAGCACCGCCAGCCTCATCCGCAGGCGCGCATCATCCGGCAGCAGCCTGACCGCTTGCTCCATGTGTTCTGCGGCCTTCAGCAGTTGACTGTCAGCCTGCTCTTTCCAACTCAGGATGAATAGCCTCTCAGGCTCGGTCACCTTCCCAACCATCTCGGCCGCCTTCCTGATGTGAGGAACGGAATCGCCCGCCAGCCCCCGGAATAGATGCGCCATCGCGAAACTTGGATCTGCTTCAATGGCTTGCTGGAAAAGCGCGGTGGCTTCCTTTGAGCGCGCACGATCGTACTTCGCCAGCCCCTGATCGAAGAGACTACGGGCCTTTGCAGAGTGAGTGGTAAAAGTCAGCCTTCCCTTCTCTTCCGCGGCGGCAGATTGGAAAGCAGAACCGCATAGCACAAAAATAAGAAGGCACAATGTTAGTTCGAATGCTAATCGTCGCATGGCGAGTATCTCCGTCAGGTAAGTTGCGCGGAACCTATCACATTTGGCGAGACGATTCCAGAATCGTTGATCTGGGGCCTGACCCCCTTCGCGTGAGGGGTTAGGTTTTATTAATGACCTTCAAGGATTTTGCTTGACTCGATTTCCAGAAAACATCTGGCCAAAACCATTGACCGATAAGCGCCGAGCAGTTTATAAAGAGGCGACTTCAACAATTTGAATTCAGACGTCTGCGGGCAACACTCTCGCCAGACATTCATTGGACAATTTGCCGAGGCTAGGGACTACTGAAGCCTCGTCCAACAAATTCAGCAACAGATTCGCCTAGCGATAGGAACATGACGATGAGGCGCATTTCCATCACCTTGATGTTGTTCTCACTGTTTGGACACCAGGCTGTTTACGCCCAAGGGACCTCGGCTGTTCTTAGCGGAACGGTTGTGGATGAAAAAGGTGCGGTCCTGCCTAATGCCGGCGTAAGCGTCCTGAATGAAAGCACAGGCCTGCAACGCGAGACTACATCCAACAGCGAGGGTTATTTCGCAGTATCGCTCTTACCGCCGGGTCACTACATCGTCAGAGTAAAAAGAGATGGCTTCAATTCAGCAGAAATCAAAGACTTGGTGTTGCAGGTTGGCGATCAGCGCTCCATTAGCATTTCTTTATATCCGGCCGGGCCCGCTGAGTCCATTACCGTTGTTGATGAGACATCGCTGGTTCACAGCTCTCCCGCCGTGAGCACAGTCATTGATCGTCAATTCATTGAGAACCTGCCGATGAATGGCAGAAGCTTTCAATCTCTGCTAGTCCTGACGCCTGGAGTCGTTTTGACGAGGACAGGCTTTGGCGAACAAGGCCAGTTTAGCGTTAACGGCCAACGGAGCAACGCAAACTATTTCACGGTGGATGGCGTCAGTGCCAACATTCAAGTCAGCGGATCGGCGACCCTCAACCAAACCGCTGGTGGATCGATTCCTGGAACCAGCGCCAGCGGAGGCACTAGCGCGCTCGTCTCGATAGATGCCCTGCAAGAGTTTCGCATTCAAACATCGACCTATGCAGCGGAGTTTGGGCGCACTCCGGGCGCGCAAGTCTCCATCGTTACCCGCTCGGGCACTAATCAGTTCCACGGCACTGTATTTGAATACTTCCGCGACGACGCGCTTGACGCTAATGATTGGTTCAACAATTCGCGTGGGCTGGCGAAGCCGGTAACCCGACAGCATGACTTCGGCGGTGTAGTTGGAGGTCCAATCCTTTTGCCTCGATTTGGCGAGGGTGGTCGTCAGCCAGGATTTGACGGCCGCAACCGCACCTTCTTCTTCTCATACGAGGCACTGCGGCTGCAACAGCCGCAGACACGCATCACCCAGGTTCCCTCATTGGCAACCCGACAAAGCGCGTTGCCCCGGGTTCGACCCTACCTGGACGCCTATCCTCTTCCGAATGGCCCCAACGCGGCGACCGGAGGGTTCGCGGAATTCTCTGCGTCCTATTCAGATCCCACGTCGTCAGATGCCACCAGCTTTCGCGTCGATCACACCATCAGCAGCAATCTCGCATTGTTCGGCAGAGTGAACTATTCGCCGTCCAGCCTCCAGACACGCGCGATTGATAATACGTCGGTCAACACAATCACTACTCAGGGTTTCAAGACGGTCACGGCAACCGTTGGCGCCACCTGGCTCGTCAGCCCGCGAATCAGCAACGAGCTGCTGGCGAACTGGAGCAGCAACAAAGCTGACTGGATCTCCGAATTAGATAATTTTGGCGGGGCCGTTCCGCTGCCTGACTCGGCGTGGTTTCCCACTTCCGTGGATCCTCAGGATTCCTTGATCGTTTTCGGAATAGGAGGCAGCCAGTCCTCATTCTATGTGGGTAAGAACGTGGCGAACTCCCTAACTCAATTCAATTTGGTTGACAGCGTCTCCCTGGCGGCGGGACCTCATCAAGCAAAGTTTGGAGTTGATTACCGCCGGCTCCTACCCGAGCTGGGCATTCGCGGCTACGCTCAGTTCATTAACTTCAACCAAGCCACCGGCCTTGCCAGCGGCAGAACTCATGCAACCACCAACAGCAATCTGGAAACGTGGGACCCAGCTCCTTTGTTATTTACCAACCTCTCCGTGTACGGGCAGGATACCTGGAAGGCAACACGTCGGATGACGCTGACCTACGGTCTGCGTTGGGAGGTTAGTCCTCCGCCCACACCAAGAGACGGCAAACAGTTGTACGCCGCGCAAGGGTTGGAGAACCCGGCGACGATGACCGTGGTCCAGGGCCCACTGTACAAAACCCAATACGCTAATTTCGCTCCACGAGTTGGAATCGCCTTCGCATTGTCGCAACGAGCGGGTTGGGAGTCTGTGATTCGGGGCGGCTTCGGCATCTTTTATGATTTGGGCAATGGACCCGCCGGGAATGTTGCGGGGAGTTTTCCGAACAGTGCCCGCTCTCCTTTTGTGAATAGAGTATATCCCCTCAGCGAGAGCGACGCCGCGCCACCAGTTTTGACGGGCGCACTGCCCGTCGGCGCTGCGGGCTTCCGAGCCTTTGATCCAGAATTGAAACTCCCACGGACGTACCAATGGAACATGACCATTGAGCAGTCGCTCGGCGCACGGCAAACTCTTTCCGCCTCTTATGTCGCCGCTGTGGGCCGCAAGTTACTCAGAGTTGATTTTCTCCCCTTGCCTTTAACTGTGAACCCTAATCTGGGGGCCAATATTAATGTCACCAGAAATACTGCGACATCCGATTACCACTCGCTGCAACTCCAATTCCAACGCCGCCTAGCACGAGGGTTCCAAGCGCTCGCTTCCTACACGTGGTCGCACTCGATCGACAACGCGTCATCCGACGCTTCCAGCTTCGTGAGGGCGGACCTGACCGATCCGCAAGCCGATCGCGGAGATTCTGATTTTGATGTGCGCCACTCCTTCTCGGCAGGTGTAACGTACAACCTCCCCAAATCAGACTTCGGTAGATTCGCAAATGGGCTTTTGCGCGATTGGGCTATTGATAGCATTGCGGTAGCGCGTTCGGCGACGCCGGTGAACCTGACCACTGGGGTGGCCAATCTGCTGGGAGCGCAACCAAGACCGAACGTTGATACGGCGATTCCCCTTTATCTCTACGATCCGAGCTTCCCAGGAGGCAAGCGAATAAACAATACAATTATTCCGGGTCGCCCCGCTGGCTGTAAGGGTCCATTCTGTCCACCCACCCCCGGTCAACAAGGGAACCTGGGGCGAAATGCGCTGCGAGGTTTTCCGGCCTGGCAGGTTGATCTCACCGTGCGCCGACAATTTAACTTCACAGAACGTTTCAACCTTCAGTTTAGAGTTGAGATGTTTAATGTCTTCAACCACCCCAACTTCGGATACGGAGACGCTTTTCCCTTACTCAATCAAAGTTCATTCGGGCTGGCGGATCGCATGCTGGCGCGGCGACTCAGTTCCGGAGGAGGAACCGGCTTCAACCCGCTATATCAGGTCGGCGGCCCACGCTCAATTCAATTGGCTTTCAAGTTTCACTTCTGAGACGTGAGCTAAAGCCAAACCTGCTCTGCAATCCCAGGCTATCCTCTCGGGAAAGTGGCGTGGAAGCCTACGCGCAGTTGAAGCGCCTGTGGGACGTGTAGCCGCTGTCTTCCTTAACTCTCACGGAAAAGCTCCGCACGATCTGGTTGCGAACAGAATGCCATCGCGTTGTGTCAATCGACCGCCGAACGCTGATCGAAAAAGTTTGGGACACCGTCATCATGCGAGTAGTGGATTTGGTTCTGGCCCTTCCCCTGCTCCTTCTGGCGCTGGCAATTACGGGTTTTGTTGGAGTGGGGATTAACAGCGTACTCGCCGGCATAGTAAGCGTGTGGCGGGCGTCCTACGCACGCATTGTGGGTGGGCTGGTGCTCTCCTTGCGTGCGGCCTTTCATCGAAGCGGCGCGCGCGGGTGGTCTCACACCCATCCGATCATTATTCGCCATGTAATTCCAAACGTAATTCCACCCCTCATCGTTGTCGCTACTCTGGAAATGGGCAGCTTGCTTTTAGCCATCTCAGGTCTTAACTTCCTCGGTCTCGGGGTACAACCGCCGACAGCGGAATGGGGCGCGATGCTCAACGACAGACGCCCATTCCTACGCAGCGCGCCGCAACTAATGATCTATCCGGGGCTGGCAATCAGCCTGGCGGTAATAGGGTTCAACCTACTGGGGGATGGCTTGCGGGATGCACTCGATCCGCGAATGCGGTAGGTAAAGCAAGATCAAATTTCGTGAAGAAAACTCGTACCGTGATATTAATACGCCCGCGTCCCTCCGCCAGATATCTCCTCAGGCGTGCGGTTCAGTCCCTTATCCTGATCCTCATTCTAATTGCCGTCAATTTTCTTCTGATTCATCTCGCCCCGGGTGACCCAGTCCATTTACTCGCCGGACAGAGCGGGGACGAAAAGTATTATGAGTTCATTCGCGCAAAGTTTGGTTTGAATCAACCGCTGGCCACCCAACTCTGGATCTATCTATCGAGTGTTCTCCGCGGAGACTTAGGATATTCACTCGGCTACCAGCAATCAGTTATCAGCGTCATCGTCGCACGCATCCCCGCCACACTACTGTTGACGATAAGCGCGGTCCTTGTCTCGTCTATCGCCGGGGTTGTGCTGGGCGTGGAAGCCGCCCGGCACGAGAACTCCATGATCGATCGCTCAATAAATGCTTTTGCGTTGGTCGGCTACTCCGTGCCGTCCTTCTCCGTAGGACATTTGCTGCTTATTGTGTTTGCCCTCCGCCTCGGAGTGTTTCCTGCACAGAATTTCTCGTCGTCCACTCAGGAGTTGACCGGCCTTAGGTACGGGCTCGACGTGCTGAGTCACATGGTATTGCCGGTCACAACGCTTGCCGTGGTCTATGTCGCACAGATCATGCGTCTGACTCGCACCTCGATGCTGAACGTGCTCGGCGAAAACTTCGTGATTGCGGCACGCGCTAAGGGATTGTCAGAAGGCAGGGTGGTTTATGGACACGCACTGCGTAATGCCCTCCTCCCGATTGTCACGGTTGTGGGCCATGACTTTGGGATGTTGTTGAGCGGTGCTGTGCTTGTGGAGACAGTGTTCGCATGGCCCGGCCTCGGCAGGCTGATGCTTGACGCTCTCGCCATGCGCGACTACCCGGTCCTGATGGGACTATTCCTTATGATTTCGGTCAGCGTCATTTTAGTGAATTTCATTGTTGACATGACGTATTCCGCGCTAGATCCACGCATTCGTTACGGACGAACAAGCAAATGATTCCTGAGACCACTGAGAAACGCGCACTGGGAAACGTCTTCGGCTGGCGCAGCTTCAAAGGCAGGCGCACCCCGCTCGCGGCAGTCGCTTTGTTAGCGCTCTATATCTTCGCGGCGGTTTTCGCCGATCAGATTGCGCCGCATAACCCACATATGACTTCTGACGACAGTTTGCGCGCTCCATCCGTAGAGTATTTATTTGGCACTGACGATCTCGGACGAGACATTTTTAGCGGCGTGGTTCACGGCGCCAGGGTTTCCATCACGATTGGCGTCACGGTCGCCGTTTTGAGCGGACTGATAGGGGTACTGATTGGACTAACAGCGGGCTATGCCGGCGGACTTGTAGACGATCTATTAATGCGGCTCACTGAACTTTTCCTCATTCCGCCAAGGTTCTTTCTGGCGCTCGTCATCGCCGCGCTCTTCGGGTCAACCCTTTCCACTCTGATCCTCGTACTGAGCGTCACCTATTGGCCGACTACCGCGCGCCTCGTCAGGGCGGAAGTAATGTCACTTAAGGAAAGAAGTTTTGTTGAAGCCGCACACGCCATGGGCGCTAGTCCCGCACGTATATTGTTTCGCACCATTTTACCTAACGCGCTCCCGATAATAATTACGAACGTTGTGTTGATGGTGGGTGGAGTGATTCTGGTTGAAGCAGCGTTGGAGTTTATCGGCGTGGGAGACAGCAACTACATGAGCTGGGGTTACATGCTACATAACGGCGAACACTTTATTCGCGATGCCTGGTGGATCATGTTCTTTCCGGCGCTGGCGGTCTCGCTGCTTGTCCTGGCACTTAACACGGTCGGCGACGCACTCAACCGAGCGCTCGACCCCAAGGCTCGCATCGCAAATCTCGACAAGCCAGCGTGACGCTCAGATTCTGCGCCTTCTTCTCTTCAGCAGAATTGCGCCAGCAACGGTAGTCAGCGCGATGAGCGCAATGAGCAAGTAGAGCTGCGGACGCGGAAGAGTGTTTGCGGATGGATGCGCCGAGCGCCCGCCGTCGGCCCACCAGGCGTCCTGCGCAAAATAAGCATTTGATTTCGCGCTCCACTCGTACATCCCCTGCAACCCTGCACTGTATGCGGCACTGGAGTTGGGTTCGTAGAGCCAGAAGTAAGGTAAGTCCTTAACCAGGATGTCCTGTGCCTCGAAGTAATACCCCGCACGCTTTTGCTTGTCCAACTCGGAAGCAGCGATAGCGAATAACTCATCAACGCGTGGATTTCGATAGCCTGCGCCGTTGGAGAAAGGAATGGGTCCGATGTTGGAGGAGACGACCGTGCGTTTCACTCCGATGTCCGGGTCGGGACCGTTTTCGAATGAAGCGAAGCCGAGATCGAAGTCCTTTTTGATATAGACCGCGTCGACTGCCGCGGCAAATTCCATGAGTTGTAAATCAACGGCGATACCGACCTCGAGCAACTGATCGCGCAACGCCTCGGCAACCTTGGCGTAAGCGGCAGCGTGAACGAACTTCAGGTGGAAGCGTATGCCATCGGATCCCCGCCGCTGTCCGGCTTCGTCAAGCATTTGATTGGCGAGGGCCGTATTGTGTTCATACTTTTCCACATTGGGATTGTAAGCCCAGGCGAGCATGTGTGAGACAGGCCCTGTCGCCGCGATACCTTGTCCGAATAGCAGCTTATCAACCAGGAATTGTTTATCGATCGCGTGTGCGATGGATTTTCTGACCCGTAAGTCCGAAAGGGGTGCACGCTTCAGATTCGGGATCAGAGTTTCGACGGTTGCATAGCCTTCGCGGCCTTTAGTCGTGACAACAACGCCCGGCATAGCCCTCAACCGCGCAATATCGAGCGGTGACGCGCCCATTAGATAATCAACTTCGCCGCGCTCGAACGCGATGGTCGCCAGCGCCCCCGTAGGCATGACCTTGTAAACAATGCGATCCAGATAGGGTTTGCCTGTCTTGAAATAGCGCGGGTTCTTAACGAGCGTAAGATGATTACCCTTCTGCCACTCCTGAAGCTTAAAGGGCCCGCTACCTACCGGATTTGTGTTGCGTGAATTCGTTAGCGGATCTGTCCCTTCATACAAATGCTTCGGCATCACGGGCGCGTTGGTGACATCAACGAGTCTTAAGAAGGCAGCATATGGTCTGTCGAAGTTAAAGACGACTGTGTGCTGGTCGGGAGTATCTATCCGACGTAAGTTGTCAGCTATGGACGTGCGGGTGCGAGAGTGGTACTTGAGTAACAATTGCTCGAACGTAAATCGCACATCTTCAGCAGTCACCGGTACACCGTCGTGGAACACAGCTTCCCGTGCGAGGAAGAACGTATAAGTCCGACCATCGGGTGAGACCTCCCAGCGTTCGGCCAAATCGGGAACCGGATTGAGGTCAAAATCGTGAGCAACGAGGCCACTAAAGATTGAGCCACAAATCAGATGTACACCGCCCTGGGTTGTGATGGATGGATTCAGCCCACCTGGATCTGAGGAAATTGCTACAACTACGCTGCCACCGTATAAGGGATCGTTGGCCGGGCGCGCGGGTGAGGAGACCAGTAAGATCGCGAAGATTGCCAAGAAGCATATAGCCAAATTTCTCATTTGCTCGATTATGATAAATCTTGGTCCGGGCGTTAACTGTACCATCAGCAGATCAGGGAAAGATTACAAGAAAGTAGTTGTACCATAGATGGTCCCTCTACTTAGCCTCTTAAATAGTGGAGTGATTCTTACCGTATTTTGAGTATTGGCCTGATCGATTCCTTGTGGGAAATTTGTGACCAGAACGTCCAGCACGGAACGTGTAACGGACCGTAGCGGATGGGACGGAATCTAAAAACCATAAGAAATCTGTGGTGGCTGCAACTTTAGAAAAGGCAAATACTTATGTTTTTGCCGAACCAATGGGGTGGGGACCGAGAGGTCGGAGGTTCGAATCCTCTCGCCCCGACCAAAAAATCTAAACCACATCCAATAATTTAGAGAGATACGTCTAACGGACCTGTTTTTCCGTGTGGGTAATTTGTGACCAGAATTTCCAGCACGCGACGTATAGCGACCTGTAGACCATGGGATGCAATGGGAAATGTCTGGTATTTCCCGGCCGAGCAACACTTGAAACTAGAACTATTTGCCTGGCGACCGGTCACTCGGTCGACAACCGAGTGGGCGGTTTAATTCTTTCAAAGAATGAGAGCGACGCATTCGCAACGCAGAGGCCGTGGGTTCGAGTCCCGTCTGCTCCACCAACACTCCTGCTATCAAAATATTTAGCTGACTGGTCCAATACCTCTATCTCTTAATTGCCTAATGTGTGGGCAATTTCCTGCGCCTCAATTGAAGCGTTTCGGACGGTTTTTTGAAGACCAGGTCTCCGCGCCCGCAACGCGGAGGTCAGAGAATTGGAGTGAAGTGCGTCATGATTTTTAAGCGAGTGAGATTTTGAGTCAAAGAGTGAAGCACTTAGCATTTCCTTTAGTCACCACTAGCTTTTTCTTCCACGGCTTTGAAGCCGGTACTGTTAATGATCTCGCGTAATTTCGCCACAGTAAGCTTCTGATCGTCGAACTTCACCCAAGCTTCCTTTTTCTCGAAGCTGACCCGGACGTCCTCGACACCCGCTGTGGCTTTCAGTTTCTTCGTGATGGAAGCCGCGCAGTTGCCGCAATGCATTCCCTCCACGCGAATGGTTACAGTCGCAGTCCCAGCGGAAGCCGCGACGGCACCGAAGGTCATAATAAAAGCCACCATCATCAACGGTAGAATGTGTCTGTTTCGCATTTCATGCCTCCATAATTATTAACGAATGTTGTCCGCATTGAAGAACTTGCTATGATGCCCGTTCTCACCTATTCGATTGCCCGAGCAGCGGCCGAACCTTCACGTCGAACTCTTCCGGGAGCAGAATCCCTTCAATAGTAGCTCTAACTTTTCCCTCTCGGTCGACAACGACGGAGAACGGCAATGTCTCGCCGGGATCGAATAGTGCTTTCGTCTCTTTGCTACCCAACCACACAGGATAGTTCACCTTCAACTGGCGGACGAATCTTTGGACCTCTCGGCGATGAGTGGGCGGGTAAGTGATGCCAATAACCTGTAGACCTTGCCGTTTGTATTGTCTTTGCCATTTCACGAGGTCGGGAACCTCCGCTCTGCACGGCGGGCACCATGTTGCCCAGAAATTCAGTAGCACAACCTTTCCCTTTAAATCAGCCAGCCGCACCGTCCCTCCCTGGAGATCCTTCAGAACCATTGAAGGTGCCGAAGCTGGGGCTTGTGCCAGCGTCGGCGCTGGCGCCAGCAACAACGGTAAGATGAACAGTATCTTTCTCATAAGTACCTCAGAACAGATAACGCACACCCAAAAGAATGTTCCTGTCATTGCGCAGCACGAGTGGGCCCGTGTTGCGAACAACGGGGAGCTGCATGCTGCCTTCAATAACAAACTGTGGATGGGCCGCGTACTGCAGGCCTGGGGCGACGTAGTATTCAGTCGCTTTGCTTCCGGGCACTGCGTTCCCATCGAGACGACCAGTAGCTCGATGCACAAACGTAGTTTCGAGAATTAAGAAGAGTTCTCCACCAGGAACATCGTACTTACGCGGTAAAAGCACATACTCAAGGTCCGTGTTGAGGCGAAGTTCATGGCCCATGCGAAAGCCGTCGCGCTCAGAACGCACGATCCCCTCGGCATTCCCGCCGAAGATAAAGCGGCCTCCCGCCTGAGAGAATGACACATCAAAATGCGGCGACAGGCCCCCGTTGATGGGTGTCAGTTGTTGTCTAACAAATGCCGGGGCGTTTATAACTGCTTGAGACGGCGCATCGGATTTGCCGGTAGGTAGTTCCAGACCAAAACGAAATGCGGCCTGGCGATCACCGTAAGTCTTTACCCTCCGGAAAAATCGATACTTGGTCCAAACGGTTACGTTCCCCAAGCCGCTGCCGGATCCCGAAGTGGTCCCATCGTCGAACGAAGTCCTTGATACGGGAACCTCCACTTCTAGCTGAACTCGCGGTGATGGCGTATAGGAGACTGCCAGGTTGAACACCTGCCGACTAACATCAAGGTTGCCCAAGTGCTGTTCGATTAGGTAGAGGCGCGGCGTTACGGCCCCTCCCTTGGCGCCAGCGTCGAACCTGCGAATTTTCGCTCCGGAGGCGAACGCTCTAATCCAATGACCTTCGCGGGAATTTTCGGGAGAAAAAATAACACACCAGCCCTCCAAAATCTCGCCCTGATGCTTGGTGTCGGTTAACTATTGGGACGATGATGAGCCCTCATCGGCAGTCTTTCTCAAGCGCTCTGACTTCATTTGGCATCTTCTCTTGCAGAGTTTTGCCACGATGGGTAATGCTAGAGGTCGGCACGGCTTGATTGAGAATCGAGATAATTATGCTCGGGTTTCCTTCCAACTTTTATCAAAACTTGAATCTTCTGCACGGACAAAAATGATCGATAGAGTCTTACGCGATGCGAAAGTCAGAATGCCCTGTGCTTCAGACAGAAGTCCAGGCGAGGCAACTTCGTTGAGGATGTCGATATCTGACGCTTTTTCAATCTGGCGTCTCAAGAGTTCATACGACATGAAGAAGGCACTGGAGGAGATTGACAAGGCGCGGAAGAATCAGGATGGCTTCAGTTGGGGTATTTGTCTTTTCAAAGAACACCGCACCAGCCAACCAGGAACCACTCCTTCGCTACGGTAACGACATCTTTGTGATCTGGGATGCCGAGGATATGAATAACGATGTGATACTAAAATCAGCCCTATCCCTCGCCAAAGCACTGTGTGTCCTTGATCGAAGAGTTGGGATAGAAGTGAACAAGATGAAGTGACCGAGTGGCTAAAACACTAACAGTTTGAACTTTCTGTAGCGAAACGAAGATTACTTCACCATGAGGCAAAGACTATGAAGCACATACTTAGCGCTTTTGCGCTAACAGTCGCATTTACTTCGATAGCATTGTGTCAGGCGCCTCAGAAGCACGAGATGACAGATTCGCAGAAGGCTGAGATGCGTCTCTATCCGGCGGCTGAGATTCAATGGAAGGATGGCCCAGCGTCGCTGCCTGCGGGAGCCAAGGTGGCAGTGCTGGAAGGTGACCCCGCCAGGGAAGGCTTTTTCACGATGCGTCTTTGGTTGCCAGACGGCTTAAAGATTCCGCCGCACTGGCACCCCAAGGTAGAGCATGGGACTGTAATCTCGAGGACCTTCAATGTCGGCATGGGCGAAAAGTTTGACCAGACGGCCACTCGGCAGATGCCGGCCGGGACGTTTGGCTTCTGGCCCGCCGATATGAAGCATTTCGCGTGGGCCAAGGGTGACACGGTCCTTCAACTTCATGGTTCCGGACCATGGATGATTACATACGTGAATCCTTTAGATGATCCACGCAAGCCGAAGCAATAGCCATCTAAGGATCCGGTTACGAGGGTAGCTATGAAAAATAATCGAGGCTTTCATTTCAGCCATCGTCTTAGTGGGTTGGCCTCAGTAAACTGCGCTCAGACCTCTGACAAGAAGGCGGCAACCCATTCCGCCTTAACCGGACCAGAATTTCGTTGGAAGTATGAGACCGGCATTCGTTAGAGCTCCTGGGGGAGATTTGTGACCAGAATTCCCAGCACGGGACGTATACTGGACCGTAACGAATGGGACGGAATGTAAAAACCCTAGTAAATCTGTGGTGGCTGCAACTTTAGAAAAGGCAAAAACTTAGCTCTTTGCCGAACCCTTGGTTTGGGACCGAGAGGTCGGAGGTTCGAATCCTCTCGCCCCGACCAATCAATCAACACACTTACGGCTGCCAGCACTGGCGGCCGTATCTGTTGTGTGGGAGATTTTGACCAAAATTCTGAGAACGCACATTTCTCTGCAGCTAACGGCGCGAATGTATCGCATCGTCGTCTTCAGATCCTTGTGGCCCATCGAGTCATTCGTTTATTAGCTTTGGCCCAGGGCATGTAAATCTCGTCAATAAACTTGTCGAGTTTTATGGTGCCGGATTGAACCAAACCAAAACAACCTTCAAAGACGGCGGCCGGATAAATACGCGAATGAGACTAACGGAAGCGGTTGCGGTCTGAGCGCACCATTACTTTGCTCACTATGTTCGCATTGTTGCCGCCCGGCTTAACGTGGAGCAAGTTCGGAAAACGTCTATCGGCACAACTCGCCCGAAACGACGTGATGGCGAGCGCTGCGCAACTCTCTTTTTATTTCGTGCTGGCGCTGTTCCCCTTCCTGCTGTTTCTTACTTCCCTGCTCGGATACTTCGCGGAGGCGGGGACGGAACTGCGCGCGAACATGCTCCGCTACCTCGGCAGCATTATGCCCGCCAAAGCTTACGAGCTGATTTATGAGACCGTCGA
>JBGSYG010000029.1:0-59567 GCA_041750995.1 Pyrinomonadaceae bacterium | reverse complement strand
GATCGGTGGCAGAGCGCAGTCCGGCAGGGGCTCCGCAGCGCGGGCAGTGTTTGCTGCCACGAAACATCATGCCGAAACAGGAGGCGCAGGCCACCGTTGCCAACCGGGCACCGCAATAATTGCAAGTGGGATCGTCGGTAGCGGCCGCCGCGCCGCACATCGGGCAATTGAGAGTCTCGGCTTGCATCGAAAGTTATTCTAACAGTTGCCTAGGGTCGGTACAGTATGGAAGCGGTAGCGACCGCACTTACGAAGCAGGCCTTACTGTCCTGAACTAGAAAGTAGACTACTTGAATGCGGTCGCTACCGCTTCCGTACTGTACCGGTCCCCCTTACCGCCAAGACGCAAAGTCGCCAAGCCGCTACGGAAGAACTACAGTGAGATCGAGCGGTTAAAACTCAGGTAGGACAAAAATTCACTAGAACTCGAGACGTGTGATCGACGTGTCAATCTTCCTTTTCGTCTTTGCGACTTGGCGTCTTGGCGACTCTGCGTCTTGGCGGTCAAATGTTCGGTTCAAGGGCACTAGCGGTCAACAACAAACACTAGACTATCGCTTATTCCCTATGCGATTCTGCTCACGAACTCGCAATCAGTTACTGCACCTTCTAAAAACATTTCGAATCGCGTGAACGGTTACGCGCACGGGACTGCCGATGAGCAGCGCGCTGGATGAGGTCCTCGAAGGATTTGAGCCGTCACCTCAAATTGTCTCCCTGATGCCCCAGTCGCGTCCCGCCGCTGTGTTGGGTTTAGACATTGGCACATCAGGAATTCGCGCGGCCCTCTTTGATGAACACGGTGAAGACATCGCCAGCGCGAGTGTTCGTCAGCACTGGCCCGCGGCGAATGACGCTACCTCTTTTAACGCTGAACAGAGACTGGGTTGGATCGAGAGTGCAATTGACGATCTCTTCGGTTTGGCAAAAACAATTGACCTCGAGATTCAGCAGATCTCGATCTCATGTTTTTGGCACAGTCTTGTCGGTGTTGATGAAAACGGAGACTCGACGACTCCTGTCTTCACCTGGGCCAGCATAGAGGCGACCGCCGCTGCCCAGGAACTAAGAGATTTGTTTGACGAATCTTCGATCCACGCTCGGACGGGTTGTCGATTTCATCCCAGCTACTGGCCGGCAAAAATACGCTGGCTCAATCAGAAACATCCCGAGGATGTTGCAGCCACGCGCTCATGGATGTCGTTCGGTGAATTCCTCGTCTTACATTTATGCGGCGAAACTGTAGCGAGCATCTCAATGGCATCTGGCACTGGTCTGTTCCATCAGCAACTTTGCGACTGGGACGCTGAGCTACTCGAAATACTCGATTTGCGCCTCGACACTTTGCCGCAACTCGCCTCCTCTCACACTGCATTTCGGGGATTAAAAGAAAAATACGCCCTGCGCTGGCCTGCGCTCGGCGAAGCAAAACTGTTCCCTCCGATTGGCGACGGCGCTGCAGATGCGATCGGCAGTGGCTGTACTACTCCAAGCAATTTAGCCTTGATGGTGGGCAGTTCCGGAGCACTGCGATTGATGTATCGTGGCGAGCCGCCGGCAAAAATACCTCCTGAACTTTGGTGTTACCGCGCCGATGATAAACGCGTAATTCTCGGTGGCGCTCTTTCTGATGGAGGTAGTCTTTATGCATGGTTACGCGAATCCCTGCTCGATGTTGACGACAATTGGATCGAAGACGCTCTGACCGAGCTTGAACCTGACGCGCACGGTTTAACAGTTCTGCCGTTTTGGTCTGGTGAGCGGAGCCCCGGCTGGTCGCTAACAGCCCGAGGCGCGATTTTAGGTCTGAAAAACAAGACTCAGCCAATCGAGATTTTGCGCGCTGCAATGGAAGCGATTGCTTATCGCTTCGCCCTAATTTACCGCGCGCTCGCACCGTTTGCTCCTAATGCAACAATCATCGCTTCCGGCACAGCGTTGCGCGCTTCACCAGGGTGGATGGGGATTCTTGCGGATGTGCTTGGCACGCCGATCACTCTCTCAGCTACTTCGGAAAGTTCTACACGCGGCGCCGCCTTGCTTGCATTGGAAGCGGCGGGCAAAATAGCAAACATCGAAACCAGGAAGGTCGCTGCCGAAACAACCTTCGAACCCAATCGGTCACGACATGACCGCTACCAGGTGGCGCTTGAGCGGCAGCAAAAGATCTACGATCAGCTATTCGACGAAACCTAACCACTTCGCAGCAACCGAGGACAAAAACGACAATGAGCGCGCCGATGCCCCAGCATACCGACACCACTCCCGAGCTAGATCAACTTTGCATTAACACGATTCGGACCTTGTCCCTCGATGCCGTGCAAAAAGCGGAATCGGGTCATCCGGGGTTGCCACTAGGCGCGGCGCCGCTAGCCTATGTTTTGTGGACGCGCTTTCTTCGGCACAATCCGAAAAATCCCAAATGGGAAAATCGCGATCGCTTTTTGCTTTCCGCCGGTCATGGTTCGATGTTGATTTACTCACTGCTTCATCTCACCGGTTATGATCTGCCACTCGATGAAATCAAAAACTTTCGCCAGTGGGGTTCACGGACGCCCGGCCATCCTGAAAATATTTTGACTCCGGGTGTGGAAATAACAACCGGACCTTTAGGGCAGGGCTTTGCTAACGGTGTCGGCATGGCAATGGCCTCCGCCCATCTCGCCGCCAAATTTAATCAAAAAGACTTTCCGGTTATCGACCACCACATCTATGCAATCGTTTCTGATGGCGACTTGATGGAGGGCGTGGCTTCCGAAGCAGCTTCGCTCGCGGGTCATCTGAAACTTGGCAAACTGATTTATTTTTACGACGACAACAAAGTGACGATCGAAGGTTTTACCGACCTCGCGTTCAGCGAAGACGTTCCCAAACGGTTTCAGGCTTACGGTTGGCATACCGTCACCGTTGAAGATGGCAATGATTTAGAGGCAATCGACGCGGCCATCCGCGAGGCTCAATCCGTCGGCACTAAACCGTCCTTGATCTCGGTGAAGACCACGATTGGATTTGGCATGCCAACCGCGGGCACTCGCAAAGCCCATAGCGATGCGCCCGGCGAAGAAGCTGTGCGCGAAACGAAACGACATCTCGGTTGGCCCGAAGATCAACAGTTCTTCATTCCCGATGAAGCGCTCGCACATTTTCGCCAGAGCGCTACCCGTGGCCAGAAGCAAGAGAGCGAGTGGAACGATCTAGTTTCAGAGTATCAAGCAAAACATTCTGAGTTGAGTAAGCTTTGGAGCACCACAATGTCAGGCGAGCTTCCGGCAGACTGGGAAAGACACCTGCCGGCTTTCACGGATGCGAAAGCGATGGCCACACGGGCTGCCAGTGGTGAAGTTATTAATGCACTCGCACCGCATATGCCGATGTTGATTGGCGGCTCCGCCGACTTGGGCCCTTCAAACAATACTGACATCAAAGGCGGCGGCGATTTTGAGGCAAGCAGTCCTGAAGGAAGAACAATTCACTTCGGGGTCCGCGAGCATGCGATGGGATCGACGCTGACAGGCATGTCGCTCAACGGCGGTTTGATTCCCTTCGGCGGTACCTTCATGACCTTTTCGGATTACATGCGGCCGGCTATACGGCTCGCGGCGCTTTCCGAAGTTCAGGCGATTTACGTTTTCACTCACGACTCAGTTGGGCTAGGCGAAGACGGCCCGACGCATCAACCGATTGAGCATCTCGCTGCGCTCCGGGCCATTCCGCATCTATTTGTCATACGGCCCTCTGATTCGCATGAGGTGCGTGAAGCCTGGCGCACGGCGATTCTGCGACGCAACGCCCCGACGGCTCTCGCCCTAACGCGGCAAAAGGTGGCGCTGATTGATCGAACACGTTTCAGTTCCGCTGATGGAGCTCGCAAGGGCGCTTACGTTCTCGCCGAAGCCGAAGCCACCAGTGGCGGGCCGAGTTTGATTTTAATCGCAACTGGTTCGGAGGTTTCACTCGCCTTGGAAGCACGCGAGACTCTGCAGCAGGAAGGAATCGCTACCCGCGTTGTCTCAATGCCATGTTGGGAATTGTTTGAAGAGCAACCCGAGACCTATCGCAACGAAGTCTTGCCGCCAGCCATTACGGCGCGCCTCGCAATCGAGGCCGGAGTACGCCAGGGCTGGGATCGTTACGTTGGACCCGCTGGGGATGTGATTTGTCTGGATCGTTTTGGCGCCTCGGCCCCGGGAGACGTGGCCCTCAAAAACCTCGGCTTCAATGTCGATAACGTATTACAGCGAGCTCGAGCACTTTTATCGAACTGACCCAGCGCGAGGAAGTCCGGCTGTTAAAAGCACCGAGCTCTAGTCGTCGCACTCCAAAAGACGGGCAAGATTCGAACGGAGCAAGTTTTTGGATTGCACTGACTTGTCAGCCTTTTGGTGGCTTCGTGTTGCACTAATTACTTCTCCTAATGCCCGCCGAAGTCCAAATCAAACAGTTCGAGCTATTTGAAGAGGAAGCGCTCCTGGCTTTCTTAGGCGAAGCTTATCGCGATGATCCGCGTAAGAGCGATCCCGAAGTGTGGAAATGGCACTACCTTGAAAATCCTTACACTGCTCTCGACGACATTCCTCTCTGGATAGTGAAAGATGGCGAGCGCGTTGTCGGTCAAGCCGCTACAATTCTGGTCGAACTAAAAGTCGACGATGAGGTGCGGCGAGCTGTCTGGATTCTCGATTTCATCTTGCTGCCGCAGTACCGCGGGCAGAAGCTTGGCAAGCGTCTGCTGCAGTTGGCGCGCCAGACCTATCCCACGATGCTGGCCCTCGGTTACAACGAGATGTCAGGAAATGTCCTGACTAGTTTGGAGTGGGTGCGCATGGGAATGATTGACCGCTATCAGCGGCTTTTGTTTCCCGGCTATGGGTTAAAAGAGGTTGCTTTGATCGCTCCATTGAGAGGTCTGTTCAATTTGGGATATGCACCTTTCCGTCCTTCTCCCAGCCAAACAATTCCCAACCCAAAATTTGATGTGAGGGAAGTTGTCGACTTTGACTCCGCTTTTGATGACCTTTGGCAGCGAGCGTCCAAAAACTTTCCTTGTGCCATAGAACGACGTTCAGCTTTTCTCAACTGGCAGTTTCGCCGTCAACCGGGAAAGAGATTTGAAGTGCTCGGTGTTTATGAAAGCGACCGATTGGCTGGTTACGCAGTACTTTTCTTTCGCAAACCCGAACATGCGAAGGCCCCGGCGAAGGCGGCCATCACAGACATCTGTTACGATCCGGAAAACGGTGCTGAGATCATCGACGAACTTTTGAAGACAGCGCTGCGACGAAGTGTTGAAAGGCGGGTCGGGAGTCTTGTTACCGACGTACGTGATCCACTCCTTGTGGAGCGACTGCGTTTGTTTGGTTTCTTCCGCATCAAGCGGGCGCCGCCGTTTATGGTTTATTCGCCGGACAAGCGCGAGCTGATGTATGAACCTGCTAACTGGTTTCTCACGCGTGCGGATTCTGATGTGAGTATTTTTGAAGGACCAAACTTTTAGGCTAATGCTGCCGCCTGTCCTCCTCTACCACAAGATCAGCAAACCGCGCCGCGACTCGAAGGTTCGCGGTGCCTTCACACCGCCACAACGTTTTCGCCGGCAGCTGACTTACCTGAAGCAGCAGGGGTTTAAGTTTTATACTGCTTCAGAACTCATCAAGCATTTTCAAAGTAAGGGAGAATTTCCCGAACGAGCCGTGGCGCTCACCTTTGACGACGGGTGGCAGGACAACTATACAAATGCCTTTCCGGTGCTGAAGGAGCTTGAAATCAAAGCGACCATCTTCATCATCCCCTCAAGTATTGGGCAGATGTCCACCGCTGCGACAACGCCAGCCGGCGATCGCGGTTATCCGCATCTGTTACGGGAAGAGATTTTGGAAATGGCTAATGCCGGGATCGAATTTGGATCCCACACCATGAGCCACGCCTGGCTGCATCAATTACCCGAGTCGGAAGTGAAATCAGAAATCGAAACGGCCAAACGGGAAATCGAAAATCTGGTGCAGCAACCCTGCTGGACGATTGCTTATCCCGCTGGATACTTCTCCGATGCGGCGCGGCGCGCAACGCGGGAAGCTGGACACATTGCCGCCTTCTCAACGATTTATGGCCCGACAGACCCGTTGGATCTCTTCGCGCTGAACCGCGTCGAAGTTTTGCGTCGCGATCGCTTCAATTTTCAGTTTGCGCGCAAGGTGGCGCCGCTGCTTTAGTTTCTGACTGTGATGGGAACACGAATCGCCATCGGTGCTGATCACGCAGGCTTTCCCCTTAACGAACGGGTGATTGCCGAACTGCGCGCGGCCGGGCACGAGCTTATTGATTTTGGAACTCATGATGGATCGCAGCCGGATGACTATCCTGATTACGCCAAACAAATTGGTGAAGCAATCCAGCGGGGCGATGCTGAGATTGGCATTCTTATTTGTGGCAGTGGAGTTGGGGCGGCGGTGGCGGCTAACAAGCTAGGCGGTATTCGCGCTGCGTTGTGCAGCGACACTTATTCCGCCCGCCAGTCGCGCGAGCATGATGACTGCAACGTCCTCTGCCTGGGCGCGAGGGTGGTTGGCGTCGAGTTAGCGTTAGAGCTAGTGCGCACGTTTGTGGCAGCTCGTTTTAGTGGCAAGGAACGACACCGGCGGAGATTAAAAAAAATCGCTGCGATGGAAGAGATCTGGTATCCGAAGCGCGATTCCGAGCTGCGATAATCATAGGTTCAGGTGTTGTTTAGCTTGATAGCTTACCATTTGGTAGCTTATTCTAATTCCGTTTCCAAAAAGGCTTTGCCTCCACTGGATTAATAGGTGACTCGGTCCTCAAACCCTATGGCCACCG
Organism: Pyrinomonadaceae bacterium; assembly: GCA_041750995.1. GTDB lineage: Bacteria > Acidobacteriota > Blastocatellia > Pyrinomonadales > Pyrinomonadaceae > PSRF01. Next base: position 52,736 of record JBGSYG010000029.1, on the reverse strand, counting down.
CAACCACATTCGAAAATCCAATTGAGGAGGGCAAGCTGATCACAGCAGTCTTATAGCAAGAGTCGTAAGCTTCCAGCATGAGTCTTACGGAGATATGTGTTGAGGAGAATTGATGACGGAACTTTATTACGGAACCGATCAATTTGACGTTCCCGAATTTTCCAGTCGCAAGGTCATCGATGAGATCAAGATGTCGATGTCGGCATTCGATTGCGTGTTGCCGGATGATGCGGGGATCTATTGCAGCAGCGACATCACTACCGGCAAACGGTTTTACTACGAAGTTCTGAAGAAATATGAAGCACGCTCAGAACCAGACTTGAAGACGAAGCTCGGCGATGAGGAATTCAAGAAAGTTCAAACCGCTCTGATTCAAGCCAATGTCGCACGCGGTGTGGAATTCGCGGAAAAGTTGCGTGAGCGAGGATTAATAAACGTCGTCACACCGGGACCCTACTTTGCTCGCGGGTTCGATCAGCAACATTATCTCTTCCTCTGGGAATGGTTCATCATCAAAAAGATCTACGAAGTGCGTTTTAATTACGATTGGGAATACAGCAATGGCTGCACCCTCGAGTACGCCATCGCTGCCCGGAAGGGCATCCCGCGCTTGGATCACGAGGGTAGCGCTCTCAACCTGGAGAATGCGGTCGAAAGGGTGCGAGCTGCCTTGGAGGAGTTGCGAAAAGATGGATTTGTAGTAAAGAAACTGGAACATAACCTCGCGCTGATTGAAGCTATCCACTCGTAGCTCAATTCACCGACTCAAACCCCGCCAAAGAAGGAGGCCTCTCACTATGTCTAACACTCTCGAAGAACTTATTTCTAAAATTCTCCCATACATCCTCCTTGTGATGATAATTCTTGTCTTATCAGGCATCATTTTGTCCCCGGGATTGCGGGACAAGCTCCGTGAATCTCTTTTTAGAAATTCAGAAGTACGTTACCGCAACACCATCGGGCTCTTACTGGGATTTGTGGCTGCGATGCTGTTGCTGTCCAGCGGCGCTCTCAGCACTTGGGGAGCCGCGTGGTGGTTTGTGGGCGCATTAGCGGCAACAATGCTCCTCTTCATTCTAGTCAGAGCAAATGAAGAGTTTGCGGTAGATAGGTTCGCATGGGGATTGCCGCCGGTCATTGTCCTCGGTTTCGGCTCAGGTGCATTGCTATATCAGACCCGTTCCTGGTGGATCTGGCTATGGAATAAATATCGGCTGATCAATGAGCCACACGAGCTGGTCCTGGAATTCCTCTTCCTGTTAGGTGTGATTTTAGGCGTTTTCGTGGTTCGCAATTGGTCAAAGGAGCAAGAGGCCTTTACCAAGAGTCTCTCTGGTCTGTTGGGAGGAACATTCATTGCCGGAATTTTTGGAGAATCGATGAAGGGACAAGGACTAACGACTATAGGAGCTCTTACCTATTATGGGCTCGGGTTTGTCATCTCCGCTTCGATAAACCTACTGTTCGCCGCCCGACTGACTGCCAATTACACGAACCAGCGCTCTATCTCCAGTCGGGCTCTGCTTGATTTTCTTTATGGCAGTGAAAGAACCAAGCTTATTGATGGATACTTTTTGCAGAACTTCAAGGACGATCCCGACTATGCCAAGCTCTGGCTAACTGAGACTCTGATTGAATGGCGAAAACTGATTCAACGGGAATTCGCGAATCGGCTTGAACGAAGGAGAAGTAGTCGCAAGAAGATGAGGGTTTCATCGCCCCCGGCACACGATGCGAAGCCTTCATTTTTCTACGAGCTGATCGCCATCGAGGGTGAAGTGAAGGTAGCCGAAGACACTCTTTCCTCGCCACCGCTTTCTGCGGAAGATCCCCAATACAGCATTATCTATAAACATGTTGGCTCGTCCTCTCCTCGGGCAGCATTAGTGGAGGAAAAAATGTTTCGAGTGGGGGTATCGCTACGTTGGCAGGACAAACTGGAGACGATTACCGCTCCCGGACAATACCGGGTTCCCTTCCCCTATCAAAACAGTGTTGCAGGCATGGCTTTGGAGTTTCGCCAAACCATAGTAATGGATCGCGATATTCGCAAGCGATTCAGGAACAAGGAGTACCCGAACGGCATTTGTCCGAAGGCCATCGAGCAAGATCGGGGATTGGATGAGATTGAGTACCTTTCTTATGTGGCGATACCGATCGTGGGCCGGGCCGGCAGTCACGGAGAAAACCCCTTGGGCGTGGTCACGATCGACACCCGATTGTTCGTCACTCCTTCCAAACTAGCGGGAGAGCCGATCAATACTTCTCAAGGGATTTTTCGGATTAGTTTGCGAAGATCTGAACTGTCAGGGTTTGCCACCAACCTCTACGAACACGAGGATGAAGCTGTAAAATACATTGAGAGTCTGACGGCGTTAATCACGCCCGTGTTGGAGCTTTATTCAAAATGTCGAGTAGGAGCAACTTAGAAACAGAAGAGGCGCTGGGCCTCACCAGGAACGCACTTCTCGTTTTGCAAAAGCGTATCCTGGCCCGCAATGCTGACGGACGGGTCATAGAGAACCCGGAAGAGATGTTTCGTCGCGTCGCCAGGAGCATTGCGTCCGCCGACCTCAAATATGGAACCGAGGATGATGCGAAGGCCGCGGAGCGCGCTTTCTTTGAGGTAATGACCCGGCTCGAATTCCTGCCAAACTCCCCCACACTAATGAATGCCGGTCGCAATCTCGGTCAGCTGTCCGCCTGCTTTGTACTGCCGATAGAAGACTCGATGGAGAGCATCTTCGACACCCTTGCAGACACTGCGCTGATCCAGAAGAGCGGCGGTGGAACGGGATTCGATTTCTCGCGGCTGCGTCCGAAAGAAGATCCGGTTGAGTCAACACAGGGCCAGTCGAGCGGCCCAGTCTCATTCATGCGTCTCTATAACTTCGCCACCGAAGTCACCAAACTTGGAGGCAAACGCGCTGGCGCCAATATGGCGATTTTGCGCGTGGACCACCCGGACATAGAGGAGTTCATCGAGGCCAAGACTAACCCGATCGAGCTGAACACGTTCAATATCTCCGTAGCTGTGACCGATGAGTTCATGGAGCGAGCCAAGACTGGCGACTCGTACGACCTCGTTAATCCGCGCACCGGACTCAAGATTGGAGAATTGGACGCGCGCACGGTGTTCGATCGGATTGTGAAGTCGGCATGGCGCAACGGTGAGCCGGGAGTCATATTTATCGATCGAATCAATCGCGACAACCCCACGCCTGAGTTTGGCGCCATCGAAAGCACCAACCCCTGTGGCGAACAACCACTATTGCCTTACGAATCGTGTGTGCTGGGCTCGATCAATCTCTCTCGCTTCGCTCACAAAGGGGGCGTGGACTACGAACGGCTCAAAGAAGTAGTTGCAACGGGAGTGCATTTTCTCGATAACATCATCGATGTTAGTGAGTTTCCCATTCCGCAAATCGAAGGCATGACTCGAGCCAATCGTAAGATCGGTCTGGGGGTCATGGGTTGGGCCGACCTGCTGATCGAGCTTGGCATTGCCTACGACTCTGATGAAGCTATAGATCTGGCAGACAAAGTAATGGCTTACATCTCAACCGAGGCATTTCGCACCTCGGAAGCGATCGCCAGAAAACGTGGACCCTTTCCCCGATGGTTTCAGGAGACCATCCATCGCACCGCGGGGCAGACCCCGCGTCGCAATGCTACCGTTACTACTGTTGCTCCTACGGGAACCATCAGCTTAATCGCTAATTGCTCAAGCGGTATTGAACCCATTTACTCTGTCGCCTATCGCCGACTCTCTTTTGAATCAGAGCAAATGCTTTTCATTCATCCATTGTTTGAGCAGTATGCGCGTTCCCACAACTTCTACACCGACGGTCTGATGGGCGAGATCGCCGAGAAAGGTTCATTAAACGATTGTGCAGAAGTGCCCACCAAAGCTAAACGATTGTTTGTGACAACTCACAATATCAAGCCTGCCTGGCACGTTCGAATGCAGGCAGCCTTTCAGAAGAATATTGACGCGGCGGTATCTAAGACGATCAATTTTCCCCGACAGGCAAAGCCCGAGGACATCAACGAGACTTACTTGTTGGCTTATGATCTAGGTTGTAAAGGAATAACGATTTATCGCGATGGCTCTCGCGATAAACAGGTGCTAAGTAACAGTTTTTCCGAGGTCGCCGAATCAGCGAGCCTCACAGCTGTTGCACAGCCGGAGATGCAACGTCGCGAAAACCAATTGGTGGCCCAGAACCTTTGTCCTGACTGCTCTCTGGCCTTACAACATAACGGCGGGTGTCTTTACTGCAGTTGTGGATTCTCAGTCTGTTTGCAGGTCTAGAACGATTCGGCATCAGAACACAAACGGCAAGGCTCCCGGCACAATCCTAAAGTCCACTGGCGTTTTCCCCCGCACGTTTCCGTCAGCTTCGATTAGCAACCCATCGGTGGGGACAAACGTTTCAATCCTCACGTGCCGTCCCTGGGAAATCCGCACTTTAGGGTTTGCGATGTGTCCACCGCTATGGATGCGCGGAAGTTCGCGCATCACCGCGACTCGATTCAAACCACTGGCGGTAACCACATCAAGTTTGCCATCATCATTCCGCGCTTCCGGTGACAGCATCATGCCGCCACCGGCATAAAGTCCATTCGCTACCGCTACCAGATTCATTGGAGCGTCGCTCAGCTCCCGCCCATCAACTACGACGCGCACGCGCCGTTCGCGCCATGCACTTAAAGCCCCCAGCGCTGCTGCGAGGAAACGAACTTCGCCGGAGAACTGCCGCATAAACTTTCCTTGGGCCGCGACGCGGGCGCCAGTCTCTCCGCCTATACCCATCGTTGAAGCATTCAAACAAATGAACGGTCGTTGCTCGGCGTCGCACACTCCAACCATGACATCGACAGCGTGCGTCGTGGATTGGTCAGGGCGCTGACAATGAGCGACGACCAGTTCCAGCCAATCCGCAAGCGGCACTCGTCGCTTCATCAGTCCGCGCGCGAAGTCGTCTCCAGTGCCCGCCGGAAGTATGGCGAGGGAGGCGGCTGGATTGATGGCAGTCGGAATGGAAGTACTGTTCGCTAGATCGAAAAAGCCCTCGGCGGTTTCGCTGAGCGTGCCATCGCCGCCAATTACTGCGATGGTTTCAAAACCAGCGCGCAAGGCATCGCGTGTTCGCAATGTGGCATCGCCTGCACAAGTCGTTTCAGCGGCTTCAAACTCAATTCCGGCGCCTTGCAGGCGCTCGTGCACGATGGGCCAAGCAGCCCGCGCCTTCGCGGCGACATTGTTAACGATAATGAATAGTTTCGATTGGGCCACCACGACGGGATGGTAATGGACTGGATAAGATCTCGTAAACAGCTGATGGTCGCATTGATGAACTAACCCTCAGTAGTGCTATCAACTCCTCATCCAGTGCGAGCAACTCTTAGACGCGTAGCGTCGCCTTGATTTTAGCCCGGCGTTTCAACGCCGGGATCGAGCCGTCGCGCGGTCTCGCATTGACTCTTCCCGGCCTTGAAAGGTCGGGCTAATCACTTCGACGCTACGCGTCGAAGGCATTGCGGAGCCTCCTAATTTCTCCCACCATCCGGCCGGCGCAGTCGCAACGAGCTTCGTCGACCTCCTAAAAACAAAAGAGACCTGTTGCCCAGGTCTCTTTTGTCGTTGCTATGTGGTCTAAAGTTATGACCGCGCGCGAGCCCGGCGGGCTGATTGTGCCAGTTCGCGGGCGCGTGGCATTGCTTCGATTGCTCGCGCAATCTGCTTGTCGTCGTTATTGAAAACCTGCACCGCCACCATGGTTCCATACGCAGCCGATGTCAGGTTGTAACGAAGCTGGCGCTCTGCGTGCCCGCGGAATCGATCGAGCTGCTCCGGAGTAGTCTTGAATTCTGGTTTCGCTGTTGCAAAGCGCTTGAGCTCGGCGAACAACGCATCGGTGACCGGATAGTCGGTTGACTGCAAATCGTGATTAAACTCAATCGGGCGGCCAACTTTGTAATTCTCAAAACCCTTAACACGGCCACTGGTCAATTCCAGGGCAAAGCCGAAGAGCAAGTCGGAAAGCTTTGCTTCACCTGCTGTAATGGTGCCGGGCTTGGCAATTTCGTCAGGTGCGATTCCACCGCCGCCATAAACCGTCCGACCCGTGTCAGTTCGGCTTTCCGGTCCTGCTGGCGCTGTCTGACTGTTAATCTTGTCAGGTCCCAGGCCACCACGCGTGCTGTAGTCGTATAAAGCGCCATTTGAATAATCGCGCTGAATCAATCGACCCGAGGGAGTGAAGTACTTGGCAATGGTCAGCAACAACGCGGAATCGTATTCAAGTTGAATCGGCAATTGCACGAGACCTTTGCCAAACGTATTCTCGCCCACGATTAGCGCGCGATCGTGATCCTGCAAAGCGCCGGCAACGATCTCGGCCGCTGATGCCGACTCGCCATTCACCAGCACCACGAGTGGCACCTGGTCCGGCGCTTCATTGTCAGCAATGAACACTTCCGAACTACCGCGAATCCTGCCTTCCTGCTTCACAATCAACTGCCCATCCTGCAGGAAGGTGTTGGCAACCTTCACTGCCTGAATCAAAAGTCCGCCGCGATTGCCGCGCAGATCCAACACCAGCATCTTCATGCCTTTCGCATGCAGATCCGCAAGTGCTTCCTGAAATTCATTGTTGGTAGTCAGGTTGAAACCACCTGTCATGGCCACGTAACCAACTCCCGGAGCGACCATGTAAGCCTGGGGAATCGACGGCAGGGGTACTGCATCCCGCGTAATGGTGACAGTCTCTTTCTGTCCCGTGACGTTGTGCAGCACGGTCACCTTAACGACAGTGCCGCGTGGTCCTAAAAGGAACTTACGAACTTCGGGATAACTCTTGTTCTCCATCGATTTGCCGTCGACTTCGAGGATGCGATCGCCAAAGCGCAATCCCGCGCGCGCAGCCGGCGAATCATCGAACGTGGCGCGAATAAAGGTATTGATTTGATCACCTTGTTGCATGTGATCGATGGTGGCGCCAATCCCGAAATATTCGGAACGCTGCTCTGTCTTGAATGCCGCGAAGTCAATCGGATCGAAATAGGTGGAGTGCGGATCAAGGACCTTAAGCATGCCCGTGATCGATGACTTGAAGACGGTGTTGTAATCAAGCTTGCGGCCGTCAACGTGGTTCGACTGAATCACCGCAAGGGCTTCATTCAAATCCGTCCTGACGACAGCGGACGTGACGGCGGTCTTGTTCCGCGGGGCATTGCCAGCCGAACGATCGGTCGAGGGGCCGGGTTGACGGCGTGCCGACCGGTTTTGTTGCGCGAACATTATGGCGGGTACTAAAACGGTAAGCGCCAAAAACAGAATACCCGGAATCCACGGTCTACGTCTCACGCCACCCTCCTAATTGTTCCGATCGATTGAAACCTAGTCTAATGCCCTTCCGAGACGGGTTGCGGAAAGGGTTGCCAGAATAGCACGAACAACTAAAAGCTCTTAAATATACGGCTCGATTTGGGAAAAGTTCGCCGGCGGACTGGCGAACATCAGCGGCCTGCTTAAATAGATGACCGCTTTCTTAGTGACAAATCTGGAGGGAAAAGTTGCCCTGCCCAGTCGGAACGCAGCTCTCCGGAATGAAGGCTGAAAACAGTCGGATAAGACCCCAAAGCGATGCTGTTTTGTCCGTTCGCCGTGACAACGCGGTGAAGGTTGTGCACTATAAGCAGCGAAATCAATCAAGCAAATAGGCTTTATAAAGCGAGACATACTCTCAATCGGAGGATCGAGAATGCCCAAGGAACTAGACCGCGACCAGCTGTTCAATTTCGCCAAGACCCATCGACGGGAGTATGAGGATCTACTGCAACAGTTTGTCGAAACTCCGACCGTCTCCTGCGATCCGGCTTACGCGGAGGCCATCCGGAAGGGTGTCGACCTGACGGTAGCAACGCTGCGTCGCTTTGGCGGGAAAGCGGACGTCTACCAGGCAAGTAAAGGCAACCCAACAGTGCACGGTGTGTTCGGCAACGATAAGAACCTTCCAACAGTTACTGTTTATAACCACATGGATGTGCAGCCGGCTTCGAAAGAAACCGAGCCCTGGGACACCGAACCTTTTGTAATGACCAAAAAGGGTGACAGTTATTTTGGACGTGGCACGACTGACGACAAGGGACCTGCTCTGGCAGCGCTTTACGGCGCGCGCGCCGCACTCGAGGCCGGTATTCCGGTAAACATTCGGTTCCTCTGGGAGTTTGAAGAAGAGATCGGCTCGCCTAACTTCGAAAAGATTATTAGCAAGGCAGCTCGCGACTTAAAGACTGAATCGGTCGTGGTCTCAGACACTGTCTGGGTCTCGCGGGAGCGGCCGGCGAGCTCGGCGGGTTTGCGCGGACTCACGGGTTTTCAGTTGAGGTTGGAGACTGGAACCACCGACACGCATTCGGGTGAAGTCGGGGGCGCCGCACGCAACCCGATCGCCGAATTGATGCGCCTCGTTTGTGACCTTTACGACCCGACAACCGGAAAGATCAAAATCAAAGGTTTTTACGACGACGTTATTCCGCCAAGCAAGGCCGAACTGAATGATTGGAGCAACTCAGGCTTTAGCGCCAAAGGATTCAAAAAGGCACATCATTTGAAACTGATGCGCTCTCAAGACGACCTCGAGGTAATGAAACGGATCTGGGGAATGCCGACGATGGAGATTCACGGTGTGGTGGGCGGCTACCAGGGTCCGGGAGTGAAATCGATTGTGCCGCCACGTGCGGAAGTAAAAGCCTCGTTCCGACTTGTGCCCGCCCAGGATCCCAAGAAAATTCAGCAACTGCTCGCTGCCGCCGTGAAGCAACTGAATCCGGATGTGCAAATACATTTCGAGTCAGGGGCACCCGCGTTTCGCACCGTGCTTACCGGTGAGTTGCCGCAAGCCTTAAAGCGAGCAATGAAGTTTGCGTTCAAACGCGATCCGGTATTTGTGCGTGACGGCGGGACAATAGGCGCGATGACCAGCATCGAGCAGGTGCTCAAGTGCCCGGTGCTCTTTCTCGGTCTCTCACTTCCGGAACACGGCTACCACGCTCCCAATGAGAACTTCGATTGGCAACAGGCTTCGGGCGGCATGGTCGCCTTTGCTAAGTATTTTGAGGAGATTGCCAAGCTCGGTAAGATGAATTAGCGTGAGAGGCAGCCTTTGCCCACTGCGACGAAAATTAAGTTTCTTATTATCTCGTTAGTATGAGTACCGCCTTCATGCGGTAGCCCGAAGGGCGAATAGCCAACCGTTTTACGGCTGGTGGCAAGCGACCTGCGTAAACGCGGCGATTCCGCTTGCCCCTTCAATTTCAAAACTTAGATCACACACGCGAGGCGCTCTTCGTTCAGCGCCACGAATCCTAACTTCTCATAAAATTTGCGCGCCTCGGGATTCTCGAGATGGACGCCCACATCGATTCGCGACACCTTTTCCTTCCGCAACTGCTCTTTCAATTTAACCAAGAGCTCGGTGCCTACTCCCTGCCCGCGTCGTTCAGCTTTAACTGAAACGTCGTCGAGCTTCGCTACAAGCGATCCCATCGACGTCGACACCGCATAGCAAATAACACAAACGCCGGCGACTTCATCTTCGTCATAAGCCATCCAAACGAACCCGAGATCGGGATGCTCGAGGAACAGATAGAGCGCGTCATTAAGTCCCTGGATTCCGCGATCACCGTAAGCCGCACTGCTCGCCAGATAGTGTTCATCGCCGCCGAGAAAGTCACTCAACATACTAAAAGCATCGGTGACATCGGGCGCTGTCATTTTTCGGCAAGTGATCAATTAACTCCTCCGCGTCTTAGGTTAGCTTTAGCGCTTCTCCGGCAGTTTAAAGTCATTCGGAACAAATTCCACCGACCGCAACTCGCCATCATACTTTACCTTGGCATCAGTAGTCGGCAGATAACAAATCACGACCGGGTTTACAGGCTTGCGCGGGCCGCAGCTAATTTCAGAGCCTGCCTCGGTTGTGAATGCAGTGATCTGAATATTCTCAAATTGGGTAGTTCGCAGTTTGATCACGCGGTCGGCAAGTTGGACTACAAACAGAATTCCTTTCGCATCGCACTCCAGCCGCAACAAAATTCCCTGGACTTGCTTCTCACCTGGGGCCGGTTGGCGCAACGCTCCGAATAAGTCTCCAAATGCGTCGGCCGGAATTTCCTCAACCGCTTCGTTATCCTTTGCGCCCTCCGCGGTGCGGCGTCTCAGCCGCGGCGGACCATCGCTCCCAGTCGTAGGATTGCCGCGAGCTGCTCGCGCCTCGCGGTAGCGCACGAGCTGTTCTTCGTAATCGACGACGCCAGCGAGCATGCTCTTCGCCTGCTCACGCATGCGTGGATTCTGAGTCAGGCGCTCGAGCAGTTCACGCGCAGACTTAAAATCTTCGGTCCGCAAATAGAGCTGAGCCAGCGTCAGCGCGAGGTCGTTCCTGCCCGGAGAACTGGCAAGGACCTTCTTGACCATTGTGATCGTTTCCGGGAGTTCGCTTCCGGCGACGAGATTGATGAAAGCCAACAAGCCATACGACTCTGGATAGTCCGGCCGCAGGTCTATTGCGCGGCGCAGTTCTTCGCGCATCTTTTTCAGATTTTCAGGCGAGTAACCCGCCACCACTTGGGCAGCACTCATTCCCTCCTGGCTGAGCGCGTAAGCGTAGTAATAGTGAATCAGATAGTTCTGAGAGTTGGCGGTAACCGCGCGTTCGAGATTCTTGCGCGCTTCATCAATCTTCCCCTCGCGCACGCGCAGCATTGCGAGAGACGCATTGGCCATCGGGTGGTTCGCTTCAAGCGCCAGCGCTTTTTTCAAATACTGCTCACTGTCCGCTCGATTGCTGTGCAGGAGTAAGTCGCCGAGATAAGCCTGGGCATCCGCCTCGGTGAGAGGTTCGACCTGCAGCTGGGTGTCGAAGTCTATTTTCTGCTCGAACCTGCCGGAGGTAACTGGATAACTGTCGTGCTTGATGTAAGCACGGACGTCTTTCTCCATCTTTTCGAAAGTTGTCTGAAACGACTGCTGAAATGCTTCGTCGAGCGCGGTATTGCTGTTCATCAACGTCATGAACTTGTCGATCGCCGCCGAACCTCCGGGCTTGTGTATCAGGTAATGCGTCAGCGCCCACGATTGCGCATAAAAAATGCTTTGCTTCTCGCGCTCGTTGTAGTGCGGCGAATTGTGATCGACTTGAAAAAGAGTCGGAAGCGGCAACATCTTGCTCTCGCGCAGCAGGTAAACGTGACTGCTAATTGGCTTGCCCAGCATCACCTTGCGATCGTCGCTGATACTGAAACTGCTGTAATACTCTGCCAGTCCTTCATTGAACCAGGTGGGTGCGTTACCAAGGGTGCTGTTGACGAGCAGGTGGGTGTACTCGTGAAAAATCACGGTGAATGGATCTTGCTCGCCGCGCACTTCAGTCGTGAGGGTGATGTAGTTAACGTCAGGACCAGGCTGAAAGTAACCGGCAATATTCGGATTCGATCTAAATGGACTATAGGACTTGTCGCTCTTGAACACGACTACCGTTGTCGGCACGGGCGAAGTGAACTTCGCTTTAGGAAACAAGCGCGTGAACACTTCACGGAACTGCTCCAGCCGGTTGGCGACCTGGCGGATATCTTTTTCCCCGGCGTTACCAATGAGCTGGAAGTTGCGCGAGCGCACACTGATCCAGTTGTCTTTGGCAGACACCGCACGGTCTGCTGAAAGTATTGTTATGAAGAGGACGAGGGTCGCAAGGATTGGGGGAAAACGTTTCATATCAGTAATCCATTCAGCAACGGTTTTCCATAACTAACGCTTAGCTTACACCTGACTGAAGTCAGGTGTGAATGAGACGAACCGAGGTACTTATTGCAAAGCTATGCTTGGTCATTTGTTCAGGAGTGATCACCTGCCGCTACTCAAGGACGGAAGAGTCTCGAATCAGGTAAGCGAAAAACGTATTCCGCTGTTACCCACTGAGAAACGCTCTGGCCGTCTTTGATGGCCGGCTTAAACTCCAGCTTACACGCGGCCTTGATCGCACTTTCGGTGAGACCAAACGGCAAGCCGCGCAAAACCCGCACGCGACTGATCGTTCCCATTGACGAAAGCGCAACTTTTAGAATCACAAAGCCCTGTTTTCGTTTGCGCCGCGCCTCGAGGGTGTAGCCCGGCTTGGGCTTCGATCGAAAGACAACTCGCGTGTCTACCATCTTCGCGGAAAACACGTCGTCTGTTTCGATATCGAAAATTCGCGTGTGGCTCCCATCCTTACCACAACGATAGTCGTGGGGCTTTTCATTTGCTTGTTGCAGGCCCTGATTAGGACTGCTTATCAGGAGGGGAACTGGTGCATCACCTTCCGGCATTGTCTTAACTTCCACGATTCTGCGGCCCGACTGAGCCAAAGTAGCAGTACAGCCTAACAATAAGATGGCGAGTGCGGTGTGTACTTTCATGGGGCAGATAACTAAACCCATTTGTCGGGAAACTTGCCTACGTTACGGCCGCTGCTGCTGCCCAGATGAGGTTGGAAGCGTGCTGAGTTAAGCTGGGAGAACTAATGCAGGTAACTCAAATATCTCTCTTGCAGCAAAGGCGGGACATGCCCGCCTCTGAATGAGACTCTACAGTTTCTTTACTCTTCCGGTCCGGTGCACGTTGGTCCGTGCAGTGCAGGTATCTTCTGACTTATGACTGGATAGTTGGGCGCCTCATCAATGTTGATTTGAGTCCAATGCGCGTAATTTTCAGGAACGAGATTATCGGCAAAGATTGCTTCTACAGGACACTCAGGAACGCATGCGTCACAATCGATACAAGTTTCGGCATTGATGTAGAGGCGGTCGGGCAATTCGTGAAACGCCTCAACAGGACACACCGCGGCGCAATCGGTGTATTTGCAGTCAACACATAATTCCACTACCACATAGGTCATCGGAGATGAGCTCCTTATTTGAGAATGACGAATGTTTATATGTTACGCGAGGAATGTCAACAGAAATAATCTTTGCTTTCAACTTCGAAACTTTGTGCTTTGAACTATGAACTATGAACTTTGAAGGCACTTTGAACTTGGAACTTTGATTGGTACTGCCTACTGTCTACCGTCTACCGTCTACTTCTTCCTCACGCCCCTTCCGAAGCGCGGCGCTCTACCGAGCCGGGACCGTTGATCGTCTTATTCAACTTCGGATCACCGCTGTAGATCACTGATGCTGGTCCAGAGACTGTAACGTTTAGCTCTTCGCTGGCGTCGACTTCGATCTTCGCCACGCCATTTGCTTCAACTGTGGCTTTGGTAGCGCGCAATCTATGGGCGTCGATTTTGCCAGCGCCATTGGCCTCAATATCCAGCGCACCAGTCTCGCCCGAGACCTTGATGCTGGGCGCACCATTACTATCGATTTCAAACTTATCGTTTTTCAGATTCGAAACGTCAATGCTACCGGCTCCTGAAGCGGAGATCCCTTCGATGTTCGGTGTGCCGATCTTTACAACCACAGGACGATTAATCGAATAACCGCGTGAGTTCTTGATTCGCAGGACACCGTTGCTAACGTCAGCTTTTATCAAGGGCAGGATGTTGTCGTCGGCTTCAATCTCCAGGCTGAGACTCTGCTGACTAACGACTTCAATCTGGTAGGCGCCTTCGGTGGAAATTGAGCTGAAGGCGGCCACTTCACGCTTCTCTCGCTGTCGCTTCCCGGAACCAACGACTTCGGTATGATGCATCGCACAGCCCGCCGCAAATGACGCAACGAGCGCAAAAATTACCAGTAGTCTTTTCATTTCCGTTCCTTTTCTGCCTGGCTCATGAACGATCTTTTCGGCCCGGCTCATTTCGCTGGTATTCAAGAGTCCGAGTCGTGTTCTCAGTGACGCTTGGCAATGGCTCCGCGAGTGAGCGCGGTTGCGGCGCGTAGTACTCAGCCGGGGTCTGAGTTGGAAGTGCAACCGGCGGCGCGAGCGGCATTACGGCCGGCGGTTTCGGTTGCGCGGTGAGTCGACTTAATTGGCGGTACAGGAAAATTTCGGTAAAAGCAGTGATTAAGAACGCAAGAAACATGAAGAGTACTATCAACTCTTCGCCAAATTGTCCTTCGCGTTTCAGAGCAATCGGCCCGCCGAGCAACAAGCCCATCGCGGACATAGCCACGAGGACCATACCCAGAACCAACGCAGCAATCGCTAGCGATGACTTCGAATCGCCACTCCGTTCTTTAAGACCCATGCCGCAGCGATTGCAAAAACTAAGTCCGGGGGTGATTGGGCTGCCACATGCTGAGCAGTACATAACTTTTTCCTTTAACCCACTTTGGAGTGTGCCGTTTCGGAGTGCGGTGTTTTGGACGGCGCCGGCAAAAGCGAAGCTGACGACGGCGCTTCGACTTAATCGATAGAGTTGATCCAAAGCGGTGTCGCGCTGCGCTTGCCACCGCACGCCAAAGACCACGCTCCAAATAAACGGCTTCCTGTGGGTTTTAGTTCCCAAGCTGACGCCGCGGCTCTTTTATCACGGTCCCGGTTTATAGGTAAGCCAGAAATAGATGACCTGGAAGACCCCGATGAAGAAACCAATGATCGCGCCAAAGAGCTCGATCGTCTTCAGATGATGGGCAGCAACTGAGAGGACGAGTTCTTCCAGTTTTTGGATTGGGTAGTCAGAGACCTTTTTGCGGACGAGTCCGCCTACGTCAAACTCCGCAATAGCAGTCGGCAGGCGTTCACGTGCGGCATTGGTGATCCGCTCAACGAGCAAAGTTCGCGCGCGTTGAATTGAGTGCTCCGATAAGTGGTCGCCAAGCTTCCCGATTGGCGCAATCAAGAGGCGGTCCACCTGGGAGCTCATGATTGCATTGATCGTTTGCGCCGTATCGTGACGCGCCAGAATGTCGAGCAGACTGCTACTGAGAAAACTCTTAATGCGTTCGGTTGAGTTCGCATCGATCCGCTGTAATGCCGACCCGAGCGTCTGCGGGCGGAATTGTTCCAAGGCATCGTGAATATAGGTTGCAATCGAACGCGTCAAATCAGGACTGCGCGCCAACTCGAGGATGTAGTTACTAACCTGGCGCTTCATCAATTCGAATTTTTCGGGAGCGATCTGACCGACAATTTCACTGAGGGGGCGAGCTAACAGATTATCAATCGTCGAGTTTAAGAACGCTTCCGCTTCCTGCTCAAAAGCTGGACCGCGCAGATATTCCTCCATCCGACGGGGCAGCGTCTTATTCATCAGATCGTCAACTTCGCGATGGATGCGCTCACGCGAGATAAAGATCTTCTTAATGAGCGAAAGATGTTCGTAGTAGTCGTCAACTTCATGCTTGATCAGCGCGCCGATCTGCTTGCGAGTGTTCGGGCTGGTGGCGATGTCCGCGAGGTGATGAACAATCGGGGGAACTTGCTGGTCAAGTCGCTCCTTAACGAAAGCCACAGTCTCAGGTGTAAAAGTATCGGCCAGCGTGGCATTGCTGTGGGCGAGGTCGTCAAGGCGACCGGAGAGAAACTCGCTGACTTTGTTCTCAAACTCCTCGTCGTTAACAAGTCTCTGAAAGCGCTCTTCGACGAAGCTAACGATTTTTGCCAACGCTTCGTCGCTGACAGTTTCGTCGATGCGCCGCTCCAGCAGTTCATCGATTTGACGATCGACAAAGCGCTCGATGGCCCCGGCAGTCTCCTCGCTGCGCAGCATTGCGGCGATGTATTCGGCGAGCTTGTATTGAAGTGCGGAGATCGTGTCGAGAATTGGCGCACGCGCGCCTGAAGGCAAGGCGTCGATGAACGAGGGATAGACCGTGCCAAGAAGATCGTCGGTGTAGCCTTTTACGAAATCCTCAATCTTCCGCTCAAAGAAACTGGTTTCAAAAAGGGCGTTGAAAACAGTTTCCTGAGAAACCAACTCGTTGCCCACGGCATTGCCGATCGATTGCGCCAGGCGTTCGCGATGGCGCGGAATCATTCCCTGCGGCCAGATGGTGAGGCCGAAAAGTTTGGCGGGCCGGTACGGGTGAAACAGCATCCAGATGGCCAGCCATGCCGCGCCGTAACCGTGAATCGTCGCAATTACAACAATCGCGATACTGATGATGAGTTTAAAAGTGAAGGGATCCAAGACTCGTCAATCGTAAAGAGGAAATCGTGATTAGTAAACCGGCCTGAAGAGTCTCAGGTTTTCGGGTTTCAGGTTTCAGGTTTCAGGTTCTGACTTGAAATTAATGTTTGGGACTTGAGACCTGAGACTTGAGACTGCAAACGCTCGATACCTGAAACCTGGAACCTGAAACCTGAAACTTGATACTCGTATTCACTTCACCGGGTAGCCCGCCTTGATCCAGGCTCCGGTGCCACCAGTCACATTCAATAGATTGGTGAAACCCTGCTGCTCAAGAATGCTGGTTGCCGCGCTCGAGCGATAACCGCCCGCACAAATCACTGCAGTCTTCTGGGTCGGCACAACTCCCAGACCGCTAACTGTCTTCTGCAGCTCTCCAAGCGGCGCGGTAACCGCGGGGCCAACATGACCACTCTCGTATTCCGCCGGGCGCCGCACGTCGATCACTTGTAGATCGTCTTCGCGTTGAAGTAGCTCATGTAACTGATCCACCGAAATCTGCGGCACAGTCGCGACTTCAAAACCAGCAGCTCGCCAACTTTCCCAGCCACCCTGCAAATAGCCCTTTACATTTTCCAGTCCCACGCGGGCCAGTCGCATTCTTGCTTCCGCCACCTTCTCTTCGGACTCAGCCACGATCACAAGCGATGCTTCCATCGGGATCAGAGACGCAGACCAGATTGCAAACTGCCCTCCCAGTCCCACATTAATCGAACCAGGAATATGCCCAGCGCCAAAGTCCGCCGCCGAACGTACATCCAGGACCACGTAACGCAAACTGTTAGTCTGCGTAATCAATCCGCGCACAACCTCTGCTGTCAGTGGTTGAACTGCGGGTAACTCACTCAATGCTTCCGCACCACCGCGATTGATCTCGGCATCTTTAGCAAAGTATTCCGGTGCGGCTGGGAGATCTGTTGTCATCATCCGCACAAACTCGGCTTTCGACATCGGCTGGAGTGCATAGTTGAACTTTCGCTGCTGGCCGATCGTCGATGAAGTTTCTTTTGACATGTTCTTGCCGCACATCGAACCCGCGCCATGGGCTGGATAAACTTCCACCTCATCGGGAAGCTGCAGGAGTTTGTCGTGCAACGTGTCGTACATCATCTCGGCCATCATCGCGGGGGTGTAGCCTTTTCCGCCCGCAAGATCGGGACGGCCCACGTCACCGACAAAAAGTGTGTCGCCTGTTAGCAGCCGCTGCGGCTGAGTCGAGCCCGCTGCATCGCTAACCAGGATCGAAATGCTCTCCGGTGTGTGACCCGGTGTTTCCATGATTCGCAATACTGCTTTTCCGACATGCAGCTCCTCGCCTTCACTTACTGGACGATGGGGAAAGGTCGCGCCCGCGTGTTTGCTAAAGACAATCTCCGCGCCCGTGCGTCGTGCAAGCTCTCGATGACCGCTGACGAAGTCGGCGTGCAGGTGAGTCTCAATTACGTACTTAATCAGCAACCCCTGTGCTTTCGCTTCTTCGATGTATTGATCGACATCGCGCTGCGGATCTACTACTGCCGCTTCTCCATCCGAACCAATCAGATAAGACGCCTGAGCCAGACATCCGAGATAAAACTGCTTGAAATACATTAGACCTCCTCACAACCGGCTTTCGCTCCAACTCTATTGTTAAGACTTTTTACCCGTCAGGGAAAGTCGGAGAGCTTTTGTGCGCGATCGAGTATGAACTTACCGATTGAAGGGTCGTTTCGCAAGGGCAACGGCAGGGTCAACCTCCAGACAGACGAAGGGCCGGGAAAAGGACGAATCCTCTTCCCGGCCCACAACCTTTTCAGGAGGAATGCTTGTTCCTAACTTTGTGCGATGGCTCGATTGCGTCGTTTACGAAGACGCGATGCAATCCCGGCCAGGCCAGTTCCTAGTAACAACATGCTGGCTGGTTCCGGAGTTGAAGTAATCGTGCCGTTTGGCTTTTGACTGTTGCCGTCTGGAAGACTCTGCAAGTGAACCTGCGTACCAATGATTTCGAGGAATGCCGGAGGTACACCACTAAGCGTAAACACGACGGTCAATGATTCGCCGTCGTTTAGAACGTCAGCGTCGTTTCCACCATCGGAATTGACGCCCAAACTGAACGCACCCTGCAAAGACTGGGTTCCAATCACGAAGTCGGCTACGGTTCCGCCGGCGTAGGTGATGACGGGTGTGCCGGCGATTATCATATTTGAGTTAAAACCAACTTCGGTGAGCTTAATGTCGTCAGTCGAAGTGTTGGTTAACACCAGCGTGACAGTGCCGGTCAATTGGTTATAGGTGAACGTCGCTGTGGCGGTGCTGTTGGGAAAACCGACTGCAACATAGTTAAAGGTGGCGGACTGTCCGTTGGCAAGAGAGGCTGAGTCAGCAAAGGCGGATGCCGGACTGAGCAGTAGTAAGGCGGCGATGGCAAAAAAGCTATTCCTGAAACTGAGAATACGAGGCATTTAGTAACTCCTTCAAAGGTTAGTGTTTCGTTAGCGATCTGGGTCGCGTTCAATTCTCTACTCCAGTGAAAGAGAGCCAATGCGGGGGCGATTCCAAAATTGTGGTGGGTTGGGAAGACGATTGAGCAAGCCAATTTAAGGGCTGGTTGATTTCTTCTCTCTTGGGCCTCGCCAGCTTCACATCAAGAGCGATTCACCATGGGTAAGTCGGCAATAACCTACTTCACTGACCAGGCAAGCGGGAGGTGATGCTATAGCGACGAACCGTGGACTTCATCGCTCGCCGAAGGCGAGTCCGGTGCAAGACAGGGTTAGGCGTCGTTCTCATTGGCCTGCGGATAGCGACTCTTAGTGTCTGCTACCGATCCGGCTACCAACTTTTCTAGGACCTTCAGATCGACGTTGGCTAGCCGTCTGATGTAGACACATACCTTCCCAGTCTTGTGCTCTCCCAGCTTGGCTAATAAGACGTCCCGACCTTCGAAGCCTGGCGCGATGTAAACAACCAACTCCTTTCCCCGCGCGGCAAACCCAGTGAGAGCGGAATCGCCTTCGTGACCGCTTGCGTACTTGTAATGGTAGCTCCCGAATCCAACGATGCTTGGCCCCCACATCCTTGGTTCCTGCTTGGTAACTTTTCGCATAAGAGCAACCAGACTCTGGGCGTCATTCCGTTGCTCCTCGTTCGCAATAGCTGCGATGTGACTCTCGGCACTGACTTCCGTGGGTTTGGTCTTCGGTACCGACATATGCACCTCCGAACGGCTTCTTTTTCACTCGATTGACGTCTATCGAAGTTTATCGCTAATCACTCTTCAACCGGCAGGTTGTAGAACTGGCGGGCGGGCTTCAATGGCCGCAACATCCAGTAAGGCCGGCGCGTGCCATCGGGAGAGAATTTGTCAGCGGGTCGAGTAGTGTCCAGCCAGCGACGATAAACCTCTCGCGACTTCGCCGTATCGACATGGATGTCGCCATATTTATCTTCCGGCAAAGCTCGCTTCACCCGCACGGCCTGATGCCAACAATGCATTCCCGAAATCGGATCCGGATGAACCGGGAAGGTCAGGTTCTGATGCACGCCTACGTCGCTCCACCAAATTCGTAACGTGTCCGGATCGCTTGATTCATAAGCTGCTACTCCCCTCTCTCTTTGCAAGCCCCATTCGGCCCCGGTGTGATCCAGTTTTACGGTCGCCATCATTTGCCGTGCGCCTTGCTCATGAGTTTTCCAGCGACCCATGTGGTGACTACAGGCGACGACGTCCGGACGAATTCCTTCCGTGACCCATGCATGGACCACGAAATAACCAATCTCCGTTTCCACTCGCACCAGATCACCCGTTCGTACTTCAAGTCGCTTCGCATGCGAAGGATGTAACCAAAGCGGATTCGTGTGCGCGATTTCATTAAGCCACTTCGCGTTCGCGCTGCGAGTGTGAATCTGCATCGCGAGACGGAAAGTGGAGATCAAGATCATCTGATTATCCTCGAGATTATCCGGATGCACATGGCTCTTGATGTAAGTCGGCAACGCATATTCCGGCCAGCCCCATGCAGCAAGCGTTGGTGAAAAGAATTCGAGGCGACCGGAAGGAGTCGGGAACCCACGGCGAATCTCACCGTCCACTCTAACGCCGACAAGTCGCCGTCCCTCTTCGTCACCGTCGGGACTGGGAACTGGAACGATGTTTGGCGACGCCGGCTTGGCAGCTCTCGTGAATACACGCCCGAGGGAATCCTCGTTGATGTCGTCGAGCTCGTGCGCGCCAACGGTCTCTTCATATATCGCCCCGACTTTTTGCGTGACCTCGAAGGCGCCATAGCGTCGCATGTATTCGAGGGGCGTCAGATTTTCAGCAGCGGCGCGGGGTGGCAGACCAGGCACGGAGTTCTCAAACAACCAGCCGTAATACTCATCAATGCTGAGACGAGTGCCGGGCTGTTCCTTTGATTCGACATACTGCCGAATTCCCAAGCTACCATCAGGATCGATGCGCCACGTCAGCTCCATCCAAAACTCATTCTCTTCCCAAACTTCACCCGGATTAACCTCGCGGGTATCGCTCACGTCTTCGCCATCGCGTTGACGCGCGGCGCGCATCACCGGTTGGCGGAAACCGAGCCACTGCGAATCATGAGTTTCATAGGAGTGCAGATCGTGCCGCTCAGGCCCGAGCCCCATTGGCAAAACATAGTCAGCGAAATATGTTGTTTCGTTCCAGACTGGAGTAAGAGCCACGTGACATCCGATCAGACTTTCGTCGGTTAGAGCTTCAATCCAGGAGAACCCGTCAGGATTGGTCCAGACCGGGTTGTAAACGCGGGTGAAGTAAACGTCGAGTTTTCCACGGCCATCTTTGAGAAGGTGGGGAAGCAGAAAAGACATCTCGTGCATTGAGAGCGGGTACTCGCGTGGCCAGGTCTTTTCGTTCCACATGTTCGGATGTGGCGGCGTGTAGATTGGTCGCGGCACAAACTTGTTCCAGGCGTTGGGAAACACACCTCCTTCGGTTGCGACCGCGCCGAGCAAGGCGTTAAGCATGAAAAGGGCGCGCGCCACAGTCCAGCCGCCGCTTACTCCTGAAGTTACGCTGCGCCAATTGTGACTGGAAAAGCGAGTGCCGGCAGTGGCAACTAGTTTGGCGATCTCTTCGATGGCCTTCGCGTTGACACGGGATTCGTGAGCGGCAAATTCGAATGTGTAAGTGGAGTAGAGGTGCCTCAGTTCGCGTTCGAATTCCGCGAAAGAATGTTTCGAGTTCCCAGTTCCGCGTTCCGAGGGAAGTTCCGAGTTCCGAGTTTCGAGTTTCGGGACCTTTTCCGAGCTTGGAACTCGGAACTCGGAACGGGCTTTCTCCGAAGTTTCTTTCTCGGAACTCGAAACTCGAAACTCGGAACCGCTTTCGAGGTATTCCTCCCAATTCCACCAGCGCCTCACAAACTCGCGGTTGTAGAGGTTGTTCTGAATTAGATAATTCGCAATCGCCAAAAGTATTGCTGCTTCGGAGCCAGGATAGGGTGCGATAAAAAGATCCGCGTGCGTCGCTGTATTAGAAAGACGTGAGTCAAAGACAATTAATTTGGCGCCGGCAGCTTTACCGTCCATCACCCGTTGCGCGTGTGGGTTGAAGTAATGACCTGACTCGAGGTGCGCGCTAATCAACAGAATCACTTTCGCATTCGAGTGGTCCGGGCTGGGACGATCCAAGCCCATCCACAACTGATAGCCTTCGCGACTACCTGAGGAACAGATGTTAGTGTGCGAGTTGTGACCGTCCACGCCCCAGGCCGCAAGGATCCGTTCCGTGAATCCATCCTCTCCGGGACGCCCAACGTGATACATGATCTCGTCGCGTCTATCTTCAACAATGGCGTTTCTGATCCTCCCAGCGATGTCGTCAAGCGCCTCGTCCCAGGTCACGCGCTCCCATTCTCCCGCGCCGCGTTTGCCAGTCCGCTTGAGGGGATAAAGAATGCGATCGGGATCGTTGATCTGATTCAGTGTCGCAGGACCCTTGGCGCAGTTACGGCCGCGCGAGCCCGGGTTCTCCGGATTGCCTTCAAACTTCCTTACTTCACCCGTGGCTTTGTCGATGTATGCGAGCAGTCCGCAGGCGGACTCGCAGTTGAAGCAAGTAGTGGGAACTAAAGAGAAGTGGCGTTCTTTGCGTTGCGGCCAGGCAAGTGGATCGAGCTCAGTCCAATTGTCCCAACGCTCTTTCGGCGGAAAGGCAGCAAGATGGATGCGGGATGGTCCGGGATAAAAAGTCTCGCCGCGCGCCTCGCTATGCTCACGCGTTACGTTTAGCCCTTGGTCGTCGCCTGGTTCGATTGCACTCATATTAGTGTCGGACAGCCTGATTCTAGCTCACACTAATAACGTAAAATCTTCGTGTGCTTTCGTGGATAGTTTCTGATGCTGCGCAAGCGCCTAAGAAATCCTTAGCTAAGAATCTCGTCCACTGCCATCGTCCAACCTGGCAACGCAGGCTCAGCTTCAGCCATGTCGCCAGCCGCATATATCTTCGGGTTCGCAGGAGCTGCCCTTCGAAAGACGCGCACAACTTCTTCTCGAGGGATATCAACATCCCAAACGACTAATGTGCCGGCGGCGAAGTAGTCGGCGCGTTTACTGGCCATGCGCTCCTCGGCTTTTGGTCCATAGTCGTCAGTGCTGCGCACTTCAACTGCAAAGATGGGAGCGCCCTCGAGAAACAATCCGCCTCGCAATTCGCCTTTGTAGAAGGCAGCGTCGGGGCTGAATGAGCGTCTATTAGGAAGATTGACTATGAAACCCACGTTGTTGGGAACCGCGTAACCGCCTCCCCGCGAACGTTCATAGTCATCAAGGCTGCGATAAATTCTTCCGGCAGCACGGCCGGGTACTCCTCCGGTGGGGGACATAAGTACCAGTTCTCCATTGACGAGTTCCGCTTTCCCGTTTTCAGGAAAGCGGTAGAGGTCGTCAATTGTGGCTTCGGTTCGTGTAGTCATGAGGTTGTTCAATCCGCCACAAAATTCTAACTCCCACCAGATATGATCTGCCAAGCCTCGCAATAATTCTCTGGCAAAAAACTCTATGAAAGAATTGAAGCTTCCGGAACGAGTCATTAATCGCTACGCCAGCGGCACGGATTGCCCGGCCTGTACATAAGCGTTTTCGTAAAGCATCAATCCCACCAAAGCCATTGGCGCGCCGCCAACTCCAAGTGGCGTGCTCAGGTACCCGACGAGTGCCAGCCAAGGCAAAAATCCGCCAAGAAACGTGAGAACCATCCCTAACCAGAAATCGCTTTTGTAGCGACCCTGCACCATTTCCCAAACTGCCAATCGCGCATGTGCGGTGGCATGCGTTAGAGAGACTTCGCCCCAAATCATCAGGACGTGCAGCAAACTCGTAAGCGCGAGAATCCACAAGAGTGGTGTGGTAATTCCCGCTTCCAGTCTCGTTGCCGGCTCGAAGCGCACGGCAAAAGGCAACAGCGCAGCCGCACCCACGAGCAGGCACTGAACCAGAAGGTGCGGAGGCAGCAAAGGGCTTTGCCACATGTCGCGCGCTTTCGCTTGCGCGAAGAGATAGGCAGTGTAGACGGCAGTTAGAACGGCGAGCGGCAGCCCTAAGATCATCAGCCAGCGATGAAGATAAAATGCGCCTAACCAGCTGGCGAGGAAATGCAGTGCGAGCACGAGCGTGTAGCCGGCGATGATGAACGCACCCCTGACCAGCCAGCTGCGCCATTGCGGTCTCGTAAAGATTAGATGAAACCGTTCCGGATGCTCCAGATCGAGAATCAGTAAACCACCCGTGATCGCCAGAAAGGCGCCCGCGAGCACGGGCGCGAGCCAAACCCAGATCACACTTTCCGGACGGAGGTATCCGAACAATACGAGGAGCAACGGAACCAGATAAGCTCCAGCGGCGATTCCCTTCGTCCACGTGTAAAGACTGACTTTCCAGTCCCAGGGAATCGAATGCGCGACATCATAAGAAAGAAGGGCGGCTGCCGAGCTGTTGTTGTAGTTGGGATTTCCCGAAACGACGTGGGTGCTGTCCTCGAGCTGTTCGCTCCACATGAACAAGCCATTGTCGGGACGGCGTGCCGCAAGGGGATCGAGTGTCGCCTGGTGCGCTCCTTTATAGAAAAGCTTCGGCAGGGTTTCTTTTTCCGGACGGCGCACATTAACTGACTCACGGTTAACGATCTGCGCGACATAAGACGTGGAGTCGTTCATGTCGCCAACCAGAATGGCCTGCGTGGGACAGACGACGACGCAAGCGGGCTCCAGCCCGATATCTATGCGGTGCGCGCAGAAGTTACATTTTTCGGCGGAGTGATCTTCCGGGTTGATAAAGATGGCGTCATAAGGACAAGCGGCCATGCACGCTTTGCAGCCGATGCAGATCGATTTGTCGAAATCGACAATGCCGTCGGCGCGCTTGAACATCGCCGTCGTCGGGCAGGCGGTGACACACGGAGCATGCGCGCATTGATTGCAGCGCGTTACCTGATGCGCGCGTCGCGCCTGGGGAAAGATCCCGATATCAACGTGCTTTACGTAGGTGCGCGTGACACCGACGGGGACAACGTTTTCTGACTTGCAGGCAGTCGTGCAGGCATGACAACCAATGCAACGCGTGTTGTCGATGACCTTGGCCCACTTAATCTGCTGCGGCTCAGGCATGGTTTGACTAAGCAATGAAGGGGCAGACTATAACACGGCGTAGTGATTGCCAATTGCCAATTGCAGATTGCCGATTAGTTGGAAAGGAAACGAGGTCAATATCACCAGTCAGTACCGGCGGGCTCTGGAAATGCTATCTGCCAATTTTAAAATGCCAATCGGCCCGTAACGAAGAAGCCAATCGGAAATCGGCAATCGGAAATCGGCAATGTCTGGTACGTTGACAAAAAATCGCAGCCATAAGAAATTAGACTCGGCTGAGTCACCCCCAAAGTTCTGGATTGTTTTAGGAGCAACTTCATGCGAGTTTTTAGTTTATTAGCAATTCTAGCCCTAGCGATACTGGCGTTCAGCGCTTGTAATTCGACAGATCGGACCGCGTCGAAAGTGGCAACCAGCACCAACTCGGCCGCGGCGAATAAGGCTAATCCGGTCGCGCCAAATCCTCCCGACAACGCCCGCCGCATTAATGTGCAGCAAGCGCAGGATCTAGTGGCGCGGGGGCAAGCCTTTTTCGTCGATGTTCGCAATCAGCCTGCCTATGATCAGGGCCATATCCCTGGTGCTAAGTTGATTCCTGTAGCTGAAGTTGGGGATCGCATTGGCGAACTGCCACGCGATAAAACGATCATCACCTACTGTTCTTGACCAAACGAACATACGTCTGCCGGTGCGGTGGACACGATGAAAGCAAAAGGAATTCAAAACGCAGCCGCGTTACTCGGTGGTTTTGACGGTTGGAAACAGGCGGGTCTGCCAATCAACTCGAAACAATAAAGGCAAGTTCGGAGTTTCGCGTTCCGAGTTTCGAGAAGCACGGCTACGAAGAAGGTCTGCTCTCCCACCTCGAAACCCGAACCGCGACACGCGAAATCCAACACTTTCCTCAACTCAAAACGCGAAACTCCAAACGCGAAACTCGGAACTCCAAACTCGAAACTATTTAGACAGGTTGCGCCACAAAAGCCGGCAACGGTGTCATTGCCTTACTAGCGGGGACGCAAAGCACCGGGCATGGTGCGTTGCGCACAACGCGCTCGATCTCAGAACCCAGCACCGGCGTGCCGCCAAAAATTGAGGCGTGAACGTTCGTACCAATCACAATCAAGTCAACTTCTCGCTCGGACGCGAGGCGCACTACTTCTTCATAAGGCCGTCCTTCGGTGACGTGTGTAATTGCGCGCGCTCCATCTTCACGTGCTAGCTGCGCCATCCGCTCCTGCGCATAACCGCGCAGGCGCTTCAGCGCTGAGAGCCCACCTTCGGGAAATAACACTGAAAGTTGTTCGAAGTAGTCGCCGATAACATGGATCGCATGCAGTTCAGCGCCTGTCTGGTTGGCTAGCTGTGTGGCCACGTGGGTAGCAGCACTCGACGAAGGACGAAAGTTAGTCGCCAGCAGAATGCGATTCAGCCGCAACCGGCAACGACTGTCATCGTGTTCGACAAAGTCGTGTTGCGGCGGGCGAATGGTAAGAACCGGACACGGAGCTTCCGCGATAATTTCTTCCGCAGTGGAACCCCAAAGCGCACGCGTCAGTCCCTTGCGGCCGTGCGTCACAATTGTCACGAGGTTGCTGCCGTAATCTTGCGCAGCACGCGCGATCTCACTGGCGGGTTCCCCTGAGACAATAACGGGCTCGACATCGAGTTCTTCGAAGAGCGGGTCAGCCAGCACGTCACGAAAGTCATCACGCAACTGGGAGAGCCAGCGGTCCTCGTTTTCGGCAACCGGCTCAGGAGGGTCGAGGAGGTTTGGCGGCACCTTTGCGCTCTGCACGCTCAGCACCACTACCCTTCCATTGCCGTTGCGGCCAAACGCCGCCGCGTATTTCAACGCAGCGCGCGTGTGCGGTTTAAAATCAGTAGGAAACAAGATATTGCGGAAGGGATACATAAGCTGGCGCAAGTCTAACAAGATCGGGGAAGCGAGGAATAGCCCTAGCCCGACTGCCAATTGGCGATTGGTCGATTGCCGAGGGTAACTTGGAGTACGGAAGGCGAGCTTCCCCCGCCTAGTATTAGCGGCGTTGCATCAGCTCGAATAAACAACCCTCCCCCCTGCAATTTAATTTAATTGGCAATCGCCAATTGCCAATTGGCAATCCCCTCGTTCCATGGCAAACTCCGCCAGCATCCCGGTTACAGCAAGCGCAAGACCTATCTCGTTCGATTTAGGAGGCGACACCCTTGCTTAGAGGACTCTTTCGCTCCAAGAACCTCGACGACATTCTAAAAAATATCGGTGGGCCGCAGTTCGCTTTGAAGCGGACCCTTGGCGCGTTCAATTTAGCGAAAACAGCGCCGCCCGATAACAACGCCGGGAATGGAGAGGGCGTAGCGTGACGCTGACTCTTCTTGCCCTAGGGTTTTTGGTTTTAATCGCGACCGCCTATCGTTTCTACGGGCGCTGGGTGGCGCGCCAGTTCAAGCTTGACGACGCGCGCGTCACGCCCGCGCGGCGCGTCAACGACGGCGTTGATTTTGTTCCCACCAAACAGTTCTATCTCTTCGGCCAGCATTTCTCCGCGATAGCGGCGGCCGGACCAATCGCCGGACCTATTCTCGCCTGTCAGTCTTTTGGTTGGCTTCCCTGTTTACTCTGGATCGGATTAGGAGTGGTGTTGATCGGCGCGGTGCACGACTTTGCCGCGCTCGCTGCCTCAGTGCGTCATGGCGCCACTTCAATTGCCGAGATCGTGCGCGAACATCTGGGAACCGGAGCCGGCCGGGCGATGATGGGTTTTATCTGGATTGCCCTCATCTACGTAATCGTCGCTTTCACAGACATCACGGCGGGCACCTTTGTAGGCGGCTCAGAAGAGTTGAAAGCGACGTTAATTAATTTCAACCCCGGCGGAGCTGTAGCAGCGGCGAGCATTCTGTACTTGCTGCTTTCAATAATTCTTGGCCTCGTGCAACGCTATCTGCAGCCGCCCCTCTGGCTGGTAACGGTAATTTTTGTGCCTGCCGCATTCGCCCTTTCCTGGATCGGTACGTTGACCTCTAACCTGTTTGTACTCGATCACAAAACATGGGGCGTGCTGATCATCATCTACTGCGGCGTTGCCTCAATTATTCCAGTCTGGGTGTTACTGCAACCGCGTGGCTACCTCGGCGGCTTTATTCTCTACTCGGCCCTCGCGCTCGGAATCGTAGGCGTGTTTTTTGGCGGTTATGAAATTCAACAACCGGCTTTTAAATCGTTTGATATTGGCGGCATGACGGGAACGCTCTTCCCATTTCTGTTTGTCACTATCGCGTGCGGCGCCTGCTCAGGCTTTCATGGCCTGGTTTGTTCCGGCACGACTTCAAAACAAGTCGATCGCGAATCTCACATTCGTTCGGTAGGCTACGGCGCAATGCTGGCCGAAGGCTTCGTTGCTCTAATCGCACTCGTCACCGTGATGATCGTCGCGCAGGATGCGTTACGCGGCAAAGCTCCGGGCACCATCTACGGCAATGGTATCGGACAATTCCTCACTCTCATTATCGGCAAAAACAATCTTGCGTTAGCAGTGACGTTCGGAGCCATGGCGTTCTCGACGTTTGTGTTTGACACCCTCGACGTGTCGATGCGCCTGGGTCGTTACATTGTTCAGGAGTTGTTTGGCTGGCGTGGACGAGTCGGCGCGATCGTGGGCACGTTATTGACGATGGGATTGCCGTTTTACTTTATTGTCTTCGCGCCGCCCAATTCGTGGTTAAAGTTCTGGACCTTGTTCGGCGCATCAAACCAGTTGTTAGCTGGGCTCACACTCGTGGCGATCACTGTCTGGCTCTATCAAGCCCGGCAACGCATCGCCTTCACGCTTCTGCCGATGATCTTTGTTTTAGTGATTACGCTTTGGGCGCTGACCGCTCTCGTCATTGGCAATTTGCGAATCACAAAAATTGGAGCGGGAACGGTGGACATTGAGTTAATTAATGCCATTGCCGCAGCAGCATTAGTGCTGCTGGCGCTCTACCTGGCTGTCACTGCCTTGCTGAAGATCCGCAGCGACAAACAAAAAGGCAGCCTCACCACCAAACACGCGGCCGTAAGTTTGGAGTGATAAGGATCGCGGGCGTCCCGCCCGCAATGAGCGCGAAGCGCGAAATTAAACCAACGAATCACGCGCGAGGAACAGATCTCTCAAGCTGCGGTCTGCGGCGCGTTGCGGGCGAGACGCCCGCGATCCCGTGCGAAGTCCCAGCTCTCAAGTGGACAGTTTGGCTACTTATCGGGATAATACGCAGTTTCAGTATGACTGGGTTGCTCGGCCAAGGGGGTGCGCCACGGTTTAGGCGACACTCAGCTAAGCGGCCCTATGCCTCCAGCTTGCCGGCGGGACTTAGATTACCGGCGATTAACCATCAGAAAGGACCGACGCAGAAGTGGAATTGCGCTGATTTCAGCAGCCTGCTGGCAGTTTGTCTGCTCCGTTTCTCTTAAAACAACTATGAATCACAACCTTACTATTTTCAGTCAGCTATCACGTTTCAAAAGCGTCACACGCGGACTTCTTACTTTCGCGCTCACCCTGGCATGCTTCGCTTTGGGCACCGCTCCCGCCTTTGCTCAATCGCACGGCGGCGGCGAAGCGAACCTTATTCTTCCGGATCTCTCCGACGTCAGTTTCTTCAACAACAGCATCAACGGTCACAACCTCCTGCTGGCCGGGATTCTCATCTGCATGCTGGGTCTGCTCTTTGGATTGGCGATGTATATGAACTTGAAAAAGTTGCCAGTCCACCGCGCCATGCGCGAGATCTCCGAACTCATTTACGAAACTTGCAAAACCTATTTGGTCACGCAAGGCAAGTTCATTCTGATTCTCGAGATTTTCATCGGCATCATCATCGTCCTTTACTTTGGCGTGCTGTCAGGGATGGAAATTCCGCGAGTGATTATCATCCTCGCGTTCAGTTTGGTGGGAATCGCAGGCAGCTACGGCGTTGCCTGGTTTGGTATTCGCGTTAATACGTTCGCTAATTCCCGGACTGCTTTTGCGAGTCTTGCGGGAAAACCTTTTCCGCTTTACGCCATTCCGCTGCGCGCCGGCATGAGCATCGGCATGATGCTGATCAGCGTCGAGCTGCTGATCATGCTTTGCATCCTGCTCTTCATTCCGGGTGACTATGCCGGCCCCTGCTTCATCGGTTTCGCGATTGGCGAATCCCTGGGCGCTGCCGCCCTTCGTATTGCGGGTGGCATCTTCACAAAGATAGCCGACATCGGCGCTGACTTGATGAAGATCGTCTTCAAGATTAAGGAAGACGACGCGCGCAACCCCGGCGTGATTGCAGACTGCACGGGCGACAATGCGGGCGACTCAGTCGGACCAAGCGCCGATGGCTTTGAGACTTACGGTGTCACTGGGGTGGCGTTGATCACTTTCATTTTGCTCGCCGTGCCCAATCCCACCGTGCAGGTCCAACTGCTGGTCTGGATTTTCGTGATGCGCGTCATGATGATTATCGCGAGCGCCGCCTCTTACTTCGTTAACGACGTGATTGCCAAGTCGCGTTACGCGAACGCAGATACGATGAATTTCGAGAAGCCGTTAACCTCGCTCGTTTGGATTACCTCAATACTTTCGGTGATCCTGACTTTCGTGGTGTCGAAATTTACGGTTCCCGAACTCGGTGGCGATACTTCGCTCTGGTGGAAACTGGCGATCATCATTTCCTGCGGCACGCTCGCGGGGGCGATCATTCCCGAACTCGTCAAGATCTTTACCTCAACTGAATCACGGCATGTTCAGGAGGTCGTTACATCTTCGAGAGAAGGCGGTCCTTCGCTGAATATTCTTTCAGGCCTGGTGGCCGGCAATTTCTCGGCTTACTGGCTGGGCATCTGCATTGTGGCGCTCATGTCCATCTCCTACATCATCACCACCATGGGCTTGGGATTGTTGATGGTAGACGAGCTAGCCGCGCCGGTGTTTGGTTTCGGACTTGTGGCTTTTGGCTTTCTCGGTATGGGTCCAGTCACAATCGCTGTCGATTCTTATGGTCCCGTGACTGACAACGCGCAATCTGTTTACGAGTTGTCCTTAATCGAACAGGTCCCGAACATCGAGGCGGAGCTTAAAAGTGAATTTGGAATCACGACCAACTTTAGCCGTGCCAAACATTTGCTCGAGGAGAACGACGGCGCCGGCAATACTTTCAAAGCGACTGCTAAGCCGGTCTTGATCGGAACCGCGGTCGTCGGCGCTACCACGATGATCTTTTCCATCATCATGTTGCTGACCAACGGTCTGACTACCAATACCGCGAGTCTCTCGCTGTTACACGCACCGTTTGTCCTTGGCTTGATTACCGGCGGAGCGGTGATCTACTGGTTCACTGGAGCTTCGATTCAGGCGGTGACTACCGGCGCTTATCGCGCGGTGGAATTCATTAAAGCCAACATTCGACTCGAGGGCGTTGAGAAAGCTTCAGTCGAAGATAGTAAGAAGGTAGTTCAAATCTGCACACAGTATGCTCAGAAAGGTATGTTCAATATCTTTCTGACCATATTTTTCTCAACACTCGCTTTCGCCTTTGTCGAACCGTTCTTCTTCATCGGCTACCTGATCTCAATCGCCGTTTTTGGCCTTTATCAGGCGATCTTTATGGCAAACGCCGGCGGTGCCTGGGACAATGCAAAGAAAGTTGTGGAAGTGGATTTGAAGCAGAAAGGAACTGCGCTGCACGATGCTACGGTTGTAGGCGATACTGTTGGCGATCCATTCAAGGATACTTCTTCAGTGGCAATGAACCCGGTGATCAAGTTCACTACCCTTTTCGGATTGCTGGCAGTTGAGCTTGCCGTGTCGATTGCGAATCGCGGTGATAACGGCGCTACTATCACTCACGTTCTGGCTGGAGTATTCTTTCTTATCTCGGTGTTCTTTGTTTGGCGTTCTTTCCACGGCATGCGCATCGGCACCATCGTGAAAGAGAGCGCGGACGCTAAGGCCAGGGGCATGGCAGCGGACTAAAAACTGATGGAGCGACAGATAGAAGAGTTGTCGAACTAACATGAGCACCTCATTCGCAAAACCTGAAACACTGATTGGAACAGCTTTGGCTCCGCTCGATCGGACTCGCACCGTCGGGCTGGTCCTGGCATTCAGTCTGTTAATGGCCCTCTCGGCACAGATAGTATTTCCGATCGGTCCGGTTCCGATTACCGGACAGACGTTCGTTGTACTGCTGACCGGAGCTTTGCTGGGATCCCGACTCGGCGCGATCACCATGATTGTCTATCTGGTTGAAGGTGCTAGTGGCTTGCCGTTCTTTTCAGGAGGCATGAGTGGCTTGGGTCATCTGCTGGGACAGACCGGCGGTTATCTGGTGGCATTTCCTGCTGCCGCCTTTATAACCGGAGCGTTTGCGGAACACGATTGGGATCGACGCTTTCACACCGCAGTAGCGGCGATGGCTATCGGTTCGGTAGTAATAATGCTGAGCGGCTGGGCCTGGTTTTCAATCTTGACCAATACTCCCCTGGACGTCGCTTTCAAAATCGCCGTCTTGCCGTTTATTCCCGGCGACATCATCAAGATCTTGCTGGCCGCCGCGGCATTACCAGCTGGTTGGGCACTCTTGCAACGCAAGGCGTCTCAGAAACTCTGACGCTCGTTCTCTAAAGCAAACAAAGCCGCTGGTCTTTCCGACTGGCGGCTTTTTCGTTTGATGACCGCATGCAACGAAATTGAACCGCCAAGACGCCAAGACCCGCCAAGTTCGCCAAGAAGAGAAACGAATTAAAGATCGCCGCCTCACTGAACTTCGACCGAATCACTTTGAACACGCTAACCGCAGTGATTTCTTCTTTGCGAACTTGGCGGCTCTTGGCGCCTAGGCGGTTATCCCGTGCAATGTACTCGCGGAAAAATTCCACTTGACGAGCCTACGACGTTTGTAGTAGATCTGACCTCAGATGTAGGTTGGCTTCTTTGGGGGGACAGCGATGGCAATAAAACTTACCAAGCTGGAGCTGGAAATCATGGAGGCGGTTTGGGCGTTGCGCAGCGCATCCGTTAGAGAAATTCAGGAGCAACTACCCGAACGCAAGCGACCGGCATACACAACTGTGCAAACCATCATTTACCGGCTCGAGGAAAAGGGAGCGGTGCGACGTGTGAAAAAGATCGGCAACGCCCATATCTTTGAACCGCTTGTGACGCGCAAAGCCGCACACAACCGTTTGATTGACGATCTGCTCCACGTGTTCGGTGGCTCGCCGCGGATGTTGATGGCGCAACTAGTCGAAACCGGCCAGCTTACTCTTGAAGACATTCGCTCGCTGGAGAGCGCCATCGCTAAACTTGCTTCTGACGGATCATCGAACCCGCGCACCGCGGCTACTCAGACTAATCAGCGCCGCCGGAGGAAGTAATGGTCAATCTTCATAATTGGTTCGCATCCTTTTCGGCCTGGTGGTGGCCCAGGCTTGCCGATCATCTTTGGCAGGCGACCTTGTTTGGCGTCGTTGTGCTGCTGGCTTCGCTAATGCTGAAGCGCGCTCCGGCCCGAGCGCGTCACTCTCTTTGGCTTTTGGCTACTGCCAAGTTCATCGTTCCCGCCGCCCTGCTGGTCTTTCTTACGCAAAGCATTGGTCTCGATTCAGTTTGGATCTGGCTAACCAATTCGAATCACAAAACCAACACGCTGCTCCAGGGCATAACCGATCCGGCGACGGCTTTGGTAAATAGCTACAACCTGACAGTGGTCGCTGGCGACGGCGCTCACAACGAACTCTATTGCGCGTTGACCATCGTTTGGCTGGCCGGATGCGCAGTGTTGCTCGGGGTATGGAGGCGCGGCAGAAGCAAGTGTCTCCACGCGTTGTCGCACAGCAAATCAGTCGCTAGCGGACGAGAGTGGGTGGCCTTTGAACGTGCCAAGAGTTTGCTGGGTGTACGCCGCCCGGTGCGACTGATGCTTTCGCCCCTCCCGGTTGAGCCCGGTGTCATCAATCTGTGGAAGCCGATAATTCTGTTACCCGAGTCGATTGCCGAGCACCTGGACGACGACGAGTTGTTGGCCATCATGCTTCATGAACTTGTGCATGTGCAGCGACGCGACAATCTAGTCGGCCGACTGCATCTGGCGTTAGCAGGCCTATTTTGGTTCCACCCACTCGTTTGGCTGATCAGTCGCAAGTTATTTGATGAACGCGAACAGGCTTGTGACGAAAAAGTTCTGGAGATTTACTCAACCCCCGAAACATATGCTGCCGGAATCTTGAAGGTAGTCCGCTTTTCATTTGGCTGGAAAGTCGCCGGGGTTACTGGCGCCGGCAGTGGTTCGAACTTGCGAAGGAGGATAGATAACATCATGGAAACGGGAAAAGAAAAACGCCGCGTCGGCATCGCCGCTAAAGTGTTAACCAGTGGTTTGCTGGCGCTAACGCTTGTCGCGATCGTGTTTGCAGGCACCCATCCGCGAAGCAGCGCCACTACCGAGAAGAACGGGCAGGATGCTGTTAGCAATCTCGATTCTGTCGCCAGTGTTCCGCAGGTGCCGCAAAAAGAGGTGCAGGATCAAACTGCGCCTCCACTACCACCACTTCCGCCGCAAGCGTTGAATCCCACCCAGCCTGCAGCCCCCGCAAATCCATCGCAACCGCCGGTGCCCCCGGCGCTTGAGAACAGAGCGGCGCCGCAGAACGATCCTGCGCCCGTACAACCAGCTAATCCGGCTCAACCTAGCAGTCCGGCTCAACCTCCGGCACCTCCGGCGAAACCAGCGAGCATTCAGGAGACTGAAAAGCCTGGTAAAGAGAAGCAGGAAATTAAGAAGGGCGGGCTGATTGAAGCGCCAAAGCCGATTTACCCGCCAGAGGCGAGAGAAAAGAAAGTTGAGGGCGAAGTAACTGTCTCAATCGTCATCGGCGAGGAAGGCACTGTCATTTCCGCGCGGCCCACGAGCGGGCCTGAGCTGCTGCAAGGAGCGGCCAAAGACGCTGCGCTGAAAGCCCGCTTTCATCCCACAGTAGTCAATGGCAAGCCAGCTAAGGTGTCGGGAGCAATGACTTATAACTTCGTGCTCGACGATAAAGAAAAGCCGTAGCTAACCTGGTGGTGTCTAGATTCGATTACTGGCAGTTTGAATTTAACGCCGAGCTTTGGCCAATTCCAGCCCAGGCGCCACATTTACAGAAGACGCAAAGCCTGAAGGGGTTGCGTAGCGATAACCTAAGACCCGTCGCAACTCCGTCAGAGTTGCGACGAAACAAACATGCATCCTATCCCCAGGGTTTCAAAGCAAACCCTGGGCTTGGAATTGCCCAACGCCTTCGGCGTTAGATTTCTCGCCTTCCCGACTCAACGTCTCTTAATACTGAGCACATCTCCTCATTCATCTTCCTGGTCAAAATTATTATTTGTTTTTCGCCTGCTCGGCCCTTGGCGGTTCCTTTGAAGTGGCAGCGGATGTCTTACAATGACCACATGCATACCATCAAGGTTACTTCGCATGCGCGTGAAGAGTTGGTGGAGTTCACCGACGAAGTGCAAAAGAAACTGCGGGAGTCCGGCGCCACTGATGGCGTTTGTTTTCTCTTCGTCCGGCACACCACAGCCGGCCTAACTATCAATGAGAATGCCGACCCTGACGTGCCGCGCGACATGCTGCTCGCATTGCGGAAGCTGATTCCGCAACACGGCATGGGGTTTCACCATGGTGAGGAGAACTCCGACGCGCACAT
Source organism: Pyrinomonadaceae bacterium (assembly GCA_041750995.1). GTDB lineage: Bacteria > Acidobacteriota > Blastocatellia > Pyrinomonadales > Pyrinomonadaceae > PSRF01. The sequence goes on along the minus strand of JBGSYG010000029.1, from coordinate 17,295 downwards.
CAAGACCAGCCTCGTCGGGACTTCGCTTACGATTCCTTTTCGGCAGGGTAAGCTCTTGCTGGGACGTTGGCAGGGAATCTTCTTGTGTGAGTTTGATGGGGGCCGCGAGCGGCAGGTACTAATGACGATTCAGCCTGGTACCGCTTGATTGAATTCTGATGGGCAAACACCAGATTGTCGTTTCAGCCGAAAATAATCCTTACATGGGATGGCAGTGTAAACTGTTTTACTTTTCCTGCGTCACAAGACTAAACCAACGACCGATCATCATTGTCCATGAGACGGGGCAAGACTGGCATCCGGATTTTTACGACTTAGCGAAAGCCGGTTGCGCCGTCCATAGCGCTCCCAACTACCGCTCCGCTAGTTGTGGCGACGATCTTCCGGGTCGCAATTGTCCAGGCTCCCTGATCAAAGCAGCCGAAGACTGTGATGTGCGCGATGAGTTCATCGTGCTCTGCGATCCCGATATGATCTTTTTGCGAGCAACTGATTTTCTAGAATGCTTGTCTGCAGAGTTTTCCTCATTCATGGACTATGACCGTGACCACGTCGAACACGCACGATTGAGATTTGGAATTCAACGGGACGAGTTGGATGCTAAAAAGCAGAAGCTGACCGTAGCAGTACCTTATGTAGTTCCAACAGCTTTGGCTTCGGAATTCGGCCGCGAATGGGTGCAGGCGATTGACGCTTTTCCCTCGCGCGCATGGGAGAATGAGCAGAGATTAAAACGCCCAGCCGGCTCTCCAATCTACGGGCGGAGACATGTCACCATGTACGCCTTCGGGCTGGCAGTAGTAAAACTTGGCCTGGACGTACAGGTAACCCACCTGATTGATCACAACTACTGGCCAAACGAACCAGCACGTGCGCCTATGATTCATTATGCCTATGGCGACGAGTGCTGGGACAAACGAAACTATTTCACTGACGAACGAGCATTAGAGGTCTGGGAGCCGCAAGCGAAAGCGGCGGAAGGAACGATTTTGAGTGAGGTGCTTTCTCAGCTGCGGCAAGCACGGGACTTCTATCGCGATCCTTTTCAGCCGATCGTAACTAAATCCATTTGGTAGGCACTGGTCCTTCGATCCATGAAACGACCACAAACTTCCGGCCACTAACGATCGGTTCGCTGCCATGCAAGTAGTTTGCGGGAAAAAGAATCGCTTGTCCGGCTTGCGGCGTTACAGCGTAGTTAAGGCCCGGGAACCGAGTTCTGCCGCCGGCGAAGTCATCGTTTAGGTAACAAACCACGCTGAAATAACGGTCTTCGAAGCCGAGCCCCGTGTCCCGATGTGGTCGGTAGTGATCCCCCGCTTCATATTTCAAGAGGTGTGTGCCCGAGTGAGTGCTGAGGTCTAGTTTCCAAAGCTTTCGAATAAGAGGTTTGACTACCAAATTCAACTTCATCTCAAACCCTTCATAAATTTTTTCGAGGGCAGGAGACTCGAGCGTGCTTGCCGAGCGAACGTCAGGCCTGGAAACAATCTTATAGCTTCCCGCTTCGTCCGCTTCACGAATCAGCGCAGCGTTCCAGCCGTCAAGCCTCTTAAGACTCTCGACGATCATTTTGCATTCAGCGGGTTCATACAACCGCAGCGACACCACACCCTGAGACTCTTCTTTATGAGTACTCATGTCTAAATATGAAGCCGCTGCAGATGTACAACGCTTTCAGCGTTACGGCGAAACTGACACTACAAAGCCGCGTCGGGTTTAGGAGCACAATCCTACGGCTTCGGAGGTTGGGGCGGTCCACCTGGTCCCGGCTTTGGAGGTTGTGGCGGTCCACTTGGTCCCGGCTTTGGAGGTTGTGGTGGCCCGCTTGGTCCCGGCTTCGGAGGTTGGGGCGGTCCGCCAGGATTATCGTACTGCCCGGCATGTAAATCTCCGGTTCCGAGGACATAACCGAGGCCGTTGCTGGCAATCAACTCGTTTGGTACAGCGAATATGAGAGACGACAATAAATCGTCGCTAATGGGCTCGCCAAATTCACGGAATACTTTCGACACGGCTGCTAAAGATTCAAGCCGCAAACGATTATTCATCTGAAATCGGAAACGCAGGTTTTCAGCTTCTCGCAAAGCTTCATGTTCTTGCATGAAAATTTATCTCCTTTCAAGAGACAGACGGTAGGACATCTGGGCGCTGAACGAAATACGGGCGCGGGTTGGATTGCAGCGGAGTCTATACGCAACCTCTGATCTTTTCAACAAAAAGCGGCACCGAAAGAAGGCGCGACTCTGAGCGGTTAATTGAGACCCGTAACTAAATAGAGATCCGTAAGAGAACGGGTAAAGGCATAGATATATCCGCGGCCGTCAGGTGTAATCAAGACGTTGACAGGGCCCCGAATACCCGCGAGATCGGCTGGAACTATCTCTTTCCCGAGTTCTTTTTGTCCTGTCGCAATGTTGAGTTTGAAAAGCTTCAGCGGACTCTCTCTGGGACGATAAACGTAGAGAGATCGCCCGTCGGCTCCCCAGTGAATTACGCGATCATTCTCCTCCAGCCCAGGGACCCTACGAGGCTCACCGCCGTTCAATGGGTAAACTGCGATAGCTTCTTTTTCGTCCAGGTCACGAGCCAAAAGGAATTGTCCGTCAGGGGAAACTAAGGTGCCCGAATAACCCTCCGGTGTGACAGGTCGCGGAGGGCCACCGTCAACACTTTGCCAATAAGTACGTAGCAGATGTCCGGGTTCCTTGCCATTGAAGACGATGCTTTTGCCATCTGGTAACCAGGAGGTGCTGTAGCCATATTGCTCGATGCCAGAACGTTCGAGACGTTTTGCTTGTCCAGCGCCAGTAGGCAAAAGAACTATTTCGGGAGGCGACGATAGAATAGAAGAAACCCACTTACCGTCCGGCGAAAAAGCGCCCCCAAACCCATCGCCTAGTTGGATCGCAGATGTGCCGTCAGCTTTGCGAAGATAGACATGGTAGTTAGTGCCGCTACTCTGACCAAAGTGAGTGAAGACAAAACTCTTTCCGTCGTTCGAGAGATCGTTAATCCTCACTTGATTCAACCAGGAGAGATCACGCTCTTTAGTTTCCTCTGGAACTAGACACGCAATCGGCGTCGATTGACTTTCTCCAGTCAGCAACACCTGCCCCTCTCGAGAGATGTCCTGAAGGCGCAAACTAATGGGCGCCCGGGCCACAATTCTTTCTTTTCCAGAGAGCGTAACGGCATACAATGCCTGTGCTTCTCCGCTCCTCGATGCTGTAAACCAAATCTCGTTGCCGGCGGCCGACCATGCAAGGCCATCTTCACCAGCCCAATCGCCGGTGAGTTTTTTTGTTTGACCCTGTGCATCGACAATCATGACTGAGCCTCGATCGTCGCCATCAAACGGGTGATCCAGAAAAGCCACGGCATCACCTTTGGGAGAGACGCGCGGATTACTAATATAGCCATCCGTTTGATAGAGAACTTTGCCAACTGGATACTCAAGGAGATTACGCTCCTGAGCGAAGCGAACGACCGCAAGCTCGCCATTCGGACCCCAATCGACTTCATGAACATTTTCCAGCATTTCGCGGGCGGCGCCTCCGCCAAGTGGCATGCGCGCCAATGTACCGCGCCTGACGGAATGGTAAAGATGCTGACTATTTAGAAGTACAGCCATCTCGCTGGCCGGAGACACAGCCAGCACTTGAGCATCCGTCAGCCCGAGAGGTTTCGAATCCGTGGATCCGGAGCGCATTTCATAGATATCAAGCGGATTGCCATTCCAGGTCGCGCTGAAAACTATCGTGTCGCCATCGGGACTGAAGCGCGCGGAATATATCGTCCCCCGCCGGAAAGTTAATTGATGATATGAAGGCGGCTCTCGGCTGACGCTGTTCTTTCCTACGAAGTAAACTGCGGCCACAGCAGCTAAACTAAGCACCGTAGCCAGAGCTAGCGCCACCATTTTTCTGCTAACCCCTTTAACCACCGGGCGCCTGGTCACTGTTGAGCCAGAAGTTGTAAATGTGCCTGAGAGTGATTCAAGATCGAAAGCGAGATCCTTAGTGGATTGGAACCGGTCCTCGGGTCGCTTCTCTAAACAGTGGCGGACGATGCGCTCGAATGCCGGAGCGATTGCGCGCTCAGTTTCGGTGGGTTCGGGGGGTTCCTTGCTCAGAATCGCACTCATAACCTCGATTGGAGACTCGCCGCGAAACGCGCGCTTTCCCGTCAGCATTTCGTAGAACACCACCCCAAAAGAAAAGATGTCTGAACGGTGATCGACTGGAGCGCCTTTCACCTGTTCTGGAGACATGTAACCGACCGTACCCATAATGGTGCCGGCGCGAGTCTTGACCCGCATCGTCTCGGCTTCGGGGTCCTGGTTGATGTCGGCGAGGGGATTGATGAGTTTAGCTAAGCCAAAGTCGAGAATCTTGACGTGACCATCTGTAGTGATAAAAACGTTCTCCGGCTTAAGGTCCCGGTGTACGATTCCTTTGGCATGAGCTGCGGCTAACCCGCGGACGATTTGTTGCGCATAATCGAGGATCTTCTTACTCGGAAGTGAATTATTATTGCGAATTCTATCGCGCAGCGTTTCGCCTTCCAGCAATTCCGATACTACGTAAGTTAGCCCTTCCTCAGAACCGATATCGTAGATGGCAAGTATGTTGGGATGGTTTAACGCGCCGGCGGCTCTAGCTTCCTGCTCAAAGCGCTGAAACTGCTCCGAACCTGGCGTAGTATCCGGAAGCAGAATCTTGATCGCGACGTCCCGATCGAGCGTTGAGTCGGTTGCGCGGTAGACCTGGCCCATTCCTCCTTCGCCAATTAGCGAACGAAGCCTATATCTACCAAGGCTTTTGCCGGGTTCGATTTTCACCTGTTGCTGGTTTTACCGTATCGTGCTGGCTGGTCTGGGTCTGAAACTGACTGGGGGATTCTAGTTTACTTCGGCTGGACGCGCTAGCGCAGTAATAAAAAAGTTTGCAGCCGAGTACTGCATCATGAAACTAATTTCGTTCGTTTTGATGTCGGTGCTTTTCTCGCCGGCAAAGATTTGCGTTACTACAGAGTTGGAGCCGCGGGAGACGCAGAAGCCTGGTCAGATCGAAACAACTTACGATGACAAGCAAGATAGAACGATAGTACGACTAACACCTCTGCAGATCTCCGGCGAGAACGCGCAGTACCACAGTGTTTACATTGCACCCTCGTTTACTTATCCCGGCCGTCAGTTTAAGAAACCCGACACTGTCGACTTTGAAGTGCAGACGGTCGTGAAGACAAAACTAAAAATCGATCTGTATGTGGTGTTTGTTGTCGATGGCGAAAAGATTTTTCTAAGCTCAGGTCGCCGGGCTGTGAAGCATCCGGTGCCGGGCCAGCGTTGGATCGGCGAGAGTCTCGTTTTTCGGATGCCTTACGACACGTTAATGAAAATCAGAAAAGCCAAGGCTGTTGCGATAAAAATGGATGGAGTGGAGTTTCCGTTTTCTGAGTTAGTTTTAGATAACATTCGAACGTTCGCGTCGAGTGTTAATTCGTCTGAAAATTAACCACTCTTTGTTGTGCAGCGACTGGTCGCCGCTTTTCCTGTAGCTTGAATGCTGCTCAGGCTAAAACTAAAGCGCCGTCAAGCGGGCGCACTCCAGAAAATCACTCTTCATCCAACTGCTTCAGCACTTCCGCAAACTTCTCCACGTCAGCTCGGGTCCGCTCGAGTGTGCGCCGGCTTTCAAGATAAGCAGCCCAATTGGGAGTTTGCGTTAAGGCTCGTTGAGTATCTTCATCGAGGGTCTGGGCCATCACCGCCACGAGGTCGCTTACGATGCGCGTGTGTTCCAGCAGCGACTGAATGATCGAATACGCCAACCGCGCTTGTTCGAAGTCGAGATCGCGTGTCACCGATGGCGAGTCGCGCAGCGTGTCTTTTTCATCGTCCACGGAACATCCCCCAGGCGATTGGCGATTGCCGATTAAGTTAATTGCAGTCGGGAAGGGTGGTTTACCCCCGCTGATTGAATGCTGCCAACCGTTAGCGCGGGCAAGCCCGCCTTCCTGACTGCAAGTTACCCTCGGCTTCGCCAATCGGCAATCGGCAATGTCCTAGTTTACAAAAGGAAGATCGACTACTCGAGCTGGCACTCCGTCACTCGTCTTTACCTCAGTCGCGGGCGCGATGTAATCAAACTTTAGGTAGCCGAGAGCCAAGCGCCGACCAAGGTGCGGTGAATACACCGACGAAGTAACTTGTCCAATGTCTTTGCCGTCTTTGGATTGGATTGTCGTGCCGCTCGCAACCATTGCCGGCCTCTCAAAGACGAGCCCTCGCATTTTCTTGGCAACGTGCCCGCGATACTTGATGCGCGCAATGATCTCCTGCCCAACGTAACAGCCTTTGGTGTAGCTGACCGCATCGTCGAGGTTCGTTTCCGTAACCACCGTCGTATCATCCATGTCCTGGTGAAAGCGCGGTATCCCAGCTTCAACTCGCAAAACTTCCAGAGCGTCATAGCCAACAGGCCGCGCGCCGGCGTTGAACAACGATCGCCACAGTTCCTCCGCGCAAGCAGTGTTCGCCAGCAAATCGAATCCTGCGGCAGCCGTATGTGAAGCACGAATGACGAGAATCGGGTTGTCCTGCCAAATGATTGGCGTCACGCTGCCCACGTCGATTCCCACGTCGGATGAGCCGAAGATGTTTACGAGTTTGTTTGATGGCGCCTTGCCCTGTACTGAGAGCAGGACAGTTTCCCCGGTCACATCTGTGACATGGAAATCTCCGGCAAGCGTAAACCTCTGGATTGCCTGGAACACACGGTCGTGAGTCGCGGGCTCTGTATCAATTATGAAAGTTGGTTGAACGGTCTTGCCTGAGGTGTCGTCAGCCGTACGGATAACTCGCACACTCGCCAGGAGCCGACCCTGAACATTGGGAAACACAGCCGGCATCCATTGGTTCACGGCAAGTGTTTTCATGTCGTTGGTGATGAGTCCATTCAGAAAGGCGACGGCTTCTGATCCTTTGACGAGCAAACGCCCGCGCGACGACAGATCGAGCACTCCGGCGCCGCTTTCGCGAACCGCTGCATACTCAAACAATTCATCACCATACGAAGCTGGCACCGACCAGCCGTGGTCTTCAGCCATCAACGCGCCCAGCTTTCTATGAGACTCGGCAAGCGCAAATTCGCGAAGTGTAACTTTTTGAACTTCACTCATATTAAGAATTAGGCCACAGATTTACGCAGATCAATACGGATCAGAATCGAACAACGAGTTACGATAGGGGAAAAAGTGAAAGAGGGGAAAGGGGGAAGGGACGAAGGGAATGGGTGAAGGCCAGAAAGGGGCGAATGGGGGAATAGGAGACGGCGGGACTAGCAGATTTTCCCTCTTCCCCCTTCACCCCTCTTCCCCTTTCTCCTTATTCCCCAGTTCCCCTTTTCCCCTTTTTCCCTATTTAACGACCGTAATCTCGCGCGACGTCGTATTGAAAGTTCCATTGGCTACCGGCAAATCGTTCTTATCCAGCAGCTCCAGGCGCACGGTGTGTTTGCCCGCAAGCCAGCCCGACAGCCACACCGGTTCCCACTTTTCGATGAAGCGCGGATCGTCATCGTCGACAATGTAACGCACTCGATACTCGCCGCCGTCGCCTTTCAACTTCGCATTCGTCAACCAGAAATCGATCATGATCGGATCAGCTTCAGCATCCTTGTATTCACCTTTGGGGCGACTGTAAGTCAGTAGTGGCTTGGTGGTATCAACCTCGCTACCCTGACTGGTTGGCATGTCTTTACCTTCTCGAGTCAGACTGGGACTGGGACTCGCGGCCGCATTGTTATTGGCCATAGTCTGACCCGCGTTGGTGGTCGTCGGCTTACTCGCGTCGCCACCGCCTTTGACCGTGAAGCTAACCACCTGAAACGCGCCGTCGTTTTTGTAACTCTCATGCCAGGGGCGAGAAGCGAATACGCGCAAGGTGTGTTTACCGGCAATCAAGTTTCGCAATTGAAACGGTTGGTCGAGTTCGTAATACGCTTCGTAAGGTTCGTTATCGAGAATGACGTGGATGTGATTACCTTTGCCTGTGGCTGGATCCTTATGAGGTTTGTAACCACGCAAATCGCCGCTTAACTCAAGCCTTACGTCAACGTCGGCGCCATTTACAACCGCATCCCTGGCCGGAGTAATGATTCTCAAAGTTGGCTGGGCTTCATCCTGCTCGCCACGCTGTTGCATCAGATTCATGATCGATTGCGGGCGGGCCACCAGGGTCAGCTTTTGAGTGGGCGGCGGTGCTACCACGTTGGTTGCCGTCGTGTTCGCGTTGTCCGAATTAGTGGCGCAACCAGTAAAGACGAGCAGCGCTGCGGCAACTCCGGCCAAAATCTTCATTCGATTTATGAAAGCATTCATCTCAATTCCCCCCGATTGTCAGATTTGGTATGAGTGTGGACCTTGTGTGTGGCAAATATTGAACGAGAATGCGTCGAAAGCTTGGCGCTTGACCAGAAGTTGATCGTGGACAACGGCCCGGACCCTCAGCATTTGGCAGCGGGGCCGCTTCCTCAGTACCCTCTCTGCCTATTTTTTACTGGTCCAGCGGGTGTAAAATCCGCTGTGTTCTACCATCCAGGCAAAAAAGGTTACGCCCCCTCACTATGCGTGCATTGATTAAACCAGTGAATAGAAATCGCATTCGCGCCGGATACGTGACTATCGCGGGCCTGCTGATCACTGCGGCCCTGCTGATTGGTTGTAATCGCACCTTGCAGACTGCCGAGTTCCAACCGGAGATTCTGCCCCTACCGCCGCAACTAACCACTTACGAGGCAATGCCGATTCCCGCTGACAATCCCCTGACTCCCGAGAAGGTCGCGTTGGGACGCCAGTTATTTTTCGATGAGCGACTCAGTGGCGACGGCACGCGCTCGTGCTACTCGTGTCATGTGTGCGAGAAGGGTTTGACGGACGGCCTGGCCAAATCTATTGGCGCCTTTAATAAACAATTGCCGCGCAGCAGTCCCACGCTCTGGAACATTGGCTATCACAAAGAATTTTATTGGGACGGTCGCAGTGGTTCTTTGGAGAAGCAGGCAATGGCGGCGTGGACTGGGGCTAACATGGGCGCCAAAGCCGACGAGATTGCGACCAAGCTTAATGCGATCCCCGGCTATCACTCGCAGTTTCACACTGTCTTCGGCGGCGACGCGACGCCGGACAACATCGTCAAGGCAATCGCCGCTTTTGAACGAACCATTATCAGCGGCGACACAGCTTTTGATCGCTATCGTGCAGGCGACAGTGGGGCGATGAGCGAGAGTGCAGTGCGCGGCTGGAACATCTTTCAGGCGATCAAATGTACCAATTGCCACGATGGCGCACTGTTGACGGATCAGCAGTATCACAATGTGGGCATTGGTATGGATCAGAAGGAACCTGATGTTGGGCGTTTCAAAGTCACGAACAAACCGGAGGACACAGGCGCCTTTAAGACGCCCACGCTCCGCGATATCGCAAAGTCAGCGCCCTACTTTCACGATGGCAGCGCGCCAACTCTGGAAGCAGCTTTAGACACCATGCTCGGTGGTGGAAAAGAGAATGAGCATCTGGATAGGAAGAACCTTCAGAAGCATGACGTGCTGCCGGATCAGCGCGAGTCGCTGCTGGAATTTTTGAAGGCGCTGAATGTCGACTGCAAATTAACGAAGCCGCGGCTGCCGAACTAAGTTTCGAGTTCCGAGTTTTGAGTAAGGGGGACTGGAAACTCGAAACTTCAAACTCGGAACTATTACCTAATCGTTCGCTTCACTAAACTGACAAAGTCCCTGATATCTTCTTCTGTCGTATCAAACGACGTCATGAATCTCACTTCAGATGTCGCCTCATTCCAGACGTAGAAGAAATATTTCTTCTGAAGAATAGGCACAAATTTCTTTGGCACGGTCGCGAAAACGCCATTGGATTCAACTTTCTGCGTAAGCTGAATCCGGGGAATTTGAGCGAGTTCGGTGGCCAGTATCTGGGCCATGCGATTCGCATGTTCAGCATTGTGCCGCCACAGATCCTTTTCAAGTAATGCGGTGAATTGTGCGGAGATAAAACGCATCTTCGAAGGCAAGTGCGTTCCCTGTTTGCGCAAATACTTGAACCCTTCAGCGAGCTTCGAATTAAAGAACACCACTGCCTCGCCAAACATCATGCCGTTTTTTGCGCCGCCGAACGAAAGGATATCGACTCCCACGTCCCCTGTGATCTTGCGAAAGTCGGTTTGCAAACTTGCTGCTGCGTTGGCGATGCGAGCACCGTCCATGTGCAACAACATTTCTTTCTTATGAGCAAAACTTGCGAGCGCTTTGAGCTCAGCAGCGGAATACACCGTTCCCATTTCGGTGGCCTGAGAAACTGAAATGACGCGCGCCTGCACGTGATGCTCAAAACCGATGTGCTCCAAGAACGGCTCGACCTGCTCCGGCCTTACCTTTCCATCAGGAGTCGGCACGCTCAGCAGCTTGCATCCAGTAAACCTTTCCGGCGCGCCACACTCATCGACGTTGATGTGTGCGGTTTCGGCGCACACGACAGCATTATAGGGACGCGTTGCCGCCTTCAAGCCGAGCACGTTAGCGCCTGTGCCGCCGAAAACAAAAAACACTTCAACGTGTTTGCCGAAGTGCTTCTTAAAGATCTTTATCGCCTGGTCGGTGTAGGGATCTGCACCATACGCGACGACGTGGCCGTCATTGGCCCTCGCAAGCGCTGCCATAATTTCCGGATGAACTCCGGCGTTGTTGTCACTGGCGAAACTACGGGATCTCTTAACTTGATCGGTCATGACAAATTGAATTCAGGTTTGATAGTTCGTTTTTGAGCTTTGAACTTTGAGCTTGGTTGTTCGCACGTGGTGCTTTGTAACTTGATTTCTCAAATTAGGATCCACCAAGCCCGGCGGATCAGCGAGCCAAGTACAAAGCACAAGGTACAAAGCTCGCATCACTAAGTTCAGATTTTTCGCGACTTCAAATCCTTGATAATTTCTTTAGCTGCATTCGCCCCGCACTGGCCCGTGATCTCTCCGCCGGGGTGCGTGCCTGCGCCGCAGAGATATAGTCCTTTAATTGGCGTCCGATACTGCGCCCAACCAATCAATGGCCGGAACATGAAAAATTGGTCCAGTGATTGCTCCCCATGAAAAATGTGACCGCCTGCTAATCCATATATCTGCTCCAAATCCCATGGCGTGATCACCTGCCGCTGGACAATCAACTCCTGCAAATTGGGAGCGTAATCTGAAAGTGCTGAGACAATCGCGTCTCCAAACTCCTCCTTACGAGAATTCCAGTCACCTTGCTTCAATCGATAGGGCGCGTACTGCACCTGAATCGACATGACGTGCGCGCCCGGTGGCGCAAGCGAAGGATCATTGAGCGACGGAATCGTTATATCGAGATACGGTTGTTTCGAATAGTCGCCATACTTGGCGTCGTCGAAGGCGCGCTCGAGATAATCAATCTCGTGTCCCACCTGAATCCGGCCAGACAGTCTTTCCTTATCACCATCCATGCCCTCAAAGACCGGCAAGCCCGAGAGCGCCAGATTGATTTTGGCAACACAGCCCAAGGCGCGATAGTTCTGCAGCTTCAAAAGAAAGTTGGGATCAAGATCGAGCGGGTCGATTAACTTTAGGAAAGTGGTACGCGGGTCGGCATTTGAAACAAAAGCACGCGCAGGCAGCTCGTCGCCATTTGTCAGCACGATCGTTGCTGCTTGATTAGCCTCAGTCTTAATCTCAGCAACCTCAGCTCCGGTCCTGATTTCCACTCCGCGATCAAGAGCAGCTTGGGCCAGGGCGTTGCTAATCCCGCCGAGTCCGCCCTTCACGGCGGTAGCGCTCCCAAATGCACTGCCGTCGCGCGCCGCTTGCAGCAACAACCCGGTGCTTGTTCCGGCCGACCAGGGACCTGCAAAAGCTCCGGAAATCCCACGCGCGGCAACCGCCGCACGCAACACTTCGCGTTCAAACCACTCCGCCGCCAGATCCGCGACCGCCATCGGGCCCCAGCGCAACAAACGAAACGCATCCTGTTTCCCTAGACCGCGGAACGACAAACCGAGCTTGCCGAGATTCCACAATTCACCGGCGGCCGGCTTTTCAATCGTCGGTGGTGTCATCGAAAGCATCGGCGCCAGCATGCGGCCGATGCGCTGGAAGCTCTTTGCGAATTCGCCAAAACTCGCCGCGTCACTCGCCGAGAGTGTTTTTAGTTCGGCGAAAGTGCGGGAGGGTTCATCGTAGATCGTCGGCGATACGCCATTGGGATTTAAGACGGTCAGACGAGCTGCTGGCCTGATGACCTCCAGACCATATCGGGCGAGATTAAGATCAGTTACAACTTTCTGGGCGAACGGTCCAGTTGTCTGCGCGAGTGTGGAGCAACGAAACCCGGGATGAATTTCTTCAGTGATGGCCCCGCCGCCTACCTGGTCGCGACGTTCAAGCACAAGAGTCTTTAATCCAGCCTTGGCTAAATAAGATGCGGCGACCAGACCGTTGTGACCACCACCGATGATAATGATGTCGAGCATCGACTTAATTAAGTCTCAAGTCCCAAGTCTCAGGTCTCAAGTTTCAGATTTCACGTTTCAGGTCTCAAACATTTCACCGCGAAGACGCCAAGTCGCAAAGACGCAGAGAATGATTTGGACAGGTTGCTAACCTCTTTCAAGTCTTCTGTTCCTTATTTGATCTCCAGCTAACCAGTCAACCTAACTGCCAAAGCGTCTATGAGTCTCTGCGCCTTAGCGTTTCTGCGTTAAAGCCTGAGACTTGGGCTTGAGACCTGAGACTTATTTCCGTTTCCAGTCCTTTAAAAGTTGCAGTGCTGCATTGCGTCCGGGTGCGCCCATGATGCCGCCGCCCGGATGCGTTGCCGAGCCGCACATGTAGAGACTGCGAATCGGCGTTCGGTACTGGGCCCAACCAGGCGCCGGACGCAGGAAGAAAAGTTGTTCGAGGGTTAGCTCACCCTGGAAGATGTTTCCTTCTGACAGACCAAAATCGCGCTCAATATCGAGCGGCGTCAGCACTTGCCGATGGAGGATCAGATCGCGGATGTTTGGGGCATGCTCGGCAATGGTATCGATCACAGTGTCGCCAAACTCTTCACGCTTATCGTCCCAATTTCCCTCTTTCAAGTTGTAAGGCGCGTACTGCACAAAACACGACATCACATGTTTGCCGGGCGGCGCTACCGACGGATCTGTCAAACTTGGAATCACTATGTCGATGTAAGGACGGCGCGAGTAGCGACCATACTTCGCCTCGTCATACGCGCGCTCCATGTAATCAACGCCGGGAGAAATCGAAACGGCGCCACGGAGGTGCGGCCCCGCACCCGGCTTCGCTGTGAAGTTAGGCAAACCAGATAAAGCTAAATTCACTTTCCCCGATGAGCCGCGATACTTGTAGCGCTTCAAGTCTCCAACAAAATCGTCGGGCAAGTGCTGCTCACCCACCATCTTCATAAACGTCAAACGCGGATCCACGCTGGACGAGATAACGTCCGCGTAGATCTCATCCCCATTTGCGAGCACGACGCCTTTCGCCTGGCCGTTTTTAAGTAAGATTTTTTCGATCGGCGCTTCAGTGCGAATTTCAGCACCCGCTTCGCGCGCCGCATCGGCGATCGAGTTGGAGATCCCGCCCGTACCACCGCGAGATAAACCCCAGGAACGAAACGCGCCATCGATTTCGCCCATGTAATGATGCAACAAAACATAAGCCGTCCCGGGTGAACGAACGCCGAGAAAGGTACCGATGATTCCCGAGGCCGACATCGTCGCCTTCAACACGTCTGTCTCGAACCACTGATCGAGAAAGTCGACGGCGCTCATCGTCATCAACTGTACCTGGTTGTATTGATCTTCTGCCGGAAGGTTTTGGAACCGTTTACCCAGGAAATAGAGATCTTTGAGACCCTTTGGTTTCAGTGACGTGGGATCCGGCGGCGTCATGCTCATAATCGGCTTGACGAAGTGGGCCATCTCCAGCATCGCCTTGCCATACTCATCGTAAGCTTCCGCGTCGAGTCGGGAATGTCGGGCAATCTCGCGCCGCGTTTTCGCATGATCGTTCACGCGCCAGAGGTAATCCCCATTCGGCATGGGCGTGAATGTGCCGTCGAGTGGCAGAATCTCCAGCCCATGACGCGGAAGATCGAGCTCGCGAATGATCTCGGGACGGAGGAGGGAAACTACATAAGAGCAGACAGAAAACTTGAAGCCGGGAAAGACTTCTTCCGTTACAGCAGCGCCGCCAAGCACGTAACGACGTTCGAGCACAAGCACTTTTTTGCCCGCGCGCGCCAGATAAGCGGCGTTGACCAGACCATTGTGGCCGCCGCCAATCACAATGACGTCGTAACGATTGTTCATCTTGTAATCGTTATTGCAGCTTGCTGAAGATTCGCTAGCATACTTATAATCGCTCGCTCTGACAAACACCGATTTCGAGCTAATCGCCGTTCTAAATTATTGTGAAGGGCATCACTCTATGGACGCCCACTCTTAACAGTAAGGGGCGCTCACGGAGAGACGCCCCGGCAATTTTCAGCAACTGCAGCGCGACCTTCGAGGATTGAATGCCTGTCGGAACTGCTTTCCATGAAAGAACCTTTCCACTTTGCGAGAGCCTGAGCTATCGCGAGTGGTCCGGCTACTACGCGGTCAGCTCTTATGAGCCGCATCACGAGCACGAATACAACGCGATTCGCAACGCGACTGCCCTGATCGATATCTCGCCACTCTTCAAGTATCGACTAAGCGGCAAAGACGCGACGCGACTGGTCGACCGCGTGATCACACGCGACATGCGCAAAGTCTCGGTGGGCCAGGTGATCTACACGCCCTGGTGCGACGAGATGGGAAAAGTGATTGACGATGGCACGGTGTCGCGGCTCGAGGAAAACACTTATCGCTGGACCGCCGCCGATCCCAGTCTTCGTTGGTTTACGCAAAACGCTACTGGTCTCGATGTGCAAATCGAAGATATTTCTGAGTCGGTTGCCGCCCTTGCACTCCAGGGCCCAACTTCCGCCCGTCTGCTGCAATCGGTCGCTCAAGGCGCCGTGCTGGAAGCACTGAAATATTTTCGCGTCACGCCCGCAACCATCGCCGGTGTGGCGGTTGAGATTTCGCGAACTGGCTACACGGGCGACCTGGGATATGAAGTCTGGGTTCCTGCGGCGCAGGCGCTTCAGGTTTGGGACGCGCTGATGATCGCCGGTCGTGCGTTCGATATTCATCCTGCGGGAATGCTGGCTCTGGATGTGGCGCGCATCGAAGCGGGCCTGTTGCTCATTGATGTCGATTTCAACAGTAGCAAGAAGGCGTTGATTGACGAACAGAAGTATTCGCCTTACGAGATGGGACTGGGACGACTGGTTCATCTGGACAAGAACCGTTTTGTTGGCCAGGCGGCACTCGTAAAAGAACAAAAGCGTGGTCATGCGCGGGAAATCGTGGGGCTGGAGATCGATTGGCCGGAAGTCGAGAGTTTGTATGAAGCAGTTGGCTTACCACCTGCGGTTTCGCCGATTGCTTCGCGAGTTGCCGTGCCGATTTTTCACGATGGCCGGCAGGTTGGCAAAGCAACCTCCAGCACCTGGTCGCCAACGCTAAAGAAGATGATTGCGCTTGCGACCGTACAACGAGAATTCACCAAGCCGGGGACGCGTTTGCAGTTCGAGATAACAGTTGAGGCTGTGCGGCATCGAGTGGGGGCTCGCGTCGTTAAGACTCCGTTCTTCAATCCAAAAAGAAAGACCGTTTCTCCGCCGGGTTGAATTTTGGAGCGCGGTGGCAATCCCGATGTATCGGGAGACACCGCTTTGGTTTAAGGATTTCGAATTCAATAGCGTCCCTGAAGGGGACGAAATTAATAGCGGTGGGCAGCGCCCACGGTAAAGAAGTCTTAAGAACACCCGACCCTGAAGGGGTCGAATCTTCTTTGACCCTTTCAGGGTCAGACCATTTTTGCATCTTGTTTCGTGGGCGTTGCCCACGGCTATTAACTTACACGCCTTCGGCGTGGAGTTCGCTAATGCCCAAGTCCCTTGCCGAAATTATCAACAGCTACGATCCGCACGCGCCGCTGAATAACGCCTCCACAATTCCCGCCTCCTGGTACACCGATAAGCAACTTTACGAGCTCGAACAAGAAACTGTATTCACCCATTCATGGCAACTCGCTGCTCGTGCGGATCAACTGTTGGAGCCGGGCCAGTATGTGACTGCAGAAATTGGAAACGAGCCCATCGTCACTGTGCGCGGTAACGATCGTCAGCTGCGAGGGTTCTTTAACGTTTGCCGGCATCACGCAGCTGCGGTAATGACTGAGCCTTCAGGCAGCGCACCGCACCTTCGCTGCCCTTATCACGGTTGGACGTACTCGCTTGAAGGGGCGCTGAAAGGAGCACCCGATTTTTCCGATGTCTGCAATTTTGATAAGGCGGCCAATGGTTTGTTGCCGGTACAGACAGCCTCGTGGGAGAACTGGGTTTTTGCCAGGATCGGCGGAGATAAAGCACCGATCTCCTTGCCGGATTTTTTGACCGCTAATCTCATCGATCAGATTCGCCCGCTCGAATTGGCAAAGCTGCACTGGCTCGAGCGCCGTCATTACACTTTCGATTGCAACTGGAAGGTCTTTGTCGATAACTATCTCGATGGCGGTTATCACGTGCCTTATCTACACAAGGGTCTGGACAGTGTGCTCGACTACAGCAACTACACGATTGAAAACGGAACGCGGCATTGCTTGCAGTGGAGTCCGCTAGTGAGCGACGGGGCGGAAGCAGCGACAGGCGCCGTTCGGCGCGGCGAGCGCGCACTCTATTACTGGATCTATCCAAACTTCATGATCAACTGGTACGACGGCGTCATGGATACGAATCTGGTGTTGCCCCTTGGAATCGATAAGACAGAAGTGATCTTTGATTTTTACTTCCCCGACGTCTCTGCCGCGGCTCGTAAACGCAATCTCGCGAGCATTGAAGTGGGTCAGCGGATTCAGGACGAAGACGTTTCCATCTGTCAGTCTGTGCAGCGCGGTTTGAATTCGCGCGCTTATAAAGCCGGCAGATTGTCAGTGCGACGTGAGGCTGGGGAGCATCTGTTTCATCGTTTGCTTCATGCGGACCTGCAAGCAGGAATAGACGATAGTCAGATGTGATTTAAGATAGCGGCTGGTTAAAGAAAGTGATCCAGGGGTTTCGCTCGCACACGCGCGCATCACCCCCGGGCGAATATCTGGCGCCGCTCCGCGGC
>JBGSYG010000028.1:0-55432 GCA_041750995.1 Pyrinomonadaceae bacterium | reverse complement strand
GCCCAGGCAACTGTTCGGGCTAGTTTGGGATTAGGGTGTGACGACCCAAGCTTGGCGGCGGTCTTCAATGACCCAGGCGCAAACGATCTGTCACACCCAGCGCAAGCTAGAACTTGCTGACTAAACATACAAGACGCCAAGACACAGAGGCGCAAAGAAAGGCTTTGACAGCTAGATCGAGCGCTTCCCCTTAGGCGCTTAAGAACCCAACAGTCGAAAAGGTAGATCACATGCCAAATGATTCTTTGCGCCTTTGTGTCTTGGCGTCTTGGCGGTGAAATGTTTAAGACTTAGGACTTTAGTCCCGAGACTTGAGCCTTAAAGTGAGCCCCATGATGAAATAAAAGATCATCACCACTTCCGAATCGCCCCAGTTGTAGTGCACAAGGCCGCTCACAAAGAATCCGCACATACCACCCAACGCGCCGAGAACCACACCGCGCTCAATCCAGTCATTCAACTCTGCACTCCGCAACAAGCGCCATAAGCTGCGCCCGTACACCCCCAGCAATAGCAGCCAGCAAAGCAATGTTGGGACGCCGCGCTCCAGCCCCAACTGCAACAGGTTCGAGTGCATATGACCGGGCGGCAGTCGCCCGTGGTCAAACAGACCCCACTCTTTTCGGTGGGCCTTGATCGAATCCATGCCGACGCCGACTAACAAGTGGCGCGGCTTGCTTATCAACAGGTTGAATCCTTCGTGCCAGACTGTTTCGCGCCAGGTCGTTGATTGATCGCCACGGTCGAGGAAGTTAATACTTCGCTGCTGCTTCAACACAAAAACTCCGGCGAGGATCAAGGGCAAGACCACTGCGCCCCCGATGAGGATCGTTTTGCGGCTGCTGCTGAATAACAAAATCACCAGAGCCGAGATTAAGGCAGCGACCCAACTCGCTCGCGTTACCGTCAGGATGAGCGCAAAAACAAACGCTGCGAGCAACAGCACCAGCACCAGTCCCTGCGCGCTGAGTTTCTGCGGTAAACATATGAAGATCCCGAGCACGAGCGCCAGCACCAGTTGCAGCGCTTCGGCATAGGTCACGTAGTGTCCAAAAAATCCTGAGGCGCGCCAGTCCCGACTGGTGGACCAGCTCGAGATACCTAGTTGCGCCTCGGCAGTTGCGCCCGGCAATAATTTTCCGTGTGGCACTTCCAGCACCGGCATCCATTCCACGCGATAGATTCGCACCTGCGCTGGTTTGAATTCAGAGGACGCGGCAAGTGCCGCTGCAAGAGTCGAAGCGTCGCTGATCTTTTTTCCGTCGACCGTAAGGATGGTGTCGCCGTTAAGTATCGGAGTGGCAGTCGCACTGCTTCTGTTCTTGAAAACGGCGGCGGCGAGCGGGCTAGCTGCCGTCACACCCTGTACCTTAATGCCTCGCCCCCACACGCGCTCCACAATCGTAAAGGCTACATTCGCAGTAAATGAAGCGATCAGAACCAGGGCGAGCCAGCGCACAATCCGATTAGAAGGAATATTCTGCGCAACCAGGTAGACGATCGTGAAAAGACTGGCGGCTCGCAGTTTCCCGATCGAGATAAATGGTTCATATGACAAAAATGCAGACAGTCCGGTCAGAAGAAAAAAACCGATCAGCGGGTAATCAACGGGTGTGCGAACCAGACGCGGTCGTGGGTAGCAAGCAAGGCGTATCACCCAAAACAGCATGCCCAGAAGCCAGGCTGTTTGTGTGGCTGCAATCGAATGTGGCGCCGCTGCTGCAAAAAGAAACAGACAGCCAATAATCAGGCGGTCCAACCAAACGGCGATCTCATTGGCCGGTTGACCCTCGCGTGCCGCTCCAATTTTTTTGAACGTGCTTTTTGGATGCAAATCCATTTCATGAATTGCAGCCGGTTGCTGGCTGGCCGAAACTTTTGCGAACCGCTTAGAATGGTGTTGCCGCTCTACTATATTCGATTAAGAGGAAACTCATGCACCGAATCTTGCTGCTGCTCGCAGCGCTGCTATTTCCGGTTCTACTTTATGCTCAGACACCGGCTGAGTATCTAGACCAGGTGAAAGCGCTGCAGAACGATGCGCGTTTAAAAGCGGCAACGGATCAAATAGACAAAGATCGTGACCTCATCCTGCGCGAGTGGATTGCCATCACGGAAATCAACGCGCCTTCACAACATGAGCAGGAACGTGCGCGTTACATCGAAGGACTGCTGCGCAAGTACAAGCTAAGCGAGGTTCGCTACGATGGGACTGGCAACCTGATCGCCGTTCGCAAGGGCACTGGCGGTGGACCTGTCGTAGTTTTTGACGCGCACCTCGACACAGTTTTCCAACCAGGCTTGAAGATTAAGGCGACCGTTCGCGATGGCCGCGTTCATGCTCCGGGAGTTGGCGATGACACGCGCAACATTGAGGCCCTGCTCGCTACTATCCGGGCTCTCGATGCGGCCGCGATCAAAACTAAAGGCGACTTGATTTTTGTTTTCACTGTGGAAGAGGAGACCAGCCTCCGGGGCGCCGAAGAGTTTGTTAAAGAGAACAAAGGCAAGATTGATCATTACATCGCCCTCGACGGTGGTTATGAAGGCTTCACCTACGCCGGCATCGGCATCAACTGGTACAAGCACCACTTCATTGGACCCGGCGGTCACACCCGCTCGCGCACGCCTCCCTATTCTGCAAGTCTTCCGCTCGCGCGCTCGATCGCGCGCATCTACGAACTGAAGGTTCCGACCAGCCCGCCCTCGAATTTAAATGTGGGAATGCTTGGGGGATCGGAAGTAGTCAACGCTAAAGCTTCCGACGCGTGGTTCACCGTTGATCTGCGATCCACCAACAACGAAGTGATTGCTGACCTGGAAAAGAGAATTGCTGAAATTCTAGAAGACGAGGCGCGGCGTGCGGAGATGAAGCTGAAGACCGAAGTCATTTCTACGTCCCCGGCGGCAGTAATTCCGGGTCACCGCGATTCGCGCCTGGTGAAAGTGGCCGAGGCTGTGCATCGAGCAATGGGATTTGATCCGCCGATCACAAACACCGGCTCAAATAATTCCAGTGCCGCCTTGCTCGCAGGCATCTCTTCAATCTCGACGGGTGCCGGACCATGCAACGATTCCCACGCGTTAACGGAGAACTGCGAGATCGAGCCTCTCTACAAGGGCATCAAGAAAATTCTGCTGTTGGCGGTGGCTTTGGCGGGGATGGACGAAAGGTAGATTCCGATATGAGCCTTCGAACTCATACTCCGTGGTATATCTGCTCCAAGGCAACCAAAATTGTTTCCTCAGCAAGGACCTCGAAGGCAGCTTGCTTCAGTTCGTCTGCGTAGCGTGCCTCGCTCTCAAAGCTTGTTGAGAGCGCCAGCGGTAAATCGGTATAGATTAAGTTAATGCGGTCTGGAGTGTTCGCGCCTGCGTTAGAGAGATAGCTGCCGTCAAGTCCTCGCATGACTGTGCAGCCGCCAAATGCGTAAGTGAATTCTTCTTGAAACGACAAAAGCAAATTAGGATAGTGAGGTGCAGGCAGGTCAGGAATGTACACTTCCACTCTTGCCTGTTCGAGCAGTGGCAAGGAATTGCTCCTTCCGTTTTGAGAACTTCTTCATCCGCTCCAGGGCTTCCTTCGCGGACACAACGGCACGACGCGGCGGCTTAATCTTGAGTTCCTTGATGGAAGTTTCTTTCTTCAAAGTATTTCAACCTTCTTCGAACTCCTGGAACAGCACAGCATGAGGATGTAATCCACTATCTTGAGACTGTAGGTCGGCGTCAAGCCTCGCGACGCTAAGTCGTAAAACAGAAGCTTACCAAGTCTCTTGAATATGTTGGCCAGGCTAAAATCACAACGGCGCTACGCGCCGATTATCTAGCCGCTCGCGTTGAGTCCTGCCTAATCGCTCGCCTAAATGTAATTGTCTAATTCTTTTCCTTGATCGCTACGGCTTGTGCCCGATCGCAAAAAGACTCTGCGCTGATCGCACGTACATCACGCCTTCCGAAAATGCGGGCGTCGCCATTATTAACTCGCCCATCGAGTTGGTGGCAACCTGAGCAAATTTATCTCCCGCCGCGATTACCAAAATTTCGCCGTCTTCATTTGAGAGATAGATCTTGCCATCGGCAGCCACAGGCGAGGCACTGAAGCCGCTGCCAACAAGCGGCAATCGCTGCCGGTAGACCTCTGCTCCCGTCTTTAGGTTGTAAGCGTCGAACAGCCCATTGTTGGAAAGGACGTAGAGGTTGCCTTTGTAGCTGAGCGGCGTGGGCATATATGACCCGCGGCCTGTCCGACTCCAAACGATTGCCTCGCTATCGGTCTTTCCTTCCGCCAAAGTGAGGTCGCCTCGCGCATTTGCGCGAACGACGAAGATGGGCCTTTCTGGTCCACGCCCACTCGCAATTACAAACATACCTTCCGTAAAAATCGGCGTAGGAGCTGTGATCTTGGAACTGCGACCGAGTCGCCAGAGTTCCTTCCCGGTAAGCGGATCGTAGCCGCGAATAAAGTTAGAAGCGTTGGTTACTAACTCCGGACCCCTTGCCGTCATGGCAACGGTTGGCGTGCCCCATGAAGGCAGTTCTTCACGTTCGGTCTTCCAAACTGTTTTGCCAGTTTCGGCGTCGAGCGCTATTAGAAACGAATCGGTTTGCGTGTCGCATTGAAGTATGACGAGATTTTTCCAGATGATCGGTGAGCTTGCGGGACCCCACTCGTAGGTGGGAATGTCGTAAGCTCCCATATCCACTCGCCCCAGATCAACTTTCCAAAGCGCGCGTCCCTTCACGTCATAGGCATGCACACCCTGCGAACCAAACCACGCGACTACAATCCGGCCGTCGGTAGCAGGCGTGGAGTTGGCGTAGGTGGATTTTATATGCCGCTTATCAAGCGGTTCACCTTCATGCGCTACACGCTCCCAGACAATTTTGCCGGTTCGTTTATCTACGGCATAAAGCATAAAGCGATGGCGGGAACGATCCTGAGAAGCGTCGCCATCTCCATAAAGGCCGGGACGAAAGGTTGCTTTCGGATCGGTGCTCACGGCACTGGTAACGAAGATCTGATTACCCCAAATTACCGGGCTCGAATGTGCGAGACCAAGAATTGGTATACGCCAAAGGATGTTCTCGCCAGTCTTAACATTCCAGATATCGGGTAAGTTTTGACCTTCAGCTACGCCTGTCGCTTGCGCGCCCCGAAACGATGGCCAGCTTCCATTTGCAGACTTCCCCTCAGGCTACTTGGCCGGGCGTGCAGTTGAAGTGTGCGAGATGCGTCGCACCGGAGTCGTCTTAGGTTCATCCGCCGACCTCCAGGTGCTGCCGTTAAGGATCATTTTGCGCAGTCGACATTCGTCCGAGACGAGCTCAAACCCCACGCCTTTGCCTTCGTGGCGCAAGCGATAGCGTCCCGGCACCTCACAGCCGCCCGGTGCGACTCCCAGTTCCAGCTCAGAGCCGTTCAGTTTCCAGCTGCCGTTCACGGTCGGCCAGCCCTTCCCTTCAATCGAAAAGGTACCACCCGGATAGAACTGCATAACAAACACCCCTAACGTCAACGGGTAGTCGGGAAGCGCGAACTTCTGATCCTGGGCGCGCGTATTTTGAAGAATTACGGACACGCTGAGCGTTATGCCGATCAGCAGAGAGAAGAATCTGGATCTACTGCTACCTGTATGCATACCTACTCCTTAGAGACGGTTTAGCCCCTGAATTATTTCTTGCGATGCTCGTCAATGTACTTCCGCGCAAACTCCTTCCAGTGCGGACTCTCGCGCAAGCCAACCTGATCGGCTTCTTTTTCCGCGGCCTCAATAGTCCAACCGTCGCGCAGTACACGCCGGATAAACCAGAAGGCGCCGACGCGGATACCTGCTGCGCAATGAATGAAGATGGGAAAGTTTTTCCGCTCATCAGTGATTTTAAAGAACTCGGCAACTTGCTCCTCTTTCGGCTCACCAAAAACTACCGGGATGTTGAAGTACTGTAAGCCAAGTTCTTTAGCTTTCGCCTCCTCTTCGGCCGCGCGATGCTCGCCGGCCGGGCGCAGGTTCAGAATCGATTTCACGCCATCAGCTTTCAGCTTCTCCAGGTGTTCCAGACGAGGTTGAGCGCCAGTGCAAAAGTCCTCGCTGAGACGAACGAAGTTTCTGATTGGTGCGACCTCCTGGCCGCTTACCAGGACGAACGAAGAAAGCGTTAACAGGATCAAAGTTAAAGTGCGCATTTTCATCTCCAGGTGAAACAGACTACTCACTCAAAGGGCCATTGAAAGCATAGGACAAAACCGTCCGGGTCCTTCACATACATAGCTTTGAATCCGTATCCTGTGATACTTGGCGGTTCAACGGTCACTCCCTCCGCAACCAGGTGTTGGTAAGCGCTCTCTACATCGGGGCAACTGAAATAGATCGTCGTATCCATATGTGCCGCCGAACGCCGCGGGTCAGGAGCTGGCGGACGAAACTCTTTTTCGTAAGCGGTGTTGAGCATCAACACTTCTTCGCCAAGCTTGAGCATGGCCCAATCGCAATCTTCGCCCGGCGCATTGCTTTGCAGCACTTCAAACCCAAGTATGTCGCGATAGAAGGCCAGCGCTGCCGGCATATCAAACACCTGCAGCAGCGGCGCCATTCCCTTCACAGCAATCGCCATCTAGTCTCCCGTCGTCTTAGTTCGCGCGCGCAAGTAGTCAGCGATCTCGCGTCGCCCTTCATGTTCGGCCCAGTCCAGCGGCGTCCCGTTGTATACCTTATCTCTCGAATCCAGCCTGGCGCCGGCTTCGGCCAGCACTTTCACGGCTTCGAGCGATCCTGAATCCACAGCGTGATGGATCGCCGTCGCGTGAGGATGTATGCCGATGCTGTAAGCATCGATGTCCACACCGAGTGGTAGTAGTCTCGCGAGCGCGTCAGCCCTGCCATTGAGCGCGGCGGCCACAAGTGCAATCTGCTTGTCCCGCGTGCTCGCAGCTTTCGTCAGACGCTCGACATCAGCATCACGCTCGAGACAGATCGCGCTCGCGAGTGTCAGCTCGCCTCCTCGCTCCACGAGATGTGCGGCGGCTTCCAAATTTCTAGCTGACAACGCGCCATGACCGGGGCCTGGAGTTGCACCTGCGTCGATTAGCATATCCATGAGCTGGAGTTGCACACCGGATTCGCGCGGCACGCGTCCGGTCACTACCAAGCCAAGGGTGTAATCAAGTTGTTCCTGAAGGCTCTGCACACGCTCTTGTTGTGCGGCCGCGATGATCGTACCGGTGATTTGGACGATATTGGCCGGGAGCCTCTCATGTCGAATAGGATTTTCCGCGACAAACCAAAGCAGATAAGGGTCTTTGAAATATCCATCCAAGGCGCCATCAACAAGGTCGCGCAACCAACTGCCGGGTGTTTCCAACCGAAGCTGAACAAGCTGCGGACTAGCAGTGATCAAACTCTGCAACGCGCTTAACTGTCCCGCATCAATGTAGGAGACGGCTTCACGGAACAGCGAATCGAGTTCTGGCTTGTTCATATCAAGGCCCCGTCGTTGCGGGATCGCGGGGAGCTGGTTGGACTAATTCCTCCGGAAAACTCACATTGGTTTAACGGGCTGGCCGATCATATAGCACAAACCGTCTGGTGCTACTTCAAAGAAAACGCGATACGTCGTTCCATAAAGATCTCGTGTGTCGATATCGGAATCCGTGGGCGCCTTACCTTTGATCTCTTCAAACGCAGTCAGAATATTTTCCACTTCAAAGAAACAACCTTCCTGAGTCGGATCGCCTCCGTTCTCGGCGAGACCAATCTGAATCTGATCGCGCGCGAGTATGGCGGATTTATGCGGCTGGTCTTGCTGCCAGATAAGCTTAAAGTTGAAAGTCTTCTCGTAGTAAGGGATGGCTGCCGCAACATCTGCAACCGGAAGGTTCAAAGCGTCCTTAGCATAAGGCGCCGCGCGGAGAAACAAAGTAGCCATGATATTCACCTCGAGTAGTAGCACTTCATTTAAGTGACTGCGGCATGTCGGCAACTGTATAAGCCATCACTGCCATGGTGGCAACGCAGAGAGCGAGGTTTTGCGGATCAATCTTGTCCAGCGTATCGGCTGGCGTGTGGTGGATGTCAAAATAATGTGAGCTGTCGACATCAAGACTGGCGCCCAACACACCTTCGCGCATTATTGGTCCAATGTCCGCCCCGCCGCCATTCGCAGCAATACGGTCGGCGCGAATGCCGCTCAGCAGTTTGGCGATTTCCTGCATGTTGGCGCGCGCTTGCGGCGTCGCGGTGGCCGCGAGGCCGAAACCGACTGGCTGGTAAGTGCCCGAATCCGATTCGATTGCGAGGATGTGTTTGGAAATCTCACTGCGATGAGCATCACGATAGGCATTGCCGCCACGAAGCCCATTCTCTTCGTTTGTATAAAGCACGACCCGAATCGTGCGGCGCGGACGCAAGCCAAGCTCTTTCAGCAATCGCACTGCTTCCCAGGCGATGATGCAACCGCCACCGTCATCGTGCGCGCCCTGACCTACGTCCCACGAATCATAGTGTCCGCTGACCACGACAACTTCGTCGGGTTTTTCTGAACCCTTTAACTCAGCAATTACATTTGCCGACTCAGCATCCGGTAGAAACTTCGCTTCCATCTTAAGTCGCAGCATCGGACGATCACCCCGATCGTGCATACGCTGCAACAACTCCGCACCTTCTATCGTGATTGCCGCGGTCGGTATCTTTGGTTGCCCCTCAGCATAAATCATCGCACCCGTATGCGGGGTTTGCAGACTGACGGCGGTAACTGACCGCACCACCGCCGCGACGGCGCCGTGACGAGCGGCTCGAGAAGCGCCACTCCCGCGATACTGCACCGCCGCGCCGTAGTTGGTAAACGGAAAGTTATAAACAACAATCTTGCCGCGGACCTGCGCTCCCAATTTTTCGAGCTCATCAAAATTGCGAACCACAATCGCAGCGGCGCTAATACCTTCAGGAGGCGTGCCGACGCTATTGCCAAGTCCCAGCATCATCAATTCCCGAGTGACAGGACTGGTGAGCTCCAGGCTCTCTCGCCCGCGCACCCAGTGCGGCACCATCACTTTTTCGCCTCGCACATTGTCCAAACCGTCGCGCCTCATCTCGGCAAGGGCCCAAGTGATTGCCTGCTCCAGACTCTTTGAGCCGCTGAGTCGATGTCCGATGTGATCCGTAAGGTGCGCCAGGCGCGCGTAAGCCTTATCACTTGTCAGCGCTGCGCCAATGATGCGAGCGGCCGGCGCCCGGTAGCTATCGATCTTGACTGTTGGCGGCGGCAACGGCGCTGGGGTTGGGGAAGGCGCTGGATTGGCTTGCGGAGTAGAGCGCGGGGATTGGGGCGTTTGCTCAGCCAGATAAGTTCGGGGCGGCACAGCCACGGCTGAAATCAGTAACGCAAAAATTAGAATGGTTGATGGTGTTAAGCGCACGATTATCCTGTTTTGCGGATAGGATTTTGAAAACTATTGCCGGGACGTTAGGGAGACTGGTGGAACCAAGACAGTTTAGCTGAATGGCAGACGAGAGCGGTAGTTGTGGGAACCGGCATTCGGCGCGTAGCGCCGTTGTGATTTTAGCCCCGCGTTTCAACGCCGGAGATGCAATACACACAAGCACTTCGGCGCGTAGCGACGATTGAGTTTCAAAACCTCTTGCATTGCTTGTGCACTTGGGCTTTTCCACGGGGGATAGCTTGACCCGGCATTGAAAGCTTAAGATCTGCACGTGTTTTAAGACCGCAACGAAGGTTTGGGCCGCCTAGCGGACTAGTTGAATTTAGCCCGGCTTTTCAAAGCCTGGTTAGCGTCCGTAGACACCCTCAACGGCGCGTCAGCGACGTCTGATCATGAAGGACCTCACAATGGCCAACACCTGTACCTCACTTTTCTATCACCTTGTCTTCTCGACGAAAAACCGCGAACCCTGGTTAGTACCAAGCATTGAGCGGCGCATTTGGAATTACCTTGGCGGTGTCGCACGGGTTCACAAGATAATCCCACTCCAGATTGGCGGCGTCGAAGATCACATTCATGGCCCCCTTCCTAACCTGCAAATTTTCCTCAGTTCTTGGCCGTTCCTCTCACCGAAACCAATTTCTCCACGCGAGCGATAAGGCGCTCGTCATCAATCTTCTTAGCTACTGCTGCGAACGAGGGCAGCGGTCCTTTCCAGCGCAGCTCTTCCACCTTCTTGAACAACGGCGCGTTGGTGCGCAGCGTCGCCAGATCCTTGAAGAGCAAAGCGAGCGCGCGGTTGTCGCCTTTGAGAACTTCGGCAGGAAATTTTTCGATGTGTCCGTGGCGATTGATGAGGCTGGCAGCGGTTTTTGCGCCGCAACCGGGTATGCCGGGATATCCGTCGGCAGAATCACCCACGAGGGCGAGATAGTCCGCAATAAATTCCGGCGCGACTCCAAACTTTGCGCGCACGCGATCGGCATTGCGAATCTCATTGCTGCGTCGATCGATCTGCACCACTCGATCGCCAACAACGCATTGCCCGAGATCCTTATCCGGCGTCCAGATGCAAACCTTTTCTACGCGTTTGTTGCGGGCGGAGAGGTACGCTGCAGAGGCGAGCGCATCATCGGCTTCCAGATCAATCATCGGCCAAACCGCCACTCCGAGGGCCACCAACGCTTCTTCAAGTGGATGAAATTGGGCGAGCAGGGTCCGCTCGATTCCGGCGCTAGTCTTGTAACCTGGCCAGAGTCCGTTACGAAAAGACTCGATGACGTGATCGGTGGCCACGCCGACATGGGTGGCGTCTTCCTCGAGCATCTGCACCACGGTACGAAGCACGCCACTGACCGCTCCGAATGGCGGATCAGTTTTCTTGAAGCGCCGCAGTCCGTAGAAGTGCCGAAAGAGTTCGTAGGTGCCGTCAACGAGATGAACGATCACAATCTAAGTGTCTAACGTCCAATGCCCAAAAGTCCAAGGTCCAATGTCCAACGTATGTTTAATCGAGCGTCTCAGGATTCAATTTCATGCCAGCTCTGCCGACCCTGGACATTGGACCTTGGACTGCGTGGGACCTTGAATTCAGCCTTGAACAACCGACAAGATATTCCCTGCAGGGTCTTTAAACCAGGCGATGCTCGGCCCTTTTCCTCCGTGACGGAAGATGCCTTTGCTGTCCGTCTTAATCGGCCCCTCGTACGATTCAAATTGCACGCCAAGTGTCTTTAGCTTGTCCACGGCCGCATCAATATCTTCTACCGAAAAATTCAGGACCGTAAAACTAGCCGCAGTATGGTTTGGTTTGGGATAGAGAAATACCTCGCCACCTCCGGCCAGATGAATTCCCAAACCCTCGGGCGCTTGGGACACAGACAGGCCCAGTGTCTTGCCATAAAACTCTTCAGCCTTCCCCAGATCATCTACGGAAAAACTTGAAAATGCTTTTGTGTCCTTAAACATAATTCACCCCTCGCAATCATGTCCTACCGCTTCGCTACATCAGGCGTTAACAAGATACTTAAAGCCGCCGTAGACCATACGTTTCATGTCAAACGGCATTTTACTGTTCTCCATCATCTTGCGCAGGCGCGGGTCGGCCATTACTTTGGCGTTCACTTTATCGCGATGCGCGCGCGACTTATAAACGATCCAGGAAAAGATAATCGTCTCGCCAGGCTTGGGTTTGATCATTTTCGTAAACGACATCCCAAATTTCACATCGAGATCATCGCCCACGGCTTCCACATACTGAAGAGCGCCGTGTTCGCGCCAAATCTTTCCGGCTTTCTGCGCTATGCCGCGATAAAGTTTCAGGTTTTTCTGGGGAACTGGTAAAACAAATCCATCAACGTATTGCATATCTCCTCCTCGTGAATCGTGAATCGTGAATCGTGAATCGGAAAAGGGTGACGGGTGTCAGGCGACGGGTGTCAGATGACAGGTGGCAGATGACGGGTGATTGGGTGTCAGTGAGAAATGTCTGACCCGGCACCTGACACCTGTAACCTGTAACCCTTCTCGATTCACCCGGCACCTGAAACCTGTCACCCATTTTCTGTTCACGCTCCGCTGTGCGGTACCAAACGCGAGCGACCGTAGGCGACAAACGCGCAAAGAGCTCCCACAATCAACGGAACAATACCCGCCGCCACACCATCGCCGGCGATGGTTAACGCAACTGCTCCGATCATGAGGATTACCAGGCATGCAGCAGCCAGCGGTGTCAGGCTTGGCCGTTTACGTAACAGTCCCGGCAAAATCAGGCCGAGTGCGCCTAACACTTCGCAGGCGCCAATGAATTTAAGAAGTAAACCGGGCAAGATAATCTGATTGGGTGAACCCGCAGCCTGAAGTGTTTCGGCGGGCACAATTAACTTCATGCCGCCGGCAAACAGAAACAGAAGTGCTAATAGAATTTGGATAATCCAAAGCGCAATATTCATGAGTTTTATTCCCCGAACGGTCTTCAACGCATTCTAACTAAATTCTCAACCACGTAACGGAATCAGCTTTTGCAACCGATCATCGCGTAGCCAGAGTCCTGCCCAAAGCAGCACCCCAAAAGATACCGGAAACAAAATCGGAAACCAGCCCTCGCCCATTCTGACATGAGTAGCCGCCGCTCCACCGAGATACCCAGTTAACAGGATGGCGCCAAGGATTGAAGTTTTTGGAATCAGATAAAGGATCGTACTTGCCAGCAAGAGTACTCCCAGACCAATGATGACGCTCTCCGAATATCCGAGCTTCACAGTCGCTTCGACCACCGGCGCCGGTTTCACAAATTTCATGATGGCATCAACCAGCAGGAACAAGGCCGGCAATCCGCCAATGATCCGACCGGCCCACAGCCGGCCCTTCGAAACGGAACCTGTTTGGTTATTCGATGACATCAACGATTTGGGGAAAGGAAAACTAGGGAACCGGGCGAAGCCAAACCTTTCCTAGATGCACTCGATCCTTGCTCATGCGATTCCCTTACCTGTTACTTCTTCCCGTTTCCCTTTCCCCCCCCTATTCCCCTATTGCCGTTTCCCTACTCCCCTATTTGCCTTTGTCTCAGTTTGCCTCCGAGCCACGCACACGGTAGCGCACTTGCGACGAGTGCGAGGGGATACCACTTTGGTCCAAACTCCGGCCCGGCATTCCAGGTGGACACCAAACCGGCCATGCTTAGGACTACCCCAATCACTCCCAGCAGCATCACGTGCTTCATCGGATTGTTTGGCGCCAGGCGTGCCGTAACATAGGAACCAAGCACGGCATACACGCTGCGATACGCGAGCGCGAAAACCCATAACGGTCCGGCCATCGGCTGGAACCATGGAGGGAATATTCCAGTCGCATGCATCACTACGTCTGTGCCAAGGGAAAGAACAAAAATTATGAGCAAGCCGGCAACCACGGCACCCAGGCTTCGAAGTATGTGCGGACCACGGTTTTCGCTCATAACTCTTTTTTCCTCCTTCTACTGCTAAGTCGAATGAAGAAATGCTGAATCGACAGCTGATGTGCTTTTTTTTGCAGGTGCAAAGCTCAAAGTCCAACGTCCAACGTCCGATGTCCAATGTCCGCTAGCGACTCTTGTGCTGGACGAGCAAACCTAGCCCTTTGACATCCAAGGTTCGGAAACGGACGTTGGACTTTGGACTTTGGACTTTGGACTTTGCTCCTGGATTTAGTTCACGGTGAACTTGATATCGTCGGCACTTTCCGAAAGCTTGCGGTCGTCCTTGTTGAAGGCGTCAACTCTCCAACGATAGACGCCTTTTTCCAGAGGCTTATCAAGTGCGTAAGAAGTAGCAGCGACGCGCTCGTTGATGTAAGGCGAGGTGATGGCGGAGTCGTCAGGGTGAATACTGAACTTGTAATACTCTGCGTCCGGGTAAGGCTCCCACTTAAGTTCCAAACCCGCTGAACTGACTTTTGCTCCGGCCTTTGGATTAAGGATCTGCAAATCGCTCTTGAACAGATGAATCGGCGAGACGAAAAAAGTCTTGTCGGCAGCGACCTCATATTTCGCGGCACTGATGCCCGCGATTCCTGAAGTCGCGAACACATATGAATCCGTATCAAACACACGCGCCGTCAACGCTTCATACGTTTTGGGCGCCACATTTGTGATCAGATACTCGCCAGCATTGTCGGTGCGCGCGGTATAAGCCTGGCCAGTGCAACCACCCATAAAGCGGTTGAACGTCTCGCACAACTTGATCTCTATGTTCGTAGCCGGCTGGTTGTTATAGCGGACTTTGCCTTGAACGTTCCCGGTGCCCGGCGCCGGTTTCGCTTTTTCAACACCCGCTTCAGGCTGGACTCCATCCGACTTTGCCGCAGGCGAGGCTGAAGATTCAGAATTCGTTGTTGACTTCTTGAGACCGCCGCAACCTGTCAATCCCACTGCGATCACAAACACCAGAAACGCGCTCGCTGAAAAGCAATTCCGTGCTCGTAACCCACTTGTCATTGTTCGAATCCTCTCTCTGGTTTTTTCTTCATCCAGTGACCACGTGACCTGCAAGAAAAATACTTCAATCACTCGGCAAACGAGCAAGATCACAATTCAGGGCGTGCCTTCTGCTTACTGCTTACTGCTTACTGCCTTCCGCCTACCTGCCTCCTGCTACTGCCTACTCGCTCTTCATCGCTCCGGCCATCACTCCGCGCACAGCTTTGGAATTCAGGAACGTGGCCCGTAGGTCTGCGTCACTTACGTTTGCGGCACACGCTTCAATAATCTCGACAGCTTGAGTGAAGGCCGCCTGTGCCGCCGCTGCATCACCACGTTTCTGCTGCAGACGACCAAGATCGGAGTATGTCCGCCACGCGACGAAGGGTGCAGGATGGCGCTTCAACTCTTCTAGCCCGGTGGCGAATTCCGCCGCGGCAGCATCAAGGTCGTTAGCGGCCGTTGCAACCTTGGCTTTCAGTCTGTGGGCTTCGGCGATGTACTTATGAACCTCATACTCGTTCGCAGTCTCGAGCAGACGCCCCGCAAACTCTCCAGCCTTCTCAAGGTCACCCTGCCGCAGCCAGTGCCAGGCAGTGGCAGCTTCAAGACGGATGTTGTAGCGCCAGCGGAACCATGCATCGCGCTTGAAGATGTCGCGCGTCTCATTGAAGGCCGAGGCCGTTTCGTCGAATCTGCCGCCGACTGTATGGTCGATTCCCAGGTTAATTAAGGAATTAGCTTCAGCCTCAAGGACGTGATACTGACGCGCGACTCTCAATCCTTCCTGATTGTGTTTTAGTGCACCATCAAAATCCTGCAAC
The DNA here is from genome assembly GCA_041750995.1 of Pyrinomonadaceae bacterium. GTDB lineage: Bacteria > Acidobacteriota > Blastocatellia > Pyrinomonadales > Pyrinomonadaceae > PSRF01. The sequence continues at coordinate 40,212 of JBGSYG010000028.1, read as the reverse complement.
TCGCGATGCATCCAGCCGATGCAGTTTGGCATGCGAGGAAACCAGAAACGATCGCCGTTGCGGCCAGCTATCTGGATTGCTTCTTCGAGAGTAGCTATCGCTTCCGATATCTGGCCCAGATTTCCCTTCGAAAGTCCCAGAAAGAACATCGACGTCAGGAGTAGGAATCCATCACGCAGCTTCGAGGCGAGCTGTTTTGCTTCCACCTCACATTCGATCGCACGTTCATATTCCGTCTGGAAGAAATGGATACAGCCACGCCACGCCAATCCGGTTAACAGCGCCGGCTTGTGATCGATAGCGCGAGCACTCTTGATGACGTCGTCGAGGATGGGACGTCCCTGGGACAGTTCGCCGTAAGCGGCGTGCTTCAGCGCCATCAAACCCATCGTGTCTAGACGCAGCTTCTCACTGTCAGCGCGTTTAGCTGCCGCGAGCGCTTCGTTAGCGCGCAGCTCCATCTCCTCGAGCCGATGCGCGAAAAAGAGTGTCGTCGCGAGGGCATTGAGTCCGGCCGCCTGCTTTTCGGGTAAGTCAAAAGCTTCTTGCTGTTTGAGCATGCGCCGGTAATCGTCAATTGATTCATCAAAGCTGCTCAACGCCATATTGGTGGCGCCGCGCTTTCCATAAAGCATTGCCTTCGTTTCGGCCTGCACTTCCTCAGGCAGCCGATCCGCCAAACTCAAAGCGCGCGAGTAGTGCTCGGCAGCTTCCGCATTCGCATAAAGCATTGTGGCGTTGTCCCCAGCATGAATTAAGAATTCCACGGCACGAGGAAATTCGCGCCCGCGTTCGAAGTGCAGTGCGAGTGGCGCCGCCAGCTGGGGCGCTCGCTTGCCGTAGAGTTGCGAAAGTGTTTCCCCAGCCTGGCGATGCAGCATCGTCTTTCGTTTAGTTACCAGACCGTCGTAAAGAAAATTTTGATAGAGAGCATGCGCGAAGCGGTAGCGCGTGGCGAGCGTCCCGTCAGGTAATTCTTCTTCGCCGCGGCTCACGATGAGGCGGTGATTTTTCTCGATGCGCGCGAGCAGCTCCTCCAGATCGACTTCATCTACACCAAGCAGCCGGGCTGAAATAGTGGAAAGGAATTCTTGCCCTTCAACACTGGCGTACTGCAAAGTGCGGCGCTCTTCCTCTCCCAGCGCGTCTACTTTCTTACTAATCATGCTGCGCACGCTTTGCGGCACTTCCAGCTCAATTTCTGTGAGCGGACGGCTCAGGCCCCAATGCTCATTTGTCTTGGCGATGTCTCCACGTTCCTGCAGATACTGCAGCAGGTTCATAGCAAACAGTGGGTGCCCTTCGGTCTTCTCGTGAATGCGCGCGGCAAACTCGGGAGGAAACCGGTGTGGCGCAAACAAGTCGTTTAGGTAATCCTGAATGTGTGTTGCACTAAATAGATCGAGGGCAATCTCCTCGCACAATTGGTGCGACTGCATCTCCGCTTTGAGTCCTTTGAGTGGATGGTTGCTGCGCTCGATGTCCTCGGGTCTAAAGGTGCCGGTAATTAAGAGTCGTTGTTTGCTGATGCGCTGGCTCAAATGACGTAGCAGGTCAACGCTGGACGGATCGGCCCAGTGCAGATCTTCGAGCAGAAGCACCACCGGCGAAGTTGTCGAAAGGTGACCGAGCGCGTCTCCCATTTCGCGCATCATTCGTTCTTTGGTTGCGCCAATCGTTTCCTGCTGCAGCGTTTCAATCCCGCCGGTTGAAGTGAAAGCGGCGGGCAGCTGCCAACACCAAGTGGGAGCTGAAGTACGCATGATCGCCGCGAGTCGGTCGCGGGTAGGTCCTTCAAGTAGCGACCCAACCGCGTCCAGGAACGGAAGGTAAGCTTCGCCCGTACCGTATTGCTCTACACAACGCCCGCGAGAAATAGCCAAACCGGGAAACCGGGTGCGGGCATGCTTAAGAAACTCGTCACCAAGCGAGGTTTTGCCGATGCCGGGTTCGCCCGTAATGAACACCACGCGACCACTGCCATCAATTGCATGTTGCAGAATTCCTTCCAGCTTACTTAACTCCGGACCGCGACCGACAAACGGGGCGGAGGGCGCTCCCATCAAATCTTTATCGAAGATGATAGGTCCGCCCAGCCACTCTCCGGTGACAGTCGCGCGCAGGTTCCTTAAGGCGTGGGCTATCTCGGCCGCCGACGCATAACGTCGTTCCTTGTCTTTGGCCATTGCGCGCTCGACGATCGCATCAAACTCCTTCGGTAGTTCCGGCCGCACCTGGCTGGGCGGCGGCGGCGTATGAGTGGCGATGGCGTGCATGACGGCGAGCATGCTGGGGCCGGTAAAGGGAAGCGTGCGCGTCGCAGCTTCATAAAGGACACAGCCAAGCGAGAAAATATCCGAGCGCCGATCAAGAGCCAATCCGCGCGTTTGTTCGGGAGACATGTACGCGGCAGTGCCCAACACAGTGCCTTCGTCAGTCAGATTTGTGAGAGTCGGCGCGTCGTGATCAATGCTGCTGGCTATCGTGCGAACTGTTTTAGCCAGACCGAAATCAAGCACCTTCGCGTGACCGCGTGAGGTCACCAGGATGTTTGACGATTTGATATCCCGATGAATGAGATTGATTTCGTGTGCCGCTTCCAATGCTTCAGCAGTCTGGATGCCGACATCGAGCAGACGCATGAGTGGCAGCGCGCCTTCTCCGTAGATCAGGTTCTTTAAAGTTGTGCCTTCCACGAGCTCCATGACGATGAAGTCGCGGCCATCGACCTCTTCAATGGCATGGATGGTTATGATGTTCGGATGATTGAGCGCGGAAGCCGATTGCGCCTCCTGGAGGAACCGGCGACGGGCCGTAGATTTCTGGTTGTCAGAAGCGAGGAGGAGTTTGATAGCGACCGTCCGTCCGAGTTTGGTGTCCTCAGCCTTGTAGACCTCGCCCATACCACCAGTGTCAATCTTGCTTACCAGGCGGTAATGCAAAAGCATCCGTTGTGGTTCAGCTTGATTCATGATGCCTCGGTGAATGCTGACTCGGCTCTGCGAATGATAAAGGCGAACACTTTAATTGAATGTGATCGGTTAGGGCAATCGGCGGAGGGGGAGATGCGGGGACGGGGGGACGGGGGAAAGGGGGAACAGGGGGAACGGGGAACAGGGGAAAGGGGAACAGGGGATCTCACCACAGCTCTAATTGCTCCCGTCTCCGCTTCTCCCTTTCGCCAGGTCTCCTTTCCCTCCTGTTTCCCTGTTCCCCTTTTCGCCGCGTCTCCCCACTCCGCGTCCCCGCGTCCCCGCGTCTCTTTTTCCTTCTGGCTGCCAAGTTGCTAGAGCCCTATCACCCCACACGGAAGAATCTGAAAACCGTACGGGGTCAGTCATTTTTCCGCTGAGACTGTCCGAACCTGCACGTTTATATGACAGCAGGTTCTTAAAGTTACCGGAACAGATTCAACGCGAGGGGAAAAAACAAGGTAGAGGAGATTCATAATGGGTTACGAATTTGACGAGCCAGATCAACAGTCCGTTACTAAAAGGAAATCATATCGCCGCGTTGGCATGCGAGTTGGGATTTTCGCCGCCGGCATAGGCATTGGTTCCGCGCTCGTGTACTTGCTTGCAAAGGCGCTGGGCGGACAAGCGCAACAATCTGAGCGACCCGAAAATATTGTGGATGATCGCGGTACGAGCCAGGAGAAAGCTGCCCGCATGCTGCTCAAGCTTCGGGACCGCGCTTTTGATGCGAGTGACGAGAAACTAGCGGTGGCGCTCGGGCGTCCTGTGGAGGAAGTTGTCGGGTGGAACGCTGGGGATGAACTTATCGATGACGATGTCGTGATGAAGGTCAGAGGCATCGCGATGCACCGAGGCGTTCACATCGAGTAGTCTTTGGGAGTATTGAATTAAAGTTTGAGAGCAAGAGAACGTTCCTGAAATTCGAAGAACTGTTCAACTAGCCGCGCAGCGTCGGTAGAAGGTAGCGTATGCCGCCGCTGCGCGGCTCGTGAACACAAATCCGACCGTCTTCATTTTTAATGAATTAGAACTTCCGCACCGTGTCATCAGCGGGTATCCGCAGCTAGTTTTCGATGAAGCTCCGCATCGGCACGTCTGGTTTTGGTATCGCTAAGCCAGAATATTTTCGAGTGTTTTCCTGCGTAGAGATTCAGCAGACCTTTTATCAGCCCCCAAAACTATCTACCCTGGAACGCTGGCGCGCAGAAGCTCCCGCTGACTTTGAATTCGTTTTAAAAGCGTGGCAGCTAATAACTCACGACAGCAAGAGCCCCACTTATCGCCGCCTGAAGCGAAACCTTTCTGAACAAGAGAAACAGAAAGCCGGGTACTTTCGAGACTCGGCAATTGTTAGGGAAGCATGGGAGCTCACCCTCGCAGGGGCGAAGGCCTTAAACGCAAAAACGATTCTGTTTCAGTGTCCCGCCAGCTTCAAACAGACGAAAGAAAACATTTCGAACCTGAAAAAGTTTTTTAGCAACCTAAATCAGCAGGAAGATTCGGCAGGCCAGTTTAGATTGGGCTGGAAACCACGTGGGGATTGGGATCCTAAAGTCGTAAAAAGAATTTGCGAGAACCTGGGGCTATGGCACGTCGTGGACCCCTTTGTGGGTAAAAGCGTAACTCCCGCTCGATGTTATTTCCGGCTTCACGGCAGAAATGGTTGGCGTTATGAATATGACGAAGCCGAGTTGCGGGAGTTGGCTGTGATGTTAACGCCGAGCTCGCCGCGGGGTGAGCCGTCTTATGTGTTCTTTAACAATGCCCGCATGACACAGGATGCTTTGAAGTTTCAAGCGATCGTCCGTGAGATGGAGTAAACGGGGGAGAAGGGGAACGGGGGAAGAGGTGAAAGGGGGAATGGCGAACGGGAAAGGTTGGTTAGTACCTTTCCCCCGTTCCCCTACTCCCCGGTTCCCCTCTTCCCCCGTTCCCCTTTTCACCTTTTCTCGCTTCCCCCTCCGCTCTGCAGCGAAAACTTCCCGCCCTTTTCGATCCGCAGCATGTAAACCGGTACGATTGCGTTGCGATGAGCGTCGATAGTGATGTGACCAGTCACACCCGGAAAGTTTGCCGTTGTCGCAAGCGCATCTCGAATGGCAACGGCGTTGGTTGTACCCGCACGTTTGATCGCATCGAACAACAAACGCGCGGCGTCGTAAGCAGTCGCCGCCCCAGCATCGGGCGCAACTCCAAACCTCGACGAATAGTCAGTGACAAACTTACGAACGAGCGGGTCGTCACTGCCGACCCAGAAATGATTAGCAAAGTAGACACCATCAAAAGCATCGCCCGCTCCTTTAAGCAGATCCGGTGAGTCCCAACCATCGCTACCAATCAGCATTGCCTTGCTGCGCTGTCGCTTAACTTCGGTCGCCACGAGCGCTGCTGTTGAATAAAAGCCGGGCGCAAAAATCATGTCGGGAGCGGCACCGTTGATTGCCTTTATTTGCGCGGCAACGTCTTTATCACTTGCTTCATAGTGTTGCTGATTTACGATCTCGCCGCCGAGCTTCTTAAAAGATTCGCTGAAGAAACCTGCTAACACGACCGCGTAGTCGTTCTTGCCATCCAGAATGATGGCAGCGCGTTTGGCCTTCAGACGGTTCGTCGCAAACCCGGCAATCGCTTCGCCTTCCGCCGGGCTGGTGAAGCACGCGCGAAAGATGTGATCGCCGATGGTCGTTAACTCCGGCTTGATGGCCGCTGGAGAAATCATCACCACCTTGTGCTGCTGGGCAATGGGAGCGGCCACCATCGCCCGCGTGCTGATTGGCTCGGCAAGCAAAGCCTGCACCTTGTCCTGTTGGATTAGTTTCGTCACGACGCCGGCGACTTCGGACGTGTTGGAGTGATCATCTTCTACGACGAGCTCGACCTGCCGCCCAGCAATTCCGCCCGCCGCATTTGTTTCTTCAGTCGCAAGTTTGAAGGCATTCAATGCCGAGACGCCGTAAGCGGCAGTCGCTCCTGTAAGGGATAGGAAGACCCCGACCCTGATCCGGTCAGTGGCGTTGTTTGAGTTAACAGACGAATTAACAACGGGCGCACTCTCTGGCACACACGCAGCCGTGCCAATTATCAGCGCAAGCACGAGAGCCACGCTTTTCATTAATCTTCTCCTTTGCGGCGGCATTTTATTTTAAGGAAACTTGTCAGGCAGCCGCGTAGCGGCGGCATAAGGTAGCCCCGGGCGTCAGCCCGGGGTTCCACATTCTCAATACATAGAAGCCCGCGAAGCGGGCGACAGAAAATGGAATGCCTTGAAAGATCTGTCGCCCGCTTCGCGGGCTCTTTAATTTTCTCCTGCCCGATCCCCGGGGCTTACGTCCGGGGCTACCTTCTGCCGCCGCTGCGCGGCTCGTTGACCCAGGTGCGGCTCTGCCGCAGGAACAAGCCCGCTTGCATCACCGCGCTAAAACCCTATTTTCCGGCTGCCTGCTGACGAATTCTTTCCTCTTGTTCTCGAAGCTCAGGGGTGAACTCGTCGCCGAAGTCGTCCATTTCAAATACCTGCCGAATCTCAACCTCTTCGCCATCCTTGAAAGGAGCTTTCTTAAGCCACTCGAGCGCCTCTTCCTTCGACTTTACCTTCCACATCCAGTAGCCGGCAATCAATTCCTTCGTTTCCGCAAAAGGTCCGTCGTTAACCGTTCGCTTCGCGCCTTCGAACTTCACGCGTGTGCCTTTCGAGCTCGGTTGGAGTCCTTCACCCGCTTGCATCACACCGGCCTTCACCAACTCTTCGTTGTAATTCCCCATTTCGGTAAGCATTTCCTTCGTCGGCAGCTCCCCTGCTTCTGATTCCGGACTAGCTTTTACAATCACCATGAATCTCATTTGTATTCTCCTTCGTGAATCGTGAATCTTAAACTTCTTATCAAACCCATTCGCTAACCGCGAACGGTACTGACCTCTTCCATTGCCGATTGCCAATTGCCATTGCCGACTAAACTTCTACTCATCCTAAACCGCCGGGCATTCAACGCTATCGGTGAGACCAATCTGCGATCGTCAATCGGCAATCCGGATTTACGCCGGCAATCCTTCGATCTCTAACACCGGTCGAATTTCCACCGTGCCAAATTTGGCGGGCGGAACTCTCTCGGCAATCCCAATTGCCTCGTCAAGGTCCTTCGCCTCGATTACGTAATAGCCACCTAGTTGCTCGCGCGTTTCTGCGAACGGACCGTCAGTTATCAAACGCTTTCCCTCGCGCACGCGCACGCTCGTCGCCGTCGCCACCGGGTGTAGCGGACTCGCATCCAAAAACTGTTTGCGCGTGCTGAGATCCTGAGCTAACTGTGCCGACTCAACGTAACAGTGTGTCCGCTCCTCGTCTGTCATGGCTTGTTCATCAAGATAAACCAGCAACATGTATTTCATTTGAGCCTCTCCCTTGATTTGAATCTCAGTTTGCCGCCCCTGCGCTCTCCTCGACTACGGGCCTGACCTCGATGACGCCCATACGCGCTGAGGGTATGCGGGCCGCGATACTCGTTGCCTGCTCCAGATTGTTGGCCTCAATCATGAAGAAGCCGCCAATTTGTTCGCGGGTTTCGGCAAACGGCCCATCAGTCACCATTTGCTTGCCGGCGCGAACGCGAACGCTGCTCGCTGTAGCCGCCAGCTCCAACTGATCACCGGCTAAATACTGCCCGCGTGAGCTCAGCTCGCCAATCAACTGGCGATAATCGCCGTAGATTTGCTGACGCTCAGCCTCGCTCATTCCGGTCCAATCCTTTTCATCGTGGTAGATCAGCAACATGTATTTCATTTTTGTGTGCCTCCACTGGTTAATCGAACAAGAGCGGGCCGGATCGACACTTCGTCGCAAAGTTTTTATCATCCCCTATGCTAGCCAATGCCAACGCTGCTGTAGATGCAGTGTATCACTCAGACTGGGGACTAATTGTTGCCACTCTAATTCGACAATTTGGCGATTTCGATGTGGCCGAAGAATCGGCGCAAGAGGCCTTCACCTCCGCGGTCGATCAATGGCGCAAAGACGGCATTCCCGAATACCCGCGCGCCTGGATCATTCAAACAGCCAGGCACAAAGCCATCGATCGCCTGCGGCGCCAAACCCGGACCAAGGAAAAGCTGGAATCGTATGTCGCGTCAGGATTGCTGCCGACGGTCCAGAATCCTCACTACCTCACTGAAGAGATTTCGGACGATCGCCTGCGCTTGATCTTCAGTTGCTGTCACCCGGCCCTGGCACCCGAAGCGCAAGTGGCGTTAACGCTCCGAACCCTGGGTGGACTGGAAACCGACGAAATCGCCCGGGCCTTTTTGGTTCCACCAACCACCATGGCCCAGCGTTTGGTGAGAGCTAAACGAAAGATCCGCGACGCCGGAATTCCTTTCTCAGTGCCCGATACCCACGAGCTGCCGGCCAGGCTTGATGCGGTCTTGACAGTAGTTTATTTAATTTTTAACGAAGGGTACGTTGCCACTCAAGGGAATACGCTGGTAAGGACAGATCTTTGCGCCGAGGGGATCCGCTTGGCGCGGCTGATCCGCATCCTGATGTCACCGCAACCGCCCGCTGAAGCAACAGCTTTGCTGGCGTTGATGCTGCGTCACGATTCCCGGCGCGAAGCGCGGCTGGACCCGAATGGCAATCTCGCAACGTTGGAAGAACAGGATCGTGGGCGCTGGAATTACGAACAGATCAACGAAGCGTTGCCGCTGGTGGCCGAGGCCTTTGCCAAAGGTGCTGGTCCCTTTGCGATCCAGGCGGCGATCGCTGCCGTGCATTGCCGGGCGACTAGCGCCGAGGAAACGAATTGGAAAGAAATTGTCAGTCTCTATGATCTGCTCGCGCGTGTCCAACCGTCCCCCATCGTTTCGCTCAATCGAGCTGTAGCAGTGGCAATGGCCGAAGGGCCGGAAGCCGCCCTGGAAATCATCGAGGCACTCGCAGCCGATGGCAAGCTTGACGACTATCACTTGCTGCATGCGGCGCGGGCGGATCTATTGCGCCGTCTGCAGGCTTATGACAAAGCAGAGCGAAGCTATGTGCGAGCGTTGGAACTGGTTACGAATGACAGTGAACGACACTTTCTGGAAGGACGACTCGCCGAGGTCCAGGCCCAATGATTGCCGATTGCTGATTGGCGATTGCCAATTGGTGTTAAATCAAAGGATCCAATCGACAGTCCGCAATTAGAAATTCGCATCGTTACCTGTTCACAGATCCCTTACTGATAGCCATGACGCCCCGTGTAAGCTGAGCAAGCGCCGTTGAAAAACTCCAGATGCCCTCCGCAAGGTTGCCCGGCTATTGGCGGTCTGATACTGTGCTCACCGAAAACGTGGGTTTGCTTCTCACTGTGCCCGACACCTAACTCAACCAACACCGACCGGCTCTCACAACGGAAAAGCTTTTACGGATTCCGTTTCGGTATCTGGCCGTGTAGTTTCTCAACTGGAGGACAAAAATGAAAAGGCGTGGAAGATTTCTCTTCGTATTGGCGGCTACTGTGCTACTACTCGCAATAGTAGTTCTTCCTCGAATTAGTCAGGCCGGGCGCTCGAAATGGTTTAGTGCAGAAAACAAAGCGACAGCGGAAGTCGGAACTCCGCTGGTCCAGGCTCAAAGATCTGACATCTCCGTCGTTGCCTCATACCGCAACGATACTTCAATTCCCTTACGCAAAATGAAGCTTCCGCCTCCAGTGATTAGTGCGGAGCGCGAAGCCAAGCCTCGCCGTAAGCTACCGAATAACCATAAAGACACTGAAGACCCGGTAGTGCAAAGCCGGTTCGATGAATTAACAAACCTGGCAGCAGCGAATATGCCGAGTCCGATTCTCAATTTCAACGGCATTCAGTTCCCAGGTGTTGGCTGCAACTGCGCGCCGCCTGACACGAATGGCGAGGTGGGAGCGACTCAGTACGTTCAAATGGTGAACGAGGGATTTCAAGTATTCAACAAAACGACCGGGGCTTCGGAATTCGGGCCCGTGGGAATCCAGTCCGTTTGGACGGGCTTCGGTGGACCTTGCGAAACCGCAGGCTCCGGAGATCCGGTGGTTCTCTACGACCAGCTCGCCAATCGTTGGGTTCTCAGTCAATTCGCCGGCGTTGGCATTCCTACTGATGAATGCGTAGCAGTGTCAACGACGAGCGACGCGGCCGGCAGTTACCACCGCTACGGCTTTCATTTAGGTAGCAACTTCTTCGACTATCCCCACTTGGGCGTCTGGCCGGATGCTTACTACATGAGCATGAACGTCTTTAATTCCACGGGCACTGCGTTCCTCGGTCCGCAACCTTTTGCTTTCGATCGCACAAAGATGCTGGCTGGATTACCGGCAACATTCATCACAACAGGGATAACGGGAGGACCACTCGAAGAAACCTACTTGCCCGCCGATCTTGATGGGTCGAATTTGCCCCCGGTGGGAGCACCGGCATCCTTCGTCGAATTTCCCGGGGGAGGCAGCTTCAGAGTTTTCCACTTCCACGTCGACTTTGCCACTCCACTCAACTCGACGTTTACTCTGTTTGCGAGTGTGCCTTCCGCTGGATTTACATTTCGATCCGGAGGGATTCCCCAATTGGGAACGACTTCGCTGCTGGATCCAATTGGCGACCGCTTGATGTTCCGGCTCGCAACGCGGTTCTTCAGCGACGGTCATGAAGCAACGGTGGGCAACTTTACCGTCAATTCCAGTAACATCGCGTCGCCGCGCTGGTTTGAGTTACGCAATGTTACGAGTGGTCCAGTGACAGTTGCGCAACAGGGCACTTATCAGCCTGATACAACTCATCGCTGGATGGGCGGAGCCGCAATGGATAGAGATGGGAATATCGCCGTCGGCTATAGCGCCTCCAGCTCAACCATCAACCCGCAGATTCGCTACGCTGGCCGGCTCGCGACTGATCCAATCAACACGCTGCCTCAAGCTGAAGTCACACTCTTCGCTGGAACCGGAAGTCAGACAGGTACCAACGGACGGTGGGGCGACTATAGCGACATGACCATCGATCCGGTGGACGACTGTACTTTCTGGTACACGCAGGAGTATTACGCCACGACCACGAGTTTTAACTGGCGCACGCGTATCGGCTCGTTTAAGTTCCCTGGTTGCGGTGGTTCACCAACCCCAACACCAACACCGACGCCTACGCCGACACCAACACCGACTCCAACACCCACACCGACTCCGACACCGGTGCCGGTACCCAACGCTCCCACTAACCTGACGGGCACGGCTGTTTCTCCAACGCAGATCAACCTCTCATGGACGGATTCGAATAATGAGACCGGGTTCAGTATCGAACGTTGTGTGGGCCAGAACTGCACGAACTTCGCGCAGATCGCGACGGTGGGTGCAAACGTCACGAGTTACTCCAATACTGGATTGACAGGCAACGAGCGTTACCGCTATCGGGTGCGCGCCTTCAATGGCAGCGGCAACTCGGGTTACTCAAACATTGTTACCGTGAGAACGCCGAAACGATAACCAAGGGGCCGACAAAGCTTCAATAAATGCTCGCGCTGATTCTCTAAGACGAGATTGCACCGAGTATTAATACGAAACGGATGGCTGAGCTTCAGGAGTTCAGCCGTCCGTTTCATTTTGCGCAACGCTAGTCACCATTCTTGAGAAAACTTTAAGCGGCTTACCGCCTAGGGTGCGGTAAGGCTTGCCTTACCGTTGCAGCCCTCTTAATTATTGCGCGAGGCTGAGCCTCGCGCTTACGAATTGAAGGAGAGGTTTCGGTAAGGCGAGCCTTACCGCACGGAAGGGGGCAGCCGCGATTTGGACGAAGGAGGGTTTGAATCTAGTCAACGAGCCGCGCAGCGGCGGCAAAGGGTAGCCCCGGCGTCAGCCCGGGGATCGGCGCCACCTCATTGATTGAGCCCGCGAAGCGGGCGACAGCGATGTCAGGCGAGGGAGACTGGTATTTAGGATTCCGGATTCGAGTTGGTTCCATCGCCCGCTCCGCAGGCTCCTGAAATTTTTGCTTCTGAATTCCCCGGGCTGACGCCGCCGCTCCGCGGCTCATCGTGTGAATGCTAACGATCAAGCAATTAGTAAACCCGGCGCTGTTGCACTGTTTCTTTTGTACTTAAACTAAACCTTGGCTCAACCTCACTAGCACCGTGAATCAAAGCAGCTACAGTTTCGCCGACGGCAGGCCCATGCTTGAATCCGTGACCGGATCCACCGCCTACCAGCCAGACATTTTCAAATCCGGGATGCCGGTCAATCAGGAAATCTCCATTCGAAGTATTCTCATATTGGCAGACACGCGTCTCCGTTACTGGCGCATTCGCCAGCAAAGGGATTCGCTGACGCAGAAATGTTCGCACAGCCGTAAGACCCTCACTGGAGACAATCCTCTCCCCGTCGTCCGGATCAAATTGTGGTCCGTGTGCGTCGATGGCTAGCTTCACACCACGATTCTCAAGATTCGGAAGTCCGTAAATTAGTTTATTGAAATCGATCCAAGCCGGCATGCGTTCGGTACCAAACATTTCCGCGCCGGCGGGAACGCCGAAGAAGAAAACATCCTGGCGCGTCACGTGAATCAAGTCAGCGAGGAGCTCGGGAAAGAGTTTTGGTAACCAGGGACCACAGGCAAAGACGAATTGCCGCGCGCTAATTTCGCGACCGGAGCTTGTTCTAATTGAATCAAGTTTTCCCCTTACGTATTCGCCTGCTGCCGATGCTCTCCCCTGAATTTCATTAGTGTCTGGGTCGAGGGGAAATACGGCTTCTTCCAGGTAAATCGTGCCGCTCTTTCTCGCCTGTTCGACAACGGCTTGTACCGAGCGCCGGGCTAGCAGGACGCCGCTGTCTGGTTCAAGGATTCCCCACGCCACCGCTTCGAAATTTAACTGCGGATAGCGGCGAGCAAGCTGATCGGGATCTAGATGATCGAGACGAACGTTTGCTTGCCGCAGTGTTTCGAGCGTCGCCTCACAATAAGCATCATTCTCTTGCGCCAGCCATAGGACACCGGAAGCTTGAAATAGTTTTGACGATCCCAACAGCTCTTTCCAGAGCACGAGCGAGCGTTGAGCCATGCGGGTGTAGATCTGATCCGGTCCGTAGCCCATGCGGATCATTCGCGACTCGCCCCCCGAGCTGGACCGGCTATTCCCCGGACCATAAGCGTCGACAAGCGCCACGGCTTTGCCTGCACGGCTCAATTGATAAGCCGTCCACGCACCAAACACTCCCGCGCCGACGACGGTAACGTCATAAATCTGATTGCTTGTCATGAAGTGCTGATTGTAACAGGCGAGTCGATTGCCGATTGCCGATTGCCGATTGGAGAGTGGCGAGTGGCGGGGTGAGGTCAGTACCATCAGGCGGTAGCGTGGGCCAATGGATTGCCGATCTGCGATTGTCAATTGCCAATTAGCTCGTAGCGAAAGAAGCCAATCGGAAATTCGCAATCGGCAATGTGACGGTCCACCGGCTACCGCCGCGTGGTACTGGCCTCACTGGGACCCCCCCCTGCGTCTAATCAGCGATTAAAAATCAATCTGCCTGCGGCTCTTGGTGGTAATCCGATTAATCGGCAATTGGCAATCATCAATCGGCAATCCTAAAGCTTCCATCCGCTTCGGGAATGAACTCCTTCACGCGGATGACAGCGTCGTGAGCCAGCTCACCATAGATATGCGGGAAGAGTTGCTCGCCACCCTCAAGATTCTCGTAACGGACCTCAGCGCCTACTCTGTCGGTATCAATCGAGAGTAATAGCAGATCAGTTCGGCCGCGAAAGCGAGTGTTTGCAACCCCGAGCACTTGCCCACGTGTCGAACAGTGGATGAATCCCTCAACCGAAAACATTTGCGGTCGATAACTGCGGTTCGTCTGCGATTGGTTCCACACGTCGCGTTCGGCGATGTGAAAGATGATGGCCATCTTGTCAGTCTAACAAATCTAAAAGTCCGCGAAACCGACGGTGGAGTTTTTCTCAACTCCAGCCGTCTGTCTCGCGGACTTGTTGTAGCCCGAACGCGGGCTCGCTATCTGTGCATTACCGGCTTCTGTTACGGCGCCGGTGTAGTTTGAGTCGACTGCGTCAACCCGCGATTGAAGAGCATCTTCACTTCGACTCGGCGATTCTGCTGACGCCCGGCGGCGGTTGTGTTTTCCGCTACCGATTCAGTTTTGCCAAAGCCCATTGGCGCCACAAACCGGCGCAGCGGAATCTTATGTTGCACGGCAAGATATTGAACTACCGCATCAGCACGCTGCCGACTGAGACGGAAATTCTTTGTCTCGCTGCCGGTCGAGTCAGTGTGGCCGGCAACTTCGATCACATAGCCTCTTGCCTCGTTGGCTTTCAAGGCAAGCCCATCGAGCTGCTCTTTCGCCGCTGGCGAAAGCACCGCACTGTTCGTTTTAAAAGTGACTGCCACAGTTTCCTGCACGTCGTAGTCGTCCAGGGAGGTGACGCGTTCATTAACAGCGGTGACTTCCCTCCTGGCTTCTGCCGCCACTGCATAGAGCTCGTCCATCTGTCCGGCCATGCGTTGCTGGTTCTCCTCAACCGGAGTGACCCGCGTGTCAGAGGTGATTGCGGCGCGCATATCCGATTCATTGAACCTGACTTTTTCCGCCTGCAGTCTGCCCTGCTGATCGCCCTTCCCTTCAACCTCAACAATCAAACCACGCAGGAGTTCGCTGGCGGGATATTTCTTGCCGCTGCGCAGGAACCCGCCGTGGGTCTTGATGCTGGTTCTGTCGTTGATGGCGACGTGATAATCAGTACGATTTCGATCGCGAATGGTGAAAGTGTCGGCTTCGTGTCCGATCACCACTCCTTTGAACTTCAGCTTGGAGCCATTCGGAATTGACTGGATGTTGGAAGTGCGGGCCGTCGCTTGTGTAGTCGAAACCTGCCCGGAAGCCAGCGGTGTTACCACGAAAAGTGCCGCCAAGACACAAACGAGGGTAAAAGGTCGAAACTTCTTGATCCGATTAGTGCTCATACTTCGCTCCTTCAACGGTTTTCGGGAATGCGCAGGCATTCCGCAAATAATTAATTATGTCGGGGTGAGTTACCTATTGGGGGCGGAGGAAAAGAGCGTAACCCAAAACACTGAAGAATCAAAGAGAGGTTACATTGTAATTTCGTGATCGTGGGGAGGTTAAGACGGTTTTGAACCTAAACTTGAAAATAGCGCAGTCAGGAAGCGGGCTAACCCGGAAGGGTACGTTTCCGGGTCACACTCCCGCGAAGCGTAACGACTGATAGCTTCTGGTGCTGTGTTTTTGTGTCTTGGTTTTTACCTCGGTCTTGATCGGTAATGCTGATTGTCTTCTTCCAGAAGCGAAAACAAAGACCAAAGCCCAAAGACCAATAACACATAGTCCGCCAGGACTAGATTGCTACCACATCAGCAAACTGCTTCGTGTCGGTGTATTGCTGAAAGCGCACCACTCGACCTTCCTTCAAACTCCACACGTGTGCAAACTGAGCTCGCACTCGCTTACTCGTCCCGCGATGCGTCCCGGCGTAAGTGCCCAACACCACCACCCGGTTTCCCGCGTCCATCCATTCTTCCGGCGTCACGGAAAAACCTTCCCACTCAGTTCCGAGACGCATAAAGACGCCTTCAAGGATTGCTTGCGGGCCAACATAAGGGTTGCCATCCGCATAAATGAAGTTCTCGGCTTCGTTCCACTCAATGCCCTTGTCCATTTTTCCCAGCACTGACGGAACATCGCCCTGGCCGAATGACTCGTACAAACCACGGACCGTATCAACATTATCATGTGACATAAGTTTCTCCTTTTGCGCCGCGTTCTAATAACCATCGCCGCGAATAATTACCAAGGCGGTGCGCATGATGATCTTCAAATCCAAAAGCAACGACCAGTTTTCGATGTAATAAAGATCGAGTTTCACCATCTCTTCGAAGGGAATGCGATTCCGGCCAGATACCTGCCAGAGACCGGTAAGTCCGGGCTTCATATCCAGTCTCTTACGATGCCAGAGTTCGTAGTCTTCGACCTCGTAGGGGATCGGGGGCCGTGGCCCAACAATACTCATATCGCCGCGCAGCACATTGAAGAGTTGCGGGACCTCATCCAGACTCGCGCGCCTGAGCCAGCGCCCGACGCGAGTGATGCGCGCGTCGCTTTGAAATTTGTAGACCGGCTGGTCGCCATTACCGAGGTTCGCTTCGGCGCGCCCGGCGATGAATTGCTTCTGATACTCGCGATGCACATTGCTGTCAGCACCCAGAAGCATCGTACGGAATTTGTAACAAAGAAAGATGCGGCCATCCATGCCGACACGTTCCTGCAAGTAGAAGACTGGCCCACGCGAGTCCAATTTAATGAGCAGCGCAATCAACAACCAGATCGGCGCGGCGAGTAGCAGGGACAGCGCGGCGATGACCAGGTCCGAACTTCGCTTCAGCAGACGGGCCGAACTGGACAGCGGTTCCCGAAAGAGCCTGATCATCGGCAGCGCGCCTATTTGATCTATTTCAGTTTTGCGCGGCAGACAATTAAAGAGGTTTGGAGCGATGCGAAACTCCACACCGCGGCGGCGGCCGCAACGCATCATCACTTCAAATAGTGCATCGCCATCGACAGTGGCGTCGGCAATGATCACTTCATTAGCGCCTGCGTCGCGAATCGCCTCCGGCAGTTCTTTAAGATCGCCAACCACCGGCACACCCTCAAAGAAATTTGCCCCACTCTTGCTCAGGTTCGTTTCGATTCCCTTGTAACGCAAGCTGTTGGTTGGCACTGCTTCCACTACGCCGATCACGCGGTAACCAAGTGACGGGCGCGCGCGCATCTCGTTGATGCAAAGCGCTGCTTCCGGGCCGCGGCCGACGACGAGAGTTGGTATCAAATTGATTCCTCGACCGCGAACGACAGTTTGCGCGCCGCGCACCAGCAGCCTTAACAAAACGATTCCGGCGAGAGCGAGCACAAAATCGAGCAGAAAAACTGAGCGGGCATACGAGAAAGCGCGATACTCAAATCCGCCGCGATAAAGAAAAGCGGCCGCGACGATCAGCAACGAACCAATCGCCGTGGACTTGAACAACCGCAATGCGTCTTCCACGAAAGAGAACTCGCCGCGCAGGCGATAAAGGTCGTAATAACGATTCAGGAGTAGGCGCGTTCCGACGACGAACGGCAAAAGGAGGGCGTACGGAGCGAAACGAGAACTCCAACTGAAACTTGCATCGGCGGCAAAATTCCAGAGCTGCTGCGACTCGCGCAAGTAGAAGGCGCCGGCGAAAGCGCTGACAGCGACCACGATGTCTGCGATGATCATCGCAACCTTCACCGCCGGGATTACCCAGCGCGGGGCACGGCCCGGCACTCGGACCGTGCTGGGAGCAATCGCTTGAATGTTAATGGGCTCGGATCTCATTGTGAAGCTCGTGGGAAGCGCCTGCCACCTGGGTCATAGACCCTTATCAATTTTTACGGTCCCCATACGGCAAGACAGAGACTTGCCGCGCACTGGAGGTCAAAGACCATAACGATCTCTCAGATTGCGCGCACCGAAGGTCGGAGACCAAACGATCTTTTTTCGAGACTTGTCGCGGACCACGAAACGCGGCATCGCCATCCCCTCTTTTCTCACCTGCGATCCTACCTAACTCCCAAGGATTAAATCCGCCACTTCCTTTTTCACTTTCAGTGCATTTCTCGCCTTGCTCAATGACTTTTTCTGCAGAGACAGTCCGGCTACATCATCCGCTGTGCTGAGCCGGATCAGACGTCCCTCACGAACGAGATCGTCATCGATCGCTGCCCAACTGCCAGCATAGATCGTGGCCGCAGGGACGCCTAAGGCTGCGGCTTCGCGATTCATCGTACCGCCCGCACTCACTACTAGATCGCAGGCGGCGATTAAGTTTGCGCCGTCCAAAGGCTGGCCCTCGCTGGGCATGACTACTTTCGCACCAACGCGTGTTGCAAAAGCCGTCCGTTGGGAGGCATTACGCGGCAGCAGAATGGTCGTCACGTGCGGAGCCTCACTCAGTCGCCGCAGCAGCCCATCGAACAGATCGTTTTCAAAACGATGATAAAGAGCATCGCGCGCCGGCGGTCTAACTACGACGATCGTGTCGTCAAGCACTACGCCAATGTCGCTCAGTCTCTGCGGAAACTCAGGATCAATTTGAAAATCTGCCAGGTAGACGTCCTCTTTGATCCCATTGTACCGCCTAACCTTCCCACTTCCGGCACCATAGCGGCTGAGATGCTCATCAGGGAAAGCGCGCGGTACGATCACCATCGAGGCCAGGCGAAAAGCGAGGTGGTTTGCCGGCTGATGTTCGTAATCCATCAACGTGACACTGCGCAGGCCGAGTCCGCGCGCCGCGAGTATTTGCGAATAGGAGTTATGACTGACGGCCAGATCAAACGATCGCGCCCCTGCCCAGGCTCGCAGCGCCCAGGCCCGCTGAAAAAGATTTCCCGCTTTGGCTGTTAGCTCACGTCCTCCATGAGCGCCAATAATGATCGGCGCGAATCCCGCTGCCAGTGCTAACGGCACAGTCTCAGCAAAATCTCGAGCCGTGATCTCGAGTTCATGTCCGCGTGCTTTGAATTCCTCTGCAAGAGCGCAAAAAAAAGGGACGTGCGGTGAATTGGCTAGATCGATCCAGATGCGCATCGTTGGGGACGACTAAGAGTGGGCGCGAATTGCTTCCGGAGTGGGCTCGGAAGTGCTGGAAGTAAACTCGTGAATTGCTGCGACCACTTCCAGCAGCTGCTCGTGTGGCAGTTCCGCGTACATTGGTAGCGACAACACTTCGTTACAAGCCTGCTCGGTGAGCGGGAAGTCGCCGAGTTTGTAGCCGAGGTCAGCGTAGCCTCGCTGCAAGTGAACAGGAATCGGATAGTGAATGCCGGTGCCGATGCCGCGCGCCTTCAGATACTCGATCAATTCGTCACGGCGGTTCGTGAACACCGGAAAAATATGCCAAGCCGAACTACCGTGCGCCACGGGTTCAAGCAGCCGCACGCCTGAGCCAACCAGAGAATCACTATACGCAGCGGCATGCCGTCGGCGCGCGGCTGTCCAATCATCAAGGTGACGCAGCTTCACTCGCAGGACCGCGGCCTGAATACCTTCCATGCGATAGTTGTAGCCAACTTCGTCGTGATAGTACTTCTGACTTTGGCCGTGGTCGCGCAAGCGTTTGATCGCGGCGGCGAATTTTGGATTACCAGTTACAACCGCCCCGGCTTCTCCGTAAGCTCCCAGATTTTTACCGGGATAGAAACTGAAACAGGCAATGTCGCTGAGGCTTCCCGCTCGTCGGCCCTTGTATTCGGCGCCGTGGGCTTGCGCCGCGTCTTCGATCACAATCAGATTATGACGCCGCGCGATTTCGCGAATCGGATCCATGTCGGCGCAACCGCCGTAGAGATGCACCGGCAAAACAATCTTGGTGCGCGGCGTAATTGCAGCTTCAAGTCGAGCCGGATCCAGCGTGCAGGAACGCGGTTCAATCTCCACTAATACCGGTCGCGCGCCTGTGTAACAAATCGCCGCAACTGTGGCAACGAACGTATCGCTGACCGTTATCACTTCATCGCCTGCTTTTACTCCAGCCGCGAGCAAAGCAAGATGTAGCGCACTTGTCCCCGAACTAACACCGAGGGCATATTCAGTTCCACAAAAGCTGGCAAAGTCGGATTCGAAAGCTTCGACATGCTCGCCGAGCACAAAATGACAACTCTCGACGACTTCGCAAATCGCGGCGTCGATTTCATCCTTGATCGTGAGGTACTGAGCTTTAAGATCTACAAAGGGAATCATGGGCTGAGTAAGGGCTACCCTCCGTGGGCGCCCCTGTGTAAGTCAAATCGAATCTAGTATGGCTTTCAAACAGTTATTTACTTTGTATCTTCGCGTCTCTGCGGCTTTGCGGTTAGCTTTTGTCCAAAGGCGACGCTCAATCCCGTCCCCCAGTTATTGAATTTCGACCAGCTCACCCCGAGCGCGTAAAGATCTCTCCGCTGCTTCCACAATCCGCACCAGACGCAGACCCGCCTCGCCATCGGTTTCCGGCCGCTTGCTGTTTTGAATGCAGTCAATGAAGTGCAGCGCTTCTGTGTGCAGCGCTTCAGTGGCATCCAGGCGCGGCGCCCACATGTCGCCCGAGCGATAGCTCACCAGCATTTCATAGACGTCTTCGGGACTCTGCGAAACTCGGACGCCTTTATCGTAAATCTTTACTTTTTCGCTGGGCTCCAGATCGTCGTAAAGAATCATCTTGTCGCTGCCACCGATTAGCGTGTGACGGACTTTGACTGGGGTCAGCCAATTAACGTGCACGTGCGCGATCTGTGGGTTGCCAAAGAAGAGTGTGATGTAGGCGACATTTTCCGGTTGACCCGGAATGTTGCTGATACCGGTAGCGGAGACCGCGACCGCGCGTGACGGCAGCACGTAGTCCATGATCGAGAGATCGTGAATCGCCAGATCCCAGATCACGTTGACGTCGTGTTGGAAGAGTCCCAGGTTAACGCGCACCGCATCGTAGTAATAGATTTCGCCTAACTGGTTGTCCGTGATCAGTTCGCGAATTTTGCGCACCGCACCTGTGTAAACAAAGGTGTGATCGACCATCAGGACTCGCTTAAGCGCCGCAGCTTCTTCAATCAGCTGCATCGCCTGCTCGGAATTTGCCGCCAGTGGTTTTTCTACCAACACATGCTTGCCCGCGCGCAGGGCTGCGAGTGCTAAATCGAAGTGAGTCGAGACTGGCGTGGCAATAGCCACCGCTTCAATTTGCGGATCGCTCAGCAGCTGCTGAGTTTCGGTGCAGGTCTTAATCGAGGGATAGCGATTTGTTAGTTGTCTAAGGCGTTCAGGTCGGAGATCACATACGGCGACGACGGTCGAACCAGGCGCCTCCATGAAATTGCGCACCAGGTTTGGACCCCAGTAACCGTAACCGATCACGCCGAGTTTAATCATACTGCATCAACAAGGTGGAACTTGTGGCGGGTTCGCTTTCGGAGCATCCCGGGCCCTACGTGCTTTCTCGGGATCTATTCAGAAAGACGTGACGCTGTTATTATTGACATAAGTCGCCTTCTCATAGCTATCTTTCGGGGCGACCTCACAAGGCAATCAACCTCGAGGTGACTATGGATGAAACTGCCGATCCTCAATGCCAGGCAATTCTGAGGGGCCTCCAAGCGTTAGAAACTGTTCTTGGTAAGTCCCTAGCCAACGAAGCACTTGATCTGGAACACGACGCCGCGGCCTTTCAACAAAAAGTTTTATTGGGGCGACTGCGCAAGAGCCTTGAACAATACCTTGAACGCAGCACAAATCTTGTCTATGTAGGACTAATCGGACATTTTTCGTCGGGTAAATCCAGCACTATAAATTCCTTACTCTCGCTCTGGGGTTCTCGCAATGAACGACCCACCACATTAAACCCCACCGATAAAGTGATTACCCTCATCACCCATGAAAGGAACGCCAATTCTTTGCTCGGTATTCTAAGTCAAGGTTCCGTTCCGATCAGGATGCAAACGATTGATGACGATTTCCTAAACGAGTTGGTTCTCGCCGACACTCCGGGTACCGGAGATCCACACCTCATTGAAGAAATGGCCCGCGACTTTCTTCCTATATGCGATCTCGTGTTGTTTTTCTTTTCTGCAGCCAGTCCTCTAGACAGTACCGATATACCCTTACTTACTGAATTGTATCGCCGACTCCCGTTTATCCCCCTTAAATTCATTGTTACGCGGGCAGATGAACTTAGAATCGATCCGCGACTGCCCTTATCGCCGGACAATTTCGACGAGAGAAGGGCCACCACCTTTGTTGGTGAAATAATGTCCAGGCTCGCGCTTCTTCCTGAACTCTCTAGATACAGCAAGGATGATTTCCTTCTAATAGATAATAAGGCTCAATTCAATGTCGAGTTGCTTAGAAACGATCTGTTGAAACGTTCCGATCCAATAAATGTTGCAGGCAGAATTGCGATGCATAGTCATAAAGTCAGTTTCTTTCAAACGACGTCTGAGAGATTGCGAGAATTCTTCTCAGCGCTGCTAGAGGGAAAATTAACCGAACTAAACAGAGTTGTTGCAACTGCCCAAAAAAACATCCTTGATTACCAAGAAGCTGTAAATATTACAAATAACAACTTAACAAAAAGTTGGATCGATCATCAGGCTACTATTCAAGATCTTCAGGTAAAAGCTACGGAACGAATCAAGAACTCAACTGATTTGCCGACAGGTATTTCTAATTTAGAACCGGTTTCAAAATTAACTGCAGATATCCGATCTGACATTACAAGGCAATCCGCCTCAGTTTCAGAGCTTATTCAACAGTTCGCCATGCAAACGGGGTTCTTACAATTGCAGAAGGAACTGGGCAGAGTTCAAAAAGCACTTTTAGAAAAGGACCTTGACGAAATAAGCGCCCACGATCACGGACTCGGCCCAATTAATATCCATTGGACCTTTGGTGATACTGATGTGGTTCCGGAATTCTATTTAGCAAGAAGAGCCGATGAACTGCGCGAAAAACTACGTTCACAGTCACTTACACTAGCCAGGG
The DNA here is from genome assembly GCA_041750995.1 of Pyrinomonadaceae bacterium. GTDB lineage: Bacteria > Acidobacteriota > Blastocatellia > Pyrinomonadales > Pyrinomonadaceae > PSRF01. The sequence continues at coordinate 17,677 of JBGSYG010000028.1, read as the reverse complement.
AAACACGGAAGCAACTAGAAGAAATGCTGCATGCGATTCAACACCGTTACGTAATTGACAAATGCGAGTTGATTATCAGCACCGCGCAGTCATCACTAATGCAAGACTTGGACGTATATTTTCAAAGTGTGAGAGTTTACCACGCTGGCGTGTTTGCAATGACAACTCAGGAGTCGATTGCGAAGTTAGGTATCGGTAGGCAGATGGATCTACTACTAAAAGATTTTACGGATGAGGACAAAGAATCTATAAAACTTAGGGCAAAACAGGGACTGTTTCCTTCGTTTGATGATGTAGTTGCAACTGCCACAACCAAACTCGCCGCAATCGCTGAGCAGGTGAGGAGTACTCTGAATGAAGTCGGCAACCCGCAGATTGAGGTTTCCTCCTCCCAATTGAGCAGAATTGAGCTCAACGCAAGTAACGAATTGGCTGACGTCCTAGACGACGTTAAGAGTGAGCTACAGAGCGAAACGAACACATTTGTAGGGGACCTTCAAGATAAACTTGCCGGAGCCATTGCAACGACCCTAATTGAATACGACAAGGAGCGGTCGGAAGCGAATCGGGCTAGAAAGATTCGCTATACAGTCTTGATTTCCGTTATGGGAGGGGTTTCAGTTGCTGCATACCTACTGTTTAATTGGGTAACACGGCCGGTGGGTCCTACTCTTTTTGAGGTTTTAGGTTGGGGAATGTTGATTGAAATAGCCGGGAACTTTTTTGGATGGGGGGTCGCGCGGTACAAAGACAAATATCCGCAGAAAAAGCGCGAAATTAAGCAACGGCATTCGGCTATCTTGACCGATAAGGTAAAAGGGATCATTAACGAGGCGGTCCGAGCTCACAAGTTCATGGTATTGCAGCCGACAGTCCTTGGTAAAAAATTAGACAAAGTGTATTCGGCTCTTACCTTCCCCGCGAGTGATGCTTGGCAGAGGTCGGTCGAGGAATTATATGGGAAAGTCAGGGGATGGAATGCGAGGTACAAGGAACTCCGGCGTGATTACCTCTCGGTCATGGAAATATTCGGCAAAGATAGTGCGCGTTATTTTGAAGATCATAAGAAAAACTTGGACAGTTTAAAATCAACAGCCCAAGACATTAAGGAGCGAGCAATCGAACCGTCCTTCGATCTCTTAGCTCAAACGAGCGATCGATTAAAGGCGGTTAAAGACGAAATAACGGCGATACGATTCTCGTAGTCGATTAGGCCTTACACCCCAGAGATCTCAAATTACGACTTGTGTGAGTTTTAATCTGCCCCCATTTCAATCCTCCGTACCCGAGGTGGCCAACCGCTTGCGAACGTCTCCAATAACCCTTGCGGGCACCCCAGCCACAATTGCATAGTCGGGAACATCACGCGTCACTACCGCACCGGCTCCAACCAAAGCCTTTTCACCAATCACCACGCCGGCAACAACTGTCGCATTGCTGCCAATGGCGGCGCCGCGTTTGACGCGCGTAGGCACAACTTCCCAATCTTTTTCCGTTTGCAGCGCGCCATCTTCGGTAACCGCTCGCGGGTAGCGATCGTTGGTGAACATCACTCCGTGACCGACAAACACCTCTTCATCGATTGTCACGCCTTCGCAAATGAAACTGTGCGAAGAGATCTTGCAACGCGCGCCGACCGTCGCGTTTTTCTGAATCTCAACAAAGGCGCCAATCTTCGTCTCAGCGCCAATCGTGCAGCCATAAAGATTGACCAACTCCGGCTGAAAGATCTTGACGTCTTTGCCCAGTCTTACGTCGGCGGCAATCGGCATTTTGTCGACCTTATGAGATCACGAAGACTGCTCTGCGGTTTCCAGCAAACGCGCCAATGCGTATGTCATCCACGCCTGCGTCCAACGCATGAAGGGCGTGTGGACCGTGTAGAAGCGCCGGCGTTGGTAATAAAAAAATCCCCGCCGGTCGCGCAGGTGGCGAATTGACCAGGTTGCGATCCGTTCGGCCAATGAACGCGCGTCTCGATCCAATTCGATCAAGTCCAGCAGAGAAACTATCGCGGCAGCTGCCGCATGCGTGTCAACCGGATAAAGCGTGTCATGGTAGTATTTCGCCCACCCATCCGCAAGAAAGAAACTTTTTCGCCAGAACGCATAACCTCGCTGCAGTGCGGCGTTGATTTCCTCAGCTTGAGCTGGCGCACACGAATCGCTGATCCGTTTTAACGAGCTGAGCAAGTAAGCAGTGTGAAAGTTATCGATCCAGTTTTGACTCGGGTCGGCTCCATAGAACCAGGAACCATCCTCGCGCTGCTGATTAACTACATAGCGGGCGGCCTTCACGACGAGATCGCAGTGTTCGCTCGCCGCGTCGCGGGCACTGACCAAAGCGAGTGTCTCCGCAGCCAACAAGCTGGCGTTGAAGATCCGAGTGTTCGTTTCGGGCGCATAGCTGAAACAAACTTCACTCTCGCTCTCAACACTGCGCGGTAGTTCGCTGACTACGAAATCACAAGCAGCGCGAGCGAGCTCCATGTAGGCATTGTCGCCAAAAGCATCCGCTGCTTCGACGAGTGCGCGCGCTGCAAAGGCTGTCGGAACAATTGTGGGTGTGCCTCGCGGGGCGAAGAAGACTCGCGATTGCCAGTCGAAGTTGTAACCCCACGCTATCCCAGACTCACGCGTTAGCCGCAAGGAAATCAACTGCTGCATTAAGTCGCGAGCTTCAGCTTCGGCTTCGGGCGTTCTGCTGCGGCGATAGTTTGCCAAAGCAGCCAGAGCAAACAGGGCGATGCCTTTTGAGTTTTTCGCCGGCGGAACCAACGCCACCGCGCGGAGGTTTAAGGGAGAGCGTTTTAACGTTTGTGTCCAGAGCAGACGAGCAGTGGCTGATTTACTGAAGGGAGTTGGTTGGAAGATCTTGCTGTTGAGTGCGTCGAAAGGATCGTAGCCGGCAAAGTCGTGTTCTCGACACCATGTGAAGAGCTCGTCGAGCACCTGTGCGAAGTTGGAGTCGTCCATATAAGCAGGAGCAGAAGGCAGGAGCAGGATTACCAAGGCAATCTACGTGTCAGAAAAGAGCTCTGTCTACTCCATTCCGCCTGTCCTGCACCTGCCGTCTGCAACTGCCGCCTGGTTCACCGGCTGCTAACTGTCTCAATCCGGCGTTGCGTTTCGACAAAGCTTTCGTGCCAAAGCTCAAACATCAAAAGCGTCCAGAGCAGTTTGCGATGATTGGCGGTGCCGCGTTCATGTTCATCCTGCAAGCGCGTAACATATTCTGCATTGAAGACTCCGGCACGGCGCACTCGCTCCGGCGAAAGCAGATCGCGAGCAAGCGGCTTTAGTTTTCCCTTAAGCCATTCGGCCACCGGCACACCGAAGCCCTTCTTACTACGACGCGTAACGAACGAGGGCAACAAGTCCTGCACTGCACGTTTGAGAATGTACTTGCTCTTCCCACCGCGCAGTTTGTAATGCGCCGGTAAGGATGCAGCAAACTCCGCGACCCCCGGATCAAGGAATGGAGCCCGCACTTCCAACGAGACGGCCATGCTCGCGCGATCGACTTTAGTCAAGATGTCTTCGGCAAGATAAAGCTGCGTGTCGAGGTTCTGCATCCGCTCGATCACGGTTTCCGCATCACACTCTGAAAGCATCCGCCGCGCGTCACGGTAGATGTCTCCATCGCTCGCCGCTAATACTTCGGGAGTTAATAACTGCTGCTGCTGTTCGGGAGTAAAAGAACCAAACCAAACGTGATGACGAGTCACGAGGTCGTATTTTGCTCCAGTGATAAAACGCAGGGCCTTGTAATCAAGCGAAAGGTTTTTTGTTTTTACTGGCAGCAGGCGAACTAACGGCTCGATCAATCCGCGCTGCACCGCGGCCGGCAGCTTCGTATAAATCTCCGCCCAGTGATGACCGCGGTACATCTGGTAGCCGGCAAACAATTCGTCGCCACCATCACCTCCCAATGCCACCGTCACATGCTTGCGCGTGAACCGCGAAAGCAAATACGTCGGCACGAGGGAAGAATCACTGAATGGCTCGTCCATCCACGAGCCGATTTCACTGATTAGGTTCGCGGCAAGATTTGAGCTGAGGCGCTCTTCGTGATGATCGGTTCCTAAATATTTAGCGACACTGCGCGCATAAGACGACTCATCAAAAGACGATTCGGCAAACGAGATTGAGAAAGTCTTCACCGGCTCGGATGACGCGCGCACCGCGAAAGCCGCTACGGCCGAGGAATCAACGCCGCCGGAGAGCAATACGCCCAACGGCACGTCTGATACCAACCGCATCCGCACCGATTCAGCGAGTAAAGCTTCTAACTGTTTCGCAGCTTCCGCTTCATCAGGCACTGGTTGCTTAGTCTGGTAACTCAAACACCAGTACGGTTCGACGGAGGCACGACCAGATTCCAAAGTCAGAGTGTGGGCCGCCGGTAGTTTATTAATGCCTTCGTAAATCGAGCGCGGCGCCGGAATGTAATCGAAGGAGAGATATTGACGCAGCGCGTTCAGGTTCAGACCCGGTCGCACGTCAGGGTGGGCCAACAAAACTTTCGGCTCTGACGCAAAGAGCAACTGGTTGCCGAAGATGCCCCAGTAGAGTGGTTTTTCTCCGAACCTGTCGCGAGCAATAAAGAGGCGCTGGTTCGGCGCATCCCAAAGCGCAAAAGCAAACATGCCGTTAAGATGCTGCACCATCTTCTTGCCATATTCTTCATAGAGATGAGGCAAGACTTCGGTGTCCGAGGCGCTGCGGAAGGAGTGGCCGCGGCTCTCGAGATCGGCGCGCAACTCTCGATAGTTGTAAATTTCTCCGTTGAGAATAACCGCTACGGAATGATCTTCATTGAAAACCGGTTGTTCTCCTGTGACCAGATCGATGATCGCGAGGCGCCTCATGCCGAGTGCGACGCCCGTAGAGACGAGCAATCCCTCGGCATCTGGGCCGCGATGCATCATGCGCTCGCACATTGAGTGGAGCAGTTGCTTCGCGCCCTCGGGAGGCGGCGTGCGCGCATCAAGATTTGCCCAACCGGTTATTCCGCACATCGTGAATCGTGAATCGTGAATCGTAACTCGTGAATCGTGAATCGTAAATCGGTTATCGGGTATCGAAACGGGAAATCAAGAAGCGCAGTTTTTAGACATCTCGACGTTGGAGGCTGCGCGATAGCCCGGTAATCATTCTACCGACATCATCGAGGTCTTTGCTGAGGAGCTTGAAATCCGACTCATCTAGATAGTTCAAGCGCAGGGCTATTAGAAGCTCAGTCTCGATTTCGCTCGTTGAACCCTGTGAATTTGACAAATACCTCCTGAAATCTTTCGTGGAAGTTTTAGCTGCACCTTCTGCGATATTGGCTGCTACGGAAACCGCAGCCCGACGTAATTGCGAAGTCAGTCCGCACTTCTCTTCTTTAGGAAATCGATCAGTGACGCGATAGATTGCTACGACGAAGTCCATTGATCTTTTCCAGAGATCGAGTCTTTGGTGAGGTCTCATGGTTAAGCTCCTTTCAAGCTTTGTGAGGTTCATGTGTTGTTAGTTAGGGTCTTGGTTACTTGCCCCACTTCCCGATTCCTTTTTCACGATTTACTTTTCACGATTCCCGACTCCCGACTCACGACTCACGATTTACGATTTACGATTTTACGATTCACGATTTACGATTCCTTAAATCCCACGCGTTCCCTTACAGCATAAATCGCCTTTGACTGCGACTCGTGATAAGTCCGCACCAGCATCTCTGCCAGCAAACCCATCAACAGAAATTGAATGCCCACGGCAAACATCACGATTGCCAGAATCGGTAGCGGAGTCTGAACAAAGTCCGCCTTGTGAAAGAGTTTGAGAAACACCGCGTACAGTCCGGCGAGGATCGAGATGAGAAACGCCAACATACCAAACGAACCAAACACGTAGATCGGTTTAGTTTGATAAGAAGCCATGAACTTGATCGTCATCAAATCGAAAACGACTTTGATGGTCCGCGAGAGTCCATACTTGGATTTGCCCATCGTGCGCGCGTGGTGCTCTACCGGTATCTCTGCAACTCGCGCCCCGACCCACGACGCATAGATGGGAATGAAGCGATGCATCTCACCATAAAGTTTTACGTCCTGCAGCGACTCGCGCCGGTAAGCTTTCAACGAACAGCCATAGTCGTGCAGCGGCACGCCGCCAATCCAGGAGATTAAACGGTTCGCCAGCATCGAAGGAATCTTGCGCGTTATCAACTTGTCCTGACGATTCTTGCGCCAACCCGAAACCACGTCATAGCCTTCGTCGAGTTTTTCGAGTAAGCGCACGATGTCCGCGGGATCGTTTTGCAAATCGGCATCCATCGGAATCAACACCTGGCCGCGCGCTGCATCGATACCCGCGGCCATTGCCGCCGTTTGACCGTAATTGCGTTTCAAAGCAACCACGCGCACTCGTTCATCCTTTGCCGCGATCTCGCGCAGCACTTTCAGGCTGTCATCGGTTGAACCGTCATCGACAAAAACAATTTCGGCGGAGCGTCCCAGCTTGGTTAGCGCTTCATCGAGTTTGGCATGAAGCGGTGGCAGGTTAGGTGCTTCGTTGTAAACGGGAAGAAAGACGGAAATGGCCGGGCCCTGATCGAAGTCAGATGGCATACGCACCGTGTCCCGAGTTAGCAAGTCGTCGTCGTAAAGCTTCATTAGTTGTTAGGCAGAACTAATCGCTGCGGCGCGCGATACAGATGATAGAAACGCCAAAAGGAAAGTTGAGGTAACGAAGCAGTGTTGATTCGGCGCCAAACAGGCTGCCGAAAACACCATTCAGACCTCCGATCGTCAGGTTGTTTTCCGAAGCCGGACGAAAACCCGTGGCCCGCATCAACATCCGGCCGAGCAAAATCGGAAGAAAGAAAGTGATGTTCGCGTAGGTAGCTCGCTCTAATTCAAAGCCGGCGGACCGTAACACATCTTTGATTCCGCGCAAAGTGTAACGGCGGCGATGATTGCTGATGTCGTCCTGAACGCCCCAAAGAAACATGAACGCAGGAACAAAGATCAGCGCGCGTCCGTCGGGGTGTAAGACCCGTCGCATTTCTTTCAGGCCGCTCAGATCATCGTCCAGATGTTCCACGACGTCGAGAGCGGTCACGAGATCGAACTTGCTGTCCTCGTAAGGCAACTGCTCAGCTTCGCCTTGGCGCACATGGTCAAGTCCACGCGCGCGGCAAAACGCCAAGGCTTCGGCCGACACGTCAACGCCCTGTGGTTCGCCAAACTCAGCCAGCATTTCCAGATTCGCTCCGGTGCCACAGCCAATGTCGAGGATTTGCGGCCTGGTCTTTTTCAGATCGGCCACGATGCGAGCGACGAAACTCCGGAGGATTCGCCGCCGGCCGACAAACCACCAGTGACTCTCCTCGACCGCATACATGATCGAATAAGTATGCAGCTCCATTTCCCGCGGCAGCGTTTTGGCGATGATGTGGGCGTTGCTTGCCATTGTTTTGACCTGCCTGAGGGGGCTCCCGAGGCAGCATTGCATTGTAGAACATATTGGCAGGCAGAAGAGAAAAGACGGAGCAAAGAGGGGAAAACTGCGAATAAAAACATTACCGTTAAGGCGCTGAGCACGCCAAGGACGCCAGGAACAAGCCAATTCAAGAATGGGCAGATCCTTAAGCTCTAGAGTTTGATAATCCTGGCGGTATTACGCACGAGTCATCTATCCCGTCCGCGGAACCATTTAACAAAGAGCCGAATGCCATCTTCAATCGGCGTTTGCGGATCGTAACCGAGGAGACGGCGCGCCTTGGTGATGTCGGCAAATGTCTGCGGCACGTCACCGGGCTGCATTGGCTGGCGCTCGATCACTGCTGGCATGTCGAGCTCTTTCTCGAGCAAGTCAATTAGCTCGCTTAACTCAACCGTACGCGACTCCCCAAGGTTGATCACTTCGTAGTTACTCTTGTCGTAATCAATAGCCGCACGCACGCCGGCGATGATGTCGTCGATGTAGGTGTAGTCACGCCGTGTAGTGCCGTCACCAAACACCGGAATCGGTTTTCCTTCACTGATCAAACGAGCAAATTTGTAAATTGCCAGATCGGGACGTTGGCGCGCGCCATAAACGGTGAAGAAGCGCAGACAAACACAGCGTAAGCCGTAGAGGTGCGAGTAGGTGTGACAAAGCAATTCACCTGCAGCCTTGGTCGCAGCGTAAGGTGAAATAGGATTAAAGATGGGATCAGTTTCGCTGAAGGGGACCTTCTCATTAACACCATAAACTGATGACGACGAGCCAAACACAAACTGGGGCACCTGATGCTGGTGCGCAAGTTCAAGCAAATTCATCGTGCCGTTGATGTTGGTTTCCACGTAGAGCTGCGGTTCGCTCAGCGAAGGTCGGACACCCGCGCGCGCCGCGAGATGCACTACGCAATCAAATTTGTTTTCGGAAAAAATGCGCGACAAAGCCAGCTTGTCACGAATGTCAGCTTCAGAGAGTTGGTATGAAGGGTTCCGCAGCTGGGCTTGAATATTCTCGCGTTTGATTTCGGGAGCGTAGAAATCGTTGAAGTCATCAACAACCGTAACCTCCCACTCGCCTTCGGCGAGTAAGCGATCAACCAGATGTGATCCGATGAACCCGGCAGCGCCTGTAATTAGAACGTTGCGCATTAGTCTAAATTTGAGTGTTTTTCGAGCTTTGATCTTAGTGCTTTGTACTTTTTTCTCATTTCGTAGCTTGAAGGGTAGAGAGATAACCTCGAAGAGCGAACAAAGTTCAAAGTACCAAGTTCGAAGCTCAAAGATACCTTTCAACAGAAACTACTTAGTAGCATAAATCCACAAATGCCAGCCCCAACGAGAAGCAAGCCGGGTCTCCGCCGGGCGCGATAACATATTCCCCAGCAGCGGCAGCCAACGCTTGTTCAAGAAATAGGTGCGCAGCTCGACACGAGGAAAAGCCTTGAACAGCTCGCACGCTTCCTCTCGCGAATAGACGCGAGCAAGGGGATTCCCGGCTCCATCCGTATTCTGGCTGAGAAACTCATCCGGCTTTAAATAATTCTCTTCGCCTTCGCGCAACTGGTTTGCGTGTTCGCGCAACGAGTCTAGAGGTTCCCCAGTGATTCGGTGCACGAAGCGGATTCCTGATTCTGATTTGAGCAAGCGCGCACCCGCGCGCCGCAGTAGCGAGATGTTCACGCGATAATTATAAGAATCGCGATGATAAAGCATTACCACGGCGCGGCCGCCCGGTCGGAGCACGCGCCAGATTTCGTTCACGGCGCGCGCTGTGTCGGGCGTGTGGTGTAGCACGCCGTGTGAATAGACGAGATCAAAACTGTCATCTTCGAACTCGAGGTTTTCAGCGTCGGCGGTTTGAAATCTTCCTTTGAGTCCGGATACTGCGAAACGTTGGCGCGCCAATTCCACTGCTGCTTCGGTGAGATCGACTCCAGTGTAGTCAGCGCCGGCTTTTGCAAACTGTGCCCCATCAGTGCCGAGGCCGCAACCGATCTCTAAAACTCTCAGGCCGGTCGCACCGGCGAAATTCGCTGCCTCAGGAATGTGCCACTCTTTCGTGTAGCGATGTTCTTCGACGAGCTCATAGAACTTTTCGGTCCCTGGTTCAGCATCGGCAAATTTTGTCCCGCACGGATGCGCCTGCCAAAAGGCCCGCACGCGTTCTTTGAGCTGATCGTCCTGATGTGACACGGAGTGAAGAGGATAACAGGGGAAGGGGGGACCAGGGGAAAGGGGAAACAGGGAAAGGGAGAACCGGGAAACAAGGGAAGAGACGAAAAGGCAGGTGTAATTCCCACATTTTATTGGTCAAGACGTCTCTTCTTCTTTCCCCTATTCCCCCTTTCCCCTATTCCCCCTTTCCCCAGTTCCCTCTTCCCCTATTCCCCGCTTCCCTCCCTATTTCCCTGCTGACAAGATCCGTTCAATTACTTTTGGATCATTAGGCAGTAAGCCGGCCTTAGGCAGCCGCGGAGTTAGGGTCGCCCAGTTCGGATTCATCGCAAACACTTTGCGAAAGAGCGGGAGCGATTCATCGACCTTCCCCATATTTACTAAAGCCACCGCGTGCCAGTAGATCATCTCGGCATTATCCGGAACTAATTTCTCGGCCGCGCTGTACTCACGCAACGCGCCTTCATTGTCTTTGTGTTCCACCGCCAGGTCGCCGGCATTCATGTGGTTATACGCGCGTTGAAGTTTCACGAGTCGCCGCAACTCGCCGAGCGGATCCGCGCTGTCATCAACTCGCAGATCAAAGATGCGATCCTTCCAGGCTTGTCCCGTCGGTTTGCCGGTGACCACAATTAAGGCTGCTGACTGCTTGCCGCGGATGTCGCCACCCACAGCCTGCGCCGCATCGAGGGCCGCCAACATGCGCTCAGCGAGATCGCCCTTGGCGCTTTCAAAAGCAGCCGACATCGCGGGCCAGACTTTCTCATTGAGCATCAGGTTGGCTTGGACGGAATAATTTTTCCCGACGATATGCCCGGCCGCCTGGATGTCGTTCTTGCCGGTCCAGGCGTCAACGCGTCCCTGGGAGTCGATCATCGCCACCTGTCTTACTTCACGACCTTCATCGGCGGCGAGGAGGGCCTTCAAAGTATCCGGCGCACTTTTTCCTGCGCGCATCAGTTCGAGACCGAGCTTTCCGTAGCTGGGATCGACGAAGGACTGAGTGGCAATTGCCCCAACCCCGGCTTCCGCCCACGGGACTATCGGTCCGACAGAAAACCAATGCGATTGGACTGCGACTCCGAGTTCTCCAGTAGCCGGATCGCGAGCAACGATCGAGTAAGTGTGGACCGGCCTGGCCGGTCGGGGCTGATATTGGGCGACAGGGGGACGCGGAGACACGGGGACTGGGAGACGCGGGGACGCGGGGACGGGGGGTTCGCCCGCCCTCAGGGGTGAGGATGAAACAGCCACGAGTGCAAACAACAATGCCATAAGTTTTCTCATCAGTTCTCTCCGTGTCTCCGTGTCTCCGCGTCTCCAAGTCACCGCTCTCCGCATTTCCCGTCCCCATGTCCCCGCGTCCCCTCATGTCCCTGTTCCCCGGTTCCCCTTTCCCGCTTTTTCCCCTGTCCCGTCTTTAACTCACAAACGGATAAAGCGGCGTGTTGCGGAAGATCCAAAAGAAAAGGATGACGCCAAAGATCGTGTAAATGTATTTCGGAGCGAGCCGGTTGCGCTGCAGGGGCTGGCCGTTCATCACTCTGAACGAGTAAAGCACCAGGGCATAAAGCAGAATTGGCAGCGCCACAAGCAACAGCGGATTGAGTTCAAAAGCTGCGCCCAGATTTCCGTGAAGCAGTTGATGCATCCCGCGCGTCGAGCCGCAACCGGGACAGGCGAATCCGGTCATAGCTCTGAAGGGACAAACCGGCAGGAATCGCGACTTGCCGGGCTGGAGCACGAAAAGGCAAACGGCTCCGGCAAGGAGCGTCAGCCAGAGCAGGACCACGCCGAGAGGCCGATTGACTATCTCAGTAACTACCATGAGACAGCGAAACTATCATGGGAATTAAATTGCGCGGGAAGATCCTAGGCTCACAGTCCAAGATCCAACGTTTGTTGTCCAATCTCCGCTTTAGCTGTGGACTTTGGGACGTTGGGCTTTGGACCTTTAGGTCAGAACCAGCCCTTCTTGTTTTGAATATAAGTTCTAACGAAATCTTCGTCAGACTTAGTGAGGTAGATGATGCCTTCAATCAGTCCCACTATCGACCCGATGCCACAGGTAACGAAAGTGATAACGATTTGAATAATCCCTTCAGTGGTGTAGCCAAGAATGAACTTGTGTACACCAAAGCCACCAAGCAAAATTCCGCAAAGACCAGCAACCAGTTTCTTATCGCCGCCCGCGGCTTTCCAGTCAGTCATTTGTCCCGGGTTCACGCCTTGCATTGGCTGATAACCCATGTTTGGTAGCGGCGCCTGACAAGTGGCGCAGTATTGCATCGAGTCATCGTTTTGGGAACCGCACTTCGTACAGTATTTACTCATTGAGCCTTCTCCGCCTTTTATACTTTCTGAATTAAAGCTCGAGCACGAGTCAGGAATTCACCTGACTCGTGTCGGGGTTAGAGTTGCATGTCGTCTAGTTATTGAGCGCGCTCATTCCGCCGATGATGACCCAGAAAATGATGTAGATCAAAATGAACGCCCCGCCCAGGCCGATCCCGATAAAGCTAAACATCTTGGCTTTCTTCGATGCGTCCATTGCTCCCTGAATATCGCCAGCAGCAACTTTACCGTTAACTTGGGCCGCAAAGATGATTGCGACAATCGCGAGGGGCCAACAACAAAAAACTGAAATGATGGCCGGAACTAAATAATTCGGAACGGTGGCCGGAGCAACGCCCGGCGGGGGTGGAGGGGTCCACTGTTGTGACATTTAGTATCTCCTGGTTTCGTTTTAGTAGTAGCGCGAACTGTTTGCTTTGCGGAAGTCCTTAGTAACGCAAACTGTTAGTTTGCGAAGTGCAATTACAAGCCTGAGCCGTAAGATCCGCCCGGGCCGGAGCCAAAATCCTGTGGCGGCGGTGGCGCATCGATAGTGCCTTTACGTTTCTCAAAAATTGGAATTCCGAGCACGCCGCCGAGGGTGGCTAGCACGACAAAGATAACAAACCCAATTAGACCGCCGACGATCAGCAACGCCGCGCCCGCGATTGGAAAATCAGGGCTCATCTGGCGCACTTGCGCGTCCATGGCCGTGACTCCATTGATCAAAAATGAGAGTGGCAACCCGATGACCATGTAGATCAAGCCGCCAACCACTCCCGCGATCGCGCCCACCATCGCGCCGTCTGCAATCGTGGCCGGTGTCGCGGAACTCTTCACATAAAACATGGTGGCCAGCACCCCGGCGGCAATCGGCCAGAGACAGTTACAGCACCCAATGAATGGCACAAAGGACGAGATGACAACGGTAATTACGAGCAGCAACCCTAAGGCTCCGCCGCCGAGGAGTGCCGGCTTTATTTTGTTATTCATCGGAACAGTACTCTCTTAGTGACGCAGATTGGAAAACTTAAAACTAATTTGGATGGTGGCGTCCCGGGGACGAAACCAACTTGGAATGGATGGACGCTGCATAACTTACAAATCAGCAGCGGGATTGTCAATAAAATTGCTGATTTAAAGAAACCATTAGGCAGAAGGCAGTAGGCAGAGGCAGAGGCAGAGGCAGAGGCAGAGGCAGTAAGGCAGATGGCAGGGAGCAGGTTTTGGTTCGTTACCCTAACGGTTCCTTATTCGCATGACTATTCGCACGACGTCGCCACTCTGGCTCAGCTTCTTTCATTGCCTGTGCCTTCTGTCTGCTGTCTACTGCCTTCTGCCTTCTGCCTTCAGCCTTCTGCCTCCTTCCTCGTGCCGCCTTCTGGTATTGTTCGCACCAATGGAACGCGAAGTAACTCTGCGAATCGTTTTGGAAAAGCCGACGGCTGGCGTGGACTTTGGCCTGCAAAAAGGTCGCGGAAATGACTACGAGACGATTCAAATCCAACGATCTAAAGGTCGGGATCTGAATTTTGACTTCACTGTCCGGGCAAAAGCCACCGGCAAAGATGCTGCACCAAACTTCCTTGGGCCGTTTGTGCAAGGCCCAACCGGGGAAAGATTTGTCTACATCGACATCGGCACTTACGCGGGACAGATGGCAATAGGTTGGAGCCGTAGGCTAAAAATACCTTTGCCCGGGATCAGCTGGAAGATGATTGAGGAAGTAATTGAAGGGAAGTCGCTACTGGAAACTCACGTCGCGGGCAAAAACAAGGACGGCAGCCCAAGCTGTGCGACCCCCAAGCCCTTTTCAGGCTGGAAGTTGACCAGCAATCGCCGCTGATCGTCGATGAGGCTACTGCTACTTCACAATCTCGATGCGATCCCCGGGCTGAAGTTGCGGATCCGCAATTTTGCCGGCCTTGATTTCTTTCAAGCTGAACTTCGTAGTGCCCAATCGTCCTGCCCCGTTCTCGCGCGAAATTTCGACGACATTGTCGCCCTGCCTTGCGGGACCACCGGCCGCCAGAATCGCCTGCAATAACGTGAGACCCGATTGAAATACTTTCTGACCTGGATAACTTACCTTTCCGCCAATGTAATAGAACTGCTGCGGACGCGCAGTGACGCTGATCAAATCGCCTGACTTAACCATGAAGTTTAGCGACGCGGAGTGGGCGAGATCGAGCACGGTTTCTGTTCCCGCCCGAATGATAATGACGCGCCCGGCGTCCTGTCGCGCCTGCGACTCAGCCATGATTACGTAAAGAGGCACCGTTTCGCGGCGCAGAACCTTTGTTCCGGGAATACTCACCAGGCCGGAGATGCTCACTGTGTGGCTCGCATAATGTCGCACTCCTACCGTGAGTCGCGCGTTTTCCTCCACCGCACGACGCTTCAACTCCATCGCCAGGTTCAGCTGGACTTCCTCAGTCGTCAGCCCGGCCACCGGCAAGGGTCCGCCAATCATTGGATAATCGATCAAGCCACCGTCTAAAACCGTGTAAAGGGTTGACCTCGGGCTAGCGGAGTTGAGCAAGCGGATATCGAGGATGTCGCCGACGCCGATCCGATAAATGTCAGAGAGATTAGGACCCGCAACGGCAGGCTGCGGAACCGGAACGGCTTCCTTTGGAGTAGCGATCTTTTCCGGCAAGGGCTTTTCCGGCGCGGGGGTTGAAACCTTCTCAACAATCACGTGAGGCTTTTCTGCGAAAGTCCAAAAATCCTCTCCCACGCTTGCTTCCGACGCGACACCGTTCTTCTCTTCCTTAATGACACGGAAGAGAACGTTGGCTAGCGGTGATTTCAGTTTGACGAGGGAGGTATAGGCGTCAATTGCTAACACTCGGCGACCGGATACATGCGACACAATGCCGAGTCGAAATTGCGCGTCAGGCCATGAGGGTTTGAGTCGCACGGCGCGTTTAAAGGATTCGACCGCCTCTTTGTAAAGCTGCAATCTGGACTCAGACATTCCCTGCATGAAATGAGCCTGGGCGTCCTGCGGCCGAATCTTTGTCACTTCCTTGAAAGCCGCGAGGGCCTCGGAAAATTTGGCGGAATCATAAAGGCGAATCCCGGCGTCGTATTGCTTCTGCCCTTCGACCGAGATGCTCAAGTCCCGGCTCTTCGGAACGTCGGTGGAGGCTAAGGCTTGTTGCTCGACAGCATCCTCAGTGGGAGCGGCAGAAGATTGGGCGAAAGCCACGGGAGTAACGAGGACTGCCAATAAAATAACGGGGAAGAAAGCGATTGCCGAGGATGTTCGTTTCATGATTTGTATTGCAGGCGGTTAGTCGCGGAAACAACCGCGATAAGTGGAGTTACTCGGGCGAAGCCGTGTCGGGTCGCAGTATACCTCAAGGTTCTCAGAAGTCAGGAGTCAGAAAGCGACTCATAGCTTATACAGACCGAATGGCCGGGAAACCCCAATTAAGCGGTGCTTTGCAGGGGCCGGTTCTCCAAAAGGCTGGGGCGTTTGTTATAGTCAACCGAGCCAGAAGTCAGGAGTCAGGAGTCAGGAGCCAGAAGGTAGAAGGCAGAAGGAGACGGCAGACGGCAGAAGGCAAGACTTAGGAGTCCAACTAGGAGTCAAAGGGCTTAATGGATACCGAGTCTCTATAGATACCAGAGTCTCTTCTGACTTCTGACTCCTGACTCCTGACTCCTTTAAGCTATGTACGAATTTGCAGTTACACCAGCGGTCACAAGTATCCGGCGTCGCGGCGCCGAGATTACCGAAGTTGCGGCTACAGGCATCGGCGCCGAGCTTGAACTTGAGCCCGGCGATCGCATCATCAAGGTGAACGGACGCACTATCCGCGACTACCTCGACTTCCGTTTCCAGGCGGGGGGTGAAACTGAGCTTACGATCGAGGTGCGCAAAGGAAGCGGCGAGGATTGGGAGCTCCAGATCGAACGCGACGAACACGAAGACTTCGGTTTTAGCTTTGAACAGATCGTCCCGCGCCAATGCGCCAACGAATGCATCTTCTGTTTTTGTAAAGGCAATCCCACTGATGCCCGGCCCTCGCTGTTCGTCCGCGACGAAGATATTCGCCTCTCGTTTCTTTACGGCAACTACACGACGCTGACTTCGATCTCTGAAGATGAAATGCAGCGCATCATCGAACAGCGACTCTCGCCGCAATACGTTTCGATCCACGCGACTAATCTTGACGTACGCGCCTACCTGCTGGGCGTAGATAAGAAGCGCGCAGATATCTCCACGAACCTGGCGCGCCTGTTGGACGCCGGCATTGAGATCCACGCCCAGGTCGTGCTCTGCCCCGGAATCAACGATGGCGAGATTCTGCGTCGCACCATCAACGAGCTCGCGGCGGATCACCCGCGCATCACGAGCGTCGCGATCGTGCCGCTCGCATTGACTCGTTATAACACCGACGAGCGGCTCACCCCGGTCACGCCTGAATTTTGCCGCGACGTAATCAGTGAAGTGACGCAGATACAGAAAGAGCTGCGCAACCGGCTCGGTACCACCTTTGCTTTTTTGGGTGACGAGATTTATTTACGCGCCGGACACGAAATTCCCGGCCGCAAACATTATGGTGACTATCCGCAGATTGAAGACGGCATTGGAATGGTGCGCTCTTTCGAAAGCGAGTTTGCAAAACTGCTGAAACGGATGGAGCGGCAACCGCGATCTGCGTCGCCCGCCCTTCGCGGCACCATTCTCACCGGTACGATGTTCGCGCCCATCCTTGCAGAACTGATCGGCAAACTTAATGCGCAAGTCGGAACACAGCTTCACGTTGTTGGAGTTGAGAACAAATATTTTGGTGGTGATGTCTCAGTGGCGGGATTGCTAACGGGAGGCGATCTGCTTGCCGTACGCGATCAGATTCAAGGCGACTTCGTTGTGATTCCACAGTCTACTTTGAAAAGCGACGAAGATATCTTTCTTGATGGGATGTCGCTAGCTGAGGTGCGTGACAAGTTAGGGATGTCAGTTCAATCTGTGGATCTGGATTCGTTCGCAGCTTTCTTATTCACACCGAGCTTTAGCACGGTGATCAGCGGCATATAAGATATGCGGGACTGTGTTTCACCGGGCTAAAGCCCGGTGCGAATGAGAGCGCCATTACATTCACCAACCGGTAATTGACCGATGACTGCCTCGTCACGAGATCTTCCAGCCTCAAATCCCACTTTAAAAAGAATTCTCGACGTCGGCTGCGGTCAAAACAAGCACCCGGGTGCTATCGGTATTGATTCCAATCCGCGGACTCAGGCGGATGTGATTCACGATTTGGGAGTGGTTCCTTATCCCTTCCCCGATAGCGAGTTCGACGAGATCATTTGTCGTCATGTGATCGAACATGTTCCCGATGTGATGACCTTCGTCACAGAGCTGCATCGCATCGCCAAACCAGGCGGCCATATCAAGATTGTTACCCCACACTACTCGAATCCCGATTGGGCCACCGACCTAACCCACCGCAACCATTTCAATAGCTACTCGTTTACCTGCTTCATGCCGGAGCGCACGCCATTTCCCTTCTACACAACGGTGGAATTGAAGCCGCTCCGCACTTACGTCACGCTCGCGAATCTCTGGCGCGCTCTGGGACTTGAGCTAGTCACAAATCTCGACCAGCACTGGCCGGCGTTTCGCTTCACGCGCAAGTTCTGGGAGTTCTACCTCAGCAACATTTGCCG
>JBGSYG010000027.1:0-94619 GCA_041750995.1 Pyrinomonadaceae bacterium | reverse complement strand
AGTAAGCAGTAGGCAGTAGGCAGTAGGCAGTAGGCAGTAGGCAGTAGGCAGTAGGCAGTAGGCAGTAGGCAGTGGGCAGTAGGCAGTAGGCAGTAGGCAGAAGGCAGTAGGCAGTAAGCAGTAGGCAGTAGGCAGCGGCTTGGCCGCTATACTGCCTACTGCCTTCTGCCTTTACTGCCTTCTGCTACTGACGACTGACAAAAAAGCGGAAGCAGCTCTCACTGCTTCCGCTTTAGTTAAGTAACCTATACATCCGCACCAGCTAGAAGATGAACTTCACAGCCAGTTGCACGTTGCGGCGCTCGACGTTGCCGTTGGGCGTGACGCCCTTGATGGCTCCGACGAAACCGCTTGTAACATCCTGAGTGCCAGGAGCGATGTAAAGATTTGCGTGGTTAAGCGCGTTGAAGAGTTCACCCCGCAGCTGCAAGGTGTACCGTTCGCCGAACTTTATGTTGCGCGAAACACCGGCGTCGATGTTCCAGTAGCCAGGACCACGAAACTGATTACGTGTGGTCATACCGGCCGGATAAGGACCAAAGTCCGAGCAGCCACCGCAAACCGCATTGCCAAACGCTCCAACCGGTTGACCGGTGAGGTCAATGTAGTTGAAGAAATTGGCGTTGTTGGTAGGAGTGACGTTGACGGTAAGCGGACCGTTCGCTACCAGCCTCGGGCTGGATAGGAACGCGTTACTGCCGTCAAAGATCGTGAACGGAGTTCCGGTACGGGCGTTGAAAATGCCAGTAACCGTCCAACCATCAAGCAAAGCCTTGGCGAAACCAGTCTTGTTCTTGGCGAAGGGTATCCCCCAGATCAAGCTGCCCACGAAACGATGCCTGACGTCGAAGTCCGCCGGACCATAGTCGAAACTCGGGTCATACGGATTCGTCAGCCCGAGGTTACTGTTGAATGCACCTTCACTAAATGTTGAGCTCAGGTTGTCCTTCGCCTTGGCGAAAGTGTAATGAGCCGTGAACTGCATTCCCGTGTTGCGGAAGCTGGTGCCATCGAGCGCCACGATCAGCGCGTTGTAGCGGGAGTAACCTTCGTTTCCACGAGTGTTGATGTTGGAATACTGGTTGTTGAGCCGTGAATTCGGATTTGCATCCGCCAGGTAAAAAGCGCCTGCGCCCTGGATATTCAACGGCGAGATCGAATAGAGACTCTCACCGCGTGATCCGGAGTATTCAATGGACAACACATTTCCTCTGCCTAGTTCACGCTGGAATGCGGCACTGAAGAAGTGCGCATAAGCGTTAACTATGTCTTCGCGCACGTGACGCAAGCTCGTGACGGGCAGCACTTTGGTGGGCGGCGTGTTGCCGGCCAAAGGTCCTGCATTGTCAGTAGTGATTTGCAGATTCGTCACGTCAGCATTGTTGAATAACGACAGCACCGCATAGTTCGGTGGATTCTGAATCACGTTGAACGTCACGTTGCCGAAGTTGCGCTCGTAAGCCAAACCATAGCCACCCCGGAGACTGGTCTTACCGTCACCGAAGATGTCCCAGGCGAAACCTACGCGTGGCGCAAAGTTGTTCTTGTCGGGTTTCCACAGTCCACCCACCGGGCTGTTCTGCGCGAGTTGAACGCTGCCATTGCGGATGCGCTCTTGCAGAGTCGTTCCCGAGCCGAAGTAGAAGTTGGAATCCAGATCCGGATTCTTGTTCTTCTGTACCCCGTAGTATTCGTAACGCAGTCCCAGGTTCAAAACCAGATTGGGTCTGACGCGGAACGAATCGTTTAGGTAAGCGGCCCATTCGTTGTAGCGATTGCTACGCGCAAAGTCCGGAGGACCCACAGGCAGATTCACATCCTCGCCAGGGAATTTTCCTTGCGGGAATACGGCCGCCTGAAACTGGTTGATGTTACCGGTGATCAGGTTACCCAACGCCTGGGCGTAATTGCCCTGCGCTCCGAGACTCTGCACTGCGTTCTCGTAAGCCCCGAAGGTGTGGGTATCCTGAATGTAGACGTACTGACCTCCAAACTTGAGTTGGTGACGACCGAGCGTATAACTCATGTCCTGATACAGCTGCCCCAGATTCTGAGGCCCACCGAATCCCGCAGGCGAACTCGCGGCGTTGTATGGCCAGTAACCTGGAAATGCGATCGCCTGTCCGCCGATCGTTCCCGTCGCTCCAGGAAACAGGAAGAGACCGGGGCCGATCGGTTGCTCGCCGTACGGCTGACTGCCGTTCAGGCGATTGAAAGCAACCTTAGTTTCGGAAATGAGACTCGGCGAAAACGTGTGAGTCAGCGAAACCAGGAAGTTGTTGTTCAGGTTGGAAGCCGGAGTATCGAAGCCAGTCCAGGGACTGAACGCCGAGCTGCCATTCGGGAAAAGCTTGCTCTCACGAGCAAACCGTCCATAGATGAGAGTATCGCGGCTGAGGTTGAAGTCTACGCGCAACGCCATCGAATAAGTGTTTTGCGGAACTCCACCACCGAGGTTGGTTGGTTCGGTGAATCTGACGAGCTCAAAAGCTCGCAGATTCGGATCAAGCGCCGCGAAGGCATTACCGGCTGGAACGTTGAAAGTGTCCACGACCTGTCCCACGGTAAAGGACGTGCCAGTGGGCGTGCTTTGCAACGAGTGACCCGCAAAGAAGTTGCGCGTCGAAGCCGCAGCAGCGTTGATCAAGGCCGAAGTCGGCACTACTGATAGCACCTCGCCGGTGCTGCGAACGCGGGTCCACTCGGTGCTGTTAAAGAAGAACAGCTTGTCCTTGATGGCCGGTCCACCGATCGTGTAGCCAAACTGGTTGCGCGTGAAAACACCACGCTCTACCCCGTTGGCATTGTTGTTATAGCCATTCGAGGCCAGCTTAGAAATACGATTGAACTCGAAAGCTGAACCGTGGAAAGAGTTGGAGCCGCCGCGGGTCAGCACGTTGATGATGCCGCCTGAGGCGCGTCCATATTCCGCCGAGAAGTTGCTGGTGACGACACGAAACTCGCCCACAGCATCAAGTGGAATGTTTTGGCCCAGGGACGCGTAATAGACGTTGTTGTTATCAACGCCATCGAGCAGCACGTTGGTGCTGGCCGCGCGCTGGCCGTTGATATTAAAACCAGCTCCACGACCTGAGACGCCGACGCCCGGAACTGCCGGACCCGGATCGTCGTTGGAAACGTTATTCGCGATTCCGATTAGGTCGTACGGGTTTCGTGTCAACGTCGGTAGCTCGCGAATTTGCGTGCCGGTAACGATGTTCGAAACCTCCGCGGTTTGCGTATTCACTTCGACTCCATCGCTGGCGATCACGCTGACGGTCTCGCCGGTGACTTCAGTCAGGGCTAGTTGCGTATCAACAGATACCTTTGATCCGATAGTCACCTGCACTCGTTGATTGCTCGGCTTGAAATTGCCGCCTTGCACCGAGAGATCATAGATGCCCGGTTGTAGCGAAGGGATGGTGTAGCTACCCTGGTCGTCCGAGGTAGCAGTCACTTCGCGCCCGGTGTCTACAGATTTCACGCTGACAACCGCGCCGGCGACGACTGCCCCGTTGGGGTCAGTCACCTTCCCGACGATTTCACCGGTTGCGCTTTGTGCCAGCGTGGTAGCAGCCGTCAACGCAAGTGCGAAGACGACTGCTAAGAACGGTAAGCCGCTGGTTGCGGCGGATCTTCTTATTTTGGTCTTACTCATAATTCAATTTCCTCTCTTGAACCCTTTGTTCATGGGAGCTGAAACATGTCTTCTGATCGTTGTGACGAAAAAACTGAGCTTCACTTCGATCGTCCGTTGGTTTCACCTTCATTGATCGTCAAGCCGTTCTTCTGGTCCCTTTGAAGTATTTCGAGTTTCCAGAAAGTCGGATGGCCAACGATGCAACGGGGAGTTGGCAGAGTTCAGTAAGCGCAACGATCGTGCCGTTTGGGCCACACACTTGAGAGGCCGCCTCATCACTTCCTTCGGCCCTCTCGTCGCAGCGTCACGTTGAGTTGAGATTGCGGGATTTGGATTTTGCAGAAATCGAGATCGAGGATCGTGCGGGTTTAGCAATAAGAGGATCTTACATTTTTGCGCACCTCCAATTTTTCGTTCATAGAGGCGATCGCTAAAACGACGCGTAGCGTCACTTGATTTTAGCCCGGCGTTTTAACGACGCTACGCGTCGCAGTGCAGAACCGCTCGGTTTTGGGTACTCGAGGCAAAAAGAATGGGGCGGCCACTGAGTGCCGCCCCTACAGATTTCGAACTTCGCTCGATCCTCAAACGTGTTGCGGGGTTGCGTTAGTGCTTGTCTCCAGAAACGGATATCCGGCGGCAAAATCAGTTAAGTTGATGCCGTAATGCTTGATCTTTGAATTCAGGGTTGTTGCCCGCAAATTCAACATTCTCGCCGCCCGCGCCTGATGCCCCGCTGTCAGCAGGAGGGCGCGCTTGATGAGGTCGATTTCGAAGCGACTTACTTCATCATAGAAGTCGAGACCGTTTTCAAAATTGACCGGGCGAACTTCGCTGATGCATTGCACCTCACGAAGAAGCCGGACCGTTAGCTCCTTCAAATTGGTTAAGCTATTCGGGGCGTCGGCAAGTTCTTCGTTCCCGTTTTGTAACTCGTCACTAAGCTCTAATCCAGCACTTTCCCAAGCTGTCGCTTTCATAGTCTCCTCCTTTATGCTGCCTACTCCTTAATAAATGGTTCCCTGCACGCTCAATTGGGAGACTTGGAATTGCTGCTATCGAGAGCGAGCCTTTCCCCTGGTTGATTGGGCATGCCAAGATTCTTTTCGCCAGTGCCCAAACTTTTAATTTGATTCCCACAAACCTCTTCGATTTTGTAGGAGTTATTTCGACTTACTTCTTCGTTACCGCCGTCGTCCGGCAGCAGCCACGTTCCATCCTGGGCCCGCATCATGTGCCCCAACTCATGCAACAGTATGAGCACGCGGACTTCCCGTGTGTTTGGCCCAAAAGACCCAACACCAAATACGGACCGTTCTGAGTTGAAGTTCTTTTTCTTGAAAAATGGCCCGTTGGTATTGATCGAGACTTTGCTGAAGAGCCTGTAGCGCGCCCCGGTGCGGGCATCCTCTCCGTTTGCTGTGGTCCCGTGCATCCGCATGGCAACCGTCGAGGAAAGCGAGTCTTTGCGCACCTGGCCCATCAGTCGGTTGAACACCTCGATTGAAGCAGCCGGACCACCGAAGAACTCGCTACAACGGTTGCTCGTGCTCAGAATTGAAAGCGTGTTGTAGTAGACCGTTTGCAGCACCTCATCCTTTGTGATGATTTCCGGGGCCGGCGGCATCGCACTTCTGGCGGGCTCGCCCACCATCGAGTGATCGACCTCGCACTCGCTGCGATTAATTTCGGCGCGATTGATCAGCGCCGGTGGCAACGTGTTGGCCAGGGCTGTAATAACGGTTAATGACATGAACGTTGTAGCTCTGAAAAAATCGCGCAGCCTCATAGGAGTTCCTCCTGACGCAGTCTTAGGAGTTTCGTCCGTACTTGCAGCTCGTCTGGGGACCGAGCACCTTGGCGTGAGCAACGCGAATGGTTTCTAAAAAGTCCACCAGGGTTAACGCGACGTTTAGGTCACCCGGTGTTCCGATGACAAGTTATACGCATGAGTTCTGAGTTCGATCACTTTTATGACGGGAAGGCACCGTCTTGTGACTAACGGGCTTGAGGGCGGGACAACGAGTCGTATTAGGGAAGCTTTCCCAGGGCTTCCTGCAGCTTGTCTCGGTAGTTACGCGAGAGGGCCAGCTGAGTTCCGTTTTCCAGGTTGACGCGATACTCACCATGAAACCAGGGTTGCAGTTCCCGAATGCTGGCAATGCGCACAATAGAGGAGCGATGGATGCGGACAAACTTCTTTGGGTCTAGCTGAGATTCAAGACTACTGATGGTCTCACGAAGCAGGTGGGATTTCTTGGCGCAATGGACTGACACATAATTGCCTTCGGCTTCAATCCAATCGATCTCATTTATATCGAGAAAGTAGATGCGCCCGCCGTTCTTAATCACGAGGCGTTCAAGGTACTTGTTGCCGGCCTTCAAGTCTTCCAGTAGCGACAGGATTCGCTGATCCATACCGCCATTTCTCTCCCGCAGAATTCGCGCCCGAGCGCGCTGCCAGGAGCTGTTGAAGCGTTCCTGATCAAAGGGCTTCAGCAGGTAGTCCAGTGCGTTAACCTCGAACGCCCGGACGGCATACTGGTCGTAAGCAGTAACAAAAATGACATAGGGAATGCGTCCTGGCTGCAGCTTTGAGAGAACTTCAAAGCCACCCAGCTCAGGCATCTGCACATCGAGGAAAACGAGGTCCGGCGCGAAAGTGTGAATGGCATCCAGCGCTTCGCACCCGTTGACCGACTCACCCACAATTTCGACCTGCGCATCGCCCTGAAGCATTTCTCGCATCATCAAGCGCGCCAGGGGCTCGTCATCCACCAACAACACCCGTATGAGTGGGACGTCGGTCATGGGTTTACTTAACCGTACACGATGCAGCTTCTCTACGATTAGGGAGACCCTTCTTGTTGTTGTGACACCACACCCAGACTCTCTCTGGCAACAATTTTCGAAATTGGATCGATGAAAGAGACCTGACTACGCGCTTTCGGATCGGGTTGGCGAGATGTCGTCTTTGTGAAAAGGAATCTCCAGTGTGACGACTAACCCACCGGCGGGGCTGTTGCTGAAGTCGAAGAGATGTGCCGCTCCGTACAGTCGCTCCAGCCGCGTCTCCGTATTTGCCAGTCCCAGCCCTTTTTGAAACATATTCTCGGATGTCCGATGTATCGGAAGTCCCGGGCCGTTGTCTCGAACTTGGATACGAAGAGTTCCATTACGCTGTTCCGCTCCAATTTCGATGAGGCCAGGAGTGGAGCGCGGTGCGATTCCGTGACGGATCGCGTTCTCGACGATCGGCTGCAGAATAAGATTCGGCACCATTGCGTCGAGAGTTTGATGGGGCACGTTCACGCGGGTCACCAGACGATCCTGAAAGCGGATGCGTTCGATCTCTAGGTAACAACTGAGGAAGTCGATCTCCTGTTTCAGGGTTACCTCCTGAGAGCCGGAGTTGTCCAGAGTAAGTCGCAGAAAATCACCCAGGCGGGTAATCATCTTGCGAGCGGACGCGGTGTCGCTGCTGAGCAGGGCGGAAATTGAGTGGAGGGTGTTGAAGAGGAAATGAGGATGAAGCTGCATCTTTAGCGCATGAAGTTGCGCCTGTGAAAGTTGGGCCTCCAGCCGAAGAGTCTTCACCTGGCCTTCGCGGAAGCGGCGGTAGTAACTGAAGGCGTAATGGGTAATCGCGATTAACAAATAGATGCCGATTCCTTCGCTGAAATTCGCGACGACAAATCGGCCCATCCGTTCGAACGAGA
Organism: Pyrinomonadaceae bacterium; assembly: GCA_041750995.1. Classification (GTDB taxonomy): domain Bacteria; phylum Acidobacteriota; class Blastocatellia; order Pyrinomonadales; family Pyrinomonadaceae; genus PSRF01. The sequence continues at coordinate 87,260 of JBGSYG010000027.1, read as the reverse complement.
ACGGCCTGCCCATGCTCCAGCCCCAGTAAAACCAGAGAACGACGTGGCCAACTGCGGTGATGAAAGCGCTGAGAACGATACTAAGAGGGACATGCAGCAACGAACTGCGTATCCAGTTGTTTCTCTCAATGGGTAACCGGGACGCAGCCCATAACACGAGGGGCGTTGCCAAAGCCCAAAGATACGCCCAGGTCATTTGCACGTAGAGCGAATCAAAAAAGGGCGCCGGCTTTTCCGAACGGAAGGAGGTGAAGTAACTCTGAAGGGTAAAAACGATGCCGATAAACGTCCAGATTCCCCAGATGATGGCCAGACGCTTCCAGCGGCTGCTCCAAAGACGATTCCAGGCGTCGCTGTTATCTAGGTCTCGGTCGTTTTCAATCATGCTGGAAACCGCGGCGAATCGTTTCGGAGTTTAGAGGAAAGTACCTAATTCCAGTTTTATAACCCTAGCCAACGCAATACTTACTGTTGACTTCAAAAGTTTCTGAATCCAAACGCAAAGACTTACGCGATTCAATGTCGAGGGTTAGATGAGTAGATCTGGACGAAGCGTCAACTTAGAGCAAGAAAAATTTCGGCGCAATGATTTTGGGATGAACTGGCCTCGGGGAAGGCCGAAAAGGCTGAGCACCGAGTGGCGGGCGAGCAGTGGGCACGCAGCAGCATGCGTTGGGTGGGAGCGAGAGACATTTATCATGGTCATTTGCCATTTTTCATTGGTCATTTTGTCTTTCCCCTGCCAATAACTAATTACTGGTAACCAGGTATTGAATACTCTTGAAGTGACTGCCCTGTACTTACTGCCCAGGGCCGACACCGCTCAGTGGTTTCTTCCACACAATTGAATAGCGCCACAAGAGGTGTTTCCTGAGTTTTGCGCCCGGAAGGATGCGAGCGCAAAATGCCTGCAGTTCGCTTAGCTTCGGATACAGGTCATGGTGTTCGTGTGCGGTCCAGGCCGCCCGTTCAGAGCGCCGCGGCAGTAAGCGGCCATGATGTATCACACGCAATCCGACGCTCACGGGCAACGCTACCAGATTCAATAGTGCGTCGGTTGCGCCTTCCGGCTCGAAGAGATCCAGGATCAAAAGCACTCCACCTGGCTTCAATGCGGCTTTTATCTTAAGCCACATCTCCGCAAATGGCAGGTGATGAAGTGTAGCGATTGTGGCAATACAATCGAAGCTCTCGGCATCAAGAGGAAGTTTGAGTACGTCTGCGCACTGAAAATCTATATTCGAAAAGCTCGCCGAGCGTTCGCGGGCGATGCGAACCATCTCTGGGGAGAGATCGAGAGCAAGCACATGTTGGGAACGTTCGGCCAGGCGCCTTGCAAATGAGCCGGTGCCGCAGCCAATGTCCAGTGAGAGATGACAGTGCGTGGGAAGTTGGCGGAGCAGGAAATTGTGATAGTGATCGTTATGTGTCGCACCATCAGGTGAGACTAACGCAATGCGATCGAAGTCTTCCTGAATGGTGGACATTTCAGTGAGCAGCGAGCCAGTGGGCGTGCCCAAATCGCGATCTGTTGTGTAGCGCAAACTGTTAGTTTGCGTATGTTCGCCCAGCTGACGTCAGGCCGCAACTAAACAGTTTGCTCTACATTGCTCTTTTGTTCGGATCTCGAGGGTTTCGTTCTTGATAATCAGTAGATTCACCACTTGCTCGAAGTCGGACGAACTGTTCGCGTGGCATAGTGTTAATTCGTGGATGGGATAAATCGTTGAACGCTCGCCGTACTCTACCGAAGTTTCTGGCTTTTCAAAACCCGACCGCATAAACTTACGCCGCTCTCCCTTGCCTATGGGAACCACGTGAGGGGGTCACGATGCGCTATGAAGAATCAGCCGCCGATGCTGCAATACCAGCCCGAAGCCTGGCGAAAGGACGATGACTTTCGCTCACCTGAACACGACTTGTTCATTCGGCGCCACCGATCCGATCCCGATGTGCGAGACCAGACTCTAATCCTCGAATTGCTCGGTCGCGTAAATTACAAAATCATCAAGGGGCAACGGGTTTACGTTGAAGCCGAAGGGGTGGTTTATAAGACGCTCTATGGCGGTTACTGGCGCAGTGTTTTTACCGGGATAGAACACTACCTGCTTAAGTGTGAGAAAGTCTCAGGCTCGATCTGGACAGAAGGAACCGCCCCTGCCGACGTCGTTGACTTGCCCATCGCCTTTTCAAAAGACGGTTGGACGGCGAGCGGCCACGCGATCTCCTTTATGCTGTCACGCTCATGATCCCATCTCCACTGCTCGGGTCTTGGCAAGAAATCATTAAAAGAGCGTTAAGCTCCGCAAAAGTTTCCTTAACCCCGCCTCACTCCTCGAACCTTTAAGGTCAACACGACATCGTCGCGGATCAGGTTATCGGAAGCACCTGCGTAGTTAATGCCGAAGTCTTTCCGGTTAATCGAAAACGTGCTGTCCACCGAGATCGCGTCCGGATCACCAGTGATCGTCGCTGGAAAGGTGATGGACTTAGTTACGCCGTGCATTGTCAGGTTCCCGGTTACGGTATGAGTGCCCTTATCGCCGCCGGCTTTGATAGCGGTGGATACGAAGGTCGCCTGCGGATACTTTGCGACATCAAAAAAGTCGGCAGTCTTGAGGTGCTTGGTAAGGTCGGGCGTATCGGTTTCCAATGAATCAGCGTCGATGCTAATGCTGACGCGGCTCGTCTCTGGTTGGCCACTGAAGTCGATCGTCCCCGTAAACTTTTTGAACGATCCATTGTGGCTGCCGGTAACCTTGGAGCCGACAAATTTGACCTCCGAAGAATCAGGTGTGATCACATACCTTTCACCCTGAACTGGCGGCGAAGAAGCTGTCACCGGAGCCGCTTCGTTCGTAACCGCTGCTGGTTTATCTGAAGCTGGGTTTGCACAGGAACTAACAAGAAAGAGCGCAACGAAGCCCTTTAGAACTAAACTTGAGCGAGCCATAGACTTCTCCTTCGAATCAAAGAGTGTTTAGGGGGGGTTATTTACACGCAGGAAGGTTTGATCTTTATCTCTCACCAATCGGAACATACCGCGCGTCGCGAGCGCCAACGTACTCGGCCCGCGGACGAATCAACTTGTTGTCCGCATACTGCTCGAGTACGTGACCGGTCCAGCCCGAAATGCGGCTGATGGCAAAAATCGGCGTGTAGAGATCGAGAGGAATACCCATCATGTAGTACGTCGAAGCGGAAAAGAAATCGACGTTGGGATACAGGCCTTTCTCGCGCATCATCACTTCTTCCACCTTGCGCGAGATCTCGTACCACTTCAGGTCTCCAGTGCGTTCACCCATCTCTTGCGAAAAGCGTCGCAGGTGAGTCGCGCGCGGATCCTCGGTGCGATACACAGCGTGTCCAAAGCCCATGATCTTCCGCTTCTCACCAAGGGCCAGCTTGATAAAGCTTTCCACATTTCCAACCTCGCCAATCTCGAGGAGAGTCTTCATCACCGCGGTGTTCGCGCCGCCATGAAGCGGGCCAGAGAGAGCTGCGATAGCGGCGGTCACTGCTCCATACATGTCAGCCAGAGTGCCGGCAACAACTCGAGCCGCAAAGGTTGAGGCGTTGAGCTCGTGATCCGCGTGCAGAACTAAAGAGGTATCAAACATGCGTGCGTCTGCTTCCGAAGGGGCAGAGCCATTCAGCATGTAAAGAAAATTGCTGGCAATGTTGAGCTGAGGATTTGGTTTGACGGGCTCGAGGCCTTTGCGAATGCGCTCGGCAGTAGCTACGAGTGTGGGAAACTGGGCCGTTAATTTGACGGCGGTCTGGACGCTTGCTGCGCGCGAAATATCGCGAGCACCCGGATTGTAAAACTCAAGCGCTGAGATAGTCGTGCGCAACACATCGATGGGATCAGCATCGCGCGGAATGCGGCGCATCAAGTCAATTATCTCGGCCGGAATTTCATAGGAAGACGCGAGGGCTTGCTTCAGTTCATCGAGCTCGTTCTGTTTCGGAAGGTGTTTGTTCCAGAGCAGGAAAATAACTTCTTCAAAAGTTGAGTGAGCGGCAAGGTCATGAATGTCGTAACCCTGATAGATGAGTTGGCCCTTATCGCCAATTACATCTGACATCGAAGAAGTCGCCGCAGCAACTCCTCTTAATCCTGCTGCGGACGGAGCGGTGGGTGCATTTGCTTTGTCTGACATAAATTTTTGTGTGTGGGGAAGATAACAAAGGAACTGAACAAACAGCAAACGAGGTGTTTGCGGCGAAGTTCAGAAGCAACCGCCAAGGAATGTTCAGTCCGGAAGGCGGGGTGGCACGGCCGATGGAAGCCATTGAAAATCGGCGTGGCCAGCCCGCCTTCCTGACTGCGATTTCATCATGGTCAAAACCATCATGCGATTCTTAATACAACGGATTCACCTCGGTTTACACTTAGAAGCTTTGCTGCCGATCGATTCGCCGCGACGATCTCTAAAAAGCCTGCACTGCCCCAAATTGCAAAAAGTTGAGCGCGGCCGCCAGTGTCGTCGGCAAAGAAGCTGCGGAAGGAGGTGATCTTCTTTCCTTTGACCGTGAGCCGAGCGCCCTCATCGATCATTTGCTGCGTAAGTACATCGGGAGTGATGTTGGTCACGCAGTTGCCAAAGCGATCGATGTGGATGATGCGAGCGAGGATTCGGGTCTCTCCCACTTCGGGCGTCAAAGGCGCCAGCTTCACCGGATCAGTAATGCGGCTACCGAGTTTCGCGGGCTTCACACCTCTCGAGAGGGCGGCGGCAACTGGCGCAAAAATATCCCGACCATGAAAAGTTGGACTTACAGGCTCGCGAAAGAACTCCTCATTGCTTAATTCATAGGCATTGAACTGCGACTCGCGTTCATAGATGTAACTGAAGATGCCGTTATCTGGTCCCACGAAGAATTGACTAGCTGCCACGACAGCGATGCCTCGCCTCGTTGAGCCAACGCCTGGATCTACAACCGCAACGTGAACGGTGCTCTTTGGAAATGATTGGTAAGCAGCGAGGAGAGTGAAAGCAGCCGCTTCGATGTCCTGAGCCGGGATTTCGTGACTCAGATCGACGATCCGAGCTTGAGGGTTTAAAGAAAGGATGACGCCTTTAACCGAGCCGACAAAATAGTCGAGGGCGCCGAAGTCGGTTAGAAGTGTAATGACGGGGACGCGGAGACTCGGAGACACGGAAACGCGGCGATTAGTAGTCTTTTCACCGCGTCTTGGCTTCAAGGCGTCTCCGTCTATTATCTGCGTTTCAACCCGCCAGCTCTACTCGTCTGAAATCCTGTGTCCCCGCGTCCCCGTCTCCCCGCCTCTTCCTATCTCCGCGTCCCCGCTTCACTGGACCCGCGCGTCGCTTGACGTACGAATCTTGAGCTGCTGGCCACGTTCCAAACGAATTTCTTTGCCACGCTTGCTGAGCACGCCACCGGCTCCGACGCTGCCACCAATCGCCGCGCCGATTGCGGCGCCTTTGCCGCCGCCGGCGATGGCCCCGATTATCGCGCCTATACCCGTAGCCGCCCCTACCTTGGCAACGTCGTCTTTGGTGGAATCTTTACCACGCACGCCGCCTTCGCTATCGACTTCGCCTTCGTCACTTCTGCCGGTTGGCACTACTTCAATAACCTCGGCGCCGATGCTGCTCGTGCGGTTGTCAGGCATGCGTATCTGTTCAAATGACAGTTGCAGCTCGGCAACGCCTTTTACTCGTCCGGGCCGCTTTACGCGCGTAACGCGACCTTCAATGATCGCTCCCTGGAATTCCGACGGTTCGATCACGCGCGCTTGGAAACGATCGCCGCGTTGCGACGCCTCCGTAGAAAGATTCGATTCCATCTCGACGATAAGAAAAGTGTCTCTCGGGATCAGCAACGGTCCACTTGAAGTATAGACATTGGTTGCCGGAGAGGGATTGCCGGAGCGGTTGACGATTGCTTCGTCGTCGTCAGGGTTCGCCTGCGGTTGAACCGGCTGGGTATCGCGTTGCTGATCCGGGCCACGTCGGGACAGGCCGGTAGGGATCGAAGAGTTGAACCCTTGACCGTCGTACCCACTGAGATATCCGGCTTCGTAACCTTGCTGGTAACCATCGCGATAATCCTCGAGGGTGCCCCACGTCTGGTTATAAGAACGATTCGCCTGCTGATACTCAGCCTTGTTTTGAAACTCGCGCGGCGCGCGGTCGCTCAGATCTTTGTAGCCGGCGTTGTAGCCGTCTGAGTAGCCGGTGCGATAGCCTCGCTCGAGTGCCGTCGATTGATTCTGAGCCAGTGCATCCGCTGCACCGAACTGCCCGAGACTCAACGTAGAGATAATCACCAGGCTAAGCAAAGCTACCAGTGGGATTCTCAAGTTCTTCATTGCAATATTCCTTATAAGAATTAGTACGGCATGCGAGCCGTTCGGCCTCGGGAGAGCCAATGCTATCACAATCTAAATTCGAGCTTTGAACTTAGTTCTTTGTACTTGGCGTAGTGTTTCTCTTTTGCTGACTTGCGGACTTAAAAGCCCAGAGTCAAACTAGGAGCAACTGAGGTAAAAGGAACAAAGTACAAAGCACCAAGTACCTAGTTCAGCTTTTTCAGATGCTCCATTTTCCATCTCAGGTTGGCAGAGGTCAGCTATTTTATGAACAGTAGCCGTAGAGTTTATCTGGACCACAGTGCTTCCACGCCCGTAGATTCACGAGTGCTGGCAGCAATGCTGCCTTATCTCACCAGCTCCTTTGGCAATCCTTCAAGCGTGCATCTGTTCGGTCAGGAGGTGCGGGCCGCCGTTGATCGGGCGCGGAGGGAAGTGGCGAGCTTAATTGGCGCCCACGCGAATGAAATCATTTTTGTGTCAGGGGGAACCGAAGCCAACAACCTGGCAATCCGCGGTCTCTGTGAAACCCATACTTCCGGTAAGGGTCACATCATCACGTCGACAATCGAACATCCGTCGGTGCGCGGGTGCTGCGACAATCTGGAAAAACAAGGCTGGGAAGTAACCCGACTGCCCGTTAATGAAGCCGGCATTCTGAGCGTCGATGACGTGCGGGCGGCGCTTCAACCCAACACGGTATTGATCTCCGTCATGCTGGCAAACAATGAAATCGGAACAATTCAGCCGGTAGCCGAAATTGGTGAGCTAGTACGCACCGTTCGCGCTGACAATGCGCAGCTGCGCTTTCATACCGATGCGGTGCAGGCCGCCGGGCGTTTGAGTCTAGACGTCGCGGGGCTGGGTTGCGATTTGCTTTCACTGTCCGCGCACAAACTTTACGCGCCTCAGGGAGCCGGAGCTGTTTATGTTCGTCGCGGAGTTAAGCTCGCGCCGCAGAATATCGGCGGACATCAGGAGCGAGAGCGACGCGCGGGGACAGAGAGTGTTCCCAGCATTGTCGCGTTTGGGGCGGCTGCAAAACTCGCACGCGAGGAACTGGACCAGCGCGCCAAACATACGAGACTTTTACGCGATCGCTTCGAGAGCGGAGTCAGCGAGCGTATCCCGGACATTGTCTTTAATGGAGATCGCGAACGGGGGCTGGATCACATTTCAAACATTTCGTTTCGTTTTATCGAGGGCGAAGGCTTGCTGATCAGTTTAGATTTGCAGGGCGTCGCAGTATCGACCGGATCGGCCTGTTCTTCGGGTACGCTCGAACCGTCACCGGTAATTCTCGCCTTAGGACGCAATGAAGAGCTGGCCCGTGGCTCGATTAGGTTTAGTTTTGGGAAAGACAATACCGAAGCCGACGTTGACTATGTTTTGGATGTCTTGCCGAGAGTGGTGGAAACGCTGCGAGCAATGTCACCTTTGAATAAATCGGTTTCGAGTTCCGGGTTTCAAGTTTCAAGTTAACTGGGCGGCGGAAGTGTATTCAGAACAATTCAAACGCCACCTCACAAATCCGCGCAATGTGGGCAAGCTAACTGACGCCAATGCGGTCGGCGAAGAGACGAATCCCGTTTGTGGAGATCGACTCGTTCTCTATTTGCGAATCACCAACGAAACAATCGAAGCAGCTCAGTTCCTCGCTTATGGATGTCCGCCGACACTCGTCTGCGGTTCCGCGCTTACTGAAATGCTAATCGGCCGATCGGTCGACGCAGCTCACAACATTTCGAGAAAAGATTTATTGGATGCAGTGAATGGTCTGCCTGGGCGGAAACAACATGCTGCTGGATTGGCGATTGAGGCATTGAAGACAGCGCTGAACAATAGAAGCAAAATGTAGTGGGGCGAGGCTAGATTGTGTGCTGAGCGCCCCAGGACCCTCGACTGGTAAAGCTGAGCGCCGCAGGCGCTCAACTCTCCACCAGTCTGGCGCGGCGCTCAGCTTTTGTAGATTTCCCTCTGAGGATGGAAGACGGCCCCTGCGGCAACTTGCCCTTCCTAACTTTGATCGTCCCCCGCATCCCCGCGTCCCCCGCGTCCCCGCACCCTGCACCCCGCGTCCCCGCGTCTCACTAGGGTGGGCTCGCGACAACTCGCGGGCGAGTACCGGATGCTTCTGCCGAGCGGGCGCGATGATATTGAGGGCCGCAATACTGTCGCGGCTCTGTGCCAATCACAAATGTCTTGGTACGAATTACGGGACAAGTCTCCACCGCGATTAGTCCCGTCTGCGGATCGATATCAAGCGTGATTGTCCCTTCAAGCCGCGGCGCCGCTACATCGCTTGAGGCGGTTCCCCTGAGCGGTGTTGGTGTGGGCGAGGGGACAGGCGCCGGAAAGTACTCGTCGTCCGGCTCGGGCAGCGGGGTGGCCTCCTCATCTGGAGTAGGTTCTTCCTCGGGAGTCGACGTGGGCTGTGTAGCCGACGAGGTTCCGTTGATGAACAGCTCGATTCGCTGCTCCGGATCATCCTCCGCCGCAACCTCGCCAGTTTTCAGATTGATTGCTACTTGCTCAATCCCTTCCGGCATCTGCCAATCGCCTTGCCACTCCGGATGTTCCGAGAGGGCGACTTGCATGAAGTCAGTCCAAATCGGCAACGCTGAGTTTGCTCCCGTCAAACCCAGTTGCGAGCCATCATCAAAGCCCACCCACACTACGCAAACCAGGTTCGGAGTGAAGCCGGCAAACCAACCATCTCGTGAAGTGCCGGTCTTGCCCGCGACGTTTGCTTTCAAGCCGCGAGCGCGGACCTTCGCCGCAGTACCGCGATTCACCACATCTTTCATGAACGAGTTCATCACGTAAGCAACTTCCGGTCGCATCACTTCATTCTTCTGAGAAGTCGGGGCGGCAATAGTTACTCCGTTTCCCGTAGTGATGCGATTGATGGGAATTGCAGTGGTACGCGTACCCAAGTTTGCAAAGGCAGTGTAGGCAGAAGCGACTTGCAGTGGCGTTGCCTCACTGGTGCCGAGGGCCATTGCCGGATAAGCGCGCGGCGGTTTTGGCAAACCTGCCTTGGCCGCTAGAGCCATTACCCGGCCGATGGTCACTTCCATCGCTACATCGACCGTGATTACGTTTAGACTATTGACGAGGGCATCGCGGAGGGTGACCGGACCATGGCGATAACTCTCGCCGAAATTACCGGGCGAATATTCCTGGTTGTCGTAATTAAAAGTCTTGGGCTCGTCAATATAGATGGTTGCGGGTGTGATTGTGCGCGGCACCGGATCGAAGGCTGTGTTTAGTGCGGTGGCATACACGAACGGCTTGAAAACCGAGCCCGGTTGGCGCAACGCAGTTGCCGCGCGATTGAGCTGGCTCTTCGAGTAGTCACGGCCACCAACCATTGCCACGATTTCGCCGGTCTTCGCATTCATGGCGACTAGCGCCGCTTGCAACGTTCCTGGTGCAAAACGCTTCGCCTGGGCCTTATCGAGCGCCGCGACTTGTTTTGAAAGTGCGTTGTACGCAGCGCGCTGCAGGTCCATGTCGATTGTGGTGTAGATCCGCAAATGCTCCGCGGAGCCTGGGCCAGAGATGATATCGCCCAGCTGACTCTGCACGTAATCGGAGAAGTAAGGAGCGTCCGAAGCGTCGATGCGGCCGCGCAGGGCGGCAACTTTAACTGGCTCAGCTTTGACGCGATCAGCTTCTTCAGGACTAATCACTCCAGTTTCAGCCATCGAGTCGAGCACTTGATTGCGACGCGACGTCGCCGTCTCAACTTCTTGATAAGGGTTGTAACGATTGGGACTGCGAATCAATCCGGCCAACAGCGCAGCTTCCGGCAATGTCAGGTTGGTTACATCCTTGCCGAAATACGCGTCGGCTGCCTCGCCAAAGCCATTGATCGAAAACCCGGTCTGTTGACCTAGATAAACCTGATTGCAGTAGAGCTCGAAAATCTGTTCCTTCGTGAGGCGCGTTTCCAGAATGATCGACATATACGCTTCCGCCACCTTGCGACGCAGCGTTCGTTCGGGCGAAAGCAAGAGGTTCTTGACTAGCTGTTGAGTAATGCTGGAACCACCCTGGCGAGCAATCGGCGAGTTAGGATCAGAGTTGTCGTAACGGCGTATCAACGCGCGCACAATGCCGCGAAGGTTGACACCGTAATGCTGAAAAAAGGATCGATCCTCGGTGACGACAATCGCATTCACGAGGTGCGGCGGCAGATCATTGAAGCCGATAATCTTTCGCTTAGAGCGTTCCCGGCCGGTTACCGAGCTAATAAGTTCAGGTTCCAGCCAAGCTCTTTCAAGTCGCTCATTGCCATCAAGATTCGAGATTGAACTGACGGCTTTGCCACTCTTCGCAAACTGAGCTCGAATCCTCGGAAACTGGGGCACACCGTCAACAGCTGAATTCTGGCTGGGTTCAATATTTACATTCTGGCCTTCAACTGAAAAACGGCCGCGAGCAGTTTCCGCTTGAGTTCCCTTCTCTACATACCCCGCGCGTTTTAGGTAACCGATCAATTCTTCTGCTGAGATTGATTCGCCCGGGCGAAGCTGCTTGGGCGCGGCATAGATACCGGCAGAGCGCGTGAAGACGTCACCGCGCAGCAGGTTGTCGATGCGTCCGGAAAAAATTGACCAATAGTAAACCAGCACGCCGACACCTACGACGAGGATGGCAGCGAGTGGGATCAGGATGTAAGGACTAAGCAGGCGGCGGCCTACCCGACGGGGAAAGCTTCTGCCCAGCTCTTCGTAAGCGACAATTCTGCGAGAGACTGCGGCCCGGCCGCGATTGACTGGCGGCACTGAATCAGGCGGTGGATAGCGAACGGGCATATTTAGGGTCTAAGGTTAGCTACGAATCCCTTCTACTTTTTATCACCCGTCGCCTGCAAATTGACAGCCCTATTGTCTTTGGCTACCGTGACAGCGCTTCGGCACTGCCTCTTAGATGCTGCTCCCTCTATATGAGTCTACCACCCCCGCGGCCGAGTCGATTCACCGGTAAGGGTTTTCGTATTCGCTACGCCGTGCTGGCTGTTGTGGTCGCCATCGCGGTGGGCACGCTGGGCCTTCATTTGATTGAGGGATGGCCGCTGCTCAACAGTCTTTACCTTGCCACGCAAACGGTCACGACGGTTGGTTATGGCGACATCACGCCGCAGACTGATCTCGGCCGGGCCTTCGTCACGGTCTTCATGTTGTTTTCGGTGGGCGTGGTGTTATATGCGCTGACCTCATCAGTGCAAACGATCGTGCAATCGGAACTGCTCGCTACTTTTGGCGAACGCCGCCGGTCTCGCAAAATGAGTAAACTAAGAAATCACTACATCGTTTGTGGAGCCGGCCGAGTCGGGATGCGCCTGGTGCGTAATCTCGTCGACGCCGGAGAGGATTTTGTAGTAATTGAAACCGACCCGGAAAAAGTTGCCGAGTTGGCGGAGTCAGGTGTGATAACCCTGGCCCGCGACGCGACGTTGGAGACCACCTTGCGAGACGCAGGTGTGACCCAAGCGCGAGGGTTGGCGGCGTGTCTGCCGGACGACGCGGACAATGTTTACGTGGTATTGACTGCTCGTGATCTAAACGCGCAACTTCATATCGTGGCGCGCGCGGCCGAGGAGCAGGCTGAAGCGAAACTGATCCGGGCTGGGGCAAATCGGGTTGTCGCGCCGACGATTTTGGGCGGGCACCGGCTTGCAGTCGCCTTGACCAAGCCTGCCGTGGGAGACTTTATCGACTCATTAACAGTGAACACCTTGGGATTGGTTTTTGAGCAGCTCGAGGTGGGGACGAACTCGACAATTGCAGGAAAGAATTTGAAAGAAACAAACATTCGATCGGAACTCAACATTGTTGTCGTCAGCATCCAGCGCAGTGATGGCGAAATGGTCTTCAATCCAAGCGGCGAAACGATAATTGGAGCAGGCGACATTTTGATTGCAATCGGTAAGGCAGAGTCGCTGATGAAATTGACGGCGCTGGCGAAATAAAAGTTTCGAGTTTCGAGTTCCAAGTTTCAAGTTCGCTTCCGTGAGTTGAGAAGTAGGCAAACAGACTCTTACGAACGAAGTTTCGAAACTCGGAACTCGGAACTCGAAACTGGTCAGAAACTGAAATTGGAAATGCGTATCTTAGTCACCGGTGGTAGCGGCTACCTCGGAATTCACGTACGGCGCTTTTTCGGCGCCGATGATTTTTCGCGGCGCAGCAACTTCGATATTCTCGATCCTGTCGACGTTGAGCGGGTTGCGGATTACGACGTCGTGATTCACCTCGCGGCGCATCTCGATAAGAATCCCGATGCTGCCGAGCTTTGCTTTCGTACTAATGCCGAAGGAACAGCAAATGTCATCAGCCACATGCGACCGGATTCAGTTTTCATCTACGCTTCTACAAAAGACGTCTACGGTTCCAATGCCAGCTTCTACAGCGAAACGCCGGAAACTTGTGAAGTGTCATACGCCGGGCAATCGGCGCTCGAATGGTCGAAGTTAATCGGCGAACGCTACGTCGACTACTATGCGCAACAGCGGGGCGTACGCTCCTGCATCTTCCGCATGTCTACCATTTATGCTCGCCCGTCAGACGGAAATGAATCAGGCTTTGTCACTCATTATGTGGAATCAGTGAAGCATGGCTGGCCCATCAATGTGCCGGTGGGCGGACATGCCATCCGCGATATTCTGCACGTTGATGATTTCTCCACCGCCTGTAAGGCCTTTATCGAATCGTCACGCCGAGCGGGGCTGTATAATCTGGGCGGTGGCAAGAGAAACTCGGCGACTCTGCGCGAAATGATCGAAACTGTGGGCCGGCTGATTCAACTGGAACCGATTATTAACGAGAGTGAAACACTGCCGCACCCTGTGCCAGTGAATTACGTATCAGATCTGACGAAGATTGGATCTGAACTAGCGTGGCAGCCGGAAATCGGCATTGAAGAAGGCTTAAGGAGCTTGCTGTAAATTGGACTCTTTGGAGTGCGGCGACGAGTAGCCGCGTTTGAAATCGTTTGCAAAGGAAACATAAAAAGCAAAGCGGCGACTAGTCGCCGCACTCCAATGGCTGTTCCCCTGGCCCCTGCATGAAAGATCTTAAAGACAAGCTAATTCAACGCATCGTTGTCCGCGGAACCAACTGGGTTGGCGATGCAGTCATGACCGTTCCCGCTCTACGCGAGTTGCGGCAACTGTTTCCTGATGCTCATCTGACGCTTGCCACTCGTAGCTGGGCGCAGGAGCTATTCGCAGACGCTGACTTTATTGACGACCTGCTGGTTAATGATCGCCGCGGACTAGGAACCGTTCGCGCGCAGGTCCACGAATGGAAGAATTGTAAATTTGATTTAGCGGTTCTGTTCCAAAATGCGTTCGAGGCGGCCCTGATTCCGGCCCTGGCTCGCGTTCCAATTCGTATTGGTTACGCTACTGAACGTCGTGGCTTTCTCTTGTCGCATCCGCTCGTTTTGCCTGACTGGCGAAGTTCGAAACATGAAGTCTTCTATTACTTGAACATCGTGGCAGCGCTAGATCGTTTGATTAAAGGTGGGGAGCGCTCGCCAGACGACTATGAGCCGCAACCTAACATCAAAATTTCAGAGGGCCGCCGAGCCGGCGCGGTAAATTTCCTTGTTCGCCATGGAGTAGATGGCGAGCGAAAATTGATCGCATTATGTCCGGGATCAATTAATAGCCGCGCCAAGCGTTGGCCGGCGGAATCCTTCGCCGCGCTTGCTGATCTGTTGATAGACCGCCATGCCCAGGTATTACTAATTGGTTCGCCAGAAGAATTGGATGTTTCGCTCGAAGTAGCGCGTAGCATGCGCCACGAGCCGCTCATACTTACTGGCAAAACCAATCTGTCCCAGGCGATTGAAGTTTTAGATACCGTGGATCTGCTAATCACAAACGACACTGGCCCTGCACATATTGCCGCGGCGCTCGGACGGCCCACCCTCGTGATTTTTGGTCCGACAAATCCGCTTACTACCCGCCCTTTTTCTTCTAACTCGGAAATAGTGCAACAGCCGCCGGAGTGTGCCCCCTGTATGCTTCGCGATTGTCCCATCGATCATCGTTGCATGACTGCCATCACGCCCGCGGAAGTATTCGCTCGCGCGCAAGTTATGCTCGGTAGCCAGGAACCTCTGCGCGATCCGGGTCTGCGCCCGACCGGAGCCGTTGCATGAAGCGACCCGCAGTTTTCATCGATCGCGACGGCACGATTTCTGAGGAGGTGGGTTACATAAACCACCCTTCTCGCTTTCGCGTATTTCCGTATGCCGCCAGCGCAATTAAGCTGCTCAACGATCGAGGGTGGCTTGCTGTAATCATTACCAACCAAGCCGGAGTAGCGCGCGGGTATTTTTTAGAAAGCATGATTGAGACTGTTCATGACAACTTGCGGCGAGAGTTGCGCGATCAAGGGGCGCGAGTCGATGCCATATATTATTGCGCACATCATCCGACAGTGGGCGAGCCGCCTTACCGTCAGGATTGTGAATGCCGCAAACCAAAACCAGGCTTAGTTAAACGCGCCGCTAAAGATCTCGACATCGCGCTTGAGCAAAGCTGGATGATCGGGGACCGCTACGGAGATATCGAGCTGGCTCGCAATGCGGGACTGCATTCTGCATTAGTATTGAGCGGCTACGGTCGTGGCGAGTGGGAGAATCAATGCTCGCTTTGGAAGCACCAGCCAGACCTCGTCGCTGAAAACTTGCTCGAAGCAGTTGAGTCGATTATCGGTTCCGGAAAGGCACAATGACTCGCACAATCCTTCAGGAACGATTGATCAGCATCGTGAAACGGTTTACGGGATTGCGAATCGTTGTGGTTGGCGACGCCATCGCTGACCAATTTGTTTATGGGGCAATTACACGGGTGTCGCGCGAGGCGCCGGTTTTCATACTGCGTCACGAACAAACCGAAACAGTACCTGGCGGCGCTGCGAACTGTGCAGTGAATTTGGCTTCTTTAGGTGCGACAGTTTCGTTGATTGGTGTTGCGGGCGCCGACACTGCGGGACGCGCCTTGCGCGAAAAACTCGAGCAGGCCGGGGTTGACGGCGATGGCTTGCTGGTTGACGAGCAGATGCAAACCACGACGAAGGTGAGAATCCTTGCCGGTCAACTTCACTCCACGCGTCAACAAGTTATTCGCATCGACTATGAGGGTACACCGCTCGCCAATCGCCAGTTGCAGGTTCAACTTCACGAGCGCGCGGTGGCAGCGACACAAGGAGCAGACGCCGTGGTCATCTCTGATTACAATTATGGCGTGGCTAATGCTGAGATGGCGGATGCCTTGCGTAATAGCGCGCTTACCAACAAATGTCCGGTGCTCGTCGATTCACGTTTTGAACTTTCTCGATTTGGCGGTTTCACTTCCGCGACGCCCAACGAGGATGAAGTTGAACAACTGCTCAAGTCCGACACTAACCTTACCGATCTGGAGTCAGCAGGTGAACGCCTGAGAGAGGTGCTGGGATATCGCGCATTACTTATCACGCGCGGTGGCAACGGCATGATCTTATTGGAGGACGGCGTGGCGCCTTTGCACATTGCTGCGGTGGGAGGCAGTGAACCGGTGGACGTTACTGGCGCGGGTGACACGGTGATGGCCACCTACTCGTTAGCTCTCGCCGCCGGTGCTTCGTTTTCAGATGCGGCTCATTTGGCAAATCACGCAGGTGGAATTGTGGTGATGAAGCGCGGCACGGCGGCAATCACTCCTGGTGAGCTGGAACATTCAATTGTGAATGTCGATGTTAATTAAGTGAGGATCATCAAAACTATTGCACCGCTCGGAGACTTAAGAAAGTCAGAATCCGGACATTCAACAATGATTCTTAAATGCGATGACCTGCTGGCGCGCGTGGCTGCCATTCGCAAACAAGGTGCTCGTATAGTGCTAGCCAATGGTTGTTTTGATGTGCTGCACGTGGGCCATGTCCGGTATCTCCGGGGAGCGAAAGCTGAAGGTGACCTGTTGGTTGTAGGTATCAATTCCGACAAGCAGGTTGCTAATTTAAAAGGCGCGGGACGGCCCATCATGGGCGAGCAAGAACGAGCAGAAATTGTCGCAGCACTCGAGCCGGTTGACCTGGTAACTATTTTTGACGAACCGACAGTGACGGAACTACTGCTTGCCTTGAGACCTGACGTGCACGCCAAAGGAACCGATTACACAGAAGATTCCGTCCCCGAACGCGAGGTAGTGCGTGGCTATGGGGGCCGTGTCGCGATCGTCGGCGATCCAAAAAATCATTCAACATCCCAACTTATCGGAGCGAAATCTGCAGGAGAGGGTGTTAATCAGAACGAGGCGGAGGGTTCACAGTAGCGTCAACTGTCCCGCAAGCCGCTCTGTCGGCTCATCAAAATGCCGAAAGTAATGAATCCTGAAAGAAAATTGAATGTTTGTACGGCGACAGAAGTTTTGATCAAGGCAAGCTACTTCGAGGGCTTAGGCTCAGGGCAACTATCCTTCAAGAGTAAGAACCGAATTGCATTCGAAAAAAAAAAGAGACAACCCGCATTCAGATCGCTTCATCGAAGTCGGCACGAAGGCGCTGAGGCGCGAGACTGATGTCTGGGGAGACGCTGCGGGCACCGCGCCAGCAGTTACGTCGGTTACGAGCCTTTCGCCTTCGATTTATTTTTAGGCACTATCAAGAGGCGCGCCCATCCAGGCGCGCCTTCTTCTTTTGCATCAAAGCACAAACGTCAAAGGATTCTAGGCCGATGCGGCGAGGTGGTACTTGGATTCAGCGCTGGCGTGTACCGCTAGGGTTTCTTTGCGCGGCGGCATTCATAGTGCTCGCGCGTCCGCGTCCCCTCACTCTAGCAGTCGGGGGTGTCGTCTCGTTTTTGGGACTCGTGATCCGAGCATGGGCGGCGGGACATATTAGAAAAAATGAGACCCTCGCGCGTTCCGGCCCTTACGCTTTTACGCGCAACCCGCTTTACTTAGGTAGCTTTGTGCTCGGACTGGGCTTTACGATCGCCTCGGGACGCTGGGAACTGGCAATCCTGTTTGCGGCCCTATTCCTTGGCATCTATTTTCCGGTGATGCGCGTCGAATCCCGGACACTGGCGGAAATGTTTGGGGAGGATTATCGCCATTATGCCCTCCATGTTCCGCTCTTCTTTCCCCGCTTGACACCTTATAGCGACGGCCGCGCTGCCAAGACGAGCTTCGACCGGAATCTCTACTTACGCTATCGTGAGTATCGGGCGGCGCTCGGTTTGTGCGCAGCGTGGGTCATTCTTGCGATCAAAGCTTACTGGTTATCATGAATCTTAAACTACGAAATTCTGTCGCAGTCATACTATTGCTCGCCGCCGCCGCTGTTTCCGCAGTCGCCCAAACGCCGACGCGCCTCGTGACTCTGCGACCGTTCGAACCTGCCGAAGAACTGCTTTACGAAGCCGAGCTCTCGCGCGGGATTCTGCGAAAGTTAGATGTGGCCGAGTTTCGTCTTAAGGCACAGCGAAGCAATACAGGTAAAAGAGTCGCGCAGCCCACCCGAAGCTCGGAGACTCTGGTACTGAAGTGCGACATTGCGAGCAAAGGATTTTTTCCCAAGCTGTTCGGTCTGCGCTTCCGCGAAACTTTGGAATCAACGATCGAGCCGGCCTCATTTGAAGTCCAAACGTCGAAGCGTGTTGATGAACATGGAAAACGAATACGTTCGAGCGAGGCTGTCTTCGATCAAGCGCGCGGCAAAGTTTCCTGGACAGAAATCGATCCGAACGATCCGCAGCGACCACCACGAGTTATAAACGGGGAGTTTACCGGCTCCGTACACGACATCCTTTCGGCGATCTACTTCCTAAGAACTCAGCCATTGCAGGTTGGTAAAAGTTTTGAACTGCCAATCAGCGACTCAGGTCACGTCTACAAAGTTCCCGTTCGCGTGTTGGAAAAGAAACGCCTCAAGACAGTGCTTGGACGAGTAAATGCGATCCTGGTGGAAGCTGATCTTTTTGGCTCGAAGGGAATGCTGAACGGCAGCGGCAAGTTTTTCATGTGGTTTACTGACGATGCGCGCCGTGTTCCGGTTAGTGTCAAGATAAAGACCGAGTACGGCACCTTCGATATCAGGCTTAAGAAGTTTACCCACACTCCGGTGGCGCAGCAGTACATGACCCAACACGATTAGGTCGCTCCAGTCCTCCCGCAAATATTCCATGAGCCGTCTCCCGCTCATCATCGGCCACCGCGGGGCTTCGGCTCTTGCTCCCGAAAATACGCTGGCCGCATTTCGCCAGGCCATTGCCGACGGCGCTGACGGCATTGAATTTGACGTCAGACTAGCCCGCGATGGAGTGGCCGTAGTCATCCACGATGGCACACTCGAACGGACTGGCGCGCTGAAAGACAAAGTTTCAAACCTGACCGCTGCGGAGCTTCAGGCTAGCGACGTTGGCGGTTGGTATGGCAAACGGCGCTGGGCGAAGCTTGTATCTTCCGACAAAGACTTCGCTGGCGAATCCGTTCCCCTTCTCACGCAAGTTTTTGAGCTCTTCGAAAAGCACAAGGGACACCTCTATTTGGAAATGAAGGCCGACAAGGGAGCGGGAATGGAGCTCGCGGCGGAAGTGGTGCGCTCAATTCAACAAACCACGATTCGCAACCAGGTTATTGTCGAATGTTTCGATCTTTCTCTAATCAAGAGAGTGAAAGCGATAGACTCTTCGATTCGCACGGCTGCTTTGTTTGAACCGAAACTTTCTCAGCCGGCCACGCTCGTACCTCGTAATCTTGCCGAGTTAGCGCAGTCGGCTGGGGCTGACGAAATCGCTTTGCATCATTCTCTTGCAAGGCGTCGCATCGTGGAGCGCGCTTTGCAGTTGAACCAGCGCATCGTGGTCTGGACCGTCGACAACCCAGCCTGGGTAAAGAAGGCTCAGACTTTGCAAATTCACGCTTTGATAACGAACAACCCTGCGCGGCTACTCGCCGCTCGTGACTCAGCCAGCGTTTGAAGCTGAAAAAGAGTTTGCGTACAGTTGACGCCGTGAGTCCCTCCTGGAATCAGCCCAACCGCTTTTTTGTCTGTCCTCAGTACTCGGTTTATTACCGTCGTCAAAAACGATTCGAATGGAATAGCGAGGCGCGCGCTGAGTACGAAATTATTTTACTGCTTGAGGGAAAACTCACCGTTAACTCAGCGGGCGCAACCGAGGAATTGTTGAAAGGACAGTCGCTTCTGCTAAACCCATCCGCGAATTGCGCCGTCACAGGAAAGGCAATGGAGTTATTACAGGTTTCTCTCGCGCCTACCTTCGTAAGCGATCATGCCGTGCGCATGCATCTCTCGGGACCGGGGGCAATGGTTGTGTTCGCGCAAGATCGGGTGGTCGGAGATGCGCGGCTGCAGGAGTGGGGACGGTCGCTGACGAATGAACTAATTGAGGCTCGTCCGGGCGGCGAAATCGTAATCGCCGCACTTGTCGAACAAGTCCTCGTTCATCTATTGCGCCACTATGCAAACATGCGACGCTCTCATGATTTGGAACTGTCCCGCGCGGGACTAGTCGATCGCCGAATTCGGCGCTCTGTTGAACTAATGCATGCACAACTCGCGGCGGATCTCTCGTTGAAAGAAATTGCCGCCGCTTCCTACCTCTCTCCGTTTCATTTTGCCCGCGTCTTCAAGAAGTTAACCGGCGCGACGCCCCACGCTTATCTCGCCGCCATTCGCACTGCCCGCGCTCAATTATTACTAGCCAACCCGGAGCTCTCGGTTCGCGAAATCGGCGCGCTAGTCGGTTACGCCAGCCCCAGTCACTTCACCAAAGCTTTTCGCCAGGCGACTGGATTAACTCCCCGCGCATTTCGCAAGGCACTTGTGGTGCGCTAAGGTCGCGCACTTGAAGAGCGCAATATCGCGACAGTAATGAGCAAGATTGTTGCCGTTTGCGGTGAGCGATGCGGGTATCATCTGCCAAATCATTCAATGAGGAGTTAAGTCTATGCCCGTTGAGAAGGACGTACAGATCGCCGAGCCGAAGGGAAAATTGGGGGTGTTGCTGGTCGGGCTTGGCGCCGTGAGCACCACTTTCATAGCGGGAGTTGAAGCTATCAAGAAAGGGATTGCCGAGCCCGTGGGAAGTCTCACGCAAATGGGCACAATCCGGCTGGGGAAACGCACTGAGAATCGCGTTCCTTTGATCAAGGATTTTCTTCCGCTCGCAAAGCTTGAGGACCTGGTGTTCGGCGCCTGGGACATTTTTGAAGACTCCGCATATGAGGCCGCCATGCACGCCGGCGTCCTTGAGAAGGAGTTGTTGCTGCAACTCAAACAACCGCTGCAGAAGATCAAACCCATGAAAGCCGTGTTTGATCAGTCGTACGTCAAACGGCTGAACGGCATCAACGTCAAAACCGGCGCTAACAAAATGGCGCTAGCAAAGCAGCTAATCGCCGAAATTGAAGAGTGGAAACGAAAGAATAAATGCACGCGAGTGGTGATGATCTGGGCTGCTTCGACTGAAATCTTTCTCAAAGAGCATGCGGTTCACAAGAACCTCGAGTCGTTTGAAAAAGCGATGACCGCAAATCATAAATCGATCGCGCCGTCGATGATTTATGCCTATGCGGCTTTGAAGTCGGGGATTCCTTTTGCGAACGGCGCTCCTAACCTTACTGTCGATATTCCGGCGTTGCGTAAGCTTGCCGAAGAAAACCGGCTGGCAATTTGTGGAAAGGATTTCAAAACTGGTCAGACATTGATGAAGACGATCATCGCACCGGGGTTGAAGTCGCGGATGCTCGGACTGCACGGCTGGTACTCGACCAACATCTTAGGCAACCGCGATGGTGAGGTGTTGGATGATCCTGAATCGTTCAAGACCAAGGAAGAGTCAAAGCTCTCAGTTTTGGAGTACATTCTGCAACCGGAGGTTTACCCCGCGCTATACAAAGACTTTTCCCATGTAGTTCGCATCAACTACTACCCGCCGCGGGGTGATAACAAGGAAGGTTGGGACAACATCGACATCTTTGGCTGGCTGGGATACCCGATGCAGATCAAACTCAACTTTCTCTGCCGTGATTCAATCCTGGCTGCGCCGATTGTTCTTGATCTCGCCCTGTTTCTGGATCTGGCGCAACGCGCCGGCATGAAAGGCATTCAGGAGTGGCTGTCCTTCTATTTCAAGTCACCGCAATCGGCGCCCGGGCTTTATCCGGAGCACGACGTGTTTATTCAGCTGATGAAACTGAAGAACACGTTGCGGCATCTGCGTGGCGAGGATTTGATTACGCACCTTGGCCTCGAGTACTACGACTAACTGCATGCGCTCTCTCCCAAACCTATGAACCACCAAGCCGCCAAGAACGCCGAGTACGCCAAGATGATTTGACAAAGGATAGACCGCGATGAGTCTCCTGGCTTGAGAATTCATTCTTATTCTCCTTGGCGAACTGGGCGATCGCTAGCCCCCTGGCGGTAGAATCGTTGTCTGGAAAGAAATCTTACTCGCCTCCGATCCGCGTTTGATCGGGGGCGAGTTTTTCGTTACTCACCCTTTGGTTGGCCGGCGCGTTAAAACGTGCATCCCGCTGCAACCTACTCGCAACAAGGTCTGTAAAACATTAATTGTCAGTAACTGCCTGACACGAAATGTCAGGGCTTAGCAGCCCCGTTCTGAACAGCCATCCCGTTGTTTTTAAGCTTTGCACAACATTTTGTGATGACAATTCAGTCCGTGTCGTATATATAGCACTGTGATTTTCGCTAACGTCTCGTTCGTCATTTGGTTACAGCGAACGAAGAAATTATTTCCCGCATCAATTTAATCAGCGGATCGTTCCTTGCTATGAGTAAAGCGCGCGCGGCCAAAGTGGCCGAAAAAATGGGAGCAAAGGACCTCTCACCGCAGCAACGGAGGAAGACGATCATGCTTGCTGAAATGGAAATGGAAACCACAAACGACACTATGGATAAGGTTTTCCTGGATCCCGAACAGAAGAGTCCCCGCGCTCAAGACTTTGAGGAGCGCTTATCGGCTCGCATCGTCGGTCAAGAACGAGCTGTCCGGCGCATGAGCGGCCTTTACCAGATTTTTCTGGCGGGGATGAATCCGGCCAATCGGCCAATCGGCACCATGTTGTTTCTGGGGCCAACGGGTTCGGGAAAGACTCGTGTGATCGAAGCGGCCGCGGAAGTTCTTTATGGCGATGCCAATGCCATCGTCAAGATCGACTGCGCCGAGTTTCAGCACTCTCATGAAATCGCCAAACTGATCGGTTCGCCTCCGGGATATCTCGGTCACCGCGAAACATCACCAATGTTAACTCAGGAAAATCTCGATCGCATGCACACCGACGAGCTGAAACTCTCGCTCGTGTTGTTTGACGAGATCGAGAAAGCCTCGGACAGTCTCTGGCAGTTACTGCTCGGCATCCTGGATAAAGCGACCTTGACGCTTGGCGACAATCGCCGCGTAGATTTCTCGCGCACGATGGTGATCCTGACTTCGAACCTCGGCGCCCGCGAGATGTCGGAATTGATTTCCGGTGGCATAGGCTTCGCGCCGGCCAAAGGTGCTAAGAACCCGAATGACACGGAAGTCGATCAGAAGATTTATCGGACAGCCGTGGAATCGGCGCGACGTAAGTTTTCGCCGGAGTTCATGAATCGTATCGATAAGGTTGTGGTCTTTCGATCTCTGAAAGAGCATCACCTGCGTCAGATTCTCGATTTGGAATTACAGTCTGTGCAGGATCGGATCATGCTGTCGGCGGGAACCAAGTTTGTTTTCCAATGCTCCAACACCGCGAAAGACATGCTGATGAAGGAAGGTCTCGACTTCAAATACGGTGCGCGGCATCTAAAAAGAGCAGTTGAGCGTTTTCTGGTTTACCCGCTCTCGAACCTCGTTGCGACGGGTCAGATCGGACTAGGCGACCTGGTACATGTCGACGTCGACGGGCACACTCACAAGTTGATCTTCTCGAAGAGCTCCGGCGGCGCTTTGATTCAAGACATGCCGAAGCCGATCGAGTTGCCCGAAGCTGCGGAGTCACTGTCCGGCGAGGTTGGCTTGCCGATTCCTCAAACCACGAAGGTTGCGAGGAAAAGCCAGAGCCGCGGTGAAAAGACGGAAAATTAACCTTTCTCCTAACCAAAAACTTAAAAGCGCCGTTCACGCTGAAGTGGACGGCGCTTTTTGATTTCTTGATTGATCCGAACGCGAGCGGTAGCGACCGGAACTACAGATCCGAACTCGCTCGCTACGGGTTGCTATTCAGAGAGATTCGTCGCGAGGCCTCGAGAGCTGCGCGAGAAAGATAAGGATCATCAGCATCTGATAATCCCTTGAGCGCAGGTAAAGCCGAGTTGTCGCCGATTAAGCCCAACGCAGTCGCAGCTTCGCGACGGACATCATTTTCCTCTTCTTGATCTTGAAGCGCAGCTAACAGTGCCGGCACCGCGGCCCTGTTTCTGATTTGTCCGAGTGAATGAGCCGCCGCGCGCAGCACTAACAGATTCTCTTTTTTCTTGCTGCGCTTTTTTGTCGCCGGCGCCGCTAGTTCGGGTCGCAAAACTTGGGCGAGCGTTACCACTGAAGATTCGTCGCCAATGTCGCCGAGCGCAACAACGATGGCCCCCCTCACGCCGTCCTTCTTCTCCCGAACGAGGAATTCGCTTAGAGAAGCGGCGGCGGTGCGGCTGCGCGTCCTGCCCAGGGCGTACGCAATCTCCTGCCGCACAAACTCATCCTTGTCGTTCAGCAGCGGCAGTAGAGAAACCGCACTCTCTTCCGCGGGTAAATAAAGCACGGCGACTGCCGCGGTCACGCGGACAATCGCTGCTGAATCTTTGAGTCCAGCAAGTGCTGCTCGCGACGCGTCTGGATGGCGAAGCGCTCCTAATCGCGAGATGGCGTCGCGCCGTTCATCGACTTCCAGGGAGTTGAGGCGGTTTTTTTGTTTTTCGATCTCCATTTGTAATGGAGTTAACGAGCCCGAGGTTCGCTGCAAACCTGCGCTAACCTCGTGGGCGAAGGACGAAACTCCCAGCGCGATGACCAGCAAGAGCACAGCCGGACAATTGTGATGCGAATAAGACATATTGAATAGTTGACGCTAATCGATGCGCGAAGTAAGTGCGTGCATGCTGTCGACAATCAACACAAAGATCGGCGGATAGAACAGTAACTCAGGAACCACCAGAGCAGTTAATGTTGTTCCCGAATTTAGCACTCGATGCTGATAAAGCAAGGTCAAATCTGCGAAGAAGTCCTGACTATGCCAATTAATAAAAAGACCTACACCAATGCTCAGCGCCCAACCCACCAGCAGAAAGGTATACGCGGAGAAGCGAGTGAACGGCTGTTCCGGTTTTTCCTCCTGGCTCATCAAACTCACTTGAATCGGTTTGGGAATGTAGGTGTAGTGCTTGAAATACTCCCGCAAGCGCGTCGCCAGGTGCCAGACGCCAATCACAAAAAGCGTTACCACGACGGCGCGACCTACGTAGTCAAACAATCCCCACATCTGCGGCCTGATCAAAGCCACAAAGAATGTCGAAAGAAAGAGCGACACGGTAGTGAACACCGCGCGTTGCCGTTCGCGATTTTCGCGGCGGTCGTGCTCGAGCATTTCATCGACCACGCGATCCCATTTCGCTTGCACAGCCAGATTGCGGGCACGACGAGCGTGAGGATTTTCCGAATGAAGGATTGAAGAACCGCGATTGACACCCGAGCTGAGTTGGTTGTCGTAGTAGCTTCGCTCCTGGGGATCGCTGAGCGTGTGGTAAGCCTTGGAAAGAAGTGCGAATTCGCGAGACGCGCTCTCCGAGTCAGGATTGATATCGGGATGCCTTAGACGGGCGAGTTTTCGATACGCTGACTTGATGTCGGCGCTGCTGGCCGATCGTTTTACGCCTAAGATCTTGTAGTAGTCCGTCACCTGCAGGTCCCTCAAAAACTCGATAGGAGAGGCGGCGGTGGCGAGGGCTGTTGCTCCGTGCCAACCGCCAAAATTATAGCACCGCTGGCAACACTTACTCACTCATGACAGCTGATATCGAGAGCGGGTTTGATAAAAACCCAGGGTAGCCTGGGGGCTAAACACACGAAGAAGAATGTGCCCAAGACTTATCTCAGACTAACGAAGCTGATGCGGTTGGTTAAATTGACAGAGTGCGCTTTGGAACTGCTGGCGGGAAAACTTCGACATTTCAGAACTCGTGAGGGGGAACCAGAGGGGCGGCTCTTAGCTTCCTCGAGCGGCCTTCGAGGCGGGGCGAGGACTTTTTCTGTGAGTGTGCCACACCCTCTGGTAATTGCCCTTCACCTAACAACTGCCGTGCCTTGAGAGATTCCTAACAAAGACACTCTAACCCGAGGTTAAACGTCACCTGCTGGTCACACTTGCTGGCTAATCTGTCTACAATCGGCAACTTCGTAAGTCAGTTTCCTTCGCGTGAGCGCTCAAAGCGCCTGACGATGTTCAGCAAAGTTCTCACTGCAACTCCGGTCGGGCCCTTGGAGCGATAGGGTTTCGCTTCATCTCCCCAAGCCGTTCCGGCGATATCGAGATGCGCCCAGGAGAGTCCGTCTGCAAACTCTTTAAGAAAGGCAGCCGCCGTGATCGTGCCCGCTTTGCGCCCGCCTACGTTCTTAATGTCCGCGATGTCTGACTTAATTTGTTTTGAGTACTCTTTATCCAGCGGCAGCTGCCAAAACTTTTCGCCCACTTCCTTGCCGGCTGCAATGATCTCGTCGATTAAAGCCTGATCAGTTCCGAGCACAGCGGTATTCACGTCGCCAAGAGCTATCGAGACCGCACCGGTCAGAGTCGCCATATCGATAACTTTGGTGGCGCCAAGTTTTTTCGAATAGGCAATTGCGTCGGCCAGGATTAAACGGCCTTCAGCGTCGGTATTGATTACCTCAATCGTCTTTCCGGTCATCGCGGTGACGACATCCCCCGGCTTGGTCGCTTTTCCCGACGGGAGATTTTCAGAACAAGGAACTACGCCGAGCACGGGTACTGAAGGTTTTAGCTGAGCGATCGCGCGCATTGCTCCCAGCACCGTGGCGCCTCCAGTCATGTCGTACTTCATCAACTCCATATTCTCGCCGGGCTTAAGTGAGATACCGCCCGAGTCGAAGGTAATTCCCTTTCCCACGAAGGCGAGTAATTCTTTATCGGCGCCGCTGCCTCCCTCGGGGGTGTATTTCACCACAATCAACTTCGCCGGTTCGTCGGAACCGCGCGACACACTTAAGAGCGAGCCCATGCCTTCCTGCTGCATGCGTGCTTCGTCAAGCACATCAACAGTCAAGCCGAATTCATTGGCCATCGCAGTCGCACGTTCGGCCATATCGGTTGGGGTCAAACTACCGCCCGGCTCGTTGGCGAGGTCGCGCGTAAAGTTTACTGACTCACCGATTGCCTGACCGCGCGTGACGCCGCGTCTAATTTCCTGCTCCTCCGCCTCCGAAATAACCACAAACTGATCGACCGTCTTCATCTCTTTGTCGACAGTTCGATACTTATCCAAATCAAATAGCGCCATGATGGCGCCTTCTACCGCAGCTGCTGCGCTGGTTTCTGCATCAATATCCGCCCGCGAAACATAGCCGATCGACTTCACATTCTTTGCGCGCAGCAAGCGCACTGCAGTCCCTGCAACCATCGAAACTTGCGCCGCCAGGTGTTCCTGCTTTTCCCCCGCGCCGATCAAGAGGAGCCGGCGCGTTTTGAGCTTAGCGTCGGCCGGTAGGTGTAAATAGACTGTCTCGCCTTCTTTTCCCTTGAGCTCTTCTGAATCGATTACTGCCTTCACCATACCGCCAGCAACGGCGTCCAAATCTTTCAGAAAACCTTCATCGGCTTTCTCGTCCTTAAAAACAGCGACCGCGATTGCCTGAACATCGACATCCTGATAACCACCACTCCGCGCCTCAATTCGCATTAGTAAGTTTGCTCCTCAACCAGTATTCCTTATCTACTTCTATTCGAACCCGCACTTGCTCTTAATTTGCGGCGCCCACTAAGTAACGCTCCTAAGTTGCAACGTTCTAACGATTGCGTTCCTTTAACTGGGCGCGGGTTTCTCGCTCAACGGTCCGACGCATTTCAGTCTCGCGCTTGTCGTACAACTTTTTGCCCTTTGCTACGCCAACCTCAATCTTGATTCTGCCGTTCTTCAAATAAGCGCGCGTAGCAACCAGGGTCATACCGTCCTTAACGGACGCTTCATCTAAGCGACCGATTTCGCGTTTGTGCAAAAGTAGCTTGCGCGTTCGCAGCGGTTCATGGTTTTCCCGGTTCCCGTGAGAATAAGGGGAGATGTGCGCATTAAACAACCACACTTCACCATCGCGCACCGCGACATACGACTCTTTCAATTGCACCCGGCCACCCATCACACTCTTTACTTCCGTGCCCGTCAACGCTATCCCAGCTTCGTACTTATCCGAAATGTGATACTCGTGGTAAGCCGCGCGATTCGCTGCCAGAACTTTTTCTTCCTTCGAAGTAGCCACTCTTTCTCCCCGATTCTCCTAGAATTCTTCTCGCAGAGGCCGTGACATCAATGCGGTGGCGGCTTCACGCGCCGTCTTGCCTTCATAAAGCACGGCGTAAACTTCCGCGGCAATGGGCATTTCCACGCCCACTCTATTGCTCAGCTCTTTCAATGCTTGCGTCGTCTTCACTCCTTCCGCAACTTCGCGCATCCCTGCCGTAATCTCTGCGAGCGCGCGCCCCTTGCCGAGCTCTTGCCCCACAAAACGATTACGAGAAAGACTGCCCGTGCAAGTTAAAACCAGATCTCCGAGGCCCGCCAGTCCCATCATCGTCTCTAGCTTGCCGCCTTCAGCCAAAGCCAGTCGCGACATTTCTGCGAGTCCCCTCGTGATTAGCGCCGCGACGCTATTCGAACCGAAGCCAAGCCCGGCGACCATCCCCGCAGCGATTGCCATTACGTTCTTGACGGACCCGCCCAACTCGGTACCAACAACGTCGTCATTGGTATAGATGCGCAAATACTCGCTGCTCAACGCTGATTGTACCGTTGCCGCAGCGTCGGCGTTATTGCCGGCTGCCACAATGGCCGTTGGGTGTTGCAACACAACTTCTTTTGCGAAAGACGGTCCGGACAAACAGACAAAGGGATCAGTGACCGATTCGCCGAGGATCTCAGCTGCCAACTGTGAAATACGTTTCCCAGTCTCGATCTCAATTCCTTTGGTGGCGCTGACAAGAATCGCATTCGCCGGCAATACTCCGGACATCGTTTCCAAGACTGCGCGTGTCGCATGCGATGGCGTCGCAATGATTGCAAGCTGGGAGTCATTTAATGCGTCGGCAATATCTTCAGTGGCGAACGCGCTCTCTGGAATTTGCGCCTCTGGCAAATAGAGCGAGTTTACCCGGTCGCGATTAAGCGAAGTTACAACTTCGGGGTTGCGCGACCAAAACCTTACGTGGTGACCGGCGCTAGCTGCGACAATGCCGAGCGCCGTTCCCCAACTTCCTGCACCGATTACCGCAATCCTTTTCATCGTTCACTTAAACTTGCTTTCCGTGCCTTGCATCAACCGCTGAATATTCCCGCGATGCGCAAAAATAATTAACGCTGCTCCAATTACTGCAGCACACATTGTTGGCCACAGGTTACCTACGGGACCTATCAACCCATGTTGCAGCCAAACGAATAGAGGAATCGTTGCCGCGGCTGTGATCGATCCGAGGGACACGTAGCGCGTTAGAAGTACAACCGCAAGGAATATCACTCCCGAAAGCATGACAGCAAAAGGAGCAAGAACCAGAAAAACCCCAACGCCGGTCGCCACTCCCTTACCACCGCGAAATCCCAGCCAGATCGGATACATGTGACCGGTGATCACTAGAATTGCAGCGCCAGTAATCGCCCAGGATGATTCACCGAGTATCGACGTACCAATGTAGATCGCCGCAACACCTTTCAATGCGTCGAGTATCAGAGTCAAAACGCCAGCGCCTTTGCCCGCTCGGCGCGAAACGTTTGTTGCTCCTGTGCCGCCCGATCCGGTTTCACGAATATCTGCACCGGCCCGCGCTCGCACGATCAGATAGCCAAACGGAATTGATCCGAGGACGTAGGCCGCGATGAGAACGATTGCAACACGCAAAAGTTGATGCACTCAGAAAATGAGTTCCGACATGAAAGGATACTGGCACTATAGCAACCGTCGAGTGCAGCTACAATCTCTCAGCAATTAGAGCCTCATCGGTCATAACTCAATTTGTTTAAATAGGAGCACGCCTCACCCGTGAGTCCGACTGTATTCCGAAAACAAGGTTTTCGATTCTCGTTCTTCTCAAACGAAGAACCACGAATGCACGTGCATGATACTGTGCAAGTGGCGAGGCTAAATTCTGGCTTGAACCCGGCTTGGAATTGGCACGGAATTACGGGCTAAGGTCGAGTGAAATATAAAAAGCGCAGAAGTTAATTGAGGACCACGAAGATGAAATTCGAAGCAGGTGGAGAGAGCATTTTGGAAGCTGAGGTTACGCAGATTGATAAGTACGGGATCTGGTTATTGATTGGAGAAAAGGAATCGTTTCTTCCATTTGAAAACTTTCCCGCGTTCCGGGATGCTTCGGTAGGAGCAATTCACAATGTGGTGCTAACAAACAACCACCTGCACTGGCCGGACCTCGATATCAAGATCTCAGTTGAATCAATTGAGGATCCGGAGCGATTCCCTTCCGTAGCAAAATAAAGAGGCGAATACGCGTGTGAGGTCATATCAATCTTCGTCGCAGTAAATCCAACGCCGCTTGTGAGGCGCGCCAGCGAATCAAATGACGATCGCCGGGAAGCATTAGTCGCCGATGTTCCGTCAACATTTCAGTTGCGAGGGCGATGTAAACAAGTCCCACCGGCTTCTCTTCGCTGCCACCGCCCGGGCCTGCAATTCCTGTGACTGAAAGTCCCAAGTCCGTTTTCGCGCGCTTGCGAATGCCCTCGGCCATCGCCTCCGCAACTTCAGCACTGACCGCACCGTGCTTGCGTAATAGTTTTTGATCGACGCCCAAAGCTCTAATCTTCGCTTCGTTCGAGTAAGTCACGACACCTTCCATGAAATATTGTGAAGCACCAGCGACTTCAGTCAGTCGTTGTGCAATCAATCCGCCGGTACAACTCTCAGCAACGGCTAGCGTGTACCCGGTGACTGACAGCCGCATGCCCACGATCTCTTCCATCAATTCTCCGCGAAACGAAAAGACGGAGTGACCCAGCGCCTGCTCCAAACGTCCGGCCAGATCGTCCAGCAAAGCTTCGGCTTCGGCTTCTGTTCGGGCGCGGGCGGTCAGGTGTATTTCGATTTCACTCTTGTTGAAGAGGATCGTTGTTTGCGGATTCTCGTATTGAGTGTAGATGGGCGCGATCTTTTCGTCCACCGCCGACTCGCCTAAACCCGCAACCCGCAGCAATCGACGCACGACCCGAACAGCGCCGGCTTTTTCGGTTAGCCGCGGGAGCACATAAGTTTCAAACATCGGTCGCATCTCGCGGGGCGGGCCAGGCAGTAAGGCGACCGCGGTGCTTTCATGTTCGAGAAACAGCCCGGGAGCTGAACCGTTTGGGTTGTCGAGCACGTCGGCGCCATCGATCACCATTGCCTGGCGCGAATTGCGTTCCGGCATGGGCCGTCCAAAAGCGGCAAACCGCTTGCGGATCTCTTCAAGCACGCTTTCATTTAACTGAAGCCGACGGCCAAGCGCGCGCGCCGCAATTTTGCGCGTGATGTCGTCTTCAGTGGGACCGAGCCCGCCGGTGGTGATCACAACTTTCGATCGCTTCACAGCGTCGCGTATTGCTTCTTCCAGACGCGCATCATCATCGCCCACGATCGTTTTCAGTTTTACTTCGATGCCGATGCTGTTGAGCTTTTCGGTGAGCCAGAGGCTGTTGGTGTCGGTCCGGTCCGGGTGCAACAACTCCGAACCGATGGCGATGATTTCAGCTGTCAGTGTGGGTTGCAGCAAGATAGGAAAATGGTCTTGGGTCTTGGGTCTTGGGTCTTAGGTCTTTGGTCTTTGGTCTTCGGGCCTTATGGGGCTTTGGGCCCTTTTGGGCCTTTTAAGCTTTGGTCTCTCAAACTTTGAAATTTGAAACCTCTAATTGTGAAATCTGAAATCTGGAACCTGAAACTTAAAAACTGAAGAGGCAGCGGCTCGCTTCTGTCTAGGGACGCGCAGCCCCTAATCTTTTGCGAATTGCCTCACCCGCCTGTTCGGTCGACAATGTCCCACCCAGATCCTGCGTCGTTTCGTTAGCGACAACTGCTTCACGCACGGCGCGTTCTACCGCCTTGCTCGCGTCGTTGAACCCAAGGTATTCGAGCAGCATGGCGACCGTAAGAATCGCTCCGATCGGATTCGCGACTCCCTTCCCTGCCAGAGGTGGAGCGCTACCATGGACCGGCTCAAACAACGAAACCTTTCCCGGATGAATATTGCCCGAGGCCGCGAGGCCTAAGCCTCCCTGAATCGCCGCTCCCAAATCAGTCAGGATGTCACCGAAAAGATTGTTGCTGACAATCACATCATATTGTGATGGGTTCAGTACCATGAACATCGCCATCGCATCGACATACTGGTGGTTTGCTTCAATCGCCGGATAGCGCGCGGCCACTTCTTTGAAAACCCGCTGCCAAAGGTCGCCACCAAAGCGTTGCACATTCGACTTGTCGGCCATCGTCACGCGCTTGCGTTCGTTCGCGCGCGCGTACTCAAACGCGGCCACGATGATGCGCTCCACGCCTCGGCGCGTATTTAACTCTTCCTGAGTGGCAATCTCGTCCACGGTGTTTTTCTTCAGGAAGCCGCCGGCGCCGCAGTACGCACCTTCAGTGTTTTCCCGAAAGACTACAAAATCTACCTCGTCTATTTTTCGATCACGCAGCGGCGTTAGTCGCGCATCCAACAACCGCACCGGACGTAGATTGATGTAGAGATCGAGACCCCGCCTCATACCCAACAGAATGTCCTCCGCGTGCTGATTCGACGGCACGCGCGGATCTCCAAAAGCTCCGGCGAGAATCGCCTCGAATTCTTCGCTCAACATTTTGAGCGCGTCTCCAGGCAAAGTTACGCCGTCACGCAGAAATCTTTCGGCGCCCCAATCAAAATCAACGAGCTCTAGTTCAACCTTGTGCGACTCGCGCAGTTGCTCCAGAACCTTGACGCCTTCACGTGTCACTTCCGGACCGATTCCATCTCCTGGGATAACGGCGATTCTTTTCATTCTTCTTCTTAATTCCCCTTGCTCAACAATCGTTGTTCGA
Source organism: Pyrinomonadaceae bacterium (assembly GCA_041750995.1). Lineage (GTDB taxonomy): Bacteria > Acidobacteriota > Blastocatellia > Pyrinomonadales > Pyrinomonadaceae > PSRF01. The sequence continues at coordinate 54,613 of JBGSYG010000027.1, read as the reverse complement.
TGCGAGGCAGGCTTGCGGAAACAACGTCGCCGACAATTTTCATACTCTTCGCTGAGACTTTATCCAGCGTGTCGTCGGCCCGGTGCCAATAGGGATAACCGTTAAGCTGAATCAGATCGACCGAGGGTACGCCAGCTTTCAGAAACGGTTCATGATCGTCGCCTCCAACTCCTTCAGGACGATCCACGAAAATTTTTCGATAACCCAGCTCGCGCGCCGTCTCCCAGACAATGTCCTGAAGCCACTTGGTGCTGATGGTGTCGCGGCCGAGCTCGAGATTCTTGTATCCCATCATGTCGAGCAGAATCAGCGCTTTCACTCGCTGCAACTCATCCCCCTTGCGCAGTTGCTCCACAAATCGCCGGCTACCATAGGTGTTATCAGGCGCGTCGGGTTTACCGCAATCGTCCCAGTTTTCACAGAACGCTTCTTCACCATCAAAAAACACCAGCCAGTAAGTCAGCTTTGGCTTAGTTCCGGCCAACACTCGTCCCAGCTCAAGCAAAGTTCCCACTGAGGCTCCGGGATCGTTCGCGCCCACAAATTTCATGTCTTTAAAATATTTCGAGTCGTAATGGCTCCCGATGATGATCACATCCTTCGACTCGCCGGTAATCTCCGCGGTAATGTTCACCATCTTCTTTTCGCCCTGAGGCGTCGTTGCCGTGAACTCATCCGTCAGCACGCGGATGCCCGCTAACTTGAATTCGTTAATGATGTACTCGCGTGTCTTAGCTAGCTCGGGGGAGCCGGGCGGGCGCGGGCCGATCTCAATCTGCTTGCGCACATGTTCCAGCGCACGCTCGCCATTAAAGGCGACGGCAAGCGGTGCCGGGGTCGGGGTGATTGAGGGCTGCTCCGAGACTTTGACGCGAGGCTGCGGCGGCAACTCATTGCGTGGACAGCCGATGAGACAGAGGGAAGCAAGCACCAGCCCAATGGTCATGCCGGCGCGACCGGTTAATAGCATCTAGTTACTTCCCCTGTTCAGGTTATTTAGCGCCCCGGGCGGAAACAAGCTTGGCACGCTCGGGTATTGAAGAATTCTTGGCAGTCCGACGGGAGGCGCGGCCGCACTCCGCACAAAGACCAATAATCCGCAGCAGGTGTTGTTGCACTTCAAACTTATGTTTTGCAGCCATCGCATCCTGAATTGCCTCCAGCTCGGCGGAAAAGAACTCGATGATCTTACCGCAGGAGGAGCAAATCATATGGTCGTGATGTTGATGTTTGTAATTGTGTTCGTAATGTGCGCGCCCATCTCCAAAGCGGACCTCACGGGCGAGTCCCGCTTCAGTAAGCAGCTTCAAGGTGCGATAGACGGTCGTTTGGCCGACTGTGGGATCCTCACTCTTTACCAGGCGATAGAGATCTTCGCTGGAGAGATGAGCTTCCGTGCGGAGAAAGACGTCGAGAATCAGATCGCGTTGTGAGGTACGCTTCAGGCCCTTCTTCTGAATGTGGTCGAGAAAGACTTGCTGCTCTTCAGTCATTTAATCCTGCTGCCGGGTGTTGAGCTGTCTGATGCTGTTTGATTCTAACATCAGCATCATTCTGCGAAAAGAATCGCAAAGACTTAGGCACCCAGCACGCCGGCTATAGCAGCTATCGGTGGCGAAAAGAAGTAGCCGCCTCCCGTCGTAATGACCCATTCATTTTTGATGTCCACGCGTCTCGGTCCAGCAGCAGTGGGAACATCGATGAACCGCGTACGATTGCCCCGAGTGTCGCGTTGGCCAATGATGGGATCATGCCCGCCAAAGTTTGGTTGAATTGGAGAGTTAACCCACCGACGCGTAATAAATTCGAACTGCATTTCAATCGTACTTGCATAACACAGAAACATCAGTCCACGTTCTTTCTTGATAAGCCCACGGGGAGGTCTCTTTATGCCAAAGATTGGTTTCCCGAATGGAATTCCTCGTCTGAGGATCATTCGAAGCAGTGAATCATGAGGTTTGCCAAGATCGGTTGAGATGTCCCGCGGGTTACTCTTTCGAATATGCGCAAAGTGTGGGCACACCGTTCCGAGAAAGTCTTGCGTAGCCTGGTCAAAACCGTCACCGCCATAACCCGGAATCGGAATCAGGCTTGATGCACGAGTATCGTCATTGAAAATGAAGTGATTGTTCGCCCATTCATCGCCGGCTAACGCAGGATTGTCGGCTATCGTCATTTGCGTGCGCATTATTGGCGCGCCGCTGGGCCAGCGCCCCACCAACATTGAAGCAAACTGTTGGGAAGGAACGCCCAGCGCCGTGGCGACGCTGATGGCAAACTTCCAGAAGGCCGGAACGTCCTGCCGCAAGCGACGGCAGACCAGATAGGATCCGAGCGCCGCCCAACGTGGGAAGTTCGCAGCCGCAGGCGCTGACGAATAAAGATGCTCTGTTTGTTGCCGAGGCTCACCTAACAGAAATTCACCTGGCCAAATGAGTAGTTGGCCGGGCTTAGCAAAATAGCGAGCTCGTGGGTCAGTCGGATCTATGTACCGCGGGGTGATAAAGTCGCCCGGTGCCGTTGACACTTTTCCGCGAACGCCTGGCTGTGATACGCCATCCTTGAAACCAAAATGTTCGTGACCGCGCAATCGTCCCGGTAAGGTGTCGCCACGTTGTTCAAATAACAAGCGCAAGCCTGAACTCGCTGCACGAGTTTTGATAGCGTCAACCGTTGTCACCAGGTCTTCCGTGTCATCGGCCGCAATAATCACAATGATGTCCGCTTCGTTTTTCGGCCCACCGACCACCCAATGCTGGCGGTGGCCCGAGTGTTTGCGACTTGTTGGATCGCCCAGGTAGGTTGAGCGAGCCGCGAGACCCTGCCGAAAACTCTGGTCGCCAAACGCGTCGGCGTCCGCTTTACTAACCAGTGATGCGATTGCTTGGTTGGAAAAGGCGATGTTGACCCACGTCGCACACATGGGTGGCTCCTTAACTCCAAGTCGCAGGCGCATGGCCCGATGTAGGCGAACGAACGCCAGCACATCTTCCATCGAGGTAATTAGCGGCGCGATCCATCGCAGCCATTGCTTGGCCCGCTTTACGTTACCGAGGCGGTAGAAGAGGAAATGTTGATGGTCCTTGTTGAATCCAGGAATTGTATTACCCTGAATGTTGGCACGGGCCTTAAATCCATAGACGGGTTCAGGCTCAGAGCCGGGAACCTCCGCACCGAAATCAGTTCCGAGCGATGAAATATGCAGGCCCGCATTCAAGATCAGCTCGATGTCGGCAGCCTCAGTCAGTATGTTAGTAAACTTCGACTCTAGCTCTTTTGGCTTAATAGAAATCTTAAGCTGTTCGATCTTCTTGTGACCATTCGGCACCGGCGCGGGATCCTTATCTTTGTATTTCATCGAGCCCTCCTTCCTGCTACACCACCGATCATGCATGTGACGTGCTCGGCGATTTGACCTCCGTATTCAATTGGTCGACCGCCAATGCGAATGTCGCCGACGACGAAACCGCTACCAGCTGGTACCTCATACTCGAGCCGCAGCACCAGGCCTGGAGAGCCGCGGGTGATAGTCCAATAGTTGTCTACAGGAGAACCATCCGGTTTGCTCCAGCCGGTATCATCGAAACCCGTGATGTACAGACCAATTGGTTCCCTCAAAGTAATCGAGAATCCCTTGCGCGATAGTGAGCCGATGTCCATGGCTACGCGAGGATCTACCGATGTTTGCGGACCTGGACTCGCTTCATAGTTGTCGCGAGCGCCGCCGGAATTGACACTTCCTTGAGCGAGACCAAGAGCGGCATTCAAGGTGTTGATCGTCTGTATGAAATGAACGATGCCGTTTGTAGTGTTCCAGGAGTTGCGTCGATTGTAAGTCCCGGCTGTATGCAGATCGGCTTCAACGACGGCGGGACTGACCAGAGCACGATACAGTGCGACAACAGTCGCTCTATCGACGGCCCATAATTTTTCATAGTACTCAGGCGTTTCCGTGACGAAAACGACTTTAGTGATCTTGCCGCCCACGCGCGTAACGCGCCACTCGCAGTATTCCTCCTGTACGTCGCGATTTTCACCGGCGGCAAACGCAGCGACGCGGTTGTCGCGATTCGTAGCCACCATGAGTGCTCGCGGAAAGCCCATCCAAACGAGTAGGTGTTCTGCGGCAATGTTGACATTAACCTCGCTGGGGTCGTAGAACTCGCCGCCTCCACTTCCAGGCGTGCTCGAACTCAAACGTCCAGCGATATGGTTGTGCCAGTTGTCATAGAACGGCGACCCCGCCGGCATGTCACGCAAAGATGCCGGTGTATCGAAGCGAGTAACGAGCGCCATGCGACCCTCCTTTTAACTACGGACGTGGGTGTGACGGGGCTTGTGGAGTCGGGATCCACCAATCACCCAAAGAAGAAAAGGATAACTGCGAGGCTACCAGCGGTAGAGAATCCGAAAAATGTGCGTTACGGTCCGCCGTGAAACCTGGATCATGGATGAGCGACTGAACCTTGGGCGGTTTAATACGTCAGTAAGGGAAACAAGTCAAGATCCTTTCGTTGATTCCCGGTTGTTATGTGCTGCCTTAAACGTTTCCCTTCCTGAGTCTCTGAGGGCTAAGGACCGCCAAGGCTTAGCCGCGACCGTCATGTCGTGAACTTAATTCGAGCAAAGCGCAACAAAGTTTCGCGCCCTGCGTACCTACTCGGCAGTTCTGTGAGAGAAAACTTGATTGGGATCTAGGATCACGCGCAACAGGTTCTTAAGACTATGAACGCCATCGAGGTGACGGGACTCTCCCGCAGTTTCAAAAACGTGCAAGCGGTCGATGACATCTCCTTCGCGGTAGCAGCCGGTGAGATATTTGGTTTCCTCGGCCATAACGGAGCGGGGAAGACAACTTCAATCAGAATGTTGACTGGCCAGCTGCGACCAACCGCAGGGCGGGCACGAGTCGCTGGTTGCGACGTAGTGATAGAACGCGACCGACTTAAACCGCTCATTGGCGTTGTTTCCGAGAATCAAAATCTGTACGAACGGATGTCCGGAAGGGAGAATCTGGCTTTTGCTGCGCGCCTGTACGGCACAGGTAATCGGCGGATTGACGAAGCGCTGGATCAAGTGGGCCTGAGCGATCGGGCTGGGGACAAGATTCAGCATTATTCAAATGGCATGAAGCAGCGGTTGCTTATCGCCCGCGCCCTCCTCCATCAACCACAGATAATTTTCCTCGACGAACCAACCAGCGGTTTAGACCCGGTGGTTGGACGCGACATCCGTCGCCTGGTCCTGGAGCTTTCTCGCCAGGGGGTAACTGTTTTTCTCACAACTCACTACATGGAAGAAGCAGATCAGCTTTGTGGTCGCGTTGCTTTCATTAGCGAGGGGCGAATTGTCGCGCTCGATACACCTGACCATTTGAAAGTGGCGCACGGCAAAAAAGCTCTCGAGGTAAAACTTGATGATGGCCAGACTCTAAGTATTGCTCTGGATGATCAAGATGCCGGAGAAAGATTGGAGAAGCTGGTAAAGTCCGGACAAATTCGAACGCTGCACTCAGCTGAAGCCACGCTCGAGGAAGTATTCATTCAGATAACCGGAAGGAGGCTGTCGGAATGAATTCGAGAGTCGTCGCTGCAATTGCGCGGAAAGACATCGTAGATGCAATAAGGAATCGCTACCTCCTTGTTGCGTTAACGACGCCTCTTTTCGTAGCTATTCTTTTTCGTATTCTGCTGCCTGGTATCGGTAGCCTGAACACCATGACCCTCGTGGTGGACGACCCGGGCGACTCACGTCTGGTTACTCAATTGCGCGCTTCGCCTCAGATAAATCTGATCAAGGCCGCTTCGGCTGAAGGATTACCAAACGAAGTTGAGAATTCTGAAGCAGTTGCAGGGCTGGCTGTACCCGCTAACTTCAATGCGGATGTAGCGGCTGGAAAGCAGCCGGAGGTGACTGTCTACGTTAACAATAAGAAGAGCAGCATTCAGCAAGCTGTCTTAAAGCAGATGTTGGAACAACGGGTCCTGGCTTTGGTAGAGCCAATTCCAGCGAAGCTGAGTTGGATTGATGTTGGCAGAGAACCGGGCGCTCAACCCCAGGCTGGATTCAATCTCAACACAATGCTTTTTCCGTTGCTCTTGTTGATTACCTTTGGCATGAGCGGCGCGCTGGTAGTGCCCTTGCTGCTGGTTGAAGAGAAAGAAAAGCGGACTCTGGATTTCTTATTAACCTCGCCTGCAAGTCTGGCTGAGATAGTTACGGGAAAAGCTTTGACGGGTGTGGTTTATAGCGCGCTGATTGCGGGAGTGTTATTGGCTATTAACCATAAGCTGGTCGGGAACTGGCCTCTCACTCTTGTGACACTTCTATTCGGGCTGTCCTTGGTTGTCGCAATTGGATTGTTCATGGGAAGCCTTTTTCAAAACACCATGCAGGTGAACACGTGGGCCAGCATGGTGCTCATGCTCCTACTCGCGCCCAGCTTCCCTACGCCTGGCCTGCCCGCCGCCCTGGAGACGGCGTCGCGTTTAATTCCCACCTATTATTTTGTCGAGGCGCTGAAGTTGTCCCTCGCCGGAACTGCAACAGCTAAGCTATGGGGACTCCTCGCAGTGGTCTTAGGCTGTACTGTCCTGGCGCTATTCGCTGCGACTTGGGGACTGCGCCGACAACTGAATTAGAAGTAAGAAGAGCAGGAAGAAATGAAGGGCAGCCTCGAATTGTGTCGAGGCGATTAGCGTGTGCATGGAGGATTGAAGGAGCGTGCTGGCTGGCGCTGACGCGGGGATCCAGTTGCCTCAACAATCCAATTGGTAATCGTCGTGACCCAGGCCGGGTGACTGTTCAAAGAAGGAATCAATCTTAATTCGTCTCCACCTGCCTCCACGAAGGTCTCACTTCCGCGAATTGCAATCTCTTCCAGCGTCTCGAGGCAATCGGCAACGAACGAAGGACAGAACACCGCAACCTCTCTAACGCCATCCCGCGCCAAATTCCGTAACACTTCGTCCGTGGCCGGCCCGACCCATTCGGTACGCCCGAAGCGCGATTGAAACGAGGTAGTACAAGAGGACTCACTCAGTCCGAGTTGCTGCCTGATCGCTTCCGCCGTATAGATGCATTGGGCGCGATAACAGTTCTGATTGACCTCAGAAATTTGCTCGCAACAATTTGGTTTGACTTGGCAATGTCGTTGCGAGTAATCCAGTTTTTTTACGTGGCGCACCGGCACGCCGTGGAAACTGAAGAGAATATGTCCTGGCGTGTCCCCATTGAAATGATCCGTCACGCGCTGAGCGCAGGCGTTGATAAAGTTCGGATCAGCATAAAACGGCGGCAGAAAAGACAGTTTGTCCGCGCAGCTAAGCTCGGCCGCGCGCTTTTTGGTCTCTACGACCGCTGTCTCGAAACTTGACTCGGCATACTGTGGATAGAGGGGCAGCACTATTATTTGCTCGACGTTTTCGGTACGCAACCCCTCAAGAGCTGAAGCGATCGAAGGATTACCGTAACGCATTCCAAATTTCACTAGATATCGTTCGTCAACGACAGACAATGCGGCGCTGACTTCACTCGCCAGTTGTCTGGTGTGCAGCAGCAGGGGTGGGCCGTCGGCGGAATGAATCTTTTGATATAGCTGCGCTGATTGCATTTTGCGCCGCGGGACGATGGCAACGTTAACGAGCGGCCAGCGCAGCGCAGCAGGTATATCCAGAACATAACCATCCATCAGGAATTCGCGCAGGAATCTTCCTACGGCTTTGGGCGATGGTTCGTCAGGAGTTCCCAGATTGATTAGTAAGACCCCGGTTCGTTTCATAATGTATTGCTAAATTTCCCTGCCACACTGGCGGCTCGCTCAACCATTCCGGTCAAACCGATCCGCCCAAGATAATTGCCAACCAACCCAACTTCGCGCGGCAGCGCCGGAAGCGTTGTCAGAACACGCTCGAGTTCAGTTGAGTAGTGCGGTAACGCCTCCGGCCAGCGTGTTAGATGAACGGCCAACGCCTCTTCATGTCGGCCATACAAGTGTTCACGCTCGCCCGCGATCAATTGTTGGAGAGCGGAATCGTCTAACTGCAGCAGATCTCGATCGAGCGCACCGCCAAGAATCCACGTCTCCGAATGTGCCGGACCTCGATCAAAGATGCTTGTATTCAGCAGAACCCCGAGCGAGCGAAAGCCTTGTCCTCGAGGAAACAAGCAACCAAACCCCCGGAGGTTTGCCGGTGGCGAAGAGTAAAAACAAGTTGCGGTTACGAGGGGCAGCATCTCGATCTTTTCGAGTTGCCTGCTAAGTTCAGGCGCGATGTCACTGAGGTACTCCGCTGCGGCGCGAGCCGATGTGCAAACTACAGCCAGCTCGCCAGGTTGCATTCGCGCCGTTTGATTGAGCCTGAACTCGACGCCCACTTGTCGTAGATAAGTGCAAAGGCCGTCGATGAGTTGTTGCATCCCTGCCGGCGGCGCGACTGTGCCTCGAAGCCGCGCGCGAGATGGCGGGTTAATCTGCAATTCTTCGGGAAGAACTGCTTTGCGGAAGATCAAACTGGCACTGAGTGTCTTTGGATCACCCGCATAAATTCCTCCCAGCGCCGGAGCCAGGAAATAATCTGTCGCCCCGGCGCCAATGATGCGCTGCCCCCAGCCGGCGATGGTTTCAAATGATCGCGGCCGCATGCTTCGGGCATTCGTTGCCGTGCTGGAAATGAGGCGAAAGACTTCAGAGATTTTCAGCGGCCAGCGGCGAGGACGATCACGATAGATAAAGCGAGCTCTTGCCGCGGGTCGCGTTCCTTGCAATGGCACACCGATCTCTGCACAAAGTGCCTCCAGGCGGCTTGAATTGCGGAAACCATTCGCAGCAGTCTCCACCAAACCATGCGTCGTGCGTATCGTTCTAAGCATCCCGCCAGGTCGCGAACTAACATCGACGATGCGAACGCGCCAACCCAGCTTGACCAGATAGTATGCCGTCGTAAGACCTGAAAATCCGGCGCCAACAACTTGGATAGTTCGCATGATAAGGATGGAGCAGTGCCGGGTGGTGGGTTTTAAGATGATCGCGTCAGAGCGCCTGCGAAAAGGTACGAGCTTGGGGTCGTTGGTGACGCAAACGATAGTCAAAGAACATGCAGACATTTCGCAGGAATGGTTTGCCCTTCACGGTCAGAGTTAATTTGTTCTCCTGTAGTTCCACCAAGCCGTCCTCAACCAGCGGTGCAAGAAATTCGTTCGCCTCGGCGCGCTGATCCGCCTGCAAGTCAACTTCGAAACGGGTCATGAATGTAAGAATCTGTTCGCGCAATCGCCGATCTTCGTCAGAAAGCAGATGTCCACGCAGCGTGGGAATTTCGCTCTGCTGAAGCCGGCGCTCGTATACGGGAAAAGCTTTTTCATTCTGATGAAAGCAAGTCGGCGTCTCTGAGATCGCACTCACTCCCAGGCCGAGCAAGACGCTCGTGCGTGCCTCAGCGTAGCCCATGAAGTTGCGGTGTAAGTTTCTATGGCGCTGCGCTTCGGCCAACGCATCTTGAGGCAATGCAAAATGATCCATCCCGATCTCGAGATACCCTGCGCCGTCAAACATCTCCCGCGCCAGTTCGTAGAGGGCACGTTTCTCGCCCGCCCTCGGTAAATCCTCGTCGCTGTAGCTTCGTTGGGCCGGCTTGATCCATGGCACGAGGGCGAAACTGTAGAGCGCGATCCGATCGGGTCGCAGCTCGATCGTTTGCTGCACAGTTTTTCGGAAGCTGTCTAATGTTTGGCGTGGCAGTCCATAGATCAAGTCGTAATTTACCGAGGTATAACCGAGTGCTCGCGCTGTTTCAGTGATCGACCTGGTGATTTCGTAAGACTGCTCCCGATTGACGAGTCTTTGGACTTCGGCGTCGAAATCCTGCACTCCCAGGGAAATGCGCGTGAAGCCTAATGAGCGAAGTGTTGCTAACTGTTCGCGCGTCGTGTGGCGGGGATCGACTTCAAGTGAAGCTTCAAACTGGTCCGTCGCCATTTGCGTGTCGGCCAAAATGGGCTCAAGCATGCGCTGCAGATTATCCGCAGAAAAAAATGTCGGCGTCCCGCCGCCAAGGTGTAATTGACGCAACGGACGTTGTCTTAAGGCGGGCACCTCAGTCACGTAAAGATTCCATTCATTGAGTATTAATCGAAGATAGTTTTCCTCCCTTCGATGGTCTCGGGTGATCACCGTGTTGCAAGCACAGAAAGTGCAGAGCGACTCGCAGAAAGGCAAATGCAAATAAAGTGACCACGCTCCGGCTTGGTCGTCGTAGGCGCCAGTCAAGTGCTCCAGCCATTGCTGTGTAGTGGGCGTCTCGCTCCAAAAAGGAACGGTCGGATAGCTGGTGTAGCGAGGCGCCGGCACGTCGTACTTAGCAAACAAATCGTTCATTGCAACACCTCCCTAACGGTGTCGACGAATAACCTCACATTCTCTTCCGGGGTGGTGGGCAGGACACCATGGCCCAAGCCACAAACCCAACCCACTCGTCCGTTTCTCGCGAGCGGTTGAAGATAATCCAGTAAACGCTGCTTCAAATCCGCGCGCTCTAACATTAATAAAGCGGGATCGAAGTTTCCCTGGATAAAACCGTGCGGAAAGAGTTCGAAAGCGTCCTGCAAATCCCATTCATGATCCACAGCAACACCAGACCACTGATCTGCGGTAAAAAGTGGTCGGCGCAAGTGCGCGTGCTTTGTGCCTTTCGAGTAGTACCCCAGTTGCGATGGAAATCTGGACGTGAGGAGTTCAAGTTGAGGCACGACCTCGGTTCCAAAAGCCTCTGGTGACAAGTTCCCTGCCGCCGTGTCGAACACCATCACCAGTTCTGCGCCACTGGCAAGTTGTAGTTCGATGTTACGAATCAACAACGGAACCAGGCTCTCGCAGAAGCGCGCGAACAAGTGCAATTCATTAGTTGCGGCCAGCGCACGTTGATGACTACCGGACACCGCATAAACGAAAAGAGTCCAGGGACCACCCACGAAACCTAGCAAGCTGCGATCTCGTGGCAGAAGATCGCGCGTCGCTCGTAAGGCCTCACCCTGAAAAAGCAGGTGCGGCCACGCCTCTGCTATAGAGCGAAGACGCGCGAAGTTGTGCTGGTTAAGTTGCCAACCAAGTTCCGGACCGTGATCGGTGTACTGCAAACCCATTCCCAATGCTTCGAGCGGAAACAGCAGATCACTGAATAAGATCGCCGCATCGAAGTCGAAATCGAGCACCGGACCAAGAGCAACTTCAGCAGCCAGTTCCGGTCTCTTGCAGAGGTCCATGAAAGAATGTTGCTGGCGCAGGTTCTGGTAGTGGCGGTGATAGCGGCCCGCCTGGCGCATTAACCAGATCGGCGGCGTTGCCTGCTCACTGCGGGATAACGTGTTCTGAAAGCGTCGGCTTCCAATTTGGCTTTCTACTGCGGTTGCGATCATTTCAACGTCTCACTCAGCGTCACCGCACCACTGATAGCCAATACCGCGTACCGAGCGAATGTATTTGCTGTGCGTATCGCCCAGCGACTGCCGTAGACGTACGATCATATTGTCGATGGTGCGTTGATTGGGAAGCTTGTCTTCCCCCCAAACGACATCGAGGACCTGGTTGCGGCTGATCACGCGCGGTGCATTCGTGATCAAGAGCTGCAGCAAATCGAAATCGTGCACTGCCGGATATTCACGTTGACCGTCGGGTTGCACGATCGCGCGGCTGCCCAACTCGATCAGGCGACCGTTGCAGGTTATTTGACGGCGTACTGAATGGTTGTCCAGTACGTGTTTGACGCGGAGCAGCAACTCGCGCAAATGAAACGGCTTCGGAATGAATTCCTCGGCGCCAATCTCGAAGCCCTTGAGACGATGCTCAGCCGTACCAAGTGCGGTGAGGAACATCAAAGGCAACGGCGTCCGGTTTTTTATATGACGCGCGAGATCGAAACCGGACCCATCAGGCAAGCCAATATCAAGAATGACCAGATCCCACAGCCCTTCATCCAGTTTCTTCAGAGCACGCTGCTGGGTTTCGACCCATGACACTTCGTAGCTCTCGCGCGACAAGCGTTCGCAGAGAGTCGCGCCCAGTGATCGATCATCTTCAACGAGCAATAGCCGCTTCATAGCTCGCCTCCGACCGTCTTGGGCAGTCCTCTGTTAGTAGGCTCAGAAGGAAAACTCAACTCGGCTACAAACCCGCCAGTCTCACTAGGATGAAACGAAAGCATACTATTCATTCGCTTCAGCAATTGCCGCGCGATGTAGAGCCCAACGCCCGTCCCACTATTTCGCGCATGCCGCACAAATAGTTTGCCGAGCTGATCGAAGTTCCCTGTGAAACCACGGCCGTTGTCAGCAACCCTAACGCTCAGCCGTCCCTTTGGATCTTTACCGATGTCAAAACTGACGCGCGTCGCTTGACCGTGATTGACAGCGTTTTGAATTAAATTCACCAGCACACTTTCGAGCGCTCGCACATCCGCATGAACAACTCCGTCGCCTCGTTGGGTGATCGTAAGATCCGGCCAGTGATGTCGTAGTGCTTCAATCAAGTGACTTAGACTCACCGGCTCCATAAAAAGCTTGCCGCTCGGAAGATTTACGAGAAACAGAGAGTTTTCCAACTGTAACTGCAAGCGTAGCGTGTCACTCAGCAATCGATCCAATAATGGGTTGGGCTCATTAGCTGAGTCTTCGCGCAGGCTTTCGGCCTGCAGACGCAAACTAGCCAAGGCGGTCTTCGCATCATGGGTGAAGGCTGCGAAAAACTCTTCTACTTGAGCATGACGCTTCTGCTCTCGGCGTGCGTAATAGAAAAGCGCGACGCCAGCGCCAATTAGCAACACGATCAAAACGCCGCCTTCCCAGATCAGCATTCTGTAATGATCCTGGAAGTCGACCGCGCCTTCGAGCTGAACCTCCTTGAGTCGATCGAGTTGCTGCAAGCCAAAGATCAGCCACCAGCCGGCAAGTGTTACGGTGAATAACACCCATAGGGCCACGAGGGAAATAACAATTCGATTGTGCTTTCGCTTAATCAAGAGTATTGAGTGAAAACTCCCTGCGCTCCGGCTCAAGAACTTCCTGATGCGGCTGTCTCCACCGCTGCCACAATCGCACCGTGCGCTTGCTCCAACAATTCGTCCGAGTGCGCCAGCGACATGAAACAAACTTCATGACCGCTCGGTGGCAGATAGACTCCACCCGCAAGCGCGGCATGAAAAACTTGCGCAAACTTCTGCGCGTGATTGCGTGGTATTTGCTCCAGACGTCGAATGATGCTTTCGGCTTTCAGATGCAGCCAAAAAATTGAAGCTGCCCGTGTTAGCTGAAATGGCAGGCCGCCTTGTTCCAGATCCCGATTGATTCGGTCGCAGAAATTCGCTGTCTTCGATTCCAGTTGCGCATACGCTTTGACGCGTTCGATCTTTTGCAGTGTCGCCAGCCCGGCGCGCATACCAACGGGATTAGCGCTTAGCGTTCCCGCTTGGTAGACCGGCCCCGCCGGCGCTACCAATTCCATCAAATCAGCTCGGCCGCCGTAGCATCCGACCGGGAAACCTCCGCCAATGACTTTACCGTAGCAAACCAGGTCGGGTTGCAGCTTAAGCACTTCAGCCATGCCGCCGAGAGCGACGCGAAAGCCGGATATCACTTCATCAAAGATCACCAGGCTACCGCACTCGCGCGCAAGCTTAACTACTTCTTCGATGAAGCCACGACGTTGAATCAACAACCCGTAATTCGCCGGCTGTGGTTCCAGGATCACTGCCGCGATGTCCGCGCCATGCTGGTTAAAGATGGCGCGCACGGCTTCTTCATCGTCAAGCGGCGCAACCAGCGTTTCCGCAGCGACTGCTGCAGAAACTCCTGCGCTTGAACTCGCCGACAACCCCGCAAGGCCGCTTCCTGCCTTTACCAGCAAGGAATCAACGTGACCGTGATAGCAGCCTTCAAACTTGAGAATTCTTTGCCGGTTAGTAGCTGCGCGCGCGACTCGCAAAGCACTCATCACCGCTTCTGTTCCTGAGGAAACAAAACGCAGCCTCTCCACCCACGGCAGCCGCGAGGTAATCCATTCCGCCAACTCAAGCGAGTATGGTTCGCACGCGCCAAATGTCCACGCGGTTGCCACCGCTTCTTCAACTGCGGCGCTCACCTCCGGATCGCGATGCCCGAGCATTAAAGGCCCGAAGCTTTGACAGAAGTCGATGTATTCTCGCCCATCCACGGAAGTCATGGTGGCGCCTTGCGCGCTGCGAAAGAAAACTGGTTCGCCGCCAACGCCCTTGAAAGCACGGACCGGGCTATGAACGCCACCGGGTGCGAGACGGATGGCTCGCGCGAAATATCTCGCCGACAGATCTTTAGGCGCTACACCTGGCTGTTGTGAAGACATATCTAATTACCGATACCAAGTTGCCGCGCATGGCGAGCTCCATAAGTAATAATAAACTGCGCTTGGGCGCGCTTAAAGACGTGCCAGGTTTCCAACAAAGCTTGTTCGAAATTAATGAGTCCATTTTCATCCAACAATGCCAGCGCTGCATATTCCCCGCTGACCTGATAGGCTCCAACGCACCGCCCGGTTTGCTCTTGAATAGGCGCGATCAGATCCAGCGAAGTCATGCCCGGCTTAACCATCAGCAAATCCGCTCCTTCTTCCGTGCAGCGCCTGCTTGCCGCGATCGCTTCGCCGCGACTGCGCACATCGAGTTGGTAATGGCGCCGATCGCCAAATTGTGGCGCCGAATCAGCGGCATTTCGAAACGGCCCATAAAAATTGCTCGCGAACTTTGTGCTGTAACTCATCACCGGTACTAAATCTAAATCTCGCTCGTCGAGGGCGGCACGAATATGCGCGACGCGACCATCCATCATATCGCTTGGACTGATTCCGTCCGCGCCGGCTTCGGCAAAAGCGACAGCAGCATCGGACAGCTCAGCTAAGGTCGCACTGTGATCGATGCGCGCACCATCCAGCACTGCGCAGTGCCCGTGACTCGTGTAAGAGCAGAGACAGGTATCGACCCATAAACACAAGCTGTCGCCGAATTGGCGACGAATCTCGGCGATTGCGGCAACTGTGAACTGATGATTGAAACCCTTTTCTTTTTTTTGACCCGGCACGGGAAAAAGCAGAAATTGCGTCACCCCCGCAGCCAGGTCGAGTTCAATCTGTGGCAGCAGTGACGTCGCGCTGTGACGAAGGTTACCCCGCAATCCGCCGATTGGCTCTTCGTGCTTCAGGCCTTCAACAACAAACAGAGGTTGAATCAACTGCGCTCGAGTGAACTCCGTTTCGGCACACAAGTCGCGTAGATGACGCGTTGCACGAAGGCGCATCAGACGCTTCATAAGAGGCCAATCTCCTCCAGCCATTGCGCGTGACTAAGAAAAATGAATGGCCGCACACCATTTCTCCCGAGAATGCGTTGAGTGTTGCCCGGCCCACAGAAGTGCGTCATCTCTTTCAACCAGGGATTCAGCTCCAATGCACGTTCGAAGCCTGAGCCGCTCGTCCAAAAAAAATGAGTCTTGTTCTTAAGTTGCTGATCAGCTTGCTTTGGAATCAAACGATAAGTCGCCAAAGTTCGCATGCCATTGTCAGAGTAACCATCAGCATGGGTGAGTTTGTACCAATCACGTTCGGAGCCTGAAAGGTTATCAATCTCCGGACTTTCCTGTTCACCCAAACTCTCAGCACACCCATTTACCCACACGCCGCGTTGGGCCAGCCGGCGCCATGTTTTCACTCCACTAACCCAGACGATCTGTGACGGTGAAATCTGCAGGTTAGCAGGCAGTGCTTCGGCTTTTGATATCCTAAACGCCGCTGGCTTGTCAGGCATTGTCACTGGAATACTCTCGCGTGCGAACCAGTCTGCCTCTGAAGCTTCCAGTGGCCACATCTTTTCGCGGAAAACCTTGGGCGGCTGCGGGCCTGACGGGTAGAACGAATAATTGCTTAAAACCGCTCCGTCTTCGGCTAACCCGCGCAAAGATGTGATTTCGCCATAAGCTCGATGCAAAACGCTAACGCCAATCTTCTGATGGCATCCGCCTCCAAACGCGCTAAGAATCTCGCGCTCCCGCACGACAGTCTGAAATGTGTCTACGCAATTAATCGTAGCAAGCAGATCACGCAAATCCTGGCGTTCGCGCTTAATCTCAATTGCCAGGGCGCCCTGACCTGGCGCCGCGGGATTGGCGCTCAACGGCAGCACCATCCAACGGCACTCTGAAAATGCGCGCCGCAGATCGGAGCTGGTAGCGGCGAACTCTGGTCGTTCGATTTCGAGAAGACGATCGAGCGCGGCCTTAGCGACAACCAACCCATCGACGCCAGGCTCCCACATCTTTCGTACCCGTGTAGGCACGTTGCCACGCACCGGTACGAACTCTAAAGCGTCGAGGTTTGCCGGCAGGACCTGAGGCAGAAACGATTCAAGGTTGTAGCTCCGTCGCGGCGACGAGGTAAGGATGCGCAGTCGACCTCTGCGATCAACGTCGTCCCAGCGATCACGACGAACGAGCAACACATCGCGGAGATCCGCGCGCGGAAGCGTGGCCACAATTCTGGTGTCTAGACTATCTTCGATTGCCAGGTCCTTCCAGGAGTGAACTGCAAGATCAAATCGTTCAGCTATGAGCCCATCGCGCAGGTCTTGTGTGAAGACACCCTTCTCCGGCATTTGCCACAGGGGGTCGGTCTGATTTCGATCACCCAAAGATTCGTGGAAGGAATAGTCGATGAAAACTTCCCGGTGTGCTTTCCTTAGCGCTTCGCCGACCAGATACGCCTGAATGCGCGCCAATTCGCTGCGACGCGCAGCGATGGTTATGCGCATAAGTCTTCCCATCCAAAGGGGCGAAACCGCGCTTGATCCGCCTGGCGTTCCACAGCTAACTCTATCTCCGCTTGCGCGGCTTCAACTTGAGAGGCCAAGCGTGAGTGATCATCTTTTATCGCCGCCAGAAACTCTGAGAGGACTAGCACAGGAAATAGAACGTGCAGCGGATCAGTTGTCGCATCGGCACGCAGGTCAAGAGACCTTACGAAGCATCTGGTTTGCAACTCAACCCAGTTCTGAATTTCACGGGCAGTTAGCGGAGCCGCAATCACCAATGCTGTTTCTTCGTTACCCCGCCCGGGCTGAGCTATTGTGAATTGTTCGAGTTGTATTTGAGGGTAATTGTCTACTAATCCCTGCGCACCTAGCAGATTGCGACAGAAGATAGTCACGTGCGCTTTGCCGATTAGCCAGGGAACAATCTCGCTTGCCAACTGCCCGGCGCCGATAATTGCGACTGAAGGAATGCCTTTCACATGCTGACGAACAAGGCCCCCGTACGAGTTGCTGCCCAAACGTTCGAGATGGCGGCGGCGTACGGCTTTGGCATCAACCATCAAGTCCGACGTTAAGTGTCGAAGAAACCAACCC
This sequence comes from Pyrinomonadaceae bacterium, assembly GCA_041750995.1. Classification (GTDB taxonomy): domain Bacteria; phylum Acidobacteriota; class Blastocatellia; order Pyrinomonadales; family Pyrinomonadaceae; genus PSRF01. The sequence continues at coordinate 37,199 of JBGSYG010000027.1, read as the reverse complement.
CAGGATGTTGGCGGGAACTTTGCTTTGGCGCAAAAGTCGCGAAACTGGCCCAACACCTGGGTTTCAGCGATCAGCGGAGAGCGTAGGCCACAGACTACTTCCAAAAGAAAGCGGTAAGAGTCTTTGCCTCGGTAGATCTCCGAGCCGGCTCGGGCAGACGCTATTAGGGATTTGTTTTCAGCTCGATGGAGCAGGACGATTCGACGGAGGCAAGTCTGCCAGCACAGGCTGTGCGCTGGAAGAAAGTCTTCCGCTACAGTTTGGTCGTGGATTACAACCAGATCATCAAGCACACACCTATTGTAGAAAATGCTGAAGTCGGATTGTCACGGGTTTGTCATCGACAGACTTACATCATCAGCGGCTTTTGCCTTCTCGGGCAAAATTGTAGGGGCGTCCCTCCGGGGCGCCCCATATTGAAACGCGGGGGCGGCCACAGAGTCCCGCCCCGACACGAGTCCGCGCGAATCACCTGCGACGTCTTAGGATAAGAAACAAGACGATGACTACGACCAGCACGCTCACCAGACTGCCGGGCCAGAGCCACCAACCGCCGTCGCTGCTGTACCCACCCACCATTACGCATGACGATTGCGACAGCACGAGCAGTGGCGCAAGCGCAAGCGCGGAAATTTTCTTCATAAGTCTCTTCCCTTACTAACCTGCAGGATTCAGTTCCCGCTCCCAATGTCGATGTTGGGCGATGGCTTTAATAAAAGCGGAAGCGAAGTTGTTTGCTGCCGGGCCCCGACTTGTGACTACGCCCTGGTTTTCGGCGACAAGGTTGCCGGTCGAATTCTCCTCGGTAAATTGCTCTCCCAGCCACCGGGCCAACAGACCAACACCCGTCCCGGTGGCAGCGATCGGCTTGCAGTGTTTGTAAGCTTCAGAGACGAAGTTAGAAGCTTCGGGTTCAGCTTTGAGAGCGGCAACACTCGCATCTCCTCCGGGAACGTAAACGGCATCGAACAAAACAGATGACGCCGTTAGAAAACTAAAATCAGCTTTACACTCTTCTCCGCCGGCACCGGTCAAGCCACCCAGCCGCGGCGCTACAGTCACAGCTAATGCGCCCGCGGTCATCAGAGCTTTTTTCATATCTGCCACCGCAGAGTCGTCGAAACCATCGGCGACAAGGAAAGCTATCTTGCGTGTCTTGATCGAGTCTTTGGGAAAGTTTGGATTCTCCACCATGCTCAAGGTCGGAGATTCGTCGATGTCTTGAGTGACTCGCTTCGGCTGAAACTTCGCTGGATTACCGTCGGCCGGGATGCTCATGTTTAGAGGCTTGTCCAGTTTCGTTGGCACACTCATGCCTAATCCTTCAGCAACCTCGTTCGCCAGATTCTTATCAACCTGAGCAAGCAATCCCAACATGCGTTCTCTGATTGCCGGCGTTTCTACCTTTCCTAGTTCAAAGCGAAGTGCTCTGATGATGTGGTTTTGCTCCGGCTCGGTCTGGCTGTTGAAGAAGAGCGTGGCCTGACTGAAGTGATCAAAGAAGCTGGCGCTGCGCGCGCGAATCTTTCGAGCGTCGATTCTCTCTGCATAGCTGGTGAACCCAGCCATATCGGCGCCCGCCTGAAATGGGCAACCACCTCGAGTGCTGTTGGGATCGTGAGCTGATTGACCTTTGTTGATGGTCTGGCGCATGAACCCATCCCGCTGATTATTGTGTACGGGCGCGATTGGTCGATTGATCGGAATTTCGTGGAAATTCGGTCCACCCAAGCGAAGCAGCTGCGTATCAAGATACGAGAAGAGCCGGCCCTGCAGGAGAGGATCGTTGGTGAAATCGATGCCTGGAACTACGTGACCGGTGTGGAAAGCGACCTGCTCGGTCTCGGCAAAGAAGTTATCGGGATTTCGGTTGAGCGTCAGCTTACCGATGCGACGCACCGGAACGAGCTCTTCCGGAATAATCTTCGTTGGATCGAGCAGATCAAAAGCAAACTTGTGTTCGTCCTTTTCCTCGACAATCTGCACACCTAGTTCCCATTCGGGAAAATCGCCATTCTCAATTGCTTCCCAAAGATCGCGGCGATGAAAGTCAGGGTCTTTACCAGAAATCTTTTGGGCTTCGTCCCAAACGACTGCGTGCAATCCGAGGATCGGTTTCCAGTGAAACTTCACAAACCGCGCCTTACCGGCCGCGTTAATGAAACGGAAAGTGTGGACCCCGAAACCCTCCATCATGCGGAAGCTCCGGGGAATGGCGCGGTCCGACATCACCCACATGATCATGTGCATTGATTCGGGCATGTTGGAAATGAAGTCCCAGAATGTGTCGTGAGCAGACGCCGCTTGGGGAATTTCGTTGTGGGGTTCCGGCTTCACCGCATGGACGAGGTCAGGAAACTTGATCGCATCCTGAATAAAGAAGACCGGTATATTGTTGCCGACCAAATCATAGTTCCCTTCTTGCGTATAAAACTTTACGGCAAAACCGCGAACGTCGCGTGCGAGGTCAGTCGAGCCCCGAGAACCGGCGACTGTTGAGAAACGAACAAACACCGGTGTCTTGACCGACGGATCCTGAAGAAATCCGGCCTTTGTATACTCGGCCATCGATTCATAAACCTGAAAAAAGCCATGGGCTGCCGAGCCGCGAGCGTGTACGACGCGTTCAGGAATGCGTTCGTGATCGAAATGAGTAATCTTCTCGCGCAGAATAAAATCTTCCAGCAGAGTCGGACCGCGATCGCCGGCTTTGAGCGAGTTCTGATTGTCATTGATCCGCACACCATGGTTGGTGGTGAGGAACTCTCCGCCGCTGTCTTCGGTGTTTTTTTGTAGATCGTCAATCTTTGCGTCGTTGCCACGATACTGAGAATTTGCCGCTAACTCCTCACGCTTGGCATCAGCGGTTGGTACTTTCACTTCCGGTTTGGTTTTATCTTTGCTTGTAGTTTTCCTTGTCGTCATGGTTCTCCCTCAATTGAAGACTTATGAAACGGAGGTACGCGGACCAAATGCGTCGGCCTACTCTCTGAGGCAGCACTCCGCGGCCGCACCTTGTTCGCGATTCAGGGGCGCCCACCGAGGGACGCCCCTACTTCAGGCTGCATTGTTGTGCTTCTTATCTGCCTGATCCTGCGGCCTTCTTCGCGCTCGAACTCTTCGCGCTGCTTCCTGCTGCTTTCTTTCGATCTTCTTTCGCCTGGGCCGCTTCCATTGCTGTTTCCACGTCTTGCTCCTCCTCTGGTGGAGGCAACACGGCCGGCATTCCCAACGCTTCGATCCAGAGCTCGCGGGTCCAGCCCTGCGTGTGATAAAGGTGCTCGTCTTCTTCAACCTCTACCTGATTGTAAGCGTTCAGCAACGCCTCAGCTTCGCCCGGGCCCGCTTGTTTAGTCAGTTCACCAATCAAGCTCCAGTTGAGATGATCCTTAGTTTCCGCGAGGGTGACGCACTCCGCTGCGACGATCTGCGCGGCTCTTAAATCTCCTGCTCTCAAAGCCATCTCCATCGCTTTCACAAGAGACTCCCCGATGTGACGCACGATCTTTCGCCCCGGCGTTTCGGTTTCCAGATCGAGCCCCATGCTGCTCAGGACATCATTAAGGACTTGGACGTGGTTCTTTGTTTGATCGAGATACTTCTGCCACTCCTCCCTAAGATCCTGGTTTGTGGCGCAACGCAGTGCCGTGGTGTAGATCTGCACGCCACCCTTTTCTGTTTCGAGTGCCTGGTAGAGCAGCTCGTTGACGTGGTTCGTGAGTAAGGTGTTGTCCTTCATGTCTGCTTCCCTTTCCCTGGTTAATGAATTCCCTGATCCGGGTTGTTCCGAAGCGCGTTTCGGAACGCCACCCATCGTGACTGAGAGCGCCATCTTTTCGACTTAAAAGACTTCTTTGTGTGCAAGAACGATGCCGTTTCATTAGCGATTGCCGATTGCCGATTGGAATTGGCGATTGCCAATTAACGATTGGGGATTAGAATTGCAGCCAGAAAGCCGAGCTTGCCCCCGCTTCTTTTCTGGGAATGTTCTGGCTCGAGCGTACCAATTGAAGGCATTAAGAATGTTGGCGACCTTAAAAGAGAACAATTGATCATTTCCAATTGCCGATTGCCGATTGCCGATTGGCGATTGGCGATTCGAATTTCAGTCAGGAAGGCGGGCTTGCCCCCGCTTTTTTAAGGCGCGTAGCGTCAGCGCCTCTAACCAGGCATTCTTTTACTGGCGCGTGGACGGCAATCCTTACGCAAAGGTACTTTTCGCCCGTGTCCTGAAAAGGTGTTATAGAATCCGCGTCTCGTTTTGTTTCCGTTATGGACCGCGTCCGTGAAGACAAGACGAGCAGTCGGGACCGTACAAATCAACAAAAGGAAATCCCCAATGCAAAAAGAGGCAAAGATCAGCAGTAACAAACCAACCAACTTAAGCGAGTATGACGCAATTACCAGGACTGTTCAGGACTACATCGATGGCGGCAAGACGGGACGTACCGCCGACATGAAACTCGCCTTCCATCCGGACGCAACCATATTTGGCTACATCGGGCCGGATTTGTTTGCCGGACCTATTCAGGGACTCTTTGACTGGAATGATCAGAATGGTGCAGCCACCGAACTCGAAGGCCGCATTACCAGCATCGATCTCGTCGAGACCGTTGCGACCGTGCGTCTAGAGCTCGACAACTGGACCGGTCATCGATTCACCGATTTCTTTACGCTCCTGAAAGTCGATGGCGAATGGAAGATCATGAACAAGGTTTTCCACCTGCACGCCGAGAGCTAAGTGGACACACTTGGCATCATTGAATCGTTGTTCGGCGTGAAGCGCGCGCTTATTGGCGTCGTGCATCTGCAGGCGTTGCCAGGCACGCCTGCCAGCAAGCTCAGCATCGCGGAGATCGCCTCGATCGCTGTTGACGAAGCTCGCTTGTATCTTGACGCCGGATTCCACGGCATCATGATCGAGAACACTCACGATCGTCCTTACTTAAAGGCAGCAGTCGGACCTGAGATCGTCGCTGCGATGTCGGTGATCGGCGCTCAAGTGCGTAGCGCTGTGGCGCTGCCGCTTGGTATCCAGGTACTCGCGGGCGCGAATACTAGCGCGCTTGCCGTTGCTCTTGCGTGCGGTGCGAGTTTTGTACGCGTTGAAGGCTTTGTGTTTGCGCACGTTGCTGATGAAGGTCTTATCGAATCGAGCGCGGGCTCACTGTTGCGATATCGACGCGCGATTGGAGCAGATCATATTCGCGTCTTTGCTGACGTGAAAAAGAAACACTCGGCCCATGCAATCACTGCCGACGTCGACATTGTCGAAACTGCGAAAGCAGCTGAATTCTTTTTGGTAGACGGCGTGATAGTCACCGGTATTGCGACTGGCCAGCCGGCTGAACCCACCGAAGTAGCCGCAGTTGCCAATTCTGTATCGGTGCCGACGATGGTTGGCTCCGGAATCACTGCGGAAAATATTGCTTCGTTTTCAAGTGCGGAAGCTTTCATCGTTGGATCGTCAATAAAGAAGGATGGTCTCTGGCCGAATCCGATTGATTCCGAACGTGCCCGAGCGCTCATGCGAGCGTTTCAGGCTCCAACGAAATAAAGTCCTGTCTCCTCACCCAAGGATCCATGCTGCTGATCACCAGCGGCAAGAGCCTCATCCGTCGGACAGTCTGGAATCAGCCTTAAAAAAGATGCCAAGAAATCCCAATTCGGCGGTGTTATTCCTACAGGGAAAGAATTAGGGAAGAAATTCACGCCCCAGCGGAAACAAATACCTAATTCAACCGTTATTGATATAAGGACCGGTTGTTCCCAACGTGAAGGCCGGGCCATCAGCACCCAGAACAAGCCAATATCGGGAGAGTCGTTATGTTGCAGGTTTACGCCAAAAATTTGAATAAGATTACAATCCTGTCCCTTCAGGGACAGATCGTCACCGGTGAAACGGAGATTCTGCGCAGAACCGTGCAGTCCTTGTCTGGGACAAACGCCGTCATACTGGATTTGGCGCGGGTATCCAAAATAGATGCCCACGGTCTAGGCGTGATGCTGGAACTACGCGAGCGGACGCAGTCAAATGGAATTCGGTTTGAGCTTATGAACGTGAGCAAGCCCGTGAACACCATCCTTGAGATGACACGCCTGAATTCAGTTTTCCAAATTACGTCGCGCGAGGAGTTTCTTTCAGCAGGCTCGCGTGTGCGTCGAAGTTCTCGACTGCCGCGCGTCCGGCGCCGGTCGCTGGCAGCCCTTAAATCCTGCGCTTAGGTTTTGTGGGCGCTTTTCCTTACAGAACTTGCCGTGGCGAGATCGGACCGGCCACAGATTAACGGGATGTACACAGATCCAAACAATGAATAATTGTGGTTTTGATCCGTGTCGATCTGTGGGTCTAGTTCTATTTGTTCGCGTCCAGAGCGTGCTGAAATCGGGGTGCAATCTCATCAAGCCAGTGATTCATCTCAACCTGCGAATAGTATTTCCCTTTGAGCATTACACCCGCGCGTTTCTGCGTGTTGGCAATATCTTCCAAAGGATTGGCTTCAAGTAAAACCAAATCCGCGCGCTTACCTTTCTCGATCGTTCCCGTCTTAGCCAACGTTCCAAAAAACGATGCAGGATTGCGAGTGGCAGTTTCCAGCGCTGCGTAATTCGACAATCCCGCATCGCGCAGATCAATCATTTCCAGGTGCAACGTATAACCGTATAAGTGCAGCCACTCCGGTGTGTCTGAGCCCGCCATCACGTGTCCACCTGCGTCGTGTATCGCTTTCACAAGCTTGTTTCTGATAGCAATATATTTATCGCGCTTCTCAAGCGGCGCGGCTGTCGTCAGATATTTCTTGCTGACACCCATCCATAGATCGATCACCTTTTGAGGGTAGAAGCGAAGGTCCGATTGGGCCTTGAACGACGCTTCCGTTCTGCCTTTGCCAAAGGTGAACTTGAAGAGATGCAGCGTCGGCGTCAGAAATGGGTTTGCTGCAACTGTCAAACGGGCCAGCTCCGGGATTTTGCTTTCGTCGAGGTAATCGAGACTCTCCCAGTTCTTCGGGTTGTAAAGATAAATGTCGGAAACCGAACCTTTAACTGGCGCACTCTCGGGCAAGAGCGCCTCGAGATAAGAGTCGAGATGCTCGATCTGCTGTCCGGCTTTGAGTGCACGCGTCAAGCCGACTGAGCGACTGTCCGCATGTCCCACCACTCGGATGTTTTGCTGACGGGCTTCCGCAACGATTGCTTCGTAGACTTCTGGTTTCAGAAACGTCGTGACCTTAATGAAATCGTAGCCGTCTTGTTTCGACTTGCGTACCGCAGCTTGCGCTTCGAGTTCGTTAGTTACGACATATGCATTGCTGGATTTTCGACCAGTCAATTGCGGACTGGCGGAGTAGATCGTTGGCGCCACGATCTCTTCCTTGTTACCTCTCTGTCGCAGCACCAGCTGTTCGGGCGTGCCGGTCATCAAGCGAATAGTAGTGACGCCGTGCGCGATCATGATCTTGAATTCATCTTCGGCGAACGCATCGGGAAACTCATCGTCTGAGAAAAGGTGAACGTGCATGTCCGCCAGACCAGGAATCAAAAACTTTCCCGCTCCGTCGATTCGTTGCGCGTTTGCCGGAACCTTAATGCGCTTCGCGTCGCCGATTTCGACAATGGTTCCATCGCGAACAATCACGGTCTGACGTGGCAACACACGCTCTTTGTCCATGGGGATCACGTTGACGTTGATGAAGGCCACCTCGCCCGAAGCTGGAGTACTTGCTCGCACTACGGTCGATATTGCGATCGACAAAATCAAAAACATCAGTATGGTTTTCTTCATTAATGAACCTCCGACGAGTGCCAAATTTCCGATTGCCGATTGCCAATTGCCGACCAGTCCATTTAGAAACTGAGTCATCACAAATCCATTAATCGGCAATTGGCAATCAAACGTCGCTATTGTCTTTGAGTTAACTGAATTAGTCACCTTCGCAAATTTGGATCAGCCGAACTCAAAATCTTTTATCCGAAAGTTCGTGCGAGTGCAGCGCCTACGGCGCTGCCTGCAGTCTGCCATCTGCCCTCTGCCATCTGCAGTCTGCCTTTAATGAAGAAGCCTCCGGTGAATCATCACCGGAGGCTTTCTAAGTCAATCGTTAACTTGGCGACCCTTAAGGCAGTGCCTCTACTGTCAGGAACACGCGAAACGTTCCCCTCTGTTGGACGCCGAACAGTAGACGTAGGTTGATGGAGGCGGTGTTGGCGAGCGGCGTATTGAGCGTGACTGTGCCTGCAGAGAGCGAAGAGTTGAAGCCGCCGCTGTTCGGCTGGCCTTCGGAGCCGGCGGCTTCCTCGAGCGTCGTGCCCTGCACGTTCACGGCACCGCCGCCGCATTCTGCCGGGTTTGCCACGACAATAGACAGGGAGCTGCGCGGTCGCAGATCAGCGGCGCACTCCGTGCCGGGGTCGCCGCAGGTGCTCCCCGGCGGCCGCACGAAGTCCTTAGCCGGGAAGGTCGTGATGTCCACAACGCGAAGGCGCAGTCGCGTAATGCTCGCGCCCGTATTGTTGGTGAACTTGCGTCGGATATCGAGCGTGCCGAAGAAGGATTCGTTCGCGGTGTCCTGGGTGAAGTCGCGGACGCGGTTCGGCGGGCTCGATTGCGACGTGCAGGGAAAGACGAGCGACGCCTTGATAACGGCGCTGCGCACGATGGGGCTCGTCGAATTCTCCGGTCCCGGCGCACCGAGACGCTGCTGCGTGCCCTCGGGTGACTGCGGAGTGCCGTTGGTGTCTACGAAGATGAAGTCTGCGCGGTTGTCGTCGGTGTCCTGGGGAAAGACGCTCGAAGGCGCCGCCGTGGTGACCACCGCAGCGAGGCTGGTGCAGTTGGCGTCAACCGTGTCCGGGTCGGTGCCGATGCAGCCGCCGGGCAGACGCCTTACATAACTGTGGGCGGTGGCGAAGTGGGTTAGGTTGCGCACGCCCGTCCCCTCCTTGTAGAGCGTATTGCTTTCCTCGGTTGGGCCTACGGCGTCGAGCCGCGTGCCTGTGTTGAAGTTCCCGACGACCGCGGTCGAGAAGAGCGCGATGCCCCGGCGGGGTAGAGGCGGGTTCGGGCCAGCGCCATCCGGGTCCTCGCCGTTCGAGATGTTTGCCGTGTAAGTATCGTCGCAGGTTGCGGTTGTGGCCATCGACCCGTTGTTGCCAGATGGGTAACTCGTCAACGAGTAGCCGACGGAGTTGCACCCGAGGAAGTGGCCGCGCGCCGGAATGACCGTCCCCTGCGGGATGATGACGCGCACCGCACCGTCTGAGGCAGCGACTGCGTATCCGGATGCGGAGCCGTCCGATGAGTTAACCGTGTGCGAAGCGTTGCTGGCGTTGTAGATTTCGATGAACTCGTCGTTCGCGCCGTTCGTCCCATTCAAGCGAAACTCAGAAATGATCAGCGGCCGGGCAGCGACTATGTTTGGCGGGCCAGGTTGCCCGGGAACCTTACCCGACCGGGGTTTGCTCGGCTCCGAACCGTCTCGCCCCTGCAACTTGTCCTGGGCTTTCGTTGTTCGAGAACCTTGAGCATGAACACTCAGGTCGAGAGTCAGCAGGCAAAGAATCAGAATTACTGAGGTTAAGCTTAAACGGCGAACTGTCATGCGCATGTAGTTTTCTCCTTCAGGAAAGCGACTCACTCCTGCAGTCCTTGTTTTAAATGTTAGTTGGTTGATGGCCTCAAGTGGTTGAAGAAGTTCGTGGGGTGAAAAGCATACTAACGGCCTGTGAGAAGTGCCAATTTTTTTATTATCCGTGCTTATCGATGCGGATGATGACCTAGCGCCGCAGGCGGGGCAGAAGGTAGCCAGGGGTAAGCGCGGGGCGCGTTAGCCCGTGGATCCGATGGGTCAAGCGACTAAGCCCTGATAGTGCGACGGAATCTCACCGAGGATACGCTCCTCACATTCCTGTAATTAGCAACACGCGATTGTTAGTAATAGGAATGAGACGCTGGGAACGACTGAGTAGTCGGATGAAGCTAACCAAGACCGATGTTCTGTCGCCCTTTCAAGGCTCAGATTCCTTTGACGGCCGCTCCAGGGGCCGCGCGCTTCGCGCTTGCCCCTGGCTACATTCAGCCGCGCCTGCGGCGCTGTCTGCCGTGCCATCTACTAACTGCCATCTGTTATTAGCCATCTGCTATCTGCTATCAGCCATCTGCTATCTGCTATCTGCCTTCTGCTATCTGTTATCTGCCTTCTGCCACCTGCCATCTGCATTGAAAAAGCCCCCGGTGAAATGATTCACCGAGGGCTTTCTTATCAGATGCGAACTAGGAACTAGTAGCGCGAGTTTCCGTTGCGACGTCCACCACCACCACCGCCTGTGCGATCTTCGCGTGGCTTGGCTTCGTTCACGTTCAACGCGCGTCCGTCCAGGTCCATACCATTGAACTGCTGAATAGCAGCCGCGCCTTCTTCCTTCGTCGACATCTCGACGAAACCAAAGCCGCGTGAGCGACCTGTGTCGCGATCTTCGATCAAAGAGACGCTTTCAACTGTGCCCGCTTTCGCGAACATTTCCTGAAGATCTTCTTTCGAAGTTCCAAAGGACAAATTTCCAACATAAAGTTTCGTAGTCATTTTTCTTACCTTCTCCCCTTTGGGGACATAACAGAAGCCGCATGCGAACATGGAAGCTTCCCAATTTGCTAAGGACGTTGGGATTTACATCTCCATGCCGCCGGGCATTGCCCGTGGCTTGCCATCTTCCTGTAGCTCAGAGATGAGGGCCTCGGTTGTCAGCATCAAGCCTGCGATCGATGCGGCGTTCTGCAACGCGCAACGCGTGACTTTCGCGGGATCAATAATCCCCGCGGCTACAAGGTCCTCAAAAGTGTCAGTTGCGGCGTTGTAGCCAAAGTTCGGGTCCTTGTTACCTCGAACTTTTTCTACTATCACCGCGCCTTCTTTGCCGGCGTTCTGTACGATCTGGCGCAGCGGCTCTTCGAGCGCGCGCTTCACGATGTTGACGCCAATTTGTTCATCAGGATCGCCGGTCGTTTCATCGTCTTCGTTAGTTTCGAAAACGAAAAACTTGTCCAGCGCCTTCGCGGCACGAATCAGGGCGACGCCCCCGCCTGCCACAATGCCTTCTTCAACGGCAGCGCGAGTCGCGTTCATCGCATCTTCCACGCGCGCCTTCTTTTCTTTCAACTCAGTTTCAGTGGCCGCACCGACGCGAATCACCGCGACACCGCCAACCAATTTCGCGAGTCGCTCCTGCAACTTTTCGCGGTCGTAGTCTGACGAGCTGTCTTCAATCTGCGCCCTTAGCGTTTTCACGCGGGCCTTTAGAGCGTCCTTGTCGCCGGCGCCGTCAATAATAATCGTGTTGTCTTTATCGATCGTAACTTTCTTGGCGCGGCCAAGGTCTTCGATTTTGACGTTCTCGAGTTTGATACCGAGATCTTCGCTGATGACCTTGCCACCAGTCAAAATCGCGATGTCCTGCAACAGCTCCTTGCGACGATCGCCAAAGCCGGGGGCTTTAACGGCCGCGACGTTGATGGTGCCGCGCAGTTTGTTAACGACCAGGGTAGCCAGCGCTTCGCCCTCGACATCTTCCGCAATAATCAGGATCGGGCGATTTATCTTGGCTATCTGCTCCAGAAGGGGAAGCAAGTCTCTCATTGACGAGATCTTCTTTTCACTTAAAAGCACGACAGGGTTCTCAAGCACAGACTCCATCTTCTCAGCGTCGGTAATGAAGTAAGGCGAGAGGTAGCCGCGGTCAAACTGCATCCCTTCGACAAACTCCAGGTCCGTTTCCATCGTCTTCGCATCTTCGACGGTAATCACGCCATCCTTGCCGACTTTCTCCATTGCCTTTGCGATCAGTTCACCGATGGTAGGGTCCCCGTTGGCCGAGATGGTGCCGACTTGGGCAATCATTTCACCGGCTACTGGCTTCGACAGCTTCTTGATCGCCGCAGTGGCGCGCTCAACTGCTTTATCGATGCCGCGCTTCAAGGCCATCGGGTTAGCGCCCGCCGCGACGGTTTTCACACCTTCGCGGTAAATCGCCTGGGCCAGGACGGTAGCGGTTGTCGTTCCATCACCTGCCACATCCGAAGTTTTCGATGCGACTTCGCGCACCATTTGTGCACCCATGTTTTCCATCGCGTCTTTCAGGTCAATCTCTTTCGCCACGGTCACACCATCTTTGGTGATTGTTGGGCTGCCGTAGGATTTACCGAGGACAACGTTGCGTCCTCTTGGACCGAGTGTGATTTTCACCGCATCAGCGAGTTGATTAACGCCGCGCAGAATTGCCGCGCGAGACTCTTCACCATGTACTATTTGCTTTGCCATAATTTTTTATCTTTTCTCCAGAATTCTAAAGCTTTGAACTTTGTACTTTGAGCTTTGTACTTGGTTCCAGTTGAGATGCTTCAAACAATCGACCTAATAGAGTCAAGGTTTCAGTGCCAACAAAGTACAAAGCACAAAGTTCAAAGCACATCCAATCAGTTCTGTTGCAAAAACTATCGCGGACTCCTTTTACCGCCAGCTGCAGCACCAGCGTGCGTGATGATTCCAAGAATTTCGTCTTCCCGCATTATCAGCAGGTCTTCACCGTCGATCTTGATTTCCGAGCTGCTGTACTTGCCAAAGAGAACGCGGTCGCCCTGCTTAACATCCAGCGGTTGGCGGGTTCCGTCTTCCTTGTATTTCCCTTCCCCGGCTGCGATTACCTCGCCTTCCTGAGGTTTTTCTTTGGCGCTGTCCGGGATAATGATGCCCCCGCGAATCTGCTCGCCTTCATCAATGCGCTTCACGATCACGCGGTCATGCAATGGTGTGATATTCGTCGTCATTCTGCTTTATTTTCCTTTGTGGCTTCCGACATTCACACAGCTGCCCTGCAACTATTTTAAGTTGCCTCGCAGAACGCAGCGGGACACCGCTTTGGATCTTGTCCGGTGTTCGGAGCTTGCGGTCTGCTGTTCGCAGACTAATCGGTGAACGTATGACGCCCTAGTGTTCTTAGAAATTGAGCTGTGGATTTATCAGGTGGTCCGGGGAATTCCAGAGAAGCTGAGAGCGGAGTAAGCTGAACTCGGTTCGAGACCCACCTTACGCTAGGGATGATGATAAGTAAAGGCGACAAGTTGAAGATGGGGTCTAATTTGTTGCGCAAATTGTTTAGTTTGCGCTGAATCAATCGCATTCCAGCGCACGCAAACTAACGGGTTGCGTTACAAAAGACGCAACTACGCCGTCGACTTCTTCCCCTCATAACTAAGTGCTCGTCGAGGCCGCGGTATGGTTGCCCGTCGCGTTCGAGCTGGCGTCCGCGTCAACGCCGACTAACTATTGCCCCCCACTTTTTAAATGAAAAAAGATAAATGAAATGGATTTGTCTTTAGAGACTACTGACCAAACAACTCTTCTAACTCCTGCGATGCCTCTTTCAGCTCGCGTTCGGCATCTTCCACGGCCGTTGCTGCCTCTTCTGCTTCGTCTGCAACACTTCGCGCGCGCCGGGCGGCTTCTTCAGCCGCAGCCTTTGCTTTCTCCAAGCGCTCCTCTGCGTCGCGCCTGTTCTTCTCCGCTTCCTTCGCTTTAGCAAGAAGTCTTTTCTGCAGTCCCTCCAAAGTCTTCGCTTTGGCACGCGCTTCGGTCAGCGTTTTCTTTGCATCCTGAAGTGAAGCTCTCGCGGCCGCCATCTCCTTCTTACGCGTCTCTTCAAGCTGACGTGCGTCGCTATCCGATGCCACCTTTCGCTTCGTGTTGACGGCAGGAGTGCTGGACTTCTTTGACGGCGTGACACGCGCCGAGTTGCGCGTCGATTCCGTAGTTGAGGCGCCTCCTAGAATTGCTGAGCCGAATGATTCGAAACCCGGAGGATCGACATCCGCGGTCAGACGCCCGGCGTGGGGAGTATCAGAACGCGATGCATAGGCTGACAACGCCTCGAGAGTAGTCGTGATTCGATGGATCGTATCGAGCGCCGGATTATGACCTGCATCTCGCAATACTGAAGCTGCCAGATCTGAAAGGTGTGTAAGCGCTTCGCGCCGGTCGTCGAGAGCTGCGCGCATATCCGCGACCTTTCCGGCAGAACGAGATGTCTGGGCCTTATGAAATCGCTCACCCGAAGCGATCAGCTGGTCGAATTCCTCGCGATGATTCCAGTAGAGCTGGTTCACAGCCCACGCCGAGATCGAAGGTTTCGCCAGCGCCTTAACGCCAGCCGCCTCCGCCTTCTCTTCTTCCCGCCCGCTCTTCTTTAACTTCGTGGCGAGTGCATTCCGCGCGCCGGTAAACTCGGCCAACGGGAGCTTGAACAACGCATCAACCTCGTCCTTAAGATTATCTTTTGAAGTCATCGTCACGCTTCGTCCTTCGCCGCCCTGCCACTGGGTTTGCTATTTTGGCCTGCCTTTTTTCACTCCTGCTTCCTTCCTGGTCTCACTGCTTTCACCCACTACAGCAGGCTGGCCGGGCTTTCCCAGTCTCAACTAGCTTGGCACAAACAGTCGCCAAGAATCGAAACGGGGAAACAAACAAATTCAGAACCCGGCGCGATAGCGATGGGATGCCAACAACAGCTGGTCCAAAACCGTGGAAAGTCAGTAGCATCCGGAAGCGTTTGTGTCGCCGTGCGACTTGGCAAGAAGGTTTGACTGCACGAGTGCGCAATCCACGTCGACAACAAGAACTGCGAACTTTTTGAAAGGCCCTTTAGTATAGACAAAGGCCCTGCCGCGATTATTAGCACGAAAAAGGAATGGGGATATATGCTCTCAAGTACCTTTCAAGACCTGCGCTATGCATTTCGAGCTTTGCTGAAGCATCGCAATTTTACTGCGGCTGCCCTATTGACGCTCGCGCTCGGCATCGGCATAAACACCAGCATCTTCACGCTCCTCTATTCGGTGGCCTTCCGTCCGTTGGCAGTAAAGGACCCCGACAGAGTCGTAAACGTCTACCAAACCTTAGAAGGTGAGTTCTCTCGTCAGGTTGAAGGTAGCGCCGATCTCCTTTCTTATCCCGAATACCTCAACTATCGAGATGGAGCCTCTGGCGTTTCCGGTCTCGCCGCTTCCGCTGATGCAAAACTGTATCTGGGCGGCAGCAACGTCGAAAGAATCAACGGGCTGATGGTCACTGACAATTATTTTTCGCTTCTGGGAGGCGGCAGCGCTCTCGGTCGCACTTTTTTCGACAAGGAATGCCAGGCACCTCTTCAATGCCCGCTCGCCGTTCTTAGTCACGGTTTCTGGCAGCGCAGATTTGGATCTGATCAGAGTGTAATTGGCACTTCGATCACACTGAACCGGCAGCGCTTCACTGTTCTCGGAGTGGCGGCGCAAGATTTTCATGGTGCCGAGATGACCGTTCCCGATGTCTGGATTCCCGTAACGATGCAGCCCGCGGTGATGCCTGAAAGTAAGTTTCTGGAGCTCGCAAATTGTAGTTGGCTGAGTGTCGTTGGACGGTTGAAAGATAACGTCTCGGTACAGCAGCTGCAGGCCGAGATGCAACTGGTTGCTGCTCGGATGGACCAGGAGTATCCGGGGCGCCGGTCGACTGTCAGTGTCATGCCGGGGTCATATGTCAATTCTCCTGAGGTTCGTAGCGAAGGAATACCGATCGCGATTCTCGTGATGGCAGTGGTTGGCTTGGTTCTACTCATAGCATGCGCGAACGTCTCGAATCTTATGCTCGCTCGCGCTGCAACGCGGCGAAAAGAGATTGCCGTGCGACTCGCGCTCGGAGCGAGCCGCTGGCGATTAATAAGGCTCCTGTTAACAGAGAGCCTGCTGCTGGCCGTTCTAGGTGGTGTCCTGGGGTTGTTTCTCGCAGTCTTCTTGCCGCCGATTTTATTGTCGGTGATTCCTGAGGCCGGTCTCGATATCGACTTCAAGCCCAATGCAACCGTTTTCGCTTACATGTTTTTGCTTTCGCTGATTACCGGCGTCGTCTTTGGCCTCGCGCCGGCAATTCAGTCTACTAAGCCGAACCTCACCGACGCGCTTAAGGCGACGAGAAACAGACCTCGCGCCACGCGGCCGCACTTGCGCAATCTGCTGGTGATTGGTCAGGTCGCGGTTTCTTTAGTGTTGCTGATCGGGGCTGGGCTTTTGGTCCGCGGCTTACAACAGGCACAGTCGACCGACCTTGGCTTTGATCAGAAGAATCTGCTTGTCTTATCGATGGACCTAACCTCACAGGGTTACGACGAAGCGCGTGCGGCAACGTTCCATACGCAACTCTCAGAACGATTGAAAGCTTTGCCGTCAATCAAATCGGTGAGTCTCGCGCAAACGGTGCCGTTTGCCGGCGGGCGCGATGAGACCATCGACATTGAAGGTGGTGGATCGGCACTGAGCGTGAACGCCAACGAAGTTTCTCCTGATTATTTTCAAACCCTTGGGATTCCGCTCCGGCGCGGTCGTTATTTTACTGACGAGGATGCTCGTAGCGGACAGGCGCCTGCAGTTATAAGCCAGGCGATGTCGAATCGTTTCTGGCCCAATGGCGATCCCCTCGGGAAGCGTTTCAAAGATAATGCAGGCACATCGCACGAGATCATTGGTGTGGTAGCCGACATAAGCAGCAGGCACATTGGTAGATTTGACGGTCCGTTCTTCTACGCACCTGCCTCGCCGTCCAAGTTAACCGGTCACAGTTTTGTGTTGCGCACAAACGAGAACCTCACCGCGGGCTTGCGCGCTGTCCGAGAAGTGGCGCGTTCTCTCGACAAAGACGTTTTCGTTACAGCAGAGCCCCTCGAGGAAAACGTAAGACGTGGCTTGGAACCGGCCCGGATGGGCGCCTGGTTTTCCGGATCGGTTAGTCTCCTCGCATTGCTCATTGCAGCAACCGGAATATACGGCATGCTGTCATATCTGGTCGTCGAGCGTACGAGCGAGATCGGCATTCGGATGGCACTCGGCGCTGAGCGCCGTAACGTTCTCCTGCTGATAGTGGGCGACGGAATGAAGCTGGTGGTCATTGGTGTAGTAATCGGACTCGCAGCTGCATTCGTGCTTACCACCGTGATGTCGTCCCTTCTGTTTGGTCTGGGGCAAACTGATCTAGTCACGTTTGCCGGGGTCTCAATCGGCGCACTCTCAGTTGCGTTACTCGCCTGCTACATTCCCGCAAGGCGCGCGACGAAAGTGGATCCGCTAGTTGCTCTGAGAAACGAATGAACCACGTCATTGTTCGAGTTTCACAAAACAGTCAGTACGTGTAACGCGGTAGCGTCGAGTCAACTGTAGATGTTGCTCGACGCCGTGGGCGCAGCACTGTGCTTTAACCCGAGGTCACCGGTTCAACCCTCGACATAACACCTCCACACCACCCGACGCTACCGCGTTACGGTACTTATTGCGACCTACCACTGAACCCCTTCATTTATCGATTGGCAATACTAGCATTGACTATATTCGATAAATAGTTTATTGATAATCGATAAACCCAAGGAAGGTGCGAAATCATGTCAAAACCAATCTCGTCATCTGCGTTGCCGATCGCCTATGTCCTGTTACGGATCCTTATCGTTGTGAACTGGCTGGGCGGGGCCGCGATCCTCGCTCTGCTGGTTGTTATGCCTAACGAGCAATGGATCATGAGCGCCTTCAAACTCGCTCCTTCGCCTGAAGCAGAGCGGCTGGTCATGGGCCTGCGCGCGATCGCCGTGCTCGGTCTCGCGGCGACTCCACTCAATCATGCTGGCCTGAAGCGGCTGCTCGCGATCGTTGAGACGGTTCGCGCGGGCGACCCGTTCGTCGCCGCGAACGCGTCCCGGTTGCAAGCGATCGCCTGGGTGCTGCTCGCGCTGAACGTTCTCAGCATTGTGATCGGCGCAATCGCCGAAACCGTTTCGACTCCGGCGCATCCGCTACATATAGACGCCGGCTTCTCAATCAACGGCTGGCTCGCAGTACTCCTCACCTTCCTGCTGGCCCGTGTGTTCGCAGAAGGCGCACACATGCGCGACGACCTCGAAGGGACGGTGTGACATGGCAATCGCCGTCAAGCTCGATGACCTGCTCCACGATCGACGGATGACACTAACGGAGCTCGCGGATCGAATCGGAATGGCCCTAGCCAACGTCTCGATTCTCAAGACCGGCAAGGCGCGCGCGATCCGCTTCTCGACCCTCGAGGCGATCTGCGAGGCGCTCTCCTGCCAGCCTGGCGACATTCTCCGGTTTGAGCCTGAGCAAGCAGAACGCGAGCGACCGGCAGCAGCGAGCAAACGGAGAGCAAGCTGATGAACGCCCTTGAGTGCCGTGCCGAAATCTTCGTTGTGTTCGCTTGGGGACTGAGCATCCCCGAAACTCGGACGTTGGACATTGGACTTTGGACTTTGGACTTTGAACACCGGTGCCGCAAGGGAGAATATCAAAATGAAACGCAGCGTTCTGTTAACCATCACGTCTTTGCTCTCGATTCTCTTGTTTTCGTTTCACCTGGCGGACGACATCATCCTCGGGATGGAGCCGGGAGGACTCAACAACCTGATCGGTGGGAGTCTTATCATGGTCGTCTGGCTCTACGGAGCCACCGTACTCGCCGAACGGCGATCGGGCTACATCATCATGCTCGTCGCGTCGCTGCTTTCGTTGGGCGTCCCTTACCTACACATGAAAGGGAAGGGTGTCGGCGTCGCCACCAAGATCGCGGCTTCCAGCGCACACTTCCGCTTCGTCTGGATGCTACTCGCGCTCGGCGTACTCGGACTATTCTCGGCGATCCTCTCAGCGCGCGGACTGTGGAGCTTGCCATGGCGCCGCAGAATATCGAAAACAATATGAAGGAATTTCTGATGCGGGACCCGCTGCTTTCCTCCGTCCTGCCTCCTTCCACCCACCTCTGCTACAATCCGCCGCCAAATGACTCTTCGGATTCATTGCCCCTCTTGCAACGCCGAGATCCGCACCGATGCCGATTCCTGTCCCAACTGCGGCATCGAGCTTAACCCGTCGGAAAGCGACGCCACTCAGCGCCTGGAACCCCCTCAACGACGCCAGACATCATCATCATTCGACTCGATCGATAACGCGCGATTTGTTCCGGGGACAATCATTGCGGAACGTTACCGGATCGTCGGCCTACTTGGGCGCGGTGGTATGGGTGAAGTCTACCGTGCCGACGATCTCAGGTTGTCCCAACCCGTCGCGCTCAAATTCCTACCCGAGCATCTACTCAGTGACGGTGCCGCGCTCGCACGCTTTCATCGTGAGGTTCGTGTCGCGCGCCAGGTTAGCCACAAAAATGTCTGTCGCGTGTACGACATCGGCGACGTTGATGGCCGCAATTTCCTCTCGATGGAATTCATTAAGGGCGAGGAACTTTCATCCTTCATGCGCCGCATTGGCAGGTTGCCGCGGGACAAAGCTGTTCAAATTGCTCGCCAGATCTGTGCCGGGCTTGGAGCCGCTCACGACGCAGGGGTATTGCATCGCGATCTAAAACCCGCAAACGTCATGATCGATGAACGCGGTGACGCGCGCATCACCGATTTTGGTTTGGCTGGATTGGCAGAGGAGTTTGGCGACGATGAACTGGCGGCTGGCACTCCGGCTTACATGGCGCCTGAGCAACTTGCCGGAAAAGAACAATCTGTTAAGACTGATATTTACTCGCTCGGTCTCGTGCTGTATGAACTCTTCACCGGCAAGAAGGCTTTCGACGCGGCGACGATGGGTGAGTTGCTTAAGCTGCGCCGCACCAACACCGCGCCCACTACTCCCACGGACATCGTTAAAGATCTCGATCCTCTCGTCGAAAAGGTAATCGACCGTTGTCTTCAGACCGATCCCTCACAGCGTCCCGCATCTGCACTCCAAGTTGCAGCAGCGCTGCCTGGCGGTGATCCGATCGCGGCTGCACTCGCCGCCGGCGAGACTCCTTCGCCGGAGATGGTTGCGGCAGCGCCAAAGCAAGGTATTTTGCGTCCTCAAATTGCAATCGGCCTTTTCGTCTCGTTCCTGATTCTGTTGGCGCTGGCGCTTTGGATGACCAAGTTTACTGCCGTCTACCGTATGACGTCCCTGGACAAACCGCCGGCAGCGTTGCGTGCTCACGCTCGCGATGTGGTTAGGCGGCTTGGATACTCAGAAACTCCAGCCGACAGCGCCGATGGAATTATTCTCAAGGAAGACTATCTTGAATATGTAGCCGCTCACGATCAGTCGGCTGATCGCTGGCAGAAGATGAGCGATAGGGGTCCTGGTCCATATCGTTACTGGTATCGCCAGAGTCCACGTTTATTCGATACGATCGAAGAAATCGAGGTTGATAAGCCGGCGCTCGACGTCTCCGAAATGGCCAGCATTTATCTGGATATGCAAGGGCGGCTGCACTGGTTTATGGCGGTGCCACCTCAACGGGAATCTCCAATCGATTCCAACGCTCCTCCGAAGCTAGCTCCTGATTGGTCGTTACCTTTTCGTGAAGCCGGTCTCGACCTCGCAAACTTCACATCAGTGCCGTCAACCTCTATCCCATTGCATGCGTATGACGCGCGGGCTGCCTGGGATGGACCAGATCCCGCTCATCCGGAGTTGATTGCACACGTTGAAGCGGCAGCATTTCGTGGCAAGCTGGTTTACTTTGAAACCGTTTACCCGTGGGATCAGCCTCAGCGTCAGGAAGAGCCACCACAAAGTGGCGGCTGGAAAGCGCTTACTTTCATCCTCATCGCGATTTATCTGGTGGCGTTCTTTGGCAGTCTGATGCTAGCGCGCAGAAATCTAAGGCTTGGTCGGGGCGACCGTCGCGGCGCCACCCGCGTGGCACTCGTTTACTTCACGGTGGGATTGCTGGTCTGGCTTTTCATCCAACATCACAACGGCCTGCCGGTACGAGAGTTTGATCTTTTCTATCTATACCTGGCCACAGCCGTGCTTGATTCAACTTTCTTATGGTTACTCTATGTCGCGCTTGAACCGTTTATCCGGCGCCGTTGGCCAGCGTGGATCATTTCCTGGAGCCGGTTACTCGCGGGCGATTTTCGTGATCCACTCGTCGGTCGCGACATATTGTTAGGGGCGGCTTTCGGCGCTCTCTTTATCGTGGTTCTGGAGGTGTATCACATATCACCAGGTTTTCTCGGCCAGGCGCCCGCGTTAGTACTCAACCCGGGCAGCGTCAGGCTGGGAAACCTCTTCTTTCTGCGGTTCGCCGGGCAAGCGACCTCGGGACTCTTCGTGGCCTTCATCTCAGTATTTCTGTTGCTCTTGTTAGTAGTGATCCTGCGGCGTGCACGCTTCGCAGTAATGGCGATATGGCTACTGTTTACACTTCTGCTCAGTCTAGTGTCGGAGGCAACGTGGATGAGGGTTCCGTTCACCGCTTTGTTAGCGGCCATAGTGGTCTTCACACTGATACGCTTTGGCCTGCTTGCTGTAATCTCGACGCTGTTCTTCTCCTATCTCGCGATTTTCTATCCCATAACACCTGAACTTACTGCCTGGTACGCCACCGACTTCACCATTGCCCTTGCGATCGCGCTCCTTCTCGCTGCTTACGGTTTTTACACCTCACTCGGCGGACAGAAACTGTTGTCAGGAAAACTGCTGGAGGAATAGCGCGGGCGTCAGGCCCGAAGGGCCGATAGTTGGTCGGTGCCGTTATGAAAAGCCTCGCAAACATCGTAATTGCCTCACTCCTACGGCTTGCTCGCTTTGTTTTCTAAGCCCTTTCAACGCGGAGGTCTTCCTCGCGCCGCCACGCAGTCGCGATGGCCTTAGATCTGTTCGGGAAGAGGTGGCGGATGACGAAACTTTCCCGTTTCGCCAGTCGTAGCGCTTAACACCTCGGAAATATTCCTTTGCGCAGGAGAGCTTATGAAGAAAGCGATCGTTATCTCGCTCGTGGGCCTGCTATTGAACTCTACCAACGTTTTCCTTCAGACCCTGCCGACGTCGCCCCCCGCAACGGAGAAAGATTTCACAGCAACCTACGATGCTAGTGTTCGTCAGACGATTGCCATGTTCCCTGACCTTCCGAGCATCGCGATCGTGGTGATCAAGGACGATAAGCCGATCTTTCTTCGCGCTTACGGGATGGCGGATAAAGAAGCCGGCATAAAAGCCGATGCTGATACGCTTTACTACATCGCTTCCTCAACCAAGTCGTTTACGGCGCTCGCGGCTGCGATGCTGGATAAGGAAGGCAAGATCAAGTTTTCCGACGCGCTGACGAAATACACTCCGGGCATTCAATTCAAAAATGAGATACCGGCCAAGATCACGATCCGAGATCTCTTGACCCATACCAGCGGTCTGCGGAACTCGCCGCTCGTCAACCGCCTCGCCTTTACCGGCCAGATCGACGGGGCTGAGATCGATCAGGTATTTGCCGGGAGCACCTCTTTTAATGAGACCAACTTTGGCAAGTACAACTATACAAACCTCGGCTACAACATTTACGGGCTCGCGCTGCATTACCATCTGCACAAAAAATGGCAGGACCTGCTTCAGGAGCGCATATTCGCTCCCGCAAAGTTACAGCACACGACTGCGTCCATTTCCACCGCGCGCGCCAGGAAATACAAGATCGCGGCGCCTTATGTCATCGACACCGATGCGGTCAATGCAGGCAAGATGGTGCGAAGTCAGCTGGAAAAGACCGACGAGAACATGCAGTCGGCCGGTGGGATGTTCATGAGCATTTCGGACCTCGGCAGGTGGCTTAACCTGAACATGAATGAGGGCAAACTCGGTGGGAAACAGGTATTGCCGGTCGATCTTTTACGCAATGCGCACACGGGTTACACAAAGAGTACGCGTAACGAGCCGCCCTTTTCGGGCGATGGTGAGTACGGGCTCGGCTGGCAGATCGGCAAGTACCGCAACGAAAGGGTGATCTATCATCACGGCGGCTATCCCGGTTATCGCAGCCATGTCTCATTCATGCCTGACAAAAAAGTCGCAGTCGGCGTGCTCGTAAATAATGACGCGCTCGGCGGACGCCTGGCGGACATGCTAGCTGCTTACGCCTACGATTGGTGGCTGCGAACGGAGAACTTCCAGGCGGATTTCGAAAAGCAATTGCAGCAGGACGCTAAGACCTTTGAGTACAGAAGGCAGGGCATCGCCGCTGAAGCAGCCGCGCGGTCAAAGAGAGAGTGGCAGCTTACACAACCGTTCACTGACTATGCTGGTAAGTATAAGAACGACATGCTGGGGACGATCGAAATTATCGCACATGAAAAGGCCCTCGCTGTTCGAATGGGCAAGCTGAACACAGTGGCCACGCCTTATACGCAACCCGATACCATTCGCGTCGTGATGCAGCCAGGGGGAAACGGTGACGTAATCGGCTTCGGCAAGGATGCTGACGGGAAGATCGGATCGTTGAATTACGGCGGAGTCACATTCACCAGGGTTGCGAACTAGATCTTAACGCAGCGTGGAAGCACACAATACGCATAGAGTTCGCCTAAGACATATCTGCCATTCGTGAGGTCCGCAGGGCCGCCACGACCGTACCTCGTGAGGACAGTACCGCGAGCGGTAGCGACCGGGAGCTGATGAACCGCAGAATGTTTCAATTCATCATTCATACTTCATCGTTCATCATTGCTTTTCTGCTCCATAATCATCAGGCGGCGTGAATAATCAAAAATCACTTTATAGCGTCGTAATACTGCCCCGCCAAGAAGGCCGTCATACTCATAATCTACCGAGGCGCGACGAAATTCGACCAAGGGATTCTCGATCTTTAAGCCTCCTAACATCAACATATCGATCTCGCCGAGCAAAGACTTTTCTTTCATCATTCCGGCCAGCCCGCAAATAGGCGTACTATTCAATCGCTCCATCGAAGGCAGGACTTGGTGTTCATCTGTAAAACGTTTTGTGAGGGTAATTGCCATCGCGCTGCCGGTATCAACCAAAAGCTTTACCGGCAAAGCTTGTCGTCCCTGCGAGAGAACGTGTGCGTGGACAAAGATGTGCTGTGGCGTCACTTTGAGCGGAAGCTTCTCACCTTTACCGTTGTATCTGTAGCCGGCTGGTTCATAGACATTGATGAGGCGTGAGGCGTAATCAATTTCAATCACGAACTTACTGAAGAACTCTGCGCCGAGGATGCCGTCCACCTTTCGGCGAACACCTTTCACTTGCGGCTTAGAGGAAGAAATATCTCTGCCGTATTCATCCACATTGAATTCATCCACGCAGTCTTCCACTTTGTTAAGGGGGACAGCTAAGAGCCTCTGCTTGGACAGCGTGACGCCAGGCAAACCGAATGAGACCTTTTCAGCGCCAAGGAACACGCCTTGTTGCTCGTCTCCGATGCCCTCGGTCTGACCCAAAGGCTTTAGCTTTATGCCGAGTTCCCGCGCGCGGGGTAAATCCACGATAGTGAAGGCACCCGTATCAAGAATAAAAGAGAGAGGCTTTGAGCCATTGATACTGACGGGCACATAGATAAGGTTGTCATCCAACTCAAAGGGAATAGCCAGTGCGCTACGTCCCGAAGTGAAGCGAATGTCCGAGCCAAGCACGCTTGGACAAATCGCCAGAAGCACCAGGCCGGCCACCAACCTCAAACAAGTCTTTACTGAAACATTAGAAGTCATTTACAAATCCGAGCTTTACGTATCAAGGATGAAGGCGGACGGTCTTTGTAACGCAAAAATAGGCGGAACTTGTTCTTGTCTTCATCCCTCATCTTTCATCCCTCATCCCTCATCCCTCATCCCTTATTAGCGGCCGCCTCTGCACCCATCAGCATTTTATCAAGTGAGACTTTTGGAATTAGCTTGCCGTTAACGATTACAGCAGTGATCCTTTTTGTGTTGCTGATGTTTTCTAATGGGTTTGCTTCCAGTAGCACCAGATCAGCTTTCTTCCCCGTCTCTACTGTTCCAACCATTTCGATCAAACCAAGGTAGATTGCCGGATTGCGTGTTGCTGTTTGGAGCGCCTCCATCGGGGTCAGACCGGCTTTAACAAAAAGCTCCAACTCATCATGTAAGCTGAAGCCAGGGACCACATACCATCCCAATGAATCGGTCGCGGCCAACAGCTTCACGCCTGCTCGATGCATCGCGATTATTAACTCCAGTTGCTTTTGAAACAGCATCCTGTGGCGGGTGGAACTCTCAGCTGTTCTATTCTTCAAGCGAAAATCATCCTGGTTCTTCCAGGAGTCTCTTATGTCGCGAGGCACATACTTGAGGCGAGGGTCATTAGTAAAATCGGAATCATCCATGAAGGCTCCCGCCCGATGCAGTACGAGGTTAGGCGCCTGCCATGTTCCATTCGCAGCAAAGCGCGCAAACAGCGCCGCAGCCTTTTCCTCGCTGTAAGTGTCCAGGGCCTTAAATTCTGCTTTGTTAAGTGAATCCACCAGCGACCTTCTCATTTGGTCTGTATCTTTTGCACCCTTCAAGGCTTCCTCAAGGGTGTTCCTAAGCTCTGGTTCGATCGTTGAAGAGGCGCGCAAAATTCCTTCGAGGTGTTCAATGCTTTTCTGCCCGGCATCCGAAACCTCGAATGCGCTAACTGAAACAGGCACGTGCCCGGCAAATGTTACCCTCAGTTTCTTTGCCTCATCTGCGAGAGCAAAATATGCTGGCCGTGGAATTAATGAGTAGACCTTAATAAAATCCGCTCCTCGATCTTTTATGGACGCCGCTGTTTTTCTGGCACTAGCCTCATCAGAAATCGATATTGGGAGCCCGGGCCATACTGGCATGGGCCCATCTACCATTTGACCTCCAATAATGCGCGGGCCTACTCGCTTGCCTTCGTTAATATCTTTTCGCAGCTGCTTCAATAACCCCAGGTTGGCAGCCATATCACGAACACCAGTGACGCCATTGGCAATGAACAGTGGGAAGAAACGTTCAGGCAGGTTTCCAATCACCGTGTGGACATGCATGTCCCATAAGCCTGGAATCAGGAACTTTCCTTTACCATCGACTACCTGCGCGTTCTTCGGTATTGCAACTTCTCCTGTTTTGGCAACGTGGGTGATTTGATCTCCAGTGATTATCACGGTCATGTTGGGCTTGGCTGGGGAGCCGGTAGCATCAATTACTGTTACATCTGATACCGCTAGGATGTTTTGCTGTGGCTTCTGCTGTAACCACGCGGTTGGCATAGCAAGGGAGATCGAAAGCAGAGCCAGCGTAAAAATTGGTTTCATACTAATTCCCGCTTGTCATTGGTGGATTTAAGTTAGAAATGCAACTCATAACTTCTCTGTTGCCTGAGCGCCGCAGGCGCGAAATAAGGTAGCCAGGGGCAAACGCGAAGCGCGCAGCCCCTGGTGCTGTTGGCCATAAGATTGAGCTCTGAAAGAGCGACATAACATCAGACGCAGCTTCGTCGGCGCGCGCTTGAGCAAGGCCCGGAGGGCCGAGAGGTAATAGCCCCGACCGTTAGGTCGGGGGTTACGGCCCGGCATCACCCGCCGCGCGCACAGCGCATCAAGCATTCAAGCCTTGCGGATGAAAGCAACACTATTCGCGGTCAGGTTCATTCCGTTGTTAGACGACTGCCGCCGGACACCTCTCGCCTGCGTCTGACCCTCACGCCCACGGATCAAACTCCTTCTCATGTGGAATCTTGTTCTCATCTATCCATTGCTTCACTGCGTAATAATCTGTAAATCGCTCCCCTATTAACTGGAGCAATAGATCATCCGCGTGGGACTTATCAAGCATTTGATTCTGCCCTTCCAGCAGACATGACAACATTTTGCTCTTGTCGCTAGGGGAGAATTTGAGTAGGAAAGCGACTTCGTTTCCCAACCATTTTTCAGCTTCGCTGCTGAAATCGTGTAACTCGATGACAAGGCTGCCATCGCTTTTGATTTGGGCAGAGGAAGCCGTATGCTTCAAGCCTCCTTTAAGGTCTACTAGCTTTTCTGTTTTCACTCTACAAAGTCCCCTTTGATTGAAGCCCGCTGCCGCCTAACTATATGTTATCGCGCCCGTGCTTGATAACGATGCTCTGGCGGGTTATCGCGCCAGTCTTACCTAGCCGCCGCCTTCATTGTGGAGGTCTTCGTAGCGCCGCCATGCGAGCGGGATGGCCTTCGATCTGCTTTTCTTTTGCGAATAATTGACTTGGAGAGACGCGCGATCCGCGGCTTGCCGTTGTCCGTGCGGTAAGGCTTGCCTTACCGAGAGATTTTCTCCGACTTCCGGCGCTAGGCTTTGCCTCGCGCAATTTTTAGAAAGATGGCCCGGTAAGGTAAACCTTACCGCACGGAAAGCGGCAAGCCGCGAAGTTTCCAAGATCCTATGCTTACGACTGGTGGTTGCAGACAGAGAATCTTGAGGCCGATTACGCGAGGCAACTCTCGACGAAACGCGCTCAACAATTCCTCGCTGAGTGAACCAACGCGGAGCGCATTCGCTAACTGGCGGCCCAGTTCGGGAAGGGCCGCGCCCGCGTGGCGTGGAACTGTTGTTATAACGCCGGGCGGATGTCTGATATCTGACGTCTGCTTTCGGCCGCCTGCCTTCTGCCGCCCTTGGCTGAGTTAATGTCGCATTATTCTTAGCTGTCAAAAAAGAAACAAGCGGCCCGTCGCGCGCGTATGATCTGACTAATATGACTACGGCGGCCAACGATCTCCCTTCTCCGCAGACCGAAAGCATCAACGCTCAAGCCCGTGAACCCATACCGCGAAGGCCCCTCCGGGTGTGGCCCGGCGTGCTCTTTGTGATCGTGCAGTGGCTGGCATGGTTCGTCGTCCCTTTCTTTCTACCCGACGCGATGCTCTATGCAATGATGGTTGCAGCCGCGTGCGCTCTCGCTGTCATTCTCTGGTGGTTGTTATTCAGCCGCGCGCCCTGGTACGAGCGGCTGGGTGCCCTCGTCCTGATTATCCTCGCGGTGATCATAACAAAGCGTGTTGTCCACGTGTCGATTGCAACCGGCAGTATGGGGTTTTTGCTTTTCGTCATGGCAATCCCTGTTATGAGCCTCGCCCTGGTCGCAGCGGCAGTGGTGAGTCGTCGCCTCTCCCCAGCGCCGCGGCGCGCAGTGATCGCTGCGGCGATCCTGCTCGCGTGCGGAGTGTTTACGCTTCTCCGAACCGCTGGTGCTTCTGGAGACTTCAAAAACGATTTCCACTGGCGCTGGTCCAAAACTCCTGAGGAACGCCTCCTGGCCCAAGCCGGCGATGAGATCGAAGCGCCCGCAACTCCCGTCGCTCCAGCAACAGTCGGAACCGAAGCTAGCTGGCCGGGCTTTCGTGGGCTAGAGCGCGACGGAGCCGTTCGCGGTGTGCAGATTAAAACTGACTGGACGGCGTCACCGCCGGTCCAACTGTGGCGTCGGCCTGTCGGGCCAGGCTGGTCTTCGTTCGCGGTCCGCGGCTCGCGCCTCTACACGCAGGAGCAACGTGGTAAAGATGAGATCGTAGCCTGCTATGAGGTCAGCACCGGAAAGCCGGTGTGGAAACACAGCGACGCGGTTCGCTTCTACGAGTCGGTTGGCGGCCCCGGACCGCGCGGGACGCCCACCCTCAGCAACGGTCGCGTTTATGCACTCGGTGCGACTGGAGTCATGAACGTGCTTGACGAAGGTACTGGCGCAGTCGTGTGGTCGCGCAACGCAGTGTCTGACACGGGCGCAAAGATTCCCGGCTGGGGTATCTCGGGCTCCCCGTTGGTAGTCGGAGATCTGGTTATTGTCGCCGCGTCCGGCAACCTCGTCGCCTACGACCTCGCTACTGGTAAACCGCGCTGGTTCGGCCCAAGCGGCGGCAACAGCTACAGCTCACCACAGCTTGTCACCATAGATGGAGTCCGGCAGGTCCTGCTGATGAGCTCAACTGGCGCGACTAGTGTCTCACTGGCGGACGGCAAGCTACTTTGGAATCACTCCTGGCCATCTGACACCCGCATCATGCAGCCAGCAGTATTTGCGGATGGGGAACTCATGATGAGTATTGGCGACGGGATGGGCGGAAACGGCATGCGCCGCATCGCGGTCAAGCAGGGATCCAGCGGATGGACCACCGAAGAGCGCTGGACATCAGAGGATCTCATTTCCAGCTTCAACGACCCTGTCATTCATAAGGGCCATGCCTATGGCTTCGACTACGGCACCGTGGCGTGTATCGATCTCAAGGAGGGGAAGCGCAAGTGGAAGGGCGCAAGGTACGGCTACGGTCAGCTCGTGCTTTTGCGCGATCAGGATGTCCTCCTGGTGTTGTCGGAGACGGGAGAGGTGGCGCTGGTAAAGGCGTCGCCCGACCAGTTCACTGAGCTGGCGCGTTTCCCGGCTATCGAGGGCAAGACCTGGAACCACCCGGTGCTGGCTGGTGATGTCCTGCTGGTTCGCAATGACCACGAGATGGCTGCATTCCGGCTCTCCCTCGCGAATCGCTAAACAAGACTGCTCGATCACTCAACGCAGTTATGCTCGCTGCGTATGCTTACGACTGGTGGCTGCGAACAGAGAATTTCGAGACCGATTACGCGAAGCAACTCCAAAAAGGCGTGGCCACTGTGTTCAGGTTGCCCATGCAACAGCGAGGGCTTTTTCTTTGCAAAGATTTCGATTGGCCCCGGCATGTCGTTTTTATACTTACCAGCATGAAGGGCCCCCAGTCACAGGCCCGAAGGGCCGACAATCAATAGCCACGACCGTAAGGTCGTGGAACACCACCGGTAAGTGAATTCGCCAGGCCCGAAGGGCCGGCAGTTAATCCCAGATATATCGGGGATCGTAGTCGATCTGATGTTTCCCGAGTAGCGTGACAAACTCCTCCTTGAACGTTTCTTGTGATGTCGTTCCTGTTCCTTCACGTGTCGCACCACCCGGGCTTCATCTGACTTGCTTACACTGAAAGCGCCTTGACCTTCCTGCCAGGCGAATCCTCGTAGCCTCTTAAATGAATCATGTATCCACTTCGATGAGTTCGCTTTAATCGCATTGACGAAGTCTGCAATACTGATGGTGGAAGGTAACGAGGTGTAGAGATGAATGTGATCGTCAACGGCTGCTGCGGCCAGCAACTTTGCTTTCCGTTTACGGGCGATGCTGCCAATGATCGAGTAAAGATCTTCGCGCAAGTTCGATTCAATCCACGGTTCCCGATGTGCGGTGCTCCACGTAAAGTGGACTAATAAGCTGAGGTATTTTCCAGACTTGTGGGACACGGTGCGTCAAACTAAATAAGCGAGCAAACGTGGGAGTGAGGCATTTACAATGTTTGCCAAAGGTTTTTCAATACTGGCACCGACCAACTGGCGGCCCTTCGGGCCTCACGAACTCTTTTGTGCGTCGTGTACCACGACCTTCCGGTCGTAGCTATTAACTGGCGGCCCTTCGGGCCTGACTAGTCAAAACATCGAGTCCGCTGCCAGCGGCTCCGAAAATGTGTAGTCAGCGCTGTCAAGACAACTGCTCTCGCACTATCTGATCCATTAACTGCAAGCTTCCTACAGTCCAATCCATTTTCCGCAACTCCATTTCTTCGGTTTGCTGTACGAGTCGGCTTGAACGAGGGACGAACGGGCCCCAGGCGATCTTCCCGCGCCGGGCATAGTCATTGCACCTCCACTCTTACCGCTACCTTGCGGTACTCCAGTTTTTCGGAGCGAAAAGGTAAGCGACGACACTTCCCCAGTTAAGCGAGCTACTTAGCAAATTTCCGTTTTAGATCGGAAGGAGAAAGTACAAATGAGTCTTAAACGAGTTGCGAACATTCTGGCCCTTTGTCTTTGCCTCACCGGCATTGCTTTTGGTCAGGAAACAACCGGCACCATTGAAGGTACTGTGGTTGACGCTCAAGGAGGCAGAATTGCCGGAGCCACAGTGCTTGTTGAAGGCAATGCCTTCAACCGCACAGTCACTACTGATAGCGAGGGCTTTTATCGAATATTGCAAGTTCCCGCAGGAACCTATTCGATCACAACCAGCGCTTCGAACTTTGCCAGTGACAAAATTCAGGACGTTCAGGTCACACTTGGCACGGTTACTACCGCAGAGATCAAATTAAACGCTGGTGACGTTTCGGCCGCTGTGGTCGTTACAGACGCAGACGTGGCCCCCATCGACACTTCTTCAAACAAGATCCAAACAAACATCACAACCGCCGTTATCAATTCAACTCCGAAAGGGACCAGGGTTGATTCCGTGTTGCAACTGTCTGGTGCAACCAGAAACGAGCCATTGAGTCGTGGCTTTCAAATCGACGGCTCAAGTGGCGCGGAAAATACCTTCGTGATCGACGGTTCTGAAGTTACAAACTTCCGCACCGGCCAACTGCGCGACACCAACAACCTTCCTTTCCAATTCGTACAGGAAGTGCAAATAAAGTCGAGTGGTTTCGATGCCGAGTTTGGCGGCGCAACGGGCGGTGTGATCAACGTCGTCACCAAGAGTGGCGGCAATCAGTTTCACGGGGAATTGGGAGCGCAGTTTGAAACGAGCAATCTCAGCGCGCGCCAGACCCTGACAGGAAAAGTTTCCAACAGTGATCCTCAGTACCAGGCCAATCCCCTCATTCAGGGAACCAGCGCGTCGGTTCTGAGTTATATCAATCCACCGGGCGACTCTTTCTTTAACGTCTATCCCAGTATTACTCTCAGTGGGCCAATTGTTAAGAACCGGCTGTGGTTCCTGGTTAGCGCGGCCCCACAGTTTTACAGCGCACAGCGCGACTTTCTCTTTCCCACTGGGCAAACAGTCCACTACGAGCGAAACCTCCGAAACGATTATGAGTTCGCACGTCTCGACTCGTCTATCACGGACAACCTGCGCCTATCGGGCACTTTCACTTACAGCCCGCAACGTGAACACGGACAAATTCCTTCTTACACAACTGCGGCACCTCCGTCGAATGACTATAGCCAGTTAGGTGGCCGGGTTGCGGCAAATAACGTCACCGGTAGTGGCACCTGGACGCCCACATCAAAGCTTGTCATCAGTGGGCGCTTCGGTCGCAACTATTTAAACGAAAAAGATAGCTCTTACGGCGTTCCGGCAGGACCACGTATCCGCTGTCTAAACGGCGGCAGCCCTGCTGGCGTGCCTGCAACTAACCCGTGCGCTTCCGGATTCAACAGCACGTCGGACATCACTAAGACTGTTAAGGATATTTCGATCCGCAAGACGGTTGAAGCGGATGCCAGTTACCTGGTGGATAACCTTGCGGGCCGTCACAACTTCAAGTTTGGCTACCAGCTCAACAAGCTCTCTAATGATGTAGACCAGGGCTACTTTGGTGTTGGTGAAGTTCGCTTGTTCTGGGGTCAGTCCGACCGAGGTATTGGACCGGGAGTTTGTCCGGGCGGCCCCTGTCCTTCTTATGGTTACGGCTACCTTCAGGATTTCGGCACTGTCGGTCTGGCAAGCAGCACGAACAGCGCTATCTATGTTCAGGACAGTTGGCAACCTATTCCCCGTTTGACCCTAAACCTCGGGCTGCGCATGGAAAAGGAAGACGTTCCCTCCTTCTCCGAAAATGGCCAGGCGATAAAATTTGGGTGGGGATCCAAATTGGCGCCGCGGTTGGGTTTCGCGTACGACGTGTTCGGCGATGGCAAAATGAAGGTCTTCGCCAGTTTCGGCCGATTCTATGATCGCTTTAAGTATGAGCTGCCACGTGGCTCATTCGGCGGCGATCAGTTCCTGCGCTATTTCTTCCCTCTCGCTGATCCAAACTATACGACCTACACGAGAGAGTACGCTTTGTCACACACTTTGGTTGGACCACTCGACTTCCGAGTTCCTTCCAATGACCCAGCTGACAATCGCGTCGATCCGGATCTTAAAGCGGGACGACAGACTGAATTTACCGTCGGCGCTGAATACGGATTAAGTAACCACCTTGTATTCAGCGGTCGCTACACTCGCAAGAACCTTGACCGCACGATCGAGGACGTTGGATTCATCGACGCCCTCGGCAATGAGAACTTTTTCATCGCCAATCCGGGCATGGGCCTCGTCTCGCAGCCATTTGCTTCGGGTCTTCCGGCGTCGCCGTTGGCAAAGCGCTTGTATAACGCAATGGAATTGCGACTCGACAAGCGATTCTCCCAGAACTATTTCTTCAACGTTAGCTACACCTACAGTCGTTTAACCGGCAACTACTCAGGTCTCTCCAGCTCGGATGAGCCGGATGGCCTTGGCGTCGGTCGTTCAAGCCCGAATGTTAATCGCTTTTTCGATTTGCCATTCCTCGGCTTCAACACCAACGGCGAGCCGGATAACGGCTTACTGGCAACCGATCGCCCACACGCTTTGAAGGTGTTCGGTTCCTACACATTTGACTGGAAAAAATTCCTTGGTGGCCTGGATAGCTCGGGCGCCAACAGCACCGAGATAGGCGCATCGTTCATCGGCTTAAGTGGGACACCGCTATCGAGTCGCGTGCAACTCTATGGTGCTTATACCTTCCTGAACACCCGTGGAGATCTTGGCCGCACGCCGATGTTCACGCAAACCGATCTCCAGCTGTCCCACACTATCAAGCTGGCCGGTGACGGACGCTACGCGTTGAAGTTAGACTTCAATGTGCTCAATGCTTTCAACGAGAACAATGTCCTTAGCATGTTTACGCAGATCTCACCGGATTCCTTGACGGCAGGGAATTTTGGGATCAGCGACGACGATGGTCTCGGTGAACTGAACACCTTCCGTGCAGTTTTCGCGGGGGGACTCACCAGCCAGATTCTGGCCGGATTGGCGGATGGCAGCATCGCCAGCGATGTGCGGTTTAATCAGCCGCTTACTCGACAGATTCCGCGTCAAGTTCGTTTCGGTTTCCGGTTCGTTTTCTAGCCGGCGACTTCAACAATCAATTTCGAAGCCCATCCGGCTCTTATCGGATGGGCTTCTTTTTTTGTTAGAGAATCGAGCCCCGAGAGTCGGGTGATGAGAAAGGTCTATGTGGATCTGGGAGGCGCGGGGCTTTGGCTCAAAAGTCGTCTCATTCACACCGGGCTTAAGCCCGGTGTTAGGCGGGACGCATTTAGCAGGAAACCGTTTCAACGGTTTTCTCTTCTTCCGCTGGTGGAAACCGTTAGAAACGGTTCCTTAACAATGAGATTACACTTTCCACCAGGCTGAAGCCCGGTGTGAATGAAAAGGCAAAGCCAAGGTGCGGCTAGATTCTCAATCGGGCTGTTTAATTGCTTTTTTGCCTAAGCTGCTGGATGAGTTTCTTGATCTTGTCTGCGTCTCTCGCCTCCGGTTGAACTTTTAAAAAAAGTTCCAACTCGTCTGCAGCCTCTTTGAATCTCTTGAGCTGATTAAAAAGGAGGGCCAACTGCCAGTGGGCATCAGGTACTTTTGCTTCCGCCAGGAAATTTGCCTGCTTGAGGTAAGTTTCAGCCTCGTCCAACTTCCCCGAATGACGCAACATCGTACCCAGCCAGAGGTTGGCGTTGATAGATTTTTGATTGAGCGAAACTGCACGTCTTAGAGAATCGACTGCAGCCGGCAACTGCTTAAGGTTGTATTGGGCGACTCCAAGGGCGTACCAACTCGGATATGCTCTAACATTGATCTCCAAAGCCTTCTTGAGCGGTGGGATGGCATGCTCATATTCTTGGTGCTTTACATGTTCACTTCCTAACATCTCGAGCGCGTCAAAGTATTGTGGATAGATCTCAATCGCTTTGTTTAGCGCGGCAACGCCTTCTTGTCGACGCTCTTTCTGTAGCAGTTCAGCCGCTTTTTGGTAATGCACCCGGGCCTGTTCCGGGACGTCCTGAGCAAACACAACCCCGGGCTTCGCCGATGAAGATTTGGCCCGGGGCGGTGATAACACAAAATCGACCTCTTCAAACACAACGCCAAAGCCGGTCGGCCTCGTGAGTTCGACGCGTTTGGTCTGGCCTACGTAGCTCGTACCGGAGGCTTGCACTCTGACCTGGAAAGTACCGTCGGAGAGCTTTCGGAACACAAACAATCCCGAGGCGTCAGTTTTGGAAGTTTGAATTACTGAATCGACTTCGTTGAGCAGTTCAACCCTTAAGTCTGCAATCGGCGTCCGCTGATTGTCGGAAACGTGGCCACTAATAGAATTTCCGTTCTGCTGTAATGGCAACGCATTCAAGCAATGGACTTCATTGCCGATGAAACAGCTTAGCGCTAACAAGACACCAAGGAATACGAGCACCGGAACCTCGCGGATAACATAGTCGGAGGGCTGAGCTCCCCGCTTAGGAACGAACCAACTTTAAACATCTACTTGATAACCCAAGTCGGAAAAAACCGAAGTGCTTTGTGACGAGTCGGCCCTGATGAGTGACCAACAGGCCATCGGTGAGGCCCGAAGGGCCGCAATTCAATAGCCACGACCGGAAGGTCGTGGTACACGACGGGAAGGTCGTGGTACACGACGCGCAAAAAGAATTCGTGAGGCCCGAAGGGCCGACAGTTGGTCGGTGCCGGTATGACAAAGCTCACATGGCGGCCAAATTCATGCCAAAAGCGAACTTCCACGCATCGCCGTCTTTAACAAAAATTGACACGCCCCAGATAGGAACTCCTCCGATATTCTGACCGCCGCAAGTGCCGTCGGCAGTGCCCCTGCGAGTAAGCATCTCGACCGTCGGCGAAAGAGCCGTGGCGAAGCCATCGGTGACACTGACGCTCTTGACCTCGCAATTGGCCCCGGTCCAGTCCTTCAATGCATCGGCCTTGGTTCCGAGGTAAGTGCCGAATATATTCACAAATGAAACGTCAGTTGCTATCAGATCGTCGAGCTTTTTGGCGTCGTGTGCCTTCCATGCTTCCCATAACGCGAGTTCGACCTTCATGAGAGCGTCGGTGTTGGCGCCCGTGTTGACGTCGCGCGTAGCCCTGGCCGGAACAGCGGTGCTTGGAACCGTATTCGAATTAGCGGCAGTCTTGTCGTCTTTCTTCGGCTGTTCCTTTTTGGCTGCCGGTGCAGGAGGCGGAGGCGGATTCTTTGGATCGACGATCAAATTCTCGCCGTGGAAAACCGCCTGCCATTTGTCGCCGCTACGGATCCAGATGCTGGCCGAACGGACCGGGCTCGGCACCTTCATTGGCTTGCCGTCGGGACCATCGCACGTGCCGTCCCAAGTGGCCTTATAGCTCAGGGCATACGTGTCCGAGTCGATCATCGACATTGCGGGCTCGGTCAGTTCCATTGACTTGATGTCGCACTTGACGCCCGCGATCATCCCCACGGTTGCGGCTTTGTCCATCCGCTGGCCGCCGCCGAGAATGACGAACTTGTCGCTCAGAAATTCCTCAAAGAACTTTGAATCGCCCTTCGCATAAGCCTCATTGGCCTGTTTTTCGAGGGCCATCAACGCGTCGACGGTTAGTGGGGCCGCAACCGGTTTGCTTGTATCTGTGTTCGCATTATTTGCTCCGTTGTTGGCAGTCGGGCCTCCGCATGCCGCGAACATCATCGACGCAGCGGCCAATAAGATAAATAGAGAGATCTTTTTCATACAATTCTCCTCAGGCATTATTCGAACTCATCCTAATCGTGAAGGTCTTAACACTACGACCAGACATCGTCAATCTAATGTTTGAAATGACGAATGCGAATGAATGCCGTCGCGATGCCGTTTTCGTTTTGGCGGCGATCGCCTCGTCGTCTTTGATAGATCCTGAGATTGGAGATGGTGTCACGTAAGGCCCGAAGGGCCGCTACTCATTCGTCAGGCCCGAAGGGCCGCCATTCAATAGCCCACGGTGCGTAATCCCCCGCAGTAGCTGCCCAATATGCGGATTATTCCGCCCGAATTTTCCTGGCCGACTTGTCGCTTAGTTGCCGGCAATCCAGCAAAACTACCGCAAACCCATCTAGGCACGTTCATTGCACTTCACCGCTGTCAGAGGAAACGGATCGCATTAACGAAAGCGCTTGCTCTTTCGTTTTCGGCGTCCCCGCGTGGATGCAATCAACCGAAGTCTAACGGCTTCACTTTAGAAAGGAATCGAAAGAGATGTCGCAAAGAATGACCGCCGCAGTAGTCCATAAATTTGGCGCGCCGCTGAAAATTGAAGAGGT
Organism: Pyrinomonadaceae bacterium; assembly: GCA_041750995.1. GTDB lineage: Bacteria > Acidobacteriota > Blastocatellia > Pyrinomonadales > Pyrinomonadaceae > PSRF01. Next base: position 249 of record JBGSYG010000027.1, on the reverse strand, counting down.
TGCCGTGCCCACGCCCGGACCCGGCCAGGTTCGCGTGCTCGTGATGGCGAATGGCGTTTGCCACACCGACCTGCATGCCGCCGACGGCGACTGGCCGGTGAAACCGAATTTACCGTTTATCCCCGGCCACGAAGCGGTCGGCTATGTTGATGAGCTCGGCGCTGGAGTTACCTCCCTGAAGAAGGGCGACCGAGTTGGCGTGCCCTGGCTGCACAGCGCCTGCGGCGAATGTGAATTTTGCCTGACGGG
>JBGSYG010000026.1:0-26270 GCA_041750995.1 Pyrinomonadaceae bacterium | reverse complement strand
TCACACCATCGCTTATTGGTGCTCGCCAGAAAGTGGTTGTCCCCAGTTCAGAGCTCTACAAAATTGTTACTTCCTTTTCTAGATCTCTCCAGGGGCGGCTCACACCATCGCTTATTGGTGCTCGCCAGAAAGTGGCGGCAGCTTCGCTTCTCTTAATTGTAATTGCAACAGCGGTTATCGGAACTACGGCAGGACTTGCGCTCGGTTTAATCAAGGCGAGAAGCAATGTTGCTTCGTCTTTGAGGACGGGAAAAGTGCCGCCAAATGTTTCGCTTCCGCGGGCAACCACCGCACCAGCACCTTCAATCGCCTCTCCCGCGAATTCACATGATAATAACAAAAGCCAGGTAACAGCTAACGTGAGAGCCATGCGAGCGAACCCCCAACCCTCTACAGTACATTTGAACCTCGAGGCACCTTCAAAGAACAAGGATTCAAAATCTCTCCCAGCCAATGCACCGCATGGTGACGAGAAAGTGACATTACACACTCCATTAGAGGTTAAAGTGGTTGAGGAAAAGCCAGTCTCTAACCCTCCGCACCGAGCGATCGCGGTCGTCGTACAAATCGAAGAGGGGCGTGTGAAGGAGGCATACATACAAAACCCTCAAGCCGGTTTGAGAGCCTTTGAAGCGATGGCATTGCGACGCGCACGCGACCGGCGATACCCAAAGGAAACGAAGCGAAAGGAAACTGTGATCCTGCACATTTCGGCAAATCAGCCTCCGCCCTAACACAAAGCGCGGTTTCCTCACAGTGCGGAGCGACTAAATGTGCGGGGCCGTCCAGCCCTGGTTGCAAAGTCCGCAGCCCCCTGGGACGAGGCTGCGTGCGTAATTAATGCGTCTTCATTTGTTCATTAGAGTTGCACTTACTTATGCTTACGAGTTCGACGCGCTACCCTTGCTGCCGTTTGGCGATCTGAGAGAGGGCGATACCCAGAGCCGCTGCGCCCAGCGTTTTCACGAGCGTCGGATGCTCGGCATAGAAGTTACTGACATGATCGATTATGGAGGGATCTTTCTTTTCCGCTTGCGTTGCGCACCGCGTCGGCTGGGATTTGTTCAGCTTGCTCGGGAATCCCAGCATTCGAAAGCCCCTTTATCGATGCGGTCTTCTTTCGGCCTCGCCAGGTTTTGACGCTCCGCCGCCGTAGCGCGTTAGGTGCGATTGGAAGCAAGGCAAACCTCTCGGATTGTGGCCTCCTATTTGATCTTTGCTTACCTGGCTTTCAACTCCACCACTATCACCTCGAAAGGCTGATCACTTAAGTTTTCACTCGCGTGCTTTAGCTGTTCGCGCCACAAAATCTGCCCAGCCTTCCGCTTGGTCTCCCCTGTCTGTCCGTCGGACGGGGTGGATTTCACGTGGCCGTCTGTCAGGAAGATGACAAGGTTAGCGGGATGCCCGTGCATGAGGGTCTTCTCGTGCGGCCCTATGTTGGCGCGCAGTACTCGCACCTGAGCATTCTCGAACTCCACTTTGTGGTGCTTCGGATCTACTTTCACAGCATCATCCGCGCCATCGGACGCGGACTCCGCCGCCACCTTCCCGTCTTTCAACTCAACCACTATCACCTCAAAGGGTTGGTCACCCAGACTTTCAGGCAGATGGCTTCCCGCTGGAGTCCACATCACCTCCCCGGCCTTAAAGCGCCTCTCCTCCGTCTTTCCGTCTGAGAAGGTAAATTTGCTATGGCCGTCGGTCACGAAAATTGCCACGCCCGCGGGATGCTCGTGCATCACCGATTTCTCCTTTGGGCCGTAGTTGACCCGCAAAACCCGCAGCTGGTCGTTCTCAAGCTCGACCTTATAGTGCTTCGCATCTACTTTGACGGGGTCTTGCGCAGTTGTCGTCTGTGCGGCAAACATCGAGATCACGGCGGCGAACAGCGCGGCGGTAATCAGATGGGTCAAGTTTTTCATGTTTGGTTCTCCTTTGTTTGTCGGTGGGTTAATTTCTCGCTAGACCGCGTGCCCCGATCAGCGAACCAGTAGGTCTAGCTGGCACGCGCTCCGTGAGCGCGCTTCCATGGCGTCACTGTCCAGTGATGCGTGTAACTTGCGCCGCAACAAGTTGCCAGCGCCCTTTTGTATTCACATACGTTGAGGTAGCTCGGAATTGACCGCCAATGGCTTGCCCTTTGGATTGACCTTTGCTCGTCACGCGATAGTTTGCGACAGCCGTATTCCCATACATACGAACGTTCACCTCATCGAAGCCAACAGATTCATACTTCAGTTCTCCAGACTTTATCGCTGCGATACGTGGCGCTTTGGTTCCTAACACTCCGTACTCATTAACAAGCGTGTAATCATCGGCATAGATGCGGTCGAGTGCGTCAGCGTCGTTGCGGCTCAGGGCGGCGGAAATGTCGTTCAGCAACTGCCGCACAGCTTGCTCATCATTGCCCTTTTGGTTTGCGCTACTGCGCGTGGTTTGATTGAAAACAAGAGAAGATGCGGCGACCAGCATCGCCACGATCAGGAGGCGTTTCATGCGAGTTCTCCTTTCCAGGATGCGCCGGAAGGTAAACGGCTGGCGGATTGGGATAAGACGTGCTGCTTTTACAGCAAGTTCCAGAGCACGTCAATGGTAATAGCTACAGACAGACGCTTCACGAAGCAACCGAACGCTGATGGCTTTCAGCTGCGGCGCGCGATCAGCATTAGGCTGGCGGCCTCTGACTTTTTTGGTCTTATACGTTCCTTCAGGTGTTCGCAACGAAGCCCTGAGGGTGTAATCGATTTTCTCTGCTAATTCCTCGCACTTGATACGCTCGAAATTTGCTAATGCCGTACCAATTGCCTCCTGAATTTCAGACACGATTTCGGCTTTATTTGCCATGGGTACGAGGTTTTTTTGCTGCCACTCTTTAAAGTCTTTCATGCGTGCTTCAAAAGCCGCGTCTAAAACCTTCATACTGACGATCTTTCCTTCTTGACTTAAACCCTCATCACTCTCCCAAGTTAAAGCAGAGTGCAATATATTCTGGGATTTGCGCAGGTCGCCTCCGGCAATTCTCAAAGCCGCTTCTTCTAGGAACGGCTTGAGCGGCGCTATTTGTTCCGGGTCCAAGAAGTTCAGCCCATTCTTGAGTCGGTCGTCAGTCGGTGGGTGAATCACGACTGAAACGCTGAAGCCGAGATTTGCGCTGAAATGCTCAAAGCTCTTGTCGCTCTCGTTAGGTGAATGGATGTTCATTTTCTTGTGTGCCAGTTGTGTGCCAACGCAGTCGAACAGACCTATACTGGCCAGTACTCAGACATTATAAATGAGGCGGGAACACTACGGAATCCACACTAATCAGAACGGAGCGAAACGAGAGGAAACAGGAACTTAAGGACTCTGAATCCGCCTATCGGGGTTCGAATCCCTGCCTCCCAGCCAACCATTTCACGAAAAACGGGCAGCCTTATAAAGGCTGCCCGTTTACTTTGTCGCCGATCAAACCGAGGCTCGATTAGGACTCTAAGGGGGGAGTAACCGTCTGAACTCTTACTTTATTCTTTTTAGCGTTGCGATAAAGACTGACGGCTTCTTTGCCCAGCTTGAATACTGGGCGGCGATTTTGTAAGACGAGCTTGGTCCAATCCAGCTTGGTTAATTGCGGAAAATAGATTCCGCGGAAGAAAAGACGCGAGATTAGATGCATCAACTTGTAGTCGATCCGTCTGTCAGCGATTGACTCGAGTGCCTGCTGGTTCGCTTCAGCGCTGTAAGATGTTCGCCAGGCCTTGTCCACTTCATCCTGGGCCTGCTCAATGGTCATCTTCAACGGTGTGTGCGCCATTTTGAAGGGCGCAAAATCCATCCAATGTTTCGGGCGAGTCATGCGGCCTGCCGCCCCTAACCGAGCGTACAAAGGCGTCCCCGGAAAAGCTGTAAGTTGGCCGAAGACCGGTAGCACCGGCGGCCAGCTGGCAATCGCTTCAAGCGTCCGGTCAGCAACACCAGGGGTATCGTTGTCCATGCCGAAAATAAAAGAGGTAATCGCGTAAATGTCGCGCTTAGCGAGACGGCTTAGAACTGCTGCATACTCGCCGGGCTTATTAAAGTTCTTATTAACATCCGCCAGATTTGCCGGATCGATCGATTCCATTCCGATGAAGATCCAACGACCGCCCGACTCCGCTATCAAATCTACCAGCTCCTCATCGCGCAAGAGATTTGCGCTGATCTGCGCTGTCCAGGGCAGCTGAGCCCCCGCGGCAATGATGTCACGCAACAAAGACTTTGTGCGTTTGCAATTGATGGCGAAGTTATCGTCGATAAAGAAAACACCAATCTGTCCGCGGTGACTGCGAGCGCGGTCTTTCAGACGTAGCATTTCTTCGACTACGCTCTCATTTGTGCGGAAGCGGATCGAGTCGCCAAAGAAACCAGTCACGGTGCAAAACTCGCAGCCGTAAGGGCAGCCGCGGCCGGATTCAATCGGCACCATGTGAAAGGTGCCCCATCCGGCTCCACGTCGCTCGAGGAGTGAACGGATTACTCGCGGAACGAGGTTGAATTGATCGAGATCAAGTTTGTCCCAGGGAATATTTGGATAAGGACTCAGGCTCGGCTTGCGCTCTTTTCCAGTTTCATCAACGGGTGCGTAAATCTCTTTCAAGGTGCCGGCGGCAGCATCGTTAACGATCTGCGGCCAAGTCTCATCGGCTTCACCTAAAGCTACCGCATCGGCGTGCTGCTTCCCGCCATCTTTTCCCAATGCTTCGTCGGCCGCTTCGGTCACGTGCGGGCCACCCATCACAACCGGAACGCCGATCGCGCGGATCGCATCAGCCATGCGGTAGGCGCGGGCCACCATTCTCGTCATTGCGCCAATGCCGACCAGGCCGACTTGCTCTTCGCGGATGAACTTAACCAATTCGGCTTCAGTCATCGGCTTCGCATTGCCATCGATCAACAGCACCTCATGTTCGGGAGGCGTGAGGGCTTGCAATAGGAACATCCACAGGTGAGGCATGAAATTGCGCGTCACCCCATTGTCAGGGTTATAAAGAAGAATTTTCATTTTTCGCTTCCTCCAAACGGACTTGGGGGTGCCCGATGGGTAGTCTTAGCAGGATTAGTTAAAAGCAACAGAAGGAGGAGCGGAAGAACTCGGTCTAATGTCACAGAAATCGGTTTTGCCGGGGGACTATACCACGGTATGCCTAATAAACCGTACGAAACCAGACATTAACGGAATCAGCGCAGCGCTGCAGGGTCGGCCTGGCTTGTTTGCTAAACGTTTCTGCACTAAGGTCTTCGCCCTTCAGCTACTGATCAAAATATGAACTTTGCCGCCAATTGAATCTGTCGCTCGCCCAGGAAAGTGCGTGGGCCGCCGAAAGGCGTGGACGGGGCGGGGTTTGTCAGCACAACGGCAGACGAACTCGCGATGCCGTAACGCCCGGTGTTGACTGTCGCAAGATTAGATCGATTGAAGAGGTTGAAGGCTTCAGCAATCAGGCTAAGTTTGTATTTCTCCCCAAGCCTGAAGGACTTTGTAACGCGAGTATCGAAAATATAGATACTCGGCGTCGTGAATTCGTTACGTGCAGTGCCCGGTACGCGATCGGTACTCGCGTTGCCATCGCGATTAGCATCACCGGAAATAAGTGCCGAATAAGCAAATCCACTCTGCAAGGTAATGATTCCGGAGAACGTCCAATTGCTCAACACGCCTCGTGCAAAAGCATTTTCGTTATTGACACGACCGATCTCATACACCGGGCTAAAAACGAAACGATGCCTGATATCGAGATCGCTGCGCCCCCAGTCTGAAGCGATGTCCAAATTGTTCTGCAACCCCTTGAAGTCGTCAGTGCCGACTACGACCATTGTCTGATCGGGGCGATCGTCTTTGGTGCTTGAAAAAGTATAAGCGGCGATGAACTGGAAGCCGCGCGCAAACCGCCTCTTGAGTTCGACTGCGAGTCCGTTGTAACGCGAGCCTGCAGTGCTCTCAAACAAACTGATGCGCGTAAAGCCTGGAATTGGTCGCGCAGCGGGGTGACGCAAGACGGTGAGAGGTTGGCCGGATGGATCTGTCACGGTGGTCGGAACAGGCGCGCCCAGATTAATGTCCCTGGTCCTCGAGAGATGTACGCCCCGGAAGTACAAGTAGGTAACTGCCAGGCTCATGTTCGAAAACAATTCCCGTTCAATTCCCAGACGTCCCTGTTGCACGTAAGGCTGCGCATAGTCCCTGGCAAACAGATAGAGACTTGGGGTTTGTGCTCCGACGCCAGGCGGCGCCGTAAAAATGTTCGGATAAGTGGGACAGGGATTAGTAGGAAGTGTCGTGCAGGTCAAAGTTACGCCGGTAACCTGAATGCCGTTTTGTGAATGCGAGGTGCCGACCATGATAGCCGGCGTACGTCCAAAGAAGATGCCGTACCCGCCACGCAGCACCGTCTTCTCATCAAAGGCAAAACTAAAACCAGCTCGCGGGGCAAAGTTGTTACCGTCACGAATGGGCGTTGTCGTGTCTATGCCAATGGCTGCCAAAGCTGCACTGGGATTATTCACCCCAGGTTCGGCAAGGTCCTGCAGGTCATAACGTAAACCAAGGTTCAGGGTTAGCCTGGGACTGACACGCCAATCATCCTGCACGAAGAATCCGTATTCGTTGATATCAGGGTATGTTACAGCGCCTGAGGTACCTGCTCCGGCAAAGTTTTGCGTGAAGCCCGAGGGTGTGTTTGCAGCGAAGGCTGCGTAGGAATTGAAGGTGTACTGCCCGGAGAACAAGCCGGGGAAGAAGTTGAAGATACGATCAAAGTTTAGATCAGCTCCAAACTTGAGACTGTGCGCGCCGCGCGTGATGCTGATGCTGTCAATGACTTGGAAGCGCTTGATAGTCGTTTCGCGCGGGCTGAAGTTGTTACGACCCAATTGGAAAAATCCGCCGCCGGTCTGAATGCGGGCCTCTGTTACATCGCTGTTCGCCTCACCCGGTTCGCGGTCGCGACCGTATTGCAAACGGAACTCGTTGATAACTGTATTGCTAAGTGTAGAAGTGAGCGAACCCGAAAGCGTAGTGGTGCGCGCGACGCTGTTGCCAGAGTGTTCCTCTGCGCTAAGCGGTCCACCATTTTCATTGTTATTGCCCGTGAAGTTTTGCTGGTTGAAACGCACCGTCATGTGGTTAGCGTCATTCAGCCTGATATCCGTTTTCAGCATGTACACGTCCTGATTACGGCCTATCTGGTACGTATTGATCTTCGGACCCAACAGCGCCTGGATGTTAGCGGGCTGGGAAAAGAAGTTCGGCGGATCCACAACGTTCGGAATATTGGACCGCTGTCCGTCATACGCGAAGAAAAAGAAAGCTCGATCCCTTTTAATAGGCCCGCCAACCGTGCCGCCGAACTGGTTAATCTGCGACTTAGGCCGTTTTGCTCCGCGCGCGGTCAAGATGGGAGTGTTGGAGTTTAAGGACTCATCACGGAAGTATTCGAACACACTGCCATGCCAGTTGTTCGTACCTGATTTGGTAACGACGTTTATAACTGCGCCGCCTGCCCGTCCAAACTCGGCCGAGAAGCCATTCTGATTCACTTGGAACTCTTGCACTGACTCTTCTGAGAATTGATAGGGCGGGCGTGTGCCGGTACGGCCAAACGATTGGCCGAAGAACGTATTGTTGTTATCGGCTCCGTCAACTTGCAGGCTGTTGAGCGTTCCCTTTTGACCGCCGACTGCCAAATCTCCGGCGCGAGTTGGATCGCGCACAACGCTCGGTGTCAGAGTGGCAAAATCCAAAAAATTGCGGCCGTTAACTGGAAGATTTTCAATGGCACGCTCATTGACGGTCGTCGCAATTGAACTGCGCGTGGTTTCGACGATCTGGCCTTCAGCCTCCACATCGACCCTCGTTGCGATACCGGCAACGCTTAACTGAATGTTGAGCGGGGTCTGGCCGCCGACTGTTACGTCCACGTTCTCGAATGTGCCGTCCGAGAAACCTTGCGCCCCGCTCGCTGTAACACTGTACCTGCCGGGCGGTAGAACAATAATGCGGTAGTTCCCTTCATCGTCGGTGGTAGCAGTCCTAACAAGACCAGTATTTGAATTTTGGGCCGTAATCGTAACTCCCGTAAGAACGGCGCCGCTGGGATCAGTAACGCGCCCCTCAATATTTCCAGTGGTTGCCTGCGATTGAGCGAAGGCGCCAGGCGCCAGGAGTAAAAGGCAGATGAGAAGCAGGCATTCTCTTACTAATAAGGTCGAGGTCATGATTGTTCTACTCACTGTTAAAGGAATCTGATGATGAAAGAAGCACCAAAACACTTAAGGCTTTTCATGTGCGACAGGCTTGATTGCAAAGGTACATCGCGGACGTGCGAGTACTATTTGACTGAAGAATTCAAAGCAAGAAGACCATGAAAAACATGCCGACCCGTGGACGCCAACGCGCCTCAACTGCGACGTCCCTCTGCCAGGGGTCGCCACAGAGAGAGGATTCGCTTACCGCTCGCTGTTTGCATGATGCTCATGATGCCCATGTAGCCGAACCCCAGGAAAAACAAAGAGAGAAACGGTATCGTGCCCCACATGTGCAAGCGTGCGGCGTAGAGAATGGCCAGCGCGAAATAAAGTGCAAAGCCCAACTCCAGGATTGGAAGAAAGCCACGTTTGCGTTTGTACTTCTTCGCTTTCCACGTCTCATCAGTCGTATTTTCTACGCTGTACTTCGGCGTGCGAACGAATTCCGATTTCACTCCCAGGAGCGCTTCGAGCACAGCCTTGGCATTAGAGAAAGCGAGGCCGATGCCCAACGCCATCACAAGCGGTAAGTGAGCAAGGCGCGGCGCGCGTTTCTCATCGAGATACCAGACTGCTGTTCCGTAGAACATAAAAACCGAGATGGATGAAAAGAACAGCAGTGGCAAGTCGAGAATCATCAGGTGATAAAACGGCTGATTGTAGCGAACGAGCAGCAACGGAAACTGCAGGAAGCTGGCCACAATCATTAGCGGGTAACTGATATTCCCCGTCAGACGAAAAAACATTTCCAACTTCACGCGGAGCGGCAAACGCGCGCGCCAGATACGCGGATACAGTTTGATTCCCACCTGCATCACGCCTTTGGCCCAGCGGCGCTGTTGCGCCTTGAACGCGTTGATCTCCACAGGAATCTCTGCGGGTGCGTCTTCGTCGAGGAGGTAAACGAACTTCCACCCCATCAGCTGCGCGCGAAAACTTAGATCCGTATCTTCGGTGAGCGTGTCGTGTTGCCAGCCACCGCTCGTAGCAATCGCGCGGCGTCGCCATATTCCCGCGGTGCCGTTGAAGTTGAAGAAGCCCCCTGTGCGATTGCGCGTCGTCTGCTCAACCACAAAATGGCCGTCGAGCATGATCGTTTGCAGCCGCGTCAACAGATTGTAAGTGCCGTTAATGTGAGACCAGCGCATCTGCGCGCAACCGACCATCGGATCGGTGAAGTAGTCGACCAGCTTCCGTAGACAATCCGGCTTCGGCACGAAGTCCGCGTCGAAGATGGCAAGCAGTTCGCCCTTCGCCAATTTCAACCCAGCCTCGAGTGCTCCTGCCTTAAAGCCCGTGCGATCGGTGCGGTGAATGTAACTAATGTCGAATCCCAGCTCGGCGTACTTCTGAACCGTCGCCTGTGCCAGCCGCACTGTTTCATCCGTCGAATCATCGAGCACCTGAATCTCGAACTTTTCTCGGGGATAGTCGATCTCAGCAACAGATTTCACCAGACGCTCGACTACGTACATCTCGTTGAAGAGCGGCAGTTGAACTGTAATGAAAGGCAGATCAGCTTCAGCGAATCTTGCTTTTGGTTGCGGGACGAATTTGCGATAGCGCCAAAAGTCGATCACCTGCTTGACGCGATAACCACCGTAGATAGCCAATACTGTCAGGATAGTGAAATAGAGGATCAGAATAGTCCAATCGAAGGCATCAAGACGATAGAGAGGGCTAATGTTCCCCCAGGTCTTATAGACGGACTCACTGAAGTACTGCTCGAAGAGCTGGTCAGGTGTGGCGACTGGGCCGTCTTGAAAAATTATCATCAAAAGTCTTGGCAGCTTCCCGCTCTGGCAAAAATCTGGGCAACGGATTCTAACTCATGGCGCTCATGAACAGAAACCTGAGTCTCTGGCCGCGCTTTTGATGCTGCTTTAGCCGAAATAGATGCGAACTAGATACGACGGAAAGGGGCGCTGTAATCGCTCGGCGCGGATGCAGTCTGGTTTGGGATAGCTTCGAGCTGAGGCGTCTTCGTTTCTGAAAACGGTTTGGCGCCAAAGCGATAACTTAGCTCAGCAAGAGCCGGCATGACGTAAAAGACGACGACTGATCCAAAGAGGGCTCCCGTAACGAACCGCGACCAGTGCGTGTTTTCCCAAATGCCAAGAAAGCCGAGACCAAAATCAATGGCCAATGGTGCCACAGCAATGAACAGCCATTTGCGCTCGGGAGGGTCAGTCCCACGCATCGAGGTGAACGAGGTGAACAACGGGTAGAGCAGTGTTGTTAAGGCAAACCCAGCGTAGAGACCAGTGCAACGCGCGCAAACCGCGAGTGGCTGTCTCGCGACGAAAAATGAACGCTCCGGCTGCTGGTGACAAACGTAGCTAAAGGCCTGGTAAAGAGTTCCGCTGATGAGGCCGTGTTGACTTGCACGTGCGAAAGGCGCACCGACGATTAAGGCCAGGAGTAGCAGTGAACCTGTCAGTAGAATCGTCCACATGAGCAGCGGACGACGATCTGATACGCATTGCGGATGGTAACTCATTTAAGATTGCCAATTGCCGATTGATGACATTGCCGATTTGCGATTGCCCATTGCCGATTTGTAGATGATACCGACCAAGACGGCAAGAGCGCAGGGAACCAAAGAAAAATAAGCTTCAGACCAACGCCAATTGGCAATTGGCAATCGGAAATCTAAAATCTAATGACCGTATCCGGCCCGCCTTCGATATGCAGCGTATCTACGAACCTGATGTGACGCGATTCGGTTGTCATGACCACTGAATGCGTGCGCTTGCCCGAGCCAAAGAATCTTACGCCCTTAAGTAGTGCGCCGTCGGTGACACCTGTGGCAGCGAAAATAATTTTCTTTCCTGGAGCAAGGTCATTAGTGTCGTAAATCTTGTCGGGATCATTGATGCCCATCGACCGCAGGCGCTCAAGCACCTCTTCCTTAGCCGGTACTTTGTTTTTATCAACGCCCAAACGTTCCGCATCAAAAACCAAACGCGCCTGGATCTCGCCGTTCAGACATTTCATGGCTGCCGCCGTAATCACCCCTTCCGGTGCGCCGCCAATTCCCAGCAGGGCGTGAATGTTGGTGCCAGCTACCGCCGCTGAAATTCCCGCAGACAGATCGCCATCGCCGATCAAGCGAATGCGAGCACCGGCTTCGCGCACATCGGTGATCAACTTTTTATGTCGCGAGCGATCGAGGACAATCACCGTCAAGTCTTCGACATCACGCCCCAAGCGCCGCGCAATGTTCTTGAGATTATCTTTTACGGGAGCATCAAGATCTACGACACCGCGCGAGGACGGCCCGACAACAATCTTGTCCATGTAAATGTCGGGAGCATTCAGCAAACCACCACGTTCAGCGGCCGCAAGCACCGCGATGGCGTTGTTTGCTCCCAGTGCGCACAGGTTTGTTCCTTCGAGTGGATCAACTGCAATATCAACTTCCGGGCACGAGTCGGCTAGCTCTTCACCAACACCAAAGCCACCGCCGACTTCCTCACCGATATAAAGCATAGGCGCTTCGTCGCGCTCGCCTTCGCCGATGACTATGCGGCCGCGCATCGGGACGGTATCCATGGTCTCGCGCATTGCTTCGACGGCGACATGGTCGGAATACTTACGATCGCCCTGGCCCATCGTGCGTGCCGAGGCAATCGCCGCCGCTTCACAAACGCGCAAGAAATCCAGAGACAGTTCGCGATCTGTCCTTATCTCGTTACCCATAACGTAGCTCTCCTGATTCGGAAAATTGACCGCGAAACAGTTAATAGGAGCGCTGCTCGCAGATGTAAGAAGTGCGGGCTCATACTAACAGAGCGGTGCTTGAATTTGTAGCTGCGTAATGTTCATCGAACCGGTTGGTCGGAACCCTTGACATGGGGAAACGGTAGGCATATGTTTCAGCCGAACCTGACTAGACAAGCAAAAGCTCAACATCGTTTTGTGCTGTCGGAAGTCTTCCTCGGCGCCATTCCTAATCCCTCCTTCAGCTGAGGACCATTGGAGTATATCAACATGAGAAACAGGTCGATTCACCTGGTTACAATTCTAGTCCTATGCGGCATCGCGTTATCAATGGCTTTCTGGACAAGCGCGTCGGAGCGCCCGGAAAGGAGTGCGGGCACACAGTCCGATGGGGCGAAGCGCAAGACGTTTCGCGACCTCGCTCGAGAGCGCGATATTGAGGTTGACGTGCCGCAATGGGAAAGCACTGTGGAATATCGCGACCTGGGCTTGCTCGCCCGCCACGCTGAGGCGATCGTCGTTGGCCGGATCACGGATGAGCAGTCAACTTTCGGCGGCGACGACTACATCACTACGACGCACAGCTTAGATGTTCAGCGCGTGATCAAAGACACGAAGTTAAACGGCCCATTGGCTCCCGGGGATGAGCCGCCCGCCCCTCTCCTCACGCCGATGAGGTTCGTTCGACCAGGCGGTGCCGTCGTGGTCAATGGTCATCTAGCGTCACAAAAATGGAAAGGTAGTGAGCCGCTTAAGACCGGTAGTGATGTTCTGCTCTTGCTTTGGTGGAGCCCGGCCTTCAAAGCCTACACTCTGTCGGGGGGATTATCGGGAGCGTTGCTAATCGAGCAGGACCTGCGACTCAAACCCCTATCGTCGAAGCGGGAAATGCTTAGGTACACCGGCGCCTCGTTAGACGCCGTAATCAACGAAGTCCTTGCAGAAACAAGCGGCTATTAGCCGAAGGATGACCAGTGCGAACTATTTCATGCACTAATGTAACTTTTGGACTCGTTGAGTCTTTTCCTTCCGTTCGCGGAGGTGGCTTCACTCAACTTCGCTGATTCATTAAGGATACCCTTCAGCTCATCTTCGAAGCGCGACACTGACATCCCCAGTCGACTGCAACTTAGATCTACAAAACGGTTGACTGGTGCCAAAGGTGAGGATTAGATCTCAAGAATCCTCGCACGAGCTGAGTAAGTACCCCCACCTAATAAAGGAAGTATCGAGCAATGAAAAAGTTACTCATAGTAATAAGTCTTGTTCTAATGCTGGCAGCTATAGGCGTAAGAACCATATCTCAAATCTCGCGTCCAGGGTCGGAGCGGCGAACGAAAGAATTAGAGGAGAAGGAAAGACGAGACTCGCTAACGATTACGGAAAGAGTGGAGCTGGCAAAGATCAAGGGGAAGAAACAGGTGGTCGCAGCGAGTGTAGTTACTCTTCAACCCGTCGCGAAAACGGCTGAAGAAATACAACAGTTGTTGCCGAGGTATAGCATTATTCTCGCCGAGGCGATTGAAGAAACGGGATATCTAAACGAATCTCAGGGAATCCGTGGCTGGTACAAGCTCAGAATTATCGACGTTTTGATCCAAACGCGACCTCAACAAGCATATGCCGTTCGGAGAGTTCCTGAACAGCTGCTTCCACTCAATGACGACCAATTTGTGTTCCCCAGGGATGGCGGCTCTGTAATAATCGATGGAGTTGAGGTAATACAAAACAATCTCACTATTCCTAGACTCAAGATATCAGAGAAATACTTGTTGCTGCTGTCGTTCGATGCTTCTACAAAAATCGCGGAAATTGTGTTGGGGCCTCAAAGCATTTTGCCAGTGAATTCGGATAATTCGTTAGACACACATTCGGATAATCATATCCTCCAACAAGTGATTAAGAGATTCCACAATGGCTCACTGGATCAACTTAAGCGGAATGTTCATAGATAGGTTTCTTATCCTCGCCTAACTTAAAGAGGCCACTCCTTAAGCTCGCGACAGCGATTACTGTCATCATCGTACTTCTCTCACAGTTTCCAGCCCGGGGTCAGCCTGTGTGCACGGGAGACCAAAATACTGCACGGTGTCCCCCATGTTACTCAAATTCGCATCTCGGTCGCTGGGCTTGGGATGTTTTGCTCGTAAGCTCGCCTAAAAACAGGCTGTTGGATCCAACCGGCCAAGTTCCCCAATTGTAGGCGGAAGTGGTGGCACTTCTGCCTCCCCCAGGCCGTCGCAAAACCTGAAATTCCTTCCGTATTAGCTCTCTTCCTTACTATAAAAAGCCCTCGATAACATCAGAGCCCCAATCTCATTTGTATCGACTGGTTCCAGCGCGTCAGCTAGAATCGAGTTAACTATTGGCAAGCACTCGCTTGCTAATCTGCAAACGACCCGCAACTGCGGTTGCGCATGGAGACAAGCCGATGGCCAAGACTTTCAAACCTCTCGTCCTAAAACTGAGCGAAGTTGGTGCTGGTGACGTTGAACTCGTGGGCGGCAAATGCGCCAGTCTCGGCGAACTGTTTCGTGCGCTCGTGCCCCGCGGCGTGCGCTCCGTTGACGGCTTTGCGACTACCAGTGAGTCATACCGGCTGCTCGTCAACACGAATGGTTTAGGTAAGCGACTACGCGAGTTGATGGCTGGTCTCGATCACAACGACATCAAGGCTTTGAACGAAGCGGGCAAGGAAGCCCGCGCTTTAATGCTGGACACACCCCTGCCTCAGGAAGTTAACGATGCGATCCTCAATTCGTATCGCGAACTATGCGAACGCCTGGGACGCACGCCGGAAGTTGCTGTTCGCTCTTCAGCCACGGCCGAAGATCTTCCTGATGCTTCTTTCGCCGGACAGCAAGACACGATTTTAAATGTACGTGGCGAGGCACAACTCATTGAAGCCTGCCATCGTTGTTTTGCCTCCCTCTGGACGGACCGCGCAATCTCGTATCGAGCGGCGCGCGGCTTTGATCACTTCGAGGTGGCGCTTTCAATCGGTGTGCAACCGATGGTGCGTTCCGACCAGGCCTGTTCGGGGGTGATGTTTAGTCTTGACACCGAATCCGGTTTTCGTGACGTTGTGGTAATTAACGGCGCCTGGGGTTTGGGTGAAGCCATTGTTCAAGGCATGGCAACTCCTGACGAATGGGTAGTTTTCAAGCCAACTTTAAAGACAGGCGCGCGCCCAATCGTGAGCCGGCGACTTGGTGGTAAAGAAGTGAAGATGGTTTACGGTTTGGACGGACGTGGCACGCGCACTCGCGAAGTAGTCGAGGCGCAACGGAATCGATTCGTGCTTGACGACTACGAAGTGTTGGAGCTGGCGCGCTGGGCCTGCATCATTGAAGAGCATTATTCGGAGCTCGCCGGTAAGCACACGCCGATGGATATCGAATGGGCGAAAGATGGCTACACGGGCGAGCTCTTCATCCTTCAGGCACGTCCTGAGACTGTTCACGCCAGCAATCGCGAAAATTACATCGAGACTTACCGGCTCACGGGAGAGCATGGTGACCCGCTCGTTTCGGGTATTGCCGTAGGCGAAAAGATCAGTCACGGCCGGGTGCATGTGCTGAAAGATCCCGATCATCTAATGGAATTCAAAGCCGGCGACGTGCTGGTTACTTCCATGACTGACCCCGCTTGGGAACCGATCATGAAGAAGGCTGCGGCAATCGTGACTGACCGCGGTGGCCGCACCTGTCACAGCGCAATCATTAGTCGCGAGCTCGGGCTTCCCTGTATCGTCGGCACCGGCAACGCAACACAGCGCCTGCAGAGCGGAACTGACGTCACGGTGTCTTGCTCAGAGGGCGCGCACGGCAACATTTATGAAGGACTGGTTGAATTTGAAGTTGATCGCCGAGCTGTTGCGGAAGGAGCGCGACCCCGGACACAGGTGATGATGAATGTGGGGGATCCAGACCACGCTTTCGCCGTGGCCTCGTTGCCAAACGACGGAGTGGGCCTCGCACGTTTGGAGTTCATTATCAACAACCACATCGGAATTCACCCGATGGCCCTCGTCCGTTATCCCACGTTGCAAAGTCCTGATGTCGTAAAAGAGATTGCGAGGCGGGTTGGCGAGGAAGATCCCCGCGAGTTTTTCATCCGCCGTTTGTCGGAAGGCATTGCCCGCATTGCCGCGGCGTTTTATCCAAAGCCGGTGATTGTGCGGATGTCGGATTTCAAATCAAACGAGTATGCCATGCTCATCGGCGGCGAAGAGTTTGAACCCACGGAAGAAAACCCCATGCTCGGATTCCGCGGCGCCTCACGCTATTACGACGATCGTTATCGCGAGGGCTTCGAGCTCGAGTGTCTAGCGCTGCAGCGCGTACGCGAAGACATGGGTCTCGTTAATGTTAAGACGATGATTCCCTTCTGCCGCACGGTCGCGGAAGCCGAACGCGTGGTGGCGCTGATGGCCGAATTTGGTTTGAAACAAGGCGAGCACGAACTGGAGATCTACGCTATGTGCGAGCTCCCAGCGAACGTGATTTATGCTGATGAATTCCTGCGCGTCTTTGACGGCTACTCGATTGGCTCAAACGATCTGACGCAATTGACGCTTGGCCTGGACCGCGATTCGGAGATGGTGGCGCACTTGTTTGACGAACGTGATGGCGCTGTTGAAAAGATGGTGACGATTGCCATTGCAGCTGCTCACCGGGCCGGAAAGAAGATCGGCATCTGCGGCCAGGCGCCGTCTGACTATCCCGAGTTCGCTCGTTTTCTCGTTGAGAAGGGGATTACTTCGATTTCGCTAAATCCCGACACGGTGTTGCAAACTACGCACGTGATTCTCGAAGCGGAGAATGAAGGTAATCGACAGCAACCAACGGTCGCGGACCGGCCGATATTAGTTCTCACCGAGCCAAGAGCTTTAGATGAGACCGCAGCAAAGCGTCTGCTCGTGAATGAGCCGATTGGATAAAAGTCCAAAGTTCAATGTCCAAAGTTCAAGGTGCAGCGCGATCGGATCGCAGGCGAGACGCTCGATCCTTTAGCGCAATCTGTTGTCACTGACTTTGGACATTAGACGTTGCACATTGGACTTTGTATGTTGCGCCGCATGGTTTTTCAGGGCAACATGTCTTCTGGCGCCTTTCAATTCCTCATTTGCTTTAGTGAGCGAGCAGGAGAACCTCAATGGCCACGCTGTTAATCGTCGACGACGATAACAACATCCGCGAGACTCTTAACGATCTTCTTAGCGAGTCGCACGAGTGTCACACTGCTGATCGGGCGGAACAGGCCCTTGCTTATCTGGAGTTTGAGAGTTACGCCGTCGTACTCACCGACATCGCCATGCCCGGCTTAACGGGCGACGAGCTTCTGAAGCGCGTTCAAATCCAACACCCACACACGCCCGTGATCGTAATTTCGGGAAATTCTGATGAAGACGCCGCGAGGAACTTGCTGAACCTCGGAGCGTTCGCCTACATCTCAAAACCTTTTAAGCTTGAAGACGTGGAATCGGCAGTGGTGCGCGCCATCGCTCGTAACCAGGAGTTGAAAGCAATCGGCACTGAAGGTAAGTAGCGTTTCATTCTCACCTGGCTTTAGCCAGGTGGAAACCTAGTCGATCCGCGGACGGTTTCCGACAGGTATTGTCTGAGCAAAGAATTCAACTTGGAATGAGAAGTAGTGGATGGGTTCTTTCGCCCGCTAAAGCGGGCGTTGACGTTTTGGACACGTAGTCCCCGGGGTTCGCTCGCTACGCTCGCTTCACCCGGGGCTAACATCTGCCGCCGCTTCGCGGCTCATTGGATTTGACACCTCAGGCTCACCGAAGCGCCCGCGAAAATCCTTCGGATCCTCAATCTCCCGAGGCAACGTGAGAGGTTGCGGGCTGCCACGTTGGCAGCGTCACGCGCGCCGCTTTTTCACTCTTCAACCCCAAAGCCCAGTCAGCCTGCATCAGCGTATGAATGTCGCGGGTGCCCTCGTAAATGATCGCTGCTTTGCAGTTGCGCAGGTAACGCTCGACCGGGTAATCGTTTGAGTAACCATTGGCACCGTGAACTTCAATGGCCATTGACGCCGCTTTCTCGCTGCGCACCGTAGCCTGCCACTTAGCGAGGCTTGTTGCCTTCCCATTGGGTTTGCCTTCATTCTTCAAATAACCGGCACGCAGCCATAGTAGATGCGACATCTGATAGTCGGCTTCCATCTCGGCAATCTTCTGTTTCACCAGTTGGTGATTTCCAATCTTCGTACCAAACGTTTCGCGCGTATTTGCATAGTCGACTGAGGCGTCGCGGGAAGCGCGAATGACGCCAGTCGCTCCGGCAGCCACTGTGTAACGGCCTTGCTCTAGAGCAAACATCGCAATCTTGAAACCCTCGCCTTCCTCACCAACGAGATTTTCCTTCGGCACGCGAACGTCCTGTAAAGAGAAATAGCCGGTGTTGCCGGCGCGAATGCCGAGCTTGCCGTGAATCGTGCCCGATGAGAATCCTTTCATGGTGCGTTCGACAATGAAGCACGACATCCCACTGTGATCGCGTTTGCGGCGCTTCTCTTCATCCGTCCAGCAGAAGAAAAGAAAGTTGTCCGCCATGTCTGCCAAACTGATCCACATTTTTTCGCCGTTGAGCACATACTCATCGCCTTCACGGCGCGCGGTGGAGCGAGAGCCCACCACATCCGAGCCAGCGCCGGGTTCTGTCAAACCATAAGTTGCCAACTTTTCGCCTTTCGCCTGCGGCACGAGATACTTTTGCTTTTGTGCTTCGGTGCCCCAGGAGTAGAGGGTTAATGAATTGAGTCCCGTGTGAACTGACATCACGACGCGCAGAAAGGTATCGACCGCTTCCAATTCTTCACAGACCAGGCCGAGCGAAATGTAATCGAAACCCGCTCCGCCGTACTGTTCGGGAATGCAGACTCCCAGCAGGTTAAGTTCGCCCATCTTCTTCAGAATCGCGGGCTGATATTCCTGTTTTTCGTCCCACTCTTTGATAAAAGGCGCGACTTCTTTTTGGCCAAACTCCTTCACAGTCTGCACCAGCGCCTTATGGTCTTCGGTTAGTTCAAAATCGATCATCTTGAATCTCGCTTTTTGATTTGGGGTTATTTAGAGAAGCGACATCTTAACATTGCCAATTGCCAATTGCCGATTGCCGATTGCCGATTGACGGTCTTTGGTCTTTGGTCTTAGGTGTTTGGTCTTTGACTCCTTAACATGCTGGGGACGCGCACCTCAAGAGGTTCATTCGAAGTCGAAGGCCAAAGACCAAAGACCAAATTGGCCGGCGATCCAATTTGCAATTGGCAATCAGCAATCCCAGCGTTCTATACTTTCCGCCATGCCGAAGAAAAGGAATTCAAACACAGTCCGCGTAGGACTGATCCAGATGAGCTGCGGCGAGCGGCCGGAAGCAAACTTCAAAAAAGCCGTGGCGCGTATTGGCGAGGCCGCAAAAAAGGGTGCGCAAGTGGTCTGTCTGCAGGAGCTTTTCCGCTCCCAATATTTCTGCCAGACGGAAGATACGGCCCTCTTCAAACTCGCCGAAACAATTCCCGGCCCTTCGTCAGAAGCGCTCGCAAAAGTAGCTAAGCACCACAAGGTAGTGATTGTGGCTTCGCTATTTGAGAAGCGTACCGCCGGCATTTACCACAACACCGCGGTAATCATCGATGCTAATGGCAAGCTCGCCGGCAAGTATCGCAAGATGCACATTCCCGACGATCCGCTTTATTACGAGAAATTTTATTTCACTCCTGGAGATCTGGGTTTTCAAACTCACGAGACAGCCGCCGGTAAAATTGGCACCCTTATTTGTTGGGACCAATGGTTTCCTGAAGCCGCACGCTTGACTGCTTTAGGTGGCGCCCAGTTTCTTTTTTATCCCACCGCGATTGGCTGGTTGCCCGACGAAGACGAAGAAATGAATTTCGCGCAACACTCTGCCTGGGAGACGATTCAGCGCGCCCATGCGATCGCCAACGGACTTTATGTTGTCGCTGTAAATCGCGTGGGGCGTGAAGGCAAACTGACATTCTGGGGCCAGTCATTTGTTGCCGATCCTTTCGGACGCATCATTGCTAAAGCTTCGGCCGACCAGGAAGAGGTCCTCGTCGTTGACTGCGACCTGGATAAGATCGAAGAGACGCGACAGAACTGGCCGTTTCTGCGCGACCGCCGCATCGATTCCTACGCCCCAATCTCGACTCGTTTCCTCGAGCCCGTCAGCACCAAGCGATGAACCACGCGCCGCCTGCTGCACTCGGTTATTACATGCCTGCCGAGTGGCATCGCCACACCGCAACCTGGTTGAGTTGGCCCAAAGATCCGCTCACCTGGCCGGATCGCGTTCCTCAGGTTGAGGCAGTGTTCCTGCAGATGATGGCAGCGCTTGCGCCCCACGAGGTCGTAAACCTGCTCGTGGACAGCGCGGAGACGGAAGCTCTTGTACGGCGGCGCTGTGACTTCCCCGGCGCGAATAACATTCGTTTCCAGCGACTGCAAACTGTGGATTCCTGGATTCGCGATTATGGCCCAAACTTTTTGCTGAACCGGGAAACGAAGACCCTGGCTTACAACGATTGGATCTTCAACGCCTGGGGCAACAAGTATGAGGAGCTCAAGCGCGACGACACCATCCCCGCGCAACTTGAAGCGGCCCTTGGCGTGCGACGCTTTGAGCCCGGGATCGTGATGGAGGGTGGTTCAATTGAGGTGAATGGCGACGGAATTGTGATGACTACCGAACAGTGTCTTCTCAATCCCAACCGCAACCCCGACCTGGATCGAGTAGCTGTCGCAGATTATCTGAAAAATTATCTGGGAGTTCAGCAAGTGCTGTGGCTGGGAGAAGGAATTGTTGGAGATGATACTGACGGCCACATCGACGACATCGCCCGGTTTGTAGCGCCAAACACGATCCTTTGCGCTTTGGAAGACGATCCGGCCGATGCTAACTATGAGTTGCTACAGGACAACCTGCGGCGGCTGCAGAAGGCAACAGATATTAAGGGTCGGAATCTTGAAATCCTCACGCTCCCGATGCCGGGAGTCGTTGCTGCTGCAAACGACAACAGCCATCGTGCGCTGGATCGTTTGCCGGCGAGCTATGCCAACTTCTACATCGGGAACAACGTCGTGCTGGCTCCAATTTTTGGTCACGAGAACGACAAGCGCGCGCTAGATACTCTGCAAAGAGTATTTCCCACTCGACGCATTGTAGGAATTAATTGCGAGCCGCTCGTATGGGGCATGGGGACCATTCACTGCGTCACCCAGCAACAACCTGCCACTACTTAGTCCAAAGTCCAAGGTCCAAAGCCAGCGGGATTGCCCATTTCCAATTGCCAATTACCAATTCCCGATTAGACTGATTATTGGCCAACGTGGAGAGACGCGGAGATCTCCCCCATTTCCGCTTTGTTCGTATTCCAGCTTTCACTCGTTGGCAATTTAGCGATAGCTCAAATTCCAATCGGCATTCGGCAGCTGGCAATCGGCAATCGGCATCCCCTAAACAATCCCAACTTTATCAAAAGCCTTCGCTACGGCTTGAAAGCGAGCCTGCTTGTTGGTCTTGTTCGCAAATAAACTCCGAGCGGCGAGCTCCACGCCGCGCCGGCTATCGCCAAAACGCGATGTCCGCGAGAGATTTTGCGTCAGAGCCAAATAGAACAAGGCAGCCACTTCGCGCGGCTTCAACAGGTAGCTTCCCTTCGAATTCTTCGCCGTAAGCATGTTGTAAGCAGCCTTGTTGTGGATGCCGCTGTTCGTATGCACGCCGCCCCAATCGCCCCTCGCTGTCTTGGGGAGATTCTGATAATCCTTCATGTGCGAAGGCTGATCGAAGTCCTCTGGCTTTTTCATATCGCGTAAGGCGGTGTCAGGACCGAAGAGACCTTCTCCAATGAGCCAATTCCATTTCTTCACATCCGACTTGCCAATGTTCGCCACGATGACTCCGAAGATGTCGGAGTAAGACTCGTTTAGCGCCCCCGACTCGCCAAGGTACTCAATGCGAGCGGTGTAGTCGGTGATACCGTGGGTCAGCTCATGGGCCACAATGTCCTTCGCCAGGGCCCACGAACGCAGCTCACCTTTCACCTTACTCTGGCCATACATCATTTGCTTCCGGAACCAGGTCGCGTTGTCCCACTCCTTCGTGCCGTTCTCTTCGACGCAGTTAATACTCGAGCGAACCGGACCACCAATGTTGTCCACGCCATTGCGCCGCAACACAGTGCTCAGGAATTTCAGCACATCGGCGGCGTTCGCATGAGCGCTAACCGCCGCGTCATTCCAGGGATTGGGCGGATTCGCTACGTAAGCTCCCGGAAGTTTGCTAACCAGCACATCGACATTCCCAAAGCCGAAGTCGAAGGTATGCAAGTTAAGTGCGGGGTCGTGGAGAAAAAAGCCATCGCTATTCTTGGAAAAGCTGATGGTGCGCATTTTCTTGAGACCATCCAGGGCTTTTACAGTCACGTTATGCGAGCGCGGCAGCTCCGCGACCAACTCACCTGAATGCGCGTCAACCACATAGTCAAAAGCCTTCGTTGCGCCGGTCGACTGGACGCGCCTGTTATAGACACCCTCAGTCGCTGCTTCCACGTCCTGCGAGCCTTTCGTATTGGGAACGTCGCGCATGATGTAAACCAGCCGCCACCGTTGCGCTTCCCGATCGAAGTAGTAATAAACACTCGGTGTCGCTTCCAAGATCTGCGGATTCGCACCAGATGCCCGCACCACTGTCTGCATGACATCTGCAGGAGCCACAGTTGCTACTGCGTCGACATTAGTCGGTTCAGTTAGAGTGGAGTTGATTGAAATCAATTCGTTCTTCTTATCAAGTTCCACCGCCACAAGCGACCCGTACACGGGAATGCGCCGGTAGTATTGGCAGAACTTCACCATCTGCGTCCCCGTAAGTGGCACCGCCTCCACCGCGATCAATTTGAACTCACTTTTTTCGGCGCCCGGATCTCCAGCGGTGAACGTCGGCAGGGCCTCGCTGGCAAGTGCGTTGGTTAGATACTGACGCGCTGCTGTCTCAGCATCCATCCCAGTAATCGGGGCCCGCGCTGCCGCGGCGCCTAGCCTTGCCCCCGGCCGCGCGCGTTGCGCCTTGGGACGAATATTGCCCAGAACCGTGGCCGCTCCTTTGTCCTGGCGATGAAAGGCAAACGAGCGCAGGCCGTTTCTACTGACTTCGGTTTTGCGAAAAGAGTCAGGCGCCGCGCTGGTCGCAGGCTCACTTCTCTTGCTGCTGCTCTTAGTGGATCGCTTTTTTGCTGCGGGCTTGGGGGATTTTTTCCCTATTTTCTTTGGCGATTTCGTGGTCATGACACTCCTTCAGTTCCGCGGAATAAACTGCGGGACGATGTTCTTGAGGAACTTGAAAGTTGCGCGAGGTCGTCGTGCGATACTTGCTTAAATAGTAGCTTCACCAGAGTAAGTCAATAGCGACGTTGCGCCTGGTCCCCTCGCAGGGCTGGGCCAGGCCCTTCCCAACCCCGAGGTAGAAAACTCTCACCTACTTATCTGGCTTGACGGTCACCATTAGTTTTTGTGCGGCCGCTTTAGCCTCATCAAGGTTGCGCACAGAATTGTTTAATTGCATCTCGTAAACAGTCTGCGTGATTTCGCCGATCCGGGGACCGGGTGGTAGTCCCAGTTCCAAAAGATGCCTTCCCATCAACAACGGCGGTGGTGGTCCCTGTTCAATGTTCAACTCCCGCACGCGCTCAATAAACCATTCCTGAGCTTCCGCGCCGTACCACTTTTCTCGCGGGACGTGCTCGCTATTGCGGCCGAGGGAGTCAGCGCGGGCTACGCGGTAGAGTAGATCCGGCTCACACTTCCGCGCCAGACGGCGAAAAGCACCATCGCCAACTTCAGCGCGCTTTTTATAAAACTCACCCGGCTTCAAATGGTCGCGCACGATCGCTATCACTTGAGACCGAACGTCATAGCCGGCAAGCGAGTGCAGGTTCAGCCGGTCCAGAAAGATCTCTGTCGGAGCGATCCCCGCTTCTTCGTGTCCGCGCGAGCGCCAGCGCCCGTCGATGAACTCTGTAGTCGCTGGTTTACCAAAATCATGAGCAAGCGCCGCAAGCATTACGGTCACCTGTTTGGCATATGGCAAGTCATCGACTAATTCTCGCGCGCGATCCAGCACCAACATTGTGTGCGTAAAGACTTCACCCTCCGGATGCCATTCGGGATCCTGGGGGACGTCAATGAGTGCGGCTATTTCCGGAAAGAGCTTTTCCAAAACTCCAAACTTACGCAGATATGTAAACCCAATTGAGGGGTGCTGGGCCCGCAGCAACAGCTTCTCAATTTCACCCCATATTCTCTCCAACGGCAGATCGCTCAAGTCAGTATTACGGCAAAGGCTTTCGGTTTCAGCATCAACCTCAAATTCAAAACGTGCAGCAAACTGGGCAGCGCGTAGCACTCGCAAACTATCCTCGGCAAATGTGTCGGCTGAAACAGCACGCAGGATTCTGATATCAAGATCTGCGCGGCCGTGATGCGGATCGATAATCTGTCCGGTTAACGGGTCCTGCATGATGGCGTTGATAGTGAAATCACGCCGACTGGCAGCTTCGGCCGGATCCATTTCGGGATTGCCTTCAATCACAAACCCGCGGTGGCCTTTTCCGGACTTACGGTCGCGCCGGGGAATGGAAACGTCGATATCGCGGTCGAGCTTATATACACTGAAGGCTTCCCCAACGACGTTCACCGTTCCAAATTGATCGAGCACTTCGCGCAGTCTCGCCGGTTGCAAATTGTAGACTTCAAGATCCCAGTCTTTAGGCGTGCCACGCATGAGCACATCGCGCACGCACCCGCCTACCAACAACGCACGCCCACCGGCAGCGCGAATGGCCTTAGCAAGATTGATTACTTTTTCCGGCGGATTGAACATGGGAAGTCTCAGGTCTCAAGTGTCAAGTCTCAAGTTTCGAGTTTCAAGTTTCAGATGCGCGGACTTGAGACTTGAGACTTGAGACCTGAGACTTGAGACTTAATCTTCTTGCGGTTCTACAGTGACTTGAATTCCGCGTGTGGAAGGAATGCAACTAATAATCTGGGCCCGATCAATTTGAGTCAAGCCGGTTCCTGCAGCATGCCAAAGCTTGACCCAGAAAGTACGAGTCTCGCCATGAATTGCGAATGTGGAGCCATCGTTCATGACGGGAACTGGCTCAGCAACCGTTCCCTCACGCAATTCTTCCAGCAACTCGCCGATGAATGGCTTGAACTGATCAAACTGCACAAGGACATTGCGGTCTTCGATTGCCGCGGGCGGCAACTCGACGGGCTCCACGCCTTCCAGCAGCAAACGCGTTTCCGTTTGCAGGTTTCGCTTTTTAACTACAGGCATAAAATCTTTGTCAGAAATTCACGGAACAAGGCTTTGGACATTGGACGTTGGACTTTGGACCGGAGCGAGCCTTTGCTGAAGATATTCGCTTAACTCCGATACCTTAACTCGATCCTGTTCCCAAGTGTCACGATCACGCACCGTAACGGACTCATCCTCCAACGATTGGTGATCTACTGTGACGCAAAAAGGCGTGCCGATCTCATCCTGCCGCGCGTAAAGCTTTCCAATCCCGCCGGTGTCGTCATAAACAGCTCGTAGCGTAGGCTGCAGAGAACGCTTAATTGCTTTCGCCATACCCACAATCTCGGGCTTGTTTTTCGCCAGCGGCAGAATCGCAGCCTTGATCGGTGCGAGTGCGGGATGGAGTTTGAGAATTACGCGGGTCTCGCCTTTGTCATTTGTCCTCTCGGAGTAAGCATCCATCAGCAGCGCCAGCACCGTGCGATTCACGCCTGCTGCCGGTTCAATCACATAGGGATAGAAGCGCTCCTTACTGCCTTCGTCGAAATAAGAAAGATCTTCGGTCGAATCTGGATTGAGGCGCTTGCCTTCCGCGTTTTCCGGTTTCTTCGAATGCGTGCGCAAGTCGAAGTCAGTTCGATTCGCAATCCCCATTAGCTCGTCCCATTGCCGGTCGGCGTCCTCGCGTTCCGGGAAGAACCGATAATGGATATCTACCGTCCGTTTCGCATAGTGCGCTAGCTCCTCCGGCGGTTGTTCATACAACCGCAGGTTCTCCGCTGAGATTCCCAGACTTAGAAACCATTGCTGGCAGTTATCGATCCATTCCTGGTGAACTTGCTCGTCTTCGCCGGGACGCACAAAGTACTCCATCTCCATCTGCTCAAACTCGCGCGTCCGAAAAATAAAATTGCCGGGCGTGACTTCATTTCGAAACGACTTGCCAAT
>JBGSYG010000025.1:0-44179 GCA_041750995.1 Pyrinomonadaceae bacterium | reverse complement strand
CACAGTCGTTCGAGTCAATCACAGGCAAAGGAGTGAAAGGGCAAGTTGATGGACGCTCAATAGCTCTGGGAAACCGCGCCTTGCTGGATGATCTGAGGATCGATCCGGGTGAATTGGTTGAGCAGGCCGAGAAGTTTCGCGCCGATGGCCAAACCGTGATGTTCGTAGCTATCGATGGCAAAGCGGCGGGGCTCGTAGGCGTTGCTGATCCTATAAAGGAGAGTACGCCTGAAGCTATCAAACAGCTCCATGAAGAGAAAATCCGCATCGTGATGATGACGGGCGATAGCCGCACCACAGCTAACGCAGTGGCCGCCAAGCTGAATATCGACGAGGTCGTTGCTGAAGTTTTACCGAATCAGAAGGCTGAAATTGTGAAACGCTTTCAGGCAGAAGGCCACAAGGTAGCAATGGCCGGCGACGGCATCAACGATGCGCCCGCACTGGCTCAGGCGGATGTTGGCATTGCGATGGGAACAGGAACGGATGTGGCCATGCAGAGCGCGGGTGTGACCCTGGTGAAAGGTGATTTGCGCGGCATCGTTAGGGCGCGCAAATTAAGCCGCGCCACCATGGGCAACATCAAGCAAAACCTTTTCTTCGCCTTTATCTACAACGTGATGGGTGTTCCGATTGCCGCCGGTGTGCTTTATCCGTTTACCGGCCTACTGCTCAATCCGATGATTGCGGCCGCGGCCATGAGCTTCAGCTCTGTTTCGGTAATCGGCAACGCTTTGCGTCTTCGGCGAGCCCGGCTGTAATAGGGCGCTCTTGATTTCATGACGAATCACCAAACAGCTAAATTCATTCCAGCGCTCGGAAACGATCTGCTGACTCCACTATATGATCCACTTCTGTGGTTCATGCGAGAGAGCAGATTCAAAACTGATCTGATTGAGCAAGCGCAAATCAGCAACGGCAATCGCGTTCTCGATGTGGGTTGCGGTACCGGGACACTCGCTATCATGACCAAGAAACGCCACCCTGAGGCGGAAGTCGTCGGGATTGATGCCGACTCGAAGATTCTTGGAATAGCGCGCGTCAAAGCCGCAAAGGCGGGAATCACGTTAACGTTTGATCAGGGTATGGCTGACCAACTCCCGTACGCTGATAGCTCGTTCAACCGCGTGCTATCAAGTCTTTTTTTGCATCATCTTTCGACTGAACAGAAACTACGTACACTCGCCGAAGTGTTTCGCATTCTGCGGCCTGACGGGGGTTTCGAAGTAGTTGATTTCGGCCCTCCGCGCACGTTTTTTTCAAATGGACCTCGGCTACGTCCGGGGCATGAATGTAAAAGCTCCCTCGGTCATATCGCTCAACGCTGCGGTTGCTGCGGCGGCGGCGAACGAGTTTGCCGTCTTTGTCTCCGGGCTGCGGCCGCTCAATGCCTATACGGAGATTGATCTGTTGGGCCACGGACGACCGCTGAAGAGCCAGTGGACGACGCCTATTCGCGTAGAGGCCAACTCGGGATGGGTGCAGTGCATGATAGCCGGGACCGGTGACGGCGCGGGCGTGGATCGCTACGCCGCGGAATGGGTCGTTGTCTGTTGATTCTCGTGTAGGAACGTGCCCTCTCTTCGCTTGGGCGATAGCACAATGTAGGGCTGACGATCATGCAAGCCCTCACATTTTACGTTCCTCGCCATGAGAGCAGAAGCTTTCTCAAAGAGTCCCCACAAATTTTTCAAGGCGACAGGTAGTCAGTTACAAACAACTGCTTTGCCCACACTGCAATTTTGTAATACTGTTACCCGGCGAACATCCAGGAAGGAATCCCCGCTGCGAAAGAATACTCGTTAGGGTGCTGGACTAATGAATCTCAGAGTTGTGGTAGCAATTACACTCATCATCGGAAGCATTTCGTGCACTAATAATCTCGACTCGGCTTCACCGAGCGACGGCAACCTGAAACCTCGTGATTCGCCTGTGGCGGTCGGTGAGATGGCGCCTGACTTTACTCTCGAGGATCAAAACAATCGTAAAGTTACACTCTCCTCCGCTCGTGGGAGCACGCCCACGGTCCTTGTCTTTTATCGAGGCAACTGGTGACCGTACTGTGCTCGGCAGTTGGCCGAGTTGCGTTCATTGGTAAAACAAGAAGAGCAGGTTCGCTTCTATGCAGTAAGCGTTGACAGTACGGCCGAAAGCAAGCAGTTTGCTGAACAGATTGCCGCCGACGGCAAGGGAGAAGTTAACTTTCCGATTTTGGCCGACCCGTCTCATCGCGTGATCGACGCCTACGGAGTTCGCGACTCGGCTTACAACGGGCAGAAATTTGAGGGCATTCCGCACGCGACGGTTTATCTTATCGGTAAGGACGGACGAGTTGTCTGGAGCAAGGTGGAAACCGATTACAAGGAGCGACCGTCCAACGAAGAAATAGAATTGGCCCTGAAGAATCTAAGGGCGGCCCAGCAATAGTCTGCCCCCGCGCGTTACTCCCTCAGCGAAAATTACTAATCAATACGACGTCGCTAGCGACTATGCCGCGGGCGACCACGAGTTGCTTACCGTCGCGCGACCACTCGAACCAGAAGATGCGATCGGCTTTGAACATGGTCAGCTGTCTGGGCGCACCGCCATCGATTGGCTGAAGCCAGATGTTAGAAACGCCTGCGCTTGTCACAACATAGGTCAACGCTCGGCCATCCGTTGTCCAGCGGGGCGGCGGCACGAGCGACACTTCATCGGCGAGAATTGGCGCATCAAAGATACGCGTTGGCTGTTTTCCCTCGGGTGGAAAGATTGCCAGTTTGAGCGGCGAAGTTGGTTGTTCGTCGCGATAGATGCAGGCGAGTGATTTACCGTCGGGCGAGAAACTTGCGGCGGCGCTATATTTATCGGTGAGTTGCTGTGGAGCTCCGCCATCAATTGAAACGCGCCAGAGCGTTGGCTTCCCGGCGCCCAGCAAGGTATACACAACCCATTTGCCATCCGGCGAACATTGCGGATGCGCTTCGCCGCTCCCTCTGGTTAACTGTCGCGCGTTGCTGCCGTCTATGTCGGTGCGCCAAATGTTTGACGCTCCGGTGCGATCCGACGCGAAGACAATATAACGGCCATCGGGGGATACCGCAGGGTGACTGTTGATTCGCGAGTTTTCAGTCAACTGCCTTTGATTAGTGCCGTCGCCATTCATCATCCAAAGGTCCAAATTGCCACTAGCCTTCGACACGTAGACAATTTTCCCTTCAGGGGTCGAGGCGAGGCCGTCGCGGCCATCGATTTTACCCGAGCCGGTGGTAATTGAAGTTGCTCGATTCGCGTCCCCACTCGGCACAATCCAAACGTTCGAACTCGTTTCAGACTGCACTGTTACCAAACGATTCGAGTCGGACGTGATACTAATTCCCGTGTAATTATTCAGGTCGTTCGTAACCCGTCGCGCTTCTCCTTCAGGATAAGAGACGTACCAAATCTGTTGCGCGTCAGAACTACCTGAATCTTGCTCTGAAGCTGCAAGAATTATGGCATTGCCATCGTCTATCCAAGCCAGCTGCCCCATAAACATCCAGCTTTGAGTTCCGATCTGTTTCTCCTTGCCGCTTTCCAATGCCACATCAACAACGTAGGTGGTGTAGCTGGGAACAAAACTCCCGCCGCTGCACGCGATTGTTTTTCCGTCCGGCGACCAAGCGACATGTCGAAAGAAGTTTGGCAACTTGCGGACGGTGAGTTTGCGTTCGCCGCCACCCTGTGCGCTACCAACCACCAGTGCGTCTTCTCCAGCGTCGGGAGAGTTGCGAATAAAAGCAACGTGCTGACCGTCAGGCGAGAACGTGACAGCGCTGCCCACATTTGAGAGCACTCTTCGTTCGTTTCCCCCCAGGACCGGGATTTGATAGAGGTTAGACGTTGAGCTGTTCTTCTCAGCGGCTATGTAGTAGATGAAATCGCCGTCCCGCGAAAAGGTCAACCCCGTATATTGCACGTCAGATGGTGGCACGATTTGCACATCACTGTTGGTGTTCACCTGGCGCACACGCAAACTCTGCTGTCCGGTCTCGCTCGCAACATGGACCACGTATTTACCATCAGGCGAGATGGCCGCCTTATCGGCACTGGCGGAACTGGTGAGCCGGGCAATCTTCATGTTTCGCGAAGTATTGGAAACACTGCTGGACGGGGCCTGTTTGGCCGTCCAGCGATAAGCCACGCTCAGCACGACCGCCAGCGCTGCTAAAGCGATAACTCCCAGGACAGACACGAGCGCTTTCGGATGAGATTTGATTTCCGCTACCAGGTACTCGGCAGTCGAATTGGTTCTGCGAACGTTAATTTCGGCAGTGTGAGAACTGGAGTGGGAACTTCTAAGGCTCGGGCCTATGCCGGAATTTTGCTGTGACGGCGCAGTAGGTTGCCGCGAAATCTCAATTTCGTTGTTAAACTCCAACTCCCGGCGCAGATTTCTCAGATCCAGAGCCAATTCCTTCGCCAACTGGTATCGTTCCTCGGGATCCTTTCGCAATGCTTTGCGCACGATACGTTGCAGCTCACTTGGAATGTCAGGCGAATGTCGTTGCAGGGGTACGGGCTCGGCCGTCAATATCGAAGCCAATACGTCAGTGCCACTCTGTCCTTCAAAAGGAGCCCGCCCCGCAGCCAGTTCATAAAGTATTACGCCCAGACTCCAGATGTCGGTCTGTTCACTTACCTCAAAACCTCGCGCCTGTTCCGGAGACATGTACTTGGCTGTGCCCATGACTCTTCCGGGATCAGTCTGGACCACTTGCACCGTCGACGCCTCGGAACTACTACGCGGTCCAGGAATCTGAGTAAGCTTCGCCAGACCAAAGTCGAGCACCTTGACATAGCCATCCCGTCGGACCATGACATTCTCTGGCTTAATGTCCCGATGCACTATTCCGGCCGTGTGAGCTGCAGCCAGTGCCGAAGCGATTTGGCTACATATATCGAGTACCTGTCCGAACGACAGCGGCTGTTTTGCCATGAGCTCGCGCAGCGAAATGCCGTCGATGAATTCTGTAACTATAAAATCGGTCCCGCCTGCTGATCCGATCTCGTGAATCGTGAGAATGTTCGGATGGTTTAGGGCAGATGCGGCAAGAGCTTCTTGCTTAAAACGGCGCAGCCGTTCCGCGTTCTGGGTGAAGTCGGGAGGCAGAAGCTTTAACGCAACCGAGCGGAGTAGTTGTGTATCCTGTGCGAGATAGACCTCGCCCATGCCGCCCACTCCGAGCAGCGTGCGAATCTCATAACGGCCAAGACGTCTGCCGGCAGGAGTAGACATTTTTTGGAGGGGAATACTTTTCTAAATTCGACAGTTTCGCATGGTGTTGGGGAAGTTCTCGAACGTTGGCTACGGGCCAGCTTGCATCACGTAAGAAACGAGGGACATTGTAGTAGATGAGAACCGAAACACACCAGACCTTCCGTCTGGTGACTTCACGAGCGTCGCGTGCACTGGTCGGGTGTTGGAGCGGCTTTAGCGGGTAATACATCAGTGGGGGTGCGTCAGGGTGATTTCAGCAATCGTGACGGTGGCGCCACGATGAGGTCGTACTCAAGTTCTGCTTCGGCCTCACGGGCAAAAAAGGCTAGTTGTGCCTTCCCAAAATTCTGACACGAAGGAAGAAAAACTAAGCTTAAACTAAACCGAGTGTGGGGACTTTTGTGGGGACTCTGCGCCGTTACTGAGTGTCACCGAGTAACGAAGACTTCAGCCATTACCAATGTTTACGCGCCGATAATAATCTATGATACTCGGTGACAGAGGCCCTAAACGAACTGCAAAACCTTTATTCATCGGTTCGATTCCGATCGCCGCCTCCAAATAGCCAATCAACTCAACAGTTTACCAATACCGAACTAAAACACTGATTCTAACGATCGTGAGGGCTAGTAGGAATCGTAGTTGGATTTTTGCAAACCGGGCTCTTCTTGCGCTGATGCAGAACAAAAGGGCGCGCAGAACAATTGCTCCATGCCCTAGTCGGTAAAAGCCCCCGCTCCCGCCTTAGCTGGCCGCTTCAATTCTCTGCATCGCGGCCATCTTGTTTTGCTCGCTCGGATGAAAGTAGCGCATCACCAAAGTAATCTTGGAATGTCCTAGCAAGGCCGTCAGTGTGGTTGCATCAATGCCTGCCATCGCCGCCCATGTAACGTACGTTTGTCGCAAGCGTATAAGGTGAAAACGCTACAGCGGCGCAGGTAGGCGAGGAGTGCAACACTGCCACTCAAACATAAGAACAAAAATTTTCCTGAGAGACTTGTCGAATTCCGGTCTCGTCGTTCGTCGTTATAGTGAAGGCGGGGCAACTAGCCCCGCTGAAGACCATTTTAGGAGACGACATGCCGCAATATCTGATTTCTGGTTACCTCCCCGACAACTTTGACCCGTCCACACAGGACGAAGCGATCGTGGAGGAGATCCACGCGCTCAATCGCGAGATGATCGCTGCCGGTGTCAGGAAGTTCGCCTGCGGGCTGGGCCCGGCCCGCACACTGCGGGCGCAGCCCAATGGCGAAGTGCTCATCACCGACGGGCCGTACCTGGAGACCAAGGAGCACGTGGGCGGTTTTTGGATACTGGAAACCGCAGATCTAGACGAGGCGGTGGCGTGGGCGCGCAAGGGCGCCAAAGCGTGCCGTGCGTCGGTCGAGGTGCGCCCGATTTTCTTCGTGCCGGCCCCCGAAAAAGACTGACCGGTAGGCCGCCAGCGAAATGGTGCTGCGCAGTGGCGTCTGCGAGACTCGGCTGGTCTTCCGGCATCGCCGATTCATGTACATCAATAGCGTGTTTGCCTGACGACGATTAAGATGGACTCAGGCGAACATGAGCGATGTAAACAGGACGATCGAGGCGGTCTGGAAGGCCGAGTCTACGCGGCTGATCGCTGCGATTGCTCGCGTCACCCGCGATATCGGCATTGCCGAGGAACTTGCCCAGGACGCCCTGGTTGCGGCCCTTGAGCGGTGGCCCGAAGAAGGTATCCCCGAAAATCCCGCGGCGTGGCTGATGACGGCGGCAAAGCGGCGTGCCATCGATATTCTGCGCCGGGGGCAGACGCTTGTACAAAAGCACGAAGAAATTGCTCGAGAGCTTAAGGTGCAACAGCAGCGCCTCGGAGAGGCGATGGACCAGGCACTGGATCAGGTGATCGACGATGACGTGCTGCGGCTAATCTTTACCGCATGCCATCCTATACTCGCCGTAGAAGGACGCATCGCGCTTACGTTGCGTTTGATCGGCGGCCTCACTACGGCGGAGATCGCCCGGGCCTTTCTTGTACCTGAGAAAACGATAGGACAGCGGATCTTTCGCGCCAAGAAGACTCTCTCGGAAGCTCATGTGCCCTTTGAGACGCCACGCGGGGACGAGTTGCGCCGCAGGGTGAAGTCAGTACTTTCTGTGGTCTACCTAACCTTCAATGAGGGACATACCGCGACCTCAGGAGAGGAGTGGATGCGGGCTGCACTCTGCGACGAGGCGTTGCGGCTCGGACGCATGTTGGTGCAATTTCTTCCCGGCGAGTCTGAAGTTCACGCACTTCTGGCTCTGATGGAACTCAATGCGTCTCGCACAGCGGCTCGCCGTGGAAGTACCGGTGCGGCTGTCTTGCTACCGGATCAGGATCGCTCTTTGTGGGACGACGCGCAGATTCAGCGAGGGATGTCCGCGCTCGAACACGCGCAGAGACTCGGTGGCGGCGCTGAATACTATGCTTTGCAGGCAGCGATTGCTGCATGTCACATGCGAGCTCGCACAGCCGAAGAGACGGACTGGGAACGGATCGTTCTTCTCTACGACGCTCTGATGCAAACCACGCCATCTCCCATCGTGGCTCTGAATCGAGCAGTTGCTGTGAGTATGGCGCAGGGGCCGGCCGCGGGGCTTGATGCACTCGATGCCCTCGATGATATCGACACGTCCGTGGCCGCCTCTGCGCTGGCTGGCTATCATTTGCTTCACAGTGTTCGGGGAGACCTGCTGATGAAGTTGGGCAACTTCGCTGAGGCGCGTCAGGAAATCCAGCGCGCGAGCGCAATGACGAAAAATCTGCGGGAGCAGGAACTGCTGACGGAAAAGTTGAAGCAGATTGAGAAGGCGGCCTTATCAGTATAAGTGCCATCAGTCCCATGAAACGGGCTTATCGCCATCAACTCGCAAGCCAATTCCTCCACAGGCTGACTGGGTTTGCAGGTCGTCCGGAGAGGGCGATTTGTAAAGCGGATCCGTCGCAGCAGGATATCCCTTGTCGAAACACCACCTCAATCCTTCATGACCGTACGATATGACACATACAAATCGGACAGCCGGTCTGCGGAAGCAGGATCACTACGTGCGAGCAAAGTGATAATCTCATCGCGTCCGGCAAACAACGGCTGCATGCCCTGTCTTTGCGCTAGTGTAAAGTTCGAAGTATCCCCTTTATCAATTTCAGCACGTAAGGTTGCAAAGAACTGGCTGGCACCCTGGCGCGCGGGCTCATAATCACCTCGCCGCGCATCAATTACTGCTGAGGCAAGATTGCTCTGCATCCTGACGAGGGTTAACTGGCGTTCTGTCTCGATCAGACTGCTAGTGGCTGTCCGAGCCTTGAGCCACATCGGGATGAAACCCAGCAGGAAGATGGCGATTAACACGCCAGCATAAATGATGAAGCGTTGCTTTACAGGAGCTGACTTGACCGTTTTTGTTTGTACGTCTTCACTCATAATGTCTACCTTTGTACTAAGCGCCTGAGGGTTCAATGTCAATGTTACGTCGTGCGATTAGCCCACTGCAGCGCCGCTAAGATAAGCCACTCATCTTACCCGTCAATCGCTTGTCTTCTTAATGCAACGAGACTTTTTATTTTCCAGCCACGCCTCTGCCATACGCTCCAGGGAAGGCTCATACCTCTCAAAATCCTGTTGCACGAGATCCGCGGTTGATTGGGTTACCAGAAAGGTCGGCTTCTGCTCAGGGTCATGATCAGGCTTGGACATTTCGAATAGCTCGTGCATGTCGTCATCAATGATGACCGACACGCCGCACCAGTTTAGATTGTCTGAACTTTGACCGTGGGCGCCAGCTTGAGCCGCGGCGATTTCCGCACAATGCGGCGCGACTACGACGGCCGGGTCAATGCCAGCCCTGGTTGCGACGTCCACAGCCTCTTGGATTAGCCTACGGGCGTCGCTGAATGCTTCTGCTTTACTCATAGGTAATCACTTCGCCTTGTAACCAGCGGTTACCTCGTCCTTATGCGCCGCGAAAGCGGAGAGAACTTCTGCCTTCTCACCGGCAGGTACTTTAGCGAAGTCAAGCGAGCGCCCTAGCTCCGCCGCGACCTCATCGAATTCGGCCGGCGAGATATTTAAGTCACGATGCGCCTCGTCAAGGCCCAATGGAGTTTTACCCGGCTTTGTTGGCGAGAATTTAAACGGCCCGCCTGTGACCTCGCAGACCCAAAGGGTTCGCATGAATTTGAGTCCGGGCAACCTAGCCAAGTTCTGAGTGTGCCATTTTTTGAGGGCTGGGTTCTTTGAATTCTTTCCCACGATTGGGTTTTGCACAATGGCATTGCTAAAGTGGTCAACTACCGCAGCGATTGCGAAAACGCCGCCAAGCCGTTCATACAGACTCTTGTCGGTCTGTGAAGAGGCTTGCACAAAAGTTGCGACGACAAGGGCAGTTAGAGTCATTACTATCGCGAGTGATTTAATGATTGAACTCTGTGTTTTCATAATTGTATTCCTTCTGTTTTGATCTAAATCAATCAGCTCGCGAGTATCAGCATCATCCTCGGTACAGAGGATACGTCCTTTTATGGCCTGCATAGGAGAAGCCTTTTAGTGTTGCCCGTTTTTTGACCGTAGCCCTTGCAAATGGATGGTCTAAAGTAAAGCGCTTTTGAGGCGCGATCTGTGCGTTAACACACTTAGCGGGTTTGTGGTTCACGGTTTGGCACTATTGGCCGATGCATTTCGACATGGTTGGATGCGGCTTGTTAGAGCCTTTAAGTCGATACTGTAGTAGCGTTGGGGTTCCACTGAGCGTTCTGCATCGCGGCCGAGGACTGAACTTAGGCCGGTTCGGTGGGACCGCGACACTCTGCGATACTGGGTGCCCTGAGGGTGAAAGAACTGCAAAACCTTTATTCAGCGGTTCGATTCCGATCGTCGCCTCCAATAACCCTCGCTCCATACCTCCCCCTGGCCCGAATACGCCGCCGCGCCACGTCTTGTCGTGGCAGGGAGCGTTCGATTTCCAGTTGTGCGAAACACCGGAACGCTAGTGTTGCGCACTGATCGAAATATTTTGTTTGGCGTGAGGTATTTATTTTGAGCCGAAGAGCAGTACTCCTGGGGCTGATTTGCTTGCTGGCTTCGAGCGCAGCCGCAGGTCAAAAATCGCCAGAAAAGTTAACGCCCGAACTAATATTGCGCGACATTCGTGGGCGCACAATTCGGCTTAGCGACTATCGAGGCAGGATAGTCCTGATAAATTTCTGGGCAACCTGGTGTCCGCCTTGCGGGGCCGAAATCCCGGACCTCGTCCAACTCCAGCGAAACTATCGGCATCAAGGTTTGAGAGTCATTGGGATTACCTATCCACCGCAGAAACTTTCAGAGGTACGTGGGTTCACTCGGCGTTTGGGTGTGAATTATCCCGTTGCCCTGGGAACAAAAGAAATGAAGGCCCTGTTCACCTCAAGTGAGGCACTGCCGATAACGATTGTAATCGGTAAGGATGGACGTGTTCGTGACACCATTGAAGGGATACTGCTGCCCGAAGAATTCGAGCAACTGATAAAGCCGCTTTTGAGCAGGCCAGCAAATCTGTCCGAAACAAAGAAATGATCTTGATTAGGAGGAACTGAAATGAAGATAAAGTCGATGGTCTTGGTTTTTGCATTGCTTTTTACGCTTGGCGCTGGAACGGCGGCAGCCGCGATTAGGAAATCAACTATTCGCATTGATGGTATGCACTGCAAAAACTGTTCGGGTTCCGTCGCGAAAGTGCTGAAAGCTACCGCAGGCGTAATAAACGTAGACGTGAGTCACGAGCGAAAAGAAGCTGTCGTCGAATACGACGACGAGAAGGTCACAGAAGCAAAATTACGCGAAGTTATTAACGCAACGGGCTTCAAAGCTGTTGAATGAGAAAGCCTTGCCACCGAAGCAAACAGGGCCCGGCTTAACAACGCCGGGCCTTTCGGTTTTTATGGACTCAGCCAAAAATCTACATCGTTCCCACTTGTTCTCCGTTCAGGCGATCCTTCCCACGCTGTTCCAAGCACCTCTTCAAATCCTGATTGGATATTTCAAGCCCAAATTGGGATGGCTATCATGAATCTGTTCATACGCAATGGCGAAGTGCGTTTTGTTCGAGGCAGCGAACCGACCTAACTGTTAAGTTCTGGCGCTTCAATCTATTTTTGACGGAGGCCCGCAAAGTTCCCGCGGACGGTGAGCGGCGATGAGGGCCACGCGTCGCCGGGATTACCGCCAGCTTCGGTATCGAGGATCTCTCCCGTCGCCGCATCAGCGCAGTTAGCCAGCTCGATGACGAAGCGGCCGTCGAGCACGTCAGCGCCCGGCCGCGTGGTGGCTTGAAGATAACCCACGGCGCGATCTGCTGGCCGGCAGCGCAGCGTCCACTTTTTCTCCGCGATCTCGATCGGGAACACGAGGCTCGTCCCCGGAGCAATTCCACCTTTACCGTCGGTCTGGATCAAGAGGCCCCAGCCGTCGGCGCTGAGCTCGAGGCGGTCCTGTCCGACGCTGCCAATCTTCGCGCCCCGGCTAGCGTGATCGAAGCGCAGCCCGTTCCCAATTAGCTTCGCCTCCAGCCCCGTCGGCAGGATTCCGCCGAGGAAGCGGTCCATGCGAGGCTTCTCGACGTTCACCTCGAACGACGGGCCTCCGGACGTGGTTACGCTCGCCCCAACCGGACCGTCCGGTCGTGTTACGATCCAGATGACAGCCAGGCCTACGATCAACGCGAGGGCGATGACGATCAGCGATATCTTCATGGACGTCTTCATGCCTGGATGGTCGCCGTAGATCGTGGCAGTGGTCAAGCGACGGAATGGGCCTTTACCCTGCCATTCGCGCGATAAGATCGGTAGTGCTCTACTTAGATCTTTGTAACGCAAACTGTTTAGTTTGCGTGCGCCTTGAATGGCATTCATTCGGCGCAAACTGACAGTTGAGCTACGAATAAGGCACTAACTAAGAATCAGATTCATTGACGGGTTAGATTACCTGTACTATTGTCCTCCCATCCCGTGAAAGCGATGCGCAGTCCGCTATGACCTCCAGATAGCAATTCGTCTGGACTGTCCTAAAAGCCATCGAAGTTGGGAACGATTTTCCCCCAGGACGTTCAAAACCCCCGTTTGGTAGTCGCGTGACTTCTCACGCGAAGCTTCTAAAGCAAGATTCCCCCATTTTAATTCGCGTGCGGCTCGGGCGCTTGTAGCCTAAGCAAACCGGGCTGCGTAAAAAAAGGAAACGATAGACAAAAAAAGGAGAGATCAATGCTAGGAATTTTAGCTTGGATAATTATGGGGTTGATCGCCGGCTTAATCGCGAAAGCAATAATGCCGGGGAAAGACCCGGGCGGAGCGATTATCACGACAATAATCGGAATCGTGGGCGCCATCATCGGGGGCTTAATCGCTCGTGGACTTGGTTACGGGCGGACTGTTGATTCAACGGGACAGCTAAGTGAGCCGGGCTTCTTAATGAGTCTGTTGCTGGCGGTGATAGGAGCTATCATCTTGCTCGCCATCTACCGGCTCATCAAAGGGAGAAGCGTGAACGCCTAAGCGGTTCGCTTAAGGGTTCTCTAAATTAGTGCTCCTAGCCGACTCGACGCAAGGGCAGCCTGGCGTTGGCTCGGCTATCACGTTGTGCAACCCCTGTTGGTTGCAATCAAAGCATCACATCTTAATCTTCGACTATTTGGTAAGCTGGAACTATGCAAGCAACACATCACATCTTATACGTTGAAGATCACGACGACACTCGCGTTGTGATCACCCTGCTGCTGGAGCAAGCAGGCTTTCTGGTGACCAGCGTGAGCACTGGCGCAGAATTTCTGACACTTGCAAAAAGCCAGCGCTTTGATTTGTTCTTATTGAATCACACGTTCCCCGATGCATCGGGTGTGGCACTGTGCATGGGGGTGCGCGAGTACGACCCTGAAATACCTATTCTGTTTTATTCTTCGCGCGCCATGCCGGCAGAAAAAGCACAAGCAATGAAGGCGGGAGCCAGTGATTATCTGATCAAGCCTAATGACATTTTTAATATCGCTGACCACGCAGCGAAGT
This sequence comes from Pyrinomonadaceae bacterium, assembly GCA_041750995.1. Lineage (GTDB taxonomy): Bacteria > Acidobacteriota > Blastocatellia > Pyrinomonadales > Pyrinomonadaceae > PSRF01. The sequence continues at coordinate 30,884 of JBGSYG010000025.1, read as the reverse complement.
GGATCACACGTAGTAAGAAACAATCTGCTTAAAAACACACCCTTAAGCGCAGCTCCAGAAACTAAATGCCCTACTAACGCAGACTTAACATTCTAGTCAAAGAAAAAGCCGCCCAGTTCTGGGCGGCTTTAAAATTTTCGAATAACGGATCTTCGAATAACGGATCTTTGAGACAAATCATTTGTTTGATTCAGACTCGATCACTTAAGTGGTACACGAAGCTATCTACTTTGCCTCCGCACTCGTAGTTGTTAAGGGAGTTGGTTGAGGTTGAATCCCCTTCCAGTAATCCTGCACAAACTGTTTCATTGGGCCATGGCCCCAACGGCTGTAGAAGTCGTACTGCTTCATCTCTGCGTAAACTTGATCGTAGTTCCAGCGATCGTGCGTGAAGCGATAGACTGCACCCATCACCCCGGTGCGATGACGCCCGCCCGCGCAATGAACGTAGAACTTCCCTGTTTCAGGATTGTCCACGAGCTGCAAAAACGCTTCAATATGTTGCTGCTTGGGATATGACTTGTCGTCCATCGGAATGTTCACGTAGCGCATTCCCGCGGCTTCAACAGCCGACTTCTCATACGATTTGGGACTGTCTTGCAAGTCGATGACTGTCTTTATTCCCAAAGCTGCCAGCGACGCGTAATCGTCTTCCTTCGGTTGGGCTCCGCGATAAAACTGGTCGGTCATCTGTCCAAAATTCTTGATTTTAATGCTGGGAAAGTTTTCGTTGGTTTTTCCTCGAGAAGCAGAGGCGACTGTGAGGATTAGCGCCAGAGTCGCAAGCACGCTGATGTGAAGATTTCGTCTAAATTTGTGCATCGATTACTAGCTCCTTGATACAGGTCCGGAATGGGACCCTTTTCGAGATTAACTGCGGTTGAAATTGTATCAGGCTTAGGATTCCCTAGCGAGTAGATCTGTTGTATGCCAAGTTGCTCACAGAGCTGGAATCAGCGCCCGCTTTTCAGACAGGAGAAGTTCTGAATGAGCTGATCTTGGCTGTACTAATTACGCTCCTGGCTACGTTCTGGCGCCGTCGTCTCAGGCGCAAAAAGCAATTTCAGGAAAAGCTGGGGCGATGAGTGTTGTCGCGACTGACATGAACAAACCACTTCAAAAAGTGAGTCAGTGATTACGGCCAGACTCAACCCGATTTGAGCGACTACAATTCCCACCTCGCCGCGCGGGATCATTCCCACTCCCACCTGGGCCGCGCGCCCGCCAGCCCAGAGAAAGGGCGCCAATCCCGCACCCCAGCAGCATCAATTGACCATTACGCACGTCGGATCGGCTGCCTACGGAACTGTAGTGAACAATGGTAACGGGACGTTGACGTACGTACCCGAGGGAAACTTTAAAGGGATCGACACGTTCGTCTACACCATCTGCGCTCCTGAAGGATGCCTGACGGCTAGTTCTACAGCTGCTGTAACGATTGACGTCAGAGCGAAGAGAAAGTAGGAATGGCCAAAGTCCAAAGTCCGTCTTTGAACCCTGGACATTGGACTTTGGACCTTGAACGTTATGTTGGACTTTGGACTTTGGCTTCAACGCAGCGTTAATGCTTTAGCCTCCACGCCAGCATCAAGCAGCCCTACCACATCTTTCAATGTCACGGTGCCGTAGTACCAGGACCCTGCTGCGGCTGCTTCAGCATACACAGCCTTGTAAATGTCGTAGTAACTTCTCTGGCCATCGACGAAGTTGAAGACCTCATCTCGCATTAGTCCATGCAGACTGTGACGAAAGCGAATCTTGTCGCGATTCTCGAAATAGGCTTTTATCCCCACTGCGTTTTGCGGAATCTTCCTGGCCGCAGCCGTTTCCTCCGCGCTGAGCCGGACGGCCGGCAGGGAGCCGTGCAGCTGCGCATAATACGTCCCGAGGTCTGCAGTGAGCAGGCCGCCATTCCGTTTTACGTTTGCCTGCAGCTCATCGATGGCCTTGTTGGCTTTGCTATTGCCTTTCGCAAACACGCGGATGGTATTGAGCGCATGTTGTTCACGCTGCAAGCCCTGCTCGATTAGGAAATTCGCTTCCTTCCAATTGTCGGCGTTCGGCTTTCCCTCCCGCAGCAGATCCATAGCAACTCGCAAATCGTTCGCGAGCCGCTTGCTTCCCTGCGCATAAGTTTCCGCGCTCAGTCGCGGTATATCGTCCGAAGTCGCGTGCGAGAGAAAGTAGGCAATCGATCCGATCAGGAAGTTGTTACGACGCAATTGCGTCTGATCGATCTGCCAGAGATCGTCGTCGGAAGAGTGAATGTAGTTGTCGTCCCAGTTTATCAGCGCCACCGCAGGCGTATTGATGGGGCCATCGAGGAAGGTCATGTGGTCGGAGGAACCAAACCAGGGAACGAAGCGAGCGTTGTACCCCTGACGCGATCCGCGTGTGGAGTAGAGCGGCCGGGTGAACGGACGCGGCAAACCTCCTTGCCGGCTGGCGGCAAGGAAGGGGTTGTTCGTATTGATGAGATAGGTACCGATTGATTCGAAAATCGCATCGAGATACGAGGTCCGCGAATGCGGCGCGAAAATTAGATGCTGAACGCGGCTCCCCAACGCCTGGTTGGCCCCCGTCATGTCCTGATGAACGTTGGCTAGAAACTTTTTAGGCTCGTCTGGATTGTCCTGAAAGTAACGATACTCGGAGTAGATTTCGTCGGTCCACCAAAATCGAATGTCTCGCGTGGGCCGCGGCATCTTTCCTTGCGCGATTAGTTTGTTGAATGTTCGCGCCAGCTCCAGCAAATTGCCGCAGCCGCTGCCGTCGTCGTTGGCAGAGCCCTGCTCTTCCTGCAAGTGTGCGGTCAGAATGATCTGCTGGTCATGAATGGAAGATCCCCTGATCCAACCTTCAACAAATCCAGTGCGCCCTGGCGCCGGCTTAATCTCAGTATCGACTTTTGCCTTAAGCACAACGCGACCGCCCTTAGTGCGTTTGCCGGTGGCGAAATAATCCTGCATCAGGTCAGTGGCAAGAATCCGCCGGAGGGTATCGCCTTTGCGCGGTGGTAAAGCAAAAGCAAACGTGCCCGGCTTCCCTGCCGGCGGCGTTGGGTTGATCCGCGTCCACGCAATCTGATCCGGAAAGTCCATCGCGCTGCGGTTTTCTGAAGTTGTGTAAGTAACTACACCAACAGCGCCGCGCAGGTAGACCGCGTTTTGCACAGCGGCGCCCGGGTTCGCACTAGTCAGGACAATCTTTCCCGCAAGGTTAAGTCCTTTCATACTCGCTTCCGACGCGTCGCCGATGTAAACGAGCTCTGCAGTTACGTCCGCATCGTGACTGCCATCTGCGAGATAGACCGCATGCTCGCCAATATCAGCGAGCTTCAACTCAACCGGCTCAACCATCCAAAGTTCAGCGCTTTTCGCGGTGTAGTTCACGCCGGGAAGCGGCTGCTCGATAAAACGTACGTCTGTGAGTCCGGCTTCCTTCGCTGCTTGGACAACGTAGTCTGCGGCCTTGAAGTAACCATCCATTCCGGAATCACGATGCCAGTGCGAGAGCCAGCGAATATGTTCAAACGCACGATCGCCGGAAATCTCGTTCGCCAGCATGTTGATTTCGGTATCCGAAAGAAATGGCGTAGTCTGCGCGTGGCAAAGCGGCGCGAATGGCGCCAGAGTCATCAAAGAGATCATCAGGAAGGCTGCCAGGTTTCGCTTGTACATGTCGTTCCTTTCAATGTTTGTGGGCGTCGAAGTTTGGGGATTTACCGCAACCCTAAACAAAAGGTACCGCCAAGTCACCGATAAAAACCATAACGAACTTAAAACTTTGTGCTTAGTACTTTGCTATAGAAACTTGCAGCTGCCCTCGAGGTAAAGACGAACAAAGTTCAAAGACCCAAGTTGAAAGCTCGTCTGTTCCTGGTGCCTTGGCGGTTTCTTTTAAGGCGGAAGGTAAGCACCACGCATACGAAAACTCGTTTGCCGGAATGCCAGCAACGGATCATAAATTGGAAGTGAGCCGAAATAATAACACCGCCGACGAGCTGTTTAACTTGGGAAATTAGAAGCGGAAAAAGAAAACAGGGAGTTTGTTGACGACCCTTCGGCGTCAAACTATATTCCGGACGGCCTGAACCATTAGCTTGTAGCTGCTGATGAGGTCGGACCCAAACGGAGGAAGACTGCCGGTATTCTAGATACAGGAGGCTTCTTCCGTTTCATTTTTAGATAGCAAAGCGGTCGTAGCGCAACCTGTTAGTTTGCGAACTACGTGCGCGAGTTTGAAGTAGCGCACACTGTTAGTTTGCGAACTATGAGCGCGAGTTTTGAAGTAGCGCACACTGTTGGTTTGCGAACTATGAGCGCAGACGCAAACTAACAGTTTGCGTTACAAACAAAAGACGGCGCTACAAAACGGTTTGCTTACCAGAGCAGCAACAAGTCGCCGCACGCAAATTTTGCGTTACGCACTTTCGCCGAAGCCAAACACCGCTTTGCCCTAAATCCGCACAACACCGGCAGCCGTGTTCCGGGGATCGAACTATTCTGATGCACTTCGGAAAATCGCCGACCGGCCTCTTTAAAGCTTAAAGCTGAAAACCTCCGTAAATAGCTAGATTTTGGACCAGTCGGGCCAAAAGGCTTGCTGGCATAAGCATTGCTCCACCTCTCATTAGTCACTTTGCGTGCAGATTTGCGATTTTCGCTAAAGGAGATAGAAAAAAATGTTGTGGACAATCCTTGTGATTCTTTTGGTGCTTTGGCTCTTGGGCTTCATCGGCAATGTTGGTGGTTCGTTGATTCACCTACTGCTGTTGGTGGCGCTCGTCATTCTCATTATCAACCTGGTTTCTGGTCGCCGCGGACCGGTAGTGTAAGCCAGCAAAATTCTCAGCTTTGAGATCCATGTTTGAAGCTGGATCTTCGGATCCGGCTTCTTGCGGAGCCCTAGTGGCAACACTAGTGGTCCACAACAAGCAACGCTTCTTCAGCGATGGGGAGGCGTTGCTTTTGTAAATATCCGGCAACGTCGGTTTAGTAAGGGTGAGGTAGATGGCAACAACTAAGGGGCGAAAGCGCTCAAGTAAGAAATCAAGTAAAAAATCAGGTTCGACCGGCTCTAAGAAGGCAGCTGGTAAGAAGTCTGGAAAGAAAGCCGCGACAGGAGCTAAAAAATCAGGAAGCAAGGCCTCTCGTGGTACGAGCAAGAAGGGCACTAAGAAGAAAGCCGGCAAACGCAGCGGTAAGGGGTCGAGTGGCAAGGGCATTCTCGCCAAAGCGAAGTCAGTGCTTAGCTCTGTAATCGCCGGCGCGGCCGCCGGTGCAGCGAGCGCCGCAGCCCAGAAAGCCGCGGATGTGGCTCCGAAAGAAGCGGGCGGTTCGACAAGAAGCGCTGCTGTTGGGGAAGCTGCTGCTGCCGACAGAAAAGACTCCAAATCTGAGAGAAGTTCGAAGTTAGGTTCTTAGGACAAAGCTATGACACAGGTTTCCGATCAATGGCGACCGGGTGAGCGTCCCGATCAGCCCCCTACGCATCCCTACGATCCCGCCGATCAAGATCAGCGGCCAGATCAGCAAAGGGGTCCGGAGCCCCTTCCGTTACCTCCGGATGGCGAGCCGCAACCGGCACCGATTCGAGAACCGCGCGAACCGATGCCAGCCATCGACCCGGAGCCCACAACTCCGCCAATCATCGCTTAATTCTTAGGATGAGCCGCCACCATGGGCCGCAGCCGCGCGTCGCTCCATCTCTTCAGGGGCGACGTCCTCGACGTGCGTGGCAACAGTCCAAACATGCCCGAATGGATCTTTCAGAGTTCCGGAACGGTCACCGTGAAACTGATTTTGCAGCGGCTTAAGCTCCTTCGCGCCCGCACTGATGGCGTTCTTGAACATCGTGTCAACATCGTCCACATAAATCATCAAGCCAATCGGCGTTCCTCCCAGCGTTTTCGGACTCAAGAATTCCATGTCGGGATATTCGTCGGCCAGCATGATGGGTGAATTACCGATCTTAATTTCGGCGTGACCGATTTTGCCCTCAGGAGCAGGCATCCGGAATAGCTCGGTGGCACCAAACACTTCTTTGTAATAGTCGATAGCGGCAGCCGCGCCTTTAATACTTAGGTACGGGGTTACGGAATGGTAGCCTTCGGGGATAGGGTTTACTTTAGCCATTAGTCTTTCTCCTCTTTTTTTGATCGCGGTCGTTTTGATTTATTGATTTGGCTCGGCAATATGCGTCGCCAGGTACCAGGTATTTCCAAATGGGTCGCTCACGGAGCTAACCCGATCGCCGTAAACCTGGTCTTTCGGTTTGTCGATCTCAGTAGCGCCGCCCGCCACAGCCCGGCGATGCCAGGCATCAACGTCATCCACGTAAAGGAAAAGCATAGACGGTAGTGATTGAAAAGGCCCGTGTGCTTCGCCCATCTCCAACACGGAGTCGCCAATTTTTATCTTTGCGTGCAGCACGGGACCATCCGGCGTCTCGCGATGACTCATGATCTCCTCGGCGCCAAAACTGAGTTTCAGAAAGTCGATCATTTTTGCCGCGCCCATTGGATGCAGGTAAACGTTAACATTCCGCAATCCGTCGTCGGTGTGGGAGCCGGATAAGCGCTTGGCGAGGTACCACTCATTACCGGCGACATCCTGTACGCTTGCGACTCGCTCTCCATGCGCTTCGATCGGAGACGACATGGCCTTCGCTCCCGCAGCAACTGCGCGCTGATAGCTTGTATCCACGTCATCGACATACACGTGAAGCGCTGTCAGCTTCTGCTCTCCCCTCCAATTAGCGCCTCCGCCGATCATCACGAACGAATCGCCAATCTTGTACTCGGAATGTAATCCACCTTCCGAGCCGATTCCGTAGACAGCACCCTCGGCGTCGAAGGCTTGCTTAACGAACTCAATCAGTTCCATCACCTCGTGCACAGCCAGGTAAGGTGTAATCGTATGGAAACCCTCGCGAATGAAATTGACGGACTTCGCCGCTGCGGTGCCTTCATCACTCATGGGTACGCTCCTCAGTAATTGTTCTCTCAAGCGAAGTTTGAACTCATCGCGCGGCAGGCTCCGCAAATCCCTCGCCAGCTCAAGCAGCGGTTCAACCTCTGCTGCCACCGCCGGGAGAGCTTCGGGATTGGCCATGATCACAGCCAAAGCTTGATCGAGTTGTTCGCTAAAATTCTCAGCCATACTACTCACCGTTTTGCCTGCAACTCCGCGCGCAGGGTTTGCAGACCGCGAAACTGCAACTGTTTCACCGCGCCTTCGCTGCGTCCCAGTTCTTCCGAAATTTCGCGAATACTCTTCTCCTCAGCAAAGCGCAACACGATTACACGACGCTGGTCCTCTGGAAGACGGTCTACCGAGCGAAAAATCAATTCGCGCTCTTCAACTTCTTCAAGACTGAAGTAACTGATCTCGGTTGCGTCTTCGTGGTCACCCAAATTCTGCTCGCGGGCTGCCTGCCGGTTTCGATCAACGACAATGTTCGTGGCGATACGCAGGAGCCAGGCGCCAAACGGAACACCCCGCCAAACAAATTTCGGCAAATACTCCAGCGCTTTTTGAAATACTTCTGAAGTGAGATCTTCCGCAGTGGCTCGATCTGCTACTCGGCGCGCCGTGTACGCATAGACCAGGTAGAAGTACTTATCGTAGAGATCGGCAAACTTGCGGGGGTCTTTTTGAGCAGACTCCACCAGCAGGCGGTCTGCCGCCAGCTCTGCCGCGCTCGTCGATGCTGGTTTTCCGACGACCATAGTTCTCTACTTATATAAACTGTCTAAAGCCGAAAAGGTTACGCGGGATTTTGAGGCTTGATGCGGAATCGGTCAACGTTGCGGGAATTACGGTGCGCGATGAAATTTGCTTTTACGCCGAAGGCGTTCGCCAACCGCCAGCCCAGGGTTGTTTCGACCCTAGGTTAATGTAGGAATCCAACTGAAGGAGTTCGACTTTGTCGAACGCTTTCAGCGTTCTCTCTTTCTCAACTATCCATATCCCAGGGTTGAAGCAACCCTGAGCTGGAATTTGCTCACGCCTTCGGCGTACATTCTCGCTAACTGCGATGCAAACTGAACCGAATGCCGGCGACAACACTAGCCGGGAGGCATGAACATAACAAACATTGAAGTACATCGATTTAGGAGGCTGTGGGTCGCCTTTTTCGCAGTCTGCTTTACCTGTCTGATCACAAATTCCTTCTCTGCTCAAACGACGCCCCCCACTCCGGCCGGGTTCCGCGCTCAGAGAGATGCTGAGTTTCGCGATCCCAAAACTTCGCCGCTCGAAACCTGGGAGATAGCGAAGTTCGCCGGATTGAACTATTTTAATATCGATCCGAGTTTCAAAGTGCCGGCCAACTTCGTGCGAACGCCAAACGAGAAAAAGTTCAATATGCCGACTTCCAGTGGCACCACGAAAGTCTACTTAAAGTACGGGGAGTTGATCTTCAAAGTGCGTAACCGGGAGTACAAACTTGGCGTTTATCAGAGCGAGGTTCTGGCGAAGACCGAAAAATACAAGAACTTCCTCCTCATTCCCTTCACTGACCAGACCAGCGGCAAAGAAACTTATGGCGGCGGTCGCTACATCGATTTTGAGATTCCCTCGTCCGAGGTGGTGACACTCGATTTCAATCTCGCCTACAATCCTTCATGCGCTTACAGCAGTCGCTACAATTGTCCGATTCCGCCTCGAGAAAACCGTCTTCGCACAAAAATTAGGGCGGGAGAAAAGGTCTACAAGACTCACAGAAGGCTCTCAGCCAATTAATCTGCGATGATGCGCCCAACTCTTTACCGCCTTCAGGCGTCAAAAGGACTCAACTCTCCCGCAACGCTAACCAGCGTCGCAGCTTCGCAAACGGAGTAGCCAAAGATGATGAAAGCCCGGATTACGAGTCTGTTTCTGCTTGTCCTAATGCTTGGAGCAATCAGCGCGAATGCCCAGGAAGTGGCGCCCACGCCGACTGCTGAGGAGCAGCAGGCGGAGAATGCCGAAAAGCAAAAGCGGGCTTTTATCTTGCTGGAGCAGGTGGTCGATGAAGCGCAAACTCTGCGCTTGCCCGAGAACCGCGTTCGCATGCAGGTCGGCGCCGCTGAGTTGTTATGGCAAAGCAACGAAGGTCGCGCGCGGTCGCTGTTTTCCCAAGCCGCCGAGAGTCTCGCGGAAATGATGAGGGCGCCCAACCCGGACGCGGGCGGGAACAACAGACGGAGCTCCAATCAGTCGAGGATACCGTTTCAATTACGATCGGAACTTGTGCTCACCGTTGCACGTTACGATGCCCCATTCGCTTACCAACTGCTCGCTTTGACTCGCCCGCCGACTTCTGAAGTTACAGCTAGTGGATTTAGCTTTGAGGACGATCTTGAACAAAGACTGCTCGCGCAGGTCGCATCCCTCGATCCGAAACTCGCTTTGCAAAACGCTGAAGACCTGTTGGCTAAGGGCAAGTATCCAGGCTCGTTGCTTGATGTGCTAATCCAGCTGCGCGCGAAGGACAAAGAGGCTGCGGCGAAACTGGAAGAGAAGTTACTGAAGCGCCTGGTTGCCGCGAACATGTTGACGACTACCGACGCGGGTAGTTTGGCGCTTAGTCTGCTGCAAACAGGACCGCGCGCCGCGAATACTGCAGCTGCTACAGAAGCAACCCCGTCAAGGAATCAGCCGTACCTGGAAGCAAGTGGGTATTCCGACCTGATGGGTTCTGTGATCGATGCTGCGCTCAGGGCAGCGCCGCAAGCAGCCACTAATCAGCCGCGACAAAATCGCGGACGCGGGCGCGGCGGCTTCAGCTCAAACCAGGCAACTGCGAACCCGACAATGAGCGCGGCTGAAGTTGAACAAATGAATGCCCGCCGCTTGCTCAGCGCGCTGCAGACGCTGCTACCGCGAGTGGATCAGATTCTCCCGGCACGCGCTCAGGCCGTGCGTCAGAAAATCACTGAGCTGGGCCTGAATAACAATCAGCGAGCGAACATCAATCAGATCTTTAGTAATCTTGACCAGCAAAGCTCCGCCGGGTTGTTGGCTTCAGCCGCCGCCGCTCCCGCTGGAATGCAATCGCGCATCTACCGGCGCGCCGCCCTTAAAGCCCTGGATGAAGGCAATCCCGATCTCGCGCGGCAGATTGCTTCCGAGCACCTCGAAGGCGCCACGCGAGATTCGATCCTCAAAGAAATGGAACTGGTGCAGCTGACAAAGAAAGCCGAAGGTGAGGCGATCGATGAAGCGCGCCGCTTGATCGCCAGCCTCCCTACTGATGAGCAACGCGTCGATATGCTGCTGCAACTGGCCGGCAGAACTCACAGTGCGAATCCGAAACTGGGCCTGCAGCTACTCGAGGAAGCCCGGCAAATCACGAACAAACGCGCGACCAGCTATCAGCAACTCGAGCTGCAATTGCGCGTGGCCGACGCTTTTAAGGATATCGAGCCTGATCGCAGCTTCGAAATCATTGAGCCGGGAATCGTGCAGCTCAATGAACTGTTAGCTGCAGCCTCGACGCTTAGTGGATTTGAAGTAAACGTATTTCGCGAAGGTGAAATGCCGCTTCAGGGTGGTAATGGATTGAGCGCGATGGTGGCGCGTTATGGTCAGCGACTCGGGGCGTTAGCGAGCAAGGATTTCGAGCGTGCCCAAAGTTTCGCCAACAGGTTCCAGCTTTCAGAATCACGCATCGTAGCGCGACTCGCGATCGTGCGCGGCTTGCTGGGACTTGAACCCGCAGTGAACGTGGGCGGGCGGCGCTTTCGTCAGGAAGCTTTTACGCGGCGTGTTCAGTAACGCGTACATTACAATCGTGCCAGTTGGTCGATGCGCATCCGCAGCGAGCGCACGTAACCTTCTCTGATGTCTTCGTCATAGTTGGCGGCGCGAAACGCGTCGCGCAGCTGTTCATCTGTGAGCTGACTGAGCAGTTTGCCAATCCAGCGCGCATGCTCAACCGGAATTCCACGCATCGCCTTCTCCTTTTTTACCTCACCCCTATAGTATGGCGGATAGAAAACGCTGAGATGGCCCAGCCTGGACGGTCGCGTGTCGTAATCAAACTCTACGGCGCCGTCTTCAATTCCCAATACAAAACGGGTCGAAAGAAAATCGTTGAGATTATTTTTCGTCCGCTTACCGCCTAAACCGCCGGCGCGACCGAGGGTGGCGCCGAGATCTGTGACGTAGTAGAGCGCTTCCTTCGTGCCGGAGCGTTTGTCGTAAAGAATTCGATTGTTAGCTTCGCGGGCGTCGAAATTGTTAAGAAGAATCATCAGGATTTTCAGCCCGCTGAGGTGCTTCGTATCATTGAACGGATTTTTCTCCCAGTCCCACGTGTCGTCTCGTTCGATGTGCGAGCGTCGCGGTTCGAAGCGCACACCCACCAGATAATTTCCAGCCGCGACGTGTTCGTCTCCTCGAGACAGATGTTTCGGCAATTTCCTAATTCTAACATTCTCGAAGTAGTAGGCCTCCTCGGCAAAATACCCCACCGCCCAAACAAGGCGCGTAGCTGTGGTCTCGGATTGTGCTTCTTCGCCAAGCTTGACGCTCCAAAGCACTCCTCGCCCATCTCTGACATCTAGTTTTGGTGATTCGCCTCCTTTGTCTTCTTTGATGAATGTAAACGGAGGCACCGGAGCAAGTGCTTGCGACCCCGGTCCATAAAGCAGATTTCTCGATTGAATGGGGCCTGGATCATTCCATAAGACTCGACTGGAAAATGCTGTCTCGCCCGTGTCTGATTTCTTCTTCCCCTTCTGGGCTTGGATGGATTGCGCCTGGAGCAGCACCAGGACCACTGCGAAAGCAATCAGCACCTGGCGAAAACTTATGGCTTGGCCCACAGCTTGAACTTTCATCTTAAGATTAAAAACCTCCTTTGGAAGATGCGACCTGGTGACTCGATGTAGAAAGGACAGGATTAATCTATGCGTGCGTCGTGCCACTGGTGGTCCAGCCGTGTTCAATTCAAGACCCTTCGGAGTGAGGACTTCTCGAAGCAATCCGCTTTTCAGACATAAGATTCCGTACTATCACCGAACATCGACGTGAAAAATGAATACATTTTGACCAGTAGTGGATGCGGCTTGGATTGAATGGTTCCCAAACATTATATTTCCAAACCCCGCTATCGTTGACGTATGACACCGCCGTAGTCAGCAGACAATGCAATGTGATTGAGATTCCGAAATGGCACCGTGCTTGCCAGTTTTATGGCCGATGAACACCAAAATTAGATTCATAGCAAAAGTTTCAACACTGCAACTGATCTTTGCGCTTTCGGCAGTGGCCTTAGGTCAACAGGCGCAGACGCAAGCTCCAAAATCGGTTGCGACTGCGACTAAACCTGAAACTAAACATGACAAGTTGTTGCTTAAGGATTATGAGAAGTCCGTCAAACAGTATGTTGCTCTGCGCGAGAGTGTCAGGAAAAAACTTCCCCCCTTGTCCAAAGACTCTACTCCGGAACAAATCAGTGCTTTTCAAGAACAGTTTGTAGAGGCGCTAAGGGCACAACGCGCTTACGCGAAACAGGGCTACATATTTACGTCACCTGTTGCTAAGTATATTCGCGAGCTGATTAGGAAAGAGTTCAAAGGCACCGACCGGGTCGAAGTCCGCGAAGCAATTCTCGAAGCTGACACAGCCGGCGTGCCGCTTAAGGTGAATTATCCTTATCCGGAGACAAAGGAATTGACCCAGATTCCGCCGACGCTGCTCTTAACACTTCCAACATTACCCAAGGAAGTGAAGTACCGTTTTGTTCAGCGCAGTCTTCTGCTGGTTGATACGGACAACAGTTTGATCATCGATTACATGACTAACGCCCTGCCTTAGCGCAAACGCGTTCACCGGAGGAGTGGGATGAAACGCATTCATATTTACCTTTTAACCCTAACCTTGCTGCTGGTAGGCAGCGTTCACGCCAACCTTTGGGCGCAGACAGCAGCAGTTGCGACTCAAAGTCAGGTTAAGTCAGCTGCCGCAGGGAATTCACTCTTAAAGGTCAGCTTGCCGTTAAAGGACAACTCTGTCCGCTTTGGGTTTATCGGCGACACCGGGACCGGAACACAGAAACAACACCAGCTAGCTGAGGTAATGCTCCAATATCGAAAGGCCTTTCCCTACGAGTTTGTCCTGATGATGGGCGACAACATGTATGGCGGGGAGACACCGAAAGACTATAAAATGAAGTTCGAAGACGTCTACCGACCGCTGCTCGACATGGAGGTGAAGTTCTATGCGTCGCTTGGCAATCATGATAAGCCGGCCCAGCGGTTCTACCAATACTTTAATATGAACGGCAAAGAGTATTACCGCTTTACGAAGGGCAATGCGGCTTTCTATGCACTGAACACCAATTACCTCGACAAGAAACAGTTGGAATGGTTGGAAAGCGAGTTAGCAAAAGACACCTCGGAATGGAAGATTTGTTTCTTTCATCATCCGCCTTATTCGTCCGGCGCCAAGCACGGTTCCGATAAACAACTGCGTGAGGTTATCGAACCAATTTTTGTGAAGTACGGAGTCAATCTGGTCTTGACCGGGCATGATCACTTCTACGAGCGCATCAAGCCGCAGAAGGGCATCTACTACTTTGTCTCTGGGGCGGGCGGGAAACTGCGTTCGGGAGATGTGAAAAACAATTCCCCGTTAACGGACAAGGCCTTCGACAGCGACATGTCGTTCACAGTGGGTGAGATAGTGGGCGATCAATTTTATTTCCAGACGGTGTCGCGTACGGGCCAAACTGTTGATTCGGGCGTCTTGCCTAACCAGCGGAAAAAACCCTAGCCGATTGGCGATTGCCAATTGCCAATTGCCGATTGCCGTTTGCCGGTTGCCAATGTGATTGCGGATTACGGATTGCTGATTACGGGATTACGGATTGCTGATTACAGGTTGGGCAATTGATGGTTGGGTATTCGTGCTGATGATTGGTGATTGTGTTTAGAACTGTGGCTCATCGTGCATTAGTTACTAATCGGCAATCGACAATGGGCAATCGCCCATCTCCTAGTGCAGCATCTTCCGCTTAGTAATCCCACCGTCAGCATCGGAAAGAGGATTGATCACGATAAACGAGTGCGGATCGATTTCTCTGACGACATTCTTCACCCGACCAATCTCCAGCCGAGTAACCACGCAGAAGAGAATGTCCTGCTCGACCCCAGTCTTGCCGCCTCGGCCTTTATAAACCGTTACGCCTCGTTTCATGCGCCGCACAATCGCTTCCCGGATCGTGTCGCTGTTTTCCGAAATAATGGTTATCGCGGTGTACTCTTCAATGCCGTGCAGAATGAAGTCTATCGTCTTCGAAGCAGCGAAATAGGTGAGCACCGAATAAAGCGCGATCTCAATGCCCAGAAAAAACGCAGCCGCTGAGAAGATCAGAATGTTCAGCAGCAGGATCACATCCCCTACTCGCAGAAAATTGCTACTTTTGCTCACCAGGAGTGCCGCGATTTCAGTTCCGTCCAACACCGCGCCACCTCGAATTGCCAGACCAATGCCGGCGCCAATAAAGAAGCCGCCAAAAACCGCCGCGAGTAGTTTGTCGGAAGTGACATCGGGATAGTGCACAAAGGCAAGACAGACAGACAACCCGGCGATCGCCAGCGCGCTGCGCACCGCGAACTTCCAACCTATCTGACGAAGTCCAATCGCGATGAACGGCAGGTTGATGATCAGGATCAAGATCGCGAGCGGAAACCCGAGCACGCTCGAAAGCAGCATCGAGATTCCCGTTACTCCACCGTCGATGAAGTGACTCGACAAAAGAAATCCTTTTAAGCCGAGGCCCGCCGAGAGGATGGCGACCACAATTAGAGCCGCGTTAACGAGTTCCTTTAGAAATTTCTTCATGGAGCAAGAATAGGAGAAAGGGGGAATGGCGGGAAGGGGGAATAGGGGAATAGGGGAATAGGGGAAAGGGGAATAGGGGAACAAACATTTCCATATGTCATTTTCCATTTTTCATGATTTTTCATTTGTCATTAAGACGCCCTTCGGACAAAGGAGATCGCACAAACTAACTGGCGTCGCGCTGCGGTTTAGCTTTTTTCCGTCGATGACAAATGAAAATTGATAAATGATACATGGAAAATGTTTTGTCCCCCGTTCCCCCGTTCCCCCGTTCCCCCGTTCCCCTATTCCCTGTTCCCCCTTTCCCCTGTTCCCCTGTACTATTAATCATCCCCAAATAATCATCCCCAAACCTAAAGCTCAGGCCCATCAGGAGGATGAGGATAATGTTGAAGCGCGCGCTTACAACTCGTTTCGCGATCGGTTCAGTGATGTTTAAGTCTGTACAATGGCAATGTTTGTGTCCTGCACAAAAGATCCCGGAACTACAGTTTCACCAACCGCAGAGCCAGCTCAATTTGTTGCAGACGCTGAAAAGCGTTTGCTAGAGCTGAACCTAAAGTACAGTCGCGCGGACTGGCTAAAAAGTACCTACATCACCGAAGACACTGAACTACTCTCGGCCGAAGCAAACAAAGCCGTGATCGAAGCGACCACCGAACTTGCTAAGGAGTCGCGGCGTTTCGACGGCCAGAATCTAACCCCAGACGTGCAGCGCAAGTTAAAACTCCTGAAACTCGCCCTCGTGTTGCCTGCTCCGGACAATCCTGCTGAACGTGACGAAATCACAAAGCTCGCCGCGTCTCTCGAGGGCGACTATGGTAAGGGTAAATACTGCCCTGAAGGTGATAAGGGAAAGTGCCTCAGTCTCGGCGAGATGGAAGAGATTCTCGCGAACAGTCGTGATCCCGAAGAGTTGAAACGAATCTGGCTCGGCTGGCACCAGGTCTCACCGCCTTATCGAAAGAATTACGAACGCTTCGTGGAGTTGAGTAATAAGGGCGCGAAGGAAATGGGTTTCAAAGACACGGGTGCGATGTGGCGTGAGAAATACGACATGGAGCCCGACGCTTTCGCGGCTGAGATGGAAAGATTATGGCTCCAGGTGAAGCCGCTTTACGATTCGCTCTACACCTACACACGCCGCAAGCTCTCAGAAAAATACGGCAAGGAAGTGGTGCCGCCCGACGGTCCGATATCGGCGCATCTGTTGGGAAACATGTGGGCTCAAACCTGGGGCAATATTTATCCAATCATCGCGCCCCAAGGTGGTGGCGACCGTGGCTACGATCTAACGGCCACACTGAAGACCCGCAATACCGACGCGAAGCAGATGGTGCGTTACGGCGAATCGTTTTTCACCTCGCTCGGCTTTGAGCCCCTGCCCGGAACCTTCTGGGAACGTTCACTGTTCACCAAACCTCAAGATCGCGAAGTCATTTGTCATGCAAGCGCCTGGGACGTCGACTACGAGAAAGACGTGCGCCTTAAGATGTGCATTAAGATCGACGAGGAAGACTTTTCGGTGATCCATCATGAGTTGGGACATAACTATTACCAGATGGCCTATGCGGGCCAACCGTTTCTCAATCGCGACAGCGCTAATGACGCATTTCACGAGGCGATTGGCGACACGGTCGCGCTATCAGTCACTCCGCCCTACCTCAAGCAGATCGGTTTGATTGATAAGGTACCGGATCAAAGCGCAGACATTGGCTTCCTCTTGAATCGCGCACTCGACAAAGTTGCGTTCCTGCCGTTTGGATACCTCGTCGATCAATGGCGCTGGAAAGTTTTCTCAGGAGCAGTTGTTCCAGGCGATTACAACAAACATGGTGGGAGCTAAGAACGAGGTATCAGGGTGTGGCGCCTCCGGTGCCGCGCTCAGAACAGGATTTTGACGCTGGGGCGAAATATCACGTGCCGGCCAATGTTCCTTATTCGCGTTACTTTCTGGCGGCGATCCTGCAGTTTCAGTTTCATCGGGCGCTTTGTCGCGAAGCAGGATTTAACGGGCCGCTTTACCAATGTTCGATTTATGGCAACAAGCAGGCGGGCCAGAAGCTGAGTCAGATGTTGGCGCTGGGCTTGAGCAAGCCGTGGCCAGAAGCCCTGAAGACGATGACGGGCGAAGAAAAAATGGATGCGACCGCGATTATTGACTACTTCGCGCCGCTCAAACAGTGGTTGGATGCCGAGAATCAAAAAGCGGCAAGCGGTACACAGCAGTAGTTTTGCGGCGCTGTCGCCTCCCGTGCGGTGAGGCTTGCTTCACCGACGGTCCCATTTATATCCAGCGCGGGGCTCAGCCCCGCGCTTTTCATTTAAGAAGTCTGGTCGGTAAGGCAAGCCTTACCGCACGGGAGGCGGCAAGCCGCAGTGGCGTTCAGGACTACTCGCCAGCTACAACCTCTGCTGCGAGGAAGTGCGCGACAACCTCTGTAGGCCAGCGCGCGTGGTGGCGCCCTTCGCGGATGGTGGCCAACATGACCTGCACATAATCCTGCGTCGTCAATTCGCTTGACCGCATGCCTACGACACGACCTGTGCCTTCATGTTGAGCCGGGACTGGCTGACAAAGTTTTAATGCGTGCTTCTGTGTGAGTTCTTTGGGGCGGCGGAGGTCAGACTTAATAACTACTGCTGGTGCTGACATGTTTAGTTCCTCCATCGCTGCTACTTCGCGCAGCCATCCTTCGAACGACTGATCGAGTGTTTTCCGCGTCACGTCGAAGACCTCTCGATCGAAACGCGGGGCGGCGACGACATAAAGCCGCCGCTGCTCTACTTGCAGAAACTCTTTCACGATAAATACAAAGAACGACTAATCCGTGCTGTTTTCCACCAACCGGGCCGTGAAAGAGGTTAAATATCTCAGCTACCGTGAGGGCGCCGAAACGTTGACGTCGATCTTCTTGTCGCCGCTAAAGATGCGGCCTCCAAAAACAAACAAAGCCGCCACGACGATGATCACGAAAATCACGAGAATTGCGACTACGCCTGTGCTGCCGCTCCCATTGTCACCCATTGTTTCGAACCTCCATTTGGATTTACCCGGCCGTCGTTTCACCGCCGAGCAGCGTTAGTACTTCACCCGTTACGTAACTGGAATCTACTTCTGAAGCGAAGTAGACAAATGCGGGGGCTATTTCTTCCGGTTGTGCCGGACGCTTCATCGGCGTGTCCGCGCCAAACTCGGCTACGTCCTGTGCTTTCTGATCAGACGGATTCAGGGGCGTCCAAACCGGACCAGGAGCCACGCAATTCACCCGAATGCCTTTCTCAACCAGATTCTGTGCGAGAGACTTCGTGAACGCGTGAATCGCACCCTTGGTCGCGGAATAATCCAGCAGACCTTTGCTGCCCTCGAGACCAGTGATCGATCCGGTGTTGACGATAGCGCTTCCCTTTTGCAGGTGCGGAAGGGCTGCTTTTGTCACGCGGAAGTAGGCGTAGATGTTTGTCTTGAATGTGCGATCGAGTTGTTCGTCTGACAGCTCGTCTAACGACTCACGATGCTGCTGAAAAGCGGCGTTGTTAACGAGGATGTCGAGCTTTCCAAACTCCTGAACTGTCTGCTTCACCACGTCCCGGCAAAAACTTGGCTCGCGGAGATCACCCCGAAGTGGCAATGCTCTGCGGCCCTCAGCTTCGATCGCCGCACACGTCTCTTCGGCATCGCCGGCTTCCTGGCGCAGATGAGTGAAGGCCACGTCCGCGCCTTCGCGGGCGAAAAGAACTGCCACCGCCCGCCCAATGCCGGAATCGCCTCCGGTGATTAAAGCGACTTTATGCTTTAGCTTTCCCGAGCCTTTGTAGAGCGGGGCCTGGTAACGCGGTCGGGGATCAAGTTTCGACTCGATGCCGGGTTTGCGTTGATGCTGGGCCGGCATCGGCGACTTAGGTTCTTTCAATTGCCCGATCTCTTTTTTGTTTGCTGCCCGCTTTACGGCAGGCCGTCGCTTGGCCGCGGCTTTCTGTGCGCCGTTCCGTCGGGGTGAAGGTGCTTTTCGTTTAGCCGCCATGCTGGAAGTTCTTAACGTTTCTTTGAGCTGCTCTTCTTTGTACTCTTCTTAGCGGCCTTCTTGCCGCCTTTCTTGCCGCCCTTCCTGGACGCACTCTTATTGTCTTTCTTGCCGCGGCCACTGCCGCTCTTTTTCCCGCCGCCCGATTCTTTATTCACGGTGGCCCATGCGCGTTTCTCCGCCTCTTTCGATGAGACTCCCCGGTCTTCGTAACTCTCCTCAAGGTGCTCCGCTTGGCGCTTCTGCTTGTCGGTATAAGCGACTTTGTCTCCCCTCGGCATTTCCAAGTCACCTCCCCCGTTCGTGATTCCGAGCTCGCACCTCTCCTGCACTGCAAACACTCTGCCCTCTGCAAACACTCTGCCAACTTTTTTGAGCAAAGAGGGCAGGCAGGGTCAGTTTCCAAGCCTTGAGGCGGAAGCCCGCTTCGTTAGTGGGCCATTGCCGAAAGGCTTTGCTCGGAATTGGTCAATTTGAAACCCGGCACCGCGATTGCGATTCATGATTTTGCAGCAATCATTACTGCAGGTACTGGTCTGTAACTAAACAACCGCAGGCTGGTGATGTATAGGAAGCCTACACAGCAAAGGAGAGCAAGTGGCAAACAAATCAACGGGAAAGAAGTCTTCTGCTCGCGAACTAATCGACACCGGAACCGACAAACGCTTTGTCCGTCGCGACGATAAAGGGCAATTTAAAGAGTCGGACGATGTAGGACGTTCGATTGCGCAGGATCGCCGGCAGTCAGCGAAAACCACGGTGCCGGCCGGGCAGGGTGATCGCGGCGATCAAAAGCGCAAGTAAAGTGGTCGGTAATCAGTACTGCCGGGCGCGATCAGGATCAATCGAATCCCCTGTTCGTTTCTTTCGAAAGTGCTCATTCAGTTGTCTTGCCTGGCAGATGAGACAGACGGGCGTCGCTTCTTCAGACTCCTTGCTGAAAATCGGAGCACTGCAGAGGACACAAGGTTTGGAGATGCCGGGGCGCCCGTTCTTTTTTGAAAGTTTCATCGAGAGTAAATCAATTCCCCTCGCTCGCTTACCCATTGTTGCGCATCAATCCGCTGCGCGTGGTTACATCCGCACTAACAACTTTCGTGCCCACGCCCTAACACTCGCATGACAAGAACCGAAAGACTCCACCAAAGCGGAATCATCCGCCTGGGTTCACCCAAGAGCGGCTTTCGCTACAAACATAGCGATGGCCGCAAGGTGAACGCTGCGGATCTCAAACGCATCCAGACGCTAGCGATTCCTCCGGCGTGGACGGATGTAGCAATCAATGCATCCGCGGGAGGGCAGTTGCAGGCGGTCGGCAAGGATGTGGCGGGACGTTGGCAGTATCGCTATCACGAAAATCACACCCGCGCGCAGGAGCTGAAGAAGTTCAAGCGCGTGATCAAGTTCGCCGAGTCGATTCCGAAATTGCGCGGGACTGTTAGCAGACATCTCCGTCAGCCTGGCTTGGGCCGGGAACGCGTGCTGGCCACAATAGTGCGCGTGCTGTCGACTTGCTTCATGCGGCCTGGCAGCCAGGTATACGCCTCGGAAAACGGCAGCTACGGTGTAGCGACGCTACGTCCAAAACATGTGAGCGTTAAGGGTGGAGTTGTTGAATTTGATTTCCCGGGCAAGTCAGGCGTGCAGCAACAGCGCGAATTGAAAGATCGGCAAGTGGCGAAGGTTGTTCGCAGCTTATTGAAAGTGCCCGGCAAAGAAGTATTCAAGTATCAGAACGGAGACGGGCAGTTCGTTAACGTAACCAATCGTCACATCAACGAGTACATCAAAGAAACCATGGGCGAGCGGTTCAGCGCGAAGGATTTTCGCACCTGGGCGGGAACCATAATCTGCGCCTGTGCCCTCGCGCGCGCCGGGACGGAACTCGAGGAGAAGTTACCTGAGCGCAAACGAAAGGTCGTTGCGGCTATTAAAGAGACTGCCGAGATGCTGGGAAATACGCCGGCTGTCTGTCGCAGCTCATACATTTGTCCGGCGGTAATTGAGCGCTTCCAGCGAGGCAACATTATCGACGGCCACTTCAAAACGCTCGAACAGTTCGTAGCGTATCGAGGACGCAAATTGCACGAGGGAGAAAAAGCGGTGCTTAACTTTCTGAGACAGAATGCCCGCTGATGACTAGCACTCTCCTCTAAAAACGTAAAACCTGAAACTCGAAACCTGAAACTTGAAACTCCTATGGCACCCCGGTTGCGGCTATAAAGCCAAAGGGTGTCCGGTGTTCGATTACCGTGCGACATTCAAGCCTTTAGGAAAGGATAAGCAAACAACATGGACGCTTTTAAATTATTGAAAACCGACCACAAAACGGTCGCGGGATTAATGGATAAGATCGAGGCCACAACTGAGCGGGCGGTCAAGGGCCGGGAAGAATTGTTCACTCAGCTGAAAAATGAACTCGACATTCACGCGGAGATCGAGGAAGCGATTCTTTATCCTGTACTCGAGAAGGCAAAAGAGACGCATGAAATCTCGCTCGAAGCTTACGAAGAGCACAAGGTCGTAAAGCAGCTTTTAGCTGAGCTGGCAGCCGAACCTAAGGACGCTGAGGAATGGACGGCTAAATTTACCGTGCTCAAAGAGAACGTTGAACATCACGTAGAAGAGGAAGAAGGCGAGATGTTCAAGGATGCGCGAAAGGTCCTGAGCCAGGAAGAGATCGATGAGCTGGGAGCGCGGCTCGAAGAAGCCAAGGGCAAACAGAAAGCAGCCGGCGCGCGTTAGTCCTGCTCAGTAATTAATTGAAGTTTTATTTTTGGCCGGCACTTTCGGCCTGAGGAGCAAGGTTATGGAAGGACCTTTACGCGGGCTTCTTGCCGGCGCCGCCGCTTGGAAGTTTGGGGGCGGCTGCATTTCGACGATTTTGATCTTTATCCTCGTGTTCTGGCTCTTGGGCTACGTGAACTGCTAATCGTCTCAAGCCTCGCGATAAGTTCGGCTTCGCGGTCCGAGTTTCGAAACCTGGAGCTAAGAAGTTTTATCGCTGAGACGCAAAGTCGCCAAGACGCCAAGAAAACAACAGCAACACTAGAGCCGCAAGGTTTTTAGTTAACTGCTCTCTAATTGTTTTCTTAGCGTCTTGGCGACTCTGCGTCTCAGCGGTTGCTGTCTGGAGGCTCCTGGAAAATCTCGAACTCGCAACCTTAAAGGTTCACAGCCGCTGCCTTATCCACCATCCAAATCAACTCACCTTGATCGGGCTTGATAAGTTGAGCCGGTAAGACGTCCGGTTGGAACGGGCCATTCAACACTGCTGCCAATCGCGATGCTTTGCCAGCTCCAGTCACCAAAAACAATATCTGAGCGGCGGAGTTAATCGCAGGCGCGGTCAGCGTGAGGCGAAACTCATTCAGTTGCTCGACCCAATTGGCCACCACCCAGGCTTTCTTTTCAGACATCCCCTCGCTTCCGGGAAATAGCGAAGCAGTATGACCATCTTCCCCCATTCCGAGTAACATCAAATCGAATCGCGGCCAGGCGGAGTCAACGAAATACGACCTCAGCCCACCTTCGTAGCTCCGCGCATTCTCGTGTGGTTCACCTGCTCCCGATATGGGATGCACGTTGGCTTCGGGAATGGGAACGTGAGAAATCAACGCGCCTAGAGCCATGCCGTAATTACTTGCGGGATCGTCGGGCAGAAATGGCCGTTCATCACCAAAGAAGAGGTGCACAACCCCCCAGTCGACCTTGCTTTTGAATTCGTCGGTCGCCAGCAGTTCATAAACACGCCGCGGCGTGCTTCCACCTGACAAGGCAACGCTGAATGGATGCTGTGCCGAAGCTTTCTCCGCCAGCATCACAAAGCGACGCGCCGTCGCAGCAGCTAACAATTCGGGAGTATCGAAGATTTGAATCTGGGACACGAAGTAGGAGTCAGGAGTCAGAAGTCAGGAGTTCCAAAGCTTAATTTACCCCGCGGTGCGGCCGCAACGCCCGCGATCCAACAGCAATCGGCAATCGCCAATCGCCAATCGCCAATGATCATTCCTCCCATTCAGTATGAACAAACCCCAGCTCGGGCTTATCGACCCGCTCATAAGTATGAGAACCAAAGAAGTCGCGCTGCGCCTGAGTCAGATTCAGAGGCAGCTGCGCACTGCGGTACATATCGAAGTAACCCAGGCTCGCACTCATCGCCAGCACTGGCATCCCGCGCTGCATCCCATACGCGAGAATCGCCCGCCATCCCGGCTGCATCTGTTCGATGCTCAGATTAAATTCTTCATCCAACAGCAAACTCGCAAGCTGAGGATTGCGTTGATACGCTTCCTTGATGCGGCCGAGAAACTTCGCGCGAATAATACAGCCGCCCTGCCAGATGCGCGCCACTTCGCTGAGATTGATGTCCCAGCCAAACTCATCCGACCCGGCTTTGATTAAATTCATTCCCTGTGCGTACGAACAAATTTTCGACGCGTAAAGCGCATCGTGAATCTTAGTCTTGACTTGCTCATCATACGCCCCCGCGTCAACGCTTGTGATTCCGCGCAACTTCTCGCTCGCCAAAACACGAGCTTCTTTTTGTGACGAGAGCGTGCGCGCTACGATCGCCGCGTCAATCGTCGGAATAGCGACGCCCAGATCGAGGGCCAGCTGGCTGGTCCACTTTCCCGTACCCTTCTGTCCCGCCTTGTCCAGAACGAGGTCAACTAACGGCTTACCAGTCTCCGGATCTTTGACGCGCAAAATCTTCGCAGTGATTTCTATGAGATAGGACTCAAGATCGCCTCGGTTCCACTGCTCAAAGATTCCGGCGACTTCCTCCACGCCTAGCCCGAATCCGGTGCGCAGCAAACCATAGGCTTCGGCGATCAGTTGCATGTCACCGTATTCGATCCCGTTGTGCACCATCTTCACGAAATGACCGGAACCGCCGGGGCCGATGTATGTCACGCACGGACCATCAGGAACTTTTGCCGCAATCGCTTCCCAGATGGCGCGGATCTTTTCATAAGCATCGCGATCGCCACCTGGCATTAAGCTGGGTCCAAGGAGTGCTCCTTTTTCACCTCCGGAAGTTCCGGACCCGATCATGAAATAACCTTCGGCTCGGAGTTGCTGCTCACGACGTTCGGTATCCTTGAAGTGTGAATTGCCGCCGTCGATGATGATGTCGCCGTTGTCGAGGAAAGGCTTAATGAGATTTATCGTCCAATCGACAGGGTCACCGGCTTTTACCAGGAGAATAATCTTGCGCGGTCGCTCGAGAGCGCGCACAAACTCTTCCGGTGAATTCGAGTCGATAATCCTCCTCCCCTTGGTGTTCGCCAGAAAACGCTCGCGCACTTCGGGCGCGCGATCCCAAACCGCCACCGCGTAGCCATTGCGCTCGATGTTTAGCGCCAGGTTTTGCCCCATCACCCCAAGGCCAATCATTCCGATGTTTGCCAGTTGCTCCATTTAGTTAACCGTGACTTGATTCAACCGAAGTTTCCAATGCATCGGCCAGAAGGGCTTGCAGGCGCTGCAGACCTGCGAGCGCATCGGTTCCCAGGTCAACGCGAATCGCCCGTCGCCTATGCGCAGAAAGGGAACGAAAATCACCTAATGCCTGGGCCTGTTTCAAGACGCTGAACGTATACGGCTCCTCCGGAATCGCCAGATCAGCATGATCGGAAGCAGTGATTTGGATGAACACTCCCGTGTCCGGCCCACCCTTGTGCAACTGACCTGTCGAATGAAGAAAGCGCGGCCCGTAACCCGTTGTGGTGGCAGAGCGCAGCGAATCACGAAGCCTTGTGCGGATCGCCTGAAGGGTTGCTTCAATTTCCCGAGTCTCTTCCACATAAACCAGGAGGGCGATGTAGTCACCGTCTCTAACTGTCGCAAGGTGGGCTCGCAGCGCGGCGGCAACAGAAGTGTTTAGTAAGCCGGGCGCGCTTCGTTCGGAGGCGAAAACGGTCAATGTGTCGTCGCCAATCAGCGGTTCCTGCTCCTGCAGCTGGCCGTGGGTTTTGAAGTAATCGAGAAGTTCCCTAGTCGCGTCTTTCGACTCCTGAACGTTCGGCTGATCGAAGGGATTAATTCCCAAACGCCAACCGGCAACGGCCGTGGCAAACTCCCAAACAAAAAATTCGGAGGCAAGGTCATAGGGGTCAGCGAGATTACGCCCCACCACTGGATGGCCCGCCTTCACTAGAGAATCAAACTGGTGCTGCTCATCCGATTGTTCAATCGCAATTGAAATGAACAGGCGGTCTGATCCATACACGTCTGCCGGTCCCAGCGGTTCGCCTTGCACCGGCACTATTCCCTGCCCTTCTTTTCCGGTGCTCTCTGCGACCAATTGCTCGATCCATAGACCAAATGCCGAAATTTTAGAGTCAGTTAAGATCGTAAGTTTATTGCGTCCCGCCTTCGCGCACTCTCCCATAATGGCGCCCAACACGACGCCCGGATTCTCTGCTGCAGAAACATCGGCGCCGCACGATCGCATAGTGGCTTCGGCACGCGCGAGCAGGCGCTTAACGTCCAGACCCATGAGTGCAGCCGGCACCAGTCCAAAATACGAGAGTGCCGAGTAGCGGCCGCCGATTTCCGGTGGATTGAGAAAGATGTGACGAAAGTTATCGGCGTTTGCCATTTCAACCATCCGCGTACCAGGATCGGTGATCGCTACAAAGGAGTCGCCAGGATTACTCTTTCGTTTTCTTACCTCGTCGTACCAGTATTTATAAAAGACAAGTGGCTCCGTAGTAGTTCCGGATTTCGAGGCAATTGCAAAGAGGCAGCGCTCGAGATCTATTCGCTTGCCAAAATCTGCCAACACGTCCGGATCGGTGGAATCCAAGACGAGTAGTTCAGGATAGCCTTGTTGAACTCCAAAGGTCTGGCGTAACACTTCCGGGCAGAGCGATGACCCGCCCATGCCGCACACCATCACGTGTTTGAATCCGGCACTACGAATATGTTCGGCGAAGGCTGTGAGTTCAGCAGCGACCGCCGCCATTTTCCCCGGTACCGAAAGCCACCCGAGAGAGTTGCGGATGATCTTCTGATGCGCATCTTCCGCTTTCCACACTGTGGCGTCTTTGCGCCAGATGCGCTGCACTAAGTCGCGCTCTTGCGCTTCCGCAATTGCCTGCGCTACCGCGGTCTCGTAATGCGACAATGATGTCTTCATGATTTCCGCCGCCATGGATTACTCCCCGCTGCTGATGTTCGGAAACGTCAGTCTAACATGGCCGGTGAATGGCTAGCCTCAGATGTTAAGCGCCAACTTCGGATCGGCTTTGCCGCACCTGCAGTGGTGTTTGGGCAAAGGCCGATGGTGGTCCATTCATCATGAACGTTAAAGAATTGCAATTGCCAATTGCCAATCGGCAATCCGAAGCTCGGCTTAACTTTTCATCGTCGTTGTAATAGAGTGCAAAGAAAGGAACTGAAAGCGAAATATGGATTCTGAAGCAAAGAAACGCGCGTTGATTGTCGTCGATGTCCAGAACGATTTTTGCCCTGGGGGCAGCTTAGCCGTGGCCCACGGCGATGAGGTCGTGCCGCCGCTAAACAAACTAATCAGTGAATTTCTGGAGCGCGGCGAGCCGGTATTTAAGACCCGCGATTGGCACCCGGTGGACACGAAGCATTTTTCTGATTTTGGCGGCACCTGGCCCGTACACTGTGTACAGAACACTAAAGGCGCAGAGTTTCATCCTCACCTGATCGATGACTTTCACATTCGCACAATCTCCAAAGGGCTTGGCAACGAAGACTGTTACTCGGCCTTTGACGGAACCGACCTCGGTCTGCAATTGCGCCGGCTGGGCATCAACGAAGTTTGGGTTGGGGGCTTGGCGACGGATTACTGCGTGAAGAACACAGTGCTCGATGGAATCAAGGAAGGCTTCGCAGTGAAGGCTTTGGAAGATGCGATGCGCCCGGTCGAGCTGAAACCTGGCGATGGCGATCGAGCACTGGAGGAAATGCGAGCCGCGGGAGCGGAGATCATCAGGAGTCAGGAGTCAGAAGTCAGGAGCAGACGGCCGGACGCAGTGGGCAGTAGGCAGTAGCTTGATTGCCGATTGGCGATTGCCAATTCTCAAATTGCCGAGGCGATTGCCGATTGCCGATTAACGCCCATCGCAACAAGCGCTGCGGCTATCATTCTGTGATTATTAATTCGCTGTCATTTCATGCAAGCTAACAAGATAAGAAACCTAATCGGCAATCGCCAATCGGCAATCGGCAATCCCAAATGGGCACTCTAAACTTTGACCGTTATCACGCTGCGATGGGCGATGCATCCTACAAGGATGTAACGCGGCTGCATGACAAGAAACTCAGTGATGCCCAGGCCACCTTCTATGTCACGCAGCGTAAGCTCGCCTTCGCGCCCTGCCTCGGACATGAGCGCTTGGTAAGACTACTGATCGACAGCCAACTCGATCGTCCTCGCCTGCGGTTCCTCGAGCAGGACCGCGGCGGACTGCAACTCTTTTCCAAAGCGATCGAAGACATGCAGTTTGTCGGCAAGATCCGCGCGGTGCGGCCGGCAACAATCGTCTTTGCCCAGCAACCGTTCGCCGATATCACCGGCGATTTCGGGCTGACCCAAGCTCAGGAGATCAAATTTCAGCACGCTTTCGATTTGCCCATGACGACTGCAAGCCTGGCGTTGCAGTTTCGCATGGCGGCCGGCGACCATCGCTGGCTTTCGGATTTTTCACTCCGCCGCAACGGTGATATTGAGCGCGCGGTGGACATCGCAACCTACGCGTTCATTGGCGGCTTCAACGCCACTTCCAACATGGAGGCTGCGCATCGTCTCGACATCCCGGCCGTGGGAACTGAAGCACACTACTGGCAACAGGCGTATATCGAGTTCATGAGCGAGCCCGAGATCGAATCGCGCACGGGCAAGCCCAAACATTTTGAGCAGGTAGCATTCGAGCGTTGGCTGGATGCAAACCCCAACGGCACAACACTTCTGCTCGACACTATCGACGTTTACATGGGAGCGGTGCATGCGGTTATGGCGGCGACGTCTACTGAAGCGCGTCGTCGCGCTTTCAAAGGATTCCGTGTTGACTCGGGCGACCTGGCTGAACTCGGCGCGTGGTGCTACCGCTTCTTTGAAGCCAACGACTTGCGCGGACTGACACCGAATCTCACGGGCGATCTTGATGTTGAAAGAGTGCAGGCCATCGTAGACGAATTTCCTGAAGCGGCGGGATTCGGCATCGGCACCAAACTGTCCAGCGAAGTTCGCGCCGTCGCTGGGGTAATCTTCAAACAGTGTTTGATAGACTCGCGTCCCACATTGAAAGCTTCAAACTCGCTCGACAAGACGACCCTGCCGGGTCGCTTACAACTGTTCCGCGGCATTGATGTGCGCGGCAACTACGTCGCTGACGTAACCGGACTCGATGATGAGGAGATAGAGATGCCCGGCGCCATTCGTGTTGAGCGGCTGCTGGTTCCCTTTTGGGAAAACGGACAGCACGCCGCAATTCCTTCAATCGAAAAACAGAAAGCGATGGTTGCCGAGCAGCGCCGGCGCTTCGCAGATATCAATACCTATCCCCGTTCGCTCAGTGAACGCTTGCAAACCCTGGTTGAAGATCTGACGGCGCAGATGCGCGCTGACAATTCCGGTTGGCAGGAAGTAGTAAAGCTGCCGGAATCGGTGCCCGGTGAATTGGTCAGTAAGTAGGCTGAATCGATGAAAGTCGCGCCCATCAAAACCGCCATAACTTTGCCAGAAGTTGAGAAGGTAGATATCCGTGTCGGCACCATAGAAGCAGTAGAGGATATTGAAAACTCGAATAAGCTAGTGCGGCTGGTCGTAAATTTTGGAGATCATAAGCGTCGCATTCTTGCGGGCTTGAAACAGGAACGCACTAATCCGCGCGAGTTGGAAGGCAAGCAGAGTTTATTCGTTGTGAATCTCGAGCCGAAGCAGATGGCGGGCGAGTTATCAGAAGGCATGCTGTTTGACATCGGCTATGGCGATGGCGAAGTGCCTTGTTTAGCAGTGCCCGAGCGACAAATGCCGAATGGCTCGCGCGCCGGTTGAAGCGGGAATTACTTCTTATTTCCACAAAACAGCAAGCTTCGAAGATTGTTGGATTCAACTCAGGGCTGCAACTGCACGTCCAAGTGATCGAAGGAATGTCAGCCAGTTCAGCGCCGAAGGCGCGAAATAAGGTAGCCAGGGGCAAGCGCTGAGGGCAGCGAAGCACGTCGCCCCTGGATCTTTTAGAGCAGAACCTTGAGCACTGAAAGTGCGACAGAAAACTGTGCATCTGAATGCTATGTCGCTTTTTCAGAGCTCAACACATAGACGAACAGCACCAGGGGCTACGCGCTTTGCGCTCGCCCCTATCTACCTTATTTTCGCGCCTTCGGCGCTCACGCAGCAGCGAGCTGTTAAGTTGCACGTCTGAGTTAAATCCAGCACTAACAAGGGATCGAAAGAGATAAAGGGAAACCAAGCCATGTGTAGAAATATTAAGATGCTTCATAACTTCAAACCTCCGGCAACAGCTGAAGAGGTTCGCGCATCGTCGTTGCAATTTGTGCGGAAGTTGAGTGGCGTTAACAAACCCTCGAAAGCAAATGAGGTCGCATTTAACCGCGCCGTGGATGAAGTGGCTAAAGCAGCGCACGAGCTACTCGATTCCCTCGTAACGAACGCGCCACCGCGTGACCGGGCAGTTGAGGCTGCGAAAGCACGTGCGCGCTCAGCGGAACGATTTCCCGAGACAAGCGTAAGCGGATAGCAAGCGCTGCAGTTACACTCCGTTTTCTAACCTCTAACCCCGAGGAGGTGAATCTTGTCTAAGCTTAACTGGAAGAGAATCATTATCGGCGGACTGGTCGCTGCGATCATCCTCTTTCTTGCGGACGGCTTTTTTCATGAAAGGGTGGTAGGGGCTGATTGGAACTCAGTCTATGCAACCCTCGGCGCACGCGAGCCAACAGAGAGCGTCGGCAGCTTGGTGTATTTCGCAATTTTTGAACTGGGCCGCGGGTTCATTGCGATCTTTCTCTACGCGCTGATGCGGCAGCCGTTCAAACCAGGTCCCAAAACGGCTGTCCTCGCAGGCATCGTCTCGTGGTTCGCTTTCTCCCTGACTGGCCCGGCCCAATTCATACCGCTAGGGTTTTACTCGCACGCGCTCTGGGGCAAAGTGGGAGCTTTTCACTTAGTCACTTCCATTGTCGCCACTATCGCAGGCGCGGCGATTTACAAGGACAAGTAGAACGCAGAAAACTGCGGAGAACCTAATCAGAAAGAATGGCCGACGACA
This sequence comes from Pyrinomonadaceae bacterium, assembly GCA_041750995.1. Lineage (GTDB taxonomy): Bacteria > Acidobacteriota > Blastocatellia > Pyrinomonadales > Pyrinomonadaceae > PSRF01. The sequence goes on along the minus strand of JBGSYG010000025.1, from coordinate 746 downwards.
TCCTGAATCTGATGCCGGTTCGCAGTGGTCATTTCATTCTGGAGTCGGGTTATCACGCCAACGTTTGGTTCAACCTCGATTCGCTTTTTGTGTCTCCACGAGGCATTGCCCCCTTCGTTACTGCATTGTCTCAACGTCTCGGTGGTTACAAGCCCACGGCCGTATGCGGTCCGCAACACGGCGGCGCCTTTCTGGCTCAGGCGGTGGCCGCAGAACTTCAGCTCAATTTTTATTACACGCTCGCTCAGGGCGGTTCTCGCGCGCACGGGTTGTTTGCGGCGAGATATGAACTTCCGGCTGGACTTAAGAAACAAGCGAGCAACGAACGGTTTGCCATTGTCGATGATGTGATAAGTGCCGGCTCGTCTGTCAGGGCGACTCATAAAGAAATGACGGATGCCGGCGGTGAAGTTGTGGCAGTAGGCAGTCTCGTCTTGCTCGGAACAAAAGCCAGCGACTACTTTGCCACCCTCGGCATTCCCATCGAGGCACTCGCACAGCGTGATTTTGAAACCTGGACGCCGGACCGGTGTCTATTATGCTTGCGCGGCGAGCCGCTCGAAGATCCGCGCTACTCATAGTGATTTCTGTAGGGGCGTCCCTCCGTGTGTTCATTATCATGACATGCTTTACAGATCGTTATCACGACATCCTTTACAGTTGATGAGGTAGTCTGCGGCTCGAGGAGGAGCTGCCGATGCCTTGGAAAACTGAGAGGGTCATGGATCAACGAGTAGAGTTTGTGC
>JBGSYG010000024.1:0-173664 GCA_041750995.1 Pyrinomonadaceae bacterium | reverse complement strand
AAAGCCTTGCAGCTGACGGTGCGATAGCGTGCTTTTCAAGTAACTTCTTTCCTTCAGCTTGAATGCTGATCGCGCGCCGGAGCTGAAGGCCAGCGTTGGGCTGCTCTCAATTCATGAACGGAGTGCCAAACAAAATCAGGGCGCTGGCAGCGTTGACTCTTTGCCTACCTCCTTCTCTCCTAGTGCTCGCATTGATTGGAAAATCATCCGAGTTGCTGATTCTGGGTTTTCTCGCCACGGTTGTGGCGCTGGTGATTAACTTGTTTCTCTCACTCGGCCTATTGGTGGTTTGGTTTACGGGCGTTGAAACGGTCACCCCTGGAAAGCCTATCAGACTGATGTTATGTGCGGGAGTGGTCTCTGACGTTGTAATACTTTGGCTTATGCCTCCTCTTGCCAAATAAAACTAGCAGTGCACGTCGCATGCGCCGCCGAACAAAGCCTTGCAGCTGAAGGCGCGATAGCTGGTGAAGACATTTCAAAGAAATAAATAGGAGAAATTTATGGTGCGAATCGTCTTGGGCGTTATTGCCGGATTCTTTGCTTGGGCAATAGTGTGGTTCGGAAGTGAGAAGATCCTTTCGGCCATTTGGCCGGAGTGGTTCGGCGCTCACCAAGCCGCGTTTCAAGCGGCACTTGAACATGGCGGTCCGTTCACCCCAGACACGACTATTCTTTTCATGCATATTGTCCTCGCTTCAATAGCTTCGGTGATATCCGGATTTCTGGCTGCGCTGATCGCCCGGGAAAACAAACGCGCTCCACTAGTGCTCGGCTTTGTGCTGTTGGCCTTTGGTTTACTGAAGGCCGTTATGTCCTGGCCGTACGTTCCCATCTGGTATCACGTTATCTTTACGGCGATTCTTATTCCAATGACGATCCTCGGCGGTAAATTGAAAACCGGCGCTTAGTTAAAGATGGGAATTATCCTTGCAGGCATCGCACTGATGTGACGAAACGTTTTCGAGCCGATACCAAAGATTGGTGAATGCCCGTAACTTGGGCGCAATAACTTAGCTAGACAGGGTGCTGTCGGTCGAAGACGGGCGACGCTCGGTTTACGAGGGCAATGTAATGGCAAATGATCGAGTTTTCGCAATGAGTTTTGCGGGCGTTTATCCGCACTATGTAACCAAAGCGGAAAAGAAAGGCCGGACAAAAGAAGAAGTCGACGAAATTATTCGGTGGCTCACTGGATATAGCAAGGCTGGTTTGGAAAAACAGATCCGAGAGAAAACAGACTTTCGAACATTCTTCGATCAAGCTCCTAAAACGAATCCGAATGTTGGCTTGATCAAAGGCGTGGTCTGCGGGATCCGTGTGGAAGAGATTCAAGACCCGTTGATGCAAAAAATCCGGTACTTGGACAAATTAATTGACGAATTGGCAAAAGGCAAAAAGATGGAGAATATCTTACGAAGCCCGGAATAGTCTCGGGAGTAGTCCCCGCTCTCACCCACCTTCAAGTTATTCAGATCTTTAGTTTACGCTGAGTGAACTTGTGCCTGCGGAATCAACAGCGAACTCGCAGAATCACGTCGGCCTAGTTCTAGGGGAGGAGTATGAGAAAAGTAATTGCTGCAATCAATATGACTCTTGACGGGTTTTGCGACCACACGGCAATGATCGCAGATGATGAAATACATCAACATTACAATGAGCTCCTACGTAACGCAGACACCCTCATCTACGGAAGGATAACTTTTCAACTTATGGAGAGTTATTGGCCATCTGTCGTAAAAAATCCTACTGGTAATAAACCAACGGATGAATTTGCAGAATTGATAGACAATATTTCAAAGATCGTTTTTTCCCGCACACTGAAGCATGTTGATTGGAAAAATACCGAACTGAAAAAGAAAGTCATCAGAGAAGAAGTTATAGAGCTCAAGCAGCAAGCGGGTAACAACATTTTAGTTGGCAGCCCAAGTTTAATAGTAGCCTTTGCACAGCTTAACTTAATCGACGAATTCCAGCTTAGTGTTCAACCGACTGTTTTAGGAGGCGGCTTGCCACTATTTAAGAACGTCGAGGATAGAATTGATCTGACACTCTTAAATACAAAAACATTTGGTTGTGGTGCAGTAACTCTTTACTACGAGCCGACAAACAAAATGAGGGCATAGGTTAAAACGACACATGGAGAACTTAGTCATGAAAGAAGTTATTGTCCCTGCGGCGTTCAAGGTGACGGAAAGCGAAGTCAGCTCGAGTGGCGTTATAGTCGTGAATTCCGAACGTGCAGGCGAAGTAAAGCCAGGTGAAGTTCAGTCGAAACAGATCGGTTAACAAACAAATTAGGAGAAAAGGTATATGGCGAAGGTTACAGGAGTCGGCGGGATATTTTTTAAGAGCCGGACCAAGGGCGCCGAACTGGCGTCGTGGTATCAGAAGAATCTCGGCCTCGATCTTGAGGCTTGGGGCGGTGCGATATTGAAATGGCCTGACGATAAGGCCGAGGACGGTGGCCTCACGGTATGGAATGCAGCGGATAACGACACCAAATGGTTTAGTCCGAGCGAGTCTTCCTTCATGATCAACTATCGAGTTGATAATTTGGACGAATTGCTCGATCAGCTAAAGCAGAACGGCGTCGAGATCGTAGCTGGGCCGGAATCGCACGAGAACGGAAAATTTGCGTGGATCATGGATCCAGACGGCAACAAGGTCGAGCTATGGGAACCGATGATCTTCGACGACAAGAATTAGGCGTGAAAATCAACGACTTTATTCGCTTTTGCGAACGTGAACGGTCGCGATGCCTCGGGATTCGGCGTCGGCTAATGTGCTAGGTGATTAATATGACTGAAACCGGTAGCAGGTCTTTCATCATCGGCGGTTTGTGCGCGCCGCTAAGGTCGGGGCGTTAGATTCTTTCCCGAATGGTGAGATTTTGAATGGGCCACCCAAAACGAATTATCTACTGTGTAAGTTTCGCGGCCGTGCTCACCGCATTGGTTTTATTCTTCATCGACGAGGGTGGGCAAGCGCTCCTTATTCCAGGTTTTCTTCTTGAGCTTGGGCTTGCAGTCTTTGTTGTCATTGACCCAGAGGAGATCTTGTTTACCTCTCAGGCGTGGGGTGGAAATATCCTAGTGTATTCAATCGCGAGCTATGGTCTTTCATGTGGCTACGGGAATCCGCGCCGCTATTTCAGCAGAGCTAAATCCAGCCACGCCTCGTGTCTGAGGGCGATGCATGCTTCTCAAGTAATCTTCTTACTTTCAGCATGAATGCTCATCTCGCGCTGCAGCTGAAGGCCGTCGTTATGCTGCCTTCGAACATATAATTCTCTCGATGATAATTACTTCGCCATGTTCTTACGTTTTACAATCACGCAAATTGATGAGGATTCCCACAAGCCTCAAGGCGTCTTTTCTGCCGCATATTCATTATTGGATTCAGGCGATTTAGATTCTGTTGAGTGGAAGCAATTACGAGAGCTGTTAGATTGGTTCGATGAGAATTTAAGCTCTCCGCCTGACAGCTTTTATGCGAGCAGAGCCATATTCTGGTTTAAGTCTGATGCCCATGAGAATATCAGCCGGATCTGGGAGATGGTTTATCTACTGCGGGAGCATGGGCATCATATCGAGGTGCATAAATGTCGTTTGCTCGCGAATATTTCCTATGAAGACAAGTTTCAGGTCGCCGCCTATCCTTCAGGCAGAGATGGAAAAACAACCGTTCAATGACTCCAATAGCCGGAGCATAACAACGGCACGCAGCGGACGCGCAGTTAGCATGTTCTCTCGTGCAGACTTGGGAAGGTTGCTTTAATTCGCGCCGCCTCAACTGACGTTATGCTGCTCATGATAACCACCCAAGGCAATATGCTTCGTTGGCTTCTCCTGGTTCTCATCGTCGTTTCGGGTTGCCAATCACTACCCGCACAACACAACCCTGAGGAATCGGATCGCGGGAAGGCCAGGCTCATTGGTCCCGTTGCCACAGTCAAAGTTGAATCGACTTATCTCAACGGGAAAATGATAAATGGGTGGAATCGGAACGTGAGGTTTACGAAGAATCTGTATATGACAAATCCGGAAGACTCGTAACTCAAAAAAAGGTTTCTATGTACGGCGATCCCGCCCCTTGTCCGCTCGAACGTAAATATGACGACAAACAACGAGTCACGCATATGTTCTGTCAGGGCGACCCAGACGAAAGAATTCTTTGGAAATACACTTATGACGATGATCGTTTTGGGAATTGGATAAGACAGTTGTCCTCAGTTCCGGAGGCTGCTGGGTTTCGTGTTCAGTTGATCATCTATCGGACGATTACTTACTTCGATTGATCGCGACATAGCAATTCGTTGGACCTGAGCGGCGGAAAGCGCTCGCTCGCCATTGTTATGAAGAAACTAACACCACAGGAAAAGAAAGAACTCAGTTATGAGCGGAATCGTCGCAATGTCTACGGCAATGCCCCACACGCCGCACGAAAGTCTATCCCGTTGCGGAAAGCCCTACGCAATCGTGTTAACCGACACTCTCAGAACCAGCAAGTTAAGTATCAGGGGCCGGTCCCGGACCAGGGTCATGCCGAGGAAGGACCATTAAAGCGCGCCGCAGCTGAGGGCAACGTTGGGCGCTTGTCTTCTTGTTGAGAAAACCACTAGTGAGTTTCATGATGTTGTCAATCGCTTTTGCACTAACTCTCCTGCTCCCTGACCGCCTCCCAAGCCTCATTCTCCTCGTCGGCTTCTGGATACCTCCCGCGGTAGTTGGTTTAGTGGTGGCAGATCTCGTTCATCGAAGCACCACGCGCATCCGTCCTGCACTGATCTACCTTGGGCTGGCGATTTTCGCCCTGGGCTGGTCTGCGGCGTGGTTTCTCTTTCAGCTCGATCGCATTCCGCCGTACGTACCCGGCGCCACAATGGATCCAAGGTACGCACCACCAGAGGCGGTCGCCGGACTGGCCGTCGTAGCGAGTGCACTCGTGCTGCCTGGCAGCGCCATCGCCTGCATTTTGGCGTTTCGCATCCGCGGGTGGTGGCTCAGGCGTACGTTTGCTGCCCGTGTTTAGCCTAACAAGCAGGTGAGGCTTACGGCGCAGAAAAAAGCGGCTGGCTCGTTGCAGCTTGCCTGTCGCAAAGCGTAGTGTTAGACCGCTATCGGTTGAACGTTGGGCGCGCGCCGCAACTGACCTTGCAGAGTTATCGGCCATCTTAACAGTCAGTCTTAGCGCCTGCTTCTTCAGCAGCAGCCTCAGACGTGCGCCTGACTTCCGGACCCCCCGCGCTCATAACACCGTCCTGACAGCTCGTTCTTCCAGGCTTGAATTTTTCAATTCGAGCGGAAACGTTTCAACAGACAAATACATACACTTATGGACGGGCTCACTAGCCGAGCCGTGGCTTTAACTCTTTAAAGGAGGATTTGTCATGAAGGAGCATCGCGGTTTTTTGTGGGTCTTGGCATTGCTACCACTGCTGGTTTCTCTCGACTCAGGTGCATATGCGCAATCGACTCGAAATCCAGAACGAGATTTAGGCATCTCGTTCTCGAGAGAAACAGAAAGGACGGAATTCGGTGCTGTTTATGGAGAAGTGGAAAATAAATCAGCCAATACTTATCCTTGCGTGCGCGTCCAATTCAATATCTATGAGCCCTTCGTGCGCGAAAACGTATGGGGACGCCATCTCGGGGTTGTTTCAGTGGAGGTGCGGAACGTTCTGCCGCGTTCGACGCGCAAATACCACCAGCCATTTACATCCAAAGCTCCGGTAATAGTGCTCAAATCTGTCAGCGAATGTCCTGGAGCGAGCGGCCCAACCGTTACTCCCCCAGCCTCCGGTGTTTGCAAAATCTCAGTGGTAATCAATAACGATAGCAGCACATACCAAACGACCGTATGGCTTCAGCGCGCAGATGGGTCGCCGACACTAAATGTTCCGAGAAGACTCGGGCTGGGACGCTTCAGTTACATAAACGTGCCAGAGGGAGGTTATAAGGTCGTCGTGAAAGGAAAATACCCGCCGGGAGAAGGGAGAAGTGGCGGTCTGGCGCCGAGCCCTGATTCTCAACCTGTGCAGTGTCGGCCAAATGGATCTCATCGTGCAATTTTCAAGATCGATAGTACAGAGGGATAGGCTTTTTGCTGCTAGAGTTTAGCGAGAGTCATTACTCATGTGCCAAAGGATGAGGGATGAATTTCTCACCGTTCACTACCTAGTTTCATCCTTCGTCCTTCGACGTTCATCGATGCTCTTAGTGCCTCCGCGTCGACCCACCGTTTACGCTTCGACGTCACAGCTTAAGGGCCATGAGTCTGTCAAACTTCAGCACCGCAGTCCCGTACCGGAACGGTATCAACAAACTGTGGATGACAGATCGAAGATTAAACCCCTCAACGATCCCGTACGCCCGGATGAGGCTGGGAAGCAATATATTCGGGCAGCCCGCGCAATGCTTCTTCATTAATGCAATCATGAAAGTTCGTACTGAAAGCAGATGACTGGCGAGCCGACGGTGGTAGGATTCTGTCACCCGAGAAGCATTCGAAGTCGATATTATCCGACAGTTTATTCTTGGTGATGGTGATGACGAAGACATTTTTCAGTTATCTCTTACCTTTAGGTTTCAGCCAACGATGGCACTTAGATAGCCTGCCGATAGCAACTGTTGGTGTCACTTTCCTCAAGAGATCGAGGCGTTTCGTATTTCAATCCTTTCCTCAGCGCCGTGTGTCGCTATAACTGGGGACCGACCCTCTGAGGTACGATTGGAATATGGCGGCGCAGGCTAGGCCGAACAAGCTCTTCCAGCTCACGGTGCGATAGAGCTTCTTAAGTAATCTCTCCCCTTTAGCTCGAATGCTGATTGCGCGCCACAGTTGAAGGCCGCGTTGGGCCTTAAATGACGAACGGCCGTTTTCTACTTATCGGTGCCTGGCTCGCGGCTTCGGCTTGCGCTTGTGGGCGAACGCCTGAAGAGCCGCCAGTGCAGCCCTCGCCGCCCGTGCCAAGCCAGACGGCGCAGTTTCGTTGTGAAGGCAAGACACGCTGTTCCGAGATGTCGTCATGTGAAGAAGCTACCTTCTACATCCGGAATTGTCCCGGAACAGAAATGGACGGCGACGGCGATGGAGTCCCTTGTGAATCTCAGTGGTGTGGTCATTAGGCCCAAACAAGGGTTCAAGTTGAGTTGGAATATGACGCAGCGGAGCAAAGCCGAATCCCAGGTTGAACGCTCACCTCGGAAGAGCGGCCCAACAAAGCCTCGCAGCTGACGGCGCGGTAGTGGTTCTCAAGTAACCTTTGAGCTGTGCATGAATGCCGATCGCCCGCCGCAGCGGAAGGCCAGCGTTGGGCAGCGTAAAGTGCGCCCGACACCATTACTTGACGCCACAGATCGATGCGTAGTTGGACTGGAGCGAACAGTACGATGACACCGCATGCCGGCAAGCTGTATTTCACACTGATCGTATCGGTGCTGCTCTCCTGTGTCGCGGCCTGGATCATCGCCCGTCGATATCGACATCGGATGCGACAATTGATGCGCCCGCCGCACACCGGAGAGTCGCAAGCCCCTGTCGCGGAGGCAGCGCCCGACGGTCCGCCGCCGCTGCCGGTTTCCCTCGCAGACAACCGCAGTGCGGGCAGGCAGTTGACCATGTTGCTGATAGCTTCGTCATGCCTTGTCTCGCTGACTAGCTCTTGCATCTGGTGGGCGCTGAAGTTTCCCGGCGAGCGGCTGCCGCCGAGGGGTGTAACGGTCGTGGCGTTTCTATACCTGTGGCCCCTAGTCCCCGGACTGGCGCTGTTCTGGCGCTGGTCGCGCAAGCGGTTGTTCGGCGCCATGCTGCTGTGGGTTACCGCGGTTTTCGGTGTTCTTCTGTGGGAGTTTGATTTGTTGCTGGCGCTCGAGTTCGTGGCGCTTGAGATCGCGCTGCCATTGGTGCTGTTGTTTCTGATCTTCCTGGGCAGCGCGACGCGCGCGATAGCGCCGTGGTTGCTCATGCCAGCCGCGATGTTGGTGGCGTCCGTAGTTGCGGGTCTCGAAGCGCTAAGGTACATGGCCCAGCGCGAGTCGACTTTGCTGAAGTCTTTGATCGCGCCGCTGGAATGGTTGCCAGGGTGGATTGGAATCTTCGTAGTGTTCGCGCTATTCGTGTTGCTGTCCGCGATCATTGCATGGTGGCCAATGCGGATGTTGGGGCGTGCGCTCGGGCACGCGTACTCGCGCAAGTGGTTATCCGATTTGTTGGTGGTGTTCACCGGTGTATGGGCTTTCGCGCAGACCGATCGCGCACTGACACTCTCCACCGACGCAGGCGCGAAAGCATTCGCACTGTACCTGCCGCTGCTATGGATTCCCGCAGTCATGTTGTTAGCTGGACGCAGGCGGGGACGCACGCGACCGCCGACGCTCCTCGTCTTACGAGTTTTTCAGCGGGACGACCAGGCGCAATCCCTGTTCGACCACGTCGTCGAACGCTGGCGTCTGAGCGGGAACACGGTGATGATCGCAGGAACCGATCTCGCCGATCGAACACTGGACGCCGCCGATATCTTCCAGTTTCTCGACCGGCGACTCGCCGAGCGTTTTGTCGTCAGTCCTGCGGACGTCGCCCGGCGCATTGCCGCGTTCGACATGGCAGCTGACATTGATGGTCGTTATCGGGTCAATGAATGTTATTGCCACGACACGACGTGGCAGTACGCGCTGCAGGCGCTCATGCGCTACAGCGACGTCGTGCTCATGGATCTGCGCGGCTTCCAGGTGCACAACGCCGGCTGTCGTTACGAGCTCACCGCGCTCGCGCAGGCGGCGCGCGCGCTACGCGTCGTGGTGCTGACGGACAGTCAGACCGATAGCGCTGCGGCGCAAGAGGCGATCGCCCGCGGCCCACAGGAGCGCTTCACATGGATCGAGGCTTCGCACTTCAAGTCGAGCAAGCATTCTGAAGTCCTGGTGCGCCTGTTCAGCTGACCGCGCGATAGCATGCTTCTCAGGTAATCTTTTTCTTTGAGCATGAATGCTGATTGCACGCCCCAGCTGAAGGCCCCCTTTCCTGGTTGACGATTGGAATCATGATTACTAAACCGCAAGTAATTACCTTTGCCGTGATTCTGCTTTCGGCTTTGTCTTTGAGCTTTGCAGTTTCCGCCAGGATGCCTTCGACAGTCTTCAAGGCAATTCCTTCGAAATGTCCTGTCATATCCGTATCGTGCCCGACAGCGGATCGGCCATTCATTTTCACCGCCGCTGTGTATGACGCCGATAGTCGAGAAAAGATTTCAAATCGGAATATTGAATATTGCTGGACGCTTTCGAAGGGTAAGATTCTCTTGGGTCAGGGAACCGATTCAATAACGGTCGATGGTTCATCCGCTGACATGAGTGCGATCACTGCGACAGTTGACGTGCGAGGATTTGATAGTGAGTGTCAAACCAAGGCATCTTGTTCGACCTCTTCACATTGAGGTCCATTGCGACGCACATAGCAAAAGCCGTGCGGCTTGCGTCGCGATAGCATGTTTCTTAATCTTGTTTCTTCAGCTTGCATGGTGAGCGCGCGCCCCCCTGAAGGCTGGGGTTACGTCCCATTTTCACTTTGGAGATAACCATGTCGACTTCGGATCGTGATGTCACTCGAACATATTCTCGAGCGCAGTTCGTCGCCAAACTCCGTCGACTTGCAGATTCGCTTGAGGCTGCAAGACCATTCACCATCCAAGTCGCGGGGGAAAAATTCCGAGTCCCCGCGCACGTAGATTTTAATATCGAGCATGAGCGTACTGGTGATGGTGATGAACTCGAGTTTCAGTTGCTGTGGACGCGGGAGTGATTGCCCGCTATGACGAGACTATTCGCATTTGCTCTGTTAATTCTTCTTTTTGGCCAGGGCATCGTTTTGGCTGAGCGGCCCCCGCGTCCTTTCAAGATTTCATTTGAGCAAGATGGGAAGAAGGTTGCGACCCGGCTGAGGTTACGACTTAACCATCAAGGTAAAATCATCGAGATCAATTACAGGCCGGGGAAGCCTGTACATTTCCCAACATTGGAGCCTCGTGAAGAATTCGATCTCTGGATCATTTCCGAGAAGTACACTCTACCATTTTTGAAAAAGCCTGGAACCATGCTTGGCGCTGCTGGTGGGAGAGTTGGCATCGATGCTCGGCCTTTTGATCTAAAGGAATATCTTGAGTTAACTCTTCTTCCCGCGAAGGTGAAGCTTGTTTACTACATTATGTACGTACATCCCGATGGCCCTGAGACTCCCATTTGGTTTGAATCGTCAAAGTTGTTGGAGGATTTCCGTAATCAAACAGCGCCGTAAAAAAAGCCTCGCAGTCTGACGGCGCGATAGTCTCCTCTCAAGTAGTTCTTAATTCGCAGCCGAATGCCGATCGTGAGGGCGCCGGTCATGGAAGGAGTTGTAATGAGACTAATGTTGATAGCTATCGGCGTCTTGTGTAGTGCCGGGTTCGCCGCGTTCGATGCAAAGCCGACTAAAGCGTCTGACAGTCCTACCGTGGTGGCTGCCGCTGCACCCGTCTACTCAATGATGGCCTTTCAAATGAAGGCCCACGGTGATGTCATTGTTGAGATAAAGATTAATTCCACGGGTGATGTAGTTAGCGCTGCTATGGTTCAGGGCCACGAGCTGTTGCGTGCCCCGTCTGTGCAGGCTGCAAGGCGCTGGAAGTTTGAGCCAGCGGAAGGTTTGGATAATCGTGTTGTGAAGCTGACATTTAGTTTCAAGGCTTTCTATAAGGGTAGTAAGCCTGAAGCCGAAGACACCCCTGTGTTTTACCCGCCCTACAAGGTCGAGGTAAGTAAGAGTTTGGCTACAATCGATTACTAATGAGCTGCCTTAGACGCTGCATAATTAAACCTTGCAGCTGAAGGTGCGATAAAGGGTGCATCTCAAGTAGTTATTCGTTCAGCTTGAACGCTGATCGTGCGCCGCACCCGAAGTCAGTCGGTGGGCGTTTCTTGTTAGAAATCGGTTGCTGAGCAATCATTTGGGAGCGATACACCATGCAGCGTTTGTTAATTCTTGTTTTAGTTACAGTTGCTGATGAAACGCTGCGTCCAGGTAATGCTGACTTATAGGCTTCTCCTCATTGAGATGAGATTTGCTCTTACGATTATTGTTTGCCTTGTGACTCTCCCAGCCGCGACACGTGGTCAGCAGCCAACCATGTTCGATGAGTGGGGAAAGATGCCTTTCAAGGATGAAAGTGCCCGGCTCGATAACCTCGCGATCTATCTACAAAAAGATCAACCTACTTGGGTCGTCTATCTCATGTTCTATGATGGCAAGCGGGCTTGTGCCGGCGAACTTCAGGCTCGCGCTGCCCGCGACAAAAAATGGCTCGTGAAGCGCGGTATCGCCGAGGATAGAATTACCTGGAAGGATGCGGGCTATCGCGAACAATTCACTGTTCAAGTTTGGACGTGGCCACGTGACGTGGGTGAACCAGGTGATTATTCAACCGTATCGCCGAAGGACGTTCGCGTGGCAAACTGCCACCGAACTCGTAGAACCAAACGGAGCGCATAACAATGGTTAGAGGAAGCGGCAGGATTTGTGTTAAGCAGTATCTTTTGCGTTTCCGCCAGGATGTTGGATAGTGCGCCCCAGCTGACTTTTTATGCAAAGCCCAGCTGAACACACTATCCCCACGTGTCTTGCAAATGAAATCTATCTCTAACTTTTAGGATGAAGAACATGAAAAAGTCGGACGCGAGCGAAGACCAGTCAGCAGCGGAACTCATATCGAACAGAATCGCCGAACTCGGGGATTGGCGCGGGAAAACCCTCAGTCGAATGCGCAAGCTCATCAAGGCAGCAGACCCGGACGTTGTCGAGGAGTGGAAGTGGGTCAAACCAACCAAACCCGGCACGCCGGTTTGGTCTCACGACGGGATCATCTGCACCGGCGAGTCTTACAAGAATGTCGTGAAGCTGACCTTTCCCAAGGGAGCGTCTCTGAAGGACCCGGCCCGTCTCTTCAATTCGAGTCTCGAGGGAAACGTACGCCGCGCGATCGACATCCACGAAGGAGAAGAAGTTAACGAGCCCGCTTTCCAGGCACTCGTTCGCCAAGCCGTCGCCCTCAACAGTTCTGGCAAATCGAAATCTTCGAAGAAAGCAAAGCCCTACCCAAAGCCATAGGCGTTTCCCGGGCGGTCTCCTCGAGCTCTAGCGACGGGCCGTGAGACGGCCTACGAAGTTCCCGCGGACGGTGAGCGGTGCGGGGGGCCACTCAATGACGTTTCCGGTATCGGCATTTTCGCAGGTGGCGAGCTCGATGATGAAGCGGCCGCCGAGCTGATCGCCGGCCTGTGTGGCGGTGCTGAGAGAACCGATGGCTCGATCAGAGGGTCGGCAGCTCAGTCTCAGGTGCCTGCCGCCGAGAGCTAACGGGAAAACCAATCCCGTCCCTGAAGTGATGCGCCCTTCCGAGTCGGTCTCGATCAAGAAGTTCCAATCATCAGCTTTGAGTTCGACGCGATCCTGCGCAAGCGTCTCGATCCGGGCGCCACGACTCGTGTGGTCGAACCTAAGCTCGCTTGGGGTACCGTCGAGTTTCCCCACGAGCCAATCAGGGAGGATCCCGCCGAGAGGCCGGCCCAAGCGCGGGACGCCGACGCGCACTTCGAACGATGGGCCTCGGGATATTTCCGGAAGGCTCACCGCGACCGTCTCGTCCGGCTTGTTCGGTCGAGTTCTAAGCACGACGAGAGCTACGATCACGACGAGGCAGGCAATCAACGCCAGTGCGATGATGGTCAGCGACGTCTTCAGGGATCTCTTCATGCTCCCATGATCGCGGCAGTCGTACCGTAGGTCAAACGAAAGGTGTTGGCGATCTGAAGAATGGTAATTTGAAACCATGAATATCCGATTGCTTCCTACTAGTGAAGATGATCTCGACTTTGTGCTGAGCGCAGAACAGAGCGCGGAGAATCGTGCTTTTGTCAGTGTGTGGACGCGCGAGCAACATCTTGGTGCGCTTAGCTCCAAAGATTTGTCTCATCTAATTATCGAAAACACAGCTGATGGTAACCGAGTTGGTTACATAATCCTCGCGGGCTTGGCAGATGCAAATGAAAGCATCGAGTTTCGACGCATCGTGGTGACCGAAAAGCGCAAAGGGTATGGAAGAGCAGCTCTGCGCTTAGTAAAGAAACTGGCGTTTGCGGAACTAAAAGCGCATCGACTGTGGCTTGATGTGAAAGAACATAATGTCAGCGCACGAAATGTTTATGAATCGGAGGGCTTCGTGGCGGAAGGCGTGTTGCGTGAGTGCGTTAAAGCGGACGTTGGCTTTGAGTCCCTCGTAGTAATGTCAATCCTGAGTAGCGAATATCATGATGGGTGAATTAAATGTCTAGCTTCAGATATCTAAGCTTGTTTGTGCTAACGGCGACATTGTTCATAGCAATTCCCACCTCTGCAGTTAGGTTTCAGAACAAACAACCGTCTGTCCTTACTAGCCCTAACTTTCCCGTTCCTCTGCGGCAAGGTAGTCCCTGGAATCCGCCACGGACCTCGTTACCGGAAACCTTCCTGACAGCATCAATCAAATGTTTTCAAAGGATGTTCACTTTCCGGCAGGCTCAGTAATCGTCAAACAGAAGGTGGGAAAATCTCACGAAGGTCCAAAGACGTTGCTGTATACGATCATGAAGAAGCGCGAACGTGGGTACAATCCTGAAGTTGACGATTGGCAGATTCTGGTTGTATCTGGAAATGGCACACAACTCGAGACAAGTGGGAAAATCGAAAGCTGCCAGGCTTGTCACGTGCGGAGAAGTGATACGGATTTCGTATTTCGAGCCTACCTTAAGTCAAAGGAACCCTGGTAGCCAAGTGCAGATTTCTTCCTTTGAACAGCTCGATGAGGTGATGTCGAACCTGCACGATTGCCCGTTCGATCTTGATCGTGCAGTGTTTGACGCGACCGCGGAAACATGGCGCGGCATATTTCTCCGCCCGCTCTGGGGACGATCCTCGCGCAAAACATCGAGGTTTGTCCCTGCTCTTCCTTCACAGCCAATTACCTGTGGTCGAAGCAACTCTGACGATCGCGGGGGTGAAGAAGCATGCGGTTGTGGACGATCAAGGTATCGGTCGCTATACCCTTAACGAAGTCGAACGGATTTCAGATGGCGTGCGGCTCTCTTTCAACGAAGCTTTGCACATTGATCTCCAGCTCGCTGGCGGCGTTTTGGCTATCTATGATGAACAACCGTTGCCGGAGCTCTGCGCAATCTATCGACAGTATTTCTTGATTCAGAGCGGCCCGAAGATTGAGCGAGTTGCAGAAACGGACGCCGGCTAATGGTGGGCTAAAACGAAACGATAGAGTCAAAAGGTTCACTCTTCATACTCATCTGAACCCTGGACCCAAATAAAAGACTGGATATCGATCATGTCGCGAGGTCGAAGGTCGCGAAGATCCCGCCCGACAGTTGCGGTAAACTTGAGCAAGTTGGAATAAATCTCCCAGGATGGACGCGAAGCGTATTGGAGCTCGTAGCCGTATTCCCGAGCGCCGAGCCGCGTGACATTTGGTTTAAGAAAGAAGTGAGTATCCGGTTGGGCGATAAAACCAAACACGGTGACGAGAGGCCAGGTAAGCACTCGCGTTTGCTTCCGAGGAAGAGAAGCCACCACTTCACACCAGCGATCGAATTTCACATCGAGCCCTTCGTCACCATATAAAAGATCATAGAGACCCTCACTGAAAAGCCGGGCACCGGCTGTGGACTTCACGGCATCCCGCAAAGCCATTTTTTCAAATGAGAATAGGAGATTGGTTCGCGATTCGATGCGCACGGCGCGAGCCGCTACCTCGGCAAATTTTTTCTTCAGCAGCAAGCCTTCGTGAGTTTGCCGGTCAAGCGTTTCGTTCCAAGTTAGATGCGCCTGCCATTTGTAATCACGCTCCCAGTCGATATAGGTCTCATCGTAAAAACCTTCGGGGAAGAATCGCAGAAATTTTCGGCGGCATTTGCGAACCGGAGCCGGAAGGCTCAGCCCAGGGTTACCTTGTGATTCAAGCTTCCGCTTGGGAGTCGACATAATCTACGGTGTTACGCGCAAATCATGTCGAATTCTTTTCTCCGGTATTTCTTTGATGTTGGTAACACTCGACCTACCGCGGTTCCTCGCCTGGATGATAAGCGGCCTCGAGGTTTGCGCGGATATCGCTGAGCGTAAGCCAGGCAGGTTTGAATTCTCCGCGCGCGTAGAGTGCGGCCTGGTCTGAATAATGTTTGCTGTTGGGATCTCCATCCGCTCCAAAGGTGTGGATCGATAGTGTCCTGACCTTCGGGCCAAACTCAACGATGCTTACGTAGCTACCTCCCGCAACTCCGTAACGCCGTTTCTGTCCCTTTTCCGTGTTCGCATAAAACGTAAATACGGCGCCGTCGTTGCCACTAATGCCGGGGACGGGAAGACTTGGCTTGTCATCGTTAAACTTTTCATTCCTGCTCTCATCGATGCGTTGGAGTCGGTTAATTTCGCCCCAGGCCACGCGCCATGTGCCGAAGTCTCGTTCGAGCATGTCGAGCACTTCGTTGAAATGCACCAGATGCCGCTGCTTCAAAGGCTGCTGGCTAGGTGTCCTGTCTCTGGAAACGCGGTTATGCCAGAGACTGAAGAGCGTCATCGGGATTGAGTCGGTAGTACTGCGGCGATCCCACCCCTCAAGTATTTCGGTTGCTTCGCGAATGCGATTTACATCGGCGGTTGAGCCAGCTGACGTCAGTTGCAAGCGCTCTTTAAGAGCTGCGAGTAATTCGGGCAACCGAGTTGCAGTTGCCATGACACGGGTGTCAAACGCCAACCGGCGCCAGTCGGCAAAGCTGAACTTCGGCGTCGCCATCAGTATTTCTCGAGAAATCGCGCCGCGGAGATTATCGCCTTCCTGCACCATGTACTTCGGATAATCCTTCGGATTTGGATTGCCTTCACTGGTTAGCAAAAAGGGTGTCGTGTTGCAATTTTGCATCCAGCCGGTTTTGGGATTAGTGAGCTGTGGCAACTCTGCCATTGTGTGATAGCCGCGCCACTCGGTTGCCGGATCGCTGCCATCAACCGGCTTGGTCCAATCGAAACGCGGATCGCGTCGCGGCACTGCGCCGTTGTAGATGTAGAAAGTATTACCTTGCCGATCGGCATACATGATATTTCCAAAAAGCATGTTGAGCGGCGCTATCGCTCGTTTCAGTTGCGCGAGTGAATTTGCCCTCGTCATGTCGTACCACTGGCGCAACCAGCCGTCCGACTCAAATTTTGCCATCCGCAGTGTGATTAGTTTTCCATCGCGGGCGGCGACCACCGGGCCGTGATGGGTCTTACGCATCGTAAAGCGTCGAGTCTCAATTCCTGTTGACGTCTTCACAACAATCTCTACAACGCGTTCAGTAGCCAGCCGGTAACCGGTTCCGTATTTGTACGCGAGCGGGCGTGCCGGATCGTCAAACGTTTCCAGGTACACGTCTTCCAAATCAGCCGCATTGTCGGTGCTGACCCAACCGCCGTTTTCGTTGTTACCTACGTAGGGGAAGGGAAAGCCAAAGCGCGTGTAACCGGTGAAATTCCAACCCTCATCACTATGGATGTGTCCCTCGTAAACCTGGCCCGAGCCAAAGAACGGTAGATGAGGATTGATGAACAACATCGCATAGCCGCTCGCACTCTTGCTCGGACCAACGACCCAGCCATTGGATCCCACGTTTTGCTGCAGCTCCGCGCTCACTTCAGCAGTGCGGAATTCTGTCGACCAAAGATTGTTGTCTCGTGCGAAGCCGTTTTGATAATAGTTGTAGCGAATGAACGCGAGCGTGTACCAGGGTTCAATGTTCTTAAGGAGCCTGGGAGTTACTTCCGGATGCCGAGCCAGGTAGTAATTGAAACCGGCGGCAAAGCCATCGCAGATGGCACGCATGTGGGGGTCGAGGCTTTTATACTCTTCGCGCGCGAGCTTAGGAATCTCCAGCGCGTGATTTCGCCGGTCTTCATTTAGGGCTTCCTCGCCGTGCACCTCGGCACCTCGGCCCAGGGCGGAGATAAAGTTCTCCTCAACTCGCCAGAAATTGTCTTCGGCTTGCGCGTACGCAAAGCCAAACATCGTGCTGGCGTCGGTGCGGCCGAATACGTGCGGCACTCCATAAGTATCGCGGTAGATGGTCACGCTGCCGGCGAGCCTCGCTGCATCCTGGATAGCAGAAGTCGGCGGGACGCGTTTACGAGCTACCGGCTCACGACTACTCTTTCGTTGTCCACTCGCTAGTGGTACGAGGAAGGTTGATAGGATGGCCAGCGCGAATATCGAGACAGTTCGTTGAAATAATTTTCTCTTCATAGCGGCGCTCGTTGTCCTTTATGGTGCAAGCCTCGCAGAATACTCCTGCACTTTCAACATACTCAGCCCAGCGCTAGGTGCGAATTGGGAAACTGAAACCGTGCGCCAGGGTGGTCGGCCCAAACATTTGGCGCGTTCACGCGCCCTAGGGCTAATAGGCCAGCCGTTTTACGGCTGGTTCCCAACTGCGATAGTTTGATTCAGGCCGTTTCGCCGGGCCTTAATAAGTCTGAGATAAGACCGTTAAAAACGGCCTAAATAGTGATCACACGCATCTCTAACCAGCCGTAAAACGGCTGGCCTATCAGCCCTGCGTGTGCCTCGTTAACGAGGCACGCAAGCGCCGGTGCCCGCGACGCATTCAGATCACTAACTGCATCAATGAGCGAAACCAAAAAAGGAGCACTATTTTGCGTGCCCAGACCAGCGACAAACCTTGGGCTTTCTCTGGTCTTTTCCAGACTGTGCTACCCTATCGTCTCTTTAATCAAATCCGCACACCGGCCAACTTATGTTGAAACAGGCGGTTTCGCATTATCACAATCTGCTTCAGGACGAGAATCTTGCCGAAACTTCGCGCGTTATGCTCGACGAAGGACTCGAGCGCGCGAAGTTGATATTCGGCGGCCGGCGCTTGTCGCCCTACCTGCGTCCTCACTTTGTTACCGAGGAAGACTTTGCGCGCATCTGCGCCATTTGCGAAACGGTGTGGTCCGCGATTCAAAAAGTGAAGGACGCGGCGATTGCAGACGACACCATCATCACTGATCTGGGATTGACGGAGATTGAGCGCGACTTGATTGCGATCGATCCAGGATATCGTGCGGTTTCACCAACTTCTCGGCTCGACTCGTTTCTTACTGAATCGGCATACAGCTTTGTCGAGCTAAACGGCGAAAGCCCGGCGGGAATCGCTTATGCTGATGCTGCCTACGACATTTTCTCCGCCTTGCCGGTAATGCAAAAGTTTGGCGAAGCTTATAACGTTCGTCCGCTTTATGGGCGGCGGTTCATGTTGGAAGTGTTGCTCGAATCGTATCGCGAATATAGGGGCGGCCGACTCGATCATAAACCGCGGATTGCAATTGTAGACTTGAAAGGACTGCCGACTCTAAAAGAGTTTGAGTTGTTCAAGGAGTTCTTTGAAGAGCAGGGCTACCCGTCAATCATTGCTTCGCCTGACGAGCTCGAATTTAGTAACAATCGCTTACGCGCCGGTGACTTCGAGATCGACATCGTCTACAAGCGACTATTGGTTAATGAATACCTGCCAATCATCAAGGAGCAGCCGGCATTGCTGGATGCATATCGGGCCGGTGCGATCTGCATGGTTAATAGTTTTCGCTCAAAGATCATTCACAAGAAAGCCCTTTTTGCCGTGCTTACAAGTGGACGCCGCGCATCGCTTTTTAGCGAGTCAGAGCAAGCCGCAATTCGCAAACACGTTCCCTGGACACGATTGGTGCGGGCGGAGAAGTGCGACTATTTAGGAGCGGAGATCGACTTGCTGGATTTTGTCAGCGCTAATCGTAACCGGCTCGTCTTGAAGCCTAACGACGACTACGGCGGGCATGGAATTACGATTGGCTGGAACTGCGATGAGAAAAGTTGGAGCGAAGCGTTGAGCGCCGCCGTCACGCAAGGCGATTACGTAGTCCAAGAGCGTGTGCCGACCGCCCGCGAAATGTTTCCGGCACTAAAAGACGATGGCACGATCGAGTTTGCCGAGCAGTTGGTTGATCTGGATCCGTTACTTTTTAATGGCAAGGTAGGGTCGGCTTTTACGAGGCTTTCATTTACTGAACTCGCCAATGTATCTTCGGGCGGCGGGATGGTTCCAACCTACATTATTAGCCAGAAGACCTAGTCGCACCTCATCTGGTGCGGCGTAATAGCCACGGGAGAACCTCACGATGGTTGATGAACTTAACGAATCTGCGCCGTCGCCGGATGAGCGCCGCAAATTTGATCGGTCCCGCTTGATCGTAGACGTCTTCTACAATGGACAAGACGCTACCGGGGTGGCGAGCACGCAAGACATCAGCATCGGCGGCCTGTATATGAACACCCAGACAAACCTGCCGGAAGGCTCATTATTGTTATTGCGAATTCCGTTGCCGGGTGGCGGTGAAGTGATTGTTAATGGCGAGGTGGCCTACGTTAATCCGGGAAACGGCGTGGGCGTTAGCTTCCACGGGCTGACTGCCGGGGCCCGGGCGGTGTTGGAAAGCGAACTCGGACGCGAGTAATGTCTACTCCGGCCGTTTCGCAAGTCAGTTGGAGCGATCTTTCTTACGATGTGCGCGACGCGCTGTCAGGAAAGTTAGTCGGCTTGTACGGGGCCACTCGCGATGATCTGGCATTCTCGGATCTCGCCGAAGACAAGCAGCAAGGGTTACTGCTGCTGCTGGAACGAATGCGCAAGAAACGCCTTTGGCACCTCGTGCGGCGCGTGCACAACGTGTACGGACATCACGGCGTCGGGCTCTCATTTAGCGCCTGGCCGCTGGTTGAATCGACTCTGGCTGCCCGGGAAGACTTCACGCGGCGTTTTGCGAATCACAAGGATTGCAGCGGCGGGTTTTATGAAAAGGGCCGACCGCGAGCCGTGCTTCACTTTCTTTATCAGGAGGGTGAGCCGCGAAAATGGTATGTGCATTTCGATCTATTCAGTCCGGTCTATTCGCCACGAAGCGCGGCCAATCACCTGCGGCATGAAGTATTGAGAAAGTTCAGGCCTGATTGGGAAACGATTAAGCAGTACATTTAAGCGAAGTGAGCCCGTTATGGGGTTTGGCGTTTAAGAAGGAGCTTTTCAAATGTTCGAACAATTTACCCTTGGCATCGAAGAAGAATTTCAGATTGTCGACCCGAAAACTCGTGAGTTGCGCTCCCACGTGTCTGAGTTTTTGGAAGAAGGCAAGATGATTCTTGGCGAGCAGATCAAGCCGGAGATGATTCAATCGATGATTGAAGTTGGTACCGGCATTTGCAAAAACATCCACGAAGCGCGCGCCGACATCACCCGCTTGCGGAGCATCATCTCGGGTCTTGCGGGGAAGACTGGGCTGGCAATAGTCGCCGCCTCTACTCACCCTTTCTCACACTGGCAGGATCAAAAAATCTATGACGACGAAAGGTACTCGCTGCTGGTTCAGGAACTGCAAACCGTTGCGCGCTCGCTTTTGATCTTCGGTTTGCATGTCCATGTCGGCGTAGCAGACTTGGAGCGGCGCATTCACATCATGAACGCCGCCCGATATTTCCTGCCCCACGTCCTCGCGCTAACTACATCGTCGCCTTTTTGGATGGGGCATAGTACAGGACTCAAATCGTACCGCTCGGAGGTCTTCAAACAGTTCCCCCGCACAGACATTCCCGACCACTTCGATTCCGCCAGCAGTTTCCAGCGTTACGTCGATCTGCTGGTAAGGACCGGGTGCATCAACGACGGGAAAAAGATTTGGTGGGACCTGCGTCCGCATCACATTTTCCCGACGCTCGAATTTCGTATATGCGATATCCCGACGCGCGTGGACGACACGGTCGCAATCGCAGCCTTGTTCCAGGCTATCGTCGCCAAGCTGACGAAGCTAATTGAAAAGAACCTTGGCTTTCGCCTGTACCGCCGGATGCTGATTCAGGAAAACAAGTGGCGTGCGGTTCGTTGGGGCATCGACGGAAAAATGATCGACTTCGGCAAGCAGAAGGAAGTGCCGACGCGGGATCTGATTCTCGAGTTGTTGGATTTTGTTGACGACGTTGTGGATGAGCTCGACTCGCGAAAGGAAATTGAGCACATCCACACGATTCTGGAACGGCGCACATCAGCCGAAGAGCAGCTGAGAGTATTTGCGGAGACTAATGATCTAAACTCCGTAGTCGATCGCCTCATCGAGCTGACGATGGAGAACGTTCCCGTGACTACTGACTTCACTCCGATGTCTCCGATTACCGCCGCGTCGACAATAGCAAAATAACTGTATGTAGAGGCGGTAGTCTAAGCGAAGAGTAATTAGCTGGCTTTGCCTCAATAGTATATTCAGTTGCGTGGCGACTCGAGCAATCTGGATTACTTTTGAGGCAAAGCTGAATTAGCCATAGATATTCGCAGGATAAACACGGATCAGGAACCACTACAAGCGACTTAGGCCTCCTATTTTGATCGGTGTAATCTGCGTGAATTTGGGGCTGGTTTTATCTGCGCGGTAAGTGAGCAGTCATCTCACTTCTGTCCGGCGCGCCAGGTAATGCTGCCACAACATTCTCGCAGCTACAGATCGAACAGGTCGCCAGGGTTCAGCAAGCTTAGTCAGCGCTTCAGGTGTCGGCCGCTGTTGCAGACGCTTCACATTTAAAGCCGCAGTCGCCAGGGCGAGGTCGCCGGCAGGCCAGATATCAGGTCTTCGCAGCACCATCAGCAGATATACATCCGCACTCCACGACCCCAATCCTTTAATCCCCATCAGTGCAGCCTTGACCTCCTCGTCAGTCATTAGTGGCAGACGAGACAGCCGCAAGCGCTTGTCACGGAGCGCCTCTGCCAGATGAATACAGTAGGACGTTTTCTGGCGCGTTAAGCCGAGTGATTTCAAATGAGTTTCGCCTAGCTCAAGCACACGCGCGGGAGTGAACGGCGTCGTGTTCTGTTTGAGCCTGCCAAACAGACTGGCGGCGGAGGCAAGCGATACTTGTTGTTCGAGGATGATCTTGACGAGCGTGGCGAACCCGGCCGGTCGCGCCCAAAGGGGTGGCGTCCCGAGTCTCTCGAGAATTGCAGCCAGGTCAGGATCTTGCCCAGCTAGAGTTTTGGCGGCGCGGGCCAGGCTCTGTTCGGTAAGTTGGGTGGGCTTCATTTCACAAAAGAATACGGGCAGGGAATGTCCCTGCCCGTTTAGCTCTCCGCTCAACTTCAAAAATCTAATTTGGTTGTGAATGGGCCAGCGCTAATTCGAGAAAGTGTTCGAAGAGAATGCGTCCGTCGCGGGATTCATTCTGATGCTCCCAGCGGGTGCGCGACTTATTCCAATCTTCAAAGGATTTCTCAAGATGAAACTGGACAGCATAGATGAGTTGGCCACCAGTATTCTTTACCATCATCTGATTGCGGCAGAGATATGAAGTGGCGAGAAGTTTGAAGCCCTCCGGAACGCGATCGAGCTGTAGGCCGTGGTTTTGCCAAACTCGAAGGATACGCGCCTCCCTGGTGTAGTCTTGCCAGACAATCGAATTAGGATTATTGACCCCTATGAAAATCGGATCCTGCGGATCAGTGATGCGCACGAAACGATACTGATATTCCAGCGGTCGATTCTCGCGTTGCTCATGTTGTTCGAGCTTGTCGAGCGTTATTACCTCCGCCCCAAAACTCATGCCCACAATCTGGTGGCCGCCACAGATTGCGAGAACAGGAATCTTTGTTGCGCGGATGAACTGCCCAAAGCCTTCGATGATTTCCGGGTTGTAGAAGTCAAAGTCTTGCAGCGTGCCACTCAATACAATTGCGTCTGGTTTAAACGTCTCGGCCGCAGCCGCAACTTCCGCAAGGTGCGCCACCTGGATGGTCGGAGACTTCACGAGGCGGGCGATGTTGTTGGAGATATTTTCCAGCGCCATCTCGGCGATTAGCCGTTCGCGCTTTAATTGAGTCGCCGCTGAATTTCCCCACTCCGCGCGGCCAACGTCAGAAAGGTCATCTTCGTCACGCAGGAGATTATCGACAATCAGCACACGCGCCGCCTCGATCCTTTGCTCGATCGGTTCGTAGCGACAGAATGTGTGTTGGTTGAAGGGGAAGGGAAATGCTCCGGCCGCTTCGGTTGTTTGCTGCTCGTCCGCAGCAAGCTTGCTGGTCTCTTGACTCATCTAGTGACTAAAGGCCCAATAGGGACTCAAATTCAAACCGACAAACTATAACATCAATCGGGGCGCTGTTTAGTGTTTTGTTTAAAATCAGGCCTTGCTGTGCCCGGCCCAGCAGCCACCACCTCGGCTCTCGCCTTTGCAATCAGGAGGCCATGAACGCGCCCCCGGAAGCGGTCGCTTTCCCCGCCAGTGTTTCGATCAGCCAACAGCAGCATGCGATGCCACGACGATTCCAATTCGTCGGCCAGTTGTGACGTTTTGGTAATGTCGTAAGGGACGGCTACATCCTCGCAACCAGCCCGAGCAAGTATCGAGAGATATCTGGCGGTTGCGAGATCCGGACAGAGCAAGCGACGGCGGCCCACTTTTAATTCCACACCTAAGAGCGTGTGTTGAATTTCGCACACGGGCTTTTTCGGAAGTGCTCCAAAGTGGTACGAGCGTGTTCGCATTTTCAGTACGCGGTTGCGGTAAATCAGGGGCAGCCAGGTATCTTTTAGTTCTGCTTTGACTTGCTCGGCGTGTTCTTCAGCAGTCATGTTCTAGCGGTGTACTGGGTAATGAACGGCGTGATCGGGAGCAGCAGTGTAACAATCATCGCAACGAAAGCGTGACGATGGGTTTTGACTGAAGCGCATTGATGACGCGACCGGGAAAGAGTCCAAGATAAAGCACGCCAATCAGCGTTATCACCAGGGCAACAGCGATGCTCGCCGGGATGGGTGGACTGGACCAGGCGGTTGTTCTTTCACGGAAGAACATCACGATGATCAGGCGCAAGTAGTAGTAAGCCGAGATGGCGGTATTGAGGACTCCAATCACAATCAGTGCGTAGTAGTCCTGATCGAGCGCCGCGCGGAACACGAGGATCTTGCCTATGAAGCCGGCCGTCAGCGGCATGCCCAGGAGACTTAACAGGAAGAGCGTTAGCGAGAACGCGAGCACCGGCGATTGAAAGCCTATGCCGTTATAGTCTTCTACATCGTTGCGACGATCTCCTGCGCGAGCTATCAGCTGCACAACCGCGAATGCGCCCAGGTTCATCAGGGCGTAAGTCAGCAGATAAAAAATAACAGCAGCGATCGCAGCGTTCCGTTGATCCACGGAAGGCGCAGCTCCGGCGGCTACAAAGCCCACGAGAGCGTAACCCGCATGCGCAATCGAAGAATAGGCGAGCATGCGCTTGACGTTGTTCTGCGCAATCGCCACCACATTTCCGATCGTCATTGTCAGAATCGCCAACACCACGAGCGCTGTTAACCAGGCGTAATGAAGTTCGCCGGCGATGGTCTTATTGCCGGTGGCGACAACGAAGGGAAAGGCGAACACGAAGACGCGCAGGAACGATGCGAAGCCGGCGGCTTTTGGCCCGGCTGCCATGAAAGCCGTTACGGGAGTCGGCGCGCCCTCGTAAACATCGGGAGTCCAGATGTGAAAGGGCGCAGTCGCGATCTTGAAGCCAAAGCCAACCAGCATCATCGCTGCGCCGGCAAAAAGAAGCGGGGGATATTGTGAGTCGTTAAGGCGACGGGCGATTTCCGCGATGTTCGTGGTGCCAGGTAAGCCGGCGGTGGTCGCTGTGG
The DNA here is from genome assembly GCA_041750995.1 of Pyrinomonadaceae bacterium. GTDB lineage: Bacteria > Acidobacteriota > Blastocatellia > Pyrinomonadales > Pyrinomonadaceae > PSRF01. Next base: position 148,872 of record JBGSYG010000024.1, on the reverse strand, counting down.
CGCCATAGATTAAAGCAATTCCATAAAGCAGAAACGCTGACGCTAGCGAACCGAGGATGAAGTACTTGAGTGATGACTCATTTGAACGCACGTCTGTCCGCCGAAACCCGGCCATCACATACGTTGCGATCGAAAGAATCTCTAAGCCAAGAAAAACGATCACCAAATCGCCGGCCGACGCCATGAACATCATGCCTGCCGTTGCAAACATCAGGAGAGAATGAAACTCGCCGGCAGGTAGCTTCTCGTTCTCCACCCAAACCATCGAAATCAAAATAGTTAGTGCGGAAACGAGAAGGAAAACTAGCGTGAAGCCCAGTCTCAGTTCATCGAGGACAATCATGCCGTTGAAAGCCTGGCCACTGCCGGTCCATGCCAGCCAGAGCCAGACAACACTGAGGGCGGCCGCGGCTAATCCAAGAAGTGAAATGCTTCCCGTTACCCAGCGTTGCGAAGGCCGGGCAAAGGCATCGACCAACATTACCAAAACCGCGACGGCGCAGATGATCAATTCAGGCGCCAGCAGCGAGAAACTGATGTCAGGTGGAACAAATTGGAGAGCCAGGTTCATTTGTTTACGGCGAACGATCCTCCAGTCGGTGGCGCCGTAACCCGGGCGCGGACAGCTTCAACGCTCGCTTGTGATCGCTCAAGAAAAGGACGCGGAAAGACACCCATGAATAACATCAAGAGGAGCAACGGAAGTAACAGGCCCACTTCGCGCGCATTCAAGTCGCGCAGATTTGCGTTCTCCGGATTAGTCACTTTGCCAAACAAAACCCGTTGCAGCATCCAGAGCATATAGACGGCCGCCCAGATCACACCTGTCGCCGCCAGCATGGTGGCAATCCGGGAAAAGGAGATCGAAGTCGAGGTCCACATGCCAATAAGGATGAGAAACTCGCCCACAAAACCGTTCAAGAAAGGCAGACCAATCGACGAGAGCGAGGCAATCACAAAAAGAGTTGCGAACCAGGGCATGGGCGTAGACAGTCCGCCAAAGTCGTTGATCATGCGTGTATGCCGTCTTTCGTAGATAAAGCCGACAAAGAGGAATAGTGCTCCAGTCGAGACGCCATGATTAAGCATCTGGTAGAGCGCTCCCTGCATCCCCAGCTCGGTGAATGAAAAAAGCCCCAGCACGACAAAGCCCATGTGGCTGACAGAGGAATAAGCAACGAGTCGCTTTACGTCGGGCTGCACCATTGCCACGAGGGCGCCGTAGATGATGCCAATCACCGCAAGCGTAATCATTAACCAGGCAAACTGGCGCGACATATTCGGAAACAGTCCCAGGTTGAAGCGGAGGAGTCCGTACGTTCCCATCTTCAAAAGCACGCCGGCAAGAATTACTGAACCCGCGGTGGGCGCTTCAGTGTGCGCATCCGGCAGCCATGTGTGCAGCGGGAAAAGCGGAATCTTGATGCAGAACGCAAAGGCAAACGCGAGGAACAGCCAAAACTCGGCCTGAGGCGAGAGTGCGAGCGCACCAGTGTTCATAGCCTGCATGATCGCGACGTAGTCAAACGTTCCGAAGATGAAGTAGAGCGCGATGATGCCCACCAGCATCAGCAAACTTCCCACGGCTGTGTAGATGAAAAACTTGATCGCCGCGTAGATGCGGCGCTCGCCACCCCAAACGCCGATCAGGAAAAACATCGGTATCAGGGAAGCTTCGAAGAACAGGTAGAACAACAGCAGGTCCAGCGAGACGAAAACGCCAATCAGCGCTCCTTCGAGCAACAGCAGAAAAATATAGTAGGAAAGCTGTCTTTTCTTGATCGCAGTCCAACTGGAAAGTATCGCAATGGGCATTAACAGGGTGGTCAAGATAACTAGCCACAAACTGATGCCATCTACCGCAACGTGATATGACGCGCCGATAGCTCCGATCCAGTTGGCATTCTGTTCAAAGGTATAGCCTGCGGTTCCCGAGCCGCTGATTAGTAGCAACGATAACAGGAAGGTCACAGCAGAGAAGGCGAGTGCGATCCACTTGAAGTGAGCTTCTTTCTTCGTCGCGAAATTGTAGACAGCGCAAACGACCGCACCGACCACGGGAAGCAGTATCAGAATTGTGAGCAAGTATTGCCTCATATTAACGACCGATTAACGTACGATGCCGAGCAGTCCCACCGCGAAGTAAGCAAAGAATCCAATGACGAGGAGCGCACCGAACAAGATGATTGCTGCGTAACCGCGCACGAAGCCAGCCTGCATGTGCCGGAACAGCCGGCCCATTTCAGTGACTGCTTCCCCCACCGAATGGAGAAATCCGTCAATCACACCCTGGTCAAAAACTTTCCACAACCCTTCGCGTGAAACAACGTGAATCGGATTGATGATCGCTGTGTCGTAGATCTCGTCAACGTAGTACTTGTTTTCGAGAATCCGTGGCAGCTGCAGGAGCGGGCGCCTTTTGAAGATGAGCCAACCCGCGGCTATGCCGGCAGCGGCGATCAAGACCGAAATGAGAGCCAGGAGCCGTTCCTGCCTAATCTCTTCCGGCGAATGTGCATGGGAGACCGTCGCTGCCGCAGTGCCTGTCGCATGTGCGTTATCTCCTTCAGTTCCTTCAAGTGAATGAACAGGCGGAGCACCATCATGCGGTTGAGGCTTAGCAGATAACCATTCGACTGAGTCGGCCTGATTTGTTTCGCCTGTGTGGGTCGCACTAGCGGGAACGTGGCTAATCGCCGGTTCCAGAGTCTCTTCGATGTAGTTAGTGGGGTGATCGCTGACGAGCGAACCGAGCGCGTAAGGAACGCCAATTAAACCGCCGAGAGTAGAAAGCACTGCGAGGACGATGAGTGGCACCGTCATTACCCAGGGCGATTCGTGAGGTTCGTGAACGCCGTGATGCGCATCAGCGCCATGGGGATCCGCTGCAACCTCCACTTCGCGAAAACGTTCGCTACCCCAGAATGTCATCACCATCATCCGCGTCATATAAATCGCGGTCAGCAATGCCGTCAGTGCGCCGATAGCCCACAGCAATTTGTTCCAGATTGGATTAGGGAGGCTAAACAGACTCGCACTCCAAACCTTCCAGAGAATTTCGTCTTTTGAAAAGAATCCCGCAAAGATGGGAATACCTGAGATTGCCAGCCATCCGGTGAGCATCGTCGCAAAAGTGATCGGCATGTACTTCTTCAAGCCGCCCATGCGCCGCATGTCCTGCTCATGATGCATTCCATGGATCACCGATCCTGAGCCGAGAAACAGGAGGGCTTTAAAGAAGGCGTGCGTGATTACATGAAAGATCGCCGCTCCGAAAGCGCCTACGCCACATGCGAGAAACATATAACCGAGCTGGGACACGGTAGAGTAAGCCAGGACTTTCTTGATGTCGTTTTGCGCAATTCCGATCGTCGCCGCAAAAATTGCCGTAGCCGCACCGATGATCGCGACTATGAACATCGCGGTAGGCGCGTGCGTGTAGATCGCCGAGCAGCGAACGATCATGTAGACACCGGCCGTCACCATCGTCGCCGCATGAATGAGCGCCGAAACGGGCGTCGGACCGGCCATCGCATCCGGCAGCCAAACATAGAGAGGAATCTGTGCGCTTTTGCCAGCCGCGCCGATAAAAAGCAATACAGCAACCGAAGTGATGCCGCCCGCAAAGATGGCTTGCCATGTAAACGGATCGACGCTCATGCTGCCGATGAGTTGCAGCGCACTCGTGACCCCATGTTCCGGTTTGTTGAAGAAACTTATTGAGCCCGTCAGGAAAAATACGAGCATTAATCCCAGGACGAAGCCCCAGTCGCCGACACGATTGGTGATGAAAGCCTTTTTGGCTGCATCGCCGGCCTCTTTACGATCGGTGTAGTACCCAATCAGAAGATAGGAACAGAGGCCGACGCCTTCCCAGCCCACAAACATCAGCAGGAAATTGTCCGCGAGCACGAGCGTGAGCATGGCGAACATGAAAAGGTTCAAGTAGGCAAAGAAGCGATAGAAACCCGGATCCTTGTGCATGTAACCCGCGGCGAAAAGGTGGATCAAAAAGCCGACAAAGGTTACGAACAACGTATAGGTTCCGCTGAGGCGATCCATCGCCAAAGCGAAGTCCGCGCGGAATTGTCCAACTTGAATCCAGGTCCAGAGGTGATCGGACACTGGTTGAGTCGATCGCAAGGCGCCGTCTGTTTTGAAGGCAAGATAAAAGGCAACCAACGTCGAAATGCCCACCGCCGCGCAGGCAACTCCGGCTATGAATTTTTCATGCCGCAAGCGCCGCCCGACAAACCAGTTGACCGCCGCGCCGATAAGCGGAGCAAAGATTATTAGGCTTAGAAGATTGTTATCCACTTCTTAAAAACGAGCTTTGAACTTTGAGCTTTGAACTTTGAGCTTTGAGCTTTGTGCTCTGATGTTGAGCGTTATTTTCGACCCGTACTTTGAGCGCCGCTAACTAGCCGCCACGATCACGAGCGAAGTACAAAGTTCAAAGTACAAAGAACAAAGTTCAAGGTTTTACAGTTTCAAGATACTCGCCTCATCAACATCCAGCGTTTCGCGGTTGCGGAAGATGGCGATGATGATTCCCAGCCCCACCGCGGCTTCGGCGGCGGCGACCGTCATCACGATAAAAACAAAAAGCTGCCCCGTAACGTCGCGAAAGAAACTCGAGAAAGCGACGAAGGTAAGATTCACCGCATTCAGCATCAGCTCAATGCACATGAACATCGCTATTACATTTCTGCGAATGATTACGCCGACCACGCCGATCGTAAACAGAATGGCGGAGAGCGCGAGATACCAGGAAAGTTGTGGACCCATAGATTAACCCCGTTTGTCCGGATCGCTCCGGCGATCGACACCCATTAAGAACCGCGCTTCAACGGTTGAGTCGGTCTCGACCACCGCCTCGTCCGTCGCCAGAGAATCCAGAACGTTCCTTGCCAACACCTGCGAACCAGGTACTACGCGAGAGGTTGCGGAAATAATGTTGCTGCGCCGCGCCAGTGACATTGCGCCCACGATCGCCATCAACAGCAACACTGAAGTGATTTCAAAAGGCAGGAGATACTCTGTGAATAGTCCGGTTCCTACCGAGGCCGTCAAACCGACATTGGAGACGTTGTCTCGCGGCGTGTAAGGAGATGCCTGGACTGAATAAAGAATAAAAGCCGTCTCCGCGATTAGGACAGCAGCCAGACCGATTGCCGTAGGCGCAAGGAAAGCCAGACGATTGCGGTGCGGTTCCTCATCCTCCACGTTTAGCAACATGATCACGAAAACAACGAGCACCATGATCGCTCCCGCATAGACGATCACCTGTACTGCCGCAATAAACGGCGCGGCCAGCATGACGTAAAGACAGGCAAGGGAAAGCAGCACGCCGACCAGCGAGATGGCGCTGTAGAGCGGATTCCGCTGCGCCACCATGGTCACGGCGCATCCGATTGCAGTCCCGGCAAATAGGATGAAGAGCAGAGTTGTGATCATCTCAATGGGACGCTAACTGCCGCGCACAAACATGACCGTTGCCGTGATCAGAATGTTGAAAATCGCCAATGGGATCAAAACCTTCCAGCCAAAATCCATCAACTGGTCAAAGCGAAAGCGGGGGAGGGTGCCGCGAATCCAAATGTACAGGAATAAAAAGAACATGATCTTGATTGCGAAATACGCCACACCCAGAATCGGTAGTTGCTCGACAAAAGGTCCGTTCCAGCCGCCCAGAAACAACGTCGTGGCCAGCATTGAGACCGTGATCATGTTGATGTATTCGGCGTTGAAGAACAGTAAGAACTTGATCGAGCTGTACTCGGTGTGAAACCCAGCAACGAGTTCCGTTTCCGCTTCCGGCAAATCAAAGGGCACGCGATTGGTTTCAGCAATCGCCGAGATCAGGTAGATCACGAATCCGAGCGGCTGGTAAAGAATGTTCCAATTCATTCCGTACCAGCCGGACTGCTGTTCGACGATGCTGTAAATATCCAGCGTGCCGGTCAGTAGGACTACGCCAACAAGAGAAAGTCCCAGCGACAATTCATACGAGATCATTTGCGCCGACGCGCGCAGGCCACCCATCAAGCTGTACTTGTTATTTGAAGACCAACCCGCGAGCGCAATGCCGTAGACACCGACCGAGGTAACACCTAACACGTAGAGGAGTGCGACATCGAAGCGCGCAATGACGAGCTGAATGGTTCCCACAAAAGGGAGCGTAATCGCAGGACCAAACGGATAAACCAAAATTGCCATGATAGCGGTGACGACAGCAATCATCGGTGCTAGCAGAAAAACAAACTTCGTGGACTGATCGGGGACGAGGTCTTCCTTGACCATCGTCTTGATGAAATCGGCGAAGGGTTGCAACACCCCAAAATAGCCAACGCGATTTGGGCCAATGCGTCCTTGAATGAACGCGAGGACACGCCGCTCGGCGAGCACTGTGAGCGCCACGAGCAGCATGATCGCCAGAAACGCAACACTGATGGCCACGATCTTGGCTACAGAAAAAATTAGCGGGTTAGTCCAGTCCACGTAGTTGATTGCCGATTGGCGATTGGCGATTGCCGATTAGCACCACAAATCCATCTAGAAATGTAAGAACGACAGATAAATTCCTAAAGACAGTAGATCAGAGCCCGCGCCCGCATCACGAAATTGGCAATTGGCAATCGGCAATGTCGATAGTCGCCAATGCCCTAGTCGGCCCCTGGCAATTGGAAGTCGGCAATTGCTTTCGTGATCTGATACAAGGGCGAAATTCTCAACGTCTCAGGTCGCGGATTGCCACCAGCCAGCAAGGGGAATTGCGGCACTCGGCCCGTCAAGGTGCCTGGCTTAAATAATTCATGGCCCACATCGGGTGTCACTGTTTGCTTGCCCGCCTCCGCAGGCAGCTCGCTCACTAGTTGTTTGAGCTGCTCCAACTCCGTCGACAGATCTCGCTGCGCCGCCTGAGTGTGTTTTACCTGGACTGGGTGCGATTCATCCTTCAGCAGCGGATATCGCAGGTCAGCATAGGCGGGAATCGTCGCCGCGATCTCGCGAAACACGGCGCTCGCCGAAAGGTCAAAACCGAAATCAACTCCGAGTTCGTTAGCAAGCTGCGCCGTAATGATCCAATCAGGCCTCGAGCTATGCACCGGAGCGATCGATTGCCGTACCCTCTGCACAAATCCGTCGTTGTTCGTAAACGTTCCGTCCACCTCGGCGAACGACGCTGCCGGAAAGACGACGTCCGCATGTTCTGTGGTCGCTGTCTCGAACAGCTCCTGCACAACCAGGAAATCCAGTTTGGCGAGTGCATCAGGATTGTTCTCGAGCTGAGTTCCCAGAAAACTGCCGGCAACGTACATTGCTCGAATCGTCTCACCAGTGGCAGCGAGCATCTGAGCCGCGCTCATGGCGCCCTTCATCATTCCCATGTCATGGGCGCCGATGCTGTTGTTGTAGAGGGGTAGCGGGTGCAACAAGACCCGTCCTGAGCCGGATAGTCCAAAAGGAAGTTGGGCAAGAATCGTTTGTGCCGCCGGGCTTAACTCAGCACTGAACATGATGACGATGTCGCCTTGAGTATTCGTGAGGGTTTCCTGCAGAGCCGCGAATTCCTTCGCCTCTACGCCCATCTTCTCCATCGCGCCCTGTGGGCTTCCTGGCGAATGCAGCGCGAAGACAGCAGCATCAAGACTACCCTCGTTGATATGAATAAATTGCGACGATTGCTCGACAAGGCGAATGGGAACTGAATTAACGACAATCAGTTTGGCGCCGCTGTTACGCACCGCCTGGCGCACTTGTTTGCCAGTCAGCGGTTGCAGCTCCTCCGGCTCTCCGCCCAGCAGCAGAATCGTCGCGGCATGCCTGATGTCGTTGTGCGTCGCCAGCGGGGCCCCAAGATTCTCGAAGAAGGGTCTCAGACTGAACGCATCGGTGGCGGTGTAGTTTTCCGTTCCCACTAACTCCGTCGCAAATTTGCGAAGAGCAAAGAGGGCTTCGTTGGTCAAACGTGGACTTCCCACGATAGCGAGCGAGTTCGGGCCATTCGCATCGACGATGGCATCGAGGTTGCGCGCTACATGTTGAATTGCGTCGTCCCAGGTTGCCGGAATCAGACGCCCGCCTTTCTGATAACGAATCAGCGGCGTGCGAATGCGATCGGCGTGGTTGACGAAAGGATGGCCGAAGCGTCCCTTGATGCAGAGAAATTCGCCGTTCAGTCCATTGACGTAACGGTCGCGAGCGACGATGCGCAAGAGGTCACCACCACGGGCGCCGAGAGACATCTGGCACCCATCTGAACAGAAGGTGCACGTGGATATCGTTTGCGCCAGTTCCCAAGGCCGTGCCTGGTGACGATAAGTGGCGTCGAGGAGCGTGCCTGTGGGGCAAACCTCGATGCAGTTCCCACACTGCGAACAGTCGAGCCAGCCGCCGTACGTTCCGATAACGGTGCCGGCTCCGCGGCCTCCCGCCTCAATCGCATCTTCGCCCATCCACTCATCGCAGACGCGCGTGCAGCGCTTACACAGAATGCAGCGCTGTGGATCGTTCGCAACCATCGGCGAAAGATATTTTTCCGGGCGGTAATTCTTTTGTTCAGTGAAACGCTCTTCAAGGTTGCCCCAGCTAAAAGCCATCTCCTGAAGCTCGCACTCGCCGCCGCGGTCACATACTGGACAATCGAGCGGGTGATTGGCGAGCAGGAATTCCATCATTCCGCGCTGCGCTTTTTCTACTTCCTCGCTCTGCGTTGTCACAACCATGCCGTCTGTGCAAATGATGGTGCAGGAGGTCTGCAGCTTCGGCATCTTCTCGATGCGCACGAGACACATGCGGCACGAAGCCTGTAAAGCCAGGTCGGCGTAGTAGCAAAAGGAGGGAATATCGAAACCCTTTTCCCGGCAGACGTCGATCAGTCGCGCGCCCTTCGCCACCTGAAAGTCTTTGTTATTGATTATGACTTTAATTAACTCAGCCGACATTGATTATTATCCTAACTAACCACCCGGTCGCCGTTGCTGCCGTTGCCGCTTATAAGACGCCGTTTGAAATCTTCCGGAAATCTTTGAATTGCTGACTGGATCGGCCAGGCGGCTGCGTCTCCTAAAGGACAAAAAGACTTGCCTTCAATGTTGTCGCAGAGGTCGAGCATCAACTGAGCATCGCCGGGCCGACCATTACCGCTCGCGATCCGTTTGAACACTTTTACTAACCAGTCAGTGCCTTCGCGACACGGCGTACACCAGCCACACGACTCGTGCTTGTAGAATTCGGTCAGGTTCTTGGTCGATTCAAAGATATCGACCGTCTCGTCCATCACGATGAAACCGCCTGAGCCAACCATCGAACCAGCGGCGACCAAACCTTCATAGTCCATGCGCACATCTTTGCCGATGATTTGATCGGCACGCATGATGTACACAGACGACCCACCGGGAATCACGGCTTTGAGCTGACGACCTTCTTTCATGCCGCCGCAATCTTCCATGATGAACTTTTCCATGTCGTCGTAGCCCATCGGCAGCTCGTAGACGCCGGGACGATTGACGTGCCCGGAAACAGACCAGAGTTTTGTTCCGCCGCTCTTTTCAGTCCCGAGCTTTTGATAGGCTTCGCCGCCCATCTTGATGATGTCAGGCACAGCAGTAAGCGTTTCCACATTGTTGACGACGGTAGGAGCCGAATAAAGACCGGAAACCGCGGGAAAGGGAGGTTTCATTCGCGGGTGCCCGCGCATTCCTTCGAGGGAGCTGAGGAGCGCTGTCTCTTCACCACAGATGTATGCGCCCGCGCCACTATGCGTGTGAATCTCGCTCGAGAAGTTTGATTTGAGAATGTTGTCGCCGAGGAGTCCTGCTGCACGCGCTTCGGCAAGAGCCCGATCCATGATGTCGATCAAGTATTTGTACTCGCCGCGCGTATAGATGTAGTTGGTCTTGGCGCCGAGGGCGTAGGCGGCGATCAGCATGCCTTCGATCAGCGTGTGCGGATCGCGCTCCATCAGATAGCGATCTTTGAAAGTTCCCGGTTCGGATTCGTCAGCATTGCAGACTACGTACTTCGGCTTTGGTGAATCCTTCGGTACAAAACTCCACTTCATGCCGGTGGGAAAGCCGGCGCCGCCTCGGCCCCGTAACGCAGACTTCTTCACCTCATTAATCACGTCATCAGGAGACATCGAAGTTAAGACCTTCTCCAAAGCCTGATAGCCTCCGTGCTGGCGATACACTTCGAGGGATGCAGAGTTTTCCAGATGCATACGTGCAAGCTGGAGCGGTTCACATCCGATGGCTTCTATCCGCATAAGTGTTCGTCGATCACCCCGATCGCTAAGGCGCGATCGAATACATCACTTTCATAAATAATGTGCACTGCACCACCGGTTCGATTCCGATGGGGTTAAGCACCGCATCAAACGCACTCCGATCCAAAGGCTCGAGGTAGGAGGTGCTGCTCTTCCGCTCGCGTATCACTCGAGTGCCGCTCTGGCCGTAATAATTATCGACGGTTCCCGATTCAAACGCGGTGTATGTTTGATAAAGTTCGCCTGGATAATGAGTGGCGTAAGTTTCCTGGAGCAATGACTTGCGGCTCACTGCAAGACCCAGTGAGCGCGTGTAGGCTTCCTCTTTCTGCTTGACGATGCGAATGGCTTCATCAAAGAGCGCTCGCTTGATCTTCCCCATATCGTTGACGATGTAATCAACCTTTATCAGATCGAAAATCGAGGCTCCACCCGCAGCCGCTAACAACTTTTCCAGCATCGACCGATCCTTGTAGCGCACCGAGATAGTCTTCTTTGTTTCAAATCCGGTAAGCGACTCGCGAATCGTGTTTTCACCGCCTGGGGCAAAACTGTAGATCCGGTTTTGAGTAATGAAGTCGACGTAGGTGTTGTTGCGGTTGACGCCGAGTTTCTCGGCAGCGCCCAGGAACTGCTCGATGCGAGCATTCACCTTTTGATTGCTCTCCGCACCGGTGGCGCCTTCCTGCGCCACGCCAAAGACCGCGACAAACTCGTCTGGTGCGGCATTCATCAGGACATAGGCTTCGATATTCAGAAAGCCATTGCCACCGATGTTCCCGGTGTTGGGAGCCTTCCGCTCTGCGCGATCTTCACGATTGTAGTTGCGATTACCGGCTTCCTGCGCGCGCACAGTGAAACTACCCAGGGCGAACAGCCCAATCGCGATGGCAAAAAAGAGATTCTTAAAATGGTGTCTCATGGTTTTTTAGGGGAGTGAATCGAGAATCTGATCTACCTTCGCGGTAGATAGATCCTCGTGGTAATCAAAACCAATTTGAAACATCGGCGCCGTACCACACGAACCCAGGCATTCAACTAAAGAAACCGTGAAGCGTCCGTCCGCCGTCGTCTCACCAGGTTTAATGCCTAGCCTCTTGCACACGTGCTCTGTGATCTTTGGCTCTCCCATGATTTTGCAGGAGAGCGTTTTGCAAATCTGAATGTGATAACGACCAACCGGCTCGGTATTGATCATCGAGTAGAAGGTCGCAACTTCCCAGATGTCGGTTATGCGCAGAGCCAGGCGCCTGGCCAGATACGCTACGCCGGGTGGATCAAGATAGCCGCCGCGCTCGCGCTGCACGATGAACATGAGCGGCAAGATCGCGGACCGCATTACCGGATACTTCGCAAGATGAGCATCGATCTCCGCCTCAACTTCAGCAGAGAAAGTAGCCGCCTCCCCGGAGATATTCACCGGTTGCGATAGTGGCTGAATGGTAACTAACGGCATAACTAACAGCGTACTTTGTGCTTGGTGCTTTGTACTTTGTTTTTGTTAGGTAGCTTGAGCCGTAAACTGAAATTCTCTTGTTCAGTTAGCAAAACAAAGTACCAAGTACGAAGTTCCAAGCTCAAAACACAAAGCAAAAGGCAAAAGTCCAATTGTCGCTACCGATCAATCTCCCCTAGCACGATATCCAACGAACCGATAATTGCCACGACGTCTGCGAGCATGGCGCCCTCCGACATGTGCGGCAGAGCCGACAAATTCACAAAACTTGGACCGCGGAAGTGCACGCGTGAAGGCTTCGGCCCACCATCCGACTTCACATAAACACCCAACTCGCCTTTTGAAGCTTCGATGGGGAAATAAACCTCGCCGGCGGGCACGTCAAAGCCTTCGGCTACTATCAGGAAGTGATGAATCAGCGCGTCCATGTGCTGTTTCATGGCTTCGCGATCGGGGAGGACGACTTTGGGCGCATCAGCTTTCACAGGGCCCGGTTTCAAACGCGCCAGTGCCTGCCTGACAATCTTGTGCGACTCTTTCATTTCGCGCATGCGCACGAGATAGCGGGCCCATACATCGCCATCCGATTCAGTCGGCACTTCGAAATCGTAATGCTCATAACCCGTGTAAGGATTCGCCCGGCGGATATCCAAGTTCACACCGCTTCCACGCAAACAAGGACCGGACAATCCCCAATCGATCGCGTCGGCCGCCGAAATGTAGCCAACCTCCTGAGTGCGCTTTTGAAAGATGCGGTTACCCGTCAAGAGCGTGTGAAATTCGTCGACCGATGCCAGGAAGCCATCCTGGAACTGTTGCACCCGCCGTTCAAAACCGGGCGGCAAATCCATCATCAAACCGCCAATTCGGAAGTAAGAAGGCGTTAATCGTCCACCCGATGCAGCCTCGATCAAATTGAGAATCTTCTCGCGCTCACGGAAGCAATAGAAGAAGACTGTCATCGCGCCGATATCGAGCGCGTGAGTCCCTAGCCAAACAAGATGGGAAGCAATTCGCTGTAGCTCACACGTCAAAACGCGAATCGTTTGCGCTCGCTCCGGAATTTCCAGCTGCAGCAGTCGCTCGACCGCCATTACGTAGGCGAGGTTATTACCAAGTGGATTCAAATAATCCATGCGATCGGTAATCACGATGCCTTGCTGATACTTCTTATATTCAAAAAGCTTCTCCATGCCGGTATGGAGATAGCCGATGTCCGGCGTCGCTTTGACAATCATCTCGCCATCAATCACGAGCTCCAGACGAAGCACGCCGTGCGTCGACGGATGCTGGGGCCCCATCGAGATCGTCATCTGAGAATCAAGTGGACGATCGACGACGTCGAATTGTGGCGGAAGACTAATCGTTGTGCTCATCGCAAGAGTTGAAGTGTTCTTAATTGGCGATTTCCAATTGCCAATTGCCGATTATCAGTGCTGCAAAGTCTCGAGTTTGAGAAAGACACCAATCGGCAATCGCCAACCCCGATCGGCAATCATTTCAGTGAGTACGGCTCATAACCTCGTAACGGAAAGTCCTTTCGCAGCGCATGACCTTGCCAATCCTCCGGCAACAGGATTCGACGCAAGTCAGGATGCCCGTCGAAAATGACGCCCAACAAATCGAAAGTCTCACGTTCATGCCAGTTTGCGGTGCGCCAGACTCCCGTAACCGTCGGGACGCGGGCATCGTCTTCATTTACGACTACCTTCAGCCGCAGACGATGAAACTTTGTCGTCGAGAAGAGATGGTAGTTCACCTCAAATCGAGGTTCTTCTTCGACACCGCGATCGACTCCGCAAAGGTCTGCCAGGAAATCAAAGTTCGCGTCAGGCGCCGTCTTCAGATAAGAACAGACCGCGACGATCTGCTCGCGCGGCACAAGCGCTGTGACCTCGCCGAGCGCTTCCGTAACCTGAGTGATCCATTCGGGATGTTCAGACTGTAACGCCGCCACTAACTGGGACGGCGTCGTTTTCTGGATTGAACTTGTGGGGGCTGGTTCTGCCAGAGGCAGCTCACTATTTGAATCGGTTGGCATCAAGCTTTGGCATCCCTAAAATTACGATGAGCGACGGCGCTCGTGTTTCGAGGCAATTGTATAGGGGCGCGATTCCGGCAGTACATTCTGACGCGCAGTTGAACCATCGGTGACGGGTAGTGTGCCGGGAACTAAAGCGGCGCGGGCTTCTTCGTCGGCGACGTCGCGGCGATCGCGCGATGATTCCTTCATCACCTTTTCCTGCAGCATCATCACCGCGTGAATCAGCATTTCCGGTCGGGGCGGGCAGCCGGGAATATAAACATCCACAGGCACAATCTTGTCCACGCCCTGAACAATCGCGTAATTGTCAAAAACCCCTCCGGAGGTGGCGCACGCGCCCATCGAGATTACCCACTTCGGTTCCGGCATCTGATCGTAAATCCGGCGTAACACAGGCGCCATCTTGCGCGATACGCGACCCGAAACAATCATCACGTCTGCCTGACGCGGGCTGGCGCGAAACACCTCAGAACCGAATCTAGCCAGATCGTTGCGGGACGATGTCGCATTCATCATTTCGATAGCGCAGCAGGCCAACCCAAAAGTCGCCGGCCAAAGGGAAGACTTGCGCGCCCAGTTTATTAATGAGTCCAGACGAGTAGTCAGAACTTCGGGAAGCGCTGCAGAAATTACATTTTCGAGACCCATAAAAACTCCAAGCTAGGCCGCCGTCTTGCGCCTGCGTCTATGCTCCTGCTCCACATCAGAAAGTAAGCGGGCTTCGCCTTCAGCTTCGAGCCGCGCGCGCTCATTCCAATCAAAAGCTCCCTTTTTGATCACGTAGACATAACCCACCAGGAGCAAAACGATGAAGATGATCATCTCAAAGTAAATCAGATTCGCGAGTCCCACCTCTGGAGCGGAAAGCGTCCTGAAAACTACGGCCCAGGGCACCAGAAAGATGACTTCAATGTCGAACAGAATGAAGAGCATCGCGATCAGGTAAAACTTTACGGAGAAACGCTGACGGGCGTCGTCCACGGGGTCCTTGCCACATTCGTACGGCATCATCTTGGTGCGCGTCCGTTTGCGTTGACCGATAAATTGAGAGATGAAAATGTTGCCGACAGCAAAACCTGCGGCCACAATAAAGATCAGGAGGATCGGCAGGTAGTCGTAATAGCGAAAGGGCATTTAGCTCAGCCGCACCCTGGATCAGTCAGACCAATGCATGCCTGAAGCCGTCGAAGGGCGACCGACATGCTGACGTCCAGATTGAGAATCATTGTACAAGCCGAATCGTAGTCGAAGTAGATTGAGAGTGTCAAGCAACATGATCTCGCGTAAATTTGTGATAGAAATGATAATTGACCGTGCAAAAAAAGCGTATGCTAACGTCGCTGTAACTTCGCGCCCCGCGTCCAATTTGAGCGCGCGAATCTCCACCTGATTCTTCTTTATTTATAGTGATCACAGGATTCAATACCGATATTGAGTACGACGGGGTTGTCTACCACGTGCAAACCGAAGACAAGGGTCTGGACACACCCCTGATCCTGTCGCTCGTTTATTCAGGTGGGGCGATCCTTGCCAGCAAACGAGCTCGTTACGAGGATCTGATCGCGTCCGGCTTTAGCGATGAAGCGCTGAGCGAGAGATTGACCCGTCAGCACAAATTAATCTGTGCGGCAATTCACGCGGGGCGCCTTGAGGACCTGAAACGAATGTCAGGTGCGCGAGCTGAGGTGGCAACTCCAGTGGCGATACCGCCCCAGACGCCGGTGTTCGAACCAGCGCCGGTGTTGGAGGCGGAATCGGAAGCGGAGCCGCAACCGGACTTGGAAATATTGCGCGGAGACGAAGAGCGGGAGGCGCTTGAAGCACACCAGGTTGCCCACAACGCAGAACGAGAACAACTGGCATCCCAGGAATCCGCGGCCCTAACCGAAGCGGCGTTCGACGCAACTGCAGACCTGACAATTGAAGAAAAACTGCCGCCGCCGTCCGTTTTCGTCACCGCCCCCCTCGACCAGAATCCGCTCTATTCAGTTCACGACCAACGCCGCCAAAGCGTGATGGGGGAATTACCGCAAGCTTCAGAATGCTTGCGGATCACCTTGCTGGGGCGTCACGAATTTCGCTCCGGTCAGACGATCAATGTGAAGGTAATGGTGGGTTGGCGCAGCGGCAACCAGGAAAAACCGGTGCCTAAGGCTGCCGTTTCCGTAAAGGTATTAGGAACAGCTTTCCGGCCGCAACTGTATTCGGCAAAAACTCATAGCGATGGCGTAGCGGCAATCGCCACCAAAATTCCCCCGTTTACTTCTGGGCGCGCAGCGATCTTGATCAGGGCAGTCTTCGAGGGCAATGAAACCGAGCTGCGACGTGTCATTCACCCCGGGTGACAAAGGAAGAGGACTTGTGTGGCTGCTGCTTAATGGCGAGAGAAGAGAAGTCGCAGATGGACTATACCTCGCGCACCTGATCGATACGCTCGGGCTGGCTCCGGAACGGATCGCGATTGAGTTGAATCAAACCGTTGTGCGACGTGCCGAGTGGGCGGCGAAAGAATTAAAGGAAAGCGATCGGATCGAAATTGTGCATTTTGTAGGCGGAGGCGGGATAACATTGCCGATTTCCAATTGCCGATTTTCGAGTGAACCTTGGCTATAGGCCAATCGGCGATCGGCAATCGCCAATCCTTACGCTTATTGTTTTGGTGCAAAGCCGTGTACAGTCTTAACATTCAGTTTTAGAACGAGAGTAGTTTAAATCATGTCAACAGTTGTGCAGACGAAATCCGATCGCTTTGAGATAGGTACCCGTCCGTTTACCTCGCGGCTGATTATCGGCACGGGGAAGTATCGCAGCCATGAAGAGATGAAGGCGGCGCATCGAGCGTCCGGCGCCGAGATGGTCACCGTTGCCGTCAGACGCGTGCCGCTTGATCGCAGCTCCGAATCGCTTCTCGATCATCTCGATCCGGCGTTGCAGCTGCTGCCCAACACCGCCGGCTGTTACACCGCCGAAGAGGCGATTCGGACGGCACGCCTCGCACGCGAAGCTTTGCAGACTGATCTAATCAAACTAGAAGTGATTGGCGATCAGACCACCCTTTTCCCCGACAACGAACAAACTCTTGAAGCCGCCCGCGTGCTTGTAAAGGAAGGTTTTGTGGTTCTGCCCTACTTCACCGACGATTTGATCATGGCGAGGAAACTGCTGGACGCGGGTTGTCCCGCAGTGATGCCGCTTGCTGCGCCGATTGGTTCAGGACTCGGCGTGCAGAACCCAGCGAATCTGCGGATCATGCGCGAACAACTTCCCAACGCGACGATCATTGTCGATGCCGGAGTGGGCACAGCGAGCGACGCGGCGATCGCGATGGAGCTTGGGGCCGACGCAGTCCTTATGAATACCGCCATCGCGGAAGCGCGCGATCCCGCTCAGATGGCCCAGGCCATGAAACTCGCGATTGCAGCCGGACGGCTCGCTTACCTTGCCGGCCGGATGACCAAGCGACTCTACGCGAGCGCCTCAAGTCCGCTTCCAGGCATCGTTCGCTAATCTTCCCATCACTGGCACGTCTGAAGCGGCGCCATTGAGTTCTGCGGCGCTGACGGATTAGTTACCAAAGCAAAATCAATTGCATTCGAGTTTGTGTCCGCACATCGATTGATTCTCCGCGCCGACCTGACTGCACTCAGCGATCCTACCGCAGCTCCCTCAGCACAGTTCGCCGCACCATAGCCGACGAAGTCTGTCACGGAGGCGTGGAGCGGACAACCATTCCCCACAAGCAAAGTTGTTCCGGACACGAGTGCGACTTTTCCATCTGCAGCAGAAAGATTGATCGCAGGACTTGAGGCGTCAGGCGCTGGGAGTGGAATGCCGTTGGTTGTGCCGCCAGCTAAGCGGACAAGAAAGTATTGTCCTGGTGCGAGGCTGCCCGATGACAGGTTCAGCTTGTTTGCGCTTGTGAAGTTTCCGTTCGCGGAAGCGTACTGCAACGAGTATGGCGTGGCGGTGAAATCCACCGTTGTGGTTCCACGATTGAACAGTTCAACGAAATCGTTTTGAAAGGTCGCGCCGGAGTTGTTGCCGCCGCCGTAGATTTGGTTGATGACGAGGAGGGGCACGGCCGATGGTGCGAAGACAGTTATCGTCAAAGCTCCACTTACAATCGTTTCACCCGCGGTGGCTTCCGCGTTGATTCGAGTAGTGCCGGGATTGTGACCCGTTATCGTCGCGGTAAAGGTTCCGCTTGCTTCGTCCAGTACAACTGAGTCAACAGTCGCAACGGCTGGATTGTCTGAAGCAAAACTCACGACAACATTCGGCAACGACCTGCCGTAGATGTCTACAGGCCGCGCGACCACGTTAATGACCTCACCAATATTGATCGTCGTCACTGACGGAGAAAGCGTTAGCGCATGAAGTCGGCCGGGGCATAGACCCAGCGGGGTACCGTCGGTTTTTAGCCCAGGAGAGAAGCGGCGACCGTCTGCTCCCCCCGCAGCCGTATGCTCGACAAAAATCCCACTGACGTCCGGGGATCGCGTTAGTGATTGATTGTTGTCACCTTCGAGACCGGTGACGCCGCCATAGGTGAATTCAGTAATCAAGGTGCCCACTGCGTCGCGTACAAGAACGGTTAAGCCGCCATTGACAAGCGACAATCCTGCTGTCGACGTCTGGGTTACTCGACCGCACCCGAAAAGCGGATTCGTCGGATCGAAAATTCCACCGCCGAACACCACCATCGCTTCGCCCTCCAGCAGGAGGCTTCCTGCGGGAAACGTATGTCGAGTGGTCTCATTGATGTTCCCGAGGCTCCGCGTACGAATTGTCCAACCGGAGAGGTTTGCCGCACCGCCGACACTCACCAGCTCAATGAACTCATCCTCCGCTGAACTGCGCACGCCGTCGTGATTGGCATCACCCGCTAGTCCATCTGGAGGATCAGCGAGCACCTCGTTTATGAAAACGGTCGCCGCTTGCACTCCCGCAAAAGTTACCTCCACCGGATTGCTGTGACGATTGTCTGCGTGTACGACTAGAGGGATTGTGCCCGCTCCACGAAATGCTGCCGATACGAGCACGTGAAGTTCGTCCAGACCAGGCAGGTCGGGTGAAGCGTTAACTGATTCCAAAGTGAGCGGGCGACCTGCCGCCGTGACCCAAGCGTTGACCGCGTTTCGGACCCCGGTCGCAAACAAGCTGAGGCGAAGCGTTCCCCCGCTCGGATCGAAAGGGCCGGCTTGTCCCGTATCAGCGTTCAGAAGGATTCCCTGGCCGATTGTGTTGAAGACTCCCGGCGCCACCGGCTCGATTAAAACAATACTCTTACTGATGAAGCCGTCAGCATTTGTGATGGCAATTTCTGCCAGACCAATTTCAGTTGCCGTTGGGACGCAAAAGTTAACCTGCTCAGAAGAAACAAAAAAGATCTGGGCAGTTCGGCCATTCACCGTGACAGTTGTGCCCGACACTCGTGAGGGAAAACTGCCATCGGCTTGACGAGTGGACTCCCGCGTAGTGAAAGCGAGGGCCGTTCCCTGCGCTAGCGCGATGCTGCCCGGCGCAATCGCCTCATTGATCCCCGGACTCGCAACTGGAGTGGCGCCATTCAAGATTGAGATCGTACCGAATGCGGGTCTGGGTGGAATAGACGCAAGATAGATTTCCGAGTTGTTTGCTAAGCCACTTGAACTAACTGCGCCTGAAAGCACACGCGGGAAATTAAAAGCTACAAGGGAACCGTCGTCGTTTAATGAGGAAACAATTTCTGCAGTAGCGCTTGCAGGCGCCCTCGTGACCGATTCGATTCGGCCAGAAGGAATATCGAGGATATAAAGCTCGACGCTGTGATCGCTGTTACCGCCGATCACGTCGCGGCGAGTTGCGAACGAGACGCGCAAGCCGTCGCCACTGATACTCGCCTGAAAGGCAACGTCTTCGTCACTCGCTTCGAGAGAAGTTAGCTGACGTGTGACGTTGTTGCGTCCATCCCACAAGAACAACTCGCTGGCATTTGGTCCAGTCTCCGCTGAATAGACGACTCGCAAGCCGTCGTCAGACATAGCCCGCCCATAAGCCAGTCTCAGCGTCGGCATGCTTGAAGCAACGACGCGGGATGACGCGGGATCGACTCCGGTTCGTATGACCAGATCCCGACTCGTCGTCGTTTCGCGTATGTAGGCGATTGTATTTCCGTTGCCGCTGATCTTTACCACGCTGGTGCCAGGTATATCTGAAGTCTCCGTGAGCTGGTCTAGTCTGTCTAAGTTTGTATCGTAGACAACCACCTCAAAGTTGCCATCGCTGTTTTGCCCGATGAGGTTGCGATTTGAAGCAAACGCGACGTAACGGCCGTCATCTGAAATCGAAGGTTGAAAGTTTCCGTCGGTGATGCGGTCCGTGTTTTCGTCGGTCAACGTTTGCGTGAGCTGAACTAAGTCCCCGCTGCGATAAAGGAATATTTCGGAATTCCCATCAGCGTTGGTGCCGAGCGGATCGCCGTGAGAAGAGAAAGCGACGTGAGAACCCTGCTGCGATATCGAGGGGGCAACCGCACGCGTGCCACCCATTTCTTCGAAGCCTGCTGACGTTGCCTGAAGATCAGCTAGCAAAGCATGAAAGCCATTGCGGCCCGTCCCAGCAAGATCGAACGTCGACTCGAAAGCCAGGAATCGACCATCGCCACTTAAAGACGGATTGAGATTCAGAACTTCCTCACCTGTAGTTGTAACTCGCCTGAGCGCGGGTGTCGTTGTCGCTAGTCGCGAGCAGGGAAGAACAGCGACGATAATTAAAATTCCCAAACTTAAGACATTGAATAGGGTTGGGCGAAGCATGATGAGGTTGCTCCTTATCGCACACCACTTTGTCTGGTCGCGCTGAGTATTCGACCAAGGCCGCAGATTGCGCTCGACCTTGATTTGAGTCTAGCGTCTTAATTTGAGAACTCAAGCGGGGTTGGAGCGCAGCTTTGCTAAAGGAATAGCAAGCGTTATTGTAAGCAGGCAGGGCGAAAGAAAGTTACAGGAGAGCTCACGTTGAGAATTATTGTTAGTGGTTCGCATGGTCTGGTAGGCAAAGCGTTGATCAAAGCGCTGGAAGCTGATGGTCACGAAATCTATCGCCTCGTCAGGCATGCCCCGAATTCTGAAAAAGAGATTGAGTGGAGTCCCGACCGCTACAGCATTGCGATCTCACGGATCGAAGGCTTCGACGCTGTCTATCATCTTGCAGGTGAAAGCATTGCGTCCGGTCGCTGGAACGACGAGAAGAAACGAAAGATTCGCGAGAGCCGCACTAAAGGAACTAAGCTGTTGGCCGACGCGCTCGCCAATCTCTCTGCGCCACCAAAGACACTCATCAGCGCTTCCGCGACCGGTTACTACGGCGACCGCGGCGATGAGTTGTTAACTGAAACCAGTCCGCCGGGAAAAGGCTTCTTAGCTGACGTTTGCACTGAATGGGAGCAAGCAACTGAGCACGCCCGCGCAAAGGGTGTTCGCGTAGTCAACACGCGGTTTGGAATCATCCTGGACAAGGAAGGCGGCGCGCTTGCAAAGATGTTGACGCCGTTTCGCATGGGTATCGGCGGCAGAATCGGCGACGGCAAACAGTGGATGAGTTGGATTGCCCTCGACGATGTGATCGGCGCTTTGAAGTTCGCCTTGAACGACGAATCAATGAATAGCCCGGTTAACTTCGTCGCACCGAATCCGGTAACGAATGCAGAATTCACGGGGACACTGGGCAAGGTTCTCTCACGGCCAACACTCTTTCCGATTCCGGAGTTTGGTGTGCGACTCGCGTTTGGTGAGATGGCCGATGCGTTGTTGTTGTCGAGCCAGCGCGTGGAGCCGGCCATACTGAAACAATCGGGGTTCAAATTTAGATACCCTGATTTGCATGGCGCACTTCAGGCTGTTTTAAGTTGATAGGAGTTTCGCTTACAAGGAGCGGGGGCAAGCCCACCTTCCGGACTGAGCATTACTTTCGACTGAAGTTACGTCCGACTGAGCATTAGTCAGCCTCACTTAGCTTCGCCGACTGATTGACGTTGAAACTCTTCCAGCGCCCCGAAGACCTCAAGCGCATACTTCACGTTGCCAAACGGCGCTGACACTTGCACCCCCTGAATCAGGTCGCGCACTTCCAGCAAAGACTCGCGCGCTATCTTCAAGCCCTCATCGCGTCCCGCTTCCTTACTTATCGCCGATGCGTCGCGCATCCGTTCCATGATGGCAGGCGTAACGCGCACACCCGGGACCTCATTGTGCAGGAACTCAGCATTTCGATAAGACACTAAGGGCCAGATGCCGGCGATGATGGGGATGCGCACGTGCTCGACGCTCTTGATAAAGTCGCGCAACTGATCCGTATCGAAGACAGGTTGCGTGATGGCGTACTGCGCGCCCGCCTCAACTTTGTATTCAAAGCGCCGCAGCTCTTCTTCGGGATTGATCGCGCCAGGATTCACGCCAACACCAATACAGAAGGCTGTTGGTTGGCCGATGGGATTGTCGCCGATGTCGAGACCATGGTTCAGCTTGTTGACCATGTTCGTTAGACCGATCGCGTCGATATCAAAGACGGCGGTCGCGTCGGGGTAAGGACCCATCTTCGGCGGATCGCCGGTGATCAGTAACAGATTGCGAATGCCGAGCGCCGAAGCTCCGAGCAGATCGGACATCATGCCCAGCAGGTTGCGATCGCGACAACAGTAGTGCAGCACCGACTCAATCCCGATCTGTTGTTCGACAAGAACTGCTGTTGCGAGTGCGCTCATGCGCGACTGCGCGCGAGCGCCGTCGGGAATGTTGACGCCATCAACTCCCGCATCCTTCAGTAGGCGAATTGAGTCGAGTGTTTTTTGTGCGTCCACACCTTTCGGAGGGAGCACTTCGACTGAAGTAACAAACTCGCCGTTTGCGATTTTGTGGCCCCAGCGCGAACGCTCTTCCGCAGGCACAACCTTGATGTCGGCGGGAATGATCTCCTGAATATGGGCGAGCGCGCCGGAGCCCATCACCACTCTCTGAGCGCGCGGCGATGCGGCCCGCACGGCATCCGAGATCAACTTGATGTGCGCGGGAGTGGTGCCGCAACAGCCACCGATAAATTTTGCTCCAGACTGAATCAGCCGTTTCGCAAACTTCGACATGTATTCCGGCGAACACATGTAGAACTGGCGCCCCTGCACGTCGCGTGGCAAGCCGGCATTCGGTTGGGCCGAAAGCTTCCGGGACGTTAACGGACGCATCTTCTCGAGCGCGCTGAGAATGATCGCAGGTCCGACGCCACAGTTGAGTCCAATGACATCAGCGCCCCACTCGTCGAGACGGGCCGTAAACGTTTCCGGCGTGGTGCCGTAAGTCGTGTTGCCGTCCGTCATGATTGTCATCTGGGCGATGATGGGTAGATCACTCAAGTCACGCACGGCGCGGATGGCTTGTTCAATTTCCGAGATGTCAGAAAAAGTTTCGAGCAGGAACAGATCAACCCCGCCAGTCAGCAAGGCACCCGCCTGCGTTTTGAACAAGTCCCTGGCTTCATCGAAAGAGGTAGGGCCGTAGGGTTCAATGCGCAAGCCGAGGGGACCGATGGCTCCGGCAACATATGCTTCATCCCCGGCTGCTTCGCGAGCAATCCGAGCTGCGAGAACATTGATCTCCTCAAGATTCGTGTCGAGTCCGTATTGACTTAATTTATTTGCGGTGGCGCCGAACGTGTTTGTCTCGATGATGTCCGCGCCGGCACGTAGGTATTCACTGTGAATCTCGCGCACTAAATCGGGATTGCTGAGATTAAGTTCATCGTAGCAGCGATTAATATAGACGCCCTTCGCATAGAGCATCGTCCCCATCGCGCCATCGAAGACGTGGATGGTGTCGCGGTCAAGAAGGTTGCGAAATGGTTCCATAGGTTCGCTTAGTGGCCTTTGGTCTTTGGCTTTTTGGTCTTTGAAGAACCTCTTTGTCTGGAGCAAGAATCACGAAGACGCTCAACGACAAAGACCAAAGATCAAAGGCCAAAGACCAAAGACCAAATAAGAAAGTCCCGCGCTAAACAACGCGGGACTTCATAATGGCTGAAGTTTTCGGTTCGTCCTGCTGGACCGGCCGTGCTGTTTAGCGGATTGTTTTACGTGGCCGCAAGTTGCCTTAACTCACCACGTTTGCAATTTGCTTATACGCCCGCGTCAAGATTGGTGTCAAGCACCGGAGCAGGTTGCAAGTGCGTCATTTTCAAAGTTGAATCGCTCCGTTGCACTCCCGCAATGGCTGCGGGCGTTAGCAAGATCCTCCTTCACGCTGGCCCAAACCTCTTGACACTCCAGCCACATTTTGGCTGAATGCTTCCCATATTCCCCGTGCAACTCCCCGTAATTGTTTTTAAGTCTGACCTTCAGGAGAGCTAGAACTATGGCTAGGGCAACCACCATGAATGCTGCCGAGGTTTCTGGAAAACATCCCAAAGGCCTTTACGTCCTCTTTGGCACTGAGATGTGGGAGCGTTTCAGCTTCTACTCGATGCTGGCTCTCTTTACGCTCTATCTTCGCGACCCGGTCGAAGGATTTGGATGGACCGCGGCGCAAGCAACAGCGCTATATGCGAATTACCTGATGTTTGTGTACGCGAGCCCGCTGATTGGCGGTTTGATCGCAGACAAGATCACTGGCTACCGCAAGGCCGTCATGATCGGTGGATTCTTCTTCATGGCTGGTCACGGATTGCTGTCGATTCCGAAGCTCTGGGCGGTTTACGCAGCGCTAACATGCCTCGTTATTGGAAACGGCTTTTTCAAACCGAACGTCTCGACGATGGTCGGCAATCTTTATCCCGAAGGCAGTCACCTCAAGGACCGCGCTTACAACATTTTTTATATGGGCATCAACGTCGGTGCGTTTCTCGCGCCCATCGTAATGGAGATCGTTCGTGCAAAGTTCGGGTTCCACCCTGCATTTGCGGTCGCGGCTTTCGGAATGGTCATTTCGGTCTCGATCCTCTGGTATTTCAAAGACCTGGTCATGGCTGCTGATCGTAAGAGGACCCACGGCGAGCCTGTCATCGAGAGCATCGCGGCCGGAGATCCGCAGCAAGCAGCTGACACCGCGGCCACGGCCGCCGACGCCCCGCCGCATGGCATCAGCGATCAGGACGAAGGTGGTCACGCGAAAGGCTCCGGCGGAGACGCCGGCCGGAACGCCGAAATGTTGGCGGTCCCGAACTGGAAACGCGTTATGGCGCTCATCGTGATATTCCTAATCGTCATCGTCTTCTGGATGGTCTTTCACCAGAACGGCTCGACGCTGACCTATTTTGCGGATGACAACACGGAGTGGAACGTCACCGGTACGATCTCGAATTCCATCAACGCGATGTGGGTCCTGATTCTCACCTTCCCGCTGGTTTGGTTCTGGGGATTTCTGGATCGACGCGGTAAGGAGCCGTCAACGCCGACGAAGATGGCGATCGGGATGACACTCACCGGGCTCTCGTTCCTCGTACTCTGGTACGGTGCGTCGATCGGCGAGAAAATGACAAAGACGCCGGAACAGCTTTCGGTCGGGGAGTTTCGCATCAATGAGCGCGTTCTCAACAATCTTGCCGCGTCCGGTGTTGCGAAAGACGTGCTGGACAAGATCCAGAATGCGAAAGCAGCCGACGGCAAGAACAGCGTCTTCGGTGTGAAGTTTTCTAAGAGGACGGATGAGGCGACGAAGGTGGAAACATCTGGCGAGCAACAATTAATTGCCGCTGTCAACGCCGCTTCGCCGGGTGCCGGTGATGCGAACCGCGCGGCGATCCTTCAGAACGCGCACCTGTTCCGCGTCTCTCCGTTCTGGTTGGTTTTTGCTTACGCGATCGTGACGCTTGGCGAGCTGATGCTTTCGCCGATGGGTCTGTCGCTGGTCTCGAAGGTCGCTCCGATAAGTATCCGCGGTCTGATGATGGGCGGGTGGTTTGTCGCTACCGCCATCGGAAACAAGCTGACGCAGATCGGCGTCTACTGGGACATTTGGCTGCAGTCACAGTTCTTCCTGGTCCTGGCGCTAATGGCGTTGTTTATGGCCGTTGTGCTGGCAGCTCTGCTGAAGCCGCTGAAGAAAGCGATGCCGGGAGTCTGAACTGGCCCAGGCCAGTTCAGATGTACTTTGAGCTTTGTACTTTGATCTTTGTTCGCCAGTGTAACTTGAGCAAGATACTTTGGCTTGAACCCGCTGGAAACATTCAATGTAAATTTGCGGTCTAAGTACAAAGCACGAAGTTCAAAGCTCAAAATTCAAAGACCAAACCCCTAAGATTCCATTCAAGCTATCGAAAGACTCTACGGGAGTAATCAAAGTGATTTTACGTCAACCCATCTTTGCCCTTGTTGCCCTGATCCTGGCACTCAGCTCAGCCGTCGTTGCACAACAGAAGCAATTAACCATCGACGACCTTTACGATCCGGTCAAGAAGGTTAATTTCAGCGGGACTGTGCCCAACATTCGGTGGCTCAAAGACGGGAAGCACTACTTGCTCGCCAACGATGCGAGTAAGAAAACGGTGCCGCGGCTTCAGAAAGTTAACGCCACGACCGGTGAAGCGACTGCCTTTCTCGATGCCGCAAAGATGGAAAATGCCTTCAATGCGCTCGGCGGAATCACTACTGTGGACGCCAAACAACTAGCGAATCGCGGCTCGTATGACTTTAACCCGGCCGAGACCGCTGTTCTCATCAACTTCGCAAACGATTTGTTCTATTACGAGCTGGGTAGCAACAAAGCCTTGCGCGTTACTAACTCAGCCGAAGAAGAAGTCGGCGAAACTTTCAGTCCCGATGGCCGCATGATCGGATTTGTGCGCAGCGGAAACATGTATGTGTATGACCTCGGCACTGAACGCGAGCGTCAACTGACGACCGATGGCGGTCCAAAGATTCTGAATGGACGGCTCGATTGGGTTTACCAGGAAGAACTTTATGGCCGCGGGAATTTCGAGGCTTACTGGTGGAGTCCCGATTCGTCGATGCTCGCTTATCTGCGGCTCGATGAGAACCCGGTGCATGAATTCACCGTCGTTGACCACATCCCTTACCGGCAGACAGTGGAAGTCACGCCTTATCCCAAGGTCGGCGATCCGAATCCCATCGTGCAGCTTGGCGTGATCAACGCCTCTGGAGGCGCCACGCGTTGGGTCGATACCTTCAAATATCACCCGAGTGATTTTCTGATCGTGCGCGTTTCCTGGACTCCAGACAGCAAGAAGGTCGTCTATCAGGCTCAGAACCGCGAACAGACCTATCTGGATTTGAACTTTGCAGATGCGAAGGACGGAAAATCCACCACCGCCTTTCGCGAAACGACCAAGGCCTGGGTGCAGGTTCTGGACAATCCTCATTGGTTGAAAGATGGATCCTTCATCTGGCAAAGCGAGCGCTCTGGCTACGAGCATCTCTATTTGTACAACGCCAGCGGGAAGCTCGTGCGACAACTGACCGATGGCAATTGGGATTTGCGTGGATTCAAGGGCTTGGATGAAGACAAGGGCTTTGTTTACTTTCAGGCCATCGAACATAGCCCCATCGCTCCGCACGCTTATCGGGTGAAGTTGGACGGCACCGGCTTCAAGCGATTAACGAGCACGGCGGGAAGTCATTCAGTGGAATTCAATCCTAACTTCACTGCTTTCCTCGACCGTTGGAGCGATATAAACACTCCCACTCAAACGCGTCTTCACGACGCGGATGGGAAACTCGTTCGTGTGATCGAAGAAAACAAAATCGAGGCGCTAAAGCAGTACAAGCTGGGAACCGTGGAGTTCCTGCAGGTAAAGACGCGCGATGGATTTCCGATGGAGGCGATGATGATTAAGCCTTCTGACTTTGATCCGAAGAAGAAGTATCCGGTGATGTCGTTCACCTATGGCGGTCCCCAGGCTCCCAGCGTGCGAAACGCCTGGGGCGGCGTCGCCAACATGTGGAATCAAATGCTGGTGCAGAAGGGATACATTTTTTGGATTTGTGACAACCGGACCGCGAGCGGCAAAGGCGTTATCACCGCGTGGCCGGCCTACGGAAATTTGGGTGAGCTGGAATTGCGTGATTTGGAGGACGGTCTCACGTGGCTGAAGAGCCAGCGGTACGTTGATGATTCGCGGATCGGACTGTGGGGCTGGAGCTATGGTGGGTACATGACCAGCTACGCTTTGACTCATAGCAAGAGCTTCAAGATTGGAATAGCGGGCGGTACTGTTTCTGATTGGCGTGACTACGATTCGATCTATACCGAACGATACATGAAAACGCCTCAGAATAATCCCGAGGGCTACGAGAAGAGTGCTCCGCGGGCAGCAGCAAAGGATCTGCACGGGAAGTTGTTGTTGATTCACGGGGCAATCGACGACAACGTCCACATGCAGAACACAATTCAATTTGTCTATGAATTGCAGAAAGCCGGGAAGCAGTTCGAGTTAATGCTTTATCCGAAATCGCGTCATGGCGTGAATGATCCTCAACTTGTGAAACACATGCGGACTATGATGACTGATTTCATCCTCGCAAACTTATAATACGGAGTTTCGGGTTCCGAGTTTCGAGTTCCAAGTTCGCCTGGCAGACAGGCTTGACAAAGGTCAGACTAATATCCCGCCCCCGAAACGCGGAACCCGAAACTCGAAACTCGAAACTACCTTTGGCACGTCCTACAGAAGTACGTTGAACGTCCACCCTGGACTACGCGGCGAATCTTAGAACCGCATCTGACGCACGGCTCGCCTTCACGTTCATACACTCGCCAAAATCTCTCCGAGCTGCCGATGTAGCTAGTACCTTCGTCATCGAGATCTATTCTCAAGGTCGAACCTTCCGCAATCGCTTCTTCCAGAATCTGTCTAATCGCTTCGTGGAGCCTGATGACGCGTGCTTTCGAAAGTTTTGCTGCTTCTGCAAATGGGCTGATGCGCGCGAGAAACAAACCTTCTGAAGCATAGATGTTCCCCAGGCCCAGAACCTTCGTCTGATCCAGCAGGAGTTGCTTCAAGCTGCGATGCGAGCTAGAAAGAATCTGCCGCAGGTGTGGAACCGTAAATGCTTCGGAGAATGGTTCAGGCGCGAGGATTTTGAGTTCGGCGCTCTCCCCAAGTTGTGAAGCGGGAATTAGGTTCATGCGACCAAACTGGCGCATGTCACAGAACACCAACACGGAATCGTCATCGAGATAGAAAACAGCGTGACTGTAGGGAGGGAGCTTTTGTTCGCTGGAGAGGCGGACAAACTTTCCGGTCATCCGCAGGTGCACAAGCAGGACGCGGCCCTCATTCAATTCGATCAGAATGTACTTGCCGCGGCGGTTGACTGCTTCGATGCGCGCGCCTTTCAGTTTCCGCGCAAAGCTTCTCCCGGTGATGAGCGGCGCCGTGCGGGGCAGTCTTAACTGAGCGGCAACGATCGTCCGCCCAGTGACTGCCGATCGAAGCGCGCGAACAACGTGTTCAACTTCCGGAAGTTCTGGCATTTATGAAACTGCCTGAACTTAGTGCTTTGTACTTTGAGCTTTTGAAACGTAGCTTCTTATAATCTAGCCAGGAATCAAGGAGCGCTCGGCATCAAAAACAAAGTACAAAGAACAAAGTTCTAAGTTCAGAATTCTCAAGTTGAAACTCGAACTCCCTCATCCAGCAGCCCATTCATCTTCGCCACGGAAGTAGCCTCCGCATAGATGCGTAGCATTGGCTCAGTTCCGGATTGCCGGAAGAGCAACCACGACTCATCCGCAAAGAGAAGCTTGGTGCCATCAGTGGTCTGAACCTCGACCACTTTGTCTCCGGCAACGTTCGCGGGAGGTGCACTCGCGAGCCGGGCCACCAGAGCTTGACCGACATTCACCCCAACCTTCTGGTCACGTCTGCCAAAGTGAAACTCGCCAAACTCACGGTGGAGTGCCTGAAGCATTTCAGACGGCGTTTGGCCGGCCGCTGCGATTGCCTCCAAAAAGAGGAGGGAATTCAAAATGCCGTCGCGCTCCGGAATGTGGTTCTTAACGCCAATGCCTCCCGATTCCTCGGCGCCAATCAAAACGTCGTCATTGAGCATCAGATCACCGATGTACTTGAACCCGATCGCCGTTTCATAGAGTTTGAGATCGTGCGCCGTAGCAATGCGTTTAAGCAGGACTGACTGCGAGAAGGTCCGCACTACACCACCTCGCATCCCACGATTGCGAGCCAGATGTAACAACACCAAAGGCACGACGTCGTGCATAGTCAACGTTTCGCCACGTTCGTTAACTGCCCCAACACGATCAGCGTCGCCGTCAGTGGCCAGGCCGACCAGGGCTTTTGTTTCCGCTACACGCTGTTTGAGTGCACCTAGATTGCTGTCTATTGGTTCGGGGTTAACTCCGCCGAAGAGCGGATCGCGGTAGCCGCGAATCGTTTCAACTTTCAGCCTCCCACCAGTTAGAAAACTCTCCACCCAGTGCCCACCCGATCCATGCATGGGATCAATCACGACCGTTCCGTTCAAACTTCGCAGCCGATCGAGATCGAAGTAAGACTTAATCTGCTTGCGATAACTCTCGATTGACTTGTCGAGTTGGCTCGAGTCGTTTGAAAAAGAGGCGCGCTTGGGCGAGTTCGCATCCACCAATCTTTCAACCGCGGCTGTTGTCTCCGGAGGCGCGCTTCCACCCCACGGAGCCTTAATCTTGAAACCGTTGAAGTCTGGTGGATTGTGGGAAGCGGTAATTACGACGCCACCGAGCGCTTGCAGGTCCTTAACGGCCCACGAAATCAGCGGCGTTGGCTGCGCTTCAGCGAACATTGCGACCTGAAAGCCATTTCCTGTGAGAACTTCGGCGGCGCGCTCCGCGAAGTTCTCGGACATGAAGCGGCGGTCGTAACCAACAACGACGAGTGGAGACGAGGGGCCTTCGCTTAAGAGAAAATCCGCGTAAGCCTGGCTCACTCGTTCCAGATTCGCGAAGGTGTATTCGCGGGCGATAAGCGCTCGCCAGCCGTCTGTTCCAAACTTGATCTCGTTCAAAGCGCTCATGCTAATCGGGAAACCGTAGGGCGTCCCTCCGTGGGCGCCCCATATCTAAAGCGCGGGGGCGGCCACGGAGGTGCCGCCTCTTCAAGCAATTCAATATATTCAAGCCTGACCCGTCATCGTGTAATCGGTAAGTGAAGTCTTATCACCTAACACTGATCCGCTGCCAACCACGGCGGAACGGCCGATATGGCAACCGCGGCCGATGATCGCCCCCATGACGGAGGCTGCTGTACCGATTCGCGTGTGAGGCCATACAACCGAGTTCTCAACACGCGCGCGCTCTTCCACAAAACATCCGGCACCCAAAACCGAATTAACGATCTGTGCGCCGGGCTTAACCTGACAATCGTCACCGATGATCGAACGGTCATCGATCTCCGCAACCGTCGCTGAGTCGAAAGAGCCGCGCCGTTCCTTGATGTGAATGCGCTGCACGCGATTCGCCAGTAGATCTTGATGAGCCTCGAGGTAACGCTCGGGCGTGCCAATGTCGATCCAATAAGTCCGCGGGGGGACATGCGCATAAAAAGCTTCGTTGCGTTTCAGCAAATCCGGAAAGAGTCCGTACTCAAAAGAATAGTTCTCCCCGGCAGGAATGAAGTCGAGGACGTTGGGTTCAAGAATGTAAGTGCCGGCGTTGATATTGTTGCAAGTGATTTCCTCTTCTTTGGGTTTCTCAAGGAAGCGATGCACTCGTCCATCGGTTTCCGTCTCCACTAGACCGTACGCGCGCGGGTTGGCCACAGGCTGCAGGACGATTGTTGCCGTGGCTTTGCGTTCGTTGTGTTCGCGTATCACCGCCTTCAGATCGAGATCGGTAAGGATGTCGCCGTTAAAGACCACCGTGCGTTCGCGAATAAGATCTTCGGCAAACTTGTAGGCGCCCGCAGTACCCATCGGCTGAGGCTCGACTGTGTATTTCAGATTGACTCCGTACTCGGAACCGTCGCCCAGGAGGTGTTCAATCTTATTAGGCTGGTACGAAAGCGAAAGCGTGATGTCTGTGATGCCAGCCCGACGCAACGTGTCGATCTGATAAAGCAGAAAGGGACGATTGCAAATCGGAACGATTGGTTTTGGTGTGTATACGGTTAAAGGCCGAAGGCGGGTGCCTTTGCCACCAGCGAGAATGAGAGCCTGCATGCTTGATACCGACTACTGCGCGGGGTTGAATAACAACTGAGTCTAACACAAAAGGTTTCGGGTCTCGGGTTCCAGGTTTCAGGTCTTGAGTGTCACGGCGATTGCGAATTGCCAATTGCGAATTGCCAATTGCCGATTGCCGAACGTCGATTGGCGAATTTTAGTGGTTGTTAGCGGAATAGGATCAAACTCACGTGCAATCCAATGCGTTGGAAGCTTCATTGATAGAATTCCAATCGGCAATCATCAATCGCAAATCGCCAATCACTTGACACTCTTTTGGTTAAATTAGTAAATGGTTAGCAATGGTCAGTCTTTGCGCTAGGACATATTTGTAACTGGAGAACAAATGTCGGTTATTAAGGAAGCAGTAATCATCGGGGCAGTCAGAACACCCGTAGGAAAGTTCCAGGGATCTCTTAAAGGATTCAAGGCAACTGAACTCGGCGCGATTGTGGTCCGTGAAGTTGTAAAGCGAACGGGCATCGTCCCGGAAATGGTCGACGAAGTAATCATGGGCTGCGTGATTCAGGCCGGGCTGGGCCAGAACCCGGCGCGGCAGGCAGCCTTGAATGGCGGACTCCCTAACACCGTTTCTGCGGTCACCATCAATAAAGTCTGCGGTTCCGGATTGAAGGCAGTAATGATGGCAGCTCAGGGAATTCAACTTGGCGATACGGAAATTGTCGTAGCTGGCGGCATGGAGTCAATGAGCAATGCGCCCTACCTGCTCGACAAAGCGCGCGAAGGATATCGTCT
Organism: Pyrinomonadaceae bacterium; assembly: GCA_041750995.1. Classification (GTDB taxonomy): domain Bacteria; phylum Acidobacteriota; class Blastocatellia; order Pyrinomonadales; family Pyrinomonadaceae; genus PSRF01. Next base: position 116,207 of record JBGSYG010000024.1, on the reverse strand, counting down.
GGGAAATGGCACACTCCTCGATTCCATGATTAACGATGGCCTTTGGTGCGCTTTCGATAATCAGCACATGGGCTGCACCGGGGAAGTCGTTGCCGAACGCTTCAACGTAAATCGGACCGAGCAGGACGACTATGCGCTGCAGTCGCATCGCAAGGCAGCCACAGCGATTAAGGCCGGTCGATTTAAGGATGAAATTGTTCCGGTGGAAATTCGGCAGAAGAAAGGCGCGGCAACAATATTTGACACAGACGAGACTGTTCGCGAAGACACTTCGATGGAAGTTTTGGGAAAACTTAAGCCGGCCTTCAAAGAAGGTGGAACTGTTACAGCCGGCAACGCTCCCGGAGTAAACGATGGCGCATCGGCGTTGGTAGTGACTTCTCTTGAGCGCGCTAACGAGCTTGGGGTTGAGCCGATGGCCCGCATCGTTGCTCAGGCGACGTCGGGCACCGAACCCCAGCTCGTCATGATGGCGCCGGTGGAAGCGATCAAAAAAGTATTGAAGAAAGCTAACTGGTCAACAAATGACGTCGACCTGATTGAGTTGAACGAAGCTTTTGCGGTGCAAGCCGTGGCGATCACGCGAGAGCTGGACCTCGATCCGGAACGGTTGAATGTGAACGGCGGCGCGGTGGCGCTCGGTCATGCCATTGGACAGTCCGGTTCCCGCCTGTTGACGACAATGCTTTATGAGATGAAGCGGCGTGATGCGCATCGCGGTTTAGTGGCGCTTTGCCTGGGCGGCGGCAATGCGGTGGCGCTGGCAGTTGAAAGATAAAGTAATGACACCGACTGGTCACAACAGGACGCTGGGATTGTTACACTTGCTCTACGGTGTGTTTTGTATCGCACTGATGATCCTGCTCACGTTCTTCATCTCGGGAACTATCGATGCGATGGCAGTACGTGGTGAGGCTGTGCCCGTGGCGACGTTTGCCGTCTTGATCGTCAGCGGAGTGTTCGTCAGCCTGCTTTTGATCACGCCGTCTTTTATCACGGCCTATGCGTTACTGAAGCGAAAGCGGTGGGCGCGGCGCATCGGAATCGTGGCGGGCGTGCTTGCCGGTTTGACCTTCCCGTTCGGCACGGCTCTTTGCGTCTACACCCTCTGGTTTATGTTTGGCGAAAAAGGGAAGTTTCTTTATCACAAGGCCGCTTACGCCTTGCCGCCGCAACCTCCGGAACCACGTCGCAAACTAAAGAAGCTTCTGCGAGCCTCCGAGCCATACGTGCCACCGACGTCACCGCCGGATTGGCGCTAATCAACTTCTAACGGAGTCAAAGATAAGTGAGCGAAATTATCGGCGTGGTCGGTGCAGGCACGATGGGCAACGGTATTGCCCAGGTCGCAGCGCGTGCCGGTTACGACGTGGTGATCCGGGATGTTAGTAACGAATTTCTGCAGCGTGGCATGGCGGCGATCGATAAGGGTTTACAGCGCGATGTGGACAAGGAACGGTTAGGCGGTGAGGAGAAGAGCAAAATTATCGGGCGAATAAGCACTGATACCGCTCTTGAATCCTTGCGTGACGCAGCCATCGTGATTGAGGCAGTTACAGAAAATCTGGCTGTGAAGACCGAGGTCTTTCAGGCATTGGATCAGATCGCTGGGGCGGATGCGATTCTCGCTTCGAATACGTCTTCGATTTCCATCACGAAACTAGCGGCGGCAACGAAGCGTCCTGACAAGGTCATCGGCATGCATTTCATGAATCCGGTGCCAATCATGAAACTTGTGGAAGTGATTCGCGGCATGGCCACTTCCGATGACACCTACGAGAAGGTTCGCGCTTTGACCGAGCGACTGGGAAAGACAGCGCTTGATTGTCAGGATTCACCCGGTTTCATTTCCAACCGGGTCCTGATGCCGATGATCAACGAAGCTATCTTTACGCTCTACGAAGGTGTTGCGACTCGAGAGAGCATTGATGGAATCATGAAGCTGGGGATGAACCATCCAATGGGTCCTTTAACGCTTGCCGACTTTATTGGCTTGGATGTATGTCTCGCCATCATGAACGTGCTGCACGACGGGTTTGGCGATCCGAAGTATCGTCCTTGTCCTTTATTGAAACGTTATGTGGATGCTGGCTGGCTGGGCCGAAAGTCCGGCCGCGGGTTCTATGAATATGGCTGAAGTCAGTTGTCAGTCGTTAGCAGGTCTTTGGACTTTGGTCTTTGGTCTTTGATTTGGCTTTAATCAGAGCAGCCACGTTTGACGACACGACTTGATCACTAACACTTACAAGAGCTACAAACAATACTAACTACTGCCAACTAACAATTAACTACTGACAACTGACAACATATACTGACTCCTGACTCCTGACTTCTAAATCCAGACTCCTGTTTCATGCCCCAAGTTTCCCATTACTGCCAAAAATGCCTTGCGGCGAATCCGCTAGGTCACGATTTCTGCGCGCGCTGCGGCACCCGACTCATGATAATCGTGGAGCCACCCGCTTCACGTTACGAAGTGGCGGAGGCTGGGCCGTCCAGTGATGAACATCTACTTGAACGCATTTCTGCTCTAGAAAACCGCCTCGCGCGCCTGACTGAACGACTCGAGCGCGGGCTCGATTTGTTGCTGCGGCAAGCCCAAAATTCTTACTTCGATCGCTCACTCGTGAAAGCGCTGATTGCCCTCCTAACGGAAGACAAGATCGTTGAGGGCACGCGGCTGGAAAAGCTTTGGAACGATCGCTGTCAAAAAGATGCCGAGGAGCAGGAGGAGAGCGCAAGGCGCGAAGAGCTCCGGATGAGAATCTTGTCAGGTTGTCGTGGCGACCACCGCCGCACATTCGAGCAGTTTGTAAACGAGGGGTTCCTGCTAATCGAAGATGAGCAGGTTGCCCGTGGTATCCGATCGCTACAGCGCGCCGCAGAGCTTGAGCGTGAGAACGCACCGCTTCTTGCTTTTGTGGGTGAGCATTTTTTCCGTAATGGCAAGACTCGGCTTGCCCGCGATTACCTGGGCCGCGCATATGACCTCGCTCCCGGAGACATCCGCGTGTCCCTCCTGCTCGGTTTGACTTGCGCTGATGAGGGCGACACTGAACGCGCCAAAGAACTTCTGAATAGTGCTACACGAAGAGGGGCATCCTCTTTCGCAGCTCATTACGGACTCGGAAGGCTTTTCATCGCCGAGGAGAATTGGCAGAAAGCCCTTCGCGAATTTAAGCGCGCCCTCGCAAGCAAGCCTTCTCCTGAGGCGCATTACGCTCTCGGTTGCTTGTATTACCAACTCACGCGCGATGCACTCGCGGCTCGGCACCTGCGCAAAGCAACTGAAATGGATTCCGAGTACGGCGAGGCATTTTATGTTTTGGGTTTGATCTACCAGCGGACCGGACAGGAGAAGCTGGCCGCCGAGTCACTCGCCAAGGCCCGGCACGCTGAACCTCAAACAGCCAAGACCCCCAAAGCCAGGAATGGACGAACTGCGACGACACCGGTCTTGTTTTGTCAGGAACCAACCTCGAATCTCCACCTGATGACTGGCGGTGATCAGCGTCTCGCCCGGCTACTCCGGCAGGATGCTTTAAATGTTTTCGTCGCGGCAGATGCCGAAAGCACTTAATATTTTAGGTAGTGTAGAATTTTGAGAAAAATGTAGGGGCGTCCCTCCGTGGGCGCCCTGATTGCAAAAGGAGGGGGCGGCCACAGAGTGCCGCCCCTACCGAAATTAGGACACCATCGTCTTTTGGTCGCGTTGACAGCCCGCCCTTCGCCGCTATAATGAATCCTTTTGCGCATTAGCTGAAAAAAGCGCATTCGTAACAGGGTAGTGCATCATGCGGGTCGAGCTTGCAAGTCTGGAGCGTCACGGGGGCAAATTTGCCCATAACTACCAACCCGGTGAGCTTGGTTTAAATGAAGAGCGCGTTACGTTGGTGGCGCCGCCAAGAGTCGCTGGCCGGATTCAACTTTCAGACTCGAAGGTAACGGTGAAGGGCGAAGCGGTCGCTGAACTACAGCTGGAGTGCGATCGGTGTTTGAAGTCATTGTCGATCCCAGTCTCCAGCAGCTTTGAGGTCGAATACGTTACCCCAGACACGTATCAAGCGGACTCGGCAGCTGAGCTTCTCGACGAAGATCTCACCATCTCGGTATTCGACGGAGAGGTAATTGATATCGACGAACTGGTCCGCGAGCAGTTGTTGCTCGAACTTCCGGCGCAGATTCTTTGCCAGCAGGAGTGCAAAGGTCTATGTCCTGAATGTGGCGGCGATCGCAATCAGGCCGATTGCAAATGCGAGGAAGCGGAGATTGATCCGCGCTGGGCCGGACTGAAAGAGATCGTGAATCGTAAATCGTGAATCGTAAATCGAAGACGGGTTTCCGACACGATCCTCGTACACCATCACGATAGACTTATTACTGATTCACAATTCACCATTCACGATTAACGATTTCACGATTTTCAAGATTTACGAACGGAGTAATCATGCCAAATCCCAAAAGAAGACATTCCAAGGCCCGCCGCGGAAAACGCCGGGCGCACGATGCGCTGCTCGCGCCACAGACCACCCTCTGTCCTAATTGTCAGGAACCTCGTTTGCAGCACCGCGTCTGTCCGAAGTGTGGGTACTACAAAGACCGCGAAGTAGTGCAAGTCGAACAGGCCTAGCCAGACAGTTACTCTCCTGTGCGAAACCAGTCGAAGAATGGCGGCCAGTTGACCGGTAAAGTCGTACTCGATGCCATGGGCAGCGATCATGCGCCGCATGCCGAGATCGACGGAGCCCTCGCCGCTACTCGTGATTTGGGGGTTGGTGTAATCCTTGTAGGCCAGATTGAGATAGTCGAGCCAGAGCTGCGACGCTGTGGCTGGCGCCGCGACGGCGACAAGGGAATTGAATTCGTAGAAGCAGCGGAAGTGATTGGGATGGATGACCCGGTCATGATTTCCGTAAGGCGTAAGAAGAAAAGCTCATTGAGAATCGGCACTAAGTTGGTCACCGAAGGTCGTGCCGATGGTTTCGTTTCTGCCGGAAATACCGGAGCAGCGATGGCCACCGCTAAGATGGTGATTGGGATGCTGCCCGGTGTTGACCGGCCCGCCTTAGCGGCATTAATCCCCACCAGATCTGCAAAGCCAACTCTACTTCTTGATGTTGGCGCAAACTCCGAATGCAAACCACATCATCTGGCGCAGTTTGCCGTCATGGGCGACGCCTATTCGCGGGCGGTGCTGGGAACCATAAGGCCTGCGGTTGGGCTGATGAGCATCGGCGAAGAGGAAGCCAAAGGCAACGACCTAACAAAGGAAGCTTTTCCGCTTCTGCGCGAAATGGCAGGCTTGAATTTTGTCGGTAACGTGGAGGGCCGTGACGTCTTTTCTGGCGCCGTTGATGTGATCGTCACAGACGGTTTCACCGGGAACGTCATGTTAAAGCTTTCCGAAGGCCTGACGGATGCCATGCTGTGGATGATCAAGCGCGAGCTGACGGCTTCCGCAGTCACCAAAGCCGGCGCCATGTTAGCCAAACCCGCGTTTCGCAATATCAAGAGGCGTCTTGATTACTCGGAATACGGCGGCGCGCCACTCTTAGGGGTGCGCCGGATCGTGGTGATTGGCCACGGAAGTTCAAACGCGCGCGCGATTCGTAATGCGATTCGCAGCGTAAAAGAGTTTTCTGAAAACCGCGCTAGCGAGCGGATCGAAAAGGGAATTGCGGAAACGAACGCTTTGCACAGCATTGCCGAAGCGGCCGCGGGATAGTGAGTTGGCTTTTCGTTTTTTAGCCGCTACTATGGCCGTTCTTTTGGGCAACTGAGGAAATAGATGGCAACTCAACGCGCCGGTATTTTGGGCACCGGTCATGCATATCCGGAAGGCATCTTAACGAATGCCGACCTCGCCAACATGGTAGAGACTTCCGACGAGTGGATCACCACCCGCACCGGAATCAAACAGCGCCGCAAAGCAGCTCCCGGAGAATATACTTCGCTTTTTGCAGTCAAGGCAGCGCGTCAGGCCATCGAACGAGCCGGTCTGACTCCTGCTGACATCGATCTAATCCTCTGCGCCACTGTTAGTCCCGATCAAATCCTGCCTTCCACCGGTTGCATCATCCAGGCGGAGCTCGGCGCTAACCGGGCGGCCGCGATGGATGTCGTCGCTGCTTGCTCCGGATTTCTGTACGGCGTGACGCTCGCCAATACAATGATCCAAAGCGGCCAATCAAAGCATGCTTTGGTTATCGGCGCGGAAATTCTGACGCAGTACGTCGACTATACGGATCGACATACCTGCGTTCTGTTTGGCGACGGCGCGGGCGCGGCAGTACTCGGGGCGGTTGACGGAGAAAGAGGCATTCTGTCGAGCCGCATCAGGTCTGACGGCAGGTATCAGGAGCAGCTGTTTTCTCCTGGTGGCGGGACGCGCCGACCCCCCACTGCCGAAACTCTCGCGGCCGGCGATCACTTTTTTAAGATGAAGGGTAATGAGTTGTTCAAGGTCGCGGTACGCTCAATGGCTGAGGTCTCGCGCGAAGTCTTAGAAGAAGCCGGAGTCGACGCCAAAGATGTAAAGCTGTTCATCCCGCATCAAGCGAACCAGCGAATTACGGATGCGGTGGCTAATAAATTGAACGTCGACGAGTCCCTGGTTTATTCGAACATCAGCATGCACGGCAACACTTCGTCAGCCTCGATTCCAATTGCCTTGGACGAGTGTGTGGAAGCCGGGCGGGTCAAGACTGGTGATCTGGTATTGCTCGCTTCGTTTGGTGGCGGCGTCACCTGGGGCGGAGTCTTGATGCGCTGGTAAGTCTCGTTACACTTGGCAGCTCGTTGGATTGGCGATTGCGAATTGCCGATTGTTTTTTAGTGAACGTTGATGGTCATTTTTTGAGACATTAAACAAGCCGTTCATGGGATCAGTCGAGGATAACAACTCGCCAATTGGCAATCCGCAATTGGCAATCGGCAATCAAGGATCAATCGGTAATCGGCAATCGGCAATTGCGTTCCTCTTTCCCGGTCAGGGGTCGCAGTACCCGGGCATGGGAAAGGATCTTGCGGACAATTTCCCGGCCGCAAGACAGGTCTTTGAAGAAGCGGACGATGCGTTGGGCTTTTCAATCTCGAATCTATGTTTTGCTGGTCCGGCTGAAGCGCTGCAACTGACTGAGAATACACAGCCGGCAATTTTGAGTGTCTCAGTGGCCGCGTTGCGTGCGCTCGAAACCCTGGGAGTTGAGCAGCCGGCCTACGTCGCAGGTCATAGTCTCGGCGAGTATTCAGCCCTGGTCGCTGCCGGAGCTATCTCGCTTACTGACGCCGTCCGCACAGTCCGGGCGCGCGGTCGCTACATGCAAGAGGCAGTGCCGGCGGGTGAGGGAGCAATGGCGGCGGTACTCGGCGCCTCCCTCGAAACGATCGAAGAGGTTTGCGCGGCAGTTCGCGGCCAGCAGGTTTGCGCTCCGGCAAACATTAATTCGGCTAATCAGATTGTAATCGCCGGAAACAGTGATGCCGTGGATCGGGCTGCCGAAAAATTGAAGGAAGCTGGCGCCAAGCGCGTAGTGAAACTGAATGTGAGCGCTCCCTTTCATTGTGAGCTAATGATGCCGGCCCAGCTACGTTTAGCCACAGACTTAAGCGAGTTGAGTCTTGACGAGTTAAGCGTACCGCTGATAAGTAATGTTGACGCAATTGCGATAACTAGAGCAGTAGACGCCCGGGACTCGCTGATCCGGCAGGTTTCGTCGCCGGTTCGTTGGCTACAGTCGATGAACTTCTTGTTGGCAGCCGGCGTGAATAGTTTTGTTGAGTTTGGACCAGGAAAGGTTTTATGTGGCTTGCTGCGCCAAATCACTCGCGAAGCAAAATGTCTTAATGTTGAGGAATCCGCGGGTGTAGCGGCGGCCGGAGCGGGTTTGGCAGTTTCATAGAGCCGTAACGTTGTTTTTACAAAATCACAGAGGAGCAAAACGAAATGCCCGATCAAGAGATCGAGAATAAGGTCAAGCAGATCATCGTCGACGAACTTGGAGTTGACGAAAATGAAGTCACTCCCAACGCGCGCTTCATCGACGACCTGGGCGCAGATTCCCTGGACACTGTCGAACTCGTCATGCGTTTTGAGGAGGAATTTGGCATTGAAATTCCTGACGAGGACGCCGAAAAGATTCAGAGCGTGCGCGACGCGTACAACTACATCGATCAGCACAAGAAATAGTGAGCACCGATGAGTGATGAGTAAGGAGCCGCGTGCCGGCAACCTACTCGCCACTCATTTCGATCACGGGTTATCCCCTCAAGGAGCGTTGATTTGGCACGTCGGGTTGTGGTCACAGGCCTCGGCTTGGTTACGCCGGTTGGCAATTCAGTCGAGACTACCTGGGCCGCGTTGATGAGTGGTCGGACGGGCGTCGACTACATCAAGAGGTTTGATACTGAGAAGTTTTCCGTAAAGTTTGCGGCTGAGGTCAAAAACTTCGACCCGCTCGAATTCATTCCCAAGAAAGAGGCGCGCAAGATGGGCGCCTTTATTCATTACGCCATTGCGGCTTCAATCGAAGCGATGGCGGGAGCGGGATTTGAGCTGACGGCTGCAGGAAAATTTCCCGATGAGCTTGCGGAAAACGCAGGCACCTACATCAGCAGCGGCATCGGCGACTTCTGGGCGATCGAGCGCGAACATTCCAAGCTGCTCAATGAAGGACCGGATCGCGTTTCGCCGTTCTTTATTGTTTCCGCGATTGTGAATCTGGCCGCCGGACAAGTCTCGATTCGTTTCGGCGCTAAAGGGCCAAACTCCGCCACGGCCACCGCTTGTTCCGCGGGTGCGCATGCAATCGGCGACAGCTTCAAGATCATTCAACGCGGCGATGCGGATGTGATGATTGCAGGCGGCGCGGAGTCGGCAATTACGCCGATGAGTGTGGCGGGCTTTGCTTCAATGCGCGCTCTTTCGACTCGCAATGACGATCCGCAGCATGCCTCGCGGCCTTTTGATGCGGAGCGCGATGGGTTTGTAATTGGTGAAGGCGCGGGCATCCTGATTCTTGAGGAACTGGAACACGCTAAACGCCGCGGCGCGAAGATCTATGCTGAAATCGTCGGCTATGGAATGGCCGCTGACGCTTTTCATCTAACCATGCCGGATGAGACTGGTTCAGGCGCGCGACGGGTCATGCAGAAGACGATCAAGGATGCCGGCATCCAGCCGGAGCAGGTGGGATACATTAACGCGCACGGAACCTCGACGCCTTATAACGATAAATTTGAGACGCTTGCGATCAAGGATACGTTTGGCGAGCATGCTTACAAGTTGGCTGTTAGTTCAACAAAGTCGATGACGGGACATTTGCTAGGGGCAGCCGGAGGCATTGAAGGGGTTTTCTCGGTCCTCGCAATTCATCGCAACACGCTCCCGCCCACGATCAATTACAAGACGCCTGACCCGGATTGCGATCTCGACTATGTTCCTAATCAGCCCAGAGAAGCGAAAGTGGACTACGCGCTCTCAAATAGCTTCGGCTTTGGCGGCACGAACGCGGCCTTGTTATTCAAGAGGTATGAAGCGTAAGGACGAGCTTTGTACTTAATACTTTGTACTTTGTTCGTCTCCCCCAGCCTTGAAGCGCTTAGTACAAGATCATTTTATTCGTAGTAAGACAAATTCAAAGTTCAAAGCACCAAGTACAAAGTTCACCAAACATTCGACTGCAGTGTAACGAGCCACGATGAAAATCATAGTTTTGATGAAACAGGTCGCCAGCAAGGACGCCATCCTGCGGATTAATAAGGACGAAACCTGGATCGAGGAAAGCGACCTATCGTTTGAAGTCAACGAGTCAGACGGCTATGCGCTTGAAGAGGCGTTGCGAGTTCGCGAAAAGATTGGCGGCGATGTTGTCGTCTGTTCGATGGGGCCGCAGCGAGCCAAGAGTATTATCAAGGATGCCCTGGCGCGCGGGGCGGATCGCGCTATTCATGTGGTGGGCGATAACCTCGCCCACCTTTCGCCTTATGCTGCCGCCAGCGCGCTCGCGGCTGCAATCCGCGAAGAAAACCCTGATTTGATTCTGACTGGACTGCAATCCGACGATTACGGTTATGCCCAAACCGGCGTAATCATGGCTGAACTCCTCGCGATGCCGCACGCCACGATCGTGATTGAAGTGGATGCCAGCGGCGCAAAGTTGCGGGTCAAGAGGGAGCTCGAAAGCGGTTGGTACCAGTGGTACTCGATGGCCACGCCCGCGTTACTCACAATTCAATCCGGAATCAGCCAAATCCGCTACGCGACTCTCAAGGGCATCATGGCGGCCAAGAAGAAAGAGATCAAAGAAGTAGCGGCACCAGCAGACGTTGTCGGTAGACCATCGCACCAACGAATTGCGAAGGTTTACTTTCCGCAGAAAACAAAACAGACACAGTTTCTCGGCGACGGTGATGCGAAAGCCGGGGCCGTTGCCCTCGCGGAAAAGCTGCATACTGAAGCAAGAGTAGTGTGAGACTTGCACCTCGGTCTTTGTAACGCGCTGAGGAATGAATGAAAAGACCACACCGTAACGCCTGGAACACAGCACTCTCGATACTGGCGGTCTTCTTTGCCTTTCAGACCTTATGTGTGTCGGCGCCGTCTCAGCAGAAAGCCTCGCAAGTCATGGAGCTGATGCAGGAGGGCAGCGCTCACTATCTGCGCCGTGAATTCAAGAAGGCGATTGGTCCGTATCAGAAGGCGCTCGAGCTGGAGAAGCAGAAGCGCACATTGGAACAGAATCTTTGGCGCGTCCTCGTCGACAATCTCGGGATGTCCTATGGCATCAGCGGCAATCTGAGGGACGCGAAGGAAACGTTTGCGTATGGTATCTCAGAGGATCCGGAATACCCGATGTTCTATTACAACATGGCGTGCACCTACGGCGAGATGGACGACATGGAGAAGGCGATCGAATACTTAAGATTAGCCTTCGCCCGCAAGGACAACATGATTCCGGGTGAAAAATTTCCTGATCCGGCGAAGGATTCGTCGTTCGCGCGCTTTGCCGATAATGAAAAATTCATAGCAGCCCTTAAGGAAATGAAGAAGAAATGAGCAACGGCATTCTCGTTTTTGTCGAGCATCGTGGCGGCATCTTCAGTAAGCATTCGTTTGAAGCGATTGCCGCCGCGCAGGATTTAGGAGGACAACTGAAGACGGAAGTGTCAGCGGTCGTCCTCGGCGCGGGCGACGTTTCGCTAACTAACGAAGTTGCTGCTTACGACGTCGTGAAGCTGGTTTACGCGAGTAACGCGAAACTCGGCGATTACACACCCGACGGCTATACCGACGCGATGGAGCAGGTGGTGCGAAAACTTGATCCTGAGTTCGTCGTCATGCCGCACACTTACCTGGTGCGCGACTATGCTCCTAAGCTGGCAGCCCGATTCGAGAAGTCTCTGATCAGCGACTGCATCCGTGTTCGCACCGAGAACAGCGTCACCACTTTCACCCGCCGCATCTTCTTAGGAAAGATTGATGCGGATGTCGTGTCTGATGGGGCCGCGCCAATTTTCGCAACTTTCCAGTCAGGTGCTTATCGCGCCGACCAGGCGCAAAAGGGAAGTGGCGTCACCGTGGAAACAATGGAAGTAGAGGTAGGCGAAATTCGCATGACGCCGGAGGAGCCGTTCCAGGAAGTGAAACAAGCCGTTGATCTCTCGAAGGCCGAAATCATTATTGCCATTGGGCGCGGGATCAAAAGCAAAGAGAACATTGCCCTCGCAGAGAAACTGGCCGAGGTGCTTGGCGGAGACATTGCGGCGTCGCGGCCCATTTGTGATGCGGAGTGGTTACCGATCGACCGGCAAATCGGGTCGTCAGGCCAAACGGTGGCGCCGAAACTCTACATTGCACTCGGAATCTCGGGCGCCATCCAGCATCTGGTGGGCATGAAGAACTCGGGAACGATTGTGGCCATAAACAAGGACCCGGAAGCCCCCATCTTCGACATTGCTGACTACGGCATCGTCGGTGACCTCTTTGAAGCGGTACCTGTTCTCACCGAAGAGCTTAAGAAAATTAAAGGCCTCGGTTGAGCCCGATGGAACGACTGCCAATGCCGATTTTCGATTTAGTTCCCTCCGCTACGGGGCCAATCTGCAATCGCCAATCGCAAATGGAAAGAGCCCAACGCACGATGACGTGGGCTCGTTTCTTTTTTGGTTGTGGAGCGAATTAGCTGGTCTTATCTGAACCTTCCACTTTGACGATTTTGTTATAAACGCCAAACAGTAGGAACGGCGCAACCCATTCGCCTACAAAAAGGCTGGCTCGCTTCTTACCCGTCAGCTGTAAAACTGCCGAAACCCCCATTGAACCCAGGGCGGCCCAGAGAAAAATGTCTGAGGGCAGTTTTGCTGTCTGTTCCTCAATAGCTCTCGCCAGCGGTCCTTCTTTGTGCTCTTGTGCCAAAGCGGCAGAGTTCTGCTGCTGTGGCTCTTTCGTCGCGATCGGTTGTGTCATCGTAGCGCTCATCTGTGTCCCCTTGCTTGATTAATCTTCCAAAATGTCGCTGGCGCATTACTCAAACACGTCAGCACAACTGATTCTATGTGCTAGCAGTGTGGAAGTTTTCACCGCAAGGTCACGTTCGTGTGTTATGGCAGGAATGAAACAAGTGCCGCCTCGCTTTCGAATCGTGACGGTACTAGGATTTAGTACACCCCCGCGATGCCCGTCGGCTAATTGAGTCGGCGATCACGAAATCACAATAACGGCACGGACGGTTCGGACAACTAAATAATAATCGCTCCGCAGACGTTGTGACTGTTAAGAGGGAAAGAACATGAGAATTCAGCGCATCTTAATGCAGCTTTCGGTTGCTGCTTTGCTTGCGGTGGCACTCGCCACTTTTTCGGCCAGCTCTACGTTGGCACAAGCCGACATCTACGAAGGAGCGACGGTTACTGGCACCGTCGTCTCATTTGGCGGGCGTCTTGGAAGTCGTTCTGGTAACTTTCGGTTGATCATCAGGAACTACACCAGCCGTGCCGAGGTGGAAAGGCTCAATGATGCCCTAGGCTCCGGACAGGACAGCTTACTGAATGCCGTTTCCGGGATGTCAGCCGGGCAGATTCAGATCGGTAATGGAGTTGGTGTACCTGCAAATGTGATTTTTGCCGAACCAGCTGAGAACGGTGAGACCAAAATCACGGTCATCTATCAACGTTACGTTGGTTTTTCTGAGCTGCGCTATGGAACGCGCTCAGCGGACTACAAGTTTGGTTATGCTGAATTGTTCATCCGCCGCAACGGCAACGGTGCGGGAACGCTAATCGGCGCGGCGAAAATCCGGCTGCGGAACGGTAACACTTGGGAAGTTGAAGACTTTGGAATCTATCCGTCGCGCTTGATGGGCTTGCGCGTACGCGGTGGGCGAGTACCGCGTTAAAGGCTAGAACCAAGCTAGCCGAGTAGAGTAGTGTGTCAGTTCGGGAGTGAGTCAGTACCAACACCCGCTACCGCGTCGTGGTACTGACCTCACTCTCAACCCACCGACTAGCTGAGTGGTACGTAATCGTATTCACCACCTCCCTGGAGAATAAGGAAGGTGGCGGAAGTATCACCGTCGTTCTTAACGAAGTGAGGACGTCCCGCCGTACTAAAAATACTTCTCCAGGTCCGAGCGCCAGTTCTTCGACGGGATCGCGCAGGAAGATCCGGATCCGTCCTGCGATCACGTAAAAAGTGTCCTGCACGTTATTGTGATAGTGCCAGGGCACTTTTTGCGTAGGCGAGATTTGTAGCTCGCTGATCCGAAAGCCCGGCCGCTCCGCATGTCGTGCGCGCCGTTCTACTTCATAAAAATGACTTGCGTCCTTAACTGGATCCATCCCGGATTGGCGATTAACGTTTGCTGACCAGGCCATCAAAGACCACAAACCTCGCGAACTCACTAATCGAAAATTTACGGATGCATTTTGCGCAATTCAGCAACCACTTCGTCAGGTTTCCAGGAATTGTCGCGATATATCTTCGCCACCTTCCCCTCCGGGTTAATAATCACTGTTCGCAGACCGTGGACGATCTGATCCTGATCAGCGTAGTAGCGCAAGCCAAAGAACTGTGCAATGTTTTTTATCTGATCCTTCGTCCCTGTGGCCAGCTCCCAGTGGGTGAACTTCTCGTCGGTAAATTTCCCGGTGTGGGCAGCTCCATAGCTTCGCAGCACGGCTGGCGTGTCGTACTCGGGATCAATGCTGATACTTAGCAGATGTGTCTTCTGGTAAAGCCCGGGGTGTTTGGCCAGCTCGGTCTCAATCTGTGCGAAGTTTTGACTCATGAGGGTGCAGTAATCAGGGATTGGGCAACGCGTGTAGATGAAGGTCAACAACAAGGTCTTGCCTCGATACTGCGCGAGATGAATCGGTTGATCGCTTTGATTCGTTAGTCCGTAGTCCGGAACTTCGGCGCCGTCTTTAGCCTCCACAACACCAGCTGCTCCGGGCGCGTTGGTATCAGCGCTCTCCTGGGTAATGACGACGTCCTCCAGCCACGACTCGGTGCCGTCGACGACAAGTGTCGCAGTAATTCGGTCCCCGGTGGTGAGGACCTTAAATGGCCAACTTTCGCGAAGTCTGAAGGGCATCGTCATGGCGGGCATGTAGTCTTTGATTTCTTCGTGGGCCACCGTAATCAGGTCCTTGTCCGGTTCAATCGTGAGCACTTTGCCCGTCATGTCGTAACGTTTCTGATTGGAAGTATCCTTACCACAGCTTGCGAGCGTAAAAAGGAGTAGAGACGTGATAACTACAATGAAGCATTTCATCATGAATGGTTTTCTAATTGATTTAGTGTTGGACATCTAATCTTTAGCGCAAAGAAGCTGAGGCGCAAAGACGCTGAGAAAACTAAGGCACTCGAGCTGGCTGCTTTTTGAAAACTTGGCGTCTCTGCGGCTCGGCGCCTCCGCGGTAAACCGGTAGTCATTTCCGCTCCAGCTTCTCATCGTAGAGAGCCTGGTACTGCCAGTAGTTCAATATCACTTTGAATACGTAATCCTTAGTCTGCGAGAAACCAATTTCGGGAATGTAACGATCGGGATCGTTCGCGCGGGACCGCGCCCGCCAACGCGCCATATTTTCGGGCCCGCCGTTATATGAAGCTGCGACAGCCTCCGGCTCGCCCGGAAACTGTTTGAACAAACCAGCGAGATATTGCGAGCCGAACAGAATGGCCGTGTCCGCATTGTACAGATCATCCTGGTTGAAGTTCTGCAACTGAAGTTCAACTGCCGTGGCGTTTGAAGTCTCGGCTATAAATTGCATCAGACCGCGCGCGGCGGCCAGCGATTTGGCATCCGGCTGGAAGCGCGACTCCTGGCGCGCAATAGAAATTGCAAAGCGCGGATCCACGCCACGCGGAAGTGCATGCTTTAGAAGTGAACCTCGATACGGCAGCGGATAAAGCAAGTCGACCAGATCGCGAGGCGCAAGTTCGAGGACATAATCGCCGGGAACATTGCGCCAAAACTGTTCCCCAAACTTTACTGCCTGATCCGCGTGGCCACCGCGCAGTTGATAAACAGCGAGCGTAAAATCACTGTCACTCAAAGCTGAAGAGTTAGACTTTGGAGCCGGCGCGACCGCGTCTACCTTCTTGATCTCATTTCGGGCTGCCACGAACTCAGGCGCTCCTTCATCGTAGAGACCAAGAAACAAAAGCTCGCCAGCAAGTTCCGTGTGCGTATTGGCTGAAGATGCAGCAGCCGCAGTGCGCACGTCTTGTCTTCCCACGGACACCATCTTGAACTCCGGGAGCTTATACGCTGGAAGAGATTCGTACGTGCGCAGGACAAGCTCAAGAATCTCATCGTGCTGTGCCTGATCCGTGACTATCCGAAGCGCCTCCTGAGCCGAGCGGCGTCCCTCCTCCAGCTTTCCCGCAAGGATCAGTTTCTCCGCCTCGCGACGAAGGCCACCGGCCCCAGCACTCAGCAACTCCCTTGTTCTAGGATTGGACGCTAAACCCTGCAACCGTTGCGTGGCGCGCTTGCCGTAATACTCATTACGTCCGTCTGGTATTGAAGAATAATCAAGTATCGCTTCATGTCCTCGACCTAACTGCTCAAGGGCATAACCACGTAAAAATATAATTTCATTCTTAGTCGTACCGCCGGCTACACGCGTTCCACCGAGGTCGGTAGCTCTCGAAAGTTCATTGGCATCAGCGATGACCTGCTGCCAATTTCCATTAGCCAGGTTAATTCGCAGTTGAGCGAATAGCGCCAGCGTGTCGCCAACTTGAGTCCGAAACCGAACCCGAGTCTGCTGCACCCACGAGATTGCTTCCTTATACCGACCTGCCTCATGCAAGGCATCGATGATGTTCAGGAAAGGACGTTCGGCATTAGGAGCATCCGGGAACTTCTCGCTTGACAGCTTATACGCGGCGATCGCGTCGTCAGTGCGTTTCAGGCGATTGTATGAACCCGCAGAAAAACTGAGTGCGTCGCGAGCGCTCAAGCTCTCCGGAAACTCTAAGAGCACCCGCTGAAAGTACTTCAGTGCCTCGTCGTACTTTTGCTGCAGGTAGAAGCCGCGACCGATCTGATACAGAGCATTCGCGACCGTGGGGTTTTGCGAAAAGCGCGCAACCACCGCGGCGTAATGAAGCCGGGCTGCGTCAAAGTCCCGATTGAAATGGTAGACGGAAGCGCGAAGCAGGTGTTCAGTTTCAGTTAAGTCAGCAACGCGAGGAGTCGCGGGGCTGCCGGTCTCGAGACTATCCAAAGCTCGAACCGCTGCTAAAGCGAAGTCGTCCGGACGTGCGGCATCGGGCATTTGCATCAGCAAGCGAGTAAAAGTCGCGCGCGCGTCGGCGATGTTCCCGGACTTGATTAGCGCCTGGCCGAGCAGCGCCTGACTTTCGCGAGCGATGGCTCGGTTTTTGGACTCGCTTAAGAGGCGAAAGGCTCCTGCTGCGCCCTTGAAGTCCTGACTCTCGCTAAAACTCAGTCCCAGCCTCAAAGCGGCCGCTTCGCGCAGCAGACTGTTGGGCGCGGTGTTCACCAAGAGTCGCAGCTGTTCTCGTTCATGGACGAGGTCGCCCGACGCGCGTGAGATTTGTGCGAGATGCCAAAGAGAGTACTCAGCCACTGCCGACCGGCGGGCAAGGTTCGCTTGATAAGTGTTAGCTGCGCCGGCAACGTCGCCAGCCTTCTCCTGAAGTCGGGCAAGCAAATAGTCGTAGTTATTAGCGGCAAAGAGCTGCGGATTCGCGGTCTGCAGTACCCGGAGTTGGTCCAAAGCGGCTGAAAAGTTACCTTGATCGATCGCTGATCGTAGTTGCTGATGATTCGCCTGGGGCGTTTGTGCCGCTGCCGTAAGAAAAAGAAAACCTACTGTCGCAAGAACGGTGCTGACGTGAGCGAATTTGGCTTTATGATGCACGTATGGAATTATCGACGATGGTAAGGGAATTCCCAAACGCAGCTATCTCGCTTTGCAGCGCCGGTTTTACGCACAAATGATTTTGAAGGAACAGAACACTTCAACGATAAAGCGCGCAACTATCTTGGACAGTGCGCGTGTGGCAAACGACATCAAGCGCGAAGTCGCCGCTGCTGTGACTTCACTTTGGGATGAGCGCGAGGTAAAACCGTGCCTTGCTGCGGTGCGCGTCGGAGACGATCCAGCGTCTGAGACTTACGTACGAAACAAGATCAAGGCTTGCGAAGAGGTGGGCATCCATTCCGAACATCACGCGCTTCCCGCAACCACTTCTCAGAGTGAATTGCTGGAGTTGATGACTTCACTCAACCTGCGACCAGACGTCGATGGAATTCTGATTCAAATGCCTCTGCCAAAGGGGATTGATGATAGTGAAATTTTAGAAGCAGTTAATCCGGCTAAAGACGTTGACGGCTTTCATCCACAGAATGTCGGAAGGCTGGCAATGGGGCACCCAAACTTTGTTCCCTGCACGCCCGCAGGGATCATGGAGCTGCTCAAGCGCAACGATATCGAAATTCGCGGAGCAGACGCGTGTGTGATTGGCCGCAGCCAGATCGTTGGTCGCCCCATGGCCCAGCTTCTGATTCAGAACGACGCCACGGTGACTGTCTGCCATTCTAGAACGCGCGATCTCGCAGCCGTGGCGCGCCGGGCAGACATACTTGTGGTCGCGATCGGCCGCCCGGGAATGGTTGGAGCGGACTACATCAAACCGGGTGCGACGGTGATCGACGTGGGTATGAATAGAGTCACGGATGAAACAACCGCGCGCGAGCTTTTTGGTGAGGACGCGGACCGCCGGATCAAAGTGATCGGCAAACACGGCTACACGCTCGTCGGCGATGTGCATCCGGCCGAAGCGGACCGAGTAGCGGGACGGCGCACGCCGGTTCCCGGTGGTGTCGGTCTGTTAACCGTGGCAATGCTCTTGGCAAACACGATAAAGGCAGCGAGACAGAGATTGAAATAGATTCCCGATTGCCAATTGCAGATAGCCGATTTACGTGGACATGCTACTCAACGCACTTATCCCGCAATAAGTTCTGAAGCCTCTGGCTCGAACAATTAGCAATCGGCAATCGGAAATCGGCAATGACCATGCTTCGTGTCGGTCTTACAGGATCAATTGGCGTTGGTAAATCATTCGTGGCCGGCGTCCTGGAAGGCCTGGGTTGTCACGTCGTTGATGCCGATCAGACCGCGCGCGAGGTCGTGATGCCCGGGTCTCCGGCGTTGGCTGCGGTGGTCGCCGCTTTTGGTAGTGACGTACTGCGCGAAGATGGAACTCTCGACCGCCCGAAGTTAGGAACCATTGTTTTTCGCGATCAAGAGAAAAGGGAGTTGCTGAATTCAATCCTTCATCCCCACATCATCGTTCGTCAGGATGAGCTGCTGCGGGAATGGGAAAAACAAGATCCCTTCGGTATCGGTCTAATTGATGCGGCTTTAATGATCGAGTCCGGTGGCTACAAAAGATTCGATAAGTTGATCGTGGTACATTGCCGTCCAGAAGTTCAGCTGCAGAGACTGATGACCCGCGACGGACTTTCTGAATCCGAAGCACGACAGCGAATAGATGCGCAAATGCCTCAGGAAGAAAAGTGTAAGTTTGCCGACTATCTGATTGATACGTCCGAAGGCTTTGAAGCCACGCGCGCACGGGCAGCGAAGGTTTTTTCTGAGTTGCAGGAACTGTCTCGCCGGCAAGTTGTCTAATCATACGAATGACGTTAAACCGCTTCTCCTCCAGATTAAGATTCCCTTTAACTAGCCTTCTGCTGCTCGCTTTGAGCATTGCGCCCAGCGCATGTTTCACCGGGCAAACTTACGAAGCTTATTACGGCCGCGTCATTGTTCCGCGTGACCAGGGGTTCCGCTGGATCGACGGCACGTTGCCGCAGACTTTTGATCCAGCATTTGCCGCGGCGCCTCCGGATACGGATCTGGTCCGGGCGATTTTTGAGGGACTGACCGATTACGATCCGCAAACTTTGGCGGCGATTCCCGCCGTGGCCAAACATTGGGAATCGGCAAACGATGGGCGCACCTGGACTTTTTATCTTCGCGAAGATGCACGCTGGTCTAACGGCGAGGCCGTGGTTGCGAAAGACTTCGTCGATTCCTGGCGCCGCACCATGCGCATTGGCGACCTTGCGCCGCATACAGACCTGCTCAGCAACATTGTCGGAGCCGCTGCTGTTTCGGTCCCCGATCCGCCATCACGTAGCAGCAGCTCGCGGGCACCGCGCGCCGGTTCAGGAAACCCAGCGAATAGAACTGACGCTCGCTTTGGTGCTGAGGCGGTTGACGAGCATGTTTTGCGCGTGCGACTACAAGTTCCGGACTTGAATTTTCCGGCCCTCGTTGCACATCCCGTGTTTCGTCCGATCAAAGTTGCGCCGGATAATTCACTGAAGCGGATTGATGCAACCGGCCTGGTTTCCAATGGCGCCTTTTCGGTAACTCAGCAGGACAATAATCGAGTCTTGTTGAAACGCGCCGACAACTACTGGGCAAAAAGCGAAATTACCTTGGAACGTGTTGAGTTTATTGGCGCCGACAATGCGGAAGCCGCGCTTGCCGCTTATCGGGCTGGGGAAGTGGATGCTGTTACCAACTCTGCTTTTGAACCGCTGGCTTTGAAACTGCTTGCTCCCTATCAGGACTTTCGACGTAAAACTTATGGGGCCCTAACCTACTACAGTTTCAACATGTCTCACGAGCCGTTCGATGACGTGCGCGTCCGCGAGGCTCTCGCGATTGCAATCGATCGCGAACGACTGGCCCAGGATGATATGGGCGGTGCCACAGAACCTGCGAAAAAGTTCCTTCCTGAGCTACAAACCGATTCAACTAAAGCCGTGGTTTCGAAGACAGAACTGCTCGAGCGGGATGCGGAACGCGCGCGCGAGTTGTTGGCCGACGCTGGTTACCCCGACGGGCGCGGGTTTCCCGTCGTGCGCTTGCTGATAAATCGCAACGAGCAACAGCGTCTGATCGCAAATTCAATTGCCGCAATGTGGCACAGCATCCTGAATATCGAGACCGAGATCAGCATTAAGGGTTGGGACGAGTATGAAGCCACGATTGCGGCCGGGGACTACGACGTGGTGCGGCGTGGCATGGTGATGCAGACGACAGATGAGCTGACAAATATTCGGGCGATTTTTCAACAAGGCAGCCAGCCCGCCGCTTCACCTGAAAAAAGTGACGCGGCTACTGCTACGGCCCGAGAGAGTTCGGAACCGGCAAGGGCAGCAGGGCCAACACCGCTCGAGTC
The DNA here is from genome assembly GCA_041750995.1 of Pyrinomonadaceae bacterium. Lineage (GTDB taxonomy): Bacteria > Acidobacteriota > Blastocatellia > Pyrinomonadales > Pyrinomonadaceae > PSRF01. Next base: position 95,470 of record JBGSYG010000024.1, on the reverse strand, counting down.
AGAAGCGGACGCATTGAAAGAGCTGCGAGCAATACCGCTTTACTTCGCCTCGTCTCATGCATTAGTTAAGCCTTACGTGACTGGTTTCGATTCCAACCTGCTCGATGTTCCTTCCCTTAAGCATGTGCGCATTCAGACGAACTGGATGGCTCCGGGCAGCGCGAACAAAGGCAGATAAAACATTGGATCGCGGGCGTCTCGCCCGCAATGAGCGCGAAATGAGCGCGAAGCGCTCACCGCTTTTCAGGTAAAGCTAAGTCGTCGTAACAGCGGTACTCGATCTTTGGCCATGCTCCAGGACTTGGCACCGAGTTCGCGCTACGCGCTCATTGCGGGCGTGACGCCCGCGATTTGATGCCAATCGGCAATCTGCAATGATCTCTTTCTTGATCAAAGCATTTCCGCGTGTTAACTTTCGGCCCGCGTCGCCTCCGTTCGAAGGTAAACCAAGTGAACATCAACCCCCTCCGCAAGCACATCATCATCGCCCTGCTCATCGCGGCTTGTGCTTTGGTATCGATTAGCTGCAACCTCGCTTCCGGTAACGAAGAATTCTTCGGAAAGACCACACCTCCAGAAGGAAACATTCTTCGCTATGTAAACGGCCCGGAACCTGAATCGTTTGACCCTGCGATCAGTTCGGGTCAAGCAGAAGCGCGCATTTATATGGCGCTCTTCGAAGGACTCGTCGAATACGATCCAAAATCGCTCGACGCAATTCCCGCCATCGCCGAACGTTGGGATACTAATAACGATTCATCGGAATTTGTTTTCCATCTGCGGCACAATGCCCGCTGGTCGAACGGCGATCCCATCAATGCACACGACTTCATTTACAGCTTGCGCCGAGCTTTGTCGCCGGAAGTTCAATCGCGAACTGCAAATCTGGCCTACTACATCAAGAACGCACAGGCATTCAACTCCAAGTCAGTCTTTGTGCGCGACCCGCAAAGCGGAAAGTTTCTTCTGGAGCAGGATTTAGCGGAGGAGCCACCGACAACTCCTGTTTCGCTTAGCCAAAAAGTTCTGGGCGCGAATGAATCGGAGTACACACTTGCGGAGGGCAATTCTGTAACTCCCGACACACCTTTTCATCAGTACATGCATTCGCCTGCCCGACTGGTTCTGCCCGGCAGTGAAAAAGCGCGCCAGAAAATGCTGGACGCCAATCCAAAGCTGAAGGCTGCGGTTGCAGGCAATGAACTCGTGAAAGTCACCGGAGAGGATGTGGGGATTGAAGCCGTTGACGATTACACGGTGCGCATCTCGCTCGCACAGCCGGCGCCATATTTCACGGGATTAGCTGCTTATCAACTCTTTCGACTGGTTCCGCGCAAAGTTATCGAGCAATACGGAGATAAGTGGACCGATCCCGCTAACATCGTCACGTGTGGTCCCTTCAAGATGAAATCCTGGAAGCCCTACAGCGAAGTGGTCGTCGAGCGAGATCCAATGTATTGGGACGCAGCGAATGTGAAGCTGGATGAAATCCGTTTCTACGTCTCCACAGATCATCCCACGACGATGAATCTTTACAAGGTAGGCGCCGCCGACGCGGTCGTAAACCACTCGGTGCCTCACGCCTGGGTTGATGTGATACGGCCCAAGAAGGACTTCATGGATGCTGCCGAGGCGGCTATCACGTACCTTCTGATCAATGTCACTCTACCGCCGATGAACGATTTGCGCGTTCGCCGCGCCTTTAATATGGCGATCGACAAGGAGACATACTCGAGATCCAAACGCACCACCAAACCTCTTTCAGCATTTACACCCACAGGGATATTTGTCGGTTATCCGCAGCCGCAGGGCGATCGCTTCAATCCAGCCGAAGCTCGGAGACTGTTAGGCGAAGCTGGATATCCGGTCACGCAGAAACCTGATGGCACTTATATCTGTGAGAAGTTTCCGGCTGATGAAGTGAAGTTGATGTTCGCCACGCATTCATCCAACAAGGCTCTTTGCGAGTTTATGCAGGCGCAATGGAAGCAGAACCTTGGAATCACGGTTATGCTCAACAACCTCGAAGCGAAAACCTACATGGCCTCTCGGGGAAAACTGGAATACAAGGGATTTGCCCTGGGAATTTGGGGTGCTGACTACATGGATCCGGCCACCTTCCTCAACCTGTTTCTCACTCCCAGTGGCGACAACGGCAGCGGCTGGTGGGACAAGAAATACGCTGACTTACTGGAGGAGGCGAATCACACCGCCGATAAGCAAAACCGCTACGAGCTGCTGGCTAAAGCTGAGAAGTACATGCTCGACGCGCAACCAGTGATACCACTCGAGACGCCTTCGGTGAACTGGGTCAAAAAACCTTACGTCAAGGGTCTTTATCCCAATCCATCCTCACTGTTTGCATGGAAGTTTGTGTACATCGAACGCGATCCGTCGAAGTGGGACTATCGCACTCCAAGTTTGGCTGAGTAGTAGACAGGCGTCCGTGCCTGTCTTTCTTATGCTTCGTTTCATCATCAAACGTTTACTGATCACCATTCCCACGATCCTGGTGGTGATTACGATCACCTGGGGATTGATCAGACTCGCTCCGGGAAACTTCTACACCGGCAACAAGAAACTGCCGCCCGCGATTGAACAGAACATTCGGGAAAAGTACGGACTCGACAAACCCTGGTATGAACAATACCGGCGCACAATGTGGGGCATCCTGCGGCATTTCGACTTCGGTACCTCGCTGTCTTATCCCGGCCAATCAGTTAACGCCATCATTGCCCGCTCAATTCCTATCTCTGCTACCGTAGGTTTGTTGGCTTACTTGCTCGCTTTAATCGTGGGGATTGCCATTGGCGCCAGCGCCGCGATGAAACCAAATTCGCGCTGGGACTATGCGGCGATGGGGTTTGCGATGCTCGGAATCTCCATCCCTAATTTTGTGCTCGGCCCCATCCTCGTTCTCGTTTTCTCGCTGACGCTCTACTGGTTGCCACCGTCGCGATGGGAGGGATTTCCCAGCAGGAACATCATCCTTCCAGTTATTACGCTCGCGGCGATTTATACGGCTTACATCGCCAGGTTGACGCGCGCTGGACTGCTCGAGGTTTTGCGGTCCGATTACATTCGGACGGCGCGAGCTAAGGGTCTCAGCGAAAGGCAAGTGCTTTTTCGGCACGCGTTAAGGGGAGGCTTGATGCCGGTGGTTTCCTATACTGGACCGGCACTCGCTTTTCTTCTGACCGGTACTGTCGTCGTAGAAAGGATTTTTATTCTTCCGGGGCTGGGAAACTATTTTCTGCAAGCATCGCTGAATCGTGATGAGCCACTAATTATCGGTATCGTTGCTTTCATTGCCATCGTTTTGCTCTTGATGAACTTACTCGTTGATATCGCTTACGGTTATCTCGATCCACGGATCCGCTACTAGAAGAAGTCTCGCGTGTGAAAGAAGACCTCCCAAACAAACCGGCTGACCAGGATAAGGTCGAGCCCGCCTTTACGCCGCTGGGGACGCCTCCCGCGCCGCCGATCCGGCCTCGCGCTGGAGACATCATCCACACAACGTCTGAGTTGGCAGTGGGAGAAGGCGACGTGCGTTCAGCCGAGCTGGGAGAAGTTGTACGGGGCACTTCGCTCTGGAGCGATGCCTGGCGCCGCCTACTCAAAAATAAGCTTGCCGTGCTCGGCCTGGTCTTCGTGCTTCTTATCATTATCGCTGCAGTGGTTGGACCAACGATCATCAGCGAGGTGAACGGTATTACCCCTGATTACATTCCTGGCGACGCGGCATTAATAAGATCGTTCCCGCCATTCCGAGCGCCGGACGGTTCGTTTTCCGCGAAGCATCCGATGGGCACTGACAATCAAGGTCGCGACCTATTTGCCCGGACGCTGCAAGGTGGGCAGATCTCCCTCATGGTTGGCATCATCGCGACTCTAATGTCGCTGATCATTGGCGTCAGTTACGGAGCGATTGCCGGTTATCTGGGAGGGCGCACCGATAACATCATGATGCGCCTCGTCGACGTGCTCTATTCGCTTCCGTACATCATCATCGTCATCGTTCTGCTGTCGATGTTTAAAAAACAAACAGCGCAGGGACAGTTGATTCTGTTGTTTGTGGCGCTGGGCTCGGTGTCATGGCTGACGATGGCGCGAATCGTTCGGGGACAAGTGCTTTCACTGAAGAACCAGGAGTTCGTGCTCGCGGCGCGCGCCACAGGAGTTTCAACACCCCGAATCATTTTTCGGCACATTGTGCCAAACACACTCGGACCAGTGATTGTCTATGCAACGCTAACAATTCCCTCAGTGATGTTGTCGGAAGCATTCCTTTCGTTTCTGGGATTTGGAGTGCAAGCTCCACTCGCATCGTGGGGAACGCTGGCAGCCGATGGCAGTCAGACTATTGCGATTTACCCCTGGCAACTGATCGGACCAGGGATAGCTATGGGACTTACGCTGTTCTCCTTAAATTTTATAGGTGATGGCTTGCGGGACGCATTCGATCCGCAAATGCGGAAATGAGAATCAGTCTCAGGTCTCAAATCTCAAGTCCCATGAAACGTGTTTATTTCCGGTGGTGCTTGAGTACAACGACGGGATCAAGCACCAACACTTGAGACTTGAGACCCGAAGCTTTTATGAACAACGGAAATCTTTTGGAAGTTAGCGACCTGCGCACGTACTTCCACACGGAAGACGGTCTGCTGAAGGCGGTGGACGGGATCTCGTTTTCCCTGAAGCGCGGCGAAACGCTCGGCATCGTTGGTGAATCAGGCTCGGGAAAGTCAGTAACCAACCTCTCGCTCATTCGACTGATACAGTCGCCCCCAGGCGAGATCGTTTCCGGAAAAGTGGTTTTTGCAGGACAAGACGTTCTGGGGATGACCGACGCGCAAATGCAAAAGATTCGCGGGCGACGCATCGCTGTCATCTTTCAGGATCCGATGACGTCACTCAATCCATTCCTGAAGATTTCGCGCCAACTAATGGAGATGACGCAGCTTCATCTTGGTCATTCAAGGACTGAGGCTTACGAACATGCGATTCGGATGCTGGAAACAGTCGGGATCCCCGATGCGCGCCGGCGCGTCGATGATTATCCGCACCAGTTTTCTGGGGGAATGCGACAGCGAGTAATGATTGCGATGGCGCTCTCCTGCAAGCCCGAACTCTTGATCGCGGACGAGCCTTCCACAGCTCTTGACGTTACGATTCAAGCGCAGATTCTGGAGCTGATTAGGAAGCTGAAAGAGGAAACTGGAACCAGCGTGATTCTGATTACGCACGATCTTGGTGTCGTGGCCGGCATGACCGATCAGGTGATTGTCATGTACGCGGGAAAGTTGTTTGAGCAGGCGCCCACGGGGGAACTGTTTGCGCAACCCGGCAACCCTTATACGAAAGGGCTGCTCCGCTCAGTACCGGACCCTTCGGGCGAACAGGGAAAGCTTTTTCAAATTCCGGGGCAGCCTCCCGACGTCGCGCGCTTGCCGCCTGGATGTCCTTTTGCGCCGAGGTGCGAACGCGCTGAAGAGATTTGTACCAGAGAGTTTCCGCCTTTGGTGGAATTGAATCCGAATCATCACTCGCTCTGTCACTTCGCGAAAGAAGTTTATGAAGAGTCAGCACGATAAGATTTCCGATTGCAAATCGGCGATTGCCAATTTGTCTTTAGCCAAGGGATCCAATTGATCAAAGAAGAATCAAAACCGGACCGGATCGCTGATGCGCAAGCCCTTATTTCGATCCGCGATCTCAAGGTTCACTTTGGAAACGTCCAGGCTGTCGATGGCGTCACCATCGATATCAAGGAGGGCGAGACGCTCGGGCTCGTAGGCGAGTCTGGATGCGGCAAGACCACGCTCGGCCGTGCCATTCTCCGTCTCACTGAACCCAGCAGTGGCGAAGTGTTTTTTCGTAATCGCAACCTTGCAAAACTCTCTCAACGCGAGCTGCGTGAACAACGACGCCATCTGCAAATCATTTTTCAGGATCCATATTCGTCGCTGAATCCGCGGATGACCGTTGGCCAGATTGTGCGTGAGCCCCTTGAGACGTTCCGGCTGGCCAAGGGAAAAGCGGCCGACGAACGCGTCAGTGAACTTCTTGAGACGGTAGGATTGAGTAGCCGTTTTAGTAAACGCTATCCCCACGAATTTTCAGGTGGTCAACGTCAGCGTGTCGGCATTGCCCGCGCGTTGGCAGTCGAGCCGTCGTTTATCGTGGCTGATGAACCAATTTCGGCGCTCGACGTGTCAATCCAGGCTCAGATCATGAACCTGCTGGAGCGACTGCGACGCGAAAGGAATCTGACCTACCTTTTCATCTTTCACGACCTACGCGCCATCCGCCACGTGGCCGACCGGGTTGCAGTCATGTACCTGGGAAAACTCGTCGAGGTCGCTGAAGCTAAAACCATCTACGACGATCCGCTAATGCCATACACAAAGGCGCTGATCTCCGCCGTCCCCGTTCCTGACCCGAAGGTGGAGGCCACGCGTCAGCGCATCGTGCTGGAGGGGGATGTGCCCTCGCCGATCAACCCGCCTTCCGGTTGCCGCTTTCATACCCGCTGTCCGTATGTCATCGAAGCGTGCAGGCAGGTGGTTCCACCTCTGGTTGAAATCAAACCCAATCACTTCGCAGCCTGCATTCGGATTAGCCCGAACCAGCCCCACATCGAGACCGTAGCTCCCGGCGAGGCGCCCGGCCTGCGGACGTCCGATCTGCCCTAAACCGCCTCCATGGCGGGGATTTACCGCGTGAAAACCCCTCTCCATTAGTCATATAGCCATAGAGTGAGTTGTACTCTCTGCGTGCGCTTTGAGGTCGGCTGTTGGCCGGACGACAGATTCGCGTCCGCAGAAATAAGCCCAGAAATCGCCAGTTTGGATTGAATTGTCCCTGCCGAGAGTTTCGGCAAAAAGCTTCATGAAAAAGAAGCCTTCCAAAGAAAAGGCTGCGATCCCTCAGGAGGAGCTTGACCGGGCGCCCGCCGGCTGGGCGGAGATCCAGGAAAAGGTCGCCGCCGCGTCCGGCCTTTCGGTCCTCCTGATCGACGGTTACCAGCCTCCGGCGCTAGTTGTTTCAAACAACAACTCAATCTGCCATGCCTTCCAGTCGTCGCCGGATTACGTGAAGTTGTGTGATCCGTATTGTGGCCAGGCGCACAAGCGGGCAATGAATGCCGGCTCTGCGGTTGATTACAAATGCCACGCAGGCCTGTCCTGCGTCGCGATGCCGATTGAAATTGCCGGCGAGCAAAACCTCGCCGTAATCGGTGGGCGGGCCTTCGTGACCGGAGCTGACTACCGGGCCACCGTTGAGCGTTTTCGAATTGGTGACTTGCAGGAGCTACTGGCCAGGGAGCCGTTTCAGAACGTTATCTTCTCGGATCCCGCAAAGCTCGAAGAATTGAGTGCGCGCGTCTCGCAGGCTGCCCGCAAGTTCACCAAAAAAGAGATTCAACAAGAAGCACCAGCAACCGTTGTCGTTGCCGAACCGAGGTCGCGTGAGACAGCGTCACGTCGCCCGGAGCCGGAACACTCCAATGCCAGGACGCTTGAGCTGCAACGTGAACTCGATCAACTCCGAGTTGAGCTTGATCAGCGTTCGCAACTCGATGAGTCGCTGCAGCATTTTCTGGAGCGGATCAACGCGACTGACCCGGAACAAACCTATGCGGCAATTTTGAAGAACTCCAGGGAGCTGCTGCTGGCTGAGCGCGCGTCGCTGTTCGCTTTCGAAGAGAGCACTAATGAGCTGACTGCCAAAGGCGTGATTGGTTTTCCAGTCGAGCTTTCCGAGATAGCTCACATCCGCGTGGGCGAGGGGATCGCGGGGCAAGTGATGGAGTCTGGAGTAGCCCTGGCTGTAGCCGATCTCGAAAGCGAGGGACTTGCTCCTGCGCCTCCCGAACGTAATTACAAGACGAGTTCATTTATCAGCTACCCCCTCATGCTCGGTGGACGAAGGATCGGAGTGCTGAATGTTACTGACAAGATCGGAGGAGGCGCCTACGACGATGTTGACTTGAGTTTGATCGACATCATCGGTCCCCAAGTCGCGACTGCCCTCGAACGGGCCGGATGGCAAGAGCGAGCGAGCGAGTTTCGCTTGATGTCGGTTACCGATTCTGGAACGGGTCTGCTTAACCGTCGCTACCTCGAAGAACGTTTGAACGAGGAGCTTAACCGCTCGCGACGCTACGACTACCCGATGAGCTTTCTAATGATCGACATCGACGACTTCAAGAACTACAACGACGTGAATGGCCACCTCGCCGGCGATCAGGCATTGAAGATAACCGCGCACGGATTGAAAGCGGAACTGCGGCAGGAAGATGTCGCCTGTCGTTATGGTGGTGAAGAGTTTTGCATTCTGCTTCCGCAAACTCCGATCAATGAAGCAGCGGCGATCGCCGAACGCATCCGCAGCAAGATCGCCGACACGGACTATCCCCACGGCAAGAATCAACCCAGTGGAATGGTCACGATCAGTATCGGAATCTCAACTCTGTCCCGGCACGTCGACACCAGTGCTGCGGTGATCGAGGCCGCCGATCGCGCTCTTTATAGCGCGAAGGGAAAAGGGAAAAACCGGATCGAGTTTTATCAGGAGACACTCGGAACATCGTCAGACAGCCTGCAATTGCCAGATGAGCGCCAATAGACGAGACAAAAATACACGGCGCATTCTGGGCCGAGTCAGCGCGGATGAGTTTGTTGGCCGAGGTGCCGAACTCGAGCGACTCGTGCGTCATCCGCAGCTGGCGGGGATTGGGCGCGGCTTATTGCTCCTGATGTCGCCAGTGGCTGGAGTGTCGGAATTGCTCCGCCAGGGATATGACGAGATCTTCAATCAACAACAAGACATCGTCCCAATTCTTTTTAAGTTTACGCGCAATGAAACGACGGCGGTCAGCGCGGCTATCGAGTTTCTCAACACATTTCTGTTGCAGTACGTGGCTTTTAGTCGCAATGAGCCGGCGCTTACGGCGGCGTCACTTACGCTCAATGATTTAGCTGAACTCGCGCCTGCCCGGGACTTGGATTGGATCCAGGAGTTGATTGCCGGCTTCGACCGCGAGCGGTTCAGCAAAGACGATCGCGCCCTTGTAAAGTTCTGTTTCAGCGCGCCACAAAGAGTGCCCGCACATCATGCGCGACCATTTGTGATGATTGATGCCGCGCAATTTGTCGAGCACTTCAACGGTGACGGCCGCTTTGGCGCGGAGATTCTGCGAGCGCTTTGTCCCGGCAATTTGCCGTTTGCCGTCGCCGGGCTGCGACGACAGCTGCTGGCGGCGGCCCATCGCGCCAACTGCGACTTTGCGGCGCTCGACATCCTGCGACTCGGCCCACTGAGTGACAACAACGCAACCCGATTAGTGGAACAGCTGGCACTCCGCCAGCAGGTTCGCATCACGGACGAAACGCGCGACCTCTTGCTGCAACAGTTGGCAGCGGCCCCGTTCTTCGTGAAGACCCTGTTGCAGGCAGCTCGTGAACGAAATCTTGCGTTGGATACGTATGTCGCTTGCGAACAGCTTTACGTTGACGAACTGATGGGCGGGCGGATTGGCCGCCACTTCGCTTCGGTGCTCGAAGAGATTGCGCCCCAACCTGAGACGAGGCGTGCGTTGTTGCGTCTACTTTTCGAAGGCGATGGCGGCGGAAGTAAATCTTCATTCGGAGCCTGGCGAAAACGTCTCGAGATAGAACCGGCGGAGCTGGAGCGCATGTTGTACGGGTTGCACGTTCACGAAGTCGTGAATTGGGACGGCGTCATGGTTGAGGTCCTGGCTGGGCCCCCCTGTTGGACCGACTACCTCGAGTCTCGCTATCGCCTGGACGTTAACGGTGATCCGCGCGCGCTTGTAGTTGCTGAGCTGCTCGCAAATGCTTTGAAGCGTGCGCCCCACACTATGGCCCGCCACTATCGACGGTCCACCACCCTCGGGCTGCGCGAGTTGCTAGCGAGCTTCGACTGCAAGTCAGTGCCGGAGATTCTGTTTCGCTATCAGGAGTTCAGCGCCAAATACAAAGGAGCGGACCTTGAAGATATTGCCAATGGTCTGGAGTCGGAGGCCAGTTTGCTAAAGCTGCCGCAAGTAATTCATGTTGCGACGGGACAGTCGTTCGCGCCGCAGCTCAAGGACGTTTGCGATGAAGAACGCTGCGTCGTGGCGCATGCGTTCGCCGATGCAAACTATGCTGACGCGCAGCAGATCGTCTGGCTTGTTGCGGAAATTGATTCGAAGTTGGAAGCAGGGAAGGGGCTAACCGAAGAGTGGTGTACACGCCTGGAATCAGTGGCCGCAAAAAACGGCTTCAAGCAAACGCGCATCTGGCTGATCGCAAACGAAGGCTTCACTGATGAAGCTGTGGACGTGCTTAACCGGCGGTACGCCTATGGATCAAGCCGCGCCCAACTAGAACTGCTGACGGCATACCTAAACATCGCCCCAGTTAAGCCGGTCGCAGAGTCGGATGAATTTGTGATGATCCTGCCAATGGGCGAGGACAACGAACTGGTTGCGGCCAACACGGTAGAGCAGATCGCGCGCCGTCTGAACTTCCGGCCGGAGGCAATTAACCAGATCAAGACCGCCATTGTCGAAGCCTGCATCAACGCCGCCGAGCACAGTTTTAGCCCCGATCGCAAAATTTATCAGCGCTTTCGCGTCGAAAGTGATAGATTAACCATCACGATTGCAAGCCGCGGTGTGACGCCCGCAAACAATTCAGCAGCGGCCGCGGACGATTCCACACGCGAACGAAGAGGTTGGGGACTAAAACTAATCCGCACTTTGATGGATGAAGTTGAGTTTGAGCCGGTTGATGACGGTACCAGCCTGCGGATGACCAAATACGTCCGAAATAATTAAGTCATTGAGTTATTGAGTCGTTGAATCATTGAGTCTTTGGGTATTTGAGTCATTGCCCAGTCCTTCTCCAGAGGGTTTCAACGTGGATCAGACTCAAGGATTCAATGACCCGATGACTCAATCTCTCAATCGTCCCTCGGCTTCAATACATTGCAATCGTCTTGTCTGGTGCTTGCATTTCGAAGTAGTCTAAGAACTTCCAGGGTCATTATTCTTTTCGCTTTCATAGACCTTCAGAGAAAGGAAGCTATCAAGTGGGGGAATCAATCGCACTCTCAATACGCTCTCATTGCGTCGGCACAACGGCGGTGATCTACGCCAGCGACTATCTCAACAAGTTAACCGGCGAAAGGATTGAGCGCGAATGCAAGGACCGGCTCAACTCCGGCTGCCGGGCACTCGTCATCGACTTCAGCGACACGCAACTCGTCAACAGCATCGGCATCTCGATCTTGATGGGTATCATCGATATCGCCGAGAAGAGCGATGCGCGAGTCGTGTTCGCCGACGTCAACAATCAGACGATGCAATTGTTTGAAATGCTGGGACTGACCCGTCACGTTGTTCTGGCAAAGAATGAACAGGAGGCTCTCACGACCCTCACAGGCTTTAGCGTGCAAACAAAAGCCGTCAGTCACTAGAAATAAATGGATTCAACTTCCCAAAAGCTTGTTCATAGTTTTGGTGCGCTCGCCGACCTGGGCCAGGAAATCGCCAACCCCAACGAATTTAACGAAATGGTGCGCACGTCTTTGCACCTGCTGTTGGGTACGCTTGCCATTCGCCGAGGTGCCGTCGCGCAGTGCCTCTCAGGAAAGGACGAGACAGAGTGCCTGGCTGTTTGGGGATTAGGTGACGCGTTTCAAAGCAAACTTATAGTTAGTGAAACTGAACGCAATGCATTTCTCACTTCAGGTTTAAGCAAGCTGAGTATAGAGGAGCGTAATCCTCATTTCGCCGCGTTCCTCGACCGGCATCACGATGAGTTGCAAAGTCAGGGAATTGAACTAGTGATTCCTATGGTGGTGCGTGGTGAGCTTACGGGTTTGGTACTGTTGGGTGGCAAGGCAAGTGGCGACGCATTTACCGACGACGATCTTGATGTGATCCGGGCGATGGTGCGCCACGTCGGCGTGGGAATCCACACGCACCAGCTTTTCGATCAGGTGGAGCAACGCGCCGAAGAGAATCGCCGGCTGTATGAGGAGCTGCGGGCCATATATCGCGACACGGTGCGAGCTTTTGCCGCTGCTATCGACATCAAGGACAAGTACACCCAGGGGCATTCGGAACGCGTCGGAAAGTACAGCGAGATCATTGCGCGGGAGCTGGGCTGGAACAACGAAGAGGTCGAGGGCATTGCGATCGCTGGCTACCTCCATGACATCGGCAAACTGGTGGTGGAGCGCGACATCATCAACGCTCCTTACAAGATTGATGCGAAGCAATCGAGCGAGTTGAATCGCCACCCGGTGGCGGGTTTTGAAATTCTGGCTCCGATTCAGCACCCTTATGCCGACATTCCTCTCACAGCGAAATATCATCACGAGCGCATGGACGGTCGCGGCTATCCGTATGGTTTAAGTGGCGAACAGATTCCGCTCGGCGCTCGCATCGTCACGCTCGCTGATTCTTTTGACGCAATGACAACCGATCGGCCGTACAAGACTCGCAAAATTTTTTCAGAAGTAGTTGAAGACTTTCGCCGTAACACCGGTAAGCAGTTTGATTGCCAGGTGGTCCTGGCGCTTTGCCGGGCTCTGCTGAAGGAAATGGATGGCAGCGGCACTGACCGCCGCATGACCAAGATGCTTGGCAAGAACTACCTCGTCTCCGAACGCGACACTCCACTCCTTACACAATTCATGTCAGAGTTAGATCCCAACAAACATATAGCTGTTGCAAGTAGTGTGTAAGCACGTTTTTGCCCATTGGACTACCGCCCCGTAGCTGTATCCAATAAGCAAAACTCTTTCATCGCAGATTTTGATGACCTCAGAAGCCGACATTAGAAGATGAGCGAGATATTGTCATTAGACCAGCTGGTTTACATCCTTTTCTTTCTGGCCTTTTTCCCTTTGGGAGTTGCCCAATTATTCTTCGCCCCTAAAATTCGAGACCAACTCCTGCGTGTCCGTGGCTATTTGGAGCGCGTATACGAGCGCCGCCCCAACTGCGAAAGCTATTCGGTCCGCCTCTCAAGACATTGACGCTCAGAGGTTACACCGTAGGAAAGCGAATTGGGGGAGCACTTATGATCATCATATCGATCTGGTGTCTGGTAAGCGCGCTCCGACCGCCAGACCCGTGCGATTATCACTACTGGAGTATCACAGAGCGAACCGACCCGTGTTAAGCGGTTCGATGGGGTTACGATCGAAGGCACCGCGCCCAAGCGCGCTGTGAATGAAAAGATTAGACCTCGTAAGTGAAGACTCGCCCGTCCCTTGTGAGCAGGCTTCAACCTTTACAAAATTTGATCTACTTCGGTTGGATTCTGAGGACGAAGTCGCAGATGGCGATCTTCTGATCCGGCAGGATTTCGGTACGTTGCTCTCTTGCCAGCTCGCGGCCGCCGACGAGAGTCGGGTTGCGACCCTTGGGAGTCAACCAGTAATGGCCGTCCCGATCACGATCGAGAATGGCGTGCACGCGGCTCACTTCGGGATCACCTTTCAATGTCAGATCAACTGTGACGGAGCGGGAGCCGCGTCCAATCGTGATTTCGTTCTTGCTGATGGGGACCACCGACTCGCGCACGCCATCGCGCCAAACTTCCATCGAGTAGAGTTCAGCCACTCGCGGCCGCACAACCGTTTGTTCGTTGATCATGTCTTCGGCCGTTTCCCGGACTGTGTCGTCAAGGTTTACCAACGGTGCAGATTGTTCGGAACCGGTGCCTTTGCCCGCGCGCGGCGTAACCATCGTGTGGCCGCTTTCGGTTTCATCCCACACCGGTTGCACACGAAACTCACCTTTGTTTAGCGTGCCATCCACGCGCAACTCAACGGCGAATGACTTTGTCGCCAGTTGCGTGGAGCCGCTTAGCTCACGAGCGCGCTCGGAGAGGACATGGAATAGTCCCTGTTCGAGACCACGACGCTTGTCGCCTTGCCAGTCTTTATCGTCTTCAGAGCTGAGGTAGACAATGTACTCGCGGGGAATGTAGGTGGGCCCACCGGGCGGCGTGAACATTTCGCGTTGCATCGCTGCCTCGACTTCACGGGCGATCTTCACCAGAAATTCTTCCCAGATGCGCCGCGGCCGCGCGTGCTCGTCAGCGGCCTCCAGCAGATCGGTATTGGTGTCGCCGTCAATCCACTTTCTAATCGATTCAATCAAGCCCAAGGATTGTACGCTCCTTATTAGATTGCCAATTGAACATTGCCAATTGCCAATTGGTCTTACCAAAGCTATCAATTGGCAATCAGCAATCGGCAATCGGCAATGATGTCTAGTCCAGCTTCACAAATCTCTTGTTCAGCCAACCACGATCCGAAGAGTAGAGATCGGTCTTGGGCCGGCCGTGCTGCGTCACTTGAACCTCGTACCAGTTATTATTAACTGCCAACACTTTCACACGCGAGCCAGTCTCAGCAAGTCCAATCGCAACATTGGTTGAGCTCGGATCGCTTCTCAAATTCACATCGGTGGTTGTCACGCCCTCGCGGCCGACAACAAACACACTCTCAAACTGCGGAATCTTCAGCAGTGGATTCCAGTTTGAGGTCACGTACTTGTGCGTAGCCAAAAGCATTCCTGAGAAACATACGATCAGGACTAGGGCGACGACAAATCGTTTTGACCTGCTGCTCGGTCTAGGCTGACGCGGCAGTACGGCCTTGCCGTTGCGAGGCTGATCCGGGAAAGCTCGCACTATATCTTTCGCCGAAACCGTCGGAACCGCCGGCGCTCGCTCCGCAATACTAACGGGAACCACGATCTTGGGCCGCTTCGCCGTGTTTATCGACTCGAGGCCGGAATACGCCGGCTCGATCGGTAGCCCTGGTTCAAAACGTGGACGAGGAGGGGCTCGGGTTATTTCTTCCGCTTCCAACATCCAGTCGGAACTGGGCCGGCGTTTCAGCGCTTCGGCAACACTCAAAGGCTGCGTCGGCGGCAGCACGGCGTCAGCCAACTCATCCCAAAATTCCGCGACGGTCTGGTGACGGCTTTCAGGTCGCCTCTGCGTGGCTTTCTCCAAAACGCGCAGCACCGGCTGGGACCAATATTGTTCGCTGATCGCCTCCGGTAGTGAAGTTATCGGCTCATGTGCAAAGCGACGCGGCGCTTCTCCAGCCAGCAAACTGTACGTTGTCTTGGCCAGCGAATAGATGTCGGCAGCGGCGGTCAGTGGTTCATCTTTGGTAAGAGCACCGGCATCCAGCGGTCCGGTTTGGACAAGCGGATTGTGTTCCGGCGCCGCATAAATGTTCGTGCCGACTCTCGTAATCGCGCCTTCGGTAGCCTCGAAGCGCGCAACACCAAAGTCCGCGATCTTCACCGTCTTGCGATCGTTGGTGAGCAAAAGGTTCTGCGGCTTGATATCGCGATGAATCACTCCGCATTTATGCGCGTGCGCGAGTCCCGAACAGACTTGCTCGAGGTAAGCGATAGCCTTTTCGATCGAGAGCGGATGATGGCGTGAGAGTGCAGCCATGTCGCCGCCCGGCATGTACTCCAGCACGATGTAGTGGAAAGTAGTGCCACCGAGGTCGATTGCTGTTCCGTGTCCTAGACGACTGATGATGTGCGGGTGACGAACGAGATCGAGAGCGACCGCCTCGTTCTGGAAGTTCGCCACCAGCGTGTGTTCGAGTTCAGCGTCAGGCGTCTCCTGAAGAAAGATGTTGAGTGCCTTTATTACAACGGTCGCCGGAGCGTCGTCCGACGCGGCGTTATCCTTTGCCACGTAGATCTCAGCGTAACTGCCGCGCCCGAGACATTCCAGCACGTCGTAACGCCCGTCCAACCGGCTTTGTTGTAACTTAAGCTCTGCCATTTACACTCTGCTTCAATTCGGTCTACAGACAGCGTTCCCTTTGATGCTCTATACGCAAAAATCCTCGCGCCCAGACAAAATATTTCACAAGCACGACGGCGGTTGGACTAGCAGCGAATTCGCTACGTCCCTAATTTCACGGGGAAGTCGTGGGAGAGGGCTTGGGCACCAGGTCGTCGAGGTACGTCAAAGCCTTTGGTTTATCCGGGTCAGACTTCAAAGCGAGGGCAGCCAACGCCAGGGTAGCGTCTTTCTTCACCATGGCGTTTACTTGCGACGGCGCCCCGGCACTGCGAATAATCGCCTGTTCAAACGCCTTTGCAGCATCGGCGCTGTTGCCCGCCAACATGGAAGCGCGCCCGTACAGATAGAGGAAAGCCGGGTCAGCCGAATCGAGGGGATTCAGAATATTTTGCGCCGCTAGCTCTCGGGTCATTTCGCCACTGAGCCAGGCCTTCGGCTCGCTGTCGATTTCGGCTCGCGTGCGCTCAAACTTTGTTTGCGGATCCTCCGGCGTTGGTGACGGCGACGGCTGCACGTCAGCCGGCTCGTTCAAGAAAGGAATCGGGCCCTTGTAACGACGGCCGCCATAAAATGCAGCGCCGAGCGCCGCCAGAAAAAAGAGAAAGAGGAAAAGGCGCCCAGCACTTTTCAAAAACCCGCCTTGCTGTGGTCGCTCAGGAATGTTTAGAGGTTGCTTAACCGCAGCTGCGGACTGAGGTGTTGAAGGTAAGGAAGTGCGAGACGGCGGAGCGAGAGAATCCAGAGTTCGATCGGCAACATCGGCTTCAGCATCAATCGGAGCGCCGCCGGCTGGCCGCAGCGTCTCAGTCTCCGGAGAAATGGTGCGCTGCAAGTCTTCAGCCCGCTCGCCCGCCACGATATGGGCGCCGCAACGAACAACCACTGCAGTCAAATTATCTTCCGCGCCGCGTTCGTAGCAACGCTGCTTCAACTCTTCGCAAAGCACACCCAAGTCTTCGTTAATAACGAGCAGCTGTCGTAATTCGGCGTCGGAAATATGCCTGGTGATGCCATCCGTGCAAAGAAGAAATTCGGTACCGTCCTCGACTTCAATGGTCTTCAGGTCGACTTCGACAGTATCTTCCGCGCCGAGCGCGCGACTGATGACATTCTTGCTCGGATGATTCGCTGCCTGCTCGGCTGTCATGCGACCCGCCCGCACTTCCTCTTCAACCACTGAGTGGTCCTCAGTCTCGCGGATGATGTCGCCCTCGCGGGTTAAGCGGTAGAGTCTGGAATCACCGACGTGTCCGATCGTGGCAACATTTCCCTTCAGGTGAAGCGCGACCACCGTTGTCGCCATCATTGAGAAGCGCGCATTGTCCTGGGCCATCTGATGAATTGAAGCGTTGGCTCGCTGAATCGCCAGCTCCATCAGGTCTTCAATGTCTGCCCCGTCTTCCTGATGCCGAAAGGCTTCCTCGAGGACTTCAACCGCGGTTTGCGAAGCCACCTCGCCGGCTTCGGCGCCGCCCACGCCATCAGCAACCACAAAGATGCGGCGTGCGGCGTCAGCCAAAAATGAATCTTCATTAAGCGGACGTCTTTCGTTCAGACCTCGGTCGGAGATGGCGTTTGATTCCAAAGTAAAGCTCGTTGCCGGCTGCGTCATTCGACCGCCTCCAGTTTGAGTGGTGAAGAGCTTCGATTAGGCGCTCTGCTGGCTAACAGTCTGTCGCCAGCGTTGCGATGAGAAAAGGCCATGAGCATTCCTAGCATCGCATAGCTGGTAATCAAACTAAACCCGCCGTGGCTAACGAACGGAAGCGTGATACCGGTCATGGGAAGCGCCCGTAGAATGCCGCCGATATTGACGAGGGCCTGAAAACCCACGAATGCAGTCAAACCGGCCGCGCAGAGTTTCGTGAACATATCACGCGCATCGAGCGAAGTGCGAACACCAGCGGCAACGAAGATGATCACTGCCAGGATAACAATCGCACCGCCGATCAGTCCTGTCTCCTCGGCAATTGCCGCATAAACGTAGTCAGAGTCTGCAATGGGAATGACTTCCGGAAAGCCGAGACCTAATCCGCGGCCCGTCGTTTTCCCCGAAGCGATCCCAAACACAGCCTGCGCCGGTTGGAACGCGAGTCTATCGAACCAGATATCGACATTGACTGTATTCTGCAGTTCGGGACTTTGCTCGGCAATCTCTTTCATTTCCGGATTGCGACTAAGTGTTTCGTCGTAGTCTTTCTTCCACCATGACACTTCGGGAGATGGCGGATCAAAACCATCAATCCACAAATGAAAGCGCTGTTGAATTCTTGAGGGCAAGGCAGCCTGAATCGGACGCGCAATTGTAGGTAAGAACGGCACCTTCTCCTGTACGTTTCGCGGCAGGGCTCCAACTACCAAAATTCCAATCACCAGAAACACCGAACCCACGAACACCAGCAACTGCGGCCAGCGTCGCACTGCAACCAGGTACAACGTTGCGTAGGCGCCGCTGAAAATCAACATCTGACCAAAATCCTTGAGCGCGAAGAAGGGGATGAAAGGAATCAACGCCATCACCACGAGCGGCACAATGTCGCGCGCACGCGGAATGCCCCAGTACGTTTCGGCCAGATCCTTGTAGCGCGCCGTGAGGATGCCGGCGAAGCCAAGGAGAAAAGGAATTTTTGCCGGTTCCCAGGGGGTCATGTTTCCGAGACTCTTGCCGGCGCTAGAAGTGACAATTGCCGCGGCTAAAGGAAGGAGTGTCAACAAGACAATGATGAAACTGTTTCGCTGGAGCCAAAGCAGGAACCCGTCGCGTACGCAGAACGAATAGGCAATCGCAAATGCGAGAAACGAAATGATCGGAATCCAGGTATAACTGGAAGTCAGGGCGTTGAAGACAGTGTAATTCGAGGGGCGCTTCGGCAATTGATTGATATCAATCGGGCGGGCCGGAGTCGGTGGCAACCCCATCATCTGTTTCTTCGCGGGATCATAGTTCTCAAGGATGTAACGAGTGCGCAACGCTTCCATCTTTTCTTCGCGGGCGGCCGCCTTGTTGCGCGCGTTATATTCCGGATCACTGTAAAGGCGGTATTGGATCATCATGCCAAACGCAAACAGTAAAATCGCGGAGGTGAAGAGAATCCAATTGCCGGCAAAGCGCATCACGCGCGACAACCAAATGATGAGGACGAAGAGCGGGAAAAACATCAGCAGGTCGCGCACTGCTCCAATGATCGAAGTCTCATAACCACGCAGCAGTGCTGCGCGATGAATCGCCACGTAGCCGGTAATCTCAAAGCCGACAATCAGCAGCAGGACGAGTAAGTGCGATGACGCGCGATTTTTCATCTGGAGTTAGCAGTCACAATTCAGGAGTCAGGATTCAGGAGTCAGAAGTAAGGACTGATTTAGAGTCCCTGCAACTTGCCGCTTTCCGTGCGGTAAGGCTTGCCTTACCGTAAGTTGCTGTTTACATGCTGAGGCTGTGCCTGACAATTTGATTACAGGCATAGCCTGAAACGAACGCCGGCGTGCGGTAAGCCAGAGGCTTATCGCACGGAAGGCCGCAAGCCGCAACAAGCAATCTAGTGGGTCCCGCTTTTTTTGCGTCTTCAACTCATTCATCCTTTAATTAGTGCGTCTTCGTCCCGGCGAGACTCCCGTCTGGCGCCGGTTTGAAGGCGTCGGCTTGGGTGCGCTTGGAATATTGAAGTAACCCAACTCCTTGGCCTTCAAAACAAGTGCTGCCGCAATCGGTGCTGCAGAACGCGAGCCATAACCGCCGCCCTCAACAATGACCGCTATCGCCAGTTGCGGACGCTCAAGGGGAGCGATGCAGAGAAACCAGCCGTCAATTCGTGGATGCTCTTCATCCATTATTGTCTCTTCGTACTCGCGAATGATGTTGCCGCGATTGTCTCTTTCTACTCGATGCCTGGTCTTCGGCCGCCCGGTTTTAGGATCATAAACAGGCACAACCTTCTGCGCCGTTCCCGTCTTGCCGCCAGTATTGATGCCGGCCGCCTTAACCGGACCGAAGACGCCGCGAGCAGTGCCGCTTGAGCCGCCCGTCACCAGTCCCATGATTTGTCGCATGCGTTGTGCGCTCTGTGGCGGCACGACTTGCTTAAACATTTCCGGAGCGCGATCAAGCTCGATCTTCGGCTTCATCAGCTTGCCTTCCATATTCCCGATAGCCGCCGCTGACAGCGCCATTTGGAAGGGAGTCATCTGGCCCGCGTAGCCCTGGCCGTAACCAATCAAGGCGAGGTCATAACGAGATATCTGCTTGCCCGTAACAATGGTCGCTTCTCTTGGCGCCAGGGCGCGCTTTACCGCGTCAGTGCTCGCATTCCAAAGTTCAGGCTCTTTACGTCCGCGCAACGCTTCGGCAGGCGTATCGTAGGCGCCGATACCGAGCAGTTGCGCCGCTTGTTTTAGCTTTTCTCCGCCCAGCTTTACACCCAGTTGCGCGAAATACTGATTGCAGGAGACTTCGTAAGCGGTATCGATGCCAATGCGGCCGTGAACTTCACTAGGACCCGCGTCGTCAAAAATCACATTGGCGCCTGGAGCTGCATAGTAACCACCGCCGCTACAGACAAACTCCGTGTCCTGGATTCCGGCAACGAACGCCGCGGTCATAGTCACGGTCTTAAAAGTCGATCCGGGAATGTAGTAAGCGCCGAGGGCCCGACTCACTAAAGGTCGATCGCGTTGGTTCGCTTCCAACTTGAGCCAGGTGGTTTCGTCCTGCACTTCCTTGGTGCTGTACGACGGCTCACTGTAAAGAGCGAGGACTTCGCCATTTTGGGGATTCAGAATCACCACCGCGCCGTGCTTTCCCTTTAGCTGATCGACCGCGGTCTGTTGCAGTTCACGATCAATAGTTAACCGTACATCGGTGTTGCCCTTGTTCTGGGGAGTCTCACGTCGCACCACTTGCAATGCTTCCGGCAAAGCACCGCTCTGAACCCCAAACAGAGCGCGCTCGAGACCGGGATCGCCACGATCCGTGCCAAAGATGTGCGCCATCGCTTTGTCCATGGGATATTCGCGAACGATGTTGCCGCTGTCGTCGCGGCGGTAGTATGCGAGCGCTTTATCCAGTTTGCCGCTGCGATCCAGCAGCCAGCCGCGCAGCGTAGATTCTGAGAGCCGCCTGTTCCGCAAATCTTTGTAGCTGAGCTCCTGGAACTTTTCATTCGACTCCTCGGCGTAGTGGGCCCAGTAAACATGGAACCCAAACATCGCGGCTGCGAGCAAAACGAAAATCCAGCGCAGGGCTCGCAACCCTCGATTCGTCGAAGTGGAACCGAGACGACGTCGCACGGCTTGCGGCAAGTCTTCGGGCAACGTCGCGGTCGGTGCCGAACTGCGCCGGCGATTCCGGAAAAGGGAGAACAGGAGAATCAGGATCAGAAAAGAAAATCCGCCGAGGTAGATCAGCGTGAACAAGGCCGGCATGCGCTCGGGAACAGAAACGATAATGGGCGTCGGTGAAGGCGTTTGCAGCAAAAAGAGAAGCGACATGATTACGAAGCGAACCTTGCTCTATTCGTTTTTCCGAAAGCGAACTTCGACGTCACCAAAGCTAACGACGTCGCCATCTTCAATCTGCCGTGCTTCCCCATAAGAAATCCGGCGGCCGTTAATGAACGTACCGTTAGTTGAACCAGTGTCTGCAACCATGAGCGTGCCTTCCTGGTTCATCATTAGCGTGGCGTGAATTTTTGAGACGCTGGTGTCGTTGAAGGAGAGGTCGTTATCGGCAACGCGGCCGACGTTCAGGCGACGCCCGCCGGGCTTGAAGGTAAGTGGCGTTTCCGTCGTCCCCTCGCGCTTGGTGATTCGCGCCACCACATTAACGTCCGGCATTGGCGGCGCGCCATGCGGAACCCTGGTGGTGCTAACATTTTTCTCTTCATCGTCCTTCCGCAGCTCTTCCTCGAATTCCCCGAAGGTCGGATCGACAGAAACTCCTGTGGTAAAAATGTCTACTTCTGTTTCGACTTTGATTGGAGCAAGCGTGCGGTAGCGGTGATCGTTGATGTGGTCGATGGCCTCGGCGAGAACTTCGTGTTCGAGCTCCTCAAGTATCTCTGGCGGCGCCTCGGAGTGAGTACCCCACTCTACCTTTAACTTCAGATGGTGGGGCGCGATGCGGCCCTTGCGGCCCTCGTCACGCACGCGCTCGTCAATCAAACGCTTCATGCGATCGATCAGTTGTGAGGTGGTAAGTCCGCTCTTGGGAGCAACGGTTCGACCAAACTTTCGATCAACCACGTCACCCATGCTTTCAAAGACACGTCGCAGTAAACGTTCGGGCAAGGCTTCTTCGCGTCGCTTCTTTTTGACGGGTTTGAGCTCTTCAGTCATTTAGTCTAGATACGCCACCGCTGACGGCATGTTCCGGTTCAACTTTGGAGTGCGGCAACTTGATGCCGCTCTTAAAGCGCCCACCGGTGGCCCAGTCCAACTAGTCGCCCTTTATAACCAGCTGTGTCTTGCGCAGACAAACGGCGGAGGCGTCTGCAAACTCTCTCAAAAGAAACTTAAGTTCGGAAACGTCGTTATTCTAACTTAAAGGGCCAATTGGCAATAGGGCGACCGGTATGGGCCGATTTGGAGAGCCGTGGCAATCCCGATGTATCGGGAGACGCCGATTTAGATTTACCGATCGATTGAGAAAAGTCTAAAGCGCCGTCGCCGCTTCGCTTCTGCGGGCGCACTTCAAATTAAGACACTTGGTGACCGTTTAGTTTGACGGCTGGCGAGAAATACGTTATCTGAATGACTACAGGCGACTCCCCAAGTCCAGCTTGACCGAATCTCTCCTTCAGAGGTTCTCCCAGCTTCACAGTTCAAGAGGAGGAAAACGACAGTGAGGAAGTTTGTTCTGATACTGGCGAGCGCCATCATACTGTGTGGTTTGGCTTCAGCGGTCGCAGCGCAGGAGTGGAGCCAGTGGCGCGGGCCGGAACGGAACGGGCTCGTTCCCGCGTCGCACACGCCAAAGGCGTGGCCTGAGTCGCTGCGACGCGTCTGGCGTGTCGAAACGGGCGAGGGCTATGCATCGCCCCTTATTTCAAAAGGCCGGGTCTTCGTGCACTCGCGCCAGGATCCCGAAGAGATTGTTACCGCCGTCGATTACGCGACTGGCAAGCAGCTCTGGCAGCAAAAGTATCCGGCGCCATTCACCAAGAACCAGTACGCCGTGAAGATGGCGAAAGGCCCCAATGCTACGCCACTCGTGGCCGGCAATCGTTTGTTTACACTCGGCGTAACAGGCATCTTGAACGCCTGGGATACAACCACTGGGAAGCTGCTCTGGACCAAAGACTCTTCCAAGACTGTCGATACTTCAAAAATGTTCTGTGGCACTGCGGCATCGCCTCTGCTTTTCAAAGACATGGTTGTGATTCAAGTCGGCAGCGACGTGCACGGCGGACAGATTCTCGCACTCGATCCGGCGACAGGCGCAGCCCGCTGGGAATGGCGAGGAGCGGGCCCAGGCTACGCATCGCCGGTAATCGTTGAGGTGGCGGGCGGGCCACAGTTAGTAACAATGACCAATGGATCCATCGTCGGTCTTAACTCCAAGGGGGCTGAGTTGTGGTCGGTGCCGTTTCCGGATGAGTGGCATGAAAACATTGTCACGCCAATTTGGACGGGAGCACATCTGGTTGTTTCCGGAGTGCGGCAGGGAACGCATGCTTATTCGCTCGTACAGACGGAAGGAAAATGGCAGGCAAGTGAGGCCTGGAAGAATGCCGATGTGACGATGTACATGAGCTCACCCGTTTATGGAGATGGGTTGATCTACGGACTCTCAGAAAAACGCAAAGGGCAGTTTGTTGCCCTCGATGCCAAGACTGGAGTCGTTCGCTGGATCACTGAAGGCCGCGAGGGAGAGCATGCCTCGGTTATGCTGACGCCCTCAAATCTGGTTTACCTAACCAACAACGGCGATCTGATTATTGCAAAACGCGGCTCAGCGAAGTTTGAAGTAGATAAAAAGTACGACGTGGCGGAAAGCGCGACCTGGGCAGCGCCAGTGTTCCTCGGCTCCGATCTTCTGATCAGAGATGCGTCCGGTTTAATGCGACTGAGTTTCAACTGATTAGAGGATCGCGGGCGTCTCTCTCGCACTGAGCGTGAAGCGCGAACATCTACCTGAAAGACGGAAAAGGTAAATCTGCGCGTCTGCGACGCGTTGCGGGCGGGACGCCCGCGATCCGATGCAGGTGCCCCTCCCACCCGTACCGGGGCGCCCACGGAGGGACGCCCCTACAGCTTATTTAAACAGCCACAAATTTCGGTCTGCCGGTGTTAATTCAAAGGATCAATACGTGTAGTCAGCTCTCCGCAATCAAAACCTCAAAGGAGACTCCCATGAGATTTAAAAGCCGCGCCGTCCTGGCGTCAGTTCTAACAATCCTGTTCGCGGGTCAAGCGATCCATTTTCCGGCAATGGCGCAGTCAGCTTCAGAAGCTGAGCGCATCGCCCGCCTGGAAGTAACGCTTGAGAACCTGCGCCAGGAACTAAAGATTCCCGCTTACTCGGCAGCGATCGTAAAAGATCAAAAGGTGATCTGGGCGAAGGGTTTCGGCTACGCCGACCTCGAGAACAAGATCCCCGCAACCGAACATACGCCTTACCACCTCGCCTCA
Organism: Pyrinomonadaceae bacterium; assembly: GCA_041750995.1. Classification (GTDB taxonomy): domain Bacteria; phylum Acidobacteriota; class Blastocatellia; order Pyrinomonadales; family Pyrinomonadaceae; genus PSRF01. The sequence continues at coordinate 70,967 of JBGSYG010000024.1, read as the reverse complement.
CTGACCAAGACCTTCGGCTCAACAATCCTGATGCAACTGGTGCAGGACGGCAAAATCAAGCTCGACGATCCGGTCTCGAAATATGGGATCAATCTCGAGAGCGAAGGCGTGATTCGTGTTCGCCATCTCTTCTCACACACCTCTGAAGGCAATCCTGGCGAGCGTTACAGTTATAACGGCAATCGCTTCGCCGAGCTCGACAAGGTCGTGCAGCGCGCTAGCGGCAAATCGTTTGGTGAACTTCTAATCGCCAACATCCTGGAACCGTTGGGCATGGACGAGACAGCGCCTAACGTCCCACGAATCGTTCACACGAAAGCGCCCAGCGCTGATCCAGCCGCTGAAGCCGAGATCAAGACTGCCCTCATGGATATCGTTGACGGCTACAATGCAGGCAATGTCGAGCAAATCGAAAAGCGTCTAGGCATCCAACAGAATCGTTATCCAGGAGACGGAAGTTTCTTAACCACATTTGTTGACGGACCGGAGATGCGTCAGGCATTTCAGGCCGGCTTCAAAGTGAAGTTTGAAGTGCAGAACCTGGAAACGGCGGTCTACGGGTCGAATGCCATCAGCACCTTCATCATGTCCGGAACTATCACTCCGCCTAACGGAGCGCCTCGTCCCGATGGCCCCTGGCGCAGCTCAATGTTCTGGAACAAGCAGGACGGCGTTTGGAAACTTGTGCACTCGCACCAATCGGCACTTAACAGTTCAGTGATTACTGACAAGCGCCAACAACGTTTCGATACGATCTCAAAAACATTAGCCACACCTTATGCCCTCGACCGGTCATTTAATCCGGTCAAGATCACTTATCCGCAGGGCTTCAGTGTTTCAGCGGGCATGATTTCTACCGTCCTCGATATGGCGAAATACGACATCGCCATCGATCAGGGAAAATTTCTGTCGAAAGAGACGCAGCAACTCGCCTTTACTCCTACGGTCTCGACTAAGGGCGAGACGTTGCCCTACGGTTTAGGTTGGTTCACGCAAAACTTCCAGGGGACCAAGTTCCTTTGGCACTACGGCTATTGGACCGGTAACTCCTCCTTTATTCTGAAAGTGCCCGAACGAAATATGACGTTCATCATCATGGCAAACTCCGATAACTTGAGCCGGCCGACAGATCTCGGCGGCGGTGACGCCACCAGTTCGCCGGTAGCGATGGCCTTCCTCAAAACATTCATTTTCCCGGAGAAGTTTGCGCAAGAATTTACACCGGTGAATTGGAATGCACCGGTGGCCGAGCTGCGCACACAGCTTCAGCAATCGGCTGCAAACCCGATTGCCGCGTTGCGCGTGAAGGAATTGATCACACAAATTCGAATCTTACAGAGCGTTGGCAAGGCTGATGAGGCGGCGCGATTGATGAAGACATACGGCGAGCTCTTCTCAAAACCAATGCCCGCGGACTTGACGAAAATGAGCGTCGTAGCCGAGATCGTTCGCGTCCTCGACAACGAAGATAAAACTGTGATGTTCAACCTCCCGCGTACTCAGCAGGTGCGAATATTTTCGATTGGCGAGGGCCAGGCTGGGCAGATGTTCGACTACGGTTGGATTGAAAACGCTGACAAGGGACTTCCCGTTTGGGAAATGCAGGAGCCGAAGACTACTCATGCGGGAGGCGCCGGTAAGAATCGCAAGGTGGATGAGGTAATCACCCTTCCGCCGGGAAACTACAAACTGCGATACAAATCAGACGATTCTCACGCGTATGATCATTGGAACAGCCTACCGCCAGACGTGAACTTCTGGGGCATTGCGATTTATAGGAAGGATTAGGCGGAAGTACATCGATATGGCCTTGTTGTTTTGGGCTTGCCCTGCTTCACGTTGAAGGCGTGAGAGTTAATAGCCGTGGGCAAGGCCCACGGTTATCCTCGTCCTGCTCGTTTCTGCCCGACACCCGGCACCCGACACCCGGTACTTGTCACCCGTCACCCGACACCCGACACCCCGCACAGGTCACCCGATAGCAATCCTTTGTCTCGCGGCTTCGTAAAGTATTACAGCTGCGGCGACTCCGACATTCAGACTCTCGACTGATCCCTGCATCGGAATCTTCACTTTCGCGCCGGCCATTTCAACTTGTTCCGCGGCAAGTCCCGTCGACTCAGATCCAAAGATTACAGCGGACGGCCCATTCCAATCGATCTCGGTATGCAACTCTGTGGCTTTCACGTCCGTACAGACAGTCTTGATCTTTTGCTCGTCACACCAGGCAACGGCTTCCCGATAGCTGGCCCCATTCCAGATCGTTAAACGAAACGCAGAACCCATCGCGCCCCGCAGCGCCTTTGGAGAAAAGGGATCGGATGACTCACCGGTGGTAATTACGCCTGTCGCACCGGCCGCCTCGGCGCTGCGAATAATTGCGCCGACGTTTACCGGATTGTTAATGCCATCCATGATGACGAGCAGATGCGGACGGTCTTTTGCCGCCGCCAGTCGCTCTTTTCCTGAGACTGGCCGCCCGGCCAGCACGATCATTCCTTGCGGCGTCTTAGTGTAAGACACCGTCGCCAGCAATGATTCACTAACTTCACCCATCCGCTCGCACACCTTACTTAACTCGGTAAGTAAGGCTGCCGCCCTTTCTTTTTTTGCGATCTCGTTCGAGTAAACAACGGCATGAATTTCGAGACCGGAGCGAAGCGCTTCTTCGCATAGCCTTAACCCCTCGACAAAGATCAGCTCCTCGTCTTTGCCGTCACGAACGGCTCGCGCTTGGCGGAGCAGGGAATTGTCGCGAGACACGATAAGTTTCGAGTTTCGAGTTCCGCGTTCCGCGTTTTCTGACTTGATTTTCATGGTTGTTTGGTAAACCGTTCCGATTCAACTCTCTCAAGCCGTAAAAGCGAACTCGAAACTTGAAACTCGAAGCGCGAAACTACGGCAGTTCGATTTCGGCCCAGATCGGCCAATGGTCGGAAACGTTAAGCGGTCGTGCGACGCCAAATCTCTTAACCTCGACACCTCGAGTAAAGATCCAATCTGCATGCAGTCTCAAACCAAAGCCGCGCCACGTTGGCGTGCCCGTCCGAAACGGAGTTTTGAATCCCTGCGACTCGAGATAGTTGCGGGTTTCTAACGCCTTGCGTCGAGTCAGTGTATTAAAGTCTCCTAAAATCAAACTGGGACCACTGAATTGATTTGCCTGATCCATTAAGACCTCAAGCTGCTCTAATTGCCCCCCAACTGCGGCATGAGGATCGACGTGAGCATTGATGAGACGCAAACTCTGTGAGTCGGCCTTGATAGTAACAGCCATTGCGAGGCGCGGCCGCCACGGACATTCGTGCCAGGGCAAGTCGATTCGTACTACATCACTCATCGCGACGCGGCTAAGCAACGCTACACCTGTGTCACCTTCGTCGTGCAACCCAATTTGTTCTTCGAAATTAAGCCACCATTGGCGCGGCGCTGGAGGTATACCACGCGGAATTCCGGCGCCAACATGAATCCACGACATGTCGAGCTCTTCTGCCAGCTCCCGCGCCACATGATGACGTCCGGTCCGCGCCGTCCCTTTGTCGGCCTCTTGCAATGCTAAGATGTCGACGCGCGGCAGCAATGATCCACTTGCGAAAGCATTGGCTGCGTTCGCGATGTTTTCCGCCACCCGCTCGGCGCGCGGCTGCGGCAAGTTGTAACCAACTTTTCGCAACAGTCCGCTGGGAATTAGAAACTGGCCGACCGCGTAACGAACGTTGTAGGACGCAACGATGAAACTCGAAGCATTGATGGCTGGAGCCGGGGGAACACTCCCCGCGCCAGATTCGACTTTAGCCGACGAGATGAATGTCGGGAGACCCATCAGCTCCTTTGAAGACATAACTTCATATTTACTCGAATGCTGGCTTAGAGCCAAGCCAGACGATTGACAATTGCCGAGTGCCAATTTGTTTCCGTCGTGGGCCCACGAAGTCGACCGACTTCAAAGCCTTGAATGCAAAAGGAGGGGCAGCCAGAGAGTGCCGCCCCTACAGGAGTTAAGACACCCAGGGCGCCAAATGGCACTCGCCAATCGCCAATCGGCAATCGGCAATCAGATAACTTACACGCTAAACCTAGACGCCCATGACTCGTACCATAATCACAGCAGTCGAGGACATGTTGTTCGTCGCCAAAATTCGCGCGACCGCCGAGCATCTGGATGTCACCTTGCGTTCGGTACGAAACGCCGACACCTTGCTTAAAGTCGCGCGCGAGGGTGCGGCCGACCTAGTTATCGTTGATCTCCACGCAGAAAAAGTCGATCCGATCGCCGTGGCCAAAGCACTGAAATCAGACGAGCACCTTAGATCAATTCGATTGCTCGGATTCTTTTCTCATGTGCGAGCGGACTTGCAGAAGGAAGCTGTCGCCGCTGGCTACGATGTCGTAATTCCACGCTCGGTGTTTTCCCGAGATCTGGCGGAAATTCTGGAAGGAAAGTCTGGAGCAGTTAATTCCTAAATCACAGCTGCGGGTGTTATCACCTCATGAATCGATCGCACTTCGCTTACCAGCCGTTCGTATTGATCCAATGTCAGGGCCTGAGCGCCGTCGGAAAGGGCCTGTGCCGGTTGATCGTGAACCTCGACCATCAAACCGTCCGCGCCTACCGCAACTCCGGCGCGCGCAAGCGGCGTCACCATGTAGTTCTTCCCGGTGCCGTGCGAAGGGTCAACAATCACCGGCAGGTGGGAAAGCCGGCGCACCGCGGGAACCGCGGAAAGATCGAGCGTGTTGCGCGCGTGCTGAGCAAAAGTTTTTATCCCACGCTCGCAAAGCACAACTTGATAGTTGCCTTCAGACATAATGTATTCTGCGGCCAGTAACCACTCATCGAGCGTTGCAGCAGGACCGCGTTTCAAAAGCACCGGCATCCGCGACTTACCCACGCGTCGCAGCAAAGTGAAGTTCTGCATGCTGCGGGCGCCGATCTGAATGATGTCGCCATAGCGTTCCACCAAATCCACTCCGGTTTCATCAAGCGCTTCCGTAACGATTTTTAAGCCGTACGTTTCGCGAATCTCAGCGAGGATTATCAATCCTTCCTCACCAAGTCCCTGAAAGGCGTAGGGAGAAGTTCGTGGCTTGAATGCGCCGCCACGAAAAAACCGCGCTCCGCTCTTTTGCACTGCCTGGGCGATAGCGAGGCCTTGTGCCCGGCTCTCGATCGCGCAAGGCCCGGCAATTATTGCCAGATCGTCTCCACCAATCGTCGCATCGCCCACGCGAACCACGGTCTTCTCCGGACGAAAGTCGAGGGTGACCAGCTTGTAAGGTTTGCTCACGCGAATCACTTCAGAGACTCCGGGAAGCGTTTCAAAGCGCGAAGGATCGATTGGGGATTGGTTTCCCGTGACACCGATTGCCGTCCGAACCACACCGGGCATCACATGGGCCTGAAAGCCGAGTTCCCGGATTGTGCGAACAACCTCGTCGGCTTGAGCCTCGTTCGCTCCACTTTTCATCACGATGAGCATGAACGTACTTTAACCTGAACGAGAGTCTGACTAAAAGTCTGGGGACGCGGCAGTCGGAGGGCGGTTTTATCTGTCGCCCGCTCAAGCGGGCTCTGATTCCTTTGGTGCATCGATCCCAGGGTTGCGCTCGCTACGCTCGCTTCACCCTGGGCTAAACTCTGACGTCGGCTACGCCGACTCGTCGAAGGCTTCCCCTCTTTGGAGGTGCGGCGACTGGTCGCCGCTTTTGTTTGGAGGTGCGGCGACTGGTCGCCGCTTTTGAAAGCGAGGAGCGGGGACAGGCCTCGTTCCTGACCGGCGGCCACCTCTCATCTCGAGGTCACTTAAGTTGACCTACATTCGCTCGGGTACATTGATTCCCAGAATTCCGAGGGCAGCGGTTAATTGTCGGCGCGCGATGTCCGCAGCCGCTATCAACACCGCCTTCTTCATATCGTCAGTCTCCGCAATGATCCGGTGGCGGTGATAGAAGAGATTGAAACTCTTGGCGAGGTTGAATGTGTACTTCGCCAGATTTGCCGGCTCTGCTGAGAAGCGGCACTGCATCACTACCTCGTCCAATCGCTGGGCCAACATGATTAAAGACCAGACTTCCGTTCCCGCTTCATCTCTGAGCACTTCAGTCGCGCGTTGCTGCACTGCTGCTTCGCCGGCTGTTTGCTGAAGCAGCTCTTTTGCCGCGTGGAGCGCGGGTTCATCCAGCTTGCGAAAAATCGAATTGGCGCGCACGGCGGCATATTGACAGTAGGGCCCAGTCTCTCCTTCAAAAGAAAGCGCCTCCTTGAAGTCGAAAGCAATCACTGAATTGCGTGTGAACTTCAGCAGGAAATAACGCAGCGCCCCGACCGCTATATCGTGCGCAGTCGCCTGGGCCTCGGACGCGTTCAGCTCGGGATGTCTTTGTTCGACTTCCCGAAGCGCGTCGGCTTCAAGCCGATCGATTAAGTCGTCGGCTTTCACTCCCAACCCTTTGCGACCACTCATCTCGATATAGGGCTTGGCGCGATCTTCGGCACTCAATTGGATTCCCAGCTCGGTGCAGGCCGCCGGGGAAAGGGCGACCATTTCATAACTCAAGTGAACGCTTGCTTCTTTCCCCAGCTCGGGTACCAAAGCAGCCACCCCCCGCTGCACGATTTCCTGGGGATAGGATTGTCGCGAGTCGATCACGTTGTAGACCGTGACGCCGCCACCAAAGTTCGGCCGCGGGACTTCCGGTAATATTTCCGCGTTGGGTTCGCCGGTCGTTATCCAGGTAACGTAGTTGTCCGGATACTTGCGAAACGGTTCGTAGTTGAAGTCGAGCCCGAGATGGCCGAGCTTCCATAGTTGATACGCAATGTCTTTGCCGGTGTAGGTAACAGTTCCGTTGGAACGGACGATGATCTTGTCGGCGTCGTATTCATCGGTGCCGGTATGCGATTCAAAGGGCATCACCCAACAGCCCTTATTCTTGCCTTGATCTTCCAGCCGAATCACGCCTGAAGACTTCATCAACTCAAAAGCCCTTTCCCAAAAATGCAGATGCAGAATCTCAGACTCGCGCGCCAGCAGGTCATAACGAATACCTAAACGCTCCATCGTATCGAGGATGCATTCCACATTTCTGGTGGCAACATAGTCCGCGAGCTCGGCAATAGTGTTATTGCCCTCTTCAAGCGCGTGCAGAATCTCGGTGCGCAGACTCAGTCGTTCGGGATTAGTCGCGTTATCAGGATGGCCGTCGCGGTAGAAGAGGCCTACTTGCGTATAAAGATCCCAGCAGTAGTAATCAAAGGGCCGGTCTTCGTGCAGGGAAGCATTAAGCGCTTTAATTTCATCAAGGGTCTTCTGTTCGATGTGCATGAAACCCACAACGACATCGGCGACTTGCACTCCAGTGTTGTCGATGTAGTTTTGAATTTCGACGCGCTCGCCAGCGGCTTGCAAGATCCGCACGAAGGTATCGCCCAGCACCGCGTTACGCACGTGACCGATGTGCGCCGCCTTGTTTGGATTGATGCTGGTGTGCTCGACCATTTGCTTTGGCCGAATGGCGGACGACTCGGCAGGAATGGATCCGATTTCCGGTTCGAGCTGAGGCGCGGCGGCGAAAGAGCGCAGCAGGGTAGCGCGGTTAAAGAAGACATTGAGGTAGCCGGCGCCGGCCACCTCGACGCGCTCAACTTCTTCATCCGCTTCAAGCGTTGCTTTGAGTTGTTCGGCGATTGCCCGAGGCGCCAGTTTCACCCCAGTGCCTTGTTTGATTCGCTTGGCTAGTTCAAACGCGACCGGAAAAGCGAGGTCACCCAGCTCAGTTTTCGGTGGCGTTTCGGCGGGTATTTGTTCGAGCTCAACGCCGAATAGTTCAAGAGCTGCGGTTTCAACGTTTCGTTTCAGCTTCTGCTGGAGTTTGATTAAGGTCACGGGTGGTTTGCTTGCTTTTTGGCAGTGGTCGAAAAACGCAGAGTATATAGCACATTGCCGATTGGCGATTGCCAATTGCCAATTCGGGCGATTACTGATTGCGGAATGTGCGCAACCTAACAGTTAGTAAGGGGGCCTCACATTACCGATTGCTGATTACGGATTCCGATTGGCTTCTGTGCTAGTGCCCAATCGGCAATCGGCAATCGCCAATCGAATCTGCTACCATCCCAGCAATCCATGCAGACATTAGGAGAAGTGACGATTTCGAACGATCTCCGTGAGAGATTCCGTAGTGCGAACCGAGTGCTCGTGCTTACTGGCGCCGGCGTTTCTGCTGAATCGGGCGTCCCAACCTTTCGTGGCGGCGGCGACACCGCAATCTGGAAGGGAATGCGGTTCGACGTAATCTCGTCGGCGCAAATGGTGCACCAAGATCTCCACGCGGTCTGGGAATGGTTCGACTATCGGCGGCAACTGCTTAGTACTCTTAAGCCGAATGCTGCGCATTTTGAGCTCGCAACCTGGCAATCCCGGTTTCGCAACTTCAACCTAGTCACTCAAAATATCGACGGCTTACACCAGCTCGCCGGCTCTCGAGACGTTATTGAACTACACGGCAGTATCTGGAGTGCTCGTTGCACGACGTGCGGCTCGCGGCAGGAGATCAATCGCGAGGGCAAGCGTGCCGAAGCGTGTTTGGGTTGCGGCGACCCGGTGCGGCCGGATGTTGTGTTGTTTGGAGAGATGTTGCCAGCGGGTGCTTTTGAGACTGCAGCTGAAGCAGCCGCAAACTGTGAACTCTGCTTTGTGATTGGAACCTCTGCGCTCGTTTATCCGGCCGCTGCCCTTCCGGAGATTGCGCGGGAAGCCGGCGCCTTTGTTTGCGAAGTCAATCCCGAGCCAACACCGCTTTCGAACTTCTGCAATGAAGTGTTGACCGGAAAGGCCGGCGAGGTGCTGCCGCTGATCTCTAAACAACTAATTGCAACTGAAGACCCATTACTGACTCCTGACTCCTGAGCAATGACTACTCTTTACTTCGACTGCTTCGCCGGCGCTAGTGGCGACATGATTCTCGGAGCCCTTGTTGGCGCCGGGGTCGATCCGCAAGCGCTAAGCGAGCAACTCGCGCTGCTGGGCGTCGAAGGGTTTTCAGTCGAGTTCGAAAAAGTTGATCGTGCCGGTCTAAGTTGCACCCACGCCCGGGTCTCGATAAAACCGGAACACGTGCATCGCCACCTCGGCGACGTTCTCAAGATAATTTACGATTCGCGCCTAAACGACCGGGTAAAGGAGCGGGCGGCGCGGATCTTTTCCCGGCTCGCTGAGGCCGAAGCAGCAGTCCACAATCAACCAATCGAACGCATTCACTTCCATGAAGTCGGCGCGCTCGACGCGATTGTCGATGTCGTTGGCGCTGCAATCTGTTTTGACCTGCTTCAAATCGATCGTTTTGTTTGTTCGCCGCTTAACGTAGGAAGCGGCACGGTTGAAATGGCGCATGGACGATTTCCAGTTCCGCCTCCCGCCGTGACCGAACTCCTGAAATCGGCGCCAATCTATGCCACTGAGATCAAAGGTGAACTCGTGACGCCGACCGGCGCCGCGATCATCACTTCAGTTTGCAATGAATACGGTCCTTTGCCGGCGATGCTGCTCGAGCGATCGGGTTACGGCGCCGGCACGCGCACCTATGAAAAATTTCCGAATGCACTCCGCGTTTTTATTGGACAAGAGCAGGGGAGCAGCGAACTCGAAACTCGGAACCCGAAACTCGAAACTCTTTGGATGCTGGAAACGAATATTGACGACCTCTCTCCCCAGGTGTTCGGGCACGTGATGGAGCGAGCCCTCGAGCTAGGCGCGCTTGATTGTTATTTCACGCCCATTCAAATGAAGAAGAACCGTCCTGGTGTGCTTTTGTCGGTGCTCTGCAACGCGGCCGGGAAAGAAGCGATCACGCAAATGCTGTTTGCGGAGACGACAACACTCGGCCTCCGTAGCTATGCAGTGGAACGACGCTCATTAGAGCGTCAGGTGATAAAGGTGGAAACGCAGTACGGTGCGATTGGTGTTAAAGTAGCGCGGATGAACGGTCATGTGGTGAACGAGATGCCGGAATTTGATCAGGTGCAGTCCGCGGCCGTGCGCGCTGGCGTTCCGTTTCGCACAGTCGAGCGTGCAGTGCGTCTGGCGTTAGCAAACGCGTCCAAGGTGTGAACTCGATGGCTACCAAGTTTTCCGACGAACCAAAAACGAATACCCACACCGAAGTAGATCTCGACATGGTCGCTCAGGGTGTGCGGCTGATTCTCGAAGGCCTGGGTGAGGATCCGGAACGCGCCGGTTTGCAGGAAACGCCCCGGCGGGTCGCGGAGATGTTTGCCGAGTTAACTGCGGGGATGCGCGAGGACCCGCATGCGCACGTGGTGCCGCTGCCAGGGGATAAGCACGACGAGATGGTAATCGTTAAAGACATTAGCATCGCGTCGTTGTGTGAACATCATTTGGCGCCGTTCGTTGGCAAGTGTCACATCGCTTACATTCCGAAAGACGGCCGCATTCTCGGGATCTCGAAGCTTGCCCGATTAGCGGAAACGTTCTCGCGCCGGCTGCAACTGCAGGAAAGATTAACGACCGATATCGCCAACACACTTTACAAAGGATTAACGCCGGTGGGTGTGATGGTGGTAATTGAAGCCGAACATACCTGCATGACCTTGCGCGGCGTGCGGAAGTCAGGCGCCACGACTGTGACGTCGGCGGTTCTCGGTGGTTTCCGTAACGATCCCCGAACGCGTGCCGAGGCGATGGCGTTAATCACGGGAAGGGATTGAAGGCGGAACGAGGGAAAAGGGGAATAAGCGGACAAAGTCTCAATGTTGCGTCCGCTTCTTAGTCTTTCCCTTTCCCCTGTTCCCCTTTTTCTCTTTTCCCCGTTTCTCCCGCACCTTTGTTAACCTAGACCTATCTCTCAATGACTTTTTACGTAACTACTCCAATCTACTACGCGAATAGCCTGCCTCATCTCGGTCATCTCTACACGATGATCGTTGCGGATGCTGTGCATCGTTACAAAGAACAGCGCGGCATTGAGACCTACTTCCTGACCGGCACTGACGAGCATGGGATCAACATTGAACGCGCGGCTGAAAGAGCCGGGCGCACTCCGCAAGAGCAGGCTGACTACGTTGTTGCCTATTACAAGAAAATGACAGCGCAGTTCGCGCTCGACACAGAGCACGGTGGCTATGACATTTTCATGCGCACCACTTATCCGTTTCACACGGAAGGCGTCAATAAATTTTGGCGCGAAGTGGCAAAGTCGCAAACACCGAAAGGCCGCGACGCGATTTACAAAGGTCACTATGAAGGTTGGTTTTGTGCTCCCTGTGCGGCGTACAAAACGGAAGACGAATTTATTAAGCCGGCCAATGCCGGCGACACTCCTCTCTGCATGATCCACGAGACGCCGCTCGATCGCGTTAGTGAAGAGAGTTATTTTTTTCGGCTCTCTGATTATGCCGACGCGTTGATTCAGCTCTATGAGAGCCGCGATTTCATTCGTCCTGACTCAAGACGCAACGAGGTGATGAGTTTTGTCCAGGGCGGATTACAAGACTTGTCAGTGAGCCGCGTCCGCAGTTCAGTTAAGTGGGGCATTCTCGTTCCCGATGATCCGTCTCACACGATTTACGTTTGGTTCGACGCCCTCATTAACTACATCACGGCGCTGGGCTACGGTAATGAAGAGCGCGAGCGCGCCGTCGGGTTCGAGAAGTTCTGGCCCGCGCTCCATCTTGTCGGCAAGGACATCCTGCGCTTCCATGCGGTCTATTGGCCGGCGTTTCTGATGGCGGCAGGCGTCGAACAACCAGTGGCCATCATCGCTCACGGCATGTGGGTCGATCAGACCGGCCGGAAGATGTCCAAGACCCTGGGAAACACAGTTGAGCTCGATGTGCTTCACAAACATTTCTCGATCGATGCAATTCGATATTTCTGTTTGCGCGAAATGGTGTTTGGACAGGACGGGCGTTTCGGATACGAAGCTCTGATCGACCGGACAAATAGCGACCTCGCTAGCGGCTTAGGTAATCTTTCCAGTCGCACTCTCACCATGATCAGCCGTTACGCCGAAAGCATCGTTCCGTCCGGATTAATTTCGGAAGAGAAACTGCTGATCGCTAAACGGAGCGGCATTGATACGGATGAAACTACTGTCGCCGGCTTCATCGAGCACGCCCGGGATCAGTATCTACAGTTATTCGACAGCTTCGCTTTTAGCCGGGCGCTCGAGGTTGCGTGGTCAGTGGTCGCGCGCGTAGATAAGATGATCAGTGACGCAAAACCCTGGGATCTCGCCAAGGATGAGAACCAGCGCGAGACTTTGAATGCGGTGCTGTACCGCGCCGCGGAGACTCTGCGCTGGCTTTGCGTGCTGCTCTATCCGGTGATGCCACAAGCGTCGCAGGAGATTTACAGCCAACTAGGCTTCACTGGTTCGCCTGGGGCTGTTGATCCAGGCGATCTAAAGTGGGGCGGACTGGCATTGGCACAAAAGATTGGCGAAGTGAAACCGCTCTTTCCGCGAATCGACAAAGGGAAAACAATGGAAGAGATTAAGAACCCGGCGCCCCATGCGACCGAAGCTGAGGCAGTCGCCAATGCGCCGGAGGCGGCAGCTACAAAACCTGAACCGCCGATGCAGAGTGCGACCGAAGCTGATGCCGTGGAAGGTGTGACCAGCTTTATCGAGATTGGCGACTTTGCCAAAGTCGAGATGAAGGTTGGCGAGGTGTTGACAGCCGAGCGCATTCCCAAGGCTGACAAATTATTATTGCTGAAAATCGATGTAGGCGAAGCGCAGCCGCGTCAGGTTTTGGCCGGCATTGCGCAGCACTACGAACCCGAAGCCCTCGTCGGCAAGAAAGTTGTGGTAGTAGCGAATTTGAAACCGCGCAAGCTTCGCGGTTATGAATCCCAGGGCATGGTCGTCGCTGCTTCGATTGGAGAAGAAGGGCGCCCGGTAATCGCTACCTTCACTGAAGAGGTTCCCAACGGCGCGCGGCTGAAATAAAGTTCCAACGCTGAAGCAACAGCAGCGCTGGAGGATTCAGGCCAATGCCTGTGAACAGAACCGTCCCAACGCCGCCTCATGAAATTACCCAGCTGCTTGTGGAGTGGAGCGGCGGAAGTCAAGCCGCTCTCGACAAGCTCTACCCGCTGGTTTACGAGGAGTTGCGTCGCATGGCCCATCGCTTCATGCGCCATGAGCGGAAAGGGCACACGCTGCAAACCACTGCTTTGATCAATGAGGCCTACTTGCGTCTCGTGGATCAGAAGAACGTCCACTGGGCAAATCGATCTCATTTCTTTGGCATCTCTTCGCAAATCATGCGGCGGATTCTCGTCGACCATGCCCGCCGTTACGCTTGCGATAAGCACGGTGGTGGCGCGCAGAAGGTCATGCTCGACGAAGCTGCACTCGTAACTAAAGAGCGTGCGCGCGAACTATTGCTTCTGGACGAGGCTTTGAATAGTTTGGCCCAGCTTGACCCACGTCGCAGCCAGGTAGTGGAACTGCGCTACTTCGGTGGCTTGAATAATGATGAGATTGCCGCACTCTTAAAGATTTCCGCCAACACAGTGATACGCGATTGGAATATGGCCCGGGCCTGGATCTACCAGCAGTTAACTGAATCACAGCCTCATGAAGCCTGAACGCTACCAACAGGTGAGTCGTCTATTTGAGTCGGCCCTGGCACTCGAGGAAGATAAACGCGCCGCCTACCTTTGCGAGCAGTGTGGAACTGACGAAGCTCTGCGCGAGGAAGTTGAAAAACTGATTGCGTCTCATCGCGAGGCCGCAGAGCAGGGCTTCATGGCTTCACCTGCCGTTGAAAGGGTTGCCGGCGTGTTTACCGACTCGTCGGATGACGGGGAAGATTTCCGGTTGAAGAAAGGGCAGCTACTGGGATCGTATCTGATTTTGGAACGGCTCGGCGCCGGGGGCATGGGGGAGGTCTACCTCGCGAAGGATACAAGACTTGACCGTAGAGTGGCGCTAAAAATTTTGCCGCACGATTTCGCAGCCGATGTACGGCGGATGCAACGCTTCGCCCTGGAGGCAAAGGTTGCTTCAACACTTAACCAGCCAAACATACTGACGGTTTTTGAGTTTGGGAAAGTTGAGTCGCTCGCCTTCTTGGCGACCGAGTACATTGACGGCGAAACGCTGCGCAGTTACTTGCAGCACACGCCACCGAGACTGAAGGAAGTCCTGGAGATTAGCGCGCAAATCGTTGCCGCGCTCGAAGCGGCCCACGAAGCCAGAATCGTTCACCGCGACATCAAGCCGGAGAATGTGATGATCCGCCGTCGCGATCAAATCGTCAAAGTATTGGATTTTGGCCTCGCAAAGTTGACGGAGAGAACGAATACGACCCAAAGCTGGCTGGCCACCGACACTGAAGCGCCTACGGAATTCAAAACCGCCCCCGGTAATGTTATGGGCACGGTGGCTTACATGTCGCCCGAGCAAAGCCAGGGATTACCGGTGGACGAACGCAGCGATATTTGGAGCACGGGGATCGTGATTTATGAAATGGTCGCCGGACGCGTCCCGTTTCGCGGCGCGACCGGGAACCACACCATCATCGAGATCCTCGAGAAAGAAGCTCCTCCTCTCTCCCAATGGTCGAAGCAAAGAGTGCCGGACGAACTGGAGCGCATCGTCCGTAAAGCGATAGCGAAGGATCGCGGAGAACGTTATCAAACCGCCAGCGACTTGCTGATAGATCTCCGCAATCTCAAAAAGCGGATCGAGTTTGAGTCGGAGATCGGCCGCTCAACCGCTTCGGAAGTTGGCAACGTACGAGTCTCTGTCGGAGGCGAGCGGCGAACGAATCAAACACGCGAGACAACAGCGCCCGGCAAAGATCGCAAGAGAGTCGTTGGTTTTGCAGTAGCCGGACTCTTTTTGCTCGTCTTAGCCGGATTCGGCGTGCGCGCTTGGCTGGGCTCGCGGAGTGCTTCTGTTCCGAATACCGAGCCCGCTGTAACTGCAAACTTGCCCGTGCGCGAACTCACATATTGGATCACTGTGCAGAAGTATCGCGAGGGGAAACCGTTTGAGAACCCCTTCCGCCTGGCGAGTGAGATCAATTTTGAGCGGGACTATCAAGTTCGTTTGACTTTACGCAGCGGACAAGCCGGCTATCTATATATTCTCAACGAGAGTCCGACCGGGGAGAATCCTTTACAGATTCTGTTTCCATCAACTACGGCAAATGGCGGTTCCGCCTTGCTGAGTGAGAAGCAGGAAATTCGGATACCTGAGCGTAGCTGGTTCAAGTTTGATGCGGAGCAGGGGACTGAGACTCTCTGGCTACTTTGGTCCGCTGCCCCACATGCTGAGCTTGAATCCACTAAAAGATTCGCAAATACAACCGACCAGGGCGTGATTAGCGATGCCAGCCTGAGTAAGTCCTTGAAACGCCTGCTCAGCGAATCTCCCGCGAACAAATTGGAGGTTGAAAAGTCAGCCTCGCCGCCGCAAACGATGCTCCGTTCCAGTGAATCGTTTATCGCTCATGCAATCAAGCTTGCCCATAATTGAGGAGCGAATCCTTATGTTCAGAGATCGTGCGCCGGCTAGATTCGGCTTTGCCGCCTGATGTGAGGAGGGGCCCTGCCCCGCCGGCCCAACCGAAAGAATACCGAGCTACGCCCATGGATATTGACCCTTAAGTGGCCAAGGCCGCTCCGAGGGACAGCCCAAGATGCACCTATACGGCGGGGCATAGCCTCCGCCTCACATCGGCGGCAAAGCCGAACCTACCAAGATTTGTTAGCGCAATGTTCCCGCGTCAGCGCTTCGTCAATCCCAGGCACTGTTGACCTCCCCGAGTTCGCGGAATATCATCCGCTCACTTCGAGTTTCCGATAGTCACAGATAACTATCCTTTTCCGGCCGGCTTTGCCTATTAGTCTTTCCAGATAGGTTTTCTTATTTTTTTCTTCCACCATGGTGGTTTTTTGCGTCGGCCCTCGCGTTAGTAAGTAGAAGAGGATTAGTTAGATCGCATTCGGCGAGAGCAGCCGGGCCTGAAATCCTTCCAAGCACACCCCGTACGCCCCCCGTCGAATCGAGAAACAACCCAGAGCGGTCCCGAACCGCAAAAAGGAGATCAACGATGTCTACGCCCAGTCCCCAACAGAATATTACCCTTCCAGACGGCAAGCTCTTCACCGTCACGATTGATAGTGCCAACTACCCCAGAGAGTTTCCCGCAGAGTTGACTTTCACTGAGGATCTGGTCTCCAGCGGCTGGACCGCGGCCTACAGTGTGCCTTCGGTTTTGTTATCCCAATTGAATTGTCCGGTCACTCAAGCCGCGGGGCTGATTGAATTCGGGTTTGAAATGAGAGGCGTTACTGAGGACCAGAAGAAGGCGGGTTACATCGATGGCCCTTACGTTTTCTTGTTTGCCCCTCCCGCCGGCGGTGCCAGCGCGACCCACTTCTCCGGCATGATGACGGATCCACGTCCTGAACAGGCCGAAGATAACTTCACCGCCAGGGGCAACGAGGGGGATACTAGTAAGTCCTACTAGACCTGTTCCTGCGACCTTTTGAGTTTTTAATCACTTGCGAGGCGCGCCTGAGGGCGTGAATCTCAAAATGCGTTCGACCGTTTTTTCAATTGTGGGAATCGTGCTGCTGCTGGGCGGAGCCCTATATCCACTTCCTGACGTCTACGGGTTCCGACTGCCTGCTTACGTTGGCGCACCCCAACAGGGTCAGGCAGCGGTTCTCGTGTTGGATCAGACAGTCGAACGGCAAGTGAAGGGCGGTGAAACCCACGAATTCAGAGTTAGCTTGCAAGCCGGCCAGTTTCTTCACGTTGATGTGGAACAGATAGGTATCGACGTGGAGGTAGCTTTGCTGGCGCCTGACAAGAAGAAGCTCCTCACAGTCGACAGCCCCAACGATCAATACGGTCCGGAGTTGGTTGTTTGGGAGTCAAAAATCACCGGCGAGTACGCCTTGCAAGTCGGCTCACCGAACAAGAAGGCCCTCCCGGGCCGCATCCGAGTCAAGATGGTAACGCTTCATACCATCACCCCCCTTGACCGGAACTTGATCGCAGCCGCACGCGCGTTTGAAGAAGCACAAAGGGTTCGTGCGCTACGTACGGCTCCAGCGCGCGCGGCTGCTATCAAGAAGTTTGAAGAAGCGCTTAGCGAGTTTGGGAGGTTGGGTAACAACTACTGGTCAGGCTTATCTCTGCATAGTCTGGGCTCCACTTACGTGCAGTCCAATGAGTTTGCCAAAGCACTTAGTTCGTTTGATCGCGCTCTGCCCCTGTTTCGTGCGGCACCGGACAAGCGGCGCGAAGCCGGAGTTTTGAATTTTATTGGCGGCATTCACGACATCTTAGGCAACCAGTCTGAAGCTCTGAGCGGATTTGAAAAGGCCCTAGCGATTTTGGAGCAGATTGAAGATCCTTCAAACAAGACGTCAGTGCTTAATAATCTTGGCAAAGTTCATAGCGACCTGAGCCACTGGCAAATCAGTCTCGATTACTACAATCAGGCGTTGTCTGTGCTTCACGTCAATGCCAACCCGGCGCGCGAAGCCAGCGTAATCTATAACATCGGCTTGCTCTATTTTCGGCTCGGCGACACAGAACGAACGCTGGCTCACGTTGAGCAGGCGCTGCAAGTATTCCGCAAGACTGAGGACAAGTTAGGCCAGGCAGACACTCTAAGCATCATCGGTCTGGTTCATGTCACTCGCGGCGAAGCAGAGAAGGGGTTGAGTTATTACTCACAGGCGCTGGAGCTGTTTCGTGCTGCCGGAAATGCGCGTGGTGAGGCAACAACGCTGGACTACGCCGGCCTTGCTTATGCATCGCTAAATCAACTTCAGAAGGCACTCGAAAACCATCAACAGGCGTTGCAACTGCGGCGTAAGATTGCCGATCGCCGTAACGAAGCGCTCAGCCTCAACAACCTCGGTCATGTTTATTTTTTACTCAAGGATTCGGCACAGGCGCAGACGAGTTATCAGGAGGCACTTGTCATTTTCCGCAGCTTGGAGGACGGTAATAACGAAGCGAGAACCCTAGTGGGCCTGGGAAAAGTTCAGCGGAGCGCTGGAGATTTGGCTGCCGCCAGACAGAGTATGGAGCAGGCGCTCACCCTTATCGAAGAAGTAAGATCGTCGGCAGGTTCACAGCAGTTGCGGGCATCCTACTTTGCTTCCCGGCAGGAGCCCTACGAACTCTATATCGATCTCTTGATGAAGCAGCACATGCAGAGTCCCGGTGCGGGCTATGACGCGCAAGCGTTGGCTGCGAGCGAGCGAGGGCGGGCGCGCAGCCTGCTGGAGTTGCTCAATGAAGCTCAGGTAGATATCCGCAAGGGCGTGAATCCGGAGTTGATCGATCGTGAACGCAACCTCGCCCAGCTGCTGAATGCCAAGGCCCAACGCCAGATTCGTTTGCTCGCCCAGAAGAACGTGCAGGAGCAGTTGAACGAGGTCAACAAAGAGCTTCGTGAGCTCGAGGACGAATATCGAAGAGTCCAAACGGCAATCAGAAATTCCAGTCCTGGCTATGCAGCGCTAACTCAGCCGCAGCCACTTAAGCTTCAGGAGATTCAGGAACAGTTAGATCAAAATACCTTGCTGTTGGAGTATTCGCTCGGTGAGGAGCGCAGTTATCTCTGGCTGGTTTCAAAGAGTGGGTTGCGAAGTTATGAGCTGCCGGCCCAGCAGCAGATCGAAAAGCACGCCCGAGAAGTTTACAGTTTGCTGACCAGCCGTAGCTCACCTATCTCAGGAGAGTCTCTGCCCCACAAACAGAAGCGTATTGCCGCGGGTGATACGAGATTGTCGGCGGCGTCGGCCGAGCTGAGCCGGCTAATACTAGGACCCGTGGCTGCGGAGCTTGAAGGAAAGCGATTAGTAGTCGTAGCCGACGGCGCGCTGCAGTTCATTCCTTTTGCTGCCTTGCCTGCGCCAAACAAAACAAACACAGAGATCGATCAGTACAGAGCACTGATTCTCGATCACGAGATGATTAGTCTCCCGTCAGCATCGGCGCTTGCGGTACAGCGAAAGAATTTGATTCACCGCAAGCCCGCTGCGAATGCGGTTGCTGTGATTGCCGATCCCGTATTTTCGCTTAGCGACGATCGATTTAAATCGCGGGCCCGGAACAACGGTCCACGTCTGCAAGCAAGTGAGGCGGCAAATACGCGCTTGCTTGAGCATCTCGCTGACGACGGCAAGCTTAAAATTCGGCGCTTGCCCTTCACGCGGCAGGAAGCCGACCGGATTCTCGCTGTCTCGCCTGAGGCGGGAAATCTAAAAGCGACAGACTTCAAAGCTAACCGATTGATTGCCACTGGTTCTGAGCTTAGCAAATATCGCTATGTTCATTTCGCAACCCACGGCTATTTGGACAGCGAGCGTCCCGACCTTTCGGCAATCGTGCTCTCGCTCGTCGATCAGAAAGGGCAACCTCAGGACGGCTTTCTGCGCGCGCATGAAATTTACAATCTGACTTTGCCCGCCGAGTTAGTAGTGCTGAGCGCCTGTCAAACGGGACTGGGAAAGGAAATTAAAGGCGAGGGTTTGGTCGGACTGACCCAGGGGTTCATGTATGCAGGAGCCCGACGCGTAGTTGTTAGTCTCTGGAACGTAAACGACAAAGCGACGGCGGAGCTGATGCAACGTTTCTACAATGGAATGCTAAAGGAGAAGCAGTCTCCTTCGGCAGCCTTACGTAAAGCCCAGGCAGAGATGTCGCAGCAAAAACAGTGGCAGCAGCCTTACTACTGGGCCGCATTTGTTTTGCAGGGTGAATGGAATTAGAAACCGGAACGAGCGCCGCAGACTCACACGGAATGATGAATCGAGGTACCAGTCATGCTTAATCAAGAACCAGATCGCCAGCTAAGAATTTGTTGGTTCGCCATTGTAGTTGCCGCGCTGATCCTCGGCAGCCTTTCTGCTGCCGCACAAGATCCGGACGAAGCCACTCGGCGCTTGTGGGACACCGCCTTTATCAAATCCGGCAAGCAAACGAAGCCGAAACGAGCAGGGACGCGCCGTTACCGCCTAACCACTCCTGCGATTCCTGTCACCGGGGTCGTCGGTGATTCGGTTGTGGGTGTAACAGTGTGGCGCTTGCGTCGTCCGCTCGCGTCCGACTCAGGTGAGCGGCTGCTCGTGCAAGAAGGATCTGACGAGGAAGCCTGGATTCCGGAACGCATTTCGGGAAGCACTAGGCTTACTCCTGGAGATCGTGTTCGAGTTAGCGTCGAAGCGGCCCGCAGCGGCTACCTGTATGTGATTGACCGGGAGCAATACGCGGATGGTAGTTTCAGTGAGCCGTACTTAATTTTTCCGACGACGCGCACGCTCAACGGCGACAACAAAGTGGACCGCGGAAAACTGATCGAGATTCCGGCTCAAGATGACGGTCCGCCATTTTTTACCTTGAAGCGAAGCCGGCCTGACCAGGTCGCCGAAGTTCTCAGTATGCTGATCACGCCTGAACCGCTGGCCAACGTCGAGATCACAGACAAACCGCAAAAGCTTTCGGCTGCTCAAGTCGCAGCCTGGGAAAAGGACTGGAGCATTCAGGTTGGCTCAGTTGAGTTAGAAGGTGGAGCAGGGCGAACCTGGACCAAAGAAGAGAGAGAGGCTGGAGCAAATCGCAATTCCGTTTTAAGAGCTCATGCTCCTGCGCCGCAACTCGTATATTACCGCGACGGAGTCCGCGCCGCTGAACCAATGCTTCTCAATCTGCAGTTGCGCTACCGCCCGTCGACGAAAGCACGCAACCGGTAAGTACAAGCTGTACAAGGGCAATGAGCTGAACAAACATACTTTTTGTGGATGGCGCAGTACAAACTTCGCGTCGTGCAGGTCCTACAAGACCGCCTGACTTTCTCTGGTTGCAATACCCGAACAGCAGCAGAGGTTCCTACCGTCTCCTGGGACCCGAACTGTCACGGTCATTATAGGCAGCGAGGATTGACAGGATCATTTCTAGAGCTTACGTTCGACTCCAGATTTCATGTTCCTATCGATTCCATTTGAGCGCGATTCCCTCCGGCTCTGCGCCAAATGACATTCGACCATCCTCACTCAGGGAGTGTAACTATGAAGGCCTTCAGCTTTGCGCTCATCCTAATCTTTACGGCATTGATGACACCGTGCCTGGCGCAAGAAAATTCCAGGCATCGCTTCCATTTCGGTTTGCATGAATCATCGTTGCGGGAAAAAGCCATCGAAAGAGTTATGCCTCTTTTCCCGGACGAAGCCGTACGCAGCGGATTATCCGGGCTAGTTCGGCTGAAACTCGAAATTGCAATTGACGGTAAAGTTCTTAGAGTAAAGGTTAAGCCAAAGACGCCTCAAGTGCTAAGCAAAGCCGCCGCTGAAGCAGCGAAAAAATGGCACTTCGAACCCTATCCGGATCAACAAAGTCTTGGTCGTTCCAGCATGGGACGTCTGACTTTTAATTTCATAATCAGGAAAGGCGAGGGGTTCGTTGAGATGTATGACCCAGGCCCCGGCGCTCCTGATCGTGAGCATTTAGGATATTTCGATTCGGCCAAGGAATTCAGAGAATGGGCACTGTGGGAAGAAGTTCCTGACAAGTAAGTGTTTTCCTCACCCGAGGAGATCGCCTTTTTTCGCTCGGCGGTAACGAAACCTTTCTCTGTTAACAAGTCGACTCTCCTGCAGTCCCTCCATCTCCAACCTCGCAATTCCGCTGCAAGTCTCGCCTGATTGTACGTTCATTAAACAGGTAGCCTGATCAAAAGACGGGCAACTATCGGGCGCGATGTTTGTTCTAACGAACAGCACACCTCGGCTTAAGTCTCATCAAGCCCGGAACAAAAGGTCTTCCTAATCTTACTGACTCGTTTAGGCACAAGTGTGCGTGGCTGACTGAAGCAAAACTAACCTAAGCACACCGACTACTACATATGAAAATCTTTTCATTCGCAGCTCTGCTCATTTTCCTCTTCTATGGCGTCGCGCAACAGGCAGACTACCCGCAATCAAAATCCGCTGCGGAACGCGCTTATGCTGAGGGCTCTTACGCCCGCGCTCATGAGATCTACAGTGCCATCGATAAAGCTGCGCTGCCGCAAGCGGAGTCGCGCTGGGTGGAGTTTCGCGTCGCCGATACGCTTTGGCGCTCGCAGTCGGCCACGGAAACCGCAGACGACACGAAGTATGAGCAGGCCCAGAAGCAACTCGGCGAGCTGATTCGGATTAGGGACAAGGAAGAGGAGCGTGACTTCATTTGGGCGGAAGCGCATGAGTCGCTGGGCGACTTCTACTGGACGCGCCGCAATCAGCTCAACTGGAACAACGCCTGGCCGCACTATCACCTGGCGCTCGATTGGTGGAGCGGCCAGCGCGACATTCAACGCGCTCGCGAGCGCTACCTGCGAATTGTCTTCAAGGCTTCGGAAGCACCACGCACTAACGATTATTACTACTACACCTACTACGGTAATTACATTCCGCTAAATGTTCTCGAGAATGCGCTGAAGATAAGTACCGAGGAGAGCGAAAGAATCCACCTGCATTTCCTGATCGCAATGACCATGCGCAATAACAGCGGCGATTGGGAGTCGCGCGATCGGGTTGCGGATGAATTTCAAGCTGCGCTCAAAGCCGGGAAGCAGTCGGAGTGGTATGACGACGCGCTATATCACTACGCGGAATGGGTAAATTACTATGGCACCCTGCGCGAACGGGAAGACGGCCAATGGCAACAGGAAACCAACTACATTGAAGCCATTGAGATCTATCGGCGACTACTGCGTGAATTTAAAAAGGGTGAGACTCGCTATTACGATCAAGCACTACAGCAAATCAAAAATATTACTGATCCCGCACTTGGAATCGCCGTATCGAATATCTTTTTGCCAACCTCCGAGCTTCAATTCTCCCTTAGTGCTCGCAATCTCAACAAAGTCAGCTTCGCGCTCTACCGCATCGATTTAACGCGTGACGTGCGTTTTACCAGGTCTTCGGAAGACGAGGACGCCGAAGCGTCAGAAGAAAACGTTGGTTGGATTCAACGATTACCAACAGCGGGACGCGAAGTCGTTAAGAGTTGGGCGAAGGAGTTACCCGACAAGGGACAACACAGACCCTTTAGTGAACAACTGCGCATCGACGGCAAGTTACCGGTGGGCGCTTATTTGCTGGAAGCCAAAGGCGGAGCGTTAACCGCTCGCGACGTGGTCCTGGTCACTGATGCTTCAATTGTTTTGAAGACGACTCCAAAACAGGCCCTCGTCTTTTTCGCGAATGCTCTCAGCGGCGCTCCCATCGCAAACGCGCAGGTGGCACTCTGGGAAAGTTATTACCATAACAACAAATGGCATTGGCGCAAGTTACGACAAAATACAAACAGCGATGGTCTCGCCAGTTTTACGCTTAAGAATGACACCAATTCACGAGGTCTCTTTGTTACTGCGACCGCACCAAATGATTCGCAAGCGTTCTCAGCAGGCAACACCAATTACATTCATCCGGGCGACGGGTGGCGAATCTACGCCTTCACAGATCGGCCCGCCTACCGTCCTAAAGAAAAAGTGCAATGGAAATTTATTGCGCGCCGATTAAGTAATGGCGCCTACACGACGCCGTCAGATCAGATCGTTGAATATCAGATCACCGATCCGCGCGGCGCCAAGGTAAGCGAAGGCAAAGCGACGCTCAATTCATTTGGCAGCGCGTGGAATTCCTTTGAACTCGGCGAGGAACTGGCGCTCGGCGCCTACAACGTTCAGTTTTGGGATCAGGGTCGAGCCAACGGTATTGGTTCTGCGATCCTTTTCAGACTCGAGGAATACAAGCTGCCGGAATTTAAAGTGTCAGTCAAAACACCGGAAGTAGAAGGAAAGAAAAAGACATATCGTCTGGGAGAAAAGGTTGAAGTTGATATTCAAGCCGACTACTACTTCGGCGGGCCGGTTAGTAATGCATCAGTTGAGGTGGTGGTCTATCAAAGACCTTTCTATCACTACTGGTTCCCTTATCGAGAATATCCCTGGTACTACGAGGACTTCGAACAGAATAGCCGGCACGCCTACCACTACGGCGGTGCGGGCCAGGTAATCAAACGAGAAGTAATCAAAACAGACGCAACCGGCAAGGCCGTTCTGACCTTTGACACCCCGCGCGAAAACTACAATCAGGATTTCGAGTATCGCGTCGAAGCTCGAGTCACTGATTCGTCGCGGCGCGAGATCGTGGCTGCCGATAACGTGCGCGTTACCCGCCATCGCTATTACGTCTACCCGCGCGCCGAACGGAACATCTACCGTCCCCAGGAAAAAATTACTGTCAACTTCAAAGCTCTGGATGCGAATGAACAGCCGGTGGCCACAACCGGCACGGTCAAGATCACGCGCGACTACTGGTGGGAAGTGTGGCTCGATCCTAATGATCGTGAAGTTAAGGGCGAGGAGCTGCGCTCCTTAAAAGGAAAGCCTGGCGTCTTTCCGCCGCCAGCCGGCAAAGGAAAAAAACCTTGGCGGATCAAGTTTTATGGCTACCAACACGACGATATCGCAACACAGGTTGTGAAGACTGATGCCGAAGGCATGGGCCAGTTGACGTTTCAGACCGAGCGGGAAGGCTATTATCGCCTCACCTGGCTAAGCAGCCAGGGCCCGCAGATCAGCTCAACGAAACGTGAAAGACCTTTGCCTCCAATTAAAGCTGAAACGTACGTGTTTGTAGCAAACAATGCTTCGACGGAGTTGGGCTATCGGCAGCAGGGCATCGAAATCGTCGTTGATAAGGACACGGTGCGAGCGGGTGAAACAACCCCCGTGATGTTGTTCGTGCCCGAAGGCGACCGCTATGTCTTGTTCAGTGTCGAAGGAGAGGATCTTTTCAGTTACCGCGTCGTGCATGTGACCGGCACCGCAAAACTAATCGAACTACCGATCGAGGAAAAGCACATTCCCAATATTTTTCTCAATGCGGCGATGATCAGCAACGCTCAGATGTTCGCGACTACGAAACAATTGGTGGTGCCCCCCGTGCGACAGTTTCTGACCGTGGATGTGAAATCGGATCGCGACCAATATGAACCGCGACAAGAGGGCACGCTTTGGATTACTACGAAAGACGTTGACGGTCGTCCAGTTGCTGCCGAAGTTGCTTTGGGTTTGATTGACGAGTCAGTGAAATACATTCAGCAGGACTACGCTGGTGATCCGCGTCAGTTTTACTATGGTCGCAAGCGGACGCTCCTGGTGCAGACACAAAGCACCTTTAATCAAAAGTCTTATGCCCGTCTGGTTGAGCTCGAAAAAGGTCAGCTTATCGATTACAAGGACAATGAAGGTGACTCCGGGAGCATGAAGCAGAAAGTTGATTACTTTGTAGGTCGCGGAAACGTTGCGGGTCTCTCTCGGGATTCTTCGACGTCCGAGGTCGTCACTGATGGGGTTCAGGCAAAGGTGATTACAAACCTGCCCCAGAGCCGCCGCTTCGAAAGTCTTATGAGGGCGCAGCCGACAGCAGCGCCTCAGGAATCTCCTGCTGCGAACATCGCACCCGAGCCAGCGGTTCAGGTACGCAGTGATTTTCGTTCGACGATTCTTTGGCAGCCCGATGTGCACACTGACGGCAATGGCACCGCGTCAATTAAAGTTAAATACCCCGACTCGTTAACAACCTGGCAGGCCACCGCTCGAGTAGCCACAACCGGAAACCAGTTCGGCATCGGTAACGCCTCCACGAGAACGAAGCAACCGCTGATCGTGCGGTTGCAAGCGCCTCGCTTCTTCGTTGTCGGCGATCAAGTTACCGTCTCCGGCGTAATCAACAACAACACGGACCAGTCGCTTAACGTCTCCGCTGGGCTCAAGGCTGAGGGCTTAACCATTTCTCGGCTGATCGTTGATGGCGCTCCAAATCAGAGCGGACAGGCGACAGTTGAAGTAAAAGCCGGTAGCGAAGCCCGCGTTGATTGGCTCGTCGCAGTCACCCACGCGGGCGAAGCGAAGTTGAAAGTCGAAGCGCGCGGCGACAAATATGCTGATGCGATGGAGAAGAGTTACACGGTCTATGAACACGGGATTGAAAAGTTTCTTTCCCGCTCAGGAAAGATGCGCGCCGATAGCGTAGCCGTCTCGCTGGATATTCCGGCCGCTCGAAGGGCCGACACCACTACGCTTTCTGTTCAAGTCGCCCCCAGCCTCGCTGTCACGATGCTTGATGCTTTGCCGTACCTTATCGATTACCCGTACGGCTGCACGGAACAGACAATGAGTCGTTTCTTGCCGGCGGCAATTACCGCGAAGACGTTGCGCGATCTCGGTCTGAAGCCGGAGACAGTAATGGGAAGAGTCTTTGGCGGGATCGAACCGGAAACAGCGCAGCAAACCCATACCAAAGGCAAGCGTGATCTCAATGAGTTGCACGCGATCACGAAGCAGAGTCTGGAAAGGCTGTACCACTTTCAACACCCTGACGGTGGCTGGGGCTGGTGGAAGGAAGGTGAGAGCGACCACTTCATGACCGCTTATGTGCTCTGGGGGTTTGGCGCTTGCTCGGGATGCCGGGATCGAGATCAATCCCGACGTAGCAGAGCGTGCGGCAGCGTACCTGGACAAGGAACTCGTTGAAGAAGAATCGAACCATGATTCCCAGGCCTGGATGCTACACGCCCTTTCCGTACATCGGGCTACGCACAAGGACTCCGCGCAAACTGAGTTTCAAGCGAAAGCATTTGCGAACCTCTACACGAATCGGGATCGTCTAAACGCATACACGCGCGCGTTGTTAGCCCTCTCCGCGCATTACTTCGGCAAGACCACCGAAGCGCGGACGCTCGTCCGTAATTTGGAGAATGGCGTCAAACTTGATTCCAAACCTGACATTTCCATTGTTCAGCGTGGTGGCCACGCTTCTGATCCTTCTGTAATGGCGACCGCACATTGGGGCGAAGATGGAATTTACTGGCGCTGGTCTGACGGTGGCGTCGAAGCTACTTCGTTTGCGCTGCGGGCACTTTTAGCGATTGATCCACAGAACAAATTGATCGAGCCGGTAACGAATTGGCTAATCAAGAACCGCCGCGGCGCACAATGGAGTAATACACGCGATACGGCAATCGTGGTTTTGACGCTCAATGATTACCTGCGAAAGAGCGGGGAAGTGTCGCCTTCGCTAGGATATGAGTTGCTCGTCAACGGGCAGTCGGTGGCGACGCGCCAGCTTGATGCCGACCAGGCCTTAGCAGGGCCAAGCAAATTCGAGATTCCACAACAGCTGATTCGAAATGGCGCCAATTCAATTGAGATTCGACGCACATCCGGAAGCGGGCCGATCTATTTTTCCGCGGAAGCCAAGTTTTTCAGTCTTGAAGAGCCGTTAACTCCCGCCGGTAACGAAATCTTCGTGCGACGCCAGTATTTTAAACTGGTGAATCACCCCACGTTGCTAAAGGGGATTGTCTCTGAACGAGTTCCGTTAAGGGATGGTGAGACAGTGAAGAGCGGCGATCGTGTGGAGGTGGTGCTGACAATCGAAGCGAAGAACAACTACGAATATCTCTTGTTCGAGGATCTGAAACCCGCTGGTCTGGAAGCGGTGCAATTGCGCAGCGGCGAAAATGTCTTTGTAAAGGAGATCAAGTCAGGGGCGTTGAACAGTACCAAGTCGGAAATGATGAACTACACCGCCACGACCGATTTTACAGGACGCACACGCTGGGTTTATCAGGAGCTCCGCGATCGCAAGGTGGCGCTCTTTATCGACAAGCTGCCCGAGGGAGTTTGGCAGGTAACTTATGAAATGCGCGCCGAGGTGCCGGGTGGATTCCACGCGCTTCCCGTCTTGGGACATGCGATGTACGTCCCCGAGATCCGGACGAATGGCGCGGAAGTTATGGTGCGGGTGGTTGATTGAGAGGCAGTAAGTAGTCAGTGGTTAGTAGTTAGTGGACGGTAGTCTGTGGTGGATGGAGCTCGCGCCTTCCGTTTCGTAATCGCCGCTTGGAAATTTTACTACTGACTATTCACCTACTTCTTCATTTCCAGAACCCACGGCTTACGCTTAATCGCTTTCACGCAGTCAGCATTCAACCCCTCGGTTGTTCCCTTGGCGACGAATTCCGCCTGCAAGCGATCGATGCAATCGGTGCCTTCGAGGCCATTGAAACCATGTCCGCCGTGCGGCACTACTAAGTTCAAGCTCTTCGCCAGGTGACGAGCGACCCCCGCTCCATTCGCCGGCGGCGTCACGGGATCCCATTCGCCCGTAAAAATCAAAACCGGCACCTTTGAGACGACCGGCTGACTATAGCCGGACCCGATCTCCGCACGCGGCCACAGTCCGCAGGCTTCAGACTGCTGCTGGTAACGATACTCGCCAAGAAAAGTATTTGCCGCGAGTTGTTTTGCTTCGCTCGCTTTAACCCAGGGAAGGTCCTCGGCGCAGGTAACCGACAGGTACATGCCGTTGCTACCCGTCGCTACGATTCCACGGCGATATTCAAGCGCAGCCTGCGCGAGGGGTACGAAATTATTCTGGGCGGCCAGGTGCAAGAACAAGGGAATCCGCAGGGCCGCGGCCGGATTGTAAAGCATGTAGCGAATAGCTTCCGCCGCCAGATCGCGCGAGAGCATTACCTTGAATTGTGTTGGCGCTGTATTCGGTGCCTGGTTCTCGTTTTGAGCTGGTTCTTTAGTTAACTCAACTTCTACCGGCGCTTTGATCAATCGTTCCAAAACAAGTTTCGCTTCGGCTTGCAGGTTCGGAAAGGTCTTGCCGCACTTTGCGTCCCCGGCGCATTCAGCTAGCACACCCAGGAGCGCGCGTTCCGTATCCTGCGGAAATATCCGAGGCATAAACTGGTTCGTCGGCGACACGCCGAATAGTGTAACCGTGCGCACGTGGGGCTCGTGTTGTCTTAGATAGACGAGGGCGGCGCGAGTGCCATAAGAGGCGCCATACAAATTCAGCTGTTTGTAGCCGAGAGCCGCGCGAACGTCGTCCAGATCGTCCATCGCGATCGGCGTGGTGTAGAGTTTTAGATCCGCCTTCGGTTCGAGCTCCTCGCGGCATTTGCGAACGTCTGCTAGCGGGAAGAAGTAGCCGAAGAAGCTTTGCGGGTTTGCTGCATCGAAGAATTTACAGTTGAGCGGATTAGATCCCCCAGTGCCACGCTGATCGACAAAGAGCAGGTCACGTTGTTCGCGAATGCGAGCGAAAGGCTTGGCGAGGTAGGGCGCATCCTCTGTCGCCGATGAACCAGGACCACCAGGGATATAAACAAAAGGATCCGGCTGTGGATTAGAACCAGTAGCCGCGAAGACAACTATTTTCAAACTAATCTTGCGGCCTGTGCGCGTAGCGCGATTTTCGAAAACCTCGTGCGTGCCGCATAACACACGACCTTCAACGCCCGTGACTGTACAGGGCTTGAGATCGACAGTTTGAGACGATACCGATCCGGTTGCAGCGACAACCGCCGCTACGATCACGATGAGCGCGGACGCTGTAGCGCAAACTGTCAGTTTGCGCCTGGAATGACTGCTAAACCCTGTCTGATAAATGTCTCTCATTGATCCTTCTCGTGTTTTCGTTACGACTCAGTTGGCGAACTGCGGCTGCTCACCGAATTTCCCGGCTAGGCCTTTCAGGTATTTCTCCATGAAGGTTGTGTGGCCAATGATGAACTTCGAGACAAAGCGAAAGAGTGGGTTGGAAACCTTGCCAATCTCGGTCACGGTGATGTTGCTTCCGGCTGGCGTCGGCGTAATGTCGATTTCCCAGCGTCCACTGAATGGTCCTTCAAGATCTGTCAACTCGCGAACCATTCTTGTTGGCGCCTTCGCTTCCGTGGTAATCAACGTCACTCTATTTCCGTCTCTATAATTCTCCTGCCAAACAGGCTTTCCCTCGCGTTCCCCAAGCGCTGTCACACTAGCGACATCGGTCCGCCATTGTGTTTCGGTTGCATGATCGCTTATCGCGTCCCAGATTGCCTGTGGTGATCGCTTTGTAATGAGAGTTCGCGAGGCGCGATGTTCTTCAGGAAGTAATGCGCCTACTACAAAGACCGCAGCAATCAGCCCCACGAGGAAGAGAACGATCCGAATCAACCACTTCTTCATACTTCTCCTTTGTGGGCCGGATAATAGCCTGAATTGTATTTGGGAGGTAGAGAAATGGAACTGCGGAAGCTTACCGGCGAGGTGGCAAGCAGTCCGAATCCTCGGGTAGGCTAACGAAAAAATGCCGCGAAAGACTCGCGGCATTCCTCGTAGTTAAGGCTAGGTGGAGAGTACGCGCAAACTTATTATGGAAGACCCAAAATTTGGCTCCAAACGCTTCCATTGTTGCGGCGGTAGTAGCCGTTGTTGTTGTAGCCGGCATACTGGCGGTAACCCTGGTCATAACCGCGGACGAATCCCTCGCGAAACTCGTAGGAAGACGGGTTGCGGTAATATCGCGACCGTTGCGGGTTGTAGCTCTGTCCCCGACGCGCATCGCTTGACCCCGTGCTTAGTCCCTGCTGGTAACCGCGATTGAGCTCATAATTGTTGCTGCCGTAGTTTCCATAACGGCCATTGTTGTAGCGGCCATTGCCATAGCGACCGTTGTTATTGCCTGGGTATCCGTAACGGCCGTTGTTGTAGCCACGCCCGTGTAAGCGGTCATTGCGACGGTTGCGCCAGCGGCGATCATTGTCTCGGTCGCGGCGCGAATTGCGATCCCGCTCCCATTTACCATCGCGCTGATACTGAGCATTAGCCGTAAGGCCACTCGCTCCAATCGCCCCAAAAACCAGAACCAGGCCCAAAATAACTCCGCCGAATCTCTTCATCATCTTAATATCCCCTCCCTTGTGCCTTAAAAAAACGGCAACATTTATGCCACTTTCATATGCGGCATTTTCACATTTTCGCTGAGATCATATGGTGTAAGAATTCCGATTTTCTTACCGATATGGAATACACTTGATTGCAATCGCGGTTTAAGTAGTTACAGCTCGATGAGCAGTGTCTTTTTTTCAATCGAAGCGGTTAGCCGGTCTTGTTAACTCGAACCCTCAAAATGACTCATTCCAGTGCTAATCGTCGAATTCTAATCATCGGCGATGCCGTAGCCCCGACCGGTTTCGCGCGAGTCATCCGTAGCATCTTTCAGCCACTGCATCGCGACTTTGAGTTGCACCAAATGGCAACTCGTTATGACGACGGTCCGCACGATTACTCCTGGCCTCTCTATCCCGCAAAACAGGGTAGGGATGTTTATGGCTACAATCAGCTGCCAAAGCTCGTTAACGAAATCCGGCCGGCCCTGGTCTTTTTGCTTTACGACCTAACCTTCCAGACTCGCTATCTGAACGTCCTGCGTCGCCTTACTCCACAACCAAAAACGGTCTTCTATTCCCCGGTCGAGGCGGGGCCGATTGCTCCTGAAATCCTGGGGCAACTGGAGGACGTCACTCGCTATGTGCTGTTCACTGAATACGGTCGGAAAGAGATCGCGAAGTCCTTGGAGTTCGTGAGACGTGACAACGCCGCCTTTCGCTTTCCGGAGCTCGAAGTGATTCCGCATGGCGTTGCTTGTGAGAAGTTCTATCCGCTCGACAGCGACGATCCGGCTGTTACTGATGCAAAGACAATCCCTGGTCGTCGGCTTTTGGCCAGAAAGCAACTCGGAATAAAGGATCCGGAACACAGCGAAGCCTTCATCGTCCTCAATGCAAACCGGAATATGCCAAGGAAGCGCATCGACCTGACGATGCAGGGCTTCGCAGAATTTGCGCGTGACAAACCCGCGAACGCGAAGCTGTATCTACACATGGCGACGGAAGACACTGGCTGGAACGTGATAATTCTAGCGCGGCGCTACGGCATCTACGACAGATTGATGATGAGTAAGGCGGATAATTCCCGGCCCGAATTTTCGGACGAACTACTGAACGTGCTTTACAACGCTTGCGATGTTGGCATCACCACAACGACGGGGGAAGGTTGGGGCATGGTTAGCTTTGAGCACGCGGCCACAAAGAGTGCGCAGATTATTCCGCGTCACACTTCGCTAGCAGAGCTCTGGGATGGTGCGGCAGAATTTATTGAGCCTTCGGCGAAGATGACATATCCGGGAAATTTGACTGAGGGTTTGGTCGTGAGTGTCGAAGATGTGGCCAAAGCCCTCGAGCGCGTCTATCAAGATCGCGACCATCGGGAGAAGCTAGCTGAAGCCGGTTATCAAAATGCGCGAAGGGCCGAGTTCAGGTGGGACAAGATCGCTGAACAGTGGCGGCGTTTGTTCTGTGAAGTGATCGAGGGTGCGTAAGCAAGCCAGCTTTCGCACCCTTCGATCTGGCGGACTATTCCAGATACAACCCAATAGTGACGACGCCGCCGACTCCGGTCGTCGGAATGCTCACCGAAAAAGGCGTCGGGTTTGCGCCTGAATCGGGCATTGCAACAAAAGATACAGCCACTCCCTGCGAGTTATCATAGCCTGGCCATTCCGCCGTTTGGCCTGCGCCAAGGTTGCCACAATCGCCAGAGCTCGTACTGGTGATGTCGTAAAAAAGGTCAATGCTCGCGTTGTTGTATACGTTCATCCGTTTTCTCTCCTGGAAAAATGTTGTGCGGGCTACCGTGCCCACAGGTGCAAGGTCAGAGCGCCAAGTGGGCTTAATCAAAACTAGGCCGGCTCAAAGACGACCGCCATTTCAACCTGCTCTCCGGTCGTAGTGGTGCCGACATCAATCTTGAACCACGCCACGTCCACGGGCAGGAATGAAACGGTTACATTGGTCTGGTTGTCGTAGGCAGGCAAATCCACCATCCCGTCGACAGGAATCTGGCCACAATCTCCACTGCTGCTGGAGGTGATGGAATAATTCACCGCGGTATTGGTTTCGTTTACAAGTTGCATCGTTAATCTCCTTTAATGGAAGAAGCCGAGAAGTTCCGGCAAGAGGTTACGCGAGGTTCAAAGCGGCGAAATCTTACTCGAATCCTTTCATACTGGCAACAAGCTATGAGAGATCCGCTTACGTAGGAAAGGCTGTAATATTACTGTGCCCTGCGATTAGAATTTCTTCTGCTTAGATCAAACCCGAAACTCGACGTCCTATGCATCAGGCAATCGTTCGCAAGCCAGCACAGAGTTTCTCAATGGGACTTAGTACTGCAAACCTTGGCCCGCCGGAATACGTGCGAGCACTCAGCCAACATACAGCGTATTGTGAGGCGCTTGAGCGCTGCGGGCTGCTGCTGACTAACCTGGAA
This sequence comes from Pyrinomonadaceae bacterium, assembly GCA_041750995.1. Classification (GTDB taxonomy): domain Bacteria; phylum Acidobacteriota; class Blastocatellia; order Pyrinomonadales; family Pyrinomonadaceae; genus PSRF01. The sequence goes on along the minus strand of JBGSYG010000024.1, from coordinate 37,744 downwards.
CCTGACGATGCTTATCCGGATTCGACGTTCATCGAAGACACGGCTGTCGTCGTTGGCGAATCTGTGATTCTTACTCGACCTGGAGCAGCGAGTCGTACCGGCGAAGTGGCGAGTGTGGCCGAAACTATCAAACAGTTCTTTTCCAAAGTCGAATCGATTCAGGATCCCGGTTGCCTTGATGGCGGTGACGTCTGCGAGGCAGGGAACCACTATTTCATTGGCATCTCGGAACGAACTAATGAAGCCGGGGCAGGGCAGTTGGGCCGATTCTTAACTGCGTTTGGCAAGACTCATAGTTTGATCGACACTCGCGGCATCGACGGCTTGCTTCACTTAAAAAGCGGCTTGGCCTCCCTCGGCGATAATCGCCTGGTGGTAATAGACGCATTGGCCAGCTTCAAAGAATTTTCAGATTACCAGCTCGTGCACGTGGCCGACGGCGAAGAATATGCAGCGAATTGTGTTCGGGTTAACGACAAGGTCTTGATCGCCGAAGGCTACTCGAGGTTCGGGCAAACATTGGCGTCGCTTGGTTACCAGACGATTGCGCTAGACATGAGCGAGTTTCAAAAGATGGATGGCGGCCTGAGTTGTTTATCCCTACGATTCTGAAACCAATTAATGTTCATCGATTCCCACGCACACATAGACGGACCGGAGTACGACGCTGATCGGGAGGAAGTCATCAAGCGCGCGGCTGATGCGGGCGTCACGACAATTCTAAATGTCGGCACCGGGGATCCACACAGCGGTGCTTTCGAGCGGGCCGTAAATCTTGCCGCTGCCCACGAAAACATTTACGCCGCTATCGGCGTCCATCCTCACGACGCGAAACTCTACGACGACGCGGCGGAAGCAAGAATCCAAGGTTTAATTGCGGCGACTCCAAAGATCCTGGCCTGGGGAGAAATCGGTCTCGACTATCACTACGATAATTCCCCCCGCGATACGCAACAGCAAGTGTTTCGACGCCAACTGCAGGCCGCCCGCGCCTGCGATCTTCCTGTGGTGATACACACGCGCAGCGCCGATGCAGACTCCATTGAGATTCTGCGGAGCGAATATCAGCCATCGCGTCAACCTTCACAATCATCAAGGGGCGGAATCATGCATTGCTTTGGAGGCTCGTTGGAGTTGGCGCTTGCCGCGATCGACCTGGGTTTCTACATTTCGTTTTCCGGAAACATCACCTTTAAGAAGGCTGACGATCTACGTAGGATTGCGAGCCAGCTCCCACTCGAACGCCTCTTAATAGAAACAGATTGTCCCTACTTAACGCCCGTTCCTTTCCGTGGAAAGCGAAACGAGCCAGCTCGCGTCGTTGAAACAGCGCGATGCCTCGCCACAATCCGCGGAATTAGTTTAGAGAAGATTGGTCGCATAACTACCGCCAATTTCGTTGCGATCTTCCGCCTGCAAAAGGTTTAGCGCCAACTTTCACATGCTCACGATTTGATGCTATCCTCCTCGTACGAGGACCACATCACAAACGCTGGAAATCAAACCCACAAGCATGGCTCAGCAAAACTCTTTCGACATCGTTTCTGAAGTTGACCGCGCAGAAATGACCAACGCGATCAACCAGACAATCAAAGAAGTGAGACAGCGGTTCGATTTCAAGGGCAGTGCCGCCAACGTTGTCCTCGAAAAAGAGTCCCTGCTACTGACAGCGGAAGACGACACCAAGCTGCGCAACATGAACGATATTTTGCAGCAGAAACTTGTGCGCCGCGGCGTGCCTCTTAAGGCTTTGAACTACGGCACGGTCGAGCCCGCAGGCGGCGGCACGGTCCGCCAACATGTGGCGATCCAGCAGGGAATTCCCCAAGACAAGGCTAAAGAAGTAGTCCGCTTCATTAAAGATTCCAAAGCAAAGGTTCAAGCATCGATTCAGGCCGATGTCGTTCGCGTGTCCGGGAAAGACCGGGATACCTTGCAGGACATCATCGCCAAGCTGAAGGAAAAAGACTTCGGGATTCACATGCAGTTCACGAATTACCGCTCAAACTAAATGCAGACTTCCGGTCACACCATAGCCCTCGATGAAGATGCGCGAATCTCCGCGCGCCGCATTTTTAGCCTGATTGCCGCGGAGCTGGCCCAGGTCGAGGAGGAGTTTGAGCGCCAGGCGCGTTCAAACGTCCAGGTGATTGATTACATCGCTGATTACCTGCGCGCTTCGGGCGGGAAGAGAGTGCGGCCGGCTCTAACGATACTTGCGAACTATGCCGTAGGCGGCAATGGAGGCCGCTACAACTCGATTCGGATGGCGACCGTCATGGAGTTTCTCCACACGGCGACGCTCGTCCACGACGACATCATCGACAGCGCTGAAACGCGTCGGGATCGTCCCACGGTGAATGCGGTCTACGGGAACGAGACAGCAGTGCTGATGGGCGACTGGCTTTATATGTCGGCTTTTGAAACCAGCCTGGCGGAGCGGTCGCTGCCGATACTCGATATTCTCACCGCTGTCACGCGAAAGATGACTGAAGGAGAGTTGCTGCAACTGGACCTGCTGGGCCGCATAGACGTCTCAGAGCCCGGCTACCTCGACGTATTGGAAAGAAAGACAGCGTACCTCTTCAGCGCTTGTTGTGAGGTTGGCGCCATTCTCGGAGAAGCGGACGAAACGCAGCGGACGGCGCTGCGAGATTTTGGCTTGAATCTGGGTACAGCCTTTCAGCTGACAGACGATCTGCTCGACTTCACCGCGACTGATGAAGTGCTGGGTAAGGCCGCCGGTGTGGATTTACTGGCGGGCAAGGTTACCCTCCCATTGATTTATTTGCTCGAGAGCGATCCTTCTATCACTGCAAAGATCGAGACCGTAATTAAAGCTGGAAATTACGAGAGCGTATCGCGGGCTGAATTGCTGGATGCAGTGGATCGCGTGGGCGGCCTCGATCGCGCCCGAGCGCGAGCAGATGAGTTTGCCGAAGCCGCCCGAACCGCACTAAATGTTTTGCCGGATTCGGAGTATTGCGATGCGCTTCGATCTATCCCGACTTATGTTTTAGAGCGGGAGAGGTAACGATGGCTCATTAAGAACGGAAGAAAACCCACCTACTGACTGACCGTCAGGCGAAAAGTGTTGTCTAAAGGCCCAATTCCCACTAAGATTCCCTCCGATGGAACGTCCTAACGAAAACCTTCTGTCCCGGCTGGAACAAAGCCTGCGGCAATCGCGGGCGGCACGAATGCATCTAGCGGCGCGGCTTCGTGAACTCGAGGTTGAAGCCGATGCCGTGCGCGCCGAACTGGCGGAGATGGATACTCTGGCGAGCCAGTCGGAAGCAGCCATCTACCGGCTGCTGTCGTCAGTACTCTCGTCGAGCAGCCTCGCTGCCGGGTTACCGTCTGATCTTGAACTTGAGAATGCCATGCGGCAGTCGTCTGGCCAGTCGCGTGCGCCTCTCGGAATGGAGCACCGCGAGGCTCGGCGCCAGGAGATACCCGCTGTTCGCAGTAACGTTGAAGCTGTCAGTGATCGGTTTCTCGATCGCACCATTCCTCAGGCCGTGACATTGTTATTGCGCGAAGAAGGCGGCCCGCTGCATGTGAACGAGATCTATAACCGGCTGCTTGAAGGTGGATTCAAATTCACCGGCGCCAATCCGACCATCAGCGTCGCCGTTTCTCTAAATCGCAACACGCGCTTTCGCAAAGTCTCGCCGGGCACTTTCGACTTGATGATTCGCGACGCTTCCAAAGCTTCTTAATCAGTTCACACCCTCCTACCTGGAACTACTTCCATCCGCTTAGAATATCTTGCATGCACGCAATGATTCTTTCCGCCGGCTATGGCACACGTCTGTGGCCGTTAACCGAAGACCGCACTAAACCAGCGATTCCTATCCTGGGAAAACCACTGGTCGGTTACGTGGCCGAATACCTGGCAAGCTATGGCTGGCGCGACATCCTTGTAAACCTTCATCATCGTCCTGACTCTGTTCGCCGGGCGCTGGGCGATGGCAGTCAGTTTGGAGTCAAACTTCAATACATCGATGAACCGGTGATCCTGGGAACGAGTGGTGCTCTCGATAACGCGCGCAGCTTCTTCGAATCGGAGACCTTCCTTGTTATAAACGGCAAACTCATCACCGATATCGATCTCAATGCAGCGCTGAAAACACATCGGGAATCCGACGCGATCGCCACCTTAGTGCTGCTTCCGAATACGAAGTATGAGCGCTTCACGGTAGTGGAGACTGCCAACGGACTGCTGAAAGGTTTCGGAGGGATGCCGGCTCGAGGCACAGCGGGAGACGAACCACCTCTGATGTTTACGGGGATTCAGATTCTTGAGCCGCGCATCTTCGATTACATCCCGCGCGGAGTATTTTCTCACTCCACAACCGACGTTTACCCCGAGGCGATGCGGCAGGGCGAGCGCGTCGCCGTCCACATTGCCTCAGGCACCTGGTATGAGCTTTCGACGTTGCAGCGCTATCTGGACATTAGTCTCGCGATGCTGGCAGACCGGCACGAAAAGCTATCGATCGGTGCGCGATGTGTTGTCTCGGCCCAGGCCGAAGTCAGCGAGGCGGTGCTCTGGGACGATGTCGTGGTAGAAGCGGGCGCTTGGGTTAGTCGTTCCGTTCTGGCCGATGGCGTGCGCATCAAGTCCGGCGAGGTGATTGAAAACGCTATTGTGGTGCGTAACTCGCTGGTTGCGGGGAAGCAGGCGCCGGCGAAGGCTTTATGCGGTGCGGTTAAAGGCGATAATTTTGTCGTGCCTTTGAGCCAGTGATACAATCCCGCCAGTTCACAATTCCAGACTGCGCGGGACTCTGAAGGTCCCGCTTATTTTTAAGCAAACGTTAAGCTGAGTCTCCCGACGACCTCCGCAGAAATGAGTTCAGTAAAACAGTTGGCGAACGCTTTTGAACTCTCCACGACCGACCGGCTCTCGAAGTTTCTACAATCTCAGGGATTTGCAGAGCCGCAGACTGAAGCCCTGACACCCGACGCTTCCACCCGAAGCTATTTCCGCGTTCCCTGGAGGCAGGGCAAAGCCGTTGCCGCCGTCTACCCCGACCCATTTGATCCGGACCTGCATCCGTATCTCGATGTGACTCGCCTCTTTTTACAGAGCGATATCGCCGTCCCTGAAATCTACGCAGTCGATGGCTCAGCCGGAATTATTGTGCAAGAGGATCTCGGGGACCGGCAGCTTTGTAAGGTTTATGAAACGGCGACCGAAACAGAAGTCGATGACTACAAAGAGAGTGCGATGAATTTGATTGCGCGCATTCAGAAGGCGACGGAGAAGGCCCACAAAACGAAATCTATCTCCAGCCGGTTGGCCTTCGACGAAGCAAAACTCTCCTGGGAGCTCGACTTCTTCGTCGAACATTACTTCCAGAGTTTGCGCGGTGAAAATCTACGGCACGCGGAAGCAGCAGAGTTGAAGACGGAGTTGAACGACGTGGCGGCGGAGCTTGCAGCTGCTCCTCGCGTTCTTTGCCACCGCGACTTTCACACCGCCAATTTGATGTTAGACAGCCAGAATCGTTTGCGAGTAGTAGATCACCAGGACGCGCGCATGGGACCGGCAAGTTATGATCTGGTTTCGTTGCTACTCGATCGCCAACCTGCGCCGCCTTCGCTCGCCGAAATTCGTGACCATCGTCTCTTCTTTCTTGAAGAGCGGCGACGGCTAGGTCTGGAGGCTCTTGATCCCGACGAGTTTGCCCGCCAGTTTCGCTTGATGACAATTCAACGCGGGCTTAAAGCAGTCGGCACCTTCTCGTATCAAACGGCCGTTTGTAATCGCGGACCATTCTATGAGCACTTTATTAATCCCACGTTGCTGATTGTGCTCCAGGCCGCCGAGTGGCTAGAACGGTTTCCAGCGCTTCGGAAAATGATCGATGACCGGCTGCAGGGCAAAAAGCGGCCGGATGAAATAACCACCTCAGAATTACCGCTCAACTAGATAAGTTCTTGCTGATTAATCTAACTAACTTATGGCTACCGAATCGCAATCATTGGAAGTAAAAAGCTCGCCACACGTTTATATCTCGGACCTTAAACAGCACGTTGGCGAAACAGTCGCGCTTAAAGGGTGGCTCTACAACCTGCGCTCAAGCGGAAAGATATTGTTTCCCCAATTGCGTGACGGCACTGGCGTGGTGCAATGCGTCGCTCTGAAAAACGCGATCACTCCCGAAATTTGGGACGCGCTAAAGGCCTTAGGACAGGAGTCTGCGTTAACAATCGCCGGTACGGTGCGCGCGGATGAACGTGCCCCAGGTGGTTTTGAGATCGATGTGGTCAACGCCGAGGTGCTGCAGGAAGTTCACGATTATCCGATTACTCCGAAAGAACATGGGACCGAATTCCTGATGGATAAGCGGCACCTGTGGCTGCGCTCGCGGCGGCAAACCGCGATTCTGAAAGTTCGTCACACGGTGGTGCAGGCGGTTCGTGGCTTCCTCGATAACGATGGATTCACGCTTTGCGATGCCCCAATACTCACACCCGCGGCATGCGAAGGCACCACAACACTTTTCGAGGTCGACTACTTCGAAGGCGAAAAGGCTTACCTGACGCAATCGGGACAGCTCTATAACGAAGCCACGGCGGCTGCGCTCGGAAAGGTCTATTGCTTTGGTCCTACATTCCGGGCGGAAAAATCGAAGACCCGGCGCCATCTTACTGAATTCTGGATGGTGGAGCCGGAGATGGCCTTCGCAAAGCTCGATGATGTGATGCACCTTGCCGAGCGCTTTCTTTCTTACATCGCCGCGCGCGTACTGGAAGATCGGCAGGAAGAGTTGAAGATTTTGGAAAGAGATACAGCGCGGCTCGAGGCGATCATTCCACCTTTTCCACGAGTTCATTATGACGACGCGGTAAAGATGCTTCAGGACGGCCACGCTGCGGGGGAATTGGAATCTCCTTTTGAATGGGGCGGCGATTTTGGCGCGCCTGACGAGACTTATATCTCCGGCAAGTTTGAAAAGCCGGTGATGGTTCATCACTACCCGGCGGCTGTGAAGGCGTTCTACATGGAGCGCGATCCCGAACGAGCAGAGCTAGCTTTGGGCGTCGACGTCCTGGCCCCCGAAGGCTATGGCGAAGTCATCGGCGGTGGTGAGCGAGCTACGTCGCTCGAGTTCTTAAAGGAACAAGTGGCGCTTCATGAATTGCCGCAAGAGGCGTTTGAGTGGTATCTCGACTTACGCCGCTATGGCAGTGTGCCTCACGCCGGTTTTGGCATGGGGATAGAACGTTGCACCGCTTGGATGTGTGGCATTGAGCACATTCGCGAGACTATTCCGTTTCCGCGCATGCTTTACCGCATTCGACCTTAGTAATCCAGTTAGCTCCACTTGCCCGCTAATTACTAGCGTTGTGATTCAAAACACGAATCTACTTAGTCCTACAACTGCCAATGTCTACATCAACACAACAGAATAAACGGGCTTCGGCAGACGAGCGGCTGCGCGTCGAGTTTAATGAATGGGCTCGGGCCGGCAAGGGCGACAGCATGGAGCGCGGCCATCGACCGGTGGGCCAGCAGGCAATCGCACGTATGAATGTTTCGGCCGAAGCGAATGTTCTTGATGTCGGGTGCGGGTCGGGCTGGGCAGCGCGCCTGTTGGCGCAGAACGCGGGACACGTAATCGGCATCGATGTATCCGACGAGATGATTCGTGTCGCGCGCGAACAATCACCTGACTTCGCAAACGTGGAATATCAAGTGGCGAGTGCCGAGAATCTACCTTTTCCCGACAACTCGTTCACTCACGCTTTCTCGATGGAGTCGCTGTACTACTATGCTGACATAGGCAAAGCAATGCGTGAGATCGCGCGCGTGCTGCAACCAGGCGGCGTGTTTGTTACGGTCGTCGACCTCTACCAGGAAAACTTGCCGTCTCACCAATGGATTGAAACTTTGAAGGTGCCGGTGCAGTTGTTAAGTACCGCTGAGTATCGTTCCTTACTCGGCGCAGCGGGCTTAATGAATATTCGCGATGACAGATTGCTTGACCCGACTCCCGTGCCCGACGATTACGTTACGGGAAGCTTCAAGACGCGCCCCGACTTCGTTGAATATCGTAAGAACGGATCACTAATGCTAACCGCTGAGAAGAGCGGTGAAGCCTCGTAACTTCTCCTAAGCTCATGAGCGATACTTCAGAACGCATTGTCACGATCTTCGGCGGCTCGAAGTGCGCTGAAACAGATCCCGAATACGATCAGGCGCGACGCGCGGGAAAGCTGTTGGCGGAAGCGGGCTACACCATTTGCACTGGCGGTTATCTAGGCGTTATGGAAGCCGCCAGCCGCGGTGCGCAGGAGGTTGGCGGTCGCGTGCTCGGAATTGTCATGAATCAGTTTAAGCACGAGCCCAACCGTTATCTTTCAGAGAAAGTTGCCACGCCACACTTCTATGAACGACTGCAACGGCTGATTACGCGCTCAGTCGGGTTCATTGCCATTCGCGGTGGCATGGGGACAGTTACCGAACTCTCTCTCGTGTGGAACAAAATTCAGACGAAGGTGATTGACCCGCGGCCGCTGGTGCTGCTCGGTGATTGCTGGCCGCCAATCGTGAAAGCGTGGCAGGCACAACTGGCGGTCACAGACGAGGACGTCAAAGCGTTGGACTTCGCAGCGACGCCTGAAGCTGCTGTGGAAATCATCAAACAAAAATCTCAAGGAGTTATTGTATGAATTGTCCAAAGTGCGGCACGCAGATGTTGCCGGGAGCAGGTTTTTGCGGCAGCTGCGGTCATCGCGTCGAAGCGGCAGCGGCAACTCAGGGTATGCCTGCAAGCGGAAGTTATCCCGGCGCCCAGGGCATTCACATCGATCAGGATTCACGCGGCCAGGGACGGGGATACAGTTATGAGGTCCTGCACCAGCCGTCTTTTTCGTTAGCCGTAATTAATCTGCAAGCCGAGCAATCAATTCAAGCGGAAGCCGGCGCGATGGTTTCGATGTCCGCGAATATTGAATTGCAGTCACAGATGAAGGGCGGCCTTTTCGGAGCCATCAAGCGTGCTGCCGGAGGCGAGTCGGCTTTTGTTTCGACTTTCACCTCGCGCGGTGGTCCAGGGGAAGTAACATTTGCACCCGGTGCTCCCGGTGATATTGCCGCCATCGAGATGACCAACCAGTCGTTCTTTGTGCAGTCGAGCTCCTACCTCGCCGGGGACGCCAGTCTTAGCGTCGATACCAAATGGGGCGGCGCCAAATCTTTCTTTGGCGGCGAGGGGTTGTTCGTCCTCCTCGTTCAGGGTCAGGGTCTGTTATTGGTTTCTTCCTTTGGCGCTATTCATCGCAAGCAACTGCGCGCGGGTGAACGGTATGTCGTCGACACTGGTCACCTCGTCGCCTGGGAAGGCACGACCCAGTACACGCTGCGCAAGGCGGCCGCCGGTTTTTTTCGCAGCATGATGAGTGGCGAGGGGATAGTCGCGGAGTTTACCGGTCCCGGCGAATTACTGATCCAGACTCGTAACCTTGCGGCCATGGCCGGTTTGCTCAAACCCTTCTTTCCGACTCAAGGAAGTGGCGGAGGAGGCTTCAACCTTAATCTCGGTGGCTAAGGTATCTGTTGAAGTTTGAGGTGACGGCAGCGTGAAGGCTTAACTCTATGGAAAATCTCACGACAACTCAGGGAGAGCTGGCAGAGAGCACGACCGATATAAAGCCGCAGCAGAAGGTAGGCATTGTTGGTGTGCCCCTCGGGTACGGAGCGAGTATGGCGGGCGTGGATATGGGACCGGCCGCTCTGCGCGTCGCGCGGCTCACCGATCGCATCGCTCAGCTTGGCTATCAGGTTAGTGACAGAGGTGACCTGCACCTCGAGAGACCGCGTTCCCCCGCGCAGCCCAGCGACAAGCTTAAGTACCTTCCGGAAATTAGTAAGGCTTGTGAACAAGTCGCCACCGAAGTTCAGGCAATTCTTCAAGCAGGCGAACTCCCGATAGTTCTCGGGGGAGATCACTCAATTGCGATCGGTTCAATCTCGGGAGTTGCTGCACACTGTCGGGAGCGCGAGCAGACCCTCGGCCTTATCTGGTTTGACGCACACGCTGACATGAATGTGCCGGAAACAACCCCTTCGGGAAATATTCATGGCATGCCGCTCTCGGCGTTGCTCGGATTCGGCGCGCCGGCGCTAACGCACATAGGAGGCTTTGCTCCCAAGTTGGATCCGCGGTTCTGCGCTCATGTGGGTGCGCGCGACATCGATCGCGGTGAACGTGACCTGATTCGAAAACTCGGAATGCGCTTTTTCACGATGCGCGAAGTTGATGAGCGTGGTATGAGCGCTTGCATGGACGAAGCGATCGCGATTGCTTCCCAGGCGTCGGGTGGCTATGCGGTGACCTTTGATGTGGACGCCCTCGATCCAACCGACGCTCCAGGCTCGGGAACACTTGTGCGTGGCGGGTTGACGTATCGGGAGGCGCATCTGGCACTCGAAAAAATTGCCGAGGCTGGTGGCATGTGTTCACTTGAGATCGTCGAGATTAATACCGCGCTCGACGTGAACAACAAGACTGCCGAGTTAGGCGTTGAGCTCATTCTTTCAGCCCTCGGTAAAACAATCCTTTAGAGAACGGAGCAGCAAGAAGTTGGCCAACAAACTCCGAGTCGGCGTCGTTTTTGGCGGTCGATCAGGTGAACACGAGATCTCGATTCGTTCTGCGGGCGCGGTAATCGAAGCGATTGACCGAAAGAAGTACGAAGTAGTTCCCATCGCCATAACAAAGGAAGGGAAGTGGCTCGCACCCTTCGCGGCGGCCGCACTGCTTCCCAGCGAGGCCCAGGGACGACTCACAAGCGAAATCGTTGCTAACAACAGCGGCGATGTGGCAATCCTGGGTGATCCCTCGCATCAGGGTCTTACCAAACTCACTACCACTAACCAGCAAACTGCGCCACAAGCACTCGATGTAGTCTTTCCCGTGTTGCACGGGCCTTATGGCGAGGACGGAACGCTGCAGGGGTTGTTGGAGATGGCAGACGTGCCCTACGTCGGCTGCGGCGTCGTCGCCTCGGCCTGCGGCATGGACAAAGTCGCAATGAAGATGTTGTTTGCCCAAGCCGGCTTGCCTCTCTGCAAGTATGTTTGGTTCCTGCGCTCGGAATGGCAAAGAGATCGGCCAAAGGTCTTGCGGAGGGTCGCGAGAGAGATCGGTTTTCCTTGTTTTGTTAAGCCCGCAAACCTCGGTTCGTCGGTAGGCATTTCCAAAGCTAACGATAAAGCTTCGCTGATCAAAGCAGTCGAGCTCGCCGCAGAGTATGATCGCAAAGTAATAGTTGAGGAGCTTGTGGACGCTCGCGAGATCGAATGTGCTGTGCTGGGAAACGATCAGCCGGAAGCGAGTTTGCCGGGAGAGTATGTCGTTTACGACGAAGCCGCCCGCTTTCTCGATTACACAGAAAAGTATGCCAGCACCGGCCACGTGCAATTCGTCGTGCCGGCCCCGGTTTCAAAATCCTTAAGCGCCAAAATTCAACGTCTCGCCATTCAGGCGTTTAAGTCCATTGATGGAGCAGGGCTCGCCCGCGTCGATTTCTTTCTCACACGAGACACCAATGAACTGCTCGTGAACGAACTTAATACCTTGCCCGGCCTCACCGAAGTCTCTGGTTATCCAAAAATGTGGGCCGCCTCAGGCCTGCCATTTCCGCAAGTGTTGGAACGGCTAATCGAACTCGCCTTCGAACGTCATCGAGACAAACTCAAAACGAAAAAGACCATCTAGTGGATGGGCACAGCTGCTTTTGTTGCTGGATGTATTTTTCGGTTGGAGCGGTATCTGCGGCTTGCCGCCTTCCGTGCGGTAAGGCTTGCCTTACCGATAAGCTATTAAACAAAAGCGCGAGGCTGAGCCTTGCATAGAGTGATGAGATGCCGGACCGGTAAGCCAAAGGCTTTACCGCACGGAAGGCGGCGAGCCGCGTCCTTCCTGCTAATGAGTTTTTAGCAGAGACTCGGTAGCACCTAACGCTTTGGAGCGCGGTAGCCTTTCCGGGTGCGGACTGTGAGTTCCGGACGTGAGAGTTTGACGTCCAGCGAGCGCCAGCGTCCGTCCTTAGCTTGATTCGCCGGCCGAAAAGCAATGGTGTATTGGTGCCCGAGTTCCCGCGCGATACTCGCAAATGCATCCCGCAGCGCTGGTCCACCAGGCGTGGCGATAAAACGCCCGCCGCTTTTCTCTGCGAAGCTCTTGAGCAGCAGCGCAGTTTGCTGATTCTTTGACGACCCGCCATCACTTGCCGACATATCCACCGCATAGATACCGGCGCCGACTGCCATAGCCGCTTCCAACGCTTTTCCCGAAGACGCCCGGCTCTGCGTGTCCATTCCATCTGACAGAACAACAATCGCCTTACGAGGCTCGGGTCTCTGCGCAAGCGATTCGGCTGCGCGAATGATCGCATCGTAAAGCGCAGTCATCCCTTTCGCCCGTAGTCCAAAGGCCATGGGTGCAAGATCGCGAGCGGAGGAAAAGTCCTGCACCTGTTCGACCCGGTGATCGAAGTTGTACACAGCAGCGACATCTTCGGGACGTAGACCATCAAGAAAACGAATCGCAGCCGAGCGGCCCAATGACATGCGACTCTCCATGCTTCCTGATGTGTCCAGAAGAATCACCGAGGCAAAGGGCGACTCATGCGCGCCAAAGCTACTAATTAGCTTAATGGGAATTTCGCGGCCTTCTTCAAAGACCTTAAAGTCCGCAAGCTTCAATCCGGGAACATACTGACCGTCTTTATCAAGAACCGTGGCGTTCAGAACTACGAGGTCCGTATCGACACGCACAACGTCGTCGTCTTGAGCGCGGACAGACGGGAAAGCGAAAAGCGTAAGAGTTACTAAGCAGAGAATGCTGGAAGGAAAGGAAAGGTGAAAGCGAGAGTTAAGTAACAGCATCAACTAATCACCGGGCGACATAGGTGCGGACAAGGCGAATCAGTTCGAGTAAAACATTAGATTCTTCGATGATGGACGTGGACACCACGCGCCGCGGTGTCTTAAGCACCTTCTCGCTGAGTGAGCTTGAAACTTTGGCAAGGCAGTTAACTGCGTCGGCGAGATCGTTTGGTTTCTCCTCGAGTTCAAAATCGTCATCTGAAGCTCCAGCCTCGTTACGAATCTTCTTCGTAATCTTTTCCAGCTTCTCGAGTTTCTTTAGATCGGCCGAGCCAAGCGATTGGTTCTGCTTGAAGGCTGCGGCCACGGCATTGCCGAGCTCTGAGGCTTCTCGAGCGCGACTGAGATTCTCCTTATGTTCCTTTTCCGCGTACTTAATTTCCCGTTTCGCACGCATCTCGACATCGAGCGCGGTTGGCACCTGTTCATCTGCATCGGGCCTGCTCTTGTCAGCCGTTATGCTAGTGGGCGCTGTTGGCGGTCGAACCACTTGGGCGTGAAGCGACAGCTGGGCGATTAGCGCCAGAGCGGCCAAACCAAGAAAGCGAACACCTGATTGAATTACTCGGGACATCTTCAAGCTAACTGGGGTAAAGCGGATAATTCCAATTCTCTGAACCTGACACTCTGACGGATTTCGCTCTGGAATGGTTGTACAAACGCGGCCAAGCTGGCCAAGCGTGATCGGCGTCGACCCTCGCTGATAAGCGCGGTTACCTTACTAACTACATTAAAGATGGTCGCCATGCCGACTTCTCATCAACAACTTGAAAAGGTAGTCATCGTCGGCACGCCAATTAAGAAACTTGATTAAGTATCTGGCTAGGGAACGCGCGCCGGATTGTCAGGAGAGTTGAGAAACTCGCCGCCCTTTGAAGGTGGACGCGGCACCACCACAACCTTCGGCTCGATCTTCTCAAGAGGACGTTTCTGACCGACTCCCGTAGTGTACCCCAGCTTCGTCGCGTTCGGCTCGCTAGTTAAGTTCACAAGTTTAACCGCGCTGAATTGTTGGGCGGGGAGCTTGAGCGTGTAGCGACCTTCCTGATTCGGCTCAAGTTGTCCCGGGGTCAGCGGAACAGTCGTTCTTTCCAAGGTGCCGCCCGTTCGTCTCTTGAGTTCCAATTCGACGACCAGGCCTGACAGCGTTTCCTGCGAAGTATTTTTCACGGAGCCGCCAATAATTGTTTGGCCTCCCTTAAGCAGCGCTTCGTCCATCAGAATGTGAGCTCTGACTGGTCCCTTGGGAGCGTTCGTCGATGCTGTTCCCGGCTGCGACTCAGAAAGGTTTTGCTTCAGATGACGATTGCGGAAGTAGAGATATCCGAAAAGGAGGGCGGCGGTAAAGCCCAGGGCAAGCAAGCCGGCAATGAGCTTGCGGCCCCAAGACGCTTTTTCCTCTTGCAGTAATTCGGAATCGACAGAATCAGTCAACATCAGTCTTACTTCACTTCAGATTAAAATTGCGGCTAAGGAATTACTTTAAGTCTGACTTGTCAGGGGGTCTCGGGAAGAGTTCGTCCCGGAGGGGCGGAGCCGGTAATCGCTGCGATCAAATCAGACAAAAACTCTTCTTCAGCAAGCCCCGAACTGGGAAGTGTTGCCCATTCAGCTCCGGTCGCACCATCCGTTCTACCTTCTACTCGTGCATTAACGGAAACATTTGCGCTGGCGCCATCAATAGGCTGCACCTCAACTGTTAACGTGAAGCGTCCGCGCGTCCAGCCGCGGGTCTCGGAGTTTGGCGCATCCGCATATCTGTTTAGTTCCGACTGGGATACAACCGCTCCTTTGATGAAAGTATATGGCTGGCTCACGATGATTCCTTCGTCAGGCTTCGACGCGGTCTCGTCGAGAATTAACTTACGATCACGCATCACGTCTGCGACCGCCTTCATGATCACATCGCGCCGCGCCGGCAACCGATAGGGATTAGGAATCGGTGGCACTTCCGGAGTGCGACCTTTGCCGAAATCAATGCCGCGACCAGCGCCAACGTCTGTCTTACTGCCATTGCTTGCTGGGGCCCTGGAACCAGAGTCGCGCACGCGTTCATTTGATTTGTCGACACCCTTGCCTTGCGCAAAGGCAACGGACGTCAAACTACATACCGCCAACGCAATTCCTAACAGTCTGATCATGATGACACCCTCTTTTAAGATCACAGCTCGTCCGGGGGTAGTGAGTTCGAGAATAGAGTAACGTCCACGTATTTTCAAGGAAGTCCTTAGATTGCCGATTGGTGATTGCCAATTGCCGATTGACCAATGCCAAAGAAATTGGCAATTGCCAAATTGCTCCCAGCCTCACAAAGAGTTGGTGGGAACTCGTCTATCGCAAGTTGGCAATCGGCAATCTACATCACTGGGCCGATTTCTGCGCGTTCTCTAGATCCCGATGTCGTTCCCAGTTGCGCAAGGCACTAACGCCTCTCTGAAAATCACTTGCTGACGTGTAGAAGTTGTGTGCGCCATCATCGCGACTCGGCTCACGCACGTAATAAAGATAATCAACTTGCTGCGGGTTTAAAGCCGCCGACAACGAGCTCTCCCCCGGCGAGGCAATCGGTCCGGGCGGCAGTCCGTCAAATAGTCTCGTGTTGTAAGGAGAACGGCGGTCCAGATAACTCTGATAGACCTTACCGTCGTTGCGCCACTTACCCGCAAGCTTGGTCGCATAGATTACGCTGGAATCGATCCCTAAAGGCATTCTGATCTTTAGCCGGTTGTAGATTACTGCCGCGATGATGGGGCGTTCCTCCGGCAGCTTCGCCTCCGTTTCGATTAGCGAAGCAGTCGTGACTACCTGGCGCGGAGTGAGGCCAAGCTCTTTGGCGTCACTGGCCCGGGACGGCGTCCATTCTTCACGAAACCGCTTCACCATTAACGCGACAAAGTCTTTCGCTGTTGTGTCTCGAGGGAATTCATAGGTCGCCGGATAAAGATAACCTTCAAGATTCTCGGCGGTGGGATCGATGTCTTTTATGAGCGACGTGTCATTCATCAACTGCAGCGCACTGTCGGAGTCTGGCAATTTAAACTCCGGCACACGCGCCATCGCCGCTGCGATCTCCCAGCGCGTCCATCCCTCCACGACAGTTAAGCGAAGAAATCGTTGTTGTCCCGTTTGTAGTTTTTCGATGACCTGCAGCGGCGTGACCGGAGAAGGGAAATCGTATTCCCCAGCGCGAAATCCAGAACCAGTCCCGGTAAGTTTTAGATAGAGAAACACCGGCCACTCATTCTTGATGATTCCTTCGTGGCTCAACTTTCTAATTACAGAAGCGGGAGCTGTGCCTCGTGTGATTTCAATGAATTGACCACTCTTCGAATGAACCACGGGCTGACGCAGGCTGCGATACATCCAAAAAGAGAAAGCGCCGCCCACTAACACCACGACGACCAGTAAGGTTAAGAGAATTTTTTTGATATTCATCGAGTCAGAATCGGGACGGCGCAGCGTCATCTGCCCACGTAGCGAGAAATCCGGGTTTTCGTATTAGAGTCTAGAAAGTCGGCCAGAATGATAGCAGCTGCCTCGCTGTCAATTAGTTGCGCCACTTCTCTGGGATTATGGCCGGCCTCGCGCAGTTGCTCGGCGGCGGCCACCGAAGTAAGTCGTTCGTCGTGCAAGAAAACTGGTATCGAAAGCGAGCGCGAAAAATTTTCCCCAATCTGTCGCGCGGCGTCCGCTGCCGAATCATTCGTCCCATCCAAACTCAAAGGTAGCCCAATTACAAGGGCTTTTGCATCGTGCACCTGGACTAGCTCGGCCACGTCGACCAGTAATTGTTTCCAATTAGTCCGCAAAATCGGGTTCAATCTGGTGATCGAAATTAAAAGTTCGTCGCTGAGCGCTACGCCGACCCGTTTCTGTCCTAAATCCAACGCCAGAATTCGACCGTCTGGCTGCCGCGGCTCTACTGGAGAATTCATCGGATATTCGGGTTGACTTCTACGCTAACTTCTTTCGTGACATCGGCTGGAAGCCACGCAACCGCCGACAGTTAAGACGCAACTAAGCTTGCGTGCCCGATTTACGGATTGTATAGTACCGACTTGCTCGCCAGTGTTACGAGCGAAACCCCATCGACCGAAGACGAGAGGTATTTAATGTCATTCCGCACTAAATTTGGTTTGATTCTGGTGTCAGCCACGCTGGCTCTTTATACGGTAGTTGGCGGTTGGATTTCCACCCGCGCCCAACAGCCGGCTAACGATCCCAACGCGCAGCTGCGAATTTTTGAAAGCGTGTTGCAGCATATTCAGAACGATTATGTGGACGAGCCGAACATGGAAAAGGTGCGCGCCGGCGCCCTTCGTGGCCTGGCATATGGCCTCGATCCTTACTCGACTTATCTGACGCCCGAACAGGTTCGTGACTACAACGCCAACGGTAAAGATAATTTTGTCGGTATTGGCGCGGAGCTTTCGCAAGTCGCTTCGTATCTTTACGTGATTGCGCCCATGAAGGGCTCGCCCGCGGATGAGGCCGGAGTGCAGGCGGGAGACATCATCGAGTACATCGACGGCAAGGCGACTCGCGATATCTCACTTTACGACGCGAAGCAGTTGCTGAATGGCGCCGCCGGTTCAGAAATCAAGTTAAGAATTCTGCGAGCCAATACGAGTCCGTTGACGTTGACGGTCAAGCGTGGTGCTTTTCGTTCACCAGTTGCTGAGGCTCGGATGGAAGCAGGTCGCATCGGCATCCTGCGCATCAACAGTTTCGCGGACGGCGAAGCTGCAGATGTAAAAACCCGCGTACAGGACCTGGTGAAGCAAGGTGCTCAGAAACTCGTGATTGATCTGAGGAGCACCGCGGGTGGTTCAATCAACGAAGCCGTCGCGGTTGCCAATCTCTTCATTAAAGACGGGACCCTCGCACAGACCACCGGTCGCGAAGGAAAAACTTTAAAGACATTTACCGCAGACCCGAAAGCAGCAATCTTTTCCGGACCCGTCGTGATCTTGATCGACACCGGCACCGCGGGCGCCGCGGAAGTGGTGGCCTCGGCTCTGCTCGAGCGCAATCGCGGGCAGATCGTCGGCGAGAAGAGCTTTGGCGCCGGCGCCGAACAGCAGTTGTTCACGCTGCGTGGCGGAGATGGTTTGCTTCTGACTACGGTGAAGTGGGCAAGTGCGAGCGGCAAGCCGTTTCTCGGCGAGGATCGCGCGCATTCCGGAGTGACCCCATCGGTTGAGGTGAAGCGCCCGGAACTTGCGGAGGCTGTCGATCCCGAAGACTTAACGGGGAACGATGACGACCCTGTCGCTAAACCTGCTCAGCCCGGCGAGAAAAGAGAAGTGGCTCCGGAACCAATCATTCCGAAACCTGCCGACGACCTGCAGATGAAGAAGGCTTTGGAGCTGTTGCGCGAGAATAAGCCGGTGCAGACTCAGCGAGCAGCGTGATAAGTTAATCGAGTCAGTTAGAGATTACGGCTGGGATTCTTCCCGGCCGTTTTCCTTTTCGTTGGTCCTAGTGATCATTTCGCACACGAATTTCCTCATATCGGGTACGACCGCGAATAGCTCCCACATTGTTTTTATTGCAGGTTTCTTGCAGCGTTAATTATTCGCGCGTAATCCCTTGAAAACCGGCAAACCCTATTAATATCGGCCTGATATTCGTTATTCCCTGCACTTGGGAACGCATGTTGCTCCTTCTCATGGCGAGCTTCAACGCCAAAAGATTTGACTAAGGAGATCGAGCGATGATTATGACTAATAAATTACTTCCGGTGGCTTTGATAGCGGCCCTCGTGGGCGGTTCCGTTGGAGCCCTGGTAATGCACACCAGAAGCCAATCCAACACGGCTGCGGCGACCACCGAACGTTCAACTGTTCCCACGGATGCGACTTACGTGGCGGACCGTCAGGTTGCTACCGATCCATACATGCCGGCATCCTTTGACACCGCCGAAGAGCAGGGCGCTTATAAGGTCGGATTTGCTGATGGTTTTCGTGCCGCGCAGGCAGGTGCTGTCGGTGTGAGCAACGTAGCTCCGGCACAGGCGACCTATGCGCCGCGCAATGCGCCGAGCCGAGCGGTTTACCGCAACTCAGGTCGTAGCTATGCACACACCACCAACTCACGCTCGTACACGCAGCCGCGCAGCCGCAGCTTCTGGCAGAAGCACCGCGACAAGCTGACTGTAGCGATCGGCGCGGGTTCGGGAGCAGCCATCGGTGGATTGATCGGTGGTAAGAAGGGTGCTGCGATCGGTGCGTTGGCAGGTGGCGGCGGCTCAGCCCTCTACACCTACAAACTGCGCAACCGCAACCGCCGTTACTAACTTAACCTTTAATGCCAAACGGGCAGCTCAAAAGGGCTGCCCATTTCTTTGTTCCTACTTTTCCACGCCTGGGGTGAGGAAATGAGCCAGCACAGAAATGTCTTGTGTCTTATTCTAAGTGTTGCCTGCGCTAGTTGGACACTGATGCGGCCCCCTCGCACTGGTGCGCAGCAGAATCAACAGCGGCCACGCTTAGTAGAATCCACTTCCCGCACAAAACCCGAGACTAAACCGACCCCTCCTCCGGATGCGGTGGACAGCGACCTAGAGGTTATCCGTGTGGACACCGATCTGGTGAACACCGTTTTCACCGCGGTCGATCAGGATCGTCATTTTGTTACCACGTTGCGAGCGAGCGACCTCCGTGTGCTGGAAAATAAAACCCCACAGGAAATTAGCCTCTTCGAAAGAGAAACCAACCGCCCGCTGACCATCGTGATCCTCGTAGACACAAGCAAGTCCCAGGAGCGAACGCTGCCCGATGAGAAAAGAGCGGCAAAAGCTTTTCTTAGGACAGTGATGAGGCCAGCGGTCGATAGAGTAGGAATCGTCTCTTTTACCGGCGAGCCGAAAGTGCAACAGGATCTCACCGACAGTCTGCCAAAACTCGAGCGCGCGATTGATCGCCTGAAAGTGGAAGTACCGGCTGATAATCCGCAGTGTGAGCAGGTGAAAACCGCGCAGGACGATCCGCTCTGTTGGACGAGTATCTGGGACTCGGTCTGGGCCAGCGCTAACGAGGTCCTGGCAAAGGCGCCCGATAACTCGCGGAGAGCAATCGTATTGTTGAGCGACGGCGACGACACCGCTAGCACCATCAAGCGCCAGGAGTCGATCGATTCCGCTGTACGAAACAACGTTGCGGTCTACAGCATCGGTATCGGTGATCCGCAGTTCTATAAAATCGAGAAGGATTCGTTAGAGAAGTTATCTAATCCAACTGGAGGCCGGGCGTTCTTTCCCAGCAGTGAGCCAGAGCTGCAACGAGCGTTCGCGCTGATTCAGGAAGAACTCCGCTCGCAATATGTGGTTGCATACTCGCCCAGGAACAAAGCTCGTGACGGCGGACGGCGGGAAGTGAAGCTTGAAATTGTTAATCCTGAATTGCGGAAGCAAAAGCTGCAGTTGCTTTACCGGCAAAACTACTACGCGCCAAAGCAATAGTTAGAGGGGAATGTTGCCGTGTTTGCGCGGCGGATTTGTGTCGCGTTTGTTTTCCAACAACTTTAACGCACGAATCAATTTGGGCCTTGTTTGTGACGGCTCGATTACTTCATCGATAAACCCGCGCTCCGCTGCGACATAGGGATTGGCGAACTTATCCTCAAGTTCGATGATGCGAGCCCGCCGCGCTGCTTCCTTGTCCGTCGCTTCGTTGATCTCTCGCCGGTACAACACACCGACAGCGCCTTCCGCACCCATTACCGCTATCTCCGCTGATGGCCAGGCAAAATTGATATCGGTCCGAATATGCTTGGAGGCCATTACACAATACGCGCCGCCATATGCCTTTCGCGTGATCACCGTTACCTTCGGTACGGTCGCTTCGGCAAAAGCATAGAGCAGCTTGGCGCCGTGTCTGATAATGCCGCCGTGCTCCTGCGAAATTCCGGGTAGAAATCCCGGCACGTCCTCAAACGTAACGAGCGGGATATTAAAGCAATCGCAGAAGCGCACGAATCGCGCGCCCTTCACCGAGGCATCAATATCAAGAACCCCGGCGAGGAAAGCGGGTTGGTTGGCAACAATGCCGACTGAGCGCCCGGCCAGTCGCGCAAAGCCTACGCAGATATTCGGTGCATAGAGTTGCTGCACTTCGAAAAAATAACCGTCATCAACCACATGACCAATAGCATCGCGAATGTCATAAGGTTGGTTTGACGCTTCGGGAATGATGCTGTTCAGCTTATCCGCCGTTCGTTCTGCCGAGTCGTTGGTATTTAAGCGCGGCGTCTCTTCCAGGTTGTTTGACGGGATGAAGGAAAAAAGCTCTCGCGCCATGCGCAGCGCGTGTTCATCGGAATCCGCAGCGAAATGAGCAACACCCGAAACTCGATTATGGGTAACCGCCCCACCTAGCTCTTCCTTAGTCACATCTTCATGGGTCACAGTCTTGATCACGTCCGGTCCTGTAATAAACATGTAGGACGTGTCTTTCACCATGATGTTGAAATCGGTAATTGCCGGACTGTAAACGGCGCCGCCGGCACACGGTCCCATGGTGCAACTAATTTGCGGAACAACGCCGCTCGCCAGCACATTGCGCAGAAAGATGTCGGCGTAGCCTCCCAGACTAAGCACTCCTTCCTGTATCCGCGCTCCGCCCGAGTCGTTAAGGCCGATGACGGGCGCGCCGACTTTCATCGCCAGATCCATCACCTTGCAGATTTTTTCTGCATGAGTTTCCGAAAGCGATCCGCCGAATACAGTGAAGTCCTGGGCAAACACGAACACACGTCGACCATCGATCAATCCGTGACCGGTAATCACGCCGTCACCCGGATAGACCTGTTTCTCGAGTCCAAAGTCGTGCGAGCGATGCACAACCAGCTTGTCAAATTCTTCGAACGTTTCCTCGTCGAGCAGAAACTCCACGCGTTCGCGCGCGGTCATCTTGCCGGCCGCGTGCTGCTTTTCAGCGCGCACCGCGCCCCCGCCTAACTCGGCTGCGCGATGGCGCTCGCGAAGCTTATCTAGTTTTGATTTCGACGGCTGCGGTTGTTGTTTGGAAGTCATTGGCTAACCAGTGTTGTTGTCTTATCGATGAAGGGAAATGTGCGACTCTCAATCAGATCGATCAATTCGATCAGGGCGCGGCTGGCATTCGTCTGAACTTCCGCTGAGTAGTTGTAGCGTCGCGCGTTGTCTTCAAAGTCTTTCAGGTCAACGACGCGATACGTTAAATCGGGCTCCACGAGAAGATCAATATCCAAGTCTACATAACTGAGGGTCTGGCCATCGAATTCAGGTGGCGAGTTGACGTTGCAGTAATAACTTCGCAACTCGCCGTCGGGCTGTGAAAAGCGAAACACGTTATACCAGCGATCGAGCCAATAGTACTCGATGCTCCTCGTGCCGCTCACAATCGTCCCTAGTAGGTCGTGATTAATCTCTTCAGGGAATGACGCATCCAGGACCAGCAATGGACCTTCCTGCTTGATGATCGCGGCGGACCAGCTACGGTGCTCTGCGCCGTCGTATTTGCACGCCCGCACCGTAATCATCTTACTTGCGGCCACTCTTGCGCCAATCCGCCAGAAATTGCGCCTGGCCCTTGTCCGTGAGCGGGTGATTGAACATCTGGTCAATCACCTTAAACGGCATGGTCGCTATGTCGGCTCCCATGCGCGCCGCTTCTATCGCATGAATCGGATGACGGATGCTCGCCGCCAACACTTCGGTCTTCCACTCGTAGTTGCGGTAGACCTCGATGATGTCGCCCAAGAGGATCAATCCGTTCTCGCCAATGTCGTCGAGGCGACCGATAAAAGGACTGATGAAAGACGCGCCGGCTTTCGCGGCAAGGATCGCCTGGGCCGCGGAGAAGCAGAGCGTAACATTCACTTTAATTCCTTCACTGTCGAGTTGATGGGTTGCGGTCAGCCCGGCGCGCGTGAGGGGACATTTGACCACCACGTTCTTGGCAATGGCCGCGTATTCACGGCCTTCGCGAACCATGCCTTCGGTGTCCTCGCTGGTCACCTCCGCCGAGACCGGGCCGGAAACGATCTTACAAATCGCGGCAATGTGTTCTTTGAAGTCGACATCACCTTCCTTCGCGATCAGCGATGGGTTTGTAGTAACGCCGTCGGCGATTCCCACTTTTGCGGCTTCTTGTATTTCATTTAGATTAGCGGTATCAAGAAAGAACTTCATAATGCCTCCTGCAAACGATGATGAAAGCCTAGCGGCTCTCAATGTGATTACGCAGTACGCCAACGCCGGACACTTCAACTTCAACAATATCGCCTGACTTCATGCGAGACACGCCGGCGGGCGTCCCGGTAGCGATCAAGTCGCCAGGATAAAGAGTCATGATGTCTGCGATGTATTTAATCAGGAAGGGTACTGGAAAAGCCATGTCAGAAGTGCGCCCCTGCTGCCGAATGTCGCCGTTGAGTCGCGTCACCACGGTAGCGTCGAGGGGATTCAGGTTCGTGACGATAACCGGACCGACCGGGCAAAACGTATCGAACGATTTGCCGCGCGTGAATTGAACATCTTTACGTTGTAGATCGCGTGCCGTTACGTCGTTGACGCAAGTGTAGCCCAGGACAAAGTCGAGCGGATCTTCATCTGGTTGAATGTGGCGTGCTGTACGACCGATAACCACTCCGAGCTCACCTTCGTGTTCCACCTGATTAGATTGTGGTGGCAATTCGATCGCGTCTTCACTTCCTATCACGGCCGATGGCGCTTTCAGAAATAGCAGCGGCTCATCCGGCATCTTGTTTCCCAACTCCGCTGCATGTTCGCGATAGTTACGACCCACGCAAACAACCTTTGACGGCACCACTGGCGCCAGAAGACGAGCTTCATGCAGTGCCATTGCAGGCTGAGAGCGTGGCACTTCGCTGAGCTTGAAGTACTCGTCGGCGGTAACTGGGTGGATCTTCTCGTCGGCTATGACGCCGAAGCGTGGCTCTGCAGAGCTCGAATGATGGAAGCGACACAGTTTCATCGCGCGTTAGGGAACAACTTCGGAGACTACTTCCGATGGTGGACTCACGTTGCCGGCCTTATCGGTAGCCGTTAAGTAGTAGTAGTAACGTTTGCCTGACTCGACATTCTCATCCTGGAATGTCGTTCTTTCCACCAACGCTGATGTCAGTTTCGTCCAGCGGTCTTTTGGTAAGTCAGGATCCATAGAGCGATAGATCGTGTACCCAGCAACGTCTGCCTCAGGATTTGCCGGGAAGAAAATCGAAAGCCTGCCCGGTGCCGCCGCGATTGTGATCGACGAAGGCGCTGCAGGAGGGAACGTGTCGCGCGGATCGATCGAAAGTGAGTTGGAGTTGAGACTCTCAACCTGAGCGCCGCCTGTTCCGAGGGAAACTGAACGCACGAAGTACTGATACTTTTGGCCAAACTCGAAATTCTGATCCGCGAATTGAGTCCCGGACACAAGCGCGCTGTTAAGCGGCGTATCTGCACTAGCTCTTTGCGACTCATCAATCCGGTAAACGTTATAGCCGAGCAGATTCACCGGCGTAGATTCGTCAATGTTCGCTGCCGGCGGCGTCCAGTTAATTGTGATTGCTGACTCCGTCACTTCCTTGCCCGTAGCATTTAGAGTCGGCGGTTGAGCGACCCGCGCTGACGGTTCGATCAGCAGAAAATTAGAGAAGGCCGCACGTTGGCCCGATGCATTGACGTAGCGGACGGCGTAGCGTAGCCGCGTCGGCTGGCCCGCCAACTCGAGCGTGTCAGTGTACGTAAGCGTGTCGCCCGCGTTTTTAATCTCGTCGTAAGTGACCGATCCAATCAGCGTCGAGCGCGCGCCAAATTCCTCTTCAGTTAATGGCAAGGGAGCAGTTGGTTTCTCTGCAAGGCGGTAGACATCGATGCGGCGAATGCTCTGCACACTCTGATCTGACGCGTTTCGGAGCGGAGCGGGCCAACTCAACGTGACCTGATTCCCTCGCTGAGCCCCGGAAAGTAGCTCCGTGCGCTGTTGCACTCGTTCAACCGGCGGTAAGGGAGGACGGCGCTTACCGCAGCCAGCTACAAGTACAACTGCCAGAAGCATCAAACACCAGGCCGTTTGTTGATTCGTAATCGAGGGAAACAAGGTTCGAGAGGTGGGCGGCAATTTTTCTCTCACAGAATGTAACGGCTGAGATCCTGGTCTGTCACTGTCTCTAACAACTTATCATCTACAAAGGCGGCATCGATATGCTGCTGCTTCGGCTGTAAGTCAGGACCCTCAAAACTAATATCTTCGAGCAGCTTCTCCATGATCGTTTGCAAACGACGAGCGCCGATGTTCTCAGTCTGATCATTAACGCGAGCCGCAAAGTTGGCGATGGCATCGATGGCGTCGCCGGTAAAATCGATCGTCACGCCCTCCGTGTCCATCATCGCCTGGTACTGTTTAATCAAAGCATTCTTCGGCTCAGTCAGGATTCTTTTGAAGTCTTCGACGGTTAAGGAATCTAACTCGACGCGAATCGGAAAGCGTCCCTGAAGTTCGGGAATCAAATCGGAAGGTTTGGAAACGTGAAACGCGCCGGCAGCAATGAAGAGAATGTGGTCCGTGCGAACCATTCCATAACGCGTGTTGACGGTCGTGCCTTCTACGATTGGCAAGATGTCGCGTTGAACGCCTTCCCGGGACACGTCGGGGCCATGGCCAGATTCGCGGCCGGCGATCTTGTCGATCTCATCGAGAAAAATCATGCCGGACGATTCGACTCGCTCGATTGCTGAGCGTGCCACCTGATCCATGTCGATAAGCCGCTCCTCCTCTTCCTGCATGAGGTGCTCCATCGCTTCACTGACTCGCATCTTGCTGCGTTTCGAGCGGCCTTGAAAAATATTGCCGAGCATATCTTTCATGTTGATACCCATCTCTTCGACGCCTTGCGGTCCTGCCAATTCGATCACGGGAAAGTTTTTCTCGCGAACCTCAATTTCAACCATCCGATTGTCGAGCTTGCCACTGCGCAGTTGCGTGCGAAACTTTTCGCGCGAGCGCTGAAAGTTTTCATCGGTTGAACCCGCATCCGCTTCATTGGCTATTCCTTCAGAATCCGAATCAAAACTGAATTGGCTCACCGAACGTGGTGGTGGCAGGAGCAAATCCAAAATTCGCTCCTCCACGTTCAACTCCGCTTTTTCAGCAACCTCCTCGATCTTTTCCTGGCGCGTCATGTCGATGGAGATCTCTGTCAGGTCGCGAATCATGCTTTCGACATCGCGGCCGACGTATCCCACTTCAGTAAATTTTGAAGCTTCGACCTTTAGAAAAGGAGAGTCAGACATGCGAGCGAGTCGCCGCGCGATTTCGGTTTTACCGACGCCTGTCGATCCGATCATGATGATGTTTTTGGGCATCACGTCCACTGCCATTTCGGCAGGCAGCTTCTGCCGGCGGATACGATTGCGAAGCGCAATTGCGACCGCACGTTTCGCTTTGCCCTGTCCGACGACGTGCTTGTCGAGTTCAGTGACGATTTGACGCGGCGTCATATCATCGAGCCGCACCGCTTCGTCAACTTCTCCTTCAAGATAAATAACCATAATGCTGACTTCTTTAAATCGCCCGCGCTTATTCCAATTCTTCGACGACAATATTCTGATTCGAGTAGATGCAAATCTCGCCGGCGATGGTGAGGGCCTCCACAGCAACATCGCGAGCGGATAGCTCAGTGTGCTTCATGAGGGCGCGCGCGGCTGCGAGCGCGTAGCTGCCACCAGAGCCAATCGCGAGGACGCCGTCATCAGGTGCAATCACGTCGCCATTGCCGGAGAGTAGAAACGAAGTTTTCGCATCGGCAACTACCAGCAAAGCTTCGAGGTGTCGCAGGAGTTTGTCGGTGCGCCACTCTTTACTAAGCTCGATCGAAGCGCGTTCCAGGTTGCCGTGATATTGCTCAAGCTTACTTTCGAAACGTGTCAGGAGAGAGAAAGCATCCGCGGTGGCTCCGGCAAAGCCTGCCAGAATGCGATCGTTATAAAGGCGACGCACCTTTTTTGCGGTGCCTTTCATGATCGTTTCTCCGAGGGTGACTTGCCCATCACCAGCGAGCGCAACACGCCCGTCTTTGCGCACAAGCAGGACCGTTGTGCTGCGAATTCTCGTTAATTCTTTTTGCATCTCGATTAGCAAGCACTATAGAAATTCGCTTGAATGTAAGTCAAGGAGGCCACTTTTGCGATTTCCGATTGCCGATTGCCAATTGCCGATTAGTTGGGGGTCAGTACCATGAGGCGGTAGCCGGTGGGCCGTCACCCATTGTCGATTGCGGATTGCGGATTTCCGATTGGCTTCTTTCACCACGGGCTAATTGGCAATCGGAAATCGGCAATGTGACGACCCACCGTACTGACTCCTACTAATCGTCAACCGCCAATCGGCAATCGAATCGGCTTTGCGGTATCATACGTTGCCGAATGAATTTAAACTTTCCCAAGCGAAGCGCGGTTTCGTGTTACTAAATAACTCTTATTAATATGTCTGACTATCGGCCCAGGATCGGAATCACTATGCGGTTGGAGCCGGAGACGGACCGCTTCTACCTATCGCGACACTACAGCGAAGCTGTAGAAGCCGCGGGCGGCGCTCCGGTTCACATCAGTCTCATCCCCGATGCTGGTTACATAACTTCCGTCATCGATAGCATGGATGGAATTTTGTTGCCGGGAAGCGATTCGGATGTCGATCCGCTTCGCTACGGCCACGAACCGCATCAGGCATTAGGTAACGTCCACCATGTAAAGGACGAAACTGATTTACTGGTGCTTTCGGAAATTGAAAGATGCCGCATTCCACTCTTGGGAATCTGTTTTGGGATGCAGGTTCTGAACGTAGCGCGCGGCGGCACCTTAATTCAGGATCTTACAGCGCAACTTGAAGGCGCTATCAAACATCAACAGGGTGCGCCGCGCGACCGCCCTTCACATCGCGTGAAGTTACTTGAAGGAAGTTTGCTGGCGACGCTGGCGGAAGCTGATGCTGCTCTAGTTAACAGTCATCACCATCAAGCAATCGCGAGTCTTGGTAATAATCTGGTAGCCACAGCCTGGACTGCTGATGGAGTTGTGGAAGCGCTCGAGGATCCGCGCTCGGATCGGTTTGTTTCGGCAGTGCAATGGCATCCGGAATTGGGTTGGAAAGAAGACAATCTCTCGCAAGCTCTGTTCAGTCACTTTGTAAGTGAAGCAACGCGTTATGCCCAGGACGTCGAGGCTTCGGAAACCTTCGATCAATGCTCCTCTTAAACTCGACTTCTCCATTCAAAAGCTACGAACACAGCGCCGAAGGAAATCAAGATGGATAATGACTTCCTGAAGCTGCGTGGTCGCGTGGCCCTTATCAGTGGCGGATCACGAGGAATTGGCCGCGCAGTTGCCAGGCGACTGGCGGAACTTGGTGCTGACCTGATCGTCAATTATCGATCCGATAACGAAGCCGCTGCTGAAGTAGTAACCTACGCTGAAGCGCAGGGAGTCAGGGCCCTAGCAGTTCCTGCGGATGTTTCAGAAGTTTGGCAGGCGAAGCGCCTCGTCGCCGACGCACTTCAACGCTTTCAACGATTAGACTTTCTGATCTGTAATGCAGGAATTTGGGAAGGCGCTCCGGTTGATGAAATGTCTGAGTCGATGTGGGACAAGACCATGCAAGTGAACCTGGGCGGCACGTGGGCGCTCTGCCAGGCTGCTGTGCCCGGCATGAAGCAGCAGCGCTTTGGCCGCATAGTCATTGTGTCTTCCACAGCCGGGCAACGCGGTGAAGCCAATTATTCTAACTATGCTGCTTCAAAGGGAGCGCAAATCGCTTTTACAAAGTCGCTTGCTTCTGAGTTGGGGCCATTCGGAATAAACGTTAACGCCGTCGCGCCAGGCTGGGTCGACACTGACATGACAACCGCCGCGTTGGACGGAGAGGGCAGAGAAGCAATTGCGCGGAGCATTCCCGTAGGTGCTATTGCGACAGCCGACGATATTGCCAGGCCGATCGTCTTCCTTTGTAGTGAGTGGGCCCGGCACATCAACGGCGAGATACTCAACGTCAACGGCGGCTCAGTACTTTGCGGCTAAGAGCTCAGCTTTTACTTTAAGTAACGAAGGGTCCACTAATCTCTCAATAATGAATAAAAGGATTCCAGTAACGATCGGCCTTGAAAGACTACTTAAAGAGCGAGCCGGCATGCTGCGCGGCGCGAGAGTCGGCTTGATTTGTAACCAGGCGTCAGTTAATCACGACTTTCACCACGCGGCCGATTTGCTGTTCGCTCATCCAGAAGTAAATCTCACAGCCTTGTTTGGTCCGCAGCATGGAATTCGTGGCGACGTGCAAGACAACATGATCGAGACGTCGCATGCCATAGATCGCGTCACGGGCTTGCCCATCCACTCCCTATACAGCGAAACGCGTGAACCTACTGAAGCGATGTTGCAGGATGTCGATGTCCTTGTTTTTGACATGCAGGATGTTGGCTGTCGCATCTACACATTTGCTTACACAATGGCGAATTGCATGCGGGCAGCGAAGCAGTTTGGGAAAAAGGTAATTGTTTGCGATAGGCCGAACCCGATTACTGGTCTCGGTGTTGCCGGCAATGTGCTGGAGGCCGAACAGGCATCTTTTGTCGGGCAGTTTTCCATCCCGACAAGGCACGGCATGACGCTGGGGGAATTGGCTCAGCTGTTCAACGGGCATTTTGGAATTGGCTGCGACCTGGAGGTTGTGCCGATGGAAGGGTGGGCGCGTGAATACTGGCAAGATGAAACCGACGCCCCCTGGGTATTGCCCTCACCAAACATACCGACGATCGATTCCGCCACCGTCTTTCCGGGGACGGTCCATTTCGAAGGAACGCAAATTTCTGAGGGAAGAGGCACCACCAAACCCTTCGAGCTGATCGGCGCACCTTATGTACAACCTGAGGAATATGCTGAAGCTTTAAATCAACTTAACTTTGCCGGCGTCTTCTTTCGCAGTTGCGTCTTCAGACCAACGTTTCAAAAGCATGGAGGCGTAAGTTGCGGCGGTGTGCAGATCCATGTGACTGATCGGAACGACTTCGAGCCGGTGATAGCGGGTGTGGCCATGGTCAAGCTTGCTTTTGATATGTACCCCAACGAGTTTCGCTGGAAAGAACCGCCTTATGAATACGTCTTTGATCGCAACCCTTTTGATGTGATTGCGGGCACGTCAAGCTTGCGCGAGGCCTTCGAACGTGGAGACTCACTGGATTCCATTCAGGCTAGCTGGCAGGGGCTATTGGCCGAGTTTGTAAAGGTGAGGAAGCAGTACCTGCTTTATTAATTCCAACGTGCGGCTGTTAAGGTAGCCATTGAGGGGTCGGCATCCCGACTCTTCAGATAAAAGATGAAGGTTACGCCTGATAGAGTCTGTGAATCGAAACAGAATCAATACTAGTTGACGTATTACCTTAATGCGAACTACATAGCTGGAGGCCATGATTGCAGAAAGAGAAGTTGAAAGAAAAAGAGCCTGAAGGGGCACCATCACGAGCCTGGGCGATGGGAGCCGCGGGCTGGCTCTTCCCCGGAGCCGGCCATTTATTGCAGGGTCATTGGGGACGCGCTCTAATTCTCGGCGGAGCCGTGTGGATCTGTTTCGTCTGCGGCCTGATAATGGGCGGTCACATGTTTAGCGTAGGTGGTGACCAGCAAGGTCTTTCCGCGCTACTGCAGATTCCGCCGATGATCGCTAATCTTGGTTCGGGCCTTCCGTACCTCGCCAGTTGGTTTTTTGGCGTTGGCTTCGCGGATGATCCGCAGGCCGCTGCGCGCGCTACTTATGAATACGGCACCACGTTTCTCCTGATCGCCGGACTGCTTAACTATCTTGTAATGCTGGATGCGTTTGATATTTCGGCTGGGAGAAAGGCATGAGGCACTTTCTAGTGATGACATTGTTCGCTCTGCTCTCAGCCACCGTCTTTGGTGTGGTCGCGAAGGAAAGCACGCGCGAACGCTTCCTCTATGGAATCAAGGTGTTTGCGGAGTTCATGATTATTGGTCTCGCTCTCGCCTGGATTCTTTACTTCATTCCTTTCTAAAGACTGCGGCGGTGTTAACCGGTACCGATGGCTCTTTCCGAAACCGAAGCACTAGTCTTAAGGACCTACAATCTCGCTGAGGCGGACAAGATCGTCGTTTGCCTAACGCATAGCAGCGGCTTAATTCGAGGCGTTGCCAAGGGTTGCCGGAGATTGAAGAATCGCTTTGGGGCGGCCCTTGAACCTTTCACCCTGCTACAACTCAACTTTTACCAAAAAGAAAACAAAGAACTGGTCTCGCTAGGTCAGACGGAAATCCTCAAGTCTCACTTTAACCTCTTTCGCGATGCTGAAACTCTTGCAGGGCTGTCGTACATGGCGGACCTGATCATCGACTTCTCGCCGCCCTATCAAAAGAATGAAAAGCTCTTCCGCATGCTGAAAGCCTGTCTTGAAGCAGTTGCCGTCGCGCCGTCGGACATGGAGATGATCCAACGGTACTTCGAGGTGTGGCTGTTAAAGCTTGAGGGCTTCCTGCCGGACATCAAACTTTGCGGGGAGTGCCAGCGTCCTTTCAACGACGCCGAGATCTCCTTCATGGGTTCTGACCTTCAGCTTCGCTGTCGTACCTGTAGTCACGGACAGGGAACGGCACTATCGGGCAAAGTTCAGCGTCAACTGCGAGCTACCCAAAAGCTTGGACCCAACGCGTTTGCTAATGCATCACATGAGGTATCGCCGGTGATCATGCGCGAAATTGGTGACCTAACACATCAACTAATTGGACGCGTGCTTGAGCGTGAACCGCGTCTGCGTCCAAGCTATCGCTGAACCTTGCCCCTGGTTAGATCTTTGTAATGCAAACTGTTAGTTTGCGTGAATCTTGAATGCCATTCATGAAGCGCAAACTAACAGTTTGCGCTACAAATCTGGGCCATTAGCCTGAACCTTGCTGGGTTTGCCAGTTAAGCGTCCTTCGCCGACAATCCGAACAATGAGATCGAGAAGTTTAATCGCCGGTTATGTTGCTCGAGCGGCTCTTCCTTACGTACTGCTCACACTCGCGCTCCTTACGGCACTGCTGTTTGTGCAGCAAGCTGGTCGCTTTGCGGAGATTGCCCTGTATGCCCAGATACCTGTGTCGTTATTGACGGAGCTGGGTGCAGCATTCCTACCGAATGTCCTGGTTCTCTCGCTTCCAACAGCGGTCCTGGCCGGCATCATTGTCGGATATGCGCGCATGGGTAGCGACAGCGAAATAGTTGCGATGCGAGCTGCAGGTGTAGGCACATGGACGATGCTTTGGCCGGTGTTGGTAATTGGAGTA
This sequence comes from Pyrinomonadaceae bacterium, assembly GCA_041750995.1. Lineage (GTDB taxonomy): Bacteria > Acidobacteriota > Blastocatellia > Pyrinomonadales > Pyrinomonadaceae > PSRF01. The sequence continues at coordinate 5,516 of JBGSYG010000024.1, read as the reverse complement.
GTGGTCGCAGCTGGCACGACTTACATTCAACTCGTGGAAGCGCCGCGCGCGGCTCGTGATCTCAAACGGGCCGCTGTGGAAGCTGCTTTAAAGAAACTTGAGTCGCCCGTAGAGCCGCGAACCTTTAATACTGAGATTCCCGGTTATGTGATCTATGTTCGCGACGGCGACAAGGCGACCGGTGCTTGGGGCAGGGTGTTCATCTACTCACAGCAGGCAGACGGAGCTATCCGAACAGTTACCGCCCGATCTGGCCGCATTGATTCCTCTGGGAATGTCTCAGAACTAGTTTTGCGCGATGCGGTAGCGACAAAGCTTCCGGCTCCGTCTGACCCGGCCAAGAACTCTTACGTTGTCGAGCGGCTTGATCAGCTGCGCCTATCCATCAACACCGGACGAGCCGATTTGATGTCACGTCTCAACGGTAATGAGGTTGAACCGGAAGAGATGGATTGGCAGCAGTTAAGAAATAGCCCGTCGTCGCGTACTTCCGCTCAACAGGCTGCGATACAAAGGACCTTACACCGTCGCTTGGCTCTCTCGATATCGCCCATCGTTTTTGCTTTGCTGGGCGGCGCGCTCGGACTTCGTGTCAGGCGTGGAGGCAAGGGCATTGGCGTGCTGCTCGCGATTGCGATACTGGTCGTCTACTACCTCGTTTCGCTTCTTGGCGAAACGCTTGCTCGCACCGGAGCTGTACCCGTGGTCGTCGGCGCTTGGGCCGCCACCGGCCTAATGCTTGTCTTAAGTTTGATTTTCTTGGTCCTGCCTCGTTTGCCGTCGATCTCTTTTCGTTTCAAACGAACCGCGAAAGCAGGTCGAAAAAGCACTAAACCGAACGAAGCGCCGACCCATACTGTTGGTGCCGCACGATCGGGGTTCCCCAGCTTGCTCGATGTAGGTTTGTTTCGCAGTCTCGGTTCGAGTTTCGTATTGACGTTGTTAGCGCTCGTCGCGATTTTTATCGTCTTCACACTTTTTGAGCTCTGGCGGTTCATAGCTACCAATCGTGTCGGGTTCGGTTTGGTAGCGCGCTACATCCTTTTCCTGCTACCGCTAATTACCGTCGAGATATTTCCGGCGTCGATGCTGGTTGCCGCTCTTCTAACGTATGCGCTTTTGGCCCGCCGCAATGAAACCGTTGCTTGGTGGGCGTCGGGTCAGAGCGTCTATCGCCTGATGGTGCCAGGATTACTGTTTGCTATTGTTGCGGCGGTGGGCACCTGGCTGGTCCAGGAACATCTGATGCCTTACAGCAACGTCAGGCAAGATTCGTTGCGGGCGCAGATTAAGGGAGGGGAAGCGCGCGCTATGACGGGAACGGGACGTCAATGGCTCGCCTCGGCAGAGAGTAATCGACTTTATTCATACGAGTTTCATGAGCAGACAAACACGCTCGAACAACCGACGATTTATGAGTTTGATGGTGAGGGCATTCACTCGACCATTGTTACGAGCGGCAGCAGCGGGCAGTGGACCTCGACTAATCGGGTCGCATTGCGCGACGCTGAGGTCGTGCGTTTCCAGGGAATGCAGATCGAACGGCAGGCCGCTGAACAAATTGAAGTCGCGATCGAACCGGCAACTGTATTCAAACCGACGATCGACAAGCCATCACAGCTAAGCGCAACTGGTTTGAAGGACTACCTGATCGCCGCGAAGCGCCGGGGGGTAGAGGTATCAGCTTTGGCGGTGGCGCTCCAGCGGAAGTATGCCGCGCCGTTTAGTGTGATTGTAATGGCGTTTATCGGAATACCGCTGGCACTGTCATTCGGCAGAAGAGGCACCGTTGTCGCGCTCTGTGCTGCGGTCGGTCTCAGTATCGCTTATTGGGGTGTCGGAGGCGGGATGCAACAGCTGGGAAACTTAGGATTGCTGCCCCCGGCGGTTGCGGGTTGGGCGCCGCCAATTATTTTCGCGGCCGCCGGGAGCTATCTGCTTTCTCGAATTCGAACCTAAGGTTGAGTTAAGTTCCCATCTCCCAACTGGAGATGTACTCAATCTGCTCAGCCGTGAGTGTGTCAATGCTCATTCCCAGAGCGCGCAGTTTCAAAGCGGCAATCTCAGTGTCAACTTCCTTCGGCAACAGGTGAACACCCGCCTCGAGCTTGCCTTTGTGCCTGACAAGATACTCGACTGAAAGTGCCTGGTTGGCGAAGCTCATGTCCATCACGCTGGCAGGATGACCTTCAGCCGCAGCAAGATTGATCAGCCGGCCTTCGCCGAGGACGATCACACGATTGCCCGTGGCCTTGAGCTTGTACTCCTCGACGAACGGTCGCATGTTCACAGGACCTTCCGACATCTCGCCTAACGCCACGAGATTGAGCTCCAGATCGAAGTGACCGCTGTTACAGACGATCGCGCCGTCTTTCATCTTTCCAAAGTGTGGCCCATCGATCACGTGACGATTGCCGGTCACTGTCACGAAGATGTCGCCAATTGAAGCCGCTTCCGCAATCGGCATGACTCTAAAACCGTCCATCACAGCTTCGACCGCTTTGATCGGATCGATCTCGGTGACAATTACATTCGCGCCCATGCCGCGCGCTCTTAGAGCTACGCCTTTGCCACACCAGCCGTACCCTACCACCACCATGTTTCGGCCCGCGAGCAGAATGTTCGTCGCTCGAATAATTCCATCAAGAGTTGATTGACCGGTGCCGTAACGATTATCAAAGAAATGCTTTGTCTGAGCGTTGTTAACAGCGATCGACGGAAACGTAAGCACTCCTGCCTTCTGCATCGACTCAAGTCGTTGAATGCCGGTTGTTGTTTCTTCAGTTGAGCCGATGATCTCGGCAACCTGGCCAGCTCGCTCTTTAATTAGAGTGGCCACGACGTCGGAGCCATCGTCAATGATCACGTCGGGATGACTATCGAGCGCAGTGCGCACGTGCCGGTTGTAGGTTTCTGTCGACTCACCCTTGATCGCATAAACAGGAATGCCCCAGTCCTGGACGAGGGAAGCTGCTACGTCGTCTTGAGTGGAAAGGGGATTCGAGGCGATCAAGACTGACTCGGCGCCGCCGGCCTGCAGGGCTCGCGCGAGATTGGCAGTTTCAGTTGTGATGTGGGCACAAGCTAGGAGCTTGACGCCTGCCAAAGGCTTTTCAGTGCCGAAGCGTTCGCGGATCAGCCGCAGGACCGGCATCTCGCGCTCGGCCCATTCAATTCGTTTTTTGCCCTGACCGGCCAAACCCATGTCTTTCACGTCGTAATCAAGCGAACGTGTTGCGCTCATATCAATTATTCCTTTTTTGAATTGTCTGTGTGATTGTTTGAAAAATTAGATGCCGGCTGCTGCTCGCAATGTTTCAGCTTTATCAATTCGCTCCCAGCTAAAACCATCGCGTCCAAAGTGACCATATGCAGCTGTGGCCTTGTAGATCGGGCGGCGTAAATCGAGTTCTTTCATGATTCCGCCTGGTGTCAGCTCGAAACTGTTGCGCACGAGGGCGGCCAGCGCGCTCTCACTAATCCGACCGGTGCCTTTTGTATCCACCATCACAGAAACCGGATCAGCTACACCGATCGCATACGCCAACTGCACCATGCAGCGATCGGCGAGCCCGGCGGCAACGATATTCTTAGCAACGTAACGCGCCATGTAGGCAGCTGAGCGATCAACCTTCGTGGGATCTTTGCCCGAGAAGGCGCCGCCACCGTGTGGCGCATAACCGCCGTACGTGTCCACGATAATCTTGCGGCCAGTGAGTCCGCAATCGCCCTGTGGTCCGCCCGTCACGAATCTGCCAGTGGGATTGATGTGATACTTGGTATTTTCATCCAGAAGATCCGGAGAGACAGTGTGACGAATCACTTGTTCCTGGATCTCTGAACGCAGCTGTTCGTTGGAAACATTTTGATCGTGCTGGGACGAAATCACAACAGCTTCCACGCGGAAGGGGCGGCCATCACGATATTCGATCGTCACCTGCGATTTACCGTCAGGCCGCAGGTAAGGCAGGTCACCCGATTTACGCGTTTCCGAGAGGCGTCGCGCAAGCATGTGCGCGAGCTGAATCGGGAGCGGCATCAATTCGGGAGTTTCATTACAGGCGTAACCAAACATCAATCCCTGATCGCCCGCGCCACCCGTGTCAACGCCCATTGCGATATCCGGAGACTGACGATCGAGCGCCGAAAGCACGCTGCAGGTATCGCAGTCGAAACCATACTTGGCTCGCGTGTACCCGATCTCGCGAATGGTTTCGCGGGCGACGCGCGAGTAATCAATTTTGGCGTCGGTAGTAATTTCACCGGCAACGACAACGAGGCCGGTGGTGACGAGGGTTTCGCAGGCAACGCGTGCCGTCGGGTCCTCAGCTAAAGCTGCATCAAGAACCGCATCGGAGATTTGATCGGCGATCTTGTCGGGATGCCCTTCGGTGACAGACTCAGAGGTGAATAGAAAACCTGATTCAGTACTCAAGCAAACTCCTTATAGGATCAAGTGTGAAAGTGTGGAAAAAGACCGCGTAGGGTACCAGCCGCACTTAAAGGGTGTCAAGAAGGGCCCTTAGATCCTGGCGCCGCGTGAAGTAACCGGGCTTTGAAAGCCGAAAGCACAATTCGGGTCGGGTCTTCGATTCCGGCGATTCTCCAATTGAGAAGCTGCGTGTGATGGCCAGCTCAATTGTGAAATCGAAGAATCGAAGGCCTGACCCCGGTCCTTGACCCCCTTTTGAGAAAGCTCTGGCGCTGACCCAGGACCCGAATAGAGTAACGGAATAGTCTGGCCGCCGCGACTTCAACACTGTCTTAACCGTGGGATGAACGATCCGGGGCGAAGCTACGCCGCCACGTACCAATGACAGAAACATTGCGCTCCGCTGGGGCGCGAGTTATCGAGTTAGAAGCATTATCTATAAACATTCGCTTTCCTGGAGCGAAAACAAATTCCGTCGTTGCACTTAAAAGTTGAATTCACCCTTTAACAAAATCAGGTCGGACTCGAAGGATTCAGAGTTTCTCTACGGCCTGACGCGATATTTTCCCTGAGCCGTAAAGGACTCTCCAGCAGCGTAAAAGTACTTTTTGGATCAAACGGCGTGAATAAGGCAAAGCCCCTGATAACGGCTTTGCCTTAATAACGTCGTCTGCCTCAAAAAGCAGATTGACCGATTTGGCTGGCCCTGTGAGCGGGGGCGCTGATGCTGCATAATCTGCGGCATAGGCCGCTACCTCGCAAACCCTATCCCAAACCACAGCGGCCCAGAAAGAGGCGACGCGTGACTCTGATAGCTGCGTTCAGGTGCGATGATGGTTTAGTTCTCTGCGCCGATTCTCTAGAGACGTTAGATGGCGTCCCTGTACCCGTTCGCAAATTGGAGCCTCTGGACTGCGGGGCGTATTGGTTAGCCGTTGGTGGTTCTGGCAATGGCGACTTAATTGACGGGTTTAACGAGTCGCTTCAATTAGATGTAGAGCAATGGCAAGTGGGACACACTAGACCAGTAATCCGAGGGCTTATTCGGAATGTGCTTATCGACTTTCTTGAAAATGAAACAAGG
>JBGSYG010000023.1:0-25795 GCA_041750995.1 Pyrinomonadaceae bacterium | reverse complement strand
GACCTGCCCTGGGCGCGTCCCCAGTTTAAGAAAGTAGTAAGTATGATTCGCGACTCGGCGCTCTCTCCCACCGGCGTGCGAGCGGCGTTCGAAGCGCGCGGGGAGATTTTCACAGTACCGGCCGAAAAAGGCGATTACAGAAATCTGACTCAGAGCCCGGGCACTCACGATCGCAATCCCACGTGGGCACCTGATGGCGCCCAACTCGCCTGGCTTTCAGATGCCAGCGGTGAGTATCAACTCGTGATCGGCGACCCGCTGGGTCTTGCTGCGCCACGGTCAATTACACTTCCGTCAACAGCATTTTTCTCCGAGCCTACCTGGTCACCTGATGGCACGCAGATCCTGCTTCAAGATAATCATAAAAACCTTTGGATGATCGAAGTGGCCGGAGGCAAAGCGACGAAGATTGATACCGACAATTATCCCGATCCCTTTCGTTCGTTCGACTCGACCTGGGCCCCCGATTCAAAGTGGGTCGCTTATTCAAGGAATCTGCCCAACCGTCTGCGCGCGATCTTCATTTATTCGTTAGCTGAGAAAAAGAGTTATCAGGTTACTGACGGACTGGCAGATTCGGTCTCACCCGCCTTCGATGCCGGCGGTAAGTATCTCTACTTCATGGCGAGCACAAATTACGGGCCGAGCACCGGATGGCTCGAGATGAGTTCAATCGATAGGCCAGTAAGGCGCGCGGTCTACCTCGCGGTGTTGGGCGCCACTGAGCCCTCACCGTTATTACCGGAAACTGGTGATGAACCACCACCACGCCCCACGCCGGCCGAGGCGCCACCGGCTACGCCGGCCCCTGCCGCACCTCGAACCGTGAATGTTCGCATTGACTTCGATCGAATCGGACAGCGCATTATTTCTGTAAACATACCGGCCGGTGATTACAGCAATCTCACCGCGGGCGCTGCAGGAAGTTTCTATTATACGGAACCGATTCTGACGACCGCTCCGGGGCCGCCGTCACTTCGTTTGCAGCGTTACCAGCTTAAGGAGCGCACGACTGCGCCGTTCCTCGAAGGCATTCGCTCCTACTCGCTCTCGCACGACAAGAAGAAGCTTCTTTATCAAGCCGCTGCCGGTGGGGGAACCAGTTGGGGCATTGTGGCTACCGATCGCCCCGCTCCCGTTAAAGTAGGCGATGGTCCTCTTAACCTCGCGCAGATGGAGATGCGCATCGATCCCCGGGCTGAGTGGGCGCAGATTTATCGCGAGACCTGGCGCGTTCAGCGTGAGTATTTCTACGATCCGAAATTTCACGGCGCTAATTGGCAGGCGGTCTTTGAGAAGTACCGTCCGTTGTTGCCGTTCGTCGGCCATCGCGCCGACCTGGCATATCTCATCGCGGTTGTTGGCGGAGAGCTGGCGGTTGGTCACTCTTATCTGACTGGCTCGGGCGACGTCCCGGGTGAGGATCCGGTGGCAGTGGGTTTGTTAGGAGCAGACCTTGCGATTGAGAACGGACGTTATCGAATCAAACGCATCTTTACCGGCGAGAATTGGAATCCCGAGCTGCGCGCGCCGCTTAGCGCGCCCGGGACACAGGTAGCCGAAGGAGATTACCTGCTCGAAGTGAATGGCCGCGCGTTGACGCCGCCCACGAATCTCTACAGCCTATTTGAGGGCACAGCCGGCAGGCAGACCATGATCAGGGTCAACAAGACTCCCTCGATGGAAGGTTCACGTGTTGTGACTGTGATCCCAGTTCCAAGTGAAGATGGTTTACGCGCACGAGCATGGATCGAAGACAATCGCCGCTTGGTTGACAAGCTATCGGGCGGTCGCCTGGCCTACGTCTGGCTACCTAACACGGCTGGCCCGGGCTACACGGCTTTCACTCGTTACTACTATGCGCAACAGAACAAAGAAGGCGCGATCATCGATGAACGTTACAACCAGGGCGGACAGGTAGCTGATTACATCGTCAGTGAGCTGGATAGAAAACTAATGGGGTTCTTCGCACAGCGTGACGGGGAGCCCGCGACTTCGCCAACTGCGGGAATCTACGGACCCAAGGTGATGATCATTAACGAGTCGGCGGGCTCGGGTGGAGACGCGTTGCCGTACATGTTTCGCCAGCGGAAGCTCGGGCCGCTGGTGGGGACCCGCACCTGGGGCGGGCTCGTCGGCACGCTCGGCTTTCCGCCGACGATCGATGGCGGCGGAATCACCGCGCCTAATTTGGCGTTCTATGACCTGTCGGGAAAGTGGGCCGTGGAGAACGAGGGCATTGCCCCTGATATCGAAGTTGAATACACCCCGGCTGAAGTAATCAAAGGGCACGATCCACAGCTGGAACGAGCGGTGCAGGAGGCAATGAGGCTTCTTGGGGAGAACCCCGTGCGGCGTGTGCCGCGACCTGCGCCAATCGATCGGGTGTCGCGACCGACGACGCGATAGAAACACAGCAGTACGGAGGCGAGGTGAAACACTAGGATTTTCTTAACTCCGTTAGGAGTCAGATGTTTATAGGCTCGCCGCTCGATGAGGTTTACCAGCTCCGTTAGGAGCGCAATGTTGCGCCCCTATGGGGCTCCATTGAGAGATAGAGGTCCGCATCTTAAACATCCGGTTCCTACGGGACTAACCTGAAACAACGGCGAAGCGTCGATACAAAATGAGAATCAACTTCCAAAAAGCTCTAGCTCTGACAATCGTACTTGCGCTATGCGTAGTCGCGGTGGCGCAATCACAGCCTCGCCAAAGATCACAGCCTCAATCATTCAACGTCATTATTAAGGGCGGCACTGTCTATGACGGCAGTGGTGGGCCACCGAGGCGTGCGGATGTAGGGATCAGAGGCGACCGCATCGCAGCCATCGGTAACTTGAGTGGAGCCACAGCAACTACGGTTGTGGATGCTAAAGGTCTCGCCGTTGCGCCGGGCTTTATCAACATGCTCTCGCACTCTACATCGTCCTTGATCTTCGATCCCCGATCGCTGAGCGAGATCAAACAGGGCGTCACTACTCAGATATTCGGTGAGGGTTCCATGGGGCCGCTCAGCGACCGGATGAAACAGCGCCTGCGCGAAACACGAGGCGATGGCACGCTCGAGATCGGTTGGACGACGCTGGCTGAATATCTCAAATATCTCGAGAAACGCGGAATTCCTCAAAACGTCGCCTCGTTCATTGGAGCGGCAACCATTCGTGAGCATGTGATTGGTTTGGAAGACAAGCAACCGACACCTTTGCAACTCGAACAGATGCGCGAATTGGTGCAACGTGAGATGGAGGCTGGGGCGTTGGGCATCACAACCGCCCTTATTTATCCCCCGGCATTTTTCGCCAAGACCGAAGAATTGATCGAATTGTGCAAGGTCGCCGCCAAATACAAAGGCAAGTACACCACCCACATGCGCAGCGAAGGCAATCAGTTGATAGAGGCCGTACAGGAAACCATTCGCATCAGTCGTGAGGCCGGACTGCCGGCGGAGATCTATCACCTTAAGGCATCGGGCGCGGCCAACTGGCCGAAGATGGATCAGGTGTTCAAGATAATCCGGAACGCGCGACGCCGCGGCCTGAAGATCACTGCCAACATGTACACCTATCCGGCCGGCGGCACGGGCCTGGACGCCAGTATGCCGCCTTGGGTTTGGGAGGGCGGGCGTGAAGCTGGCTACAAGCGTCTTCAGGATTCTGAGACGCGCAAGAAGATTGCGGATGCCATTCGGACTCCCTCGAACGACTGGGAAAATCTCTACCTGCTCGCCGGTTCGCCGGATCGACTCCTGCTGGCCAGTTTCCGAAGCGAAAAGTTGAAGCCGTTGGTTGGTAAAACTCTGGGTGAAGTTGCGAAGATGCGCGGCAAAGATCCGGTCGAGACCATTCTGGACCTCGTGCTTGAAGATCGATCTCGCATCGGAACAATTTATTTCCTGATGAGCGAAGACAACCTCAAGAAGCAGATTCGCCAACCCTGGGTTTCGTTCGGCTCTGATGCGGCTTCAATTGCGCCGGAAGGTAACGTTCTGAGGTCTGCGGCGCATCCACGAGCCTATGGCAATTTTGCGCGGCTACTGGGCAAATATGTGCGCGAAGAAAAAGTGATCTCGCTGACTGAAGCGGTGCGGCGGCTCTCAAGCTTACCGGCCACTAACCTCGGGCTTGATCATCGCGGCTTTCTTAGACCCGGAATGTTCGCAGATGTCGTGGTGTTCGATCCACAAACGATTGCTGACCGCGCCACGTTTGAAAACCCACACCAGTTGTCGGTCGGCGTGCAGCACGAATTTGTGAACGGCACGCAAGTACTAAAGGACGGCGAGCTCACCGGGGCAAAACCTGGAAGGGCGCTTTGGGGACCCGGGAAGGTGAAGTGATTTGCCAATCTTTGGAGTGCGGTGGCAAGCGCAGCGACACCGCTTTGGATTGTTTTGGAATGTTCGCGAATAAGGCCGCATAAGCGCGGAACTCAAACCAAAGCGCCGTCACCGCTTCGCGCTGCCGGGGCACTCCAAAGGTTGCGCGCCTCAACGGGGTACTTAACAACTGACAACCTTCGGGAAAACAAAATGAAATACAGCATCACAAATCTATCTCGCACGCTCGGTGCAGTGCTTCTCTTCATAACTTTCGGCCCAGTCAACGCGCAGCAGGAACCTTTTACTCTCACTGATGCAATGGTCGCAATGCGCGATGGCGTACGTCTCAACACGCGTATTTACACGCCAACGCGCACCAATGAACAGTTTCCCATGCTCTTGCTCAGGACTCCCTACGGGATCGGTAACGCCGCGCCCGCTCAACTTGCAGCGGCAATTCCCGAACTAACAGTTGAAGGTTTCATTATCGTGCAGCAGGACATCCGCGGACGGTTCAAGTCGGAAGGTCAGTTTGTCATGCTTCGGCAACCGCGCGATCCTAATGACAAAACCGCCATCGACGAAAGCACTGACACTTACGACACGATTGAATGGCTGCTGAAGAATGTGTCCAACAATAACGGACGAGCTGGGATCGCCGGAACCAGCTATGGCGCGTGGCTCGCGGTGATGGCCATGCTTGATCCGCATCCAGCCCTCAAAGCAGTCGTTCAGCAAGCGTCGCCGGCCGACATGTGGATCGGCGACGACTTTCATCACAACGGCGCCTTCCGGTTGAGTTATGGTTTCGAATTCGCCTACATGATGGAGTCGTCAAAGGAAATTTCCGATGTTTCCAAAGTTATCGACACGTTTGATACCTACGAGTGGTATTTGAAACTCGGCTCACTCGCGAACGTCGAAACCAAATATTTCCACGGCAAGCTTCCAAGCTGGCGCGACTTTGCCAACCGTCCTGACTATGACGATTTCTGGAAACGCCAGGCTTTCGCGCCGTGGCTGAACCGCGTGACTGTTCCGACCTTGAACGTTGCCGGATGGTGGGACCAGGAAGACTTTTATGGTCCGATCAAAATCTATGAGCTACTGGAACGGCATGACAAAGCAAAGCAAAACTTTCTTGTCGTTGGACCATGGAACCACGGTGGCTGGTCAAGAGGCGAAGGCAGGAAACTGGGCAAGATCGATTTCGGTAGTGCGACTGCGGAACATTATCGACGCAACATACTGGTGCCGTTTCTTGCGCACTATTTGAAAGGCAAGGGAAGTCATGAACTTCCCGAAGCATTGACTTTCAGGACAGGCGCCAACGAGTGGGTCCGGCACGATGCCTGGCCGCCAAAACAGAACGTTGTAGACCGCAGGCTGTACTTACAAAAAGACAGAGCGCTTTCGTTCACCACTCCGCCCGGAACAGGCGAGTCGTTCGACAGCTACACTTCCGATCCTGCGAATCCGGTTCCTTACCGTCCCCGTCCGATCAAACTTCGCAGCGGCTGGTCGACGTGGTTGGTCGAAGATCAGCGCTTCGTGGACCATCGACCGGACGTGCTCTCATGGATCAGTGAACCGCTCAAAGAAGATGTGGTCGTGTCGGGGAGGATTGTCTCTAATCTATTTGCTTCGACGACGGGAACTGATAGCGACTGGATCGTCAAACTAATCGACGTATACCCGCAGAAATATGAAGCCGATCCTGAAATGGGTGGCTTTCAACTGATGATTGCCGGCGATGTTTTCCGTGGTCGTTACTTAAAAAGCTTCGAGAAACCTCAAGCGATTCCGTCGAACTCTGTTCAGCACTATCAAATTCCGTTTCCTGCCAACGATCATGCCTTCAAGAAAGGACACCGGATTATGGTGCAGGTTCAGAGCAGTTGGTTCCCGGTGATCGATCGCAATCCGCAACGATTCGTGCCGAATATTTTTCTCGCGAAAGAGTCGGACTTTCAGCGAGCCACCCAGCGAGTTTTCCGCTCGGGACGGTTCGCTTCATATATTGCGGTACCGGTCGTTGAACCCGCGCGGCCGTGATCTCTCTAACTATTCGTCTTTAGCCGCAATTCTTGAGCGCCCCATTTAGAAAATAGTTCGTGGTTGGAAGCAACACCGTGAGGTAACAATGATGAAACTCCTATTAACAGTCCTGGCCACTTTCACAATCTTCCAGTTGTCTTCTTCTGTTACTGCCCATAGTCAATCAAACATAGTGGCGCGGCCCAACTCTTCCACCTTGCCACCAAATCCGCCTATCCAAACCCAAGAATTGCAGGGCGTCTGGCAAGGCACGCTTGAGACGGGCGGAACAAAACTGCGCGTCATCTTCAAAGTTACAAAGTCGCCAGACGACACCCTCGCAGCGACTATGGACGTTCCTGATCAAGGGGCGACAGGCGTACCCGTTGACGCCGTCACCGTCAAAGACGCAACGGTCCGCTTCGAACTCAAGTCCCTTGGCGGGGTGTATGAAGGCGTGATCAACAAGGGAGGGACAGAGATTACAGGTAACTGGACTCAAGGAGGGATGACAGTGCCCCTCACACCTAACCGTGGTGATAAAGCCCCAGTAGTAGCCTCTAACCGTCCGCAAGAGCCGACTATCCAAACACAAGGACTTCAGGGCATCTGGCAGGGCACGCTTGAGACGGGCGGAACAAAACTGCGCGTCATCTTCAAAGTTACAAAGTCGCCAGACGGCACCTTCGCAGCCACTCTGGACGTTCCAGATCAAGGGGCGACAGGCGTACCCGTTGACGCCGTTACCGTCAAAGACGCGACGGTCCGCTTAGAGCTCAAATCCCTTAGCGCGGTGTATGAAGGGCTGATCAACAAGGAGGGGACAGCCATTACAGGTAACTGGACTCAAGGTGGGATGACAGCGCCTCTGACAATTGGTCGAGTTGAAAAAGCCCCAGCAGCCTCTCTTCGTCCGCAAGAGCCCAAGAAGCCCTATCCATACGACGAGGAGGAAGTCTCTTATGAGAATAAGAGGGACGGCGTGCGGCTCGCCGGCACCCTGACTCTGCCACGCACGAAAGGCCCTCATCCGGTAGTGCTGCTCATCACCGGCTCTGGCAAGCAGGATCGTAATGAGGCGTTGTTGGGGCATAAACCTTTCTTGGTATTGTCAGACTATCTAACCCGCCGCGGGATAGCTGTTTTGCGTGTAGATGACAGAGGTGTCGGTGGATCTACGGGAGATGGGAGCTTTGAGAAGACGACCAGTGAAAACTTTGCAGAAGATGTCCTCGCAGGCGTCGCGTTTCTCAAGACCAGAAAGGAGATCAACCCAAAGCAGATCGGCCTTATCGGTCATAGCGAAGGTGGGATAATAGCTCCGCTGGCAGCGGCCAGATCAGCAGATGTCGCATTTATAGTCATGATGGCTGGACCCGGAGTAACTGGTGAAGAGGGATTTCCCAATCAGCTTTCCGCGACTGCTAAGGCCAGCGGTGCAAGCGATGAATCGATTGCGTGGAACCGCAAACTGCTATTGCAGATTTTCTCGATCATCAAAGAGGAGAAGGATAATGCTGCCGCTGACAAGAAGATACGGGAACTAAGAACGAAGATGTTGGCAGAGATGTCAGAAGAGCAGAGGAAGAAGCACGGCATTCCAGAGAACGCGATGGAAGGCGTCATCAAGCTCATGCTGACGCCGTGGTTCCGCTTCTACCTTACGCACGATCCGCGGGCGACACTAAAAAAGGTTCGCGTCCCCGTATTGGCCATCACTGGAGAGCGGGACCTGCAAGTGGTGCCTGCGCGAGAGAACCTAGCAGCCATTGAAGAAGCACTGAAGGCTGGGGGGAATAAAGACTATACAGTCGTGGAAGTACCCAAACTCAATCATCTCTTTCAGACGAGCGAAACTGGGTCTCCAGCTGAATATGGAAGGATTGAGGAAACGATTAACCCTTCTGTGTTGAAGATAATCGGGGACTGGATTGTGAAACAGACCGCACTGAAGCCGAGTGAATGAGCTGCTGCTGTAGACGCACTCTTTAGTTTCGGCTTAAGCTTCTGGAGCGACGCATAATGGCCGCGCTTTGAGATGGTCAATACGCGCTTGGATGTTCCCGGTGAGTTGATCAGCGGAAGACGCTAGAACCTGAGCGTCGTATCCAGCTGCAATCGCTTCGTAGCTCGATTGAAAGATCCTTGAGGCGTCGGCACGAAGGGGCCAAATAGACCTGTCAGTCGCTCTGTGATGATCCCGGTCACGGTGAAGACCACGCGCGGGTCAGCCGTATATGAAAAACCAAATCGATGACCGCGCATGTCCGACTGCTGCGAAATGTCAGAGAAGTTAAAGGGCGTTAACACCGCGTCTTTTTCGATACGCATGAAGGTGTAGCCAAACTGCATGTCACCCTTTGCGCGCGTTTGTCCTACCTGCACTTCAGCCCATAAACCGTTGTTCTCATTGTTGGGTAAAATAACCTCAGTAGTACCTACACTGGTGACTACGTCGTGCGTCCGTGTGTTCGTCACGAAGTTAGCGATAATGGTCACAGGGAAACGCTTGCCATGCTTCAGCTCGAGGCGGGCGATAAGGTCTACCAAATTGAATCCCGATGCGAGACGACCATCGCGGTTAGTAGCGTTGTTACTGGCGGTCGTCAGGCCAAGGTTGCCATTGCCGCCAACTAGTAAGTCTCTGGGAATTAAAGCTTGACTGGTAACAGTGCCGCCACCGGGAAGTGAAACTATTACCGGAAGCTGCAACAAGCTGCCGAAGACCTGTACCGGAGAAATTAACTGCGTGCCGGAGAAATAAAGGTCGGAAATCGATAAGCTCAATGCGACCTTTGAACTCGGCTCGAATCGGGTACGGAGTTGTCCGCCGTAGAGTGCGAGATCGCGTCCTCCTCGACGCGACTGCTCGACGTTGACTGTGCCATCCGCGTTTCTCACGAAAGCTGAATTTCTCTCGAGCATTGGGAGTTGCCAGGCAACAAAGGTCACGTCTTTTAGAACGGAATCTTTGGAAGTGCGTGAATAGCTCTGGTTGAACCCCTCCACCATCAGGTCATTGTCAATAGTCATTTCAGTTGCGGTCCAGGGGGGTTCAAACCTACCACCTTGTAAACGCAGCCCCGGTAACTTCCGAGGTTTGTAGGTGATGAACGCTTGATCGAGAGCGAATGGTTTTCGATTAAAGAAATCGGTAAACGACTGGTTGGTCGAGATGTTGTCCGCCAGGCTGCCGGTGGCAAGGCGCAACCCCCAATCAAACTCTTCGCTAATACTCCCACGCATGGTGAGGCGCGCCCGTAAACGCATGCGGTGTCGCGGTGTCAACTGGTTGCCGAAGGTTAATGGATTCGCCGCCGCCGCCAAGATGTTTGACTGCCCGAAAATTGATTCAGACCGCAAACGGATATCGCCACTGAACTTGATATTGCCTAGTTGCGAGACGCCGCTTTCGACCTTCTTCAAACGATCCTCCACTGAGGGAGTTTGGGCACCGTCCGAAATGGGTTCGACGCGGATGGTCGGCGTGACGGTTGAAGAGTCAGCGCGGCTTAACTGAAGAGCCAGCAAGCGAATGGTCTCCTGTTGCGCCTCAACTGTTTTTTGCAATTGCTCCAGGTGTTGTTGCAGTGCACTCAACTTCTCTTCAACAGTTTCCGGCTTTTTGAACGGCGGCAACGGTTCGACGGTTTGCGTCGCCAAACCCACAGCTGCGGGTGGTCCACCACCGGAATTAGGTTGACCAATGTTCTGAGCGCTAATCTCAACGACACTCAGGACACAAAACGACCAGACTAGAAGCACCAGCACGAGGGCCTTCGCGACGGTCGAACCAAATTCTTTCAGCATGGCTCGTATTCCTTTGTAGTAAAGATTGGTAGTGACCTTTTAGCAATCAGAATGGGAGTTTAGCCTTAAGTCCGTATGAACAGCAGCTTAAATCAATGTTAAGTAGATGGTAGAAGCGACCGCATTCGTCCGCGCATCGGAGGAATGCGTAAAGGCTGCGTGCGAGTCTTCAGAACAAGTCTCGAAATATTTTAGGAGGCCCGACGCGGTCGTGGTGTTTATCTAGCAGCAGGTCTTAGAAAGTCGGAGTGTTTAGTGTAAAGAATTTCCAAGAACATCGGATCACACGGAGTCAGGGCGGGACCGCCTATGGTAAGGGTTGGCTCTGGTCTGAGTCGGCGCTGTAAATGCAGGAGGGTGAGACAAACAAGTTGCCACTGATTGCGCCGTTGATCGCCGCGCAGAGATCGTTTGCCATTCGTGATTTTACTACGTAGCCCAGCGCGCCGGTGTTAAGTGCGGCGCGAACGAAATCGTTCGACGAGCCGACGATGAGTCTTGATCCGATTATTGCCATCCAAGTACTCGATCTAGTCATCCGCGCGCGCGATATTAACCACATCTCGTCACTGTACGTGACTAAGAAGGTTTATGAGATCCCTCATCTCGCACGTTTCCATGCTTCACAAGCCAGCGGAGGGTTATTAATTACAGAAGCACCGCGTGACAATTTACCCAAGATGAGGGTAATTGTGCTTGACGGCGGCAGGATTGCATTCACCGGCACAGTTGCGGAGTTTCAGAAAAGCGATTTGCCGGCGGTCAGGGAACTAACTACACTCGACCGACACGACCACTCGAACGATCCTTACTTCACCGATCCCTGGGACAAGTTGGATAAAATGAAGTCGGAAAATCCAATCCGTTAGCGTTTGGGCCATTCCGCTTAATTACCAGCCACGCCCAAACAAATGGCAGAGGCCGAGAAAACTGCCGAAGAGTAGTCCTAACTTATGTTTATTGATCATGGTCTTATGTCCTTTCAATAAACGGCTGTGTGTGGGCCGAAACCAAAACTCTGCGAGCTTTCGCTCAATCGAAGTGAGTAACTTTCCGCCTGAACTGGAGATTTCTGCTTGCGGCTGTATTGGGTCGCCTTAAGGCTACGATGGAAGAAGCAGTTCTCTTAAAGTCGGGAAAGTACCCGCTTCAACTTTTCATTTACCTCAGTCGCTACCGAGTTGAGAGTTGTGTCGCTACCTCCTGCCACAGACAACATCTTCTTCGCGTCTATTGCCACGACCACAGTCTTTCCAGGTTCGTCGGCCTCATAAACGATTACATTGCAGGGAAGAAGTAGTCCGATATCGATCTCTTCTTGCAGAGTCTGGTATGCAAGAGGTGGATTACAGGCGCCGAGGATCATATAATTCCGAAAATCCACTCCAAGCTTCTCCTTTAGTTTCTCCTTGATATCAATTTCGCAGAGTACGCCGAAGCCTTCGGCCTGGAGCGCTTCGCGCGTATGTTGGACCGCTTGATCGTACGCGAGATCAATCGTCCGGCGATGGCCATAAGTGATTTCAGATTTCGCAGTCGAAGTTGGTTGACCAGTCATATCTTGCCTCCTTTTGAAGACGAAACGTTGCTACTTAATTGCCGACGTAGCCACTCCGGGATCACTCCCGCTGCCAACTAACCCGCGCCAGTTTGTTCTCATGCGAGAAGTCGTAATTTATATCACCGTCGAATGCCTTTTGCAGCGCGTGGCCCAAACGTTGGGCCAAGTGTTCCGTTGTGGTGGTAACGGTGAGCAGGTGACCCTCACCTCTTTTCCAATCCAGGATGCGTGCAAGGGCATTGTCCTCGGCTGCTCTCTCTGACTCGTTCCGTAGCAAATTCTCAATTTCATCCTGATGCGTTGTGAAGAACGGGCCATCAAGAAAGACAAACCCGCGTGGCTCACCAGTACTGGCTTGTTTGCAAGCGGGACAAACAGTCATCTGTGCAGGACGCCACGGTTTATGTTTCTCAGGGCCTGAAATTCCATCAGCCGCAGTCCATCGACGGTCGGCGAAGACGGCGTTACATATCTTACAAACCGCTGGTTCCTGCATTGACCGAGCCGGGCGATGACGGCCGGCCTCGTGATCGACACGTTTCGTAAAAGTCGTGTTGGTAAATTGCTTGTTGCCGCGCATATGTACCTCCAGTCCTACCGACACAACAGCAATGAATGTGCCCCGCGTCGGACCCGAAAATACATCGCAGAAAATGGTTCATTCAGAGAAGCAGGCGCGAGCGTGTGGGCCTAACGACCAATTATGCAGCGAATTTTCTCCCACGCTCTGTGGAGGTTTTCGCAAAAGCGCGACAAGAACTCGCCGGGGTTTGAGAAGCTCAATCAGATTCTTACAGCCCTTCAGATGGAATACTTCTTGCGAAAGGGGTGGGGTAGATGTACCGAGTCCAGGGTTCAGGAGTGTTGTCGTGTTCATTCATGAGATGACGATCGAAGAGTGCCGCAGCGCTCTACAAAAGGCCAACGTAGGCCGCTTGGCGTGCGCGCGCGAGGGCCAGCCTTATGCGGTTCCCATCAACTTCGCATTTGATGGCACCTACGTTTACGGATTCACTACGCTCGGGCAAAAGATCGAATGGATGCGTGCCAATCCGTTAGTTTGCCTTGAGGTGGACGAAATAGTCAGCGAGGACCAGTGGATGAGTATTGTGGTATTTGGCCACTACGAGGAACTACCTGATAAGCCGGAATATGAGCGGGCCCGGGTTCGCGCGCACGCGTTTCTACAGAAGCGGGCCATATGGTGGGAGCCGGCTGCCCTGTCCCAGGAGCACCGCGACCAACCTCACTCGTCGACACCAATTGTTTATCGTTTACATGTCAAGAAGATCACCGGACACCGAGCAACCTCTGACGAACCTTTACCTCGTCATGATGGGGAAAGGTTCGCAACGGTCTGCGAAAAAAGCCCCAGAACACGAGCTTCGGTTTGAGCGTCACCGAGGATCGTGTGGTCCATCTTATCGGCACGAATCTTGCCGTGTGCGGTAGTGCACTTATGCTTTAGGGGCATTGGTGCGAAAAGACCAAAAAACGAACTTGAATTTCAGGGGGGGGAGGGCGACCGATTGTGACCAGAGACCATCCTTAGCACGAATTAGGAGACAAACATGCCATCGAACGCGCAACCCCGAGTTCTCTGCGTACAGGACGATGAAGACGCTCGCGAGATGTTAAGCGCCCTGCTGAAGTTTTCGCATATCGAGACCAGCACCGTCGGAACTGCGGCCCAGGCCTTGTCATTGATTCAAACTGAACGCTTCGACCTATATTTGCTCGACACATCGCTGCCTGATCTTGATGGCTTTGAATTGTGCCGGCGAGTGCGCGTCCTGGATCCGCATACGCCGGTTCTTTTCTATTCGGGCGCCGCTTACGAGAGCGATAAGAAGAGAGGCATTGACGCGGGAGCAATTGCCTACGTGGCCAAGCCCGACGTCGATGGCTTGCTCGGAAGAGTCAGGGAACTTGTTTCGCCCGCCAACTGGGTCGCCGCCCAGCAAGTTCACCAGCTGGGCGATGCTTCGGTTGCTGTTGGTTAACCAACGGGACCGGCGAGCGCGACTGAGTTAGGCTCATTCTTTTTTGGTCGCGCCAATCATTAGGGTGTCAACGGCTAATCGTCAGTGGGGACTGGCTGCCGCATTACATAGAAATGGTAAGCAACAAAAGGAGTCTGATATGAAGACAAGACACATAGAGAAGAAGATTGGTGGGGTGATCCTGGGGCTCACGTTACTATTTGGCGTCGGGCTTGGCTCGAATGCAACAAGCCATGCGCGCACGCAGGTCAGTAACACTCAGGATAGCCGCAACTGGGAAAGTTACCCCAACTGGGGTGGCTCTTTCGACCTGCGGCAAACTGCTCTAAACGCTGGGTACAACGAAGGTAGTAAAGCAGGCCGCAATGACCGCGCGAAAGGAAGGGACTCTAACTTCCAGCAGTTCAGTGCCTACCAGAAAGCCACGAAAGACTACAGCACGCGTCTGGGCAACCGCGAACTTTATCGCCGCTACTTCCGGGAAGCGTACCAGCGCGGATACAACGCCGAATGGCAAACCACGTCCAACTCAACGTACTACTCAAGTAATCGCTTGACCGGAACTTTTCGGTTGGATTCGTCGCGCAGCGACATTCCCCGCGATGTTGCGGACCGAGCTAGTCTGAGACTTTCCAACAACGAACGACAAGCTGTTTCAGACCGCATGCTGGCGCGGCTCGAATCGCCTGAGATGCTTGCAATTGAGCGCCGTGGCTCAACTATAACGATGGCATCCTCGCGGGCTCCGCAGTCAACCTTTGAAGCAGATGGAGTCGAACGTCAGGAGCAACTCAATGGCCGAGCGAGCCGGGTAATCGCGACGTTGAGCGGCGATCAGTTAGTTGTAAGAACTACCGGCTACCGAAACAATGATTTCACCGTCACTTTCCAACCCATCGAAAACGGCAATCGGCTCCGCGTGAGACGGGAGATCTACTCAGATCGGTTCACACAAGCCGTCGTTGTCAATAGCGTCTACAACCGTTCCTCAGATGTCGCGCAGTGGAATGTTTATGACGGCTCGCAACCGGTTGTGGGAGGCACAGGCACAGGTATAACAAGCGGTGAATTCATCGTTCGCGACGGTGAAACAGTAGTGGCCGTTTTGAACAATGAGCTAACCACAAAGCAGGCAAAGCAGGGCGACCGGTTCACGATGACCGTGCGCGAGCCTGGACAATACGAAGGTGCGGTTATTGAAGGCACGGTGAGCAGCGTTGACCAGAGTGGTCGGCTGACTGGCAGGTCCTCAATGACGCTCAACTTCGACTCGATCCGGTTGCGCAACAGCCAAACTTACCGGTTCGCCGGAGTTCTCGGAAGTGTCCGTACGCCAGATGGCGACACCGTCAAGGTAGACAATGAAGGCACTGCACAAGCCGAGAACCAGACCACGCAAACCGTTCAGCGAACAGCTATTGGCACGGCGATCGGCGCCATCATTGGCGCCATTGCGGGCGGTGGAAAGGGCGCGGCGATTGGCGGAATCATTGGCGCCGCAGGCGGAGCCGGCTCAGTTTATGTTCAGGGGAAAGATAACCTTGATCTTCCCAGCGGTACGGAACTAACGATTCGCGCGAGCGCGCCAGGCAGATAGCTGGCAAGGCGTAGCGGTCGGATGATCACGGCGAAGTTGCTTCGCAGTACTTACGATGGCCGGGGGTTGCGCGGTCGAGCACGATCGTGCAACTCCTCACTTTGGTCCGGTGCTCATTTTCTCACGGCTTTCCACAATCCCCATGAAGCGGTTACGAGACCGAATTGTGGGTCGGTTCTTTAATCGGGAGGCTTTGCCTCAAAGCATGGGCCTGCCCTAGAAACGACGATCTCCGTCTTGCAAAAGTATTTATGTTGATCCCAATGATAAAAACCAGCCGCCGTTGATTATCAAGGATCGCATGCGCCCACAGAACCAGGCAACTCAATCCGCGATCCGCTGCAGCACCGTTGAATACAATACTATTAGCTCTCGAAAAACGGTGCGCAAAAGCGTGGTGCGCGGCAGGAGAACTGTGAGATGAAACGATTTTAGCAATCGCACTGGCAAAGGAGATGGCATGCGAATGCGCCATAAAGAGCGCCATCGATCCGATCGTATCGGATGGCTTCGTGCCGCCGTCTTAGGCGCGAACGACGGCATCGTGTCAACGGCCAGTCTCCTCCTGGGGGTTGCAGCCGCCGGGGCTACCAGGCAAAACGTATTGATCGCAGGAATTGCCGGGCTCGTCGCTGGCGCCATGTCCATGGCTGCCGGCGAATACGTCTCGGTGAGTTCCCAGGCAGATACGGAAGAGGCCGACTTGTCACGGGAGCGCCGAGAACTGGCTACTGAAGACAAATCCGAGCGAGCAGAATTGGAAAGCATTTATGTCGATAGAGGACTTGAACCCGCTCTCGCCAAGCAGGTGGCGGACCAACTGATGGCGCACGATGCTCTTGGGGCTCATGCTCGGGATGAACTCGGTATTTTGGAACTCCAACGCGCACGTCCAGTGCAGGCTGCCTTGGCGTCGGCGGGAACCTTCTCCGTCGGAGCAGCCATGCCGCTTCTCAGCGTGCTTGCAGCGCCTCCGGCGATGGTCCCAGCTGTTGTGATCGCAACGTCTCTTGTTTTCCTGGCCAGCCTGGGTTGGCTCGCGGCTCGCGCGGGAGGTGCTAAGGCCACAGTCGGTGCTTTGCGCGTAACGTTTTGGGGCGCGCTTGCGATGGCGATCACATATGGTGTCGGAGCGCTCTTCGGTGCTGTGGTGTAAGCTCAGACTCAGACAAATCCATTACACCAAAAACTAAGCACTTCTCAGCTTTTCCGTTCGAATTACCGAACGCTTGTGCATTGGGCCCGATGCGTGGGCGAGGTCCGCTCGTGCGGATCCATCGTCACTTGAAGTCATAGGCGAAGCCGAGGTGAACACCGATCCGCTGGCTGGCGGTAAAGCGACCACCAAGAACTCCGAAGGTAAACGCGAAGTTGGGTAAAAACCTGGCCTCTGTTCGCCTCAATTCCGATAGGTCCCGTCGAGCTATTTACCCGCGAAGAGAATGCCGCCATTGAGGGAGGTGTGCTGTGGTCCGTTTCGACAGCGATTATTGGATCCCACCGTACAGCCAATAGTCGATAAAGCCTGAGCCGGTTTGCCTTCTAGTCCTGCCGGTTGGCGCTTCAACATAAAGACAACTGCCCCTGCAGTAAACCGCAAGCCTTCCTTTCGTCCCGCAACCTCACCTTCACCCTAATTGTGTATCTCCAATTTCCATAGGGCTTCCCATCAATGATTCCCGGGTGTGGTCGACAGTCTTTCAGTCAATTCAGTCAACGCCATCCGCGCCGCTTGTTAAAAAGGCTGCATCTTGAGGATCAGCTAAACGACGCGGCTTAGACCGCGCGCCGGCCAGAGACCAGGTTGACTATCAATACGATGACCGCTATGACCAGCAAGATATGAATCAGGTTGCCACCGACGTGACCGATAAACCCGAGTAACCACAAGATCAGCAGTATTACCAAGATTGTCCACAACATACTTCACTCTCCTTTAGGTCTGAGCTTTATTAGCGCACAGAAATAACCTGCTCGCTCCTTGGCGATGCTTACGCTTCCGAATGAGCGAGAGCATCCGCTTTTGTGGCATGGACCACGCCGTCCGGATGTTCGGGCGGCGAATAAACAGTAAACAGTTTCAGAGCTTCGTTTCCGGTATTAATGAAATCATGTTCCGTTCCCGCTGCCACAGCAAACAAATCGCCGGCTCGAATATCATGGGTTTTGCCTGCTACGACAGCTCGGCCCGAGCCTTTAACAAAAACCAGGACTTGGTCAACAGTTTCGTGGACTTCGCTCCCGATGTCCTCCCCCGGAGGAATGCTCATCAGGACCACCTGAGAATATCGGTTCGTGAACAGGACTTTCCGAAAGTTCTTGTTCTCTAACGCCGACATTTCGACATTTTCGTATTGCATAAAGATTCGCCTCCTTCAACGATTTTTGCCCACCCTTCAAATCCCCTGCTTGGCTACCGGAAGGTGATGAGAAGGACTTGCGGTTCTCTGCTTTTACCAACGCCGGCCTCGCCTCTGAAATGATCAACGTTTTTGAGTGTGAGCGATCGCTATTGATGCTCGACCATTCCCTTTCTTCTTCGCCTGAATCGTTCCACTAGAGTTACCTCTCATGGTGTACGGCCGGTTGGCGAAACGTTTCGGTGGTAGGTGATCAAGAACACGAGGGCGCCTACCGCTGCGAGTGCTCAAAAGAATGTCGCCAACGAAACCGTGACCTGGTGTCATGTTAATAATCTTGTTACCAATTAGACCGACTAGGCCACCGATTAAAATTCAGGCGGCGAAAGACAAGATGGAACCACGCGTAGGTCTGTAACGAATGTAGTTAAAGCGCTTTGCATTCCGTTGCCTTTTCTCTTCCTACGAGGGTTGGTCATCTCGCTGTCGCCGCACAATCTCCACGGAACACCTCGCGTGGTGAACCACGGCGCTCGACACTGAGCCCAGCATCAGTCGATTCCAGGCACCCAATCCGCGCGAACCCATCACAATGAGGTCAGCACCCCATCGTTCAGCCTCTTCTACAATCACCTGGGCCGACGGGCCTTGAATGAGTTCGCAGCTAATCTTAAGCGTCTTGTCCCCAATGTCTCGCAGTCGGTCGAGAGCGCGGTTCTTGGCCGCCTCTGCCGCTTCACGAACCGAGCCCTCGATCTGTTCAAAGTACTCTGGTGTGGGGACCCAGGGTTCCATGCCAACCACCGTAGGCAATTCGAAAGCTGTAATAACGCTGCTTCAGTGTGCGCCGGCCAAGGGCGACGTAGGACTTCTTCCACCGCGCGTCGCTGTAAGTCGAGCCGTCAACTGCTAATAGAATTTTCATCCGCATCTCCCATCCGTCGGTCCGTCCCCTAAGAGAGAACGATAAGCCGCGGACTCCTGCAGAACTCCCAATTGCAGGAAGCATGCCAGTCTGCTCTTCAAGTTCTTTTTCCGGGCGCTTGAATTTTGTTTGAAGAAATTGCGCAGTTATCCGCAGCTGTTGCGAATTTTTCCAGGAAGGGTGGGCGCCCGCTTTTGCAGGTGAATCTGGTCACGTCTCAAGAGGCATGCGCGTTGCTCTTTCGAAGTTGGCTATTTGTTTGCCGACGTGAGCAAACGATTTCCGTGAAAGGTTACATGAAAAGCCGACTCGTATACACGCTCGATTTCTCTCAGATTAGTTTAAAGAGCCTCTCATTGGTAGGTGGCAAGAATTCTTCCCTGGGTGAACTCTTCAACACGCTGAAGTCTGAAGGCGTGGGAGTGCTTGACGGCTTCGCCACAACGGCTGATGCATATTGCGCACTCCTCGCCCAAGGCGAGCTTGAATATTGAACTTCGTTTCGCTGGTCTGACTCCGATTACGAAGACACAGAGAGGAATTCAGAAACCGCGGACATGCAGCTCGCGTCGCAATCCTGGATATGCCTTTACCCAAGGAAATGCGAACCGCTATTACCAATGCATACGAACAGCTTTGCAAACGCGTCGGGTACGAGCCAGAACTCGCAGTGAGATCTCGGCCACGGCTGAAGATCTTCCCGAGGCGTTTTTCGCCGGCGCTACCGAGCTGGACTTTCCCAGCCATGGACATTGAATGGGCGAAAGACGGGTTAACAGGTGAGCTATTTATCGTTCAGGCCCGCCCCGAAACAGTTCATTTAATCAAACACCAGAGTGCAGTCGCCGAAGTTTATCGTTTTGAAGGGAAAACCTGGACCGCCCCTTGGTCAAGGGAAGCGGTCGGGGCAGAAAAGACCAAACGTTGGTGCGGCGGGATATCGATGGCCCAACCAGTATCCGAGCGCGGGATAGATTACGAGTGCGTAGAGAAGGAATCGCCACCGATGATTCCAGAGAGAGTGAGCCTGAAGCGAAACTTAAGTTGCTGCTTCCAAACTCCTGCGATGAAAAAGAGGATACCTTGCAACACGAAGAATACGGCGAAGACTAGAGCGACCCTGTTCACAGTGCTGAAGAACCATAAGTGATAGACCAGCCCCATCCAAATCCAGAAAATCGCAAAGATGAGGCTAACTGTTTTGCTGAAGTCTAACTTCCGCTGGAGAGCCAGGCAGATGGCGAGTATTCCGATAGCGTTAAGAATTAACTGCGCCGGCCAAACCGCTACGTTGTATCGCGCAAAGACTTCGAGGAATTGTTCGACAGTGAATGGAATCATCTTGAAATGCGATTCTTCGTCCCGTAGGACGACATGTTTAAAGATCCTTCAACGCTAAGTTATCCTCGTCGCTCCGGAGGACGCCATTTCTTCTTGCCGAGACATTGCGTTCCGCTGGAGCGCGTCTCGTAGGACTAATCGTGGTGCTATAACACTCGGCCCCTCCGGAGCCATGGCCTTCTGAACATGCAACGGTGACTTCATCGCCATCGTGAAGCACCTCAGTTGCATTACCATTGCCGACTATGCACGGAATCCAAAACTCGCGTGAGACTATCGCCTCATGGGCAGTTCGTCCTCCCTGATCGGTAATGATTGCAGCGACGCGACGCATTACAGGCTCCCAATCAGATCAAACCAAAGGTTCGGCAAAACCTGTTTTTGTCTTTTCTAAAGTTGCAGCCACCACAGATTTCTCAGAGTTTTCACATTCCGTCCCATCGGCTACGGTCCTGTATACGTCCTGTGCTGGAGATTCTGGTCAAAAATCTCCCACACGAAGATGTGTTAGCGCGCGCGCGCGGAACCCGCCGCAAGTACTTATGTCCTTTCGCCGATCCGAGACAACAGCTCTCTGATGGCCCCGACGCTTCCCAAGACGCGAGAACTCTGTACGGGCATGAAAATTACTCTGGAGTTTTCTGACTTCGCCATGTCTTTGAGGCCTTCGATGTAGCGTGCTGTGATCAGATATTGGGCCGGGTTGTTGAGTTCTGCTTTTGCCGGGGAAACGCTAGTGGTCACGTCGGATTCCAGGCGATCATGCGGAAGCGACTGAGTCATACCCTCGGTGATGCGGGCAATGGCTTCAGCTTCTGCCTCGGCCGTCAGCATGCGCGCCTGGGCTGCACCCTCCGCCCGCAGGATGGCCGATGTTTTGTTCCCCTCAGCCATCGCAATTGCTGCCTCCTTCTGGCCTTCAGCGCGGGTGATAGCGGCTTGGCGCTCCCCTTCAGCTTGGAGGACAAGCGCGCGGCGGTTGCGCTCCGCCGTCATCTGCTTTTCCATAGTGTCCCGCACATCGGTCGGCGGGTTGATGTTCTTCACGTCAATGCGCAGCACCTTAACGCCCCACTTGTCAGTAGCTTCATCGAGAATCACACGCAGTTTGCCGTTAATCTCCTCACGCGAAGAGAGGCACTGATCCAACTCCATGTCTCCCAATACGCTCCGCATTCCTGTTACGGTCAGTTGCATGATGCCGCCAATCAGGTCCACCACTTCGTACACTGACTTGAGTGGGTCTGTAATCTGCCAGTAGACCACTGCGTCGACGACTATCTGCACATTATCCCGCGTGATCGCGGACTGCAACGGCATATCGAGAAACTGTTCTCGCAGGTCAATGGAAGATATGCCGGGAAGGGAGCCAGTCCAGAAGACGCCTCGGGGCTTGTCAATGAATGGGACGAGGATGTGAAGGCCGCTGTCTGCAAGCTTGTGGAATCTGCCCAGACGCTCAACCATCATTACTGTAGCTTGGGGGACAATGCGGATGGTCTTCGAGGCGACCACCAGTAGCGCGGCTGTCAGGAACAAGAAAAATAGAACGAGACCAAACTCCATCCTCTTGAATCTTTACTTTCCAGGCGTGCGTCTAGCCGCTGACTCCTTGCGTTTGCAGAAAAGTTGCCTGGTTCATAATATCCGTATTAGGCAATGTTATGAAATCGCGATCGCCAAGAGTCTCTGTCATTATTCCTGCTTTCAATGAAGATAAAGGTTTGGCGACGTGTGTTTCGTCGTATCGAGGACGCCTGCGATGCGTCCACAGATATCGCCGGAGCATACGAGATCATTGTTTGCGATAACAATTTGACGGTCACAACCGCAGCCGTCGCCGAAGCCTGCGGTTGTAAAGTCGTCTTTGAATACATCAATCAAATCTCGAAAGCGCAGAATCGAGGAGCAAGTGTCGCGACTGGCGATTGGCTCCTGTTTGTAGATGGCTCCTGGCCGTCTCCGAAACTAATCGCGGACATGGCTCCACTTCTTCGGAACCCTGAGTACATAGGCCTTGGCAGCACAATCCGTGTGGTTGATGGTCCCTGGTGGTTCAAGTTTACGTGGGAGAGCAAGAATTGGAGCATGCGAACCTTCAAGTGGTGCCCTGGTGGCTTCATTTTATGTCGGCGGGATGCGTTTACCGAGATCGGAGGCTTTCCCGAGGATTACTACATCTTCGAGGAACTGTAGTTTGTGAAGCGGCTGAGAAGACTTGCGTCGAAAAGAAGGCAACGATTCACGATCCTGCACAAGCACCCTTTTAGCATTTCGGGAAGGAAGGGCATGAAACATTCGCTGTGGTCCTGGTTGACGTTTGGCGTCAGGTTTTGTCTCTCTCCTCGAAAGGTTGGTTAGGGACAAAACTTGCTGCCAGATGGTACGACGTAGATCGATAGCCGAACCAGAAGGGTCACACGATCTTTTTGGGTTGATCGGTTGAAGGAATTGGAGGCGTCGCACTCCATCGATATTCATTTGAACTCATGCAAACTCACAAGGAGGATTGATGGATTTCTTACTCGCTCGCCGTCAGGAACAAGAAAAATAGAACAAGACCAACTCCATGCTTTTAGAATCTTTAATCGCTTGCGAGTGCGCTTAATAACCCTCGCAGCTACTCTAAACGATGACATTGGCAGGACCGCTAGGTTGAGTCTCAGGTTCGGCAGTCTATGCGTAAAGAGTGCCGTTAAGCTACGAGCTGATGCACGCTAGTTATTGTCGTTTGTGCAGGCCGGATGGATTGAGCGCAAGCGTGCTTGAGCAAAAGGAGTGATCCATTAAATGTCTAGGTGAGAAGTGTGGCGATAGGAAGCCCGCAGCGGACTGCGCGACCTTCTCATTGGCCTGTCGAAGCTCATGTCTAATCCCAGGCAGCCATTCTAATAAGATTCGGAATAACGCAGCTGATTCTAATGATCGTTTTGAAGTTAATGGTTATTATTACCGCTACCTCGCAGGCATTATCGTAGGTCCGATTCCGCATTAGCTACCCAAGGAGTTAAACGAGATGAAACCTCGACTCGCCTTCCTTGTTTTCGCAACGTTTGCTGTGGTTCTTAAGGCATCCGGTAACACAGGCCAAATGGAAGAGCCCCGAGTTAATCCGGACTTGTTCATTGGGAGCCTCACTTCGCAGCAAGCTGGAAACGCTGTGTTGTCAGTAGTGAGTGGCTTGCCCACTCAAACAGGGGCAGTCAATCCGCTCGCCGGAAAAGGCGTGGTACTGTTTAAGGAGAGCTTTGGTGGATTCCTGAAAAGAAAGGGTATGTTTCAAGGACCACCCGGATCAACAAACAAACAATCCCCTCTTGCTGTTTGGGCTTACGCGTGTCAGACGGGATCGCCAACTTGTCAGCAAGCCCTTTATGAGATGCGGCCAAACTCCGCTGCTGAAACCAGAATGGATCAGAACGCCAGAGCAACGCTTCCAAGCGTACCTACGGGTACCTACTACCTCTACACGATAGCGGTCCACAACAAGCATTTTCTTGTTTGGGATTTAAGAGTTGATCTAAAGCCGGGTTCAAACTCAATCGTTCTTACCCAAGCTAACTCGGCGCGACTCGATGCCGGCGATGAACGAGCAGCTTCCGGACCTAGTCAATCGGATACTAACTCCCAACCCTGCAAAGTAAGTGAGATAACCCGCCCGGCAAAAAGCGCAACGGCAAACAGTACTTTGTCTGTGAGAGGCGGTGGTTACGTTTACACCTACACGGAAACGAACCGCCGCACGGGCGAGGTCACACACTCATCCACCGAGCGAGGAAATTTTTCCAATACCGCGCTCTACCTGCTTGATGAGGACGCCGAAACGGTTCTGCAGCAAGCTGGCATAAAGCCGGTAGTCTTCCCGGTTCGTTTATCGCTGATAGAAAGTGTGAGTTTTTACGATGCGTTTGGCGAAGTAAAAAATGTGCCCGGAATGGAGACGATTACCGGATTGCTCGGCGGTAAGAAGGAAGATCTGGAGATGCCGGAAGCCAAGGCCGAATTCGATTGCGCGATGAAGGCCATTCGTTCACACAGCGTGGCGCAGATGACCACCGATGCTAATGCGAGCGGAACCTTTCCACGCGTGCCCGCCGGCACCTACTACCTCTATGGCAGGTTCTACCGAGTGCAGAAGCCCTTTCGAGGTGGTGGGATGGTCTGGAATCTCAAGGTTGTGGTTAAGCCAGGTGTAAACTCGTTAATGCTTACTGTGAATAACGCAGCTTATAAGTAGGACGACTAAGGCTGCGAATTCCGGGCGTTCAATTCATGCTCCTCCCTACTAATAAACTCCGAAATTTGAGAGCCTTCGGACAAAACACAGGTTGCGTCCGCAATGAACGTTTTGCACTCTCCTGTGCACGCATCGTTGTCTCGTAAATAATGCGGCCGGACCGAGGTTAACTCGCACTACTGGTGATCTTGTTGTACGACGAATAAATAGCAAAGAGACGATCTACGGCGGCGCGATCACTCCGCGCGAGTAATGTAATCACTTCATCGCGTTCAGCCAGCAATGGCCTAAGAGTTTCACGCTGTGTGGGCGTGAAGATGGATGCGTTCGCTGCGTCCGTCTGGCTGCGTAAGTTTGTATAGAAATCGCTTGTGAGTTGCCGTGCAGGTTCGTACTCACCTCGTTGGGCATCAACCATCGCGGCAGCTAACGTGTTTTGGAGTTGACTTAAACGAACCTCACGCTGGGCGACGTCGCGTTGCTCAATAGCATTGTTCCCCCACCACCACATTGGAACGAATCCCAGCAGAAAGAACCCGGCGGAAAGAGTTGCATATAGCGCGATTCGCCGCCAGGGAATGGCGATACTTACCAATCTTCCACTCGAAGTACCGCTCTTGCTGGTGGCCTCGCTCTTACTGGGGATGTGTTCTGCGGCTTTCATAACGCACTCCTTCTTGTCATATCAGGCAAACAAATTGGTTATCTTCACGGCAGGTCGCCCTGCGCACCTAAGTCATAGTAGGCCAGCGCATTCCTGGGCGAATCAGTGGAATCACAGCATTGCATGAGTGTTTACCCTTACAGCATCAGCGTTCATGGTTGCTATACTTCTTCTTCCCCTGTTTCACACTTGTATTAGGTCTTTGGTCGGAAACTGGTCTTAGGGAGAGCGGAATTTTGGGCATTCGCGGCAAATTACTTCTGCTTGCGGTCGGCATTGCCGTGCCCCTTGTGGTTTTTGGCGCGCTCGATCTTCGAAGCATGTGGCAGCTCAGTCGAGCTCAATTGGACGACTCCATCGAGCAGCAGGTCGACCTTGCGTCGATTGCGCTTGAACGTTGGCTTGATGATCAGAAAAAAGCGTTGGAGGCGATCGCGGCTTCCGCCGGAGACAACGACCCTCGTTCTACCGTTATTCATGAAAACCTGGAGAGCGTTCTGCAAACACGACGATTCTGGATGGACCTGCGGATAACAAACGCTGGCGGCACGACGACGGTTTTACAGCCATCTCGCAAAGAGGTTTTGCCAAGTGCTCTCACCGACCACCTGGTTTCAGAAATGCGTGAGCGTAATTCGTGGGCGGTAGTTACGGACCGAACCCTCGACGAGGCTCGACCGATTGTGGTGATCGCAGCGCCAATAGAAAACGGCGGCGCGGTCATTGCCCGCATTGATGGGGCAGCAATAAATGAATTGTTCGACAACATCCAGCTTTCCCGACAAGTAATCATTTCCGTTTTGGATTCAGATGGTCACATCCTTTATCGGCGACGCGGTTCAGAGGCACCTACGGAAGCCGACTTGAGTTGGGCCCCGCTTTCGTCGGTACTCGGCGAGAAGCGAACAAGCGTCACCGAGCTTACCAGTCCCGTTGACGGAA
>JBGSYG010000022.1:0-82387 GCA_041750995.1 Pyrinomonadaceae bacterium | reverse complement strand
ATCAAAGTCGGCAAACCACCCAAGGTTGCCATCACCGCTTGCATGCGCAAGCTGCTCACTATCCTTAACATCATGATCAAAACTCAAACATCATGGGGGACTGCATAATCCTCTTGACTTACGACACAGTTGCTTGGCGGTAATCGTGATGAGACAGGTCACACAAGATGTTTTCTGAAATGAGCTAGCACTCGTCGCCATGCATCCTGCGCCGCTGCGGCGTCATAGACTTCCGGACGAGTGTCATTAAAGAAGGCGTGATCAGCGTCGTAGCTAACCACTTCGACCGGCAGACCAAATTTATTAGCTGCCGCTTCCAAGCCACCTACCTTCTCAGGGTTAATCCAGGCATCGAGCTTAGCCGCGATGAAAAGCGTGGGCACGCGCAGTTCTCGCAACACGCCCTCTTCCGGAATGTCGCCATAGAAAGGAGTCGCCGCTGCGAGCTCAGGTATCTCGCAAGCGGCTCGCAAGGCGAAGGTGCCGCCCATGCAGTAGCCGGTAATGGCAACCTGCTCGACGTTGTATTTAGTTTTTGTTTCCGCTAGCGCCGCTCTGATCGTCTCAATGCCATCTGCGATCGCCAGGCCCTTCATCAACGCTGCGGCTTCTTCTGTGTTTTTCGCGAGTTTTCCGCGAAAGAGATCAGGAGCGATACAGACAAAACCTTCAGCCGCATAACGACTGGCGAGATCGCGAATATGACCGTTAATGCCCCACCATTCATGAATCAAGATGATCGCCTTGGTTGTTTCCTTGTCGGCACGAGCAACATGCGCAGTCGTAGCGCCGCGTGCTGGAGAAAGATTTATAGTCTCAGTTTTCATAATTAGTAGGCCTCGGACCGGATCTTTGATGGACGATTCAACAATTAGAGTTAACTAACCGCCAAGTCGCCAAGCTATGCCAAGATCGCCAAGATATAGTTCAAAACTAATTCCTTGCCCGGACTTAATTCTGTACTGCAGAGTATTTCTTTGCGTACTTGGCGGTCTTGGCGTCTTGGAGGTTAGTTTTATTCCGAAGCCGCACTTTCCAATCGGCAATCGGCAATCGGAAATGTCATAGCCTATGATATAACACGCTCCATATCGACCTGCACTCCTGAGTCCACGAAGGAACAATCATGAAAGTTTTCTTAGTCCTGCTGAGTGCCCTGCTGCTCAGCGCCAGCACTGTAATCTCGCAGCGCCCTAACGGAAAGAAGTTCACGATAATCGCCGAGCTTGTGTTCATCAACGGCACTGTCTACACGGCCAATGATCGCCAACCCACCGCGGAGGCCGTGGTCACTAGTGGCGATCGCATAATTTATGTTGGCGGCAACGCCGAGGCGCGCCGCTTCGTCGGCAAGAATACGCGCGTGATCGACCTTCAGGGCCGGGCACTTCTTCCTGGTCTTACTGACTCGCATCAGCATCTCGCAGGAGTTGGCTTTCGCGAGATGAATCTCAATCTGGAAGGGACAACCAGCCTTCAGGATTTTCTCGCAAAGGTTAAAGCGCGAGTGGATGTGGCAAAACCCGGCGAGTGGATCACCGGTCGCGGCTGGATCGAGACCTTCTGGCAACCGCCCGTGTTTCCCACCCGCGCAGATCTCGACAGTGTGGCGCCAAACAATCCTGTCATCCTCGGCCGTGCTGACGGCCATGGCGCCGTGGTTAACAGCGCAGCGTTAAAGCTCGCCGGCATCGAAAAGAACACGCCAAATCCTTTCGGCGGCGAAATTTCAAAAGATGCGAATGGTGAAGCGAACGGAATGCTGCTCGATGCCGCGCAGGGATTAGTTCGCCGTCACATCCCGGACACGACGGTTGCAGATGCTGAACGCGCCATCATTTTGGGCGTTAATCGCAACATCAGCCTTGGCTGGACGCAGGTGCAAGATGCCGGTGGCAGTTATCCGGAAGTCGACCTCTTCAAAAAGCTGTATTCCGAAGGGAAGATCAAGCTACGAATCTACAAAGCAGTTCACGGTCCTTCGGAATCGTCCGCGCGCTTGCTCTCCGAAGGCCCAATCATTGGCGCCTTCAATAATCGCTTCACGCTACGTTCGATAAAAGTGGTCTCTGATGGCGCACTCGGATCGCGCGGGGCGGCCCTGCTTGCACCCTACGCCGATAAGCCGGACACGAAAGGCTTCTTAACTGTGAAGCAGGAAGAGCTCGCGCCGATGTTAACGCAGGCTTTGAAAGTTGGTGTGCAGGTCGAGGGTCATGCGATTGGTGACTACGCGAACCGTTTCATCCTCGACGAATATCAAAAGGCATTCACAGCGGTCCCAGCGGCTCAACGAAAAGTTTCCGATCCGCGTTGGCGCATTGAGCATTCCCAGATCGTGAACCCGACGGACATACCGCGCTTCGCCAAACTTGGTGTGATTCCCTCGATGCAGCCGTCGCACGCAATCGGCGATCTGCATTTCGCACCGAGTCGTCTGGGGATTCCGCGTCTGGCTGGAGCTTACGCCTGGCAGAGTCTGATCAAATCAGGGTCAATAATTCCCGGTGGTTCCGATGCCCCCGTGGAGCGAGGTGAACCGTTGATTGAATTCTATGCTGCGGTGGCGCGCAAAGATCAAAAGGGTTTCAGCGGCGCCGGCTGGCACCCGGAAGAAGCAGTCACGCGTGAGCAGGCCTTGAAGATGTTTACGATCTGGCCGGCGTATGCGGCCTTTGAAGACAAGCTGCGCGGATCAATTGAGGTCGGGAAACTAGCAGACTTGACGATCTTTTCCGCTGACATCATGAAGATTCCAGAACCGGAGATTTTGAAGGCTCGCTGCGTGATGACCGTGATCCATGGCGAAGTAGTTTTTAGCTTGTTTGATAACTAGGAGGGGTGCCGGGTAGCAGGTGTCAGGGGCCGGGTACCCGGTACCGGATGTTGGGTGTCAAGTTTCGGGCTTTGCCCTCCGGTGCGCGGTAAGTCTTTGACTTACCGTGAAGTCGCTCAGCTTAATAGGCGAGGGCTGAGCCCTCGCCTGGATCATAAAGTATCAATGCCGGTAAGTCAGAGACTTACCGCGCACCGGAGGGCAAAACCCGGCACCCGGTTTCCGACACCTAATTCTTACAGGTTGCGTAGCGCCAGCACTTCCATCGCTTGGGTGCGATCGCCGGTGCAACTGATTCTTCGAGGAGCTTTGCGAAACTTCAATTTGTAACCAAGATCCTGATACAGCTCGACAATCTTTTTAGTTTTTTGATTTGAGAGGATCACCGGACCGGGATGTTGCGATAACCAGCGAGCGACTCGTTCCTGATCGTTCCACGAAAACCCGCCCTGGCTATAGGTGGTAAATTTGACATCGTAAGGCGGGTCGGCATAGACAAAATCATCGGGCCGCAATCGCAACTTTTCGAAGTCGGAGCTACTGAATGACCATTTGCGAAATAAGGTTTGATACGCGGTAAAGTCCTGAGCGTATTTTAAGTTGCTTGAATAAGAACCAAAGGGCACATTGAATTCTCCACTTTGGTTAAAACGACAGAGACCGTTAAAGCAGGTGCGATTCAGGTAGTAAAACAACTGCGCTGTTTCGGCGTCGACTCCATTGTTTTTGATTAGCTGATTGAAACGTTCGCGATGGCGGTAATAAATCGTGGTGTCATACTTCGCCGCAATTGTTAGCCTCAGCCCTCGTTTCACCTGCTCGTAGAAATTTATCAGGTGAGGATTGACGTCGTTCAGCAGGGCTTTCTCAGGTTGAAGATTGAGTGCGACCGAGAGCCCGCCACAAAAGGGTTCTACCAGCCTTCGTGAATTATGCTTTTCCCAATAAGCGCTAATAAAGGGAACGAGCCAACGTTTCCCTCCAGCCCACTTTAGTGGCGGCTTGAGGGGTGGTGTTGGATCAATTTGCCGTAGCTTTACTGATGACGTGCTCCGCATTGAAAAGTTTCAATACCACAGGGGATGAAGTGATGTACACGCTGAGCAACGGGTAAGAGGTCGGCGAAGCCGACGACCGATAATAGCCCAGCACTTCAGTGCTAGGTGCCTTCGGGAGAAAAAGGTTAAGTCCGTGGAACGGACGGGTGAAATTTCACAAGGCTTTTCAGTCGTCCGTTTCACGAACTTTCGGGGACAAAAATGCAACTCGATCCCAGCACTGAAGTGCTGGGCTACTATCAGTCGTCCGTTTCACGAACTGAAGCTCGGTCAAAAAACCTTCCACTGAAAGACGATGGATTACCGGGAGGCAATACTACGTAATGATTAAATTAACTTTAGATCCAACAGTTGCCCGTCGCGACTTTCTTTCCCTCGCCGGAAAAGGGCTCGGCCTCGCGGCTTTGTCGTCGCCACTTGTAGGGTCCCTGGTGAAAGAGGTGTACGCGGCGGGTGATGCTGTTGCTCACCTTACGCCGCAACAAGCAGCGATGGACGAAGACTACTGGTCAGTAATTCAGAATGCTTTCAGCGTGACGCGGGGAATCGTAAACCTCAATAACGGCGGCGTCTCACCCAGCCCGCGCATCGTTACCGAAGCCCTCGTCCGTTATATCTGGCAACAGGAAGATGCGACGGCTTACACGATGTGGCAAATTCTCGAGCCGCAATCTGAGACAATCCGCACCGGACTAGCAGAAATTTTTGACTGCGACCGCGAAGAGATCGCCATCACGAGAAACGCCTCCGAATCGTTGGAAATTCTTTTGCTGGGAATGGATTTGAAATCGGGGGATGAAATTCTGACAACCACTCAGGACTATCCGCGCATGCTCACTACCCTCCGGCAACGCGAAAAGCGCGAAGGCTTAATCCTTAAGTTGATCAAGATTCCGATTCCTCCGAAAAATTTGAGCGAGATCGCCAGGGCCTTCGAGCAAGGGATTACCAACCGCACGCGTCTGATTCTGATGTCTCACCAGGTAAATATCACGGGACAGATCACACCCGTAAAGGCTGTCTGCGAGATGGCGCGCGCCAAAGGCATTGAGACGATAGTGGACGGCGCCCACTCGTTTGCGCAATTCCATTTCACGCAAAAGGATCTGGGTTGCGATTACTTTGGAACGAGCCTGCACAAATGGCTCTATGCCCCCAAAGGAACCGGACTGCTTTATGTGAAGCGCGATAAGATTGCGAAACTGTGGCCGCTGATGGCAGCTGAAGAGAAAAACGTTTCAGACATTCGTAAATTTGAGGAGATTGGCACGCATTCCGCCGCGCCGCGTTTGGCTATCGGCGAAGCGATGCTGTTTCATAACGGCATCGGCGGGAAACGCAAGGAGGCCCGCTTACGTTACCTTTCGCGTTACTGGATGAACCGGCTCAAGGACGTGCCGAAAGTGCGGTTCAACACCTCGTTCGATCCGGCCCAATCTTGTGCAATTGCTAATGTCCAGATTGAAGGGATTAATCCTTCCGCGATTGGGACTTATCTTTTTGCGCAGCATCATATTTTTACGACGCCGATTATTCATGAGGAGTTTCAGGGGATCCGCATCACGCCAAACGTGTATAACACGCTCGGTGAGCTCGATCGCTTTTGTAACATCATGGAGATGATCGCTCGGAAGGGACTACCGGCCTGAAGAGAGGGTGACGGGGAACGGGGATCGGGTGTCGGGTGTCGGGTGTCGGGCTTTGCCCTCCGGTGCGCGGTAAGTCTCTGACTTACCGGATGATTACTCTTATGATCCAAGTGAGGGCTCAGCCCTCCCATTAAAAAGAAACGAGTTCGCGGTAAGTCAAAGACCTACCGGCTTTGATTACTCTTATGATCCAAGGGGTGGGCTCAGCCCTCGCTATTAAAAAGAAACGAGGTCACGGTAAGTCAGAGACTTACCTCGCACCGGAGGGCAAAGCCCGAAACCTGAGAATTGAGAGCTAAGACCTAAGACCTGAGGACTTGAGACCTGAGACTTGAGACCTGAGACTTGAGACCTGATACCCGACCCCTGTCACCGGACACCCGTTACCTGACACCCGTTACCTGATACCCGACACCCATTACCCTAAATTAAAATGTCATCTAAAGAAGCACCAACTAGCAATATCGTCATCGAAAATCTTCGTGAGGAGGATTTGGCCGCCGCTGATCACGTTTTTCGACTCGCGTTCGGAACCTTCATCGGCCTCCCCGATCCTTTGCAGTTTGCCGCGGGCGCAGATTACATCAACACTCGCTGGAAAACCGATCCTACGGCTTTCTTCGCTGCAAAAGTTGACGGTCAACTCGTCGGTACCAACTTCGCGACCAACCGCGGCAGCGTTGGTTTCTTTGGCCCGCTTACTATTCATCCCGCATTCTGGAATCAGGGAATTGGCAAGCGACTGATGGAACCCATCGTCGACTGCTTCACGCAGTGGCAAACCACTCATTCCGGTTTGTTCACTTTCCCGCAAAGTCAAAAACACGTTGGTCTTTATCAACGCTTCGGGTTCTGGCCAAGGTTCCTTACGGCGATCATGTCAATTTCAGTGCAGCAGGAGAAACAAACGCCGGCAACGATGTTCTCCCAGTTGTCGTCAGAGGAAAGAGGGGAAGCACTTAAGTCTTGTGATGAGTTGACCGACGGCATCTATCCGGGAATGAGCGTCGCTAGTGAACTGTCAGGCGTCTACGATCAAAACCTTGGCGATACGGTTTTGCTGTGGAAAGGTGCACACCTTGTGGGAGTTGCCGTTTGTCATTGCGGCGCCGGTTCGGAGGCCGGTCCCGAGAGCTGTCATGTAAAGTTTGGTGCAGTCGCGAGTGATGCAAACAGCGCCGCGAATTTTTCGCACTTACTCGACGCGTGTGAGACTCTTGCCGCTCGACGCCGGTTAACAAAACTAACCGCAGGGGTAAATACGTCGCGCATCGAAGCTTATCAAATAATGTTGGCCCGGGGATTCAAAACTGAGATACAGGGCGTGACGATGCATTGCCCAAATGAGTCCGGATATAGTCGCCCCGGTGCTTTTGTAATTGATGACTGGCGTTAAAAACAAAACTCGCTTCTTTCTGATATGCAGTTTGCTGCTCGCTTTTGCTGATGTGATCTCGGCAAAGCCATGGCGCGGAATCGTTCCGCTTCATACGACGCGCGCGCAAGTGAGAAAGTTGTTGGGCAAACCGATTTTCGGCGCCGACGGCTCGATTGATCTTTATGATCTGCGCGAAGGTCGTGTTCACATCATGTATGCGCGGCAGCCATGTGAAACAAACCTGCCGGCTGACTGGGGGAACTGGCGCGTGCCGCGTGATACAGTAGTAAATATCAGCATTCACTTGCACCAAGAGATTCCGCTCAAAAGACTTAAAATCCGCAACATCGAAAGATACAAGTGGTACACGGGAGATTCCGGTGCTACTTATTATCACGATCGACTTCGTGGTTTGGAATATCAAGTTCAGGAAGGAATGGTCACCGCCATTACCTACGGTCCCAGCTCGCGCGACCGCGCGCTACGCTGCAAAGCAAACGCACCTTTGATTCGTTACTAAAACTTTCCGGGAGATCCAATGTCGAGTCCACAAAAGCAACAGCCAAATCCAGCTCTTCTGTTTCAAACTATCAACTCATACCAGCGTACTGAAGCGCTGAAGGCAGCCATTGAACTGGAAGTCTTCACCGCCATTGGGGAAGGAAAAAAAACCGCTGCCGAGATCGCACAGCGTTGTGGCGCGGCCGAACGCGGCATACGCATCCTTTCTGATTTTCTTACCATCATGGGTTTTCTAACTAAGACCGAGGAAACTTATTCCCTAACCGCTGACTCCGCGATGTTTCTCGACAAGAAGTCGCCGGCATATATGGGCGGCGCGACGAAGTTCATGCTCTCGCCTATGCTGACTGCGGGCTACAAGGACTTCACCGCCGCGGTGCGCAAGGGAGGAATTACTGTTTCAGAGGAAGGCACGATCGCTCCGGATAATCCTATTTGGGTCGATTTCGCTCACGCAATGGCGCCGCTAATGGCGCTCCCGGCGGAACTGATGGCCCGCCTCGCGGATCCGGAGGCGAAGCAGAAATTGAAGCTACTTGATATCGCTGCCGGCCATGGCCTCTTCGGCATCGCATTCGCTAAGAACAATCCCAACGTCGAAGTAGTTGCGCTCGATTGGGCGAATGTACTGGATGTTGCCAAAGAGAATGCGGCCAAAGCCGGAGTCGCTGATCGTTACAGCACGCTCCCGGGCAGTGCGTTTGACGTGGCGTTTGGTGAAGGTTACGACATCGTGCTGTTGACGAATTTTCTACATCACTTTGATCCGCCCACCAACGAGACGCTGCTGCGAAAGGTTCATGCAGCGCTCAAGCCCGGCGGCCGCGCCGTGACACTTGAGTTCGTTCCCAACGAAGATCGGATTACTCCTCCTGAGTCGGCATCGTTTGCCGTGATGATGCTCGGGAGTACGCCATCCGGCGACGCCTACACTTTTCCTGAACTCGAGAAAATGATGACGGCCGCGGGCTTTGGCAAAAGCGAGTTTCATCAGCTTCCGCCCTCGATCCAGCAGGTAGTGATTTCACAAAAAGACTAGCGCCGCTTCATTCGATATAGCGCAAACTGTCAGTTTGCGTCTTACTCGTTTGGTGGGGGTCTCTAAAGACTACGCAAACTAACAGTTTGCGTTACAAAGCGCTGAGAGGATTGAAGCGGGTTACATTGCGGAGAAGTCGGCGCGTTCTAAACTGGGAGACGTGCCTTTCGTTTCCCCTGTGCCGATCAGGCTTGTGACTACTTCTAACAACTCGGAGCTGCGAAAAGGTTTGGCAAGATAGCCATCAAAACCGGTTCGCAGCGCACGTTCTCGATCTGAATCGCCATAGGCGGTAACTGCCACACATGGGATCTCAGCGGTGCGTTCGTCGTTCTGGAGTTCCTGAAAGACTCCCCATCCGTCGAGCAACGGCATCGATAGATCGATCATGATCAGATCGGGCGGCTCCGCGAGCGCCATCTTCACACACTGACGGCCGTCGCGTGCTTCGCGCACTCGATACGAGCCGGCCTCCAGCATCAGGCGCAGCAGTTCGAGATTGTCCTCGTAATCGTCGGCAATGAGAATTGTGGCTGCCATGGGGGTTCGCGCTGCATTCATCGAGTGAAGTCGAACTTTTATAAGCCGCCACTCGCGCGGCTGTCAAATCCGGGGTCATCATACCAATCCCACCAGCCAGGCAGCGCCCTGAACCAAACCCCGTCCGCAAACTGCAGGCGTCTAGTGCCAAATGAAGACTATTGACCGCTGAATCTCGCGCGTCCATAATCGGTTCGAGGCCCGTGCGGTCCTGCAGGGCCTGTCTGGAAAGCGTTTTGACCCATATTAGTACCCCGCCTAACGAACCTGGGTCATTCCTGCGACCCGAGCAATGGAGGAAACAACTGTGGTCAGTGGAAAACTGGAAGAAAGCCTGCGCCAAGAGATAGAAAGCTATATCGAGGGGCGCTTGGGCGGAGTCAAGCAGGAAATTGCCGAGCTGCAAAGCCGGCTCAACGAATCTCTTACTCAACTCCTCGATCGCCAAAATGAAGTGCAACTGGACGGCTCCGTTGCGGCTTCGATTATGGAGCACCTGAAAGCCGCCCACGATGAGGGAATCGATCTGGCCGCCTCAGAATCGGCGCGCGCCAAGGCCTCAAGTGACATGGCGATTGTTAAGGCCGCTGTAACTGAAATGGGCGAACAGGGTTCGCAGGGTGAAATCCTGAAGACGCTCGTAAACCGCGCAGCTTCATTCGCACCGCGCGTCGCTTTCTTCGCCATCAAAGGCGATAACGCAATTGGTTGGCGCGCACGCGGCTTTGAAGGCAGCGTGGGCGATAGCGCCGTGCAACAGATTTCGATTCCGCTATCCGGCGACAATCTGCTTTCTGACGTGACCAGGTCGCGCGCAACATGGAGCGGCGGTGCTCATTCTCACGCTGAGAATCATGTTCTGCTCAACCGCCTCGGGGAGGAGGCGCCGCAGCGAGTTGTCGGCATTCCGCTCAACGTGCGGAAGCGCGCCGTGGCAGTGCTCTACGCTGATTCAGGTTCACTTGATTCCGAAGCGATCAATCTGGAAGCTTTGGAAACTCTGGTGCAGATGTCAGGGATGTCTGTAGATCTTTTAGCTGCACAAGCTCCAGCGAAGGCGCCCGCACCCGAACAGCAGGAAGCAACTCCGGAAGCCGCAGTTAGCAGTTATGCACCAGAGCGCGAGTATGCCTCTCTCGAACCAGCTGTTGCAGCGGAGACCGAGGTTCACGAAGCGCCAGCTCAAGAAGTTTCAGCTGAGATGGTGGAAGAGACCGCACCGGCCGAACTCACAACTGCCATCGTGCCCGCCGAACCGGTTCAGGAATACGCAGGAACAGAAACGGTGCCGCCCATGGATACGAGCGCGGACGCGTCGGCAGGTCCCAGTGGAGCCAGGCGGCGTTATGGCGCAGACGTTGAACTTCCGGTTAGCGTGTCGGGCGAGGAAGAACGGCGGCTACATGTAGACGCCCGCCGCTTTGCGCGGCTGCTGGTCTCAGAAATCAAACTTTATAACGAACAAAAGGTCCAGGAAGGCCGCGCGCAAAGTGATCTCTACGATCGTCTGCGGGAATACATCGACCGCTCACGCGACATGTATGACAAACGCGTGAAACCGGAAGTGGCGCAGAGCTATGACTACTTCCATCATGAGCTGGTGAACACTCTTGCTGAGGGTGACGCCGGGAAACTCGGCAACGCTTATCCGGGAGCAACTGTTTCCGCGTAAGAATCCGTCTAAGGTTTAAGTCTCAAGTCTCAAGACCAAAGTCTTCTGCAATCGGCCTTGAGACTTGGGACTCTTCTGTTTAAACTTCAGGAGGTTTCGCGCCTGATTTCTTTGGGGGGAAAAATGACAGGTTTGCCTGGCAAGAAGCGTTTCATTCTCATTGTGCTGGGTGTCGCCGTCGTGTTGGGCGCTTCGGTTCCGGCCTTCCTCACGGCCAGTTGTTTCACTCAGCAAAACACTCCCGCTGAACTCAAAGCCATTGAGAATCTACGTGCGCAAACGCGGCGGGACCAGTTGCCCGCGGAAGAAGTTGTGGCGCGAATGGAGGCGGAGTTTCCCCGCACCAAGGCCGCCGGATTGGCTCGGCTCGTACGCGCGCGAATCAAGGTGAAGGCAAATGATTACGCCAGCGCGGCGACGCTGCTAGATACGAATGTGATCCAGGACTACACCTCGCTTGGTGATCACGCCCTTTTCATGCGCGCTAACGCTTTGGAACAGACCGGACAAACTGCCCTGGCGCGCACTGTATATGAACAACTTATTCGAACGCATCCCAGTTCAATTCGCCTTCGTGAAGCGACGTTGCGTGCAGGAGAGATACTTCTAAAGTCAGGCCAGGGTGCTGCGGTTCCTACTTTTCTGAAAGATCTCACGAAACAAGACGATGCCGCCGCGCTCTTGCTATCAGCTAAAGCGTCCGCACAAAGTGGAAACAACGCACGCGCCTTAGAAGCGTACCGCCGAATCTATTTCTTCGCCCCGGCGTCGGCTGAAAGCGCGACCGCCCAGACAATGATTCCCCAACTATCGTCAACGCTAACGCCGCTCAATGAAGCTGAGGCGAGCGCTCGCGCTGAGAAGTTGTTTGCCGCCAAGCGTTATAACGACGCTTCCCAGGCTCACACGGAGGCGCTCTCGAAGTTTCCTGGTTTGGCGAACACAGAAAATCAGTTGCGTCGTGGAATTGCTGCGGCAAACGCCAGGCGCACGGAAGCAGTGCCGGTTCTCAGTAACATTCCTTCGTCTGCCGGTGAGTCACGGGCCGAAGCGCTTTTCTATCTGACTCAAGTCCACGCGCGCACCCGCCAATGGGAACAAGTACGCGCAACTGTTGAAGAGTTGCGTCGTTCGTTTCCCAACAGCAGTTTTCTGCCCCGCGCGCTGGTAAGCGCCGCCCAATTTGCCAAAGACGCTAAGAACGACGCCGATGCTGATTACTTCAAGCGCGCCGCCATTAACGCTGCCCCCGGTTCGATCGAAGTGGTGCAGGCCCAGTTTGATCTTGCCTGGCAGGCCCACGAAGCCCGTAATTTTTCTGAGTCAGCAAAACTGCTGACAGAACATCTCGCTTATTACGTCGACAAGAACAACGATAATCGCGGTCGTGCCGGCTACTGGGCTGCACGCGATTCGGAACGCGCCGGAAAACTTGCTGAGGCGCGCGCCCTCTATCAGGCTGTGCTCGGCCGTTACGACGCGAATTGGTATGGCTACCTCGCGAACCAGCGTTTGAATGCGATGAAAGGAAACACAGGGCAACAGACCTTTGCGGCCGATTCAGTGGTAGGACGCGCGATTGCCAACCTGCAAACAGTCTCAGTCGCCGAGGAGACCGCCGGAGCGGCGGAAGATGCACGAATCGTAAAGGCCGAGCAATTGAATAATGTCGGGCTCGATGAATGGGCCCTCGAGGAATTAGCAAAGGCTGCTGAAGCCGGACCCAATAGTCCGAAGGTGAACCTGGCGATAGCGCAAGTCTATCGGCACCAGGAAGACAACGTGCGCGCGCTTAACACGCTCAAGAAGAGTTTTCCAGATTATTCGCAGATGAAGCCGGAGGAAATGACGCGTGCCGAATGGGACGTGTTTTACCCGCTCGCCTATTGGGACATCATTGTGCAGGAATCGCGCGCGCGTAACCTGGATCCTTATCAAGTGGCTGGTTTGATTCGGCAGGAGACGGTGTTTGATCCGCGTGCGAAATCGCCGGCCCGCGCTTATGGGTTGATGCAAGTATTAGTGCCGACGGCGACCTTGACGGCAAGAAAGTATAGCGTTGATCGCAGCATCACAGCTGAGTCTCTGTTTGAACCGCGGCTTAATATTCAACTCGGCACAGCTTATTTGCGAGATCAAATCGATAAGTTTGG
This sequence comes from Pyrinomonadaceae bacterium, assembly GCA_041750995.1. Taxonomy (GTDB): domain Bacteria; phylum Acidobacteriota; class Blastocatellia; order Pyrinomonadales; family Pyrinomonadaceae; genus PSRF01. The sequence continues at coordinate 69,540 of JBGSYG010000022.1, read as the reverse complement.
ACGCATCGAATATGTCGCGGCGGCTTATAACGCCGGACCGGGACGCGCGGTTGTCTGGCGCACCTCGCTGCCTCAGGAGATTGATGAGTGGGCTGAAGCTGTGCCCTTCAAGGAGACGCGCGGTTACGTGCAAGGCGTGGTGCGCAATCGTCTCCAATATGAAAGGCTTTACGACATTAATGGGAACTTTCGATCCGCAGTGGGAACGAGGGCCGTTACCGCGCAGCCGAGTGGCGCGCCTGCGGGCGATTCCACGATTCGCAAGCGACGAGTGATAGGCGACGAGGAAGAAGAATAAAAGTATCACCGCTAAGGAAGAAAACGAGCTTTGAACTTAGTGCTTCGACCTTTGTTCGCTGATCTTATTTGAGCAAGATCTACTGCTGAGGCGGCGAACGCGAAGTACTAAGCTCAAAGTACTAAGTTCGTTTTATATCAATTGGCGCTTGGTGAATCTTCGCGCCTTGGCGGTGCTCTTGAAAATAGTAACCAGGTGAAGTTATGAACGAGCGATGTAAGTTAATCGCAGTTGCGGCACTGATCGGTTTGGCTTTCCTAAATGCGACGACCTCAGCCCAACGCGCTCCGCGTCCCGCAACTTCCGCCCCGGCATTAACAATTACCAGCGAGCCCAACGCGATTGTCTGGGTTGATGAAATCAGACGTGGCACTACCGACGCATCCGGTAAACTAGCGCTAACCAAGATTACTCCCGGACGGCATGCCCTGCGGGTGCGGGCGAACGGGTTCAAGGAAGCGACTGTTCCTCTTCTGCCGGGCAAACGCACTGCTGTAGTTAAGCTTGTACGCTCAAACGATCCTGCTGAACTTGCGTTTCAACGCGCGGAAACAGCGCGCGAGCAAGCAAGGACTGAAGAAGCGCAACGGCAAGCCGCGGAAATCTATCGCGAAGCTCTAAAGCTGCGTCCGGCTTATCCGGCTGCTCATTTGGGACTTGCGCGTGTCCTCCTGGAGTTGAACGAATATCACGATGCTCTCGCGGAGATCGAAGCTGCGCGGCGAAGTCGTCCAATTTATCCGGAGGCATCAGCGGTAGAAGGCCGACTTCATCGCGAAGGCGCCTTTGAGGAGAAAGCGATAGCGTCCTTTCGCCGCGCCATCCGCGAAGGAAAAGGCGTGCAACCGGAAGCGCATGTAGGTCTCGCGCGTCTTTACGAAGAGAACGGTCGGCATGAGGAAGCGATTGCTGAATATCAAAAGGCGCTGGCACAACTCTCCGACTCAGAGCCGGTGATCTATCAGCTCTTGGGGGCCGCTTACGAGAAACAGCAGAAGTACAAGGAAGCTCTAGCTTCTTATGAGAAGTATCTGGCGTTGGCTCCTAGTGGCAGTCTCGCACCCGCGCTGCGTTCGATCATTGAACAACTGCGCCGCGATGCTGCTGGCCAGGAAATTATTCCTTAATGGGTATCGGGTGTCGGATGACGGGTGACGGGTTCTTAAGTCTCAAACATTTCACCGCCAAGGCGCAGAGTAGCAAGAGACAGTTCAGTTGACTGAAAGGAATAGAAATCGAACTTACGGCAATCTCCGACTAGCTCTTACTCAATGAAACGAGAGCATCGAGGAGATGAACCTGAAATCAAACATTAAACTGACTGCATTCCTTGGCGTCTCTGCGCCTTGGCGTCTTGACGATGAAATGTTCGAAGCAAGAATCAGAGACCTGAGACTTGAACCTGAAACCTGAAACCTGAAACCCGATCCCCGACACCTGATACCTGTTACCCAACCATTTACCGAACCAATGACCACACCCGTTCCTTCCCAGCACCGGCACGTTTCGCACAAAGCCAGCCTCTTTACCGAATCAGTGATTCGCGAAATGACGCGCGAAGCTTTGAAGCATGGCGCGGTCAACCTTTCGCAGGGCTTTCCCGATTTCGCCGCGCCTGGGGACATCAAGCGAGTCGCGATGCAGGCGATTGCCGACGATATCAATCAATACGCCATCACCTGGGGCGCGCGCGATTTTCGCGAATCAATCGCGAAGAAGACGAAATGGTATCTGGGCCTGGACGTGAACCCGGAGACAGAATTGACGGTCACCTGCGGTTCGACCGAAGGAATGATTGCGGCAATGATGGCGACCGTCGATCCCGGCGATGAAGTCGTGATCTTTGAACCGTTCTACGAGAATTATGCCCCCGATGCGATTCTCTCCGATGCGCGCCCACGCTACGTTCCCTTGCGGGCCCCAGACTGGACCTTCGATCCGGAGGAATTGCGAGCAGCTTTTAACTCCAAAACCAAAGCAATCATTATCTGCAATCCAAACAATCCGACCGGGAAAGTCTTCACGCGCGCGGAAATGGAGTTTATTGCAGGCCTCTGTCAGGAGTTTGATGCGCTCTGCTTCACCGATGAAATTTACGAACACATTATCTACGCGCGCGAGGACGCCGAGATTCAACACATCTCGATGGCGCAACTCGACGGCATGCGAGATCGCACTGTGATCGTGAATTCCATGTCCAAGACTTATTCGGTGACCGGCTGGCGCGTGGGCTATTGCATCGCCGCGCCTGAGATCACCGGCGGAATCCGCAAGGTGCACGACTTTTTGACTGTGGGCGCCGCGGCCCCGTTGCAAGCCGCCGGCGCCTATGCGCTGGCGTTGCCGCCCGAATACTATGACCGCTTGCAAGCTGAGTATCGGGCGCGACGCGATTTGCTGTTGCCGGTGTTGGAGCAGGCCGGGTTCAAGACATTTCGACCGGATGGCGCGTATTACATCATGACCGACATCTCGGCTTTCGGATTCCCCGATGACGTAGAGTTTACGCGGCACCTGATTCGCGAGGTTGGTGTTGCCTGCGTTCCGGGCTCAAGCTTCTACAGCATGCCGCAGCGCGGCGCGCAGCAGGTGAGATTTTGTTATTGCAAAAAGGACGAGACACTCGCGCTCGCAGCTGAACGATTGGAAAGACTGCACGCGCGTATTTGAAAGGACTTTAATGAAAACGTTTTCTCGCATTCTGCTTGTTATCGGCATCAACCTAATACTTTCAGCGCCGGTAGCTATTGCGCAACAGCGTCCTGATCCCGAGTTCAATACCGTCGTCGAGCAGCCCGCGTTTAGAAAAACCTTTCCCCGCGTGCTTTTCGACGAAGCGCATAACAATTTCCACACGACGACCGGACGCTATAAACCCTTCGCTGATCTGATCAGCAACGACGGTTACCACGTAGTCCGCAACCGCAAACCATTCACCAAAGCGGGGCTCGACACTTTTAAGGTTCTCATAATTGCCAACGCGCTCGGGGCCGAGGAAATGGACGACGATGGCGCCGAGAAGTCAGCTTTTACTGAAGAAGAATGTGATGCTGTGCGCGATTGGGTAAAAGCTGGAGGGGCGCTGCTCTTGATCGCGGACCATGCTCCTTTTGGCGGCGCCGCAGAAAACCTGGGAAAGCGCTTTCAAATTGAGATGAGCAAAGGATACACGCTTGATCCCGCCAACAGCATTGCGGAAGGCCAACCCTCATCGTTGCTTTTTTCGCGGGAAAACAAACTCTTAGTCGAGCATCCAATCACCCACGGCCGCAACGACGGCGAGTCGGTCAAACGCGTATTCACTTTCACCGGTCAATCCCTCAAGGGACCAAAAGACAGTTTCGCATTTATGGCGCTCGCTGATACTGCGCGAGACAAGGCGGATCGGACAGCAACAACGGACGTTTCTGCTGCCGGTCGCGCCCAGGGTATCGCTCTGAAGTTTGGTAAAGGCCGCGTGGTAGTGATGGGCGAAGCGGCGATGCTATCGGCGCAACTAGCAGGATCGGAAAGTCGGCCGATGGGTATGAACGTTCCGGGCAGCGATAATCGACAACTCGCCCTGAACATCATGCATTGGCTGTCAGGGATCTTAGGAAAGTAACAATTCACCGCCAGGACGCGCAAATGAGGCGTGGCTTTCCGCGTCCCCACATCAGACGACTAAGGTCTTTGACCCCCGGTGCGCGGCAAGTCCTTGACTTGCCGTTTGGGCCGTAAAAATTGTTGCATTCACCGCAAGTCAGAGACTTGCCGCGCACCGGGGGTCAGAGACCTTTAGTACAATCTTCAGAGACTAGCCGCGCACCCGAACGAAGTCATTCTTCATCCAGCAACCGCGTCGTGTTTTCAGTGACGCTGCCACGCGGAATCATTTCCCGAGTTCTCTTCCGTTGCGGATAATCAGATAAGGGCACGTCTTGAGGTGAAGGCAAAGCGGTGCGCGGCGCTGCGATAGGAAAGGCGGGCTCAGCAATAGCGGGTCCCTCCTTAACAAAGAGGAAAGCGTAAACAAACCTGAGCAACCCGATCAGTCCCAGCACAAAAAAGATCAGCGACCCGACCTTCGCGACTGATTCGAACGTACCACCCCAATCCCACGTCGCTGTACCGAGCAGGACCAGCATCCAGCACGCGAGGGTAAGAACCAAGCTTTCCTTCATGATTTTTCCGCGGCGTCGGGGAGCATCTTTAGCGGCCAATTGGGGTATGAGTCCGTCATTTTCTACAACCAAAGCGACGCCGGTAAGAGGAAACCCGCAACGCGAGCAATACCGCAGATCCTCTGAGACTTGTTGTTGACTGCACTTAGGACAATACATCAGTGTTACCTACCTATTTGCTTACGTAAGCAAGCACACCGAAGTTCATCATGTGGGACACAAAGCGTCAACTAATCTGGCTGGTGGCGGGGCTGACTTTGGGGACCCTAGTCGCGTATCAGGATTCGTTCGATGACGAAGGCACTTTTGTTCCGCGCTTCTTCATTTTTATGGAAACCCTCGTGCTGATCATTATTGGGGTGTTGTTCCTTATTTACTCGCGTCGCAAGAAGTGACTGTTTTGGTTTTTTGAACTTTGTACTTGGTCCTTCGATCTCTTTTCCCACAGGCTCGCTTTTCAAAAGGTTTCAAGGTGGTTACTAGAACAGAGTACAAAGAACTAAGTACAAAGCTCGTTCTTAATTAGGTTGTTGCATCGACTTTGATCTGACGATCAGGCCTTCATCGCCGGCGACCAGTAAGCGGCGCGCTTCACCAAAAGGAGCGCTTGAGGGAATGTAAGATAAGACGAAGCGGTTCTTGCGCAGCTCATCACAAATCGTTTTTGCAGCTTCAGTCGTTTCTTCGATCGGAAATACTAACCCGCCGGTTGCTTCCACCAGCTTATCGACTACCTGTCTGGGCTTAGGCACATCGCGGCGAATTGCGCCGCGCGTGCGATCCGGAATCTGGATCATGTAAACCGTGATGTCATTTGCCTGCAGGTCTGCGACTGTCTTGTCAAAGGTAGTTTTGCTGCCACGATCGAGACCGTCGCCGATGATGATGATGACGCGCTTCTGTCCCGCCAAAGCGCGCAACGCCTGATCGACTACGGCACTCAATGCGTCGAAGAGATGCGGCTGGCCTTTCTTGCGAAAACCTTTGAGTGAGGTCTCGATTGCCTTTGCGTCGTCGGTCCAGTCAGCGACTATCTCCGCCTCTTCGTCGTAGCCCACGATCAACAATTGGTCGCCTTCGAAGATTTCGTAGGCAAACTCGCGCGCAGCTTGTTCGAGCTTTTCGACGTCCGCTCGCAGCGTCACTGAATTGTCGACCAGCAACACAATCCGCGCGGGCGAAGGATCCGGGGTGAAGTTTCGAATCGTCTGCTCCACCCCATTATCGTAAACAGAAATGTTTTTGCTGGTGATGTTCGCGCTGGAGTTGTCTGCGCGTTTTGCCGTGATTCCGAGTAACACTCCGCCCGTGCTTTGGTGTTGCCTTCGACCCGCCTGCCCCAGAATCAGACTGCACAGGCTCAACAGCAACAGCATGCCCGCAACTAAATAGAATGGCGTGCGGAAACCGCGCCGGGCTGCTTTCAGTCTGCTTGCGGGTCCGTCACCGAGTAACTGTGACATTAGTTCACGCTTGTTTCGTGAGGCTTCAATCTTTACTGGGAGACTTAATCGTTGAAGCTTTGTCCGAAGTTTTCGAAGCCGGGGAGCTCTCTTTTTTCTTATCAGTCTTCTTGTCGGCTTTGGCGGCATCGGAGTCGGCTTTCTCGGCCGCCCGCTTGCCGTTGTTGGCATAGTCTGTGACGTACCAACCCGATCCTTTAAACTGAATCGCGGGAGCGGAGATCTGTCGCTCTAGACGGCCGCCACACTTGCCGCATTTTACCGGCGGCTTCGCGTCCATCTTCTGGAAGACCTCGGTGAGTGCGCCACATTTGCGACACTCGTATTCATAAATTGGCATCGTTCTTAGCTCAAGAGACCCGAATGGGAGCTTGCTGATTATGTGATCGTTTTCGGGCCTTTGCAACGTGGACCCTTTCATTGCCAATTGCCGATTGGCGAATGCCGATTGGATCGGTTCCCCTATCGAGATGCGCCTGACTGCCGTCGGCGTTGGCTGGTCGACAAATCAGCAATCGGCAATCGTCAATCGCCATTCGCCAATCCGCAATCCGCATTCAATCTCCCTGCTTTGCATTTCAACCCCAGATCGCTATGATCGACGCATCGACGGAGGGTGAAGCTTTCCCAGGCTGCACCACAACCGTTCCTGGCGCGCTGTAACGATGTCTGATACCGCACAATCCCTTTCGCTTGAACGCAAGATAAAAATGCACGAAGCGCGTGAATCGATTGTCACGCGACTGGCGCTGGCCTTTCCCACCACCATCAATCTGGATCGCTTTCTCAATGTCATCGTGTCTGAGTTGGGACGTATGATGAATGTGGATCGTTGCGATGTGATCCAACTTACGTCGGCAAGTGAACTCAAGATTAGTCACGAGTGGCGCGCTTCTGATGACGTGCCGTCTAGCCTCGGGATCGCAATTCCCCTCGAGCTCAACAAGCTTTCCGAGCATGTCGACTTAACCAAACCGATCCGACTGGACGATACGTCCGCGCCCGGTCTGGATCAGAAAGTCCGCTTTCTGGCAGCCAGTCTGCGAACACGATCTTTGCTCGTGGTTCCGGTTGTCCTGGGAGGCGATCTGCTCGGTCTCGTGGGAATGCATACGACACGCTCAACCCGCGCCTGGCTTGATGATGAGGTGTCCTTTCTTGAATCCATCGCCAGCCAGATTGCGGTCGGTTACCAGTACACGCGGCTGTTTACCGATAAAGAGCGCGAGGGTGAAACAAAGCGGGCCTTGCTCGAAATTGCCAATGCTCTCAATGCCCGTTCGGATTTTCGCGACGTCTCATCACTGGTATTGGAACGCGCGATCTCACTTGTCGGTGCCGACTATTCGGCCCTGGGCGTTCTGGATCGAAAGGGCGGCCGCATTAGTCTCGCAGCTTTCAAAGCCGCGCCGCATGCCACGACTGATACGGTGCAAGGCTTGATTGCTTCGCACGAACAATCCCTCGACATCACGGAGTTTCCGGCGGCCATGGCGGTGCTCGCCGAAGGTAAGACGCTGCGTCTGCTCGACAAAGATTTGCCCTTTCCCTTCCGTCTAATTTTTAACGCGACCCTCGGTGGCCGGGCTGCGCTTGTGGCCCCCGTGCGTGTTGCCGGTCATACGTTCGGTTTGCTCGGCCTGGTTTGGAGTGAAGCTCGTGAAGGATTTGACGATCACGAAGTCGCTCTCGTCGAAGGCATCGCGGATCAAATAGGCACGGCTCTCGAACGCGATCAACTGTCGGCTGAAGTTATGCACCTGCGCAGTGCCCTGCACGAGCGCTACGGCGAAGGTCGCATCATCGGACAGACTGCGGCGATTCGGCATGCGATGGAATTAGCGCTCAGTGTTGCCAATACCCAAACTACAGTTTTGATCCATGGCGAATCGGGTACAGGTAAGGAGCTTTTGGCGAATCTGATTCATTACAATTCAGGCCGCGAGAACCATCCGTACGTGAAACTCAATTGCGGCGCTATTCCCGAAACCCTCCTCGAGTCGGAGCTGTTTGGTCACGAGAAGGGCGCGTTCACCGACGCGCGTACGCGACGCCGCGGGAGGTTTGAAGAAGCTAATGGTGGCACGTTGTTCCTCGACGAGGTTGGCGAAATGAGTTTGTCAGCCCAAGTGCGCCTGCTGCGCGTGCTGCAGGATGGTGAGTTCACGCGCGTGGGAGGGAACGAGGTGCTGAAGACGGATGTGCGAGTGATCGCTGCTTCAAATGTTGATCTCGAACGAGCCACCGAACAGGGAACGTTCCGCCGAGATCTCTTTTACCGGCTCTCGGTATTTCCCATCACGCTGCCGCCCTTGCGCGAGCGGCCCGAAGATATACATCCGCTCGTGATTCATTTTCTCGAACACTACAAGCAGAAGACCGGACGTTTTATTTCAGGGATTTCGAAAGACGCGTTGCAGGCCCTGATGACTTATCACTGGCCCGGCAATGTTCGAGAACTGGAAAACTCGATCGAGCGAGCCGTGATCATCGCTTCGGGACGGCAGATTGAACTCGAAGATTTGCCGGAAGCAATTAACAGGACGGTGCTTGAAGAACGCGGTCGCATCAAGGTGGAACGAGCCAGCGCCGCCAGTGAAGGACGCACGACGACGTTCGCTGTCACGGTTCCTTCATCGATGGAAGAGATCGAACGCCAGGCGATTGAAGCCACGCTCGACTATACCAACGGCGATAAATCCCACGCTGCCCGCGCGCTTGGTATCGGTCGCAAGACGCTCTACCGGAAACTTGAGCAGTACAACGGGAAGCCGGAATAGGTTTCGAGCCTCATGTCTCAGGTGTCAGGTCTTAAGGTTCAGGTCTCAAGTCACAGACATTTTCACTGCCAAGACGCCAAGTCGCAGAGGCGCCAAGAAATTCCCATCAGTTTGGGTGTTTGATTTCACCTTCCACCCTCACCTGACGGTCTTTACATATCCACGGTCTTAGCTTTTGTCATCTTTGTTAAGATTTGTCTTTTACCCCTAGTCGTCTGCTACTGCCTCCTGCTCCTGTGACTACGGTGTGGGAGCCGGAGTCGGCGTAGGAGTTTGTTCTGACGGCATTACGCGAGAAGGATCAGGCTTATCAGGTGACGTATGCAGATGAACAGCTTTCCAGTCTTTCCCGGTCCGCTTGAACACGAGAGTCATCCGACCCGAAGCCGTTTCCGGAGTTTCCTGATACGTCTGCGACTGATTCCAATGACACGTTACTAACGCGCCGTCGCGACCGAGCATTGTTATCTGCACATCCTTGACTTCGAGAGTTACATCTTTCATCTGGGGATAAGAGCTCTCGCGGTTCTTTCGCAGTTGTTCCCAGCCGCGAGTGACAGTTCCGTTGTTGTTAAAGAGCAGCAGGCGCGGCGAATTCAAATAGACCCCAGTCACCATTCTGACGTTGGCTTTGCGGATGCCCTCGACTAAGGCATTGAAAGCGGAAACGACACCAGCCGAGCCGGGCACTTCGGTGGCCGAAACCTTGGGCTTTGTTTCTGTAGGTTGAACCGCCGCCGGGGTAGTTGTCGGTGCCTGCATGTCGGTGCTCTTTTGCGGGCTTGTCGGAGGTGCACTCGTATTGGTGTTCGTCGTGCGCGGACGATTAGTCGTTGATGAATTAGTGTTTTGCGCGGCTGTTAATGACGAGAGTGCTAAAACCAGCGAAATCGGCAGTATCGTTTTGTGCAACATGTCTTCCTCCCATTCGTCCGAGACCGGCTCGCTATCGGTCCAGCTGTCCGCCTAAATATCACCCAATGCATTCATCGCGTCGAACCAGGGCACGCCACTGTGCAGACGTGCAACCGAGCGCTTTTGTCCAAGAATATCAAACACTTCAAACATCGACGGACCGACAGCCTGCCCCGTTAACATTGTTCGCGAGCCATTGATCAGCAGTCCGGCTTTGACTCCCTGCTCTTCAGCAAATGCGCGGAGGGTAGCTTCAACGGTCTCGGCCGTGAATGAATCGAGTTTTGCTAAGCGATCGGCAAATGCGGGCAACAGTTCGCGCAGCCTTGGCTCTTTGCGCAAGTTCTTGTTGACCGCCGCCGGCTCGAAATCAAAGTCATCGGAAAAGTACGCACGGCCCTGAGCGGAAAAGTCCTTCAGAGTATGGAAACGCTGCCGAATCAAATCCAAAGTTCGGATCAGCCAATCGCGATCGTCCTCTTCATACTCGTCGCGCCAAAGTCTGTTTGCGCGCAGTTCCGCTTTTACCATCGGCAGCAGCTCATCAATAGGCATCGTGCGAATGTACTCGGCATTCATCCACAAGGCTTTGTCGTCAGTCCAATGCCGCGGATCGTTTTCCAGAAAATTGAAGATCGCGTTCGCGCGACCAATCCCTTCAAGCGAAAACTCGCCGGTCAACTCCTCAAGCGTCATGATCTCTTTTGTTTCGGAGGGTGACCACCCTAGCAAGGCCAGAAAATTGCGAAATGCCGCAGGCACAAAACCGCGATCACGGTAAGTGGTGAGCGATACCACCTCGCCATGTTTGCGTTTGGAAAGTTTGCCTTTGTTCGGCGCGAGGATTAAGGGCAAGTGTGCAAACTTGGGAGTCGGCGTACCCAGGGCTTCGTAAAGCAGAATTTGCTTGTGCGTATTCGTGACATGGTCCTGGCCGCGAATCACGTGTGTGATTTCCATTTCGATGTCATCAATGACTACGGATAGATTGTAAAGAGGGTGCCCGTCCGAGCGCAGCAACACGAGATCTTCGATCTCGGAGTAACTCCGTTCCTGTGCTCCATAAACAAGATCGTCGAAATGAGTCTTGCCCTCGCGAGGCACCTTGAGGCGTACGGCAAATCGCTCACCAGCCTCGGCCCGGCGCTCCGATTCAGCCGGGTCTAAGTCGCGAAATGAATTGCTGCGATGATCGGTGCCTTCCGCCGCATGCGCGCGTGCGCGCTCGGCGATGCCTTGCTTTATTGTCGCGTCATCGCGTTCCTGCTTGGGAGTAAAGTCGCGGTAGGCTTTGCCGGCTTCAACCAACTGATTGGCAGCGGCTCGGTGCTTGGGCGCGTTTGCCGACTGAAAGACAATTTCCTCATCGTAGTCCAAGCCTAACCATTTTAATCCTTCAATGATCGATCGTGTAGACTCGTCAGTTGAGCGCTGGAGATCGGTATCTTCGATGCGCAAAAGGAATTTGCCGCCCAGCTTGCGGGCGTAGAGCCAGTTGAACAGCGCCGAACGCGCCGCACCAATATGCAGGTAGCCGGTGGGTGATGGGGCAAAACGAACGCGAACAGTCATGGTTCAAATAATGAACGCGGAACGATGAACGCTGAACTGAAGTAAGCACTTTCGATCAGCGTTCCGCGCTCCGCGTTCATCGTTTCAATTCTGGCGGAGATGACAGGATTCGAACCTGTGAAGGGCTTTTGACCCTTAACGGTTTAGCAAACCGCCGCCTTCAGCCACTCGGCCACATCTCCGTGCCTGAGCGAGGCGAAAACCAATTCTAGTCTGCGGTCGTGGATTGTCAAGAAGTCGCAGTCTTAGAAGATGAAGGGCTATCCTGCGAGACGCAGAGCCGTTAGAATCGGCTAGTGACCAAAGTCGAGTTGAATCGTCGTCAATTTCTAACGGGTCTCGCCGCCGCTCCGTTGTTCGCGATCTCAGCGACCGCCGTCTATGCGCGCTTCATTGAGCCGTACTATTATCGCATCACCGAACAGGATGTTTTTATTCGTGACTTGCCCCCGGCATTTGAGAACTTTCGCATCACTCAAATTACTGACGTTCATCACAGTCGCATAGTTGGGCTTGATGAACTTCAGCGGGTAGTGAACCTCGCGCAATCAACCAAGCCTGATCTGATTGCTCTGACGGGTGATTACACCACAACCTACCGTCGCTACATAGAACCATGCGCGGAGGCCCTCGGCGGCTTGAATGCTCCTGAGGGTGTATGGGCCGTATTAGGTAATCACGATCACTACACAGATCGTGAACTGACGACGCGAGCTCTGGAGCGGAACCACATTCCCGTTCTTAACAACGCCAACACAAGCCTAAGGAAAGGATCGGAGACACTGCAACTGGCGGGCGTCGATGATTGGTCTTGGGCGCGTACCGATTGGGACCGGGCCTTTTACGGCATCGATAAAGACCAACCCACGGTGCTGCTGTCGCATCAACCGGCAGTGCTCGACCTTGTGCAAACCCAACGTGTCTCATTGATATTGAGCGGCCATACGCATGGCGGCCAGGTTACGTTTCCCTTCATCGGCGCTCCCGCGAAACTTGCGACGAAAGATCTTAAGTATGCGCATGGACTCTTTCGCCGCGGAGACACGCAGCTTTATGTGTCTAGTGGCACAGGTGTGATTGGATTGCCTGTGAGGCTGGGCGCCAGACCCGAAATTGCCGTACTCCGTTTGCGCCGTGAACTAAGAAATTCCTAAACGTCCGTGTTCAGTGTGTTCGCTGAATCGCCATCAAGGTGACGTCGTCTCTCGTCCGGCGGCCATCTCCAAAAGCAAGCCAGTCGCACATACAAGCGTCAAGTAAACCACTGGGGGCCAGCTCATGATGGTCGCTTAAGAGACGAGCAACCCGGTCAGCGCCGTATTCCATTTCGCCACCGTCCAACGCCTCTGAGAATCCATCAGTGTAAAGCAACAAGGTATCGCCAACTTCTAATTGCATCCGAGTCGCGGTGAAGTGTTCATTGCAAAACATACCAACAGGCAAGCCCGTAGCCTCGATCGGACGGACGATTCCTTCGTGAAACAGCAATGGCGGTAAATGCCCGGCGTTGCAGATCTCAACCAGTCCGGACGGGTTGGTTTTGCCACAAACGAGAGTCGCGTAATGCGTGGGAAGGGTACTTTCGCAGAACACACGACTTGCGCGCTCAATCATCTGCTCCAACGGCAAGGCAACTGAAATTAAGGTGCGAAACATTGCCTGCAGATGAGCCATCAACATTGAGGCTGCGACACCCTTGCCGGAAACATCTCCCAGGACAAACAAAACATTCTCATCGTCAACGCTGATGACGTCGCAGTAGTCGCCGCTGACAATCCCTGCCGGCTGGTAGTGATAAGCGATCTCCCAACCATCAATTTTCTGACTCGGTTGTGGCAGCAATCCAGTTTGGATCCTGGCGGCCAACTCGAGATCGTCTTCCAACGCTCGCTGTTCGTTTGGGGAAAGATGGTCGATACAAAGGCGGGTCAGCGGGTCTGCGATCAATCGCCCAGTTTCTACCGGTTCATTACAGACGTCGCAGATCCCATAGGTGCCGTCGTCCATTCTTTGTAAGGCAGCGTCGACTTCGCGCAGCAAGCGCGATAACTGGTCATCATTGCGATAGCCATTAGCTGCGACTTCCAGTTTCTGACGCCGGTCGAGCAATTGCTCGCGCAGCAGCGGTTCAATAGCGGTAACCATTGTGTTCCTCTCGATTTTTAAGCGCCGAGACTAGCGGGGCGGGGCGCCTTTTGCAGTTGAATGGGGAGCTGAGTCGAACAACAAATCTGTGCGAGCCGTGCCCTATCGAGTTGCATAACTGCATCGTCGCGCAACCAATTACGCACCTCTCGAAAAATATTGGCAGCTTGTTCATCCGGAGGCTCAACCACGCGGTAGTGAATCCATTTGCCCTCTCGTCGTCCTGCAACCACACCTGCTTTTCGCAAATAAGCGAGGTGCCGCGAAATTTTTGGTTGATTGGTCTTCAGAGCTTCAACGAAGAAACAGACACAAATCTCGTCCTCGCCTATCAGATTGAGCAAGCGCAATCTGGTGCGATCGGCGAGCGCTTTAAAGAGTAATTCCATGCTGTAATGCTTGTTGGTTGTCATTTGCTTTTCGTCTGGGAACGGGGCGTAACTGATACGATTTGCGACTCGCTGGAGTTCCTCCAACTCCGTGATTTCTGCCTGTTATTTAAGACAAAAAAGTCGGGCTTTTCTATCCATTTCTTGTGACCAAATTAGTCATGTTCTTGCACTTTCAATCGATGCCCACCACCTTACTTCGTCGCTCGAGGATCACCGTATTGCGCCACACTCCATCCAATCTGGAAATTCGTTCACGCTGTCCCACGGTTCTGAATCCGAGACTTTCATGTAGCTTCAAGCTCGCGACGTTCTCCGGAAAAATGCTTGCCTGCAAGGTCCAAATTCCGTGGCTTTCGGACTCCAGAATCAGCCTCTGGAGCAGGGCGCGACCAACCCCATTCCCGCGAGCTGCGGCAGCAACATAAACGCTGACTTCTGAAACGCCGATGTAGGCCAGTCTTTTTGAGACGCTACTGAGAGCCGCCCAGCCAATCAGCCTTTCATTCGGCAAAGAGTAGGCTCCAATCCGGCCAAAGGGAAGGTGTCCAGCATCCCATTCTGCCCTGCTTGGAACGGCCGTCTCAAAGGTCGCTACTCGGGTCGCTAAGCCTTCAAGATAGATCTCTTTTAAGGCTTCCCAGTCCGACGTTTCGAGCGATTTAATTCGTGTTTCCAAGGCCAATACGCCCTCGCTACAAATACGGCTTGACATATCTGTCGTTGCCGTCTAGGATGCCAACGCATGCGGAAGAACGCATATGACTATAGTGGAGGTTAGATATGGAAAGCAAGTCTACCGAAGGCGTAGTGGCCCTAAAAGCACACCTGGCTCTCAATGTCCGGAGCGTGGAAACGAGTATCGCGTTCTACCGAAGGTTGCTGGGAATCGAGCCGAGCAAAGTGCGGAAGGGTTATGCAAAATTTGACGTAAACAATCCGCCGCTCAATCTCACCCTGAACGAGGGAGTGGTTAATGAGCGAGGCGCTCTTTCCCACATGGGAATCCAGGTGGCATCTACCGACGACGTGTTGGCCACTAGGCAGCGCTGGTCTGAAGTGGGTTTGATTACTCGCGACGAAATGCAGACCAACTGTTGCTATGCGACTCAAGATAAGACCTGGGTCCGCGATCCCGACGGCAACGAGTGGGAGGTGTTTGTAGTGCTCGCCGACAATCTGCCCGAAACAGATCCCTGCGCTTGCGGTGACAAGGTGCAGATCACTACGGCAAGTCAGAAGCAACCTGCTTCTTGTTGCGCTTAAGACGGCGCAAGCGAAAAATGGCCCGACCTTTGGGGTAAGGCCGGGCCATGCGGTTAAGGATGCGACAAATTATCGTGGCATCGGATCGCGATGTTCACGCAGTTCGCGTGTATGCTCGCGCCGTTCATCACGCCGCTCGTTGCGTTCGCTCTTGAGTTGTTCGAGTCTGGCGCGCTGTTCGGCCGTTAGAACAGCTTCCATCTCAGTGCGGCTGCTTTGCATCGAGTCGCGAAGCTCGCGCCGTAACGACTGGACTCGGGCTTCGTCTTCCGGTGTCAGCGTGCCGGCAAATCGCTTTTCGCGCAGCTTGAAAAGTTCTTCTCGCTGAGCCTTCGTGTTTCCCAACTGGCGTTGCACGATCGCGCGCTGTTGTTGCCGTTGTTCTTCAGTCAAGTTCAACTCGCGCATTCCCGCGAATCCCCGATGAGGGCCCATCTTTCCGTGGCGCCGACCCTCGCGCGGGCCTTCCTGACTGCTACCGATCTTATCTTGCGTTGACGCTGGCTTCTGCTGCGCATAGATGACTGCGCTCAAGGCGAGCAGAGCCAACGTGGCCGATGAAATCTTTCTTAAAAACATTCTCAATTACTCCTTTTTGCCTCGCTATGTTGCTTTCAAACTGGGGACAGGAACGTGTCTTTGCGACTACTTAGACGCGAGTGGCCTGACGCTGGCTGAACTAAAAGCTTGACGGAACCGCCCCGGAGATGTTACAGAGTACTTTGCCGTGCAAAGCCCCGGCGCGCTTTCGTAGCAATAAAGGTCCCGCGCGACTGTGGATGTTAGATAACGAAGAAATTTTGTGAAGTAGTAAAAGCGGAATCACCAAGTTACAATGCGACAAATGGGTCTCCTGGAAAATATTAATTCGGCTGCCGATCTGCGGCAGCTGCCAATCACTCAAATTCCGGACGTAGCCGCCGAAATTCGTCAATACATTCTGGAAACTATGTCACGCATCGGTGGCCACACCGGAGCTTCGCTCGGGGCCATCGAACTGGCCGTAGCGTTGCATTATGCGTTCGATACACCCCAGGACCGTTTGGTTTGGGACGTCGGTCACCAGGCGTACGCCCACAAAATTCTAACTGGGCGTCGCGACTTGTTGCCTACGATCAAGCAGTACGGGGGCATCAGTGGGTTCCTGAGACGCGACGAATCGGAGTACGACACGTTTGGCGCCGGACACGCGTCGACTTCCTTGTCCGCTGCACTGGGGATGGCGATCGCGCGCGATAAGAAAGGTGAACAGCATCATGTGGTCGCCTTGATCGGCGACGCATCACTTGCGGGCGGGATGGCGATGGAAGCCATCAATCAAATGGGTCATTTAAAGACTCGGTTGATCGTCGTCCTCAATGACAACGAAATGTCTATTGCTCCGGCGGTCGGCGCACTAACCGGCTATCTGAATCGCATACGCACGGCCCAGGGTTATCACCGCTTCAAAGACGAGGTGGAGGAGACCTTGCTGTCGATCCCTTCGCTCGGAGAGCGCCTGCATCATGCAGCGAAAACTGTAAAGGATGCGATCGCCGCGGCAGTCTTGCCGGGTGCCCTCGTCAGTGAGTTGGGATTCAAATACATCGGCTACGTGGATGGCCACAATCCGCGCGCGCTGGTCGCCGCGTTAAGGGAAGCCAAGCAGGTGAAGGATGGTCCGGTGATCGTCCACGCGTTAACGACCAAAGGTAAAGGTCATCCGCAAGCTGAGAAGGACTACTATCGTTGGCATGCAACAGGTCCTTTTGATTTGAAGACGGGCAAAGCGATCAAATCTGCCGCAAAAGCACCGACCTACACCGCTGTCTTTGGCAGCACGCTTTGTCAGTTGATGGAAAGCGATCCGAAGGTCGTCGCTTTAACGGCGGCCATGCCTGACGGCACTGGAGTTTGTGAGGCGCTGGAACGTTTTCCGGAGCGATCGTTCGATGTCGGCATTGCCGAGCAACACTGCGTAACGTTTGCCGCCGGCATGTCGGTGGAAGGCCTAAAACCGGTCTGCGCTATATATTCAACTTTCCTGCAGCGCGGGTTTGACCAGTTGGTCCATGATGTCTGCATCCAAAACCTCAACGTCAAGTTTTGTCTTGATCGCGGCGGGATTGCCGGCGGCGATGGCCCGACTCACCATGGGTTGCTGGACATCGCTTACTTGCGATCGGTGCCGAACATCATCGTGATGGCGCCAAAAGACGAGGGCGAAATGCGCGACATGATGTTGACGATGCTAGAGCACAACGGGCCGGCAGCGATGCGTTACCCGCGCGGAAATGGCGTGGGCGCTGACATCGAACGCAAGCCAGAGATTCTGGAGGTCGGCAAGGGTGAAATCCTGCGCGACGGTGGCGAGGTGGCCATTCTCGCCTATGGCTCGATGGTGCATCCCTCTTTGCATGCCGCTGAGAATCTTGCCAAAGAAGGCACCGAAACGACGGTGGTGAATGCCCGTTTTGTGAAGCCGCTCGACTCGTCGCTTCTGCTCGCGCTCGCACGAACGAAGCGCCTGTTAGTGACCGTTGAAGAAGCGTATCTCGCCGGAGGCTTTGGTTCAGCCATCTTAGAGTTGCTGGAGGAGAACGGACTGCAGGACAAGGTTCGCGTCGTGCGTATGGGAATCCCTGATCGTCTCGTGACTCATGGCGATCCCAAGCTATTGCTGGCCAAGTATGGGTTGGACGCCGACGGAATCTACACTCGAGTACGAGAAAGCATCGACGTGCTCGATGACCGTCGGGCAAAGCCGCAGAAGGTCAGTTCGTAGATCCTGAATCAAAACCGCAACAGTGCGCCCGTTCCAAGTTGGGACGGGCGTATTTTTCTGCACCATATGGTCACGCCTTGTCCCTTAACGGCTGCGCAAACCACGTCCCTAATCCAACATTGACGTACTAATGCTAGAAACAGTCGCACGCTATCCATGGCCTTTTAGTTGCTAATAGTGATTAGGCAGACTCTGCAAGGGGGATAGCAGTTCATATGGAAAACCGGGATTTAGCGCTTGACGATTCATTTGCTGGAGAAGAGACGCTCACTCTTCCTCATTTTGACGACGAAGCAACCGTGCAATCGGCGCGTCCGGTCGTACCCCTTCATGAAGTCCGAAGAACATCGAGATCTAAGCAGAAGATGCTGTTAGGGGCAGCGCTTTGCCTGGCAGCCATAGTGGGAGCAGTTGCAGCTTCACTCATTTTCAGCGACCACGCGCGACCGGTTGAAGAGTCAGCAAAGTCAGCGATCCCTCGGTCTTCGGAAGAGGCTTCCAATGGCTTCATAACGCCTTCGGGAGAGGCGAGTGGGGCAACAGTAGATCCGAATGAGACGGTTGCGGTCGACAAGTCAGCTGCGACAACTGACAGCACAGACGAAGTGGTTGAAGCTCAGTCTGCACCGCCAGTCGGCCGACAGCAGCCAATCAGGAACTCTAGTGGTTCGAGGCCTATCGAAAGGCCCGTCGAAAAAGTGGTCAGCAGGCCAGAGCCGGAAGTTGAGGATCGCGAGGCCGATGAACGCGCGGCGCGCCGTGAAGAAAGAAGAGAGGCCCGACGCATGAGGCGCGAACGTCGCGCGGGCGATGGACTCACACGAATTAGAGAGATTTTTGAAGGGTCGCCGAGACCATAGCTTTCGATCGCCCTCCAAACTCCAGCATTTCTTACTTACCTAGCCTTTTTGCACTACTTTGACCAAACTTGTATAAGCTTGTTGACTGTTTCCCGGTCGAGTGGCATTATGCGTCGCGAACGAAAGAAATTTGAGCGGCCATTCGGCCACTTGCCCTGATTGCTTCTCTCTCACCGTTAGTCCCCGACTTTTTTGCGATTGATATTTCGCGTCCAATTTCGCGAGGAAGTAGGTGTAACTTATGCCGAAACAATGGTTTCGAGAGCGGGAGTGTATTCATAAAGACAGCGGCGCCGCAGGCGAATCCTACAGTGGCGTCTATTACGTGCAGGCATTACAACGCTTGCCGATCGATAACGCGATGCAAATGGCCAGCAAGGTAGCTTCTTTTTTTTGGGCTGATGCGTCGCACATCGTCGTTTGGTTGTGCCAGGAGTGCGCTACTGAACTTGGCATTGCCGATATGCCGCGGGCGATCAGTCAAAGCGCACGCAAGCAAGCCTGACTACGACGCGCACCTGGCAGCTCCTCCCTCTCGCGGCGTAAAGTGAAGCTAGATGAAGCGCGAGCGCAAATCCGAGCGGATAGATAAGTTACTTGTCGAACGTGGGCTTGCTGACTCTCGGACCAAAGCCCAGGCGTTGGTTATGGCCGGACTTGTTCTGGTGAATGAGCAACGTGTCGCAAAGCCTTCCGATAACACACCCCTGGACGCACAAATCCGGCTTAAAGGAGCGGATGATCCCACATCCCGTTATGTTGGTCGCGGTGGTCTGAAACTCGAGGCTGCCTTGCGCGAGTTTGCCATCGATGTAAACGGATTTGTTTGTATCGATGTCGGCGCCTCGACCGGAGGCTTCACCGATTGTTTACTGCAACATGGTGCGGCGAGTGTAGTCGCCTTAGACGTGGGACATAACCAACTCGATTGGCGCTTGCGCAACGATCCCCGGGTCACAGTGAAAGAAGGTGTTAACGCTCGCTATCTAAAGCCGGAAGACTTCGCAAACAAATTCGATCTGGTGGTGATGGATGTCTCCTTCATCTCCGCGACTAAGGTGATGCCGGCGCTTATTCCTTTCCTTGCCGATCCCGGCCGGCTGATCACGCTTATCAAACCACAATTCGAAGTAGGTCGGGGCGAAGTCGGCAGCGGAGGCATCGTCCGCGATCCCGAGAAGCACGCCCGCGTGATTACCGAAGTTAATCAAGCTGCGACTCAGTTAGGCTTACATCATTTGGGCTTAATCGAATCGCCCTTGC
The DNA here is from genome assembly GCA_041750995.1 of Pyrinomonadaceae bacterium. Classification (GTDB taxonomy): domain Bacteria; phylum Acidobacteriota; class Blastocatellia; order Pyrinomonadales; family Pyrinomonadaceae; genus PSRF01. Next base: position 49,662 of record JBGSYG010000022.1, on the reverse strand, counting down.
AGGGGGCTGACGGCAATCGCGAATTCCTCGCCCTTTATGACAAACCTCTGTCGTAGCCGCGCTACTCGCTGTTGCTCCGAATCTCGCTAGCAGTTACCATTGCCAGCGTTTTCCATTATTCAATTCATCCCCCAACGATTGGGCTCGTGCTCGAAACGCGATGACGACCTCTTCCATCCGGCGTATAGGCATAATCGTAAAACCGCACCAGCCGGAAGCGTTACAAACCGTCTGCGGTGCAGTCGAGTGGTTAACTCAACGCGGTATCGAATTGGCTGGCACGCCTGATTTGGAACGAGACCGCATTGAACAGCAAACCGGCTGCGCGGTTGAGTCTTTGCCCGCGGATCAGCTAGCGGCGAACGTCGACCTCATGATCGTGCTCGGTGGCGACGGCACGATGATAGCGACAGCTCGCATGCTGGGCGACTGCGAGGTCCCTGTGTTGGGCGTTAACTACGGTGGGCTTGGCTACCTCGCCGAATTTCGCGTCGAGGAACTTTACACGGCCCTTGAGTCGATTCTCGCGGGTAACTATCGGGTCGATACCAGGGTGATGCTTGCAGTGGAACTGCTGCGCGGTGCCGAGGAAGTGACACGCAATCGCGTGCTCAACGACGTCGTCATCAACAAGTCGGCCCTTGCTCGGATCATCGAAATCGAAGCCTACCTGAATGGTCAGTTCGTAAATTCATTTCGAGCAGACGGCTTGATCGTGTCGACGCCCACCGGCTCGACAGCGTACAACCTTTCGGCAGGTGGCCCGGTGATCTATCCTTCGATGAATGCCGTAGTCATCACGCCGATTTGTCCCTTCACTTTATCGAACCGCCCGATCGTAGTTCCCGATGATGCTGAGATTGAGCTTTGCCTGAAGACCGAGGAGGAAGACGTGTCGCTGACACTGGATGGCCAGGTTGGTTTCCCGTTGCAGTCTCAGGATCGCGTGCAGATTAGAAAGAGTAAAGCGACCTTCAAACTAGTGCAGCCGATGAACCGCAACTACTTTGAAGTGTTGCGGGATAAGCTGCGGTGGGGAAGATAAGAATGTTCCGAGTTTAGATTTTCGAGTTCCGAGTTTGTTTCCCAACCGAGAAGTTGATCGAGAAGCAAATCTTTCAGAACAATAAAGACTCTGAACTCCAAATCGAAACTCGAAACTAAAAATCGCCATGCCCAAAGACGACAAAACCAAAAAATCCAAATCAATTGCGGCTGACGCGTTCGAACGCGAGGTGACGACCGATCTCGACGAGAAGACTCCCGACAAGCCAAAAGGCCCGGCGCTTCATACTCGAATTCTGATCGGTCTAATCGTCGGCGTGGTCGCCGGCGTTACTGTTAACTACGTGCTCGGAGGTAGTCATCCGCGCGTAGTCTGGATTGTCGAACACATCACCGGACCGATCGGGCAGCTGTTTCTTAAGCTGCTGCTGATGATAGTCGTCCCTCTCGTTTTTTCTTCTCTGGTTGTTGGTGTTGCGGGAATCGGCGACATTCGCAAACTGGGCCGGGTCGGACTCAAGTCGTTTGTCTACTGCTTCGTCTTATCCGCCATTTCCGTGATTATCGGATTGACTCTCGCAAACACCATCAGGCCCGGTGATCGAATCGCTCCTGATACGAAGGCCGCACTCGAAGGCCGTTACGGGAAAGACGCGACCACTCAGGTAGAAGCGGCCAGGAAGGGTGGCACCGTACCGACACCATTGATGCAGGTCGTCGAAACGATTGTCCCCTCGAATCCGTTGGCTTCGATAGCCGGAGTTCCAAGCAATCCGAGTGCGGCAACTTCAGGCGGCACTCCAAACATGCTGCACCTCATGTTCTTTGCCCTGGTGATCGGCATTGCCATCACTTTGGTTCCGGTGACTACTACCGCGCCCTTATTGCGGGGCTTGCAGGCGCTGTATGAGATCACCGCAAAGATCATTGAAATGATCATGAAGTTTGCGCCGTATGCAGTTGCTTGTTTGCTCTTTAACAATACGGCGCGTTTTGGTTTAGACCTCCTTCAGGCGTTGGCATGGTTTGTTCTCACCGTGCTGCTGGGATTGGCGCTGCATATGTTTGGTGTCTATTCGCTCTCGATCTATTTCTTGTCGCGCCTGTCGCCCCTCGACTTTTTCCGCCGCATCAAAACGGTAATTCTCACGGCTTTCTCCACCTCCTCATCGAATGCAACCTTGCCGACAGCGCTCCGTGTGTCGGAGGAAAATCTGGGTGTCCCGCAAGAGATTAATAGTTTTGTTTTGACCGTTGGCGCCACTGCAAATCAAAACGGCACCGCTCTCTACGAAGGAGTCACGGTGCTGTTCCTGGCCCAGCTCGCCGGCATTGATCTTTCGCTGGGCCAGCAGCTGATGGTGGTCTATTTGGCGATTCTGGGCGGAATCGGAACCGCGGGTGTTCCCTCCGGTTCGATTCCTTTCATCATCGGTGTGCTGGTGACTATTGGTGTCAATCCCGCGTTGATTGCGATCATTTTGGGAGTCGATCGCATTCTCGATATGTGCCGAACCACTCTCAACGTTACTGGAGACATAACAGCAGCAACTTACGTAGCTCGCTCCGAAGGCTACGAGCTATTGAAACCCCATGAGCCGGCAATCGTTCGCGCGGGGCTTGGTAGATGATGTGCTGCAAATTACGCGGCGTCACGAGAGAGTTTCGACATATTTTCCTGATTTGATAAATCAGACTAACGCAAGCGCAGAGAGGTGAGTAAATGATCTTTCCGATTGGCGATGACAACAGCGACCGCACCACGGTCCCGGTCGTTAACTACATACTCATCGCGATAAATGTGTTGGTGTTCGTTTTCTTCCAGGGCCTCGGATCGAACGATCAATTTACCTATGCGTTTTCCACGGTGCCGGAAGAAATTAGAACCGGGACAGACATCGCGCGTCCGGTTCCGATCGAAATGGGTGATCAGCGGGCTGTGATTAACCTGCAACGGACACCTGGTTCCGTTTACCTGACCCTCATCACTTCAATGTTCATGCATGGCGGCTTCATGCACCTGTTTGGCAACATGCTGTTTCTGTGGATTTTTGGCGATAACCTTGAGCACGCCCTCGGACGCGCAAGGTACCTCATCTTCTATCTTGTGACGGGGTTGATCGCGTCCCTCGCTCATGTAATTTCAACATTTGTGTTTGGCGATAACCCTTTCATTCCCAGCCTCGGCGCTTCGGGCGCAATCTCAGGAGTGCTGGGTGGGTATTTGGTGCTTTATCCTAAGAAACAAGTTCGCGTGATCATACTGCGGATGTTAACCAGCGTGCCTGCTGTCGTTGCGATTGGGCTGTGGTTTGTTTTTCAGCTGATCAGTGCCTTCGGGGTGATCGGTGCAGGTCCTCAATCCAGCGGTGGGGTGGCATTCATGGCCCACATAGGTGGCTTCGTTGCCGGCCTCGCTCTAGTGAAAATCTTCAGCATCGGCAGGAGCCCGGATGTCGCAACCTAGACAACTAGGACCGACCTGAAGTTGCGGTCTCCTACTTCCTGCCGAGGGCGGCGCTCCAGGCCCCTCCTTTTCGCATTGAAGCGCGTCCACGCAGGGGCCCCCCTACACTTATTTTCAGATCCTCGACCGGCAACGAAGGTGTGAGTTTGGTGTCCGCGACAAGCCTCAGTTAAGATCGCAGCTAGTTTCGAGGACACATGCCGCTAGACTCGATTACAATCCCGAACCAGCAAGGTCTCGAAATTCGCTCCACGCCGCGCGCGGAGATGAATCTTTTTCCGCTCGACACGTTCCTTTACGAGTTCCCCGGTCGCGAAATCAAGATCAACTTTGAGATTCCTGAGTTCACCGCGATCTGTCCATTCTCTGACTTTCCTGACTTTGCGATCATTCGTCTGGAGTACGTTCCGAACGAGCGCTGCGTCGAGTTAAAGAGTCTAAAGCTCTATATCAATTCGTTTCGCAACATAAAAATTTTTCACGAGCATGTCATCAACGTGATTCTCGAAGACTTTGTTAATGCCTGCGATCCCTTGAGCGCTGAGATTGAAGGAGACTTTCACATCCGCGGGAATATCAAAACGGTGGTGAGAGCGAGCTATCGGAAGAGCTAGTTTCGAGTCCCGAGTTTCGAGTTCCGAGTCGAGTTCCTACCTCCGCGTCTCGAGCTTTCAAACTCGCACCACCTTGGAACTCCGACCTCGAAACTCGAAACTCGCAACTCGGAACGTTTATGGACACATCAACCATTGTCATCATCGGAGCGGTTGTTCTCTTAGCGATCATTGTTTTGATCGGGAGGCTAGCCGTGCGTTGGCTCGTGCGGTTGACGATGATTGGCGTGATTCTGATCGCACTGGTCGGCGGTGCCTTCTTCTGGTGGTGGACTCGCAGCCTCTCTGATAAATCTCCTGCAGCCAAGCCACGCCCCACACCAAGCAAGCGCGCGGCGAATCGTTAACGAGCGATCATGGGGGAAACTGATACCGACGCCGCCGATCAGTTTGATGCGCGCATCACTCCCACAAAATTAGATGAAGGCACTCCCGGCCTTTGGCGCCGTTACCGCCGTCTGCCGCGAAACGTTTTTGCCATCAGTCTGGTCAGCCTGCTAAACGACGCCTCAAGCGAAATCATCTACCCCTTTCTGCCTGTCTTCCTCTCACTAACGCTTGGCGCAAGTCCCGGAATCGTCGGCATTGTTGAGGGTGCTGCCGAGTCAGTATCCAGCCTGCTAAAACTCTTTTCCGGTTATTTCAGCGATCGGCGAGGGAAGCGAAAGGGTTTCGTCGTTCTCGGCTACTCCCTGGCCAGTTTTGCTCGACCGCTGCTTGCCTTCGCCACAAGTTGGTATCAAGTCTTCGCGATTCGCCTGACCGACCGCGTTGGTAAAGGAATTCGCAGTGCGCCGCGCGACGCGATGATTGCTGATACCGTGTCCGTCGCGGAGCGGGGACTCGCCTTTGGTTTTCATCGGGCCATGGATCACACAGGAGCGATGGTTGGTCCGCTTTTAGGCTATTTATTGCTCGCGCTGTTTGCAGCAAATCGCAACGCGCCGACCGCCGCCGACTTCACTAAGATATTCTTGCTGGCTTCGATACCGGCGCTGGCTGCTGTGGTCGTTGTCACGTTTTTCGTCAAGGAGTCGCCACGAGCGGCAACTGCTGACGAAGCCGTAGTGACTGCTCCCCGCTCGCTTTCGCTGCGAGGTTTCGACAGCAACTTCAAACGGTTCCTGTTAATCATTGCCTTGTTCACGCTCTCAAACTCGTCAGACGCGTTTTTGCTATTGCGAGCGCAGTCAGTCGGTGTCTCGATTGCCTCGATCCCTCTGCTGTGGGCGATGCTGCATGTAGTCAAGGTTGTCAGTTCTTTGATTGGCGGCGATCTCTCCGACCGTCTGGGCCGGCGCCGGCTGATCGTTTCCGGATGGATCCTTTACGCAGGGGTGTACGCGGGCTTTGCGTTTGTGTCTAATAATGTCTCTGTCTGGATCCTGTTTTTGATTTACGGCATATATTTTGGTTTGGCTGAGGGAGCTGAAAAAGCTCTGGTGGCCGATCTTGTGCGGCCGGAACAACGCGGCACTGCGTACGGTTTGTATAACCTCGCGTTTGGTATCACGGTGCTGCCGGCATCATTACTGATGGGAGCGCTGTGGAGTTGGCGTGGTCCCGGCCTCGCGTTTCTTGTTAGCGCCGGGTTAGGCGGGGCTGCTGCCTTGCTGATGCTTCTCCTGGTAAAGCAATCTACTCATGACAGTCCAATCACTTCCAACTCCTGACTGACAAGTTCGAGTTTGTCGACATGCTCAAGGAGCGCGCTGTATACAGCGAATAGCAGTTGTTAGCCGCGCTCCTTCGTAGTCCTGCTATCAGACCTTAGTAGGCTGCGGTGGCGATATTTCAGCAAAACTAGTTAAGTCTCCTTCCATCCCGAGGTGGCTCTCCAACCAAGGCCGGAGGTATGAACCAGTGGCTTTTACTCACGACATCTTTATCAGCTACGGACATCTTGACGATGAGGATCCAGCCGGCGATGTCAAAGGTTGGGTAGACTTGCTTGTTGAGCGGCTGCCGCGACTAATCAATAACAGTCTTGGGTACCAGCCGATATTACCGGCAAGCAGTCAGGACTACCGCGCGCGCGATGGAGGCTAACAAAGAGGCCACCGGTGAACTTGACGAACTGCTGCGGATCGGTGCACTTGGTGAAACTATAGGCGACTATCAATTAGCTCTCCAGGCTTATGAGATAACGATAGCTTCGGTCGGAGATTCGCAAGCAGATTGGCGCCTGCTGCGCGCAGCTCGCGCGCACAGTGAAATTGGTTCCGTCTTGGCAGAAACTAATAAGCCAATAAAGGCATTGGAGGCGTACAAGCGTTCGCAGGAGATTTATATGGGCCTGCTGAAGGACTCAGACCCTGAAACGAAAAAAGCGGCGAAGATAGAAATGCAACGCTTGCGGAAGATTATTACCGCGCTGCTGCAAATTATGCCAACGAATTAGCGGCGCTAAAAGCTGGCTTGGTATTAGGACCTGTTTTCGATTACCTCAAGGTTGAATTCTAAAAGTAGAATGACTGTTAATGACTACGAACTATCGGTTGGTCAAAACCGAAGAAGAGCTACGCCAAGCAGTTGAATTATTAATAACCCACCCGGTAGTCGGCCTCGACACGGAAACCACGGATCTCGATCCCTACAATTCGCGTTTGCGTCTGATTCAGCTCGCAACGCCTACCGCGGTCTATATCGTCGACCTCGACGCCTTCAGCACCAATTCGTCTAATGACCTGCAACACAGTGAAGCACTCGCACCGTTACGGCGTCTGCTCGCTGCCTCTCGTCCGATTAAGATCGCTCACAATGCCAAGTTTGACGCGAAGTTTCTTAAGCATGTTCTCGGTGTTGATCTAGGAGGCTTGTTTGACACCTTGCTCGCCAGCCAACTGGTTGGCGCCGGCGACATTGAGGAACGTCACGGCTTGGATACAGTCGCATCTCGCTATCTGAACCAGGTGGTGGACAAGAGCGAGCGGCTGAGCAATTGGAATTTCGAACTCTCAGAAGCTCAATTGGAATATGCCGCGCGGGATGCAGCGGTGCTGCTGCCTTTACGCGAGATACTTGTTGAGCGACTGAAAGCCGACTCGCTGATCAAGGTAGCGCAACTGGAATTTGAATGCGTGATGTCAGTAGTCGACATTGAGCTTGCCGGTTTTTTCATGCACAAGGATCGTTGGCGTGAGCAATTGTCGATAGTTGAGAAGCGGCGTGGCGAGCTTGCGGAGGAATTGCAAACGGCTCTTGCGGAAGAGTCGATGCAGGGATCTCTCTTTGGCGGACCGCAAAGAGAAGACATTAATCTCGATTCGCACCAGCAATTGACCTCCGCGTTGCAGCGACTCGGCATCCCGGTGCCGGAATCAACTCGCAACTGGAAACTGCAACCACTCGCCGCCGAGTATCCCATCATCGCGACGCTGCTTGAGTACCGAACGGTGCAGAAGGCGCTCACGAGTTATGGCGAGAACATGATCGAGCTAATTAATCCGGCTACCGGTCGCTTGCACGCTGACTTTCGCCAGATTGGAGCGCCGACAGGACGGTTTGCGTGCACCAACCCCAACATCCAACAGGTACCACACGCCGTCGAATACCGACGCTGCTTTAGTGGACATCCGGCCGGACGCAAGCTGGTGATCGCGGACTATTCTCAAATTGAGTTGCGAATTCTTGCGGAGTTTTCTGGCGATCGCGGTTTCATCGAAGCCTTCAATTCAGGCGCAGACTTGCATCGCGTCACCGCTGCCCAGGTTTTTAACGTTCCTCTTGATCAGGTTTCGCGTGACCAGCGGGATTTTGCCAAACGTTTGAATTTTGGTGTGGTCTACGGCATTGGTGCGCAGCGGTTTTCCATCATGACCGGATTGAGTGTGCCGGAAGCTGAGAATGTCTTGCGCAAGTACTTTGCAACTTATCGTGGCCTCGACACCTATTTGCGCGAAGCTGCCAACCGCGCCGTCAGCGAGCGACAGGCGCGCACAGCTTCGGGACGCCTCGTGCGTTTCCGCTATGACGAGAATGATCGGCAGCAGATTTCCATGACGCAGCGTAACGGCAAGAACACGCCAATTCAGGGAACCAGCGCAGACATCCTCAAGCGCGCTTTAAGACTGTTAAGCGACGAGCTACGCCCTACCAGTGCAAAGATCGTAAATATCATTCACGACGAAATTGTTGTTGAAACTGATGCAGACGAGGCAGCGGAAATTGCGGGCAAGGTGGAACGGGCAATGAGCGACGCCGGACAGGAGTATCTGGCAACAGTCCCTGTGAAAGTGGAGACGGAGATCGCCGAAGAATGGATTAAGTAGAAATCAGACTAATCTTACCTGCGCATTGGTGGCTTGATCGCCACCCAATACCGGATCAGAGTTGTTGGACGTCTACGATTAACAGAGTTGCTGGTTTCTAGATGGATTTATTATGATCGAGTCCTCCCATAACCGAGGAACACGTAATGTGTCGAGTGTTCGCTTTTCTTGTTGCAGGCGTCTTGACTACGTCATTGGTATCCGGGGCAAGCTGCGCTAATCGCGCACAGGTTGCGCCGGTGGCCCAGAAGTCTGACCCGAACGCGGCTATAGAAGCGAACATTCAGAAGCTGAGAGAGGCGCAGAAAAAGCTTTCGCAAGACCCAAAGGATAAGGAAGCATTGTCTGTCTTCATCACTCTCCTCAAAGATCCAAATGGAATTAACAGGGCGAATGCCGCGTCAGTATTGGGCGAAGTGGGTGAGGAGAATGGAGCTGCCATTAGAGGGGCCGCCGTCCCACTGCTAATCGCTATGGTTGAGCACGGCGATGGTTTTGATCAGTATGCTGCACTTAAAGCGTTGAGGGGATTCGGCCCTCATGCGACAGAGGCCATTCCGATCCTGCGAGCTAATCTGTCTTCCACTGATGTGCAAAAGACTTGGATCGCCGCAGAGGCCCTTGGCCGGATGAAAACAGCAGCGGCTGATGCCGTACCTGATTTAGTTAGGGCAATCAAGGCAAATCAAGATGAATGCCTAAACGAGGAATTAGATATTTGTAAGTTTGCTGCGAGGGCGTTGGGGAACATTGGCGCAGGAACGAAGGCGACGATTTCGGATTTAGAGACACTGCTTAGTCAAGTGAACGTATACACGCGCATTTCCGTTGCGACCGCCCTAATCAGAATCCGCCCGAACAACCAGGAAGCGCTCAGCGCCATAGGTGCCCTTTCGAAGGATCCGAATGTAACTATTCGACGACTGACATTGTGGGAACTTAAAGATATCGGTAGAGACGCGGAGCCTGCCGAAAACATCATCAAGGCTGCGCTTGGCGATACAGACGAGGCAGTTCGCACTGCCGCTGCACAGATCCTTGAAACATTCAGTCGTCCCCGATAGGTCGACGCTTACCAAGCTCAGCTCATCCCCCCAAACTCAAACCGGACGACTAGTCGCCCCTCGTTTGCGCCAGACGAAATAGATCGGAATCCCGGTTAGTACGATCAAATAGCCAATCCCCGAAGTCGAAGGTGCGAGGTAAGCGAGATCCAAAACAAAAAGGACGGCAATGACGATATAGATGATGGGAACTAAGGGATAACCAAACGTTCGATAGGGACGTTCCAGGTGTGGCGCCTTGAACCGCATCACAATAACCGCTCCCACCATTAGGATGTAAAAGACTAAATCTGCGGAAACGATGTACTCAAGCAGTTGGGTGTAGACATTTCCGTAGGTAACCGCGCCAGTGCGCGGATCGGTTGTGACTGTCCGCGGGAGGGTGAGAAACGCCGCCCAGATTCCCTGAGTGATGAGCGCCACTGCCGGAACGCTGCGCGCATTAACCACTCCGACTCTCTTAAAGAAAAGGTTGTCGCGTGCCATTGCATAGTAGACGCGCGCGCCGGCCAGAATCAGACCGTTGTTGCAGCCAAAAGTAGAAATCATGATCGCGATTGCCATCACAATGGTGCCGCGCGGGCCGAGGATCGCCTGCATCGTTGCTGTTGCGACGCGTCCCTGGGGAGCATTTTGGATCTCGGAGAGTGGCAGCGTCACGACGTAAGCAAGATTGGCTAGCAAGTAAAGTCCCACGACTAGCCCGCAACCCCACAAAAGCGCGCGTGGCAGATTCCGTCCCGGGTCGCGCACCTCACCGGCAGTGAACGTGACATTGTTCCAGGCCGATTGCGCAAAGAGTGGCCCAACCATCGCTCGTCCTAACAGCATTATGAGAGCCAGAGTCAAGGCACCTTGAGTTGCCGGCTCAAAACCCAACTGGCTCGCCGCTGGTTGCCAGCCATTTTCCCAAGGTTGCCACCATGATGAGGTGTATGCTGCACTGCGATCGTTCCAGCCTAAAAACAATCCAACCAAAATCAGCCCTGCCAACGCCGCCGTCTTGGTGAACGTAAACGTGTTCTGGATTAATTTTCCGGTTTCCAATCCACGCGTGTTAGTTAAGGTGAGTATCAAAATCATGACGATCGCGACCAGCTGCTGTGTCGATAGGCTAATTGCGTAACCGCCTAATACGCGCGGAGCGAGGAGGTATCGGTCGGCCGCAACATAGTCAGTGAGTACCCCCATGAAGTTCGCGAAGGCGACGGCAACAGCGGCAATCGTCCCGGTTTGAATTACCAGAAACAGAGACCAGCCGAACAGAAATCCAATCGATGGACCGTATGCCTCACGCAGAAAAACATACTGGCCCCCGGCTCGTGGCCACATCGCCGCGAGTTCAGCACAGCAAAGTGCGCCTGTAATTGTGAGAACACCGGCTAGGGCCCAGGCCGCGAGCAACCAGCCGGGCGAGCCGACAAGTCGTGACGACTCGGCGGAGGTGATGAAGATGCCCGAGCCGATCATCGAGCCGACCACTATCATGGTGGCATCGAGTCGGCCCAAGCCGCGCACGAGTTTGGTTTGACCGGTTTCTGTGCTCATAGTTCGAGACGGTATAAGCGCGAATGAAGGTTACGTCAAGGACATTGGTGATTGGCGATTGCCAATTGCCAATTTCGAATTGGCCGTCTCGAACGAGGCTAATCGCCAATCGCTAATCTGCAATCACCAAGCGAATTGGCAATCGGGAATAGATCGATCGCCAATCTGGACGCCTCGCTTGACAGTGCCACAGTGCTCAAATAGTCTTGATCTTAGTCGAGGTTAGGTAGAACCCAAGCACTTCCTGCCTGAAAAACTGTAGAACAAAAGGACAATTCTGAATGATCAAGGATGAGATGATTGGTCTGATTACAGAAAAGCGCGCGCACGTTGGGGTGGTTGGCTTGGGCTATGTGGGCCTGCCCTTGCTCGCTGAGTTTGCCGGCGGCGGCTTTCAAGCGACTGGCTTTGAGGTTGATTCCGACAAGGCGAAGCGGATTAATTCGGGCGCGTCTTATATCAGCGACGTGCCGGACGCAGTTATCAAAAAGTTAGTTGACGCAAAACTGTTGCGCGCCACGACTGACTTCAACAGCTTGAAAGAGTGTGATGCGATCATCATTTGTGTTCCGACGCCGCTACGGAAGACGAAGGAGCCCGATGTTTCCTACATCCTGGCGGCAGCTGAAGAAATCAAACAGCGGCTGCGACGCGGTCAGTTGATCATTCTCGAATCGACAACCTACCCGGGCACAACCAATGAAGTCCTCCTGCCTATGTTTGAAGAGACGAGACTTAAGCTTGACGAAGACTTCCTGCTGGCATTCTCTCCGGAACGAGTCGATCCGGGTAACCGGCAATTTCAAACACACAACATTCCCAAGGTTGTTGGCGGTGTTACCGACGACTCAACAGAAGTTGCCGCTCACCTCTATTCTCAGATCGTAAAAGACGTTCATGCGGTTAGCTCCGCAAGAGTAGCCGAGGCCGCGAAACTTTTAGAGAACACATTTCGCGCGGTGAACATCGGCATGGCCAATGAAATGGCGCGGCTCTGTTACGCGCTGAATATCGATACGTGGGAAGTGATTAGAGCGGCCGCCACCAAGCCATTCGGATTCATGCCTTTCTATCCGGGCCCGGGGATCGGCGGGCATTGTATTCCTCTTGATCCGCATTACCTGTCGTGGAAGGCGCGGCAACATGGTTTTGATTCGCGCTTCATTGGGCTGGCTGAAGAGGTTAACTCGAGAATGCCTGAACACGTGGTGCAGCTGGTTGCCGACGGTTTGAACGACGAACGCAAAGCGATGAATGGCGCTCGCATCCTTCTGCTCGGGGTGGCTTATAAGAAAGACATCGACGATGTCCGCGAGAGCCCGGCGCTGTCCATCATTGATCGGCTGCGCGCCAAAGGCGCCGATGTTCGCTATCACGATCCCTTCGTCTCCGAAATTCGCTTCGATGATGCGCATACAGATTCCAGCGGTGAACCGTTAGCTTCGGCGCCCTTCAACGACGAAGAATTGCAGGCGGCAGACTGCATCGTTATCGTTACCGATCATTCCGACATCGATTACCAACGAGTTTGCCGGCTCGCGCCATTGGTAGTAGACACGCGCAACGCGCTGAATGGCGACGTCAGACGTGATAGCAGTGCGCGTATTATCAGGCTCTAAATGTTTCGAGTTCCGAGTTTCGGGTTTCGAGACGGAGAAACGAACTCGAAACTCGGAACGCTAAACTCGAAACCCTAAATGTTAAAGATTCTTAATGTGGTGGGTGCGCGCCCTAACTTCATGAAAGTCGCGCCCCTGGTGGATGCGATGAAGCGGCGGGAACATGAGTTTTCGCCGCTTGTTGTTCATACAGGGCAGCATTACGACGCCATGATGTCTGACGCCTTCTTTAAAGATCTGGAACTTCCCGCCCCAGATTTGTACTTAAGCGTTGGTTCCGCTTCGCATGCGGCGCAGACAGCCGCAGTGATGCAGCGCTTTGAACCGGTGGTGCTGCAAGAGCAGCCCGATTGGGTTCTGGTTGTGGGCGATGTGAACTCCACGCTCGCCTGTGCGTTGGTATGTGTGAAGCTGGGCGTTAAGGTAGCGCACGTGGAAGCGGGCTTGCGCAGCCGTGATCGTTCCATGCCGGAAGAGATCAACCGGCTGCTCACTGATCAGATTTCAGATCTGTTATTTACTCCCTCGCAGGACGCTGACCTGAATTTGCGAGCGGAGGGCATTCCCGATGAACGCATTCGTCTTGTCGGCAATATCATGATCGATTCGCTGAACAAGTACCTCGAGCGAGCGAAAGAGTCTGACATCAGACAGGATCTGCAGCTCAATGAGTATGCCGTCGTCACGCTCCATCGCCCTTCGAACGTTGATAATCCCGAGGCCCTTGAGCGGATTCTGGGAGCTCTATCTGAGATTGGAAAACGAATTCCGATCATCTTTCCGGTGCATCCGCGCACGGAAAAACAGATCCTTGAACTGAAAGGCAGCGAACGCCTGTTACTTGCTGAGAATGGAGTCTTGCTAACGCCGCCGCTTGGTTACCTGGATTTCCTGCAGCTCTACAGTGGAGCGAAGCTTGTGCTTACCGACTCAGGTGGGATTCAGGAAGAAACAACCGTACTGGGAATTCCCTGCCTGACCTTGCGCGAAAACACCGAGCGTCCAATTACGGTGGAGCTGGGTACGAACACTTTAGTGGGAACCGATCCGCAGAAAATCAAAACAGGTGCATTCACTGCTTTGGATGACGGCCCGAGGCGCAACCATCGCATTCCTCCGCTTTGGGATGGTCACACGGCCGATCGCATTCTTGACGCCTTGCTCTGAACTACGCCGGGCCAGACCGGATGTCTATCATCAGCAAATTCAAGCGCGCCCTGCGCGGAGAGGTTTCGCCACGCATCGCCCTCCTCGAAAGCGCGCGCCGCAGTGGGGTTGCGACGCGCCATCGCGGCGAACGCGCGCGGCTTACAGAACAAGCGCAACAGCCCGCTCGTCTAACATCGGAGTTTGCAGCCCTCTCTCCGGCAGCGCTGGTCAATCACTTCAGACAACGGACCCAGCCTCACTTTTTTTCCGGTTTCAACTTGCCGCCCCAGTCACTCGCTGCTTCACAGCGAATACTTTTCCCCGAAGACTCAGCGGCGCTAATAGCCAACGCTGATCGTATTTGCGCGGAACACTCGTGGCCTTTGCTCGGTCTCGCGCAGCACACCTTTGTAGACTGGCACCGCGATCCTCTTTCCGGATACGAATGGCCGCTCGACTTTTACAACGAGATCAGACTTCAACGCGGCGATGGCTCCGACGTGCGCATTGTTTGGGAGCTCAACCGGCTTGGCCACTTGCTGACACTCGCCCGGGCGTATTCGGTTTCCGGCGACGAGCGCTACAGTGCCGAATGTTTCCGCCAAATTGAGAATTGGGAGTCGCAAAATCCGCCAGGGTTTGGAGTGAACTGGAACTGCGCGATGGAAGTAGCGTTGCGCGCCATGAATTTGCTCGGCGCTTTCGCCGTGCTTCGTCGTTCCGCAGATTTCGATAGCGAGCAGCTCACGCGGCTACTCAGAATTTTTGATCAGCACGGCACTTTCATTCGGGATCATCTTGAGTTTTCCTACATCGCGACAAGCAATCACTATCTCGCCAACATCGCCGGCCTCTTCTGGCTGGGAATAATGCTGCCCGAACTTGCCGGCGCGGCAGGGTGGCGAGCTTTTGGTCTCCGCGAACTTAAGCGTGAAATGAGTAAGCAGGTTTTGCCCGATGGTGCCGACTGTGAAAGCTCCACTGGATATCATCGTTTAGTTCTCGAGCTGTTCGGGTATTCATTTTTATTGTGCCGCTTGAACGCGATTGAGATCGAAGCTGACAATTGGCACCGGCTGCGGCTAATGTTTGAGTACCTGCGAGGTTATCTGACACCCGACGGCTGGGCGCCGTTGATTGGTGACACAGATGGCGGCCAGGTGTTTCCGATTTGCCGGCGCCGGGGAAACGATCATGGTTACCTCCTCGCAATCGGCGCTGTCCTTTTTGATGATTCTGAGTTTAAGGATCCCAAGCTACCGGCCCCGCCGGAGTTGCTGTGGTTGTTAGGTGAGCACGGTGTTAGAAAATACGAGTCGTTAAAGCCAGACAAATCGGGCGTAACTTCGCAGCAATTTCCCGACGCCGGCGTTTATGTGCTGCGGCATGACGATCTTTATTTGCTGTTCAATGCGAGTGGCGCTGGATTAAACGGCCGCGGCTCGCACGGCCACAACGATGCTTTGAGTGTTGAAGTCTCGGCGTGTGGCCGCGCCTTCATTGTTGATCCCGGCACTTACGTTTACACCGCCGATTTGCATGAACGGCATCTATTCCGCTCAACTGCTTATCATTCGACAGTTCAAATCGATGACATTGAGCAAAACAAAACCGAAGAGGCAACGCCGTTCATAATGGGCAACGAAGCGCGGCCGCGACTTGTCGATTGGCATGCCGGCGACGCGAGCGGCGAAAGCGATAGGGTCAGCGCGGAGCATTACGGGTACAAAAGGTTGCCGCAACCTGTCACTCACCGGCGCACGGTAATTTTCAATAAGCTGGAACGTTTTTGGGTGATTGAAGATGCCTTCGTGGGCGCCGGACAACACAAGCTCGTGGTGCGCTTCCACTTCGACGCCGGCCTTGACGTGACTCTTAATAACGAAGGAGTTCGCGCATTTGATCCGGCGTCTGGTCCCAGTCTCTTGCTTCGTTGCCTCGAGTTGAAAGAAGTGGCGGAATTAGAACCTAATTTCACTTCAAGAGATTACGGAGAGAAACTCGAGTCGGTATCAGCTTGTTGGACTATCCAACGCTCAATGCCAGTTACACTTCGTTGGATTATTATTCCGGTGTGCGTCAGTGAAGATGCCGAGACTCGTTTGCGGATGGCGATGGAGTTCCAGAGTCTCGAGCAAACACTCGTAGAGAAATGAAACCAACAATCTATCTTGCTTTAGTTGATGATTGGGAGTTGAGCGGTAATGGCTCCGGGGACATTCGCGAGCTTCAGTTTCAACCGATGCGAGAGCTCGTTAGGATTTATAACGCGCATGGGATTCGCGGATCCTTCAACGCTGAGACGATGCAGCAGCTTTCCTTCAGGAAGCACCAAGCCGCTAATCCCGAATTGAGAGAATTAGCCGACGAGTGGGACGATCATGTTCGCGAGACGTTTCGAGACGGCCATGACATTCAACTGCACATTCATCCGCAATGGCATGATGCAGAGCACAAGGACGGCAAGTGGAAGTTGACGTCCGACTGGTCAATTCTAAACTTCGATCCGGAAACCGCATATCACCTGCTGCTTTCAGGTAAGGAGTATCTTGAAAGCCTGCTACAACCACTTGATCGTAATTATCGTTGTGTCTCTTTTCGCGCAGGTTCCTGGTGCATCGCGCCCTCGCCCCATGTGCTCTCGCTGCTAGTGAAGCTGGGCATCGTATTCGACATGAGCATCGTCGGCGGTTTGCACTATGAAACTAAAAACATCACTCTCGATTACACGAATTGCGACGAGGACTTTCTACCCTACTATCCAACGATGACGGACGCGCGAAAGGTTTCTGACAAGGTCGAACCAATTATCTGTGTGCCGACTAATCATTTTTATGGTTCACGTCGTCAAGTCTTTAGACATCACGCGGGGGCAGCCTGGGGCAAGGTAAGCAAGCGTCTCGGCGCGGGAAATCCCGCAAAGCATGCGCGGAGTGTTGAGACTTATGGCTCCGAGTGGGAAGAAAAGAGTCACAGGTCGACGATAGCGCGAGTCGTCGACAAAGGTATTAAGCCTTACCTCAAAGGTAAACACTTGATATCGGACATCGCCCAACTTGATTACGGACTGCTGCAGGAGATGCTTGCCTCGATTCGGGCGCGTGCGCGAGCGCGAAATGTCTCGCAACTTCCGGTAATCCTGGAGAACCACACAAAGGACGTTCGAGACTTCACTGACATCGAGCGCTTCGTTGCCGATGTTGCTAAAGCTGATGACATCAAATGCGTTACCCTCACTGAAATGAGTCAGGAACTTGTAAGGGGCGCTTTCGAAATTCGGACGGCGACTGCAGGCGCGGCGGAGGACACGCCTTCGCGATTGAGCTATCGTTAATGCGGGCCTGGGAGTCAGGAGTGATTGGAGCCAACTTGAACGAGCAAATTGAAAGAGCAATCTCTCGGGCGATTGATGATCTAAACCTGCAATTGCCCGAAGATAGTAAAGTTGAAAAGTCACCTGACGCGGTGCTGTTCGGTAAGAATGGCCAGCTCGATTCGCTTGGCCTGGTAAGCTTCATCGTCGAGGTCGAGCGAAACGTTGAAGAAGAGCTTGGAGTTTCAATCATTCTCGCTGACGAGCGCGCTTTATCTCAGCAGAACAGCCCATTCATGTCCCTAAAGAGTCTCGAAAAGTACGTCGCGTTGCTGATAAAAGAGGATGCAAGCAGCCACCACAAATGATCGAGTCTTATTGATCACCGGTACACGTAAGGGAATCGGCAAGTACCTCGCCGAGTATTATCTCGGTCAGGGTAATCGTGTGATTGGGTGCAGTCGTGGACCATCATCTATAGAGCACGACTACTATCGTCATTTTCAACTCGACGTAACAGATGAACCTGAGGTGGTAGAGATGTTCAGGTCGATTTCCAACACGGAAGATCGTTTGGATGTCTTGATCAATAACGCAGGCATCGCTTCGATGAATCATTTGCTACTGACACCGGTTAAAGCTGTTCAAAATATTCTGGCGACAAATTTCGTTGGAACCTTTTTGCTTTGCCGCGAAGCCGCAAAAGTAATGAAGCGGCGACAGTTTGGCAGGATAGTGAATTTTACCTCAGTCGCCACACCTCTGAAGCTCGAGGGCGAGGCTGTGTACGCCGCTTCGAAAGCGGCAGTAGTGAGTTTCACGCAGATTACGGCAAAGGAGCTCGCGCCGTTTAAAATTACGGTCAACGCCATCGGACCCACACCGATTCAAACTGATCTGATTAGATCAGTGGCTCCGGAGAAAATCGAAAAGATCATTAAGGCCCAACCGATTCAGCGACTCGGTGAAATGAAGGATGTCGCAAACGTCGTGGATTTTTTTATTCAACCCGCAAGCGATTTCATCACGGGCCAGGTAATTTACCTCGGCGGAGTGTAATGCACGTTGATTTTTTTCTAGATGTCTGGAAATCGAATCAGGATTCTGAGGCGATTGTTTGGAAGGACCAAAGTTACAGTTACAGTTGGCTGATCGAGCGCTTTCACTCGCTTCGTAATGAAATTAGCGAACGCGGAATCGAGTCCGGCGCCGTTGTCGTTCTTGAGGCGGATTTCTCACCAACGGCAGTGGTGCTGTTTCTTGCACTCGCTGATCATGGTTGCATTCTGGTGCCCTTGACGAGTTCCGTTGGAGCTAAGAAGCATGAGTTTATCGAAATCGCTCAGGGTGAATTCGTTGTCGAGGTAAAGGGAAATGACTCCTTCAGTGTAAAGAAGATAAACAACCGGGCTGAGCATTCACTTTATGCGCAACTACGGGCCGATGCCCATCCTGGTTTGGTGCTCTTTTCGTCGGGTTCTACCGGCGAGAGTAAGGCAGCGCTGCACGATCTTGATTCGTTGTTTGAGAAATTCAAGGTACCTCGCCGCCGGCTGCGAACTATTTCCTTTCTTCTTTACGATCACATTGGCGGCGTCAACACGATGCTCTACACGCTGGCAAATGCCGGTTGCCTCGTTACAGTTGCCGAACGCAGCCCGGATGAAGTGCTTCACGCGATTGAGAAATACAAAGTCGAGCTGCTGCCGACTTCGCCCACCTTCATCAATCTGATCCTTCTTAGTGAGGCTTTCAAACGACACGACATTAAGTCACTCACAACAATCACGTACGGAACCGAGCCAATGTCGGCAGCGACTCTAAAACGCTTTCACGAACTTTTTCCGGCGATTAATCTCTTGCAAACGTATGGACTTTCGGAAATCGGCATCATGCGTTCCAAGTCGAAGAGTTCTGATTCTCTCTGGGTCAAAATCGGCGGCGAAGGTTACGAGACACGTGTCGTCGATGGCGTTCTCCAGATCAAGGCTAAGTCGGCAATGCGAGGATATCTAAACGCGCCCAGCCCATTTACTGCTGATTGCTGGTTCGATACTGGCGACGCTGTGTTAGTCGAGGGCGAGTATCTAAAGATCCTCGGTCGCACGTCTGAGCTAATCAATGTAGGCGGGGAAAAGGTTTATCCAATTGAGATTGAGAGTGTGATCCTGGAACTCGATTCTGTAGCCGAAGCTACTGTTTACGGTGAGAAGAACCCGATCACTGGGCAGATCGTTTGTGCGAACATCACGCCCTTGAAAACACTGATCGACGTTGATCGTCCAAACTTCATTGCTCGAGTCAAACAACATTGCCGTCAAAAGCTACAGGCCTTTAAAGTTCCAGTGCGGATCAATATAGTCAGTGATAAGCAGCACACTGAGCGATTCAAGAAAATGAGAAGATGACGTTGCGAGATCTTGTAAAGCGAGTGCTGCCGGAGCAGGCGTTGACCTCTCTTGGTCGCGCGCGCCAGAAATTGGAGCGCGCCAGAGTTTCATCCCTCCCCGTTCTTGACGAAGACCTGTTACGACAGATTCTCATCAACGATCTTGGACTGAGCGCCGGAGATACTGTTTTCGTTCACAGTTCTATCGATCAACTTAATCCGGCATTTCCTTTCTACCGAGTGTTGTCCTTGTTGCGGGACGTTGTAGGAGCGGAGGGCACTCTCCTCTTCCCGACTTATCCTCAGCCTTCATCTTCGGAGTTCTTAACGACCGGAGAGATTTTTGACTTAAGAAAGTCAGCTTCGTATTCAGGCATCCTCAGTGAATTTGCTCGCCGCCAGCGGGACGCTTTTCGCAGTTTGCACCCGACAAAATCAGTGTGCGCAATCGGCCCGCGCGCCGCAGAGCTAACGAGCACACACCAGGAGTCGGTCTACCCGTACGATCACGGTAGCCCTTACTATCGGTCGATGAAACCGAATGGGAAAATCATTGGTCTCGGAGTCTCCACACGTAATCTCTCTTTTGTGCACTGCGTCGATGACGAGCTGAAAGAAGCATTTCCGGTCCGGCCCTATCACGAAACAATCTTCGCAGCGCGCTGTGTTAACGCTGCTGGCGAAATGGGGATTGTTAACACTTACGCACATGATCTGGGCAAGATGAAGCATGACATTCCACGCTTCATGAGTGAACACATCAGTCCAGAAATTTGCCGCGATCTAAAAAAATACGGAAGAAAGTTTTTCAGGGCCGACGCGCAAGAGTTGTTCGAAACAATGGTTGGGCTCGCGAGGAAAGGGATCACAATTTATCCGCGCTGGGCTTACGAGAAAAGAGATCGATAGAAACTAAAACTATGTGCGGGATCTGCGGAATCTGGGAATCTAGTGCGGCTGAGGGTAGGGTTGAAGTTCCCGTCATTAGGAAGATGCGCGATCAAATGCAGCACCGCGGCCCAGATGATGTTGGTGAGTTAGTGTTTGACGAAGAAAGAGGCGGGTTCGGCTTTCGCCGTCTTTCGATCATCGATCTTTCAGCCGCCGGGCATCAGCCAATGCATGGTTGCACAGACGAACTCTGGATGGTCTTCAACGGTGAGATTTACAACCATGCGCAACTACGACAGGGATTGGAACAGCGTGGTCATCGCTACGCGTCCCGCACAGACTCCGAAACAATACTCCATCTCTACGAAGAACGCGGTTTGGACTTTGTTCATGACCTCGAAGGTGACTACGCAATTGCGCTCTGGGATGCCCGGCAGGAACAACTGGTGTTAGTGCGCGATCGCATCGGTGTTAAGCCACTCTACTTCTACCAGAGGGACGGTCGCTTCATCTTCGCCTCTGAAATAAAGGCCATTCTTCAGCATCCCGCGGTGACTCCCGAGGTCGATGAACAGTCGCTTTATCATTATCTAACTTTCCTGACGACACCTCCGCCGCAAACCCTCTTCAAGGACATTCAAAAGTTGCGCGCCGGGCACATGCTAATCGTGAAGCGCGATGGCTCCGTTACCACGAGGCAATATTGGGACGCTTTGCCGCCGGCAGTCGCTGAAATACGAACTGACGCTGAGCATAAGGAAGAGATTCTGCGTTTGCTACGAGCTTCGATCACAAAACGCATGATGTCTGATGTGCCTTTCGGCGTCTTCTTATCAGGCGGCGTTGATTCATCGGCTAACGTGGCCTTGATGTCGGAACAAATGTCGCGGCCGGTTGAAACTTTTACCGTTGGCTTCCGCGATCAGGAATACCTGAATGAACTTGAATCAGCACGACGTATCGCTCGGGAGTTTTGCACTAACCATCATGAAGTGATCATCTCGGAAAAAGAGATGCAGGATTTTCTTCCTGAACTTGTCTTCCATCAGGATGAGCCGATTGCCGATCCTGTTTGCGTGCCCCTTTATTACGTTTCCAAACTGGCGCGGGACTCCGGGACGATCGTGGTCCAGGTCGGAGAAGGTGCGGACGAAATCTTCAGCGGCTACGATAACTACCTTCAGTATCTTGGCATTTACGAAAAGTTCTGGCGGCATGCGGAACGTGTACCGCCGTCGTTGCGCCGGGTCGTTGCCGGTTTAGCGCGGCCAGTGCTCGAAGCAACCGGACGCAAGCGCGCCGCGATCGAATTGATTCGACGTCTCGGCGCGGACGAGCCTTTGTTCTGGGGCGCCGCGATTGTTTACGACGAAGCCTTTAAGCCGCGCGTCCTTTCGCCACAGATGCGCGCACGCTTTAATGGACTTTCGTCGCTGCAAGCAGTAACTCCCTATCTCGATCACATTGAACAAGAGCGTCCGAATTCAGATTTCCTGTCGCGCCTAACCTACCTGGAATTGAAACTACGATTGCCTGAGCTGTTGCTGATGCGGGTCGACAAAATCACAATGGCGACAAGCGTGGAAGCACGCGTGCCGTTCCTGGATCATCATCTGGTCGAATACGCCCTTGGGTTACCGCGTTCATTGAAGGTTGAAGGCGCGAGTGGGAAACACATTCTTAAGCGAGCGCTCGAAGACATTCTGCCGCGCGATCTGCTTTACAACCCTAAGCGTGGTTTTGGTGCGCCCGTTCGCGAGTGGTTTCGCAATGGCTTAGGCGAATGGTTTGATGCGCACTTGATGAACTCACCGATGCGCAAGCGCAAGTTTCTCAACTACGAGTTTGTTGGCCGCTTGCTGGACGAGCATCGCCGCGGGCAGAAAGACTGGGGATTTCACTTGTGGGCGCTGCTTAACCTGAGTCTCTGGTACGAGCGATGGATAGATAGCGGTTCGCAGGCTCAATAGATCTGTAGGCGGAGGCCTAAGAAATTGTCTTTGTCGCTCTCACGTTTCGCGGTTCAAATCGCAGATCGAGTGCAATCATCCGAAGTGATGCTGACAGTGCTACGTCACACCCCAGCGATTTGGAAGTCGTGGCTGAAACAACAGTACTGGAAAACTCGAATAAAATCCGGAAAAGGAATTGTTTCCTCTGAAGGAGTGACGCAAAAGTATCGCGAGGCCTTGCAATGGCTAAAAAGCGAGGACGGTTTGTTGGGCGATTATCTTGAGTTCGGGGTCTTCAATGGCACCTCCCTTTCTTGTATGCATGGCGTGACGGAGGAACTTGCACTAAAGCACATGCGTCTTTTCGGCTTTGATTCGTTTGCCGGGTTGCCCGACACAGCGGAGCAGGAGTCTGATGGTCTATGGAGCCGGGGCTCATTTCAAATCGACTACGACTTTACAAAAAATTGGTTGACGCAACAGGGCGTAGATTGGCGGCGTGTATTTTTGATCGCCGGTTGGTATCACGAGACTCTTACACAAGAACTAATCGACAAACACAAACTAACCAAAGCCAGTGTGATAATGATTGACTGTGATTTATATTCATCGACGCTAGAGGCATTAAAGTTTTGCGCGCCGCTAATTCATGAGCGTGCAGTGATCCTGTTCGACGATTGGTTTCCGCTCGCCGACCAGGCGTTGGGCGAAAGGAAAGCCTTCGATGAATTCCTGGCGGCCCATCCCGACATCTCGACTCGCGATCTAGGTTCCTACGATCCGACTTCCAAGGTTTTCGCAGTCCTGAGAAACAAGAGTGCCGCGACGAACGCGGTAACCGAAGTGATATCGTGACGGAAAACTCCAAGCTCGCGCCTGCGAGCGACGAAGCCCGCATCTCTAACAAATCTGCCGCGCACGCTCCAGCGTCAGCACCAAGATTTTCGCGCAGTATTGCCTTGACCCTGGCGGCGCGATTGCTGATGACGGCAAACAGCGTGGTTGCAGGAATAATTGTGGCCCGCTGGCTTGGCGCTGAAGGTCTGGGACAACTTGCAGTTATCAATGTGGCCGTTGCTACCGTCGTCCAGCTTGCCAGTCTTGGTTTACCCTCTGCGAACACATATTTCATTGCCCAGGATAATCGCCAGTTAAGAGCGGTCGCGATCAACTCGTTCGTGTTCGCCGTACTTGGCGGCAGCCTGTTAGCGGTATCGTTAACGTTGCTGGCGTCAGCGCGGCCTGATTGGTTTGCGTCGATTTCCCCGAGCTTGATCGGAGTTGCTGCTGTCTCGATCCCTTTCCAGCTGATCACGCTCATCGGACTCAATGTCTTCCTGGCAGTTGGCCGGATCGAGAAATTCAACTTGCTGGACTTGACCGCACAAGCGTTCGTATTGGTGAACGCAATCGTAGCGCTCATCATTTTGAACTCGGGACTCTCCACCCTTGTGTCCTTGAACACTGCGACCGCCGTTCTTATCGGGCTGGTGATCGTCGGTCTGGTCTGGTCTTACGGCTCTAAATTGAAAGATGGGTTGCCCTGGCGTCCCGATCGAAGACTTTTCGCGCGCATGATGCGCTATGGAATCAAGTTTCATATCTCGATTCTGGCGGGCGCGCTCATCGTCAGGGCTGATCTGCTTGTAGTGAATCACTATCGCGGACCAACTGAGGCAGGTGTTTATAGCGTTGCCTCCCAAGTCGCGCTGATGCTGATGTTGTTGCCTGGCGTGATCGGAACGTTACTGTTTCCCCGTGTCGCCGCCGAACAAGATGCCCGTGGCGCAACCACATGCCGAGTCAGCAGGCACGCAGTCTTTGTTATGTTCTTCGTTTGTCTAGCGGCAATTCCGCTTAGTCTGATCCTGCCCTTGCTTTATGGTCCCGCCTTTTCCGAAGTTCCGGCGCAGTTAATGATTTTGCTTCCCGGAGTTTTCCTGATCGGATTGGAATCGGTACTGGTGCAACACGCGAATGCCATGGGATTACCGCGCAACATTCCGCTCTTCTGGATAGCGACTCTGCTAACAAACATCATCCTGGTCTTCGTCCTGGTTCCTCGCTATGGCGCCGTCGGTGCGGCTGTAGCTTCGACGATCAGCTATGCGTTGATCTTTCTCCTCGTGGCTGCGCACTTCCACTCAACAACAGGCCGATCATTTTCGGAAATGTTTCTCTTGCGAGACTTCGAATTGAAACAGTTATTTACCCTCAGTCGAAGTGCTGGAGCGGTCAGATGAAAGTCGTGTTGGTAGTTTTGAGCGGCGCTGAGCAGCCGGCGCTCGACAGGCTTGCGATTCTTTATCCCAAGTCTGCGGTGGAACTCATTTCACGAAGTGAATTCGAAACCGGCAGCGTGATGACGCGCCTCGGCGCATTACGCGCGCGGCGGCCCGATGTGTTTGCGATTGCGACTGAAAGCCTTCTTTGGCTGCGAGGGCAAGATCTCTTCATGCTGTTTGGCGCCATGGCAGGCGCGCGCGAGGTTGTCATACTCGATGCTCACGGCAGGTTACGAAAGAGTCCTCGCAGCTCGCTAATTCTTCGAGCCCCGCTCCGCCTGGCGCGTGAAGCTGCACGCAGTGGTAACGCCATGGCACAGGCTCGACAGGAATTAGCACGACTGGAAAAGGAAGTTGAGAACCGCAATGCGCTTCCGGTGGTCCACAGACCGATTGCAACTGACAGCCAGCTCAAGATCACTTATCTGCGGGCGACGCCCGGGCCTGGAACACAGGCCGGTGGCGCCGCCAGTCATATCAAAGGTGTGATCGAAGGGTTACTGGAACTCGGCACTGAAGTTCAGGTGATCAGTAACGATGAGCTCGTAGGTCTGGATGCGGCGAAGACTTCGCTTACAAAGATCGGTCCGGAGCTGCTGGGGTCGACGCGAGCGGTTTTTGATATTAATAACAATGCGGTGTTTACGCGCGGCGCCACGGCTTTAGTCGAACAGAGCTCGCCTGACTTCATCTATCAACGATACGCTCGCTTTAGCTGGGCAGGTGTTGTCGCGAGCATCGCCACCGGGCGGCCCTTGTTTCTTGAATATAACGGTTCGGAAGTTTGGGTGGGACGTCACTGGGATCGCGTTAGTAATCTTGATCTGCTCGAACGGTACGAACGTTTGAACCTGGCCGCGGCGACCCGCATTTTTGTTGTTTCCGAAGTTGATCGCCTGAATCTCGAGCAAGCCGGCGTCGCCGCGGAAAAGATCATAGTCAACTCGAATGGCGTCGATACAGACGTTTTTCGTCCCGATGTAGGAGGGACGAAGGTGCGAGCCGAGTTAGGTTTAGAAGACGAGGAACAGCTGGTTGGTTTTGTAGGATCATTCGGTCCCTGGCATGGAGTGATGGTGCTGGCGGAAGCGATAAAGATGATTCCCGCTGGATTGCCGCTTAAGTTTCTTCTTGTTGGAGACGGCGTTCTGCACGTTGAGATGAAACGAATGCTGAGCAAAGAAAGCGAGCAGGGCCGGGTGATTTTTAAAGGCGTGGTCAGTCACAAGGAAGTGCCGGGACTGCTGGACGCGTGCGACATTCTGGTATCGCCCCACATCCCGCTCGCTGCCGGCGCTGATTTTTTTGGCTCGCCGACAAAGCTGTTCGAGTATATGGCGATGGGCAAAGGAATCGTTGCCAGCAGGTTAGGTCAGATCGGCGAAGTGTTAACGGATGGCCAGACAGCGCTTCTCGTCGAGCCAGGTAACACAAACGAGTTGCGCGATGCGATCCTGCGCTTGGCCGACTCACGCGAGCTGCGCGAGACTCTTGGGGCGAAAGCTAGACAGGTAGCGATCGAGCGCCACACCTGGAAACGGAACGCTCAAAAGATAATCGATGCGTTCGTCTCTTGGAACATAGAGTCCCGGCCAAAGTAATGAGCAAACCCGTTTTGGACAACGACAACTTCAAACCGCTTGCTACTGAGGACAAGCAACGGGCCCGCGAACAGTGGAGTCAGGACCCTTGTGGCGCTGAAAGCGACCGCGATAGCGAATTCGGCACGCGTCAATATTTTAATGAGGTCGAGCGAGTGCGCTATCAAGAATATGCTCCGTGGATGCCGGAGCTTATGGGCTTCAATAGTTTTGCGGGAGCGCGCCTCCTGGAAGTCGGATGTGGAATGGGAACGGACTTATTGCAATTCGCGCGTGGCGGAGCACTCTGCACCGGGATCGATCTGACGCCGCGCTCGATTGCCATTACGCGGCAGCGCTTTGCTTTATATGAGCAGCGAGTTGATCTTCTTATCAGCGATGGGGAACGCTTGCCTTTCGCAAACGAGACACTTGATGTCGTCTACTCAAATGGCGTGTTGCACCACACACCTGACACCGCCGGAGCGATCGGAGAGTTGCTTCGCGTCCTCAAGCCAGGCGGGACGGCGAAGGTGATGATCTATCACAAGAACTCGCTCAACTACTGGGGCGAGTTAATGCTGCATCGTGGAGTGCTGCGCGGAGACTTACTGCGCGGCCGTTCACCGGAAGAGATCATGAGCAGTTGGGTGGAGTATTCAGAACACGGAGGCAGACCTTTGGTTAAAGCTTACACGCGCGAACAAACAATTGAGCTCTTCAAAAACTTCCGCGAGATTAAAATCGACGTCGAACAGTTGCTACGGCGCGAGATTCCTCTTCTGGGAAATCTCTTACCCGAAAAAGTCTTCAAATACTTCCAGACAAACTTCGGCTGGAATTTGATCATCACCGCCAAAAAGTAAGCCAGCTGACTTGATAAAAAATCAGGACAACTCGCGATTGTTGCTCTTGCTCATCGTCCTGCTGCTCTCGTTTACCGTGCGCGGTTTGACGATGCGTTTCGTGCGCGATCACCTTGGTGATCCTGGTTGGTTTCAATCAGGCACTTATGCGCGGTTCGATCAGCAGGCGCAGAACATTCTCGACGGCAAGGCCTCGTGGTTTTGGATAGACGATCCTGGCAAAACAGATGCTGCGGTTTATCCTCCCGGTTATTCCTTATGGCTCGCATTTGTTTACAAAGTGACGGGTGACCGGTCCGCGCCAGCAGTACAGATAGTGCAATGGGTGCTTGATGCGCTTTCAGTCTTATTGATCGTCGGCGTGGGTGCGACAGCATTTGATTTTCGCGTCGGCATTACCGCCGGAATTTTGGCAGCGCTCGCGCCGGTACTCGCGCTTAACGGCGCGACGCCACTTACAGATGCGCCGACAAGCTGGCTGATAGTGGCCGGCGTCTGGTTGTTATTGCTGGCATGGAAAAAAGAACAGCTGTGGTGGGCCGTCGGCGCGGGGGCGTTTGTGGGTGCGTCGTGTTGGTTACGAGCCAACGCCTTACTGCTTGCCATTGTCTGGGCGATCGTCTTGTTTCTTCTAGTGCGCGGAGCATGGCAACACCGCTTGCGGCTTAGTTTGGCACTGATACTTGGCGCAGCAGTTTTTGTAACACCGCTGCTGATCAGGAACACCCTCGCTTTTCGTGCTTTTGTGCCCACAGGTTTGGGGATGGGAACAAACCTTTGGGAAGGCATTGGCGAGACCGAGCGCGCGGCGGAGTTTGGCGCCGTGATTGGCGATACAAAGTTGGTGGAACAAGAACGAAAGGAATTGGGACTCGGTCCCGATGAGCCGCTCACGCTTTACTCGCCCAACGGCGTCGAGCGGGATCGCGCCCGCACTAGAAAAGCGTTGCGCGTAATTGCCGCGCATCCGCTCTGGTACAGTGGCGTGATGCTAAAAAGAATGTGGGGCATGTTGAAATTTGCGGGCGAGCCTATTCCTTACTACGGCAGCATGGGCATCAACGTCACAAGCAGCAAAACCCTGCCAGCGTCGTGGCAAGGAAGTCCACTCGCGCTCCCCGTAACATTGCTGGGAATGATTCAGAGCGTCTACCGATACCTGATGTTGCCGTTAATTCTTGGCGGGCTATACCTGGCTTTCCGCTGGCGAAGATCGGTAACGTGGCTGCTGTTAGCGTCTGTGCTTTACTATTTGATCATTGGCTCGGCGCTACACATGGAGATCCGTTACGGATTGCCGATGCAATCGCTTCTACTTCTTTTCGCGGCTGTCTGTGTTACGCAGATCGTTGATTGGACTCGACAACGATGGCTCGCCTAACGACCGTCGCGGCTTGCCGCCTTCCGTGCAGTAAGGCGTGCCTTACCGGAAGTGCGATCGTTCGTTTTGCGCGAGGCTGAGCCTCGCGCTGGAAAGAAGAGTAAGTCGACCGGTAAGGTAAACCTTACCGCACGGAAAGCGGCAACCCGCTGAGCGCGAAATCAGGGCGACCTACGAGTTATGAAGCGAAGACTCTTGCAGTATCTGGCGTGCCCTTCGTGCGGTGGCGAGATTCAACTTCGAGCGGGGCAGGAAGATCACGATCGAGAAATCATCGAGGGCGTTTTAGTCTGCGAACGCTGCGCGCAGCAGTTTCAGATCACACGGGGAGTCCCGCGGTTTGTAAAACTCGAGCAGCTTAATGATCAGGTGGCGGCAACCGCGGCAAGTTTTGGTTGGCAGTGGCAACACTTTACCCAGCAAGACGAACGTTATGCGCAGCAAATGTTGGGGTGGTTGCAGCCGGTAACGCCGGAGTTTTTTAAAGACAAGGTTGTGCTTGAAGGCGGTTGCGGCAAAGGACGGCACACGCAGCTGGCGGCTGAATGGGGCGCGCGCGATGTGATTGGCGTCGACCTAAGCGACGCGGTGGAGTCGGCGTTTGCGGCTACGCGGGGTTCCAAAAACATGCACATCGTGCAAGCAGATCTCTGCCGCTTGCCGCTCAAGCGAGTTTTTAACTACGCTTTCTCTGTCGGCGTCATTCATCACCTGGAGGAACCGCAAACCGGTTTCAGATCGCTCGCTTCCAAGATTAAACCGCAGGGACACTTTTCCGTTTGGGTTTACGGCGCGGAAAACAACGGCTGGATCACAAGCTTCATCGATCCGGTGCGCACGCGAGTTACGTCGAGCATGAATCGCCGCGGTCTGTTGCACCTCTCAAAAGTGCCAACGGCGTTGCTATATGCCGCGACTAAGCTGCTATACGGGCCGCTCAACCGCTCACCGTCGGGCGCTGCCGTTGCAAGTCATCTTTTTTACAACGACTACCTAAATTCGATTTCTAAGTTTGGTTGGCGTGAGCAGCACACAATCGTTTTCGATCACCTGGTGGCCCCGACCGCGCACTACATTTCACGCGAAGAATTTGAGCAGTGGTGGAAAGCGATTGACGTTCGTGACCTTCAGATCACCTGGCACAACAAGAACAGTTGGTGTGGCTTTGGGAGAATGCCGTGATTAGCCACAGATTCACGCAGATAAACACGGATCAGAACAAACCAGAATCGCAAAGTCGCGAAGGCGCAGAGTCGCCAAGTCAAATAATTCCCCGATCGTACGACGCCCGTCCATGCTGCCGAGTCACATCACGAGCACCCATGACAGGTTGGTTACAGATCGATGCGGATTACAAAGATCAGGTAAAGCCTTTGTAGGCTTCTTCTGGTTGGTCCTGATCCGTGTTTATCTGCTGAATTTGCGGCTAATGTAGTCCTTGGCGACTTTGCGACTTCGCCGCTCTGCGATTTCCTCTAGCCTAACTGTTTGCAGGGTCGCGCGTTGATCGCCGAAAAGCTTGCCATGCTAGCCGAAACAACATCCAGAGGAATACGGCAGCAAACATTGTGAGGAAGTAATGAATCGCGATTACATAGCGGCGTTCCGTGTGCAGGGCTGATTGGACCAGCAGGTAATAGAGCGGCACGCTGAATAGCAACAAAACAGTGTGCCGGCGTTTCGCTCGCAGTAGGATAACGATTCCGAAAATTGTCAGCGGCAGCATCCACGCCGTGAGAAAGAAGCGCTGCAGGTTTCTAACCACCAGGCGCGGGATGCGAGTCCATTGATAAGCGCTGGGACCAAGCTCGTATAATTCGATCGTTCCCATGCGTGCTACTGGACGCAGCGGAGCCGACGCATTGTTGGCAAGCACGAGGCGAACCTCCGTGTGGTTGCCACTGACGAAAGGGAGCTCAACTCGTTTCAAAGCCTGTGCCGACGGCGCCACGCCCTCAGCGACATCGATGACACTTGCTGCCAAAGCTTGCTGTTGAGTTACATTCGGATCTCCGCCCGTTACTTTTAGAAGTGCGCGGCCTTCCTCAAGTTTCAACGGTATACGAAACACGTAATCGCGATCTGGTTTTACTGCGATCGGCGGCGACACAATCTGGCTGCCGTATCTCGTTTCGTCACCCACGATGCGCAACATGCGGTTCTCGTCTACCAATTCAACAACAGCATTTCCTGACGCAACGCTGCCTTCCTCGAGCACCTGGGTTGGCGGTCGCGTCCAAATAGGCGTTAAGTTGTCGGCTGCTTCCACGCGTTGCGTGACTGGCGCTTCCGGAGCTACGAGCGGTACGCGATCGAGTTTCAATGATGCGAGCGCCCGACGGCCCATCACTCCCAGAAACCAAAGGGGACGAGAACGAATCACCGCAAAGCCACGAGCCATTCGCATGCGTTCGCGCTTAATGCCATCGGGGCCGAATAGCAGGAGCGCATATTCAGGCCGCTGATACCATTCTGCTTCCTGTCTCATGATTCCCAGATCAGTTTGCGGAATGCCCAGCTGCTTCTGAGTATCGTAGTCAGCAATTCCCTCCAATAATGTTTGACCCGCGCCCAATGAAAGCGGCACAAAGTGTCCAAAGACAACCCAGTTCTTGACGGTTACGGGGACGATGACTGCAAGTGCGCCGGCCAAGAACGCGCTTGCGAAGCGCAAGCGAAATCCCCGTTGCGTGAGGAACGCCAAACAGAGTGCGAGGAACGGCGCCAGCAGCAACGCGTTGGCGCGCAGCCAGCAAGAGATGCCGATCAACGCTCCCGCCAGAACAAACGTGAGAAACTGCGGGCACTTGAACCCGCGAACGATCAGAAAGACCGCGAGCAGGATTGGCAAGACGGCCAGCGAGTCCGGCAGCAACAGAACCGAGTGATAAGAGAACTGTGGCGAAAGTGCTGTTAACAGTCCGGCAAGCACGGCAACGCCGAATGGCAGTAACTCGAAGACGATCAGGAAGACAACAACGGCTGCGAGAGAATCGCAGACGACCTGAACGAGTTGAATCGCATCGTCTGAGTCGCCCCAGACTTTGAAAATCCCCGCAAGCACCACCGGATAACCGGGCGGGTGGCCCATGCGATTGATGTCGTAGAGAAAACCCTTGAAATCGCGGCGAGCTAGTAAATGAGCGGAGTACTTATAATCAGAAGTGACGTAGGTCTGAACTTTCCAAACGTCGAGACGCAGGTCGTGCCACGTTAGGACTCGCACACCAAGAGCGAGGAAAAAAATCAGCAGACACGCGGCGAGAAACTGTTTGTTGTGAGGTTTGGTAGCTTGCGGATCACCGGAGCGGGTGATCTCATTGAGTTGCAGCGCCAGCCATTCCCCCACTCGCTTCACAAAACTCCTGTGACTTCATGGGCCCGACCTTCCTGACTTGCGCGATACCATTCGATGGTTTGGTGTAAGCCGTCGCGAAAATCCACCACGGCGCGAAAACCAAACCACTCAGAAGCCCGGCTGGTGTCGAGCGCGCGGCGAGGTTGACCGTCCGGCTTCGAAGCGTCCCAGACAATTTCACCCTGGAAATTGGTCTCAGTTGCAATCAACTGTGCGAGATCGCGAATGGAAATTTCTTGTCCTGAGCCCAGGTTTACAGGTTCGCGACCGTCATAGTGTTCAGTTGCCAGAACAATTCCCGCGGCTGCGTCAGTCACGTATAGAAATTCGCGCGTGGCAGTACCGCTGCCCCAGACGCTGACAGTCTGAGCGCCGCTGGTTTGAGCTTCGATAAATTTTTTGATCAGCGCGGGAATCACATGCGACGACTCGGGATCAAAGTTGTCACCAGGGCCGTAAAGATTTTCGGGCATCAGGTAGATCGCATTGAAACCATATTGATCGCGATAAGCCTGTGCCTGCACCAACAGTGCCTTCTTCGCAATTCCGTAAGGCGCATTGGTTTCTTCCGGGTAACCGTTCCAGAGATCGTCTTCCTTAAAAGGCACTGGAGTATATTTCGGATAAGCGCACACCGTGCCGATCTGCACAAACTTCTCCACTTGATTGATACGGGCTGCCTCCGTGATCTGTGCGCCCATCATCAAGTTTTCGTAAAAGAAACTTCCCGGATTGCGGCTGTTAGCGCCGATGCCGCCGACTACCGACGCAAGATGAATCACTACCTGCGGTTTCACATCGCGGTACAAACGCTCGACGTCTTCGCGGAGCAACAAGTCGTATTCGGCATGACGAACCGTAAAAACATTGCGGCAACCTTTGTCCGCGAGTGCTGCGACGACATTCCGGCCCAGGAATCCTTCGCCGCCAGTAACACAGATTGTTTTGTCGGAAATGTTTGTCACTCGTGTTGTATTCAATTAGCTTCAGCTCGAGAACTCAATCACAACTTCGATCGTGTACCCGGTCGCTACCACTTTCGGCTGGCCCGAAATCCGGTTGCGATAAGAACTCACGCCTTTGAGGTCATTGTGCTGGTGTTTTGTTCGCGAGAGTTTTGCTGAATCAACTCCTGGTGCGCCAATGCCAGATCGTGGTCGACCATCAGTTTCACCATCTCGGGAAACGAAACCTTAGGCTGCCAGCCCAACAGTTCCCGTGCTTTGCTCGCGTCGCCTTGCAACAGATCGACTTCCGCAGGCCTGTAGTAGCGAGGATCGATTTCCACATAGTCTTGCCAGGCGAGCTCGAGATGCCCAAAAGCAGCATCAAGAAAATCTCGCACCGAATGTGTAACTCCGGTTGCGATTACATAATCGTCTGGCTGTTCGGCCTGCATCATCAACCACATCGCTTGCACGTAATCAGCCGCGTAACCCCAGTCGCGTCGCGCGTCCAGGTTTCCCAGGTAAAGCTTCTGCTGCAACCCGACTTTGATACGCGTCGCGGCACGAGTGATCTTGCGCGAAACAAAGGTCTCGCCACGCCTCTCAGATTCATGATTGAAAAGGATGCCGTTGCAGGCAAAGAGCCCGTACGCTTCACGATAATTAACGGTGATGTGATAGGCGTAAGCCTTGGCGCAGCCGTACGGTGAGCGCGGATAGAAAGGTGTTGATTCATTCTGCGGCGTCTCAACCACCTTGCCGAAGAGCTCTGAAGACGAGGCCTGGTAGAACTTTGGTCGGATGCCAATCTCGCGAATCGCTTCCAACAGGCGAACTGTACCCAGCGCCGTCACTTCCGCAGTATATTCCGGCACATCGAAACTGACGCGCACGTGCGACTGCGCGCCGAGATTGTAAATCTCGTCAGGTTCTGTTTGGCGAATGATTGTATTTAGGGAGCTCGAGTCGTTCAGATCGCCGAATAGTAGCCGTAACTCAGTTCCCGCTTCATGGGGGTCGTGATAGAGGTGATCGATCCGAGCGGTATTAAAAGATGAGGAGCGGCGAATGATGCCAAACACCTCATAGCCTTTTTCTAAGAGCAATTCGGTTAAGAAGGAACCGTCTTGTCCGGTAATCCCGGTAATCAGTGCGCGCTTAGACATGATAGCTGCCCGCAGTTGCTGAGCGCCGAAAGGCGCGAAATAAGGTAGCCTGGGGCGAGCGCGAATCGCGTAGCCCCTGGTGCTGTTCGTCTATATGTATAGCTCTGAAGGAGCGACATAGCATTCAGACGCAGCAGTTTTATGTCGCACCTTCAGTGCTCAGGGTTGTTCGTTAACAAGATCCAGGGGCGACGTGCTTCGCTGCGCTCAGCACTTGCCCCTGGCTAACCTTATTTTCGCGCCTTTGGCGCTGCCCCGCTACCATTCGGTCGATCACTAGACTGGACGTCCAGTTACACTTCTGAGTTGATCCGCCAAATCAAACGTCCTGATAAATAGAGCTTTTGTTTAGCGTCTTGAGTTACGGTATGGTAGCACATCCGATGAGACGCTATGAGTGCCTCACAATTCACCGCCAGCACAACGTCCTTTGACCAGATCACACTGGGGATCGTCTGCCCGATGGCGAATGAAGGCGCGGCTGCAGTCACGTTCGTAGCGGAAGTGTTGGCCGCATGCAGGCCCTGGAATTTTAAGTCGCTAACGTTTTTCGCAATCCTCGACAATGTGAGTAAGGACAACACTCGTGAGTTATTGGACGCGTTAGCGCGCGAGGACCAGCAAGTGCGCGTGGTATGGGCACCTGAGAATCGCAGCGTGGTTGATGCTTACATCCGCGGCTATCGCGAAGCGCTGGCGTCGGGCTGTGATTGGATTCTGGAGATTGATGCCGGCTTCAGTCATCAACCTTCAGACATTCCGAACTTCTTTGCTGCAATGGCCCAGGGCTATGACTGCGTCTTCGCAACACGTTTTGCCCACGGCGGCAGCATTAGTGAGACTTCGCCGCGCCGTCGTGCCGTCAGTCGAGGCGGCACAGCGGTAACCAATCTATTGTTGGGGACTAAACTCACCGACATGACGAGCGGTTTTGAATTGTTTTCGCGGCCGGTGTTGCAGCAGGTGCTCGACAAAGGGATTCGCTCGCGCGGTCCCTTCTTTCAAACCGAAATCAAAATTTATTGTCGCGGTTTGCGCTGGGCTGAAGTCCCGATTCAATACCGTGCCGCCAGTCACCATATCAGCAACGCAAGTTTGCAAGATGCCTTCAGTAATCTCTGGCGTTTATTTCGGCTCAGGGTTTCCGGTCAGTTATAAACATTGCTCGCTTGCCAATTGCCGATTGCCGATTGGCGATTAGCACCGGAAGCCAGTTAAGGAACACGCATAATCGGGTTGTAATGTTCAGTTTGACAAGACAGAAAATCGACAATTGGCAATCGCCAATCGGCAATGGTTTATGACCACGTCAAATAATAATAGTTCGCCTCGGACCAGCGTGGCGCTCGTGGTGACGTCAATCGCCGGACCAAACGCGATTCTGACAACGCTCGCGCGCGGCTGTCAGGAGCATGGTTATCGTTTCATCGTTATCGGAGATGTGCCGAGCCCGAAAGACTTCAAACTCGAAGGCTGCGAGTTCTTCAGCCTTGAGGACCAGTACCAAACTGGATTGAAGCTCGCGACACTTGCTCCCACCAGGCACTACGCCCGCAAGAATCTGGGTTATCTGTTGGCGCAGCGAGCCGGTGCTGAAGTTATCCTCGAGACTGATGACGACAACATACCGGGGGAAAACTTTTGGCAAGCTCG
Organism: Pyrinomonadaceae bacterium; assembly: GCA_041750995.1. Lineage (GTDB taxonomy): Bacteria > Acidobacteriota > Blastocatellia > Pyrinomonadales > Pyrinomonadaceae > PSRF01. Next base: position 14,144 of record JBGSYG010000022.1, on the reverse strand, counting down.
CGAACGAAAGCAGTCGGCCCGAGTCGTTTCTGATCACGGCTGGGTGAACGTCTATCGTTATTTTTCGGAAGCGATGCTGTGGCCGCGCGGTTTTCCTCTCGAGCACGTTCGGGATGACTTACCGCCGCGGGCGTCGCTAAAAACTGCTGATGTGGATTGTCCGATTCAGCAGGGACTCGTTAACGAGAACCCCGATGTCGATGCAATCTACCGGCTTGTTTCATCCCTGCCCCAATCGTTTGCAGCGGGAGACTCATTGGCATTAGCGCCGGGTTCGTGGTGTCCCTTCAACAGTCAGAACACGGCCTGGTGGCGCGATGCGTTTCCGTTGCTTTATCTGCCTGCCTATTGCTCTTTTCGCATGACTGATATTTGGCGCAGCTTCGTGGCGCAGCGGATCGCTTGGGCCAACGACTGGAGCGTTTTGTTTCATGCGCCTAACGTTTGGCAGGAACGAAATGAGCACAACTTGATGCGCGACTTTCGCGACGAGGTGCCGGGCTACTTGCACAACAAAGAGATTGGAGATGCGCTGGCGAAGCTAGAAGTGAAAGCTGGGGTCGAGCGACTAGGCGAGAATTTACTGCTTTGCTACGAGCAGCTCGTGCGTTTGGACTTGATCGACGCAAAGGAATTGGATCTGATCAATGCCTGGAGTGCCGATTTGCAGAACTTGTGAGAGTCTGCGAAGCAGGCAAGAGCGTAAAGCCTGGGGCGTAAGCCCCAGGTATCCGTAAGAAAATTCAACGAGCCCGCCAAGCGGGCGACAGTCCGGTGTTACCTGGGGCTTACCCCAGGCTTTATGCTCACGTCCGCTTTCGCGGACTAAGGAGGTTCAAGAGTTAAATTCCATCCACACTAGTTTGATCCCTCTCGGTCGCGGATCGGGTGCGGAGCCAAGTTTTTGCGGCGCCTCAGCATCAGGCAGCTCGAAAATGATGGTGTTCTTTTCCCGCAAAACCTCAACCGGCAGCTGCACATCAAAACTGTGACCCGCCGGTTCTGCAAGCTTTGTCGTTAACAATTCGCGGTCATTTAGAAGTACCCTGAGGCGCTGGCTTTCTAATTTTCCCGGAACCAGGTAGGGCACCAGATAGAGGCGCATTGTTCCTGGTTGCTGCTGCCCAACTGCAAACACGAGCGTGGCCTTTTTTTCTGTCCACCGGGCATCGGGCGCGCCTTCGTTCCAACCGTACCAAAAATACTTATCAGCATCTGCCCTCGTGAAATCGATCCTCCCGGTTTCCACGATCGGAACAGCTTGCGGCGCTGGGTATGGCAGATAACCAGCTAGAAACTGCGGTTGACGCCAATCCCAAAGTCGCTCTGGATGCTCATCAACTCCGCGCGGCCTGATGTTCCAAAGCCAGGTAGCGTGAGACGTCGCGCCCAGCGTGTTGATGACGACGCTCAGCAGCAACAACGTACTGCCACAAACCATTTCAAGTCGCCGCGAAAAAGATTTCGGATACTGCGCGATTAGGGCACGCTCCCGCAACATTGCCTGAACACCAAGAATCGCAAGCAACACGAACCATGGAACCAAACCAGTTGTGAAGCGCGGCCCAAAACTGTGTCCACCCCACCAGTGCGGAAATCCGGAAATAACAAGCACGTGAAGAAAGATGATTGCTAGAGCAAGCCACACTAGTCTGACGTGACTAAGAGATGTCCGATAACGCGCCAGCAGATATCCGACAAATAGAAGTACCGGCACATACACCAACAACCCGCGAGCAGGGCTAATGAGATTGCCGGCCAGCGCTGTTTCGAAAGCGTTAAAGAGAAGGCGGTTCGCTCGATAATAATCCGGTAGCAATTGCCCATAGTGGAAACGTGAATAGAACACAAAGCCGGCCAGCCACGCAGCACCGGTGATGGCGTAGCGAAGAAAGAGCGAGCGGTGAAACAAGAATAAGAAGATGGAGATTGCCGCGATCGGAACTGAGAACGTTGGACGCACGAAGTACATCCATGAAAGCAAAGTCGCCAACAATACCGGGCTCAGGCGACGCTTACCGCTCTCATGGGCCAGCAGCAAGAGGATGACGACACCGAGTAACACGATTCCCCACGTCTCGCTCCAGAGGGCGCGCGAGGCAGTGCTATAGACCTGCGTTCCCAACGCGCCACCTAAAGCGATCACGGCGCTCCAGCCCGGCGGCAACAAAATGCGCGCGGTGTGAAAGAAAATTGCCGCGAGCAGGGCCATCAAGAACGCCGCGAGGCCGGCCTCGATCGTCACTTCGCCGCGCGGATTGTAAGTGCCATCCTGATTGACTGCCGAGATGCCAAAGCGGTTCAGCACCCAAACAAAGGGAAGTGAAAGCACCGAGCTGCCCGGGGGGAAGCGATAGAAAGTGTGACCATTTCTCGTTTCGAGCTGATAGACCGTTGGTGTTTTGTAGTGGTCGAGCGTGAAGCTTCTGTGATCCAACAGGCTCTGAGTCAGCATCATCGAGTAAGACGAATCAGTGACCTGGTGGACGCGCGAAAATAGAAAGATCCCCAGGGTTACAAAAAAGATCAGAACTCCGATCCAGGCACGCCGTTGGAAAATCGTGATCATCCCGTTGAGATCCAATTTCCTCCTCAAGCAGCAGGACCGACTTGCACAAATCGGAGGTTGTGGGCCTTTGTGATCAAAGCCCGCTGACTCCCCTGCTTGACGTGCAGCTTAAGCCAGTCAGAACCGGTCGGACTGGCAGCGAGCTGATCTATTGCCGAAGTTTCCAACCAGATATTCACGCCCGCAGCCTGCGCGTCTCGCAGATCCTGTTCAAGTTGCTCCGCCTGTTCTAAATCCAGCTTCTTCCAATTTGTCCCCTGGTTAAAATACTTGACGAGGTTGTTGTCTGAATTAGCAGAGCCGTAATAGATGATCGTATGGCGAGGCCATACCTGGTTCATTTCCAGAGCGAAGGCGAGGGGCGGATATTTCTGGACGTGAGTATAAGGAAAGATCACCATTAAAAAATTGGTGACTGTGAACAACGCCACGAAGATCGCGAGCCGGTACTTGCGCGAACTGCCGCTCACTTGCTGGTACGAGTCCAGCATCAATCCCAAAAGAATGATCAGGGCCGGTAAATAGAAGAGACGGTAATACGTGTGATGAGCCACATAGATATATAGAACTACTAAATATGAGGCGGTCCAGAACAAGCAAAGTTTCGCGAGCTTGCGACGATGCGAATCCTCCCTGATGGCCCTCAACCACGCCCAGCCGGGATCTCTAATACTTCTTATTACTTTGACAGCGAGAGTTAGAAACAGCCCGACCCACACGGCCATCAGCAAGACGATAAAAGGATTGATCAGTCCGCTTATGGCATTGAAGCGGCCACCAAAGAAGAGACGGATGTGTCCACGCAGCGTGAAGCCAATGTTAATCCAGGGGCGAAAGCCAAAGCTGTCGTCCGGCGCATAAGACAGCGTCCAACGTAAAAAGTTTCCGAGCTGAACGCCGCCAGTTAATAGATAGAAAGAGTAAACATACGCGCCGAGAGTTAGTCCGCCTGCGATCACACTAAACGCAACGCAATTAATGACGCGTCGCTTCCGAGCCAGGGTTTCATTTTGAAAAAAGATGGCAACAAGGAGCACGGGAAAGAAAATTAGGGCCATCTGATGCAGACACAGGCTGAGCGCATAAATCAAAGCGACCAGGACGGGGTTGGAGTTTCGCCGCGGGAGGGCGAAATAGAAACTTAAAAGCAGGAATAGAATGCTGAGAATGTAGGCGTCGGCGTCCGTGCAGTATTTCCACCAGGTTGCCGAAAACGCGAAAAGAAAAGTGAGGGTAATTGCAAAATAGATCGACCGCAGCGCGTCCTTAAGGATGCGGAAGAGCAACACGGCCGTGAGTGCGCCGCATAGCGAATTCAAAATCTGCAGCGCTGTGACAGCGCGAAGATTGAATCCGACGAACTGCAACCCGCGGTAGAAAACATATCCGACGAGGTTGTAGATAAGGTGATTAGGGTGAACGAGCGACTGATGGATTTGCGGGGCGCCTTCGATTGCCTGGGCGAAGGCGATTCCGTCCCAGTAATAATTTTTCGTGGGGAAGCCAACATAGATTGCAGCGATGAGTGTGAAGAGGGCCACCGTGGTCCACACTGCGGCGTTTCTTTGTATAGTTTCAGGGCTCACGTATCGATTAAAGAAGGTTTGGCTCGGCTTTGGCAGCCGTTATTGTACTATCACTACGGATCGATGCTGGCCAACCATTCCATTATCTGCTTCGGTGGCGAAGACTGGTGGTATCACCACCCTCATTCGAAGGCCCACCTGATGCGACGGTTCGCGCGCGCAGGTAACAAAGTAATCTTTCTGAACTCGATTTCAATGGGCTTGCCTTCGTTGGGCCACAAGGACATTTTGCCGCGCATCAGTCGCAAGCTGCGCAGTTACTCCAAACTAGCGCGCCAGACGTCAGAAGGCATCACGGTCGTCTCGCCTGCAAGTCTTCCATTCTTCGGCAGCAAGGCGGCGCGAGCGATCAACCGCGGCCTGTTGCGCTCGCAAATTCAACGTCTGACAGCAAATCGTGGTTTTACTAAGCCGATCCTGTGGATCGCGATCCCCACTGCGGCGGAGATGATCGGATGCTTTGACGAGTCGTTGGTGATCTATCATATTTCCGATAAGTACGATGCAAATACGATGGATCACGCCACCGACCCGGCCGCGATTCGCAGGCTTCATGAACAAGCGATTGATGGTGCTGACCTAATTTTCTATTCGGGACGGAAGCTGTTGGGTGAGGCCGTCAGCGGTCGCGAACGTTCATATCTGTTGGAACAGGCGGTCGACTTTGACCACTGGGCCGGATTGGATCGCAGAATAAAAAACGGGGACTTGCAGATTGCGTCGGAGATTGAAAGCATCCCCCGCCCGCGGCTGGGATATTTTGGCGCGATAGAACCCTGGCTAGTCGACCAGGAGTTAATCAAGCAAGCTGCCCGCGAGCGTCCTGACTGGCAGTGGATTTTTATCGGCAATCGTTCGCGAGGGATAGAAATTGAAAGTTTGCCTAACACGCATTTTCTGCCCCCGGTTGCTTACGATGATCTTCCAAGTTACGCTGCCGGCTTCGATGTTTGCGTGTTGCCCTGGGAAACGCAGCAGGCGTTTACGAGTTACGGTTCCGCGATCAAAGTTCGCGAATACCTGGCGACGGGCAAGCCGGTTGTCATTTCGCCTTTGCCGGAATATGAGCCGATGGCTGACGTGCTGCGCATCGCTCGCAGTCGCGATCAGTTTTTGAGTTTAGTTGCAGACGCCTTGGATGAAACTGACGAGGATGCTGCGCGACGCCGGCAAGCGGCAGTTGCCGCAGGTACTTGGGACGCTCGCGCTGAATGGGTGAGCGAGTTGATAGAAGAGAAGCTGCGAGAGAAGCTAGATTGATTGGCGATTGCCAATTGCCGATTGCTAGTTGCGTTTCTAATGGAGATTTAACCGCCAAGTCGCGAAGAAACGCCAAGGACGCGGAGAAGTAAATGCGAGTTCGCATTGCTGATAAAAGTTTGTACTTTTTTCTCAAGGCTTAGTGGCGTACTTGACGCGTCTTGGCGGTTAAGCGGACCCGGAAACTCAAACCTGAAACCTTAAACCTGAAACTTGAAACTTGAAACCCGGAACCTGAGACCCTTTTGAAGCAAGTTTTGCAAAACCGAAAAGACGGCACGCCCAGCGTAGTTGATGTTCCTGTGCCTGCACTCCAGAAAGGCCGCGTGCTGGTTCGCACCGCAGCGTCATTGATCAGCTCCGGCACTGAACGCGCCGCGGTGGAGATGCTCGGTAAGGGTCTGGTTCAGGAAGCGCGCGATCGTCCCGATCTAGTCAGGGCTGTGATGGAGAAAGCGCGCAAGGAAGGTTTGCTGAACACCTTCAGCGCCGTGCGCGACAAACTCTCGGCCGCAACCGCGCTCGGATACAGCGCTGCCGGAATCGTGATTGGCGTAGGCGACAACGTCAGCGACTTTCGCATCGGCGATCGCGTGGCCTGCGCCGGAGTCGGGTTTGCTTCACACGCGGAAGCCATCTCAGTGCCGAAAAATCTTTGCGTACAACTACCAGCCGCAGTCAGTTTCGAAGCTGGAGCATTCGGAACTCTTGGCGCGATCGCTTTGCAGGGAGTCCGATTGGCGGAGCCAACTCTCGGCGAATCAGTTGTCGTGATCGGACTTGGTTTGGTGGGCCAGTTAACAGTGCAATTGCTGATAGCCAACGGCTGTCGCGTGTTAGGAATCGATCTCGATGCGGAGCGCGTGAGGCTGGCAATGCAGCTGGGCGCTGATGCGGCCTATATTTCTGGTGACGAGGTTAAGCGTGCGGTGCAAGACTGGACGCGTGGGCGCGGTGCTGATGCGGTTCTGCTGACGGCCGCGACGGAATCAAGCGAACCGCTTGGTCTTGCCGGAGAAATTTCGCGTTCGAAGGGACGAGTTGTGATTGTCGGATCCACGGGCATGGAAGTTCCGCGGCAGCCTTTCTACATGCGCGAACTCTCGTTGCAGGTTTCCATGTCCTATGGCCCGGGCCGTTACGATCCCGAATATGAAGAGCGGGGCCACGATTATCCAGTAGGTTATGTTCGTTGGACTGAGAATCGAAACATTGAAGCATTTCTGGATCTGGTGGCGTCGCAACGAATCGACGTCCAGGCGTTGGTTACGCACCGCTTTTCGATTGACGAAGCTTCGCACGCTTATCAGTTGATCGCCGGGGAGATCCATGAGCCGTATCTGGGCGTGGTGCTCAGCTATGACACTGAGCGAGAACTCGAGCGCACCATTAACTTCACTAACCGAACAGCGCCGGGGGAGAAATCCGTGCGCGTCGGTTTGATTGGTGCCGGGGGTTACGTGACTCAGATGCTGTTGCCCCACTTCAAAAACCAGCGAGCGGATTTTCGTTCTATTCAAACCGCCTCAGGAGTTTCGGCCAACAACGTCGGCAAGAAGTTTGGTTTTGCCCGGGCAGTATCAACAGCGGATGAGGTCATCAACGACCCCGACGTAAACCTGGTGGTGATCGGAACGCAACACGACCTGCATGCGACGCTCACGTGTCAGACATTAAAAGCTAACCGCGACGTGTTTACGGAAAAGCCCCTCGCGCTGCGTGACGAGGATCTTGAAGCTGTGTTAGCCGCGGCGCAAAACTCGAGTGGCCGGCTGATGGTGGGATTCAACCGGCGCTTCTCGCCCCTCGTGCAGAGAGCAGCGGAAATATTTGCGGGACGGTCAGATCCGCTCTCGCTGCTTTATCGGGTGAACGCGGGTCGCATTCCGCGCGAACACTGGGCCCACGATCCTGAGAAAGGTGGTGGTCGCATCATCGGCGAAGTCTGCCACTTTGTTGATTTGCTGCAATACCTAGCTGGCGCACCGCCCATCTCGGTATTTGCGGAGGCTGTGTCCGGGAACAACGCCGCCGCGGTCAACCACGATTCGGTTTTCATTACCCTCCGCTTCGCCGATGGTTCGAATGGAGCGATTGCTTATTTGGCCGAGGGCGACTCGGCGCTCGGTAAAGAACGAGTGGAGATTTTTGGTGAGCAGAAGACTTTTGTGCTCGATGACTATCGGCGCGCAAGTCTTTATCACAAGGGCAAGGAAGAGCAGTTCACCTTGCGTAGTCAGGACAAAGGTCAGGCAGATGAAGTGAAAGCGGTGTGTGCGATGGTTTTGGAAGGCGGCCTTTCGCCGATACCGCTCGAGGAACTGGCAGCGACAACTCGTGCCACTTTCAGAATCGTAGACTCGTTGCGATCAGGACAACGCGAGGCGGTCTCTTAACAACTTCAACGCTAAGGCGTAGGCACTTACCGCGAAGACGCCAAGGTCCGCGAAGTTCGCCAAGCAAGATCTGCTGTTAGCGCTCACACCTGCTACGGTTTTTTGACAGTGACGTCTACGGATTAGTGACGTCAACGGATTAGTGACGTCAACGGACTAGTGAGCTCAACGGATTAGTGAGCTCAACGGATTAGTGACGTCAACGGACTAGTGAGCTCAACGGATTAGTGAGCTCAACGGATTAGTGAGCGTCAACGCATTAGTGACGTCAACGGATTAGTGACGTCAACTGACTAGTGAGCGTCAACGGATTAATGAGCTTCAAGGGACTAGTGAGCGTCAACGGATTAGTGAGCGTCAACGATCCGTTGTTCGTTTCTTCTCTTGGCGAACTTCGCCGACCTTGGTGCCTTGGCGTAAAACGCCAAATTTGAGACCTGAGACCTGAAATCTGAGACTTGAGACTTTTCAATGTGCGGCATCGCCGGAATAGTTAGTCACGACCCGGAACCTCACGTGGCGGCGATGCTCGAGACCATTGAGCATCGCGGTCGCGATGACGATGGCGTGTGGACCTCACAACCCGCAAACTCCGGTCAGAAAATCTGCCTCGGTCATCGCCGGCTTTCGATCATCGACACTTCTGCCGCCGGACATCAGCCGATGATCTCCGCCGACGGGCGCTACGTAATCACCTTCAACGGCGAAATCTACAACTACCTCGAGCTGCGCCAGCAACTAAAAACAAAGGGTCATACATTCACGACCGAGACTGACACCGAAGTCTTGTTAGCTGCTTTTGCCGAATGGGGCGAGAACTGTTTGCCGCGACTCAACGGGATGTTTGCCTTTGGAGTCTGGGACAACCAGGAAAACACTCTGACGCTCGCGCGAGATCATGTCGGCATCAAGCCTCTCTATTACGCTCACTTGCCTGCTCAAGGATCGAACGCAGGCTCGTTCGTCTTTGCTTCTGAGATCAAAGCCATCCTGGCGACTGGTCTCATCTCCAAAGCAATAAATCCGGAAGCGCTGCACCAGTTTCTTACTTTCCTCTGGGCGCCCGATCCCAACACGCTGTTTGCAGGAATCAGGACAGTACCGCCGGCCCACGTCGTGACTTTTCGCGATGGGGAGATTTCGCTGCGCGAATGGTGGGATGTTTCCTTCGATGAAATAGAGACCGGGCGTAGCGAAGAGTGGTGGCAGGAACGCTTGCTGGAGACACTCGACCGTGTCGTCTCCATGGAAATGGTTGCGGACGTGCCGCTCGGTTCGTTCCTGTCCGGCGGCGTGGATTCTTCCGGCATCGTGGCAATAATGGAAAGACACGCTAACGGGAGAAGAATTAGCACCTACACTGTTGGGATCGAGAGCGAAGATTTGCGTTACGACATTATTCCCGACGACGTGAAGTGGGCACGCCGTGTCAATCAGCATCTCGACACTGACTATCACGAGATCATGCTCAATCCCGCAGTTGCCGAGCTGCTGCCCAAGCTCGTCTATCACATGGACGAGCCGCCGATCGACATGGCAATTCCCAGTTACCTCGTTTCGCGCGCCGCGCGCGAGACGCTGACTGTGATGCTTTCCGGAATGGGGGGCGACGAAGTGTTTGCCGGGTATCCGCGACAGCTGGCGATGAAGCTCGCGAGTGCTTTTGACCCTGTGCCCGGCTTGTTGCGGCGGCCGTTGATGAGGACTCTAGCGCACACCCTGCCGGGCGGGTTGCCGGGTAAACTCACCGCGCCGCTTCGTAACGTGAAGAAGTTTGCGCGTAGCGCCGGCTTAGATTTCGAGGAACGGTACCTCGGTTACGGAACCTACTTCACGGATGAGGCAAAACAGGAACTCTATACGGATGAAATGCGAGAAGCGACACAAGGCATTGATGCCTATGCGGCGCATCGTCGTTACTTTGCGCGCGTGGCGAATGCCGAGCCCCTCAACCGTCTGCTTTACGTTGATCTGAAAACTTTCCTTCCCTGTTTGAATTTGATCACGACAGACAAAACTTCGATGGCCGCGAATCTCGAAGTGCGCGTGCCTTTTCTTAATCGCGAGATGATCGAATTTGCGGCGCGCATGCCGGTTGACTTGAAACTGCGCGGGTTCAAACGGAAGTACATCCTCAAGCGTGCGCTCGAAAAAGTATTGCCTCACGATGTGGTCTGGCGAAAGAAAGCCGGGTTCGGCGCGCCGATCCGCTCCTGGTTGCGCGGGCCGCTGCGACCGCTCGTGAATGACTTGCTCTCCGAAGACACAGTACGAAAGCGTGGCCTATTTCGACCAGCGGAAGTGCAGCGCATCATCAACGCCAACCTCTCCGGCCGCGAAGACTTCAACCTGCAAGTCTTTCAACTTCTAAATCTCGAACTCTGGCAACGCCAGTTTCTGGATTGACAGTTTTTGAAGTGCGCTGGCCTGTCCTCAAACTCTCAAAAAAAATCGACGCATCGCGCCGAGATGATTTTAGCCCGGCCTTTAAAGGCCGGGTAACAGCGGGTAATGATTTCGCGTCGACAACCTACTCAATCAAAGCTTGCCTAATCGGTTTGGTTTCAATTACAGTCCTTCTCGATTCCTTTGCGCCCGTTCTCTCCGCCGCAGTAGAGAAAATCTCGCGTTCTCAAATAATCCAGCTCTTTTTTAGGAGTCCCAGATATGCTCCATAAACCTCAACCTCTTCGTCTTTCTCCCAAGATCGCGCTGCTGTTTCTTGTTGCTGTCGCTGCCCTGATCGGATCGAGAATTCTCGCGCCGCTTCCAAGCTCACCAACCAAAGTGTTTCTGGCCTCTGAAGACGGCAGTGTGGCAGCCGCAGAAATTGAATTGCGCGCAGCGGATCAAGTCTTCACACCTAATAAGCCCACAAGCAAGGCCCAGGATTTGTCGCAAGAGACTCAGGCCGCGAGCGCAGAGAATTACGGCTCCTTGCCACTGAGCTTTGAGGTCAATCGTGGTCAAACAGATCCAAGTGTGAAGTTCGTCGCACGTGGTGAGGGATACGGACTCTTTCTAACTTCGACCGCCGCAATCTTGTCCTTAAACCAGACCGCGTCAACCGGGCTAGACACTGAGAACTCGACCAAGGGGCGCACCGGTCAGCGCACAGTGTTGTCATTTAGTTTGCAGGGTGCAGCTCGATCGCCGGCAACGACTGGTGTCGATAAGCTGCCCGGCACAGTGAACTATTTCGTCGGCAACGATCAGAGTAAGTGGCGTAAGGATGTGCCAACTTATTCCAAGGTGCGATACGAGAGCGTCTATCGCGGAATTGACGTGGTGTACTACGGCAATCAAAAACAACTTGAATACGATTTTGTAGTGGCGCCGCACGGTAATCCTGGCGCGATTCGGATGCAGATTGCCGGTGCGGAAGGGTTGAGCGTGGATGCGAACGGCGACCTCTTATTGTCCACTCCTTCTGGCGATGTCATTCAGCGCAAGCCGATTGCTTATCAGGAAGCTAAGGGTGAAAGACACGAAGTTGCTGCCAGTTATCACTTAGACGGGAACACCGTCAGTTTTGAAATTGGAGACTACGATAAGTCTCGCTCGCTAATCATCGATCCGGTGCTGTTGTATTCGACGTATCTAGGCGGAAGTTTCGGCGACTTCGGGTTGGCTATTGCGGTGGATGCCCAGGGAAGTGCGTTTCTGACAGGGAATACCTTTTCGATCAATTTCCCGCTCGCCACACCCTTCCAAGCCACCAACCAGGGAGGCTTTGAGGATGTTTTTGTAACGAAACTGAATCAAGCAGGAACCGCGCTCGTCTATTCCACTTATCTCGGTGGCAACGCCGGTGATTCGGCCAACAGCATTGCAATCGACACGCAGGGTAACGCTTACCTTGGGGGCGTGACTACCTCAGATGACTTTCCGATTACAGCTGGATCGCTTCAGGGTACAAACGCCGGGGTGATTGATGGATTCGTAACAAAACTAAACTCATCTGGATCCGCCCTGGTTTATTCGACGTATCTCGGTGGAGATAACAACGATCAAATCTTCGGCATTAAAGTTACTGGCGACGGTCGAGCTTATGTGACGGGACGCACTGAATCTACACGGCTTGCCTCTACATCGCTTCAGCGGCATGGCCACCCTGTCTTCAAAAGCTCAAACGGAGCCACTACTTGGTCTGCCAGTGATACAGGACTAACCGCAAGTAATGTGGTTGTCTTCGCATCCAGTCCGGCAAACTCCAATGTGATTTATGCAGGTACTACGAACGGTGTCTTCAAAAGTATCGATGCAGGAGCGACCTGGAGTGTTACGGGAACCAGCAATTTAGCTACCGCACCGGAATTCACCACTTCGATCGTTGTGGATCCAGCAGATCCAAACGTGGTTTATGTCGGAACGTTAGAAGGTGGTGTTCACAAGAGCACGAATGGAGGAGGCGTCTACACTTTAATCAATAACGGGTTTTTTAATATTGGATCAGTTAATGCCTTAGCGATCGATCCCGTTACCCCTAGTACCTTATATGCCGCCGCTGTCGACGGGATGTTCAAGTCCACGAACGGCGGCGACACTTGGGTACATCTCCCTAACGGACTCCCCAATGCGCCGCAGCAGTTAAACGAAGTGGTAATAGATCCGACAAACCCAGCTATCGTCTATGCCGGCACGCGGAGTGGGATGTATAAGACCACCAACGGGGGCGAATTGTGGTTTCCAATTAACGAGGGGCCAGTCACCGGAGGTAAGATCATTACAGTCCTCACGATTGATCCGCAGAACCCTGCGACTTTATACGCAGTGGCAGCGTTTGACGCTAACGTGATCTTTAAGACGGTGAATGGCGGTAGTACATGGACTACGCTCACTAACGGGTTATCGTCAGTAGCAGTCGTGGCTGCGATTGCAGTCGATCCAGTGACGTCTTCGACTGTTTATGCAGGGACTCCGCTTCGTGGGGTTCTCAAGAGCACTGATAGCGGCGCGAATTGGACAGAGAGCAACACGGGCATGACAAACGTGTCAGTCGGTGCGCTGCTCATTGATCGCAATGCTCCGGCCACAATATACGCAGGCACGTTGATTGGCGGGGATGCTTTTGCGACCCGGCTCAGCCCAACTGGCTCGTTAGAGCAATTGCTCTCATTTGGCGGTGATGAGAACGATGAGGCCAGAGGCATCGCGATAGACTCCGCTGGCCTTCCGTATATCGTCGGTTCCACCAGCTCCACGAACTTTCCCCTCGCAAATGCCTTTCAGTCGACAATAGGTGGTTTTTCGGATGCGTTTGTTACAAAGCTCAATGCCGCCGGCTCAGGCTTTGTATACTCTACCTATTTGGGAGGGGACGGTACTGACCTTGGCCGCGGGGTTGCTGTTCGCGATGGGGCTGCATACGTCGTAGGTCAAACGAGCTCAACAAACTTCCACACGTCCAATGCGTTCCAACCAGCCTCAGGGTCAAATGGTATTAGTGATGCGTTTGTTACAAAGCTTAATCCATCGGGCTCAGCCTTGGAGTTCTCCAGCTACCTTGGTGGTGATTCCGGCGACCAGGGACTTGGTGTCGCGGTTGATGCTGACGGGAACAGCTTTATCACAGGTCTCACAAACGCAACCAACTTTCCTACCGTCGACCCGACTCAAGCGGTGCGCGGGGGGAGTAGTGATGCCTTTGTCACAAAGGTCAGCGCTTCGGGCAGCTCGATAATGTTCTCTAGTTACCTGGGAGGTAGCGCCGCTGATCAGGGCAATGGTGTCGCGGTTGATCAGAACGGTAATGCGTACATTATCGGAACGACGAGTTCGTCTAACCTCCCCACCGTAAATCCGCTCCAGGCAACGCGCGCTGGGTCGAGTGATGTATTCGTCACCAAGTTTGGTTTCGATCCCAACATCAAATTCACGGCGACGCAGTACACTGCCGGTGAAAGTGCGGCGAGAGTTCAAGTGCAAGTGACTCGCACCGGGTCCACGTCCGCGGCGGGGTCGGTCGACTATGCCACCAGCGACACGGCAGGTTTGGCGAACTGCAACGTTGTAAACGGAATTGCTTCGTCGCGCTGCGATTACGCGACTTCGGTGGGAAGGTTGAGTTTTGCCGCCGGTGAATCCACAAAGACCATCTCGATCCCAATCGTTGACGATGCGTACGCCGAAGGTAATGAGAGTTTTGCGATCACATTGAGCAATGCTGCCGGCGCCCCGTTGGGAACACCTGCCACAGCTACTGTCACGATTACCGACAACGAAACTGTTAACGGCCCGAACCCGATTGACCAGACTTCCTTCTTCGTAAGGCAACACTACATCGACTTCCTGGGACGCGAACCTGATCCGGGTGGAGCTGCCGCTTGGGAA
>JBGSYG010000021.1:0-35338 GCA_041750995.1 Pyrinomonadaceae bacterium | reverse complement strand
ATGCCAAGCGTATCCGTAACGGACCAGTCTTCGACAATCAGACCGTCATTGAACCGGCTTATCGTTATGCCGTTGAAGCGAACCCTCTTGCCGAAACTTTTCCCCGAGACAACAAAACGTGAAGTTACGCGATCTCCTTCTCTGAGTTGCTCTTGAACTGCAACATCAAGATCAGAAAGAACCTCGGTATACAGCTCAACGGACCGCCGAGCGCCCTCAAGCCCGTGAAACTTCATATCGTTGACGTGGTCCACGAATTCGTGGCTGTAATACCGGGACGGCGAATCAAGGCCTTTACCGGAGCACACGCGTTCAAGTGCGTCTTTGGCGTTTGCTGCGAGGCTCTTGTCATCCTCTACGTCACATTTGAATGAATTATTCAACTCAATCTCTCCCTTCAGGCACAGTCACTCTACGAAACAACTACTTTCTTGCGAGTTCAATGAAAGTTTGTGCGGCCCGGCTGAGGTGTTTGTCTTTTCGATAAACGATCTTTAGTTCCCGGCGGATTTCAACGTTTCGTATCTTTACGGCAACCAGAGTCTTAGCCTTCAAGTCGGTCTCAGCCGCGAACGCAGAAATGAAAGCGATGCCGAGTCCATTCTGCACAGCCTTTTTAACAGACTCTGGATTCTCGATCTCCATCACAGCTTCGGCGTCAACGCGGAGTTTTCGCAGGTGTCCGGCAACAACGGCCCTCGTAGCTGAGCCCTGCTCGCGGAAGATGAATTTCTCACTGGAGAGATCCTGAGCTGTAACGTTTCTCTTTCCGGCAAAGCGGTGACCGAGAGGAACAATCAGGATTATCTCGTCAGTGATCCACGTCAACACGTCAACTTCATCACCCGCCAAATGCCCACCCACGAAGCCGAAATCAAATTCATTTCGGATTACTCCATCTTCGATTTGCCGGGTGTCTTTGACGGCAAGATGAACGTCTATCTTCGGGTAGCGCTGTTTGAACTGAGCAATCGTTCGGGGAATAAGATACATCCCCGGCGTGGTGCTGGCCCCGATTCGCAATGATCCACGTTCCAGTCCTTTTAGCTCATCGATGGCATGCCGGGCATCGTCCATTGCTGCGATAACTCGGGTTGCGTATGGAATGAGCAGTTCGCCGGCTTCAGTAAGTGCGACCTTCTTTCCCAGGTGTTCGAAGAGCTTCGAGCCGAGATCGTGTTCCAGTTGGCGAATACGCACGGAAACACTAGGTTGGCTGAGGTGAACCTCCTGACCCGCACGCGTGAAGTTCAAATGGCTAGCGACGCTCAGAAAGACCTCTAAGTCGCGCACATCCATGGGTACTATTGTAGATAGCTATCGTGACGATTGGAACAATTCATTTTAGCAATCAGGCCGCCTTCTCTATGATGTTCGCAAGAATTGAGAAAGATGTGGAAGGACTTTGGGTTTCAGGGAACGCCATGACCCCTACAAATAGTAAGTCGGACGCAAAGCCGATAGACACTGCGACTGATGAGGTCTTACGCGAGTGGCGCGCATCGGCTTTCTACTGGCAAAAGCACGCAGATACTATCCGCACAATGTTCGGTCCCATCACACAGGCTCTCATCGATGATGCCGACATTATGGAGGGTGAAACTGTGCTCGATGTGGCGGGCGGTGCGGGGGAGCCTTCGTTGGCCATTGCGGACGTAGTTGGGCCTACTGGCTCAGTTACTTTTACTGACATCGCTCCGGAAATGGTCGCTGCGGCCGAGAGTGGGGCGCGGCGCCGTGGACTGACAAACATTACGTTTAAGCAGTGCTCGGCTCAATCTCTGCCGTTTGAAAGCCAATCGTTTGACGCTGTGGTCTGTAGACTTGGAGCAATGTTCTTTCCGGATCCCGTCGCTGCCTTGCGCGAGATGTTGCGAGTAGCAAAGCGCGAGGGCGTGATATCCCTTGCCGTGTGGGGTAAAAGCGAACTCAATCCGTTTTCTTACGCCATCACCGGTGTCGTTGCCCGTTACTTTGAGGCTGCTGCTCCCAGCGATCCGAACGCTCCCAGCGCTTTTCGATTCGCTGAGCCTGGCAGTCTGGCCCGGATTCTTGCAGAGGCCGGAGCCGGTGACATTAAGGAGCGTGTCCTTAAGTTCAATATTGCCGCGCCAATATCGTTGGAGCAATTTTGGGAACTGCGCTCGGAGACTTCCGGGACGCTCCGAGAGAAATTAGCCACGCTACCAACTGCCCGTGCGGATATGATCGCTAAAGAAGCCAAGCAAGCGGTTAGTGAGTTCTTCTCGAATAGCGGGATGAGTATTCCTGCGCAAATGATCATTGTGACGGCGTACAAACCCAATTGACCCTAACTGGAATTGCGAATGACGAATCGAGAATAACCAGTGCTCAATTAATTGAAGCGCTGATGGAAACACGCGCGCACACCTTGGCGCTCGTCGCAGATCTTTCCGAAGCCCAGTTAATGGGTCCCGGTCTGCAGATTGTGAATCCACTTCGTTGGGAGATTGGTCATCTGGCGTGGTTTCAGGAGTACTGGGTTTTACGACACCTCGGTGGTCAGCCGCCCATTCTCAAACAGGGCGACGAGCTTTACGATTCCGCGCGCGTGTCCCACGACACCCGTTGGCATTTGCCGTTACTCGTGAGAGACAGAACCCTCGCTTACATGGCGCAAGTTCTTGAGCGGGTGATTGAGCAGGCCAGATCCGAGGGTCCCAGCCTGAAAGATGCGGAAGGCTACGATCAAGAGTATTTCCTGAACCTGGTGCTGCTCCACGAGCAGATGCACGACGAAGCGATCACCTACACACGTCAGACTCTAAGCTATCCCTCACCAACGCTCGTAATAACTAACGAGGTGCGGTTTGCGGAACATAATGACGCACTTGGTCAAACTAGCAATGACCTGCCACGCGACGCGCAAATACGCGGTGGCAAATTCATTCTCGGAAGCACGCAAGAAGAACGCTTCATTTTTGATAACGAACAATTAGCACACAATGTTGAGATTGCCCCTTTTGCGATTTCTAAAACCGCCGTTAGCAATGGCCAGTTCAAGAAGTTCGTTGAAGATAATGGCTACAAGAGGGGCGAGCTGTGGACTGAGGAAGGTTGGCAGTGGCGAACCGCTGCCAGTGCAGAACATCCGGTGTACTGGCGCCGAGAAAGAAACGATTGGTTGCGCCGGAACTTCGATGAATGGATCGCTCTCGATGATCGCTTACCCGTTATCCATGTCAATTGGCATGAGGCTGATGCTTTTTGCCGTTGGGCGGGTAGGCGTCTCCCTTCCGAAGCAGAATGGGAGATGGCTGCGAGTGCCGAGCCAAACTCAAATGGGGGAGGTCTTGCAAAGCGCAAGCGTCGCTATCCCTGGGGGGATGATTTGCCGACGCCAGAGCGAGCAAATCTTGATTGGCGGGCGATGGGATGCATTCCGGTCGACGCATTACCCGCCGGCGATAGCCCTTTCGGATGCCGGCAAATGATCGGCAACGTCTGGGAATGGACCGCCAGCGACTTCAATCCCTATCCGGGATTTGTTGCCAGTCCTTATAGGGAGTATTCGGAGCCCTGGTTTGGAGATCAGAAGGTGCTTCGCGGGGGTTGTTGGGTGACTCGTTCGCGTCTCATTCATAACAGCTATCGAAACTTTTACACGCCTGATCGTCGCGACGTATGGGCAGGATTCCGAACCTGTGCGGTAAACATCTGAGAATGAGGATTACCATCGTCACCCCAGCCCCGCCCGACTCACGCTACGGAAACCGCATCACCGCGGTTCGTTGGGCCAGAATTCTCAGACGACTTGGAAATAGCGTCTCGATCTTACAGACGTATGACGGTGTGGCCCGGGATCTCTTAATTGCCTTGCACGCTCGGAAGAGCCATCCATCAATCGTACAATTTCAACGCCACAACCCTTCAGCCTCGATCGTCGTCGCCCTTACCGGAACAGATCTCTATCGCGATATTGGAACTAGTCATCGTGCGCAGGAGTCGCTCGATATGGCCACCAGGATTGTCGTGCTGCAACCGAAAGCAATCGAAGAGCTACGCCCAAGCTGGCGAAAAAAGACACGGGTCATCTATCAGTCGGTTGAAGGGAGGCAGGCGCCGACACGTGCGCGTAGCAGTTCAGCGAAAACAAGGACCACCGAGGTTGAAGCTCAAACCAACTTCAACTTTGATGTATGTGTGATCGGCCATCTGCGTGAGGTCAAGGATCCGTTTCGCACTGCCCTGGCGGCACGTTCTCTTCCTGATTCGTCAACGATCAGAGTTTTGCAAGTGGGCGGCGCAATGACGTACGGAATGGCCGACAGGGCTCGGAAGGAAATGAGGGCAAATAAGCGGTACCGTTGGCTCGGGGAGCAGCAGAAAGCACGCGTCCGTAGCATTCTGAGCAAGAGTTCTCTCTCTGTAGTGTCATCTCGCTTGGAAGGAGGGGCCAACGTGTTGTCAGAGGCGATAGCGGCATCCGTTCCCATTCTCGCTTCGCGCATTGATGGGAATGTCGGAATTCTGGGACCAAACTATCCAGGCTATTTTGATGTAGGTGATACCACGCGGCTGGCACGGCTGCTGAGGCGTGCCGAGACTTCTCCGGACTATCTTGCAGAATTAAAGGCTTGGAGTAAGAGGTTAGCCCCCCTTGTTGATCCCGTGCGAGAAGAGCAAGCCTGGTCGGACTTGATCGGGGAGTTGAGACAGAAGTTAACAAGTTGAATAAGACCGAGAGTCGCTGAAACACTAACAGATTGAACTTTCTGTAGCGACAGTTTCTATTACCAGGAGGCAACGACCATGAAGCAATTTTTGAGTGCCTTGGCGCTAACAATCGCATTTACTTCGATAGCATTCGGTCAGTCCGTTCAAAAACACGAAATGGCGGACTCAAAGAAAGCCGAGATGAATCTTTACCCTATGGCCGAGATTCAATGGAAAGACGGTCCGGCATCATTGCCTGCGGGAGCTAAGGTTGCAGTGCTGGAAGGCGATCCCAGCAAAGAAGGTTTTTTCACAATGCGACTTTGGTTGCCAGACGGGTTCAAGATCCCACCCCACTGGCACCCCAAGATAGAGCATGTGACCGTTATCTCTGGAACCTTCAATATCGGTACGGGAGAAAGTTTTGACCTGACAGCGACTCGGGCAATGCCTGCCGGAACGTTTGGCTTCTGGCCGGCCGATATGAAGCATTTCGCCTGGGCCAAGGGCGAGACGGTTCTTCAACTTCATGGTACCGGCCCATGGACGATTACTTACGTGAACCCCTCAGACGATCCACGCAAGCCGAAGCAATAGTTATCACCGGAAGATCCACTTCGAGGTCGCTATGAAAAAGAATCGAGCCTTTATTTCAGCCATCATCTTAGTGACGTTGGCTTCAGTAAGCTGCGCGCAGACCTCTGACAAGAAGGAGGCAAGCCTTTCCGCTGCCAGTGGACCAGAACTTCGCTGGAAGTATGAGAGCGGCGGTTGAGTTTTCTCGACCCCCACGGTCGTGGGGGACGTAATGTTCATCGGTTCTTGTGCGGGCAACTTTTACGCTATCAACAAGACCACGGGTCAGGTGCAGTGGAGCTATGACATTCGCAGAGACGGCAAGCAGGTGAGCTTCCACGGAGACCCGTTAGTCACAGATGACCTGATCCTCATCGGCACCGATCATAGCTGCGTACCTGATGGTATAGGACACGTTTATGCGTTCGAGCGCGACAGTGGAAAAGTGCGCTGGAAGTACAAGTCGACCAGCGTGCCTACAGACATCGTTCAAATTGGCTCAAATGCGTTCTTCGGAAGTTTCCAGGACCAGTGGTCCTCCGTCGATCTTCGTAGTGGCAAATTGAATTGGAGTTTTTCTACTGGCGCAACGAATCCGGAATGCCACATACCCAAGGCGCCGGTCGCGGACGGGAGTCGCCTCTTCATTGCCGGACTAGACGGAGTCGTCTATTCGCTGGACGCTTTGTCTGGCCGCATTACTTGGAAGCGCAAGCTGCCTGCAGCACCTTCGACGGGGCTGGCTATCAACGACAAGACCATCTATGTCGGCACAGACGATCAACGCATCTATCGCCTGAACGCGGAGACCGGTGCAGTCATATCCAAGCTGGTTCTTGAAGCAAAACCAGTGGGAAGGCTGGCCCTAGCCAACGATTCGCTGTTCATGTTTTTAGAAAACGCTTCGGAACGCATCGGTCACATTGTCTCCGTGGATTCCAAGTTGGCTGGCGTTCGTTGGATGCAGCGATCATCGCCTGACTGGGCCTCCGAGCGCCCTCATCTATGGAAGGAATTTGTCGCAGCCGGAAACTGTCGTGGTGAATTGGCTGCCTTCCGAGCTACGGACGGTGCACCGCAATGGAATCTCAGCCTCAAAGGATGCATTAGGAGCATAGGCACTTCAGATAAAATGTTGTTCGCTGGCGTACAAGAAGGAACCATTTACGCATATGAGCTACGTGCGAGACCCTAAGGAATTCCTTGGTTCTCTTGTCGAGTTGAAGCAGGCAGATGAAGAGCGCTATAGCGATGTGCGATTACGGTCTTTTAAAGCTGAATCGCCGTGCCGAGTGATCAACCTCTACTAGAGTTGGCTTGAATAGTCGAGGACTCTCCTGTCCTAGACGTCCGAGTCGTGTAGTATCATCGTAACTTTCGCATCGCGAAAGAAATGCCTAGCGAATGGAATGCCCGTCCTTGCGGGATCACAGCGCTCATTATCTTCTTTCTGGCGGGTACGCTAATCAGTTTCGTGGCGGGTCTATCACTTCTTTTCCCTGCTGCGATCTTTGAGCCGATGTGGCGAATTAATCCTCGCGGGCATGACGGTCTGGTTCGTATCGGGCTGTGGGGAGTGGCTCTCCTGTTTGCTACTTCGATCTCATGCGCCGCAGCCGCAATAGGGCTGTGGCGGAGGGTTCGTTGGGGTCATGTGACCGCAGTCGCACTCATCGCAATTAATCTATTGAGCGACATCGCTAACGCAGTTCTCGGTACAGAACCTCGTGCGATAATCGGAGTTCCTATCGCTTTAGCACTGCTGCTGTATCTGTTGAGTAAGCGAGTAAGGAATCATGTCACCACAGTGAGATTTTAGTCGAGGTTGGTGATGGTCTGTAAGTTGTTGAGTAGGTTGGAGGCGGCGATCGGAATCGAACCGATGAATAAAGGTTTTGCAGACCTCTGCCTTACCACTTGGCTACGCCGCCCAAAGGGATGAAGGATGAGGGATAAACTGGAAATGATGAATGCGGAATGATGAATGCTGAATCAAGGTGGTGGTTCCGGTTTCTGACAAGGTATCCCGAAAGCCTACGTTCCTCTATTCACTCCGCATTCAGCATTCCGCATTCATCATTCGCCAGATCCCTCTGCCCTCATCCTTTGATGCTTGGAGCGGGAGACGAGACTTGAACTCGCGACCCTCGCCTTGGCAAGGCGATGCTCTACCACTGAGCTACTCCCGCTAAGAGTGTTTTTGATTCTACGTATCCGCCTAATGTTGTCAAGCGAGGCATAAAAGCATTGGCGATTGCTAATTGCCGATTTGCCGATGGCGGCGCAGGCGTCATCAGGACAGTCCTTCAGCTTACGTTCGGCGGCTATTGTTCACCCTCATAAACAAAGTTGTAGTTCAGCAGACCGCGAACTTTCACCGCTTTTCCGCCAACTCTTCGTGGCGCAAACTTCGCGCTGCGCGCGGCAGTGACTGCTGCTGCCTGTAAAAGTGGATGGCCCGAGATGGGCTTGGCTTGGATCACGTTGCCTTTCTCATCAACCAAGACTTGAACCACCACTGTTCCCGAAGCCTTGGTTTGACGAGCAAGCGGCGGATAAGGCGGTTTTGGTAGCTTAAGGGCCTTGCTATTTAAGATACCACCGTCGACAACGCCGGATTGAGCATCACTGATGGCGTCGTCGTTGGTGTTGAGGTTTGATTCTTCCGCATTTGATAAATCAACCGGAGTGCTACTTATCTGAATAACTTCGCCGTTGGCCAGACTTACATCCCCTTTAACAATC
The DNA here is from genome assembly GCA_041750995.1 of Pyrinomonadaceae bacterium. Lineage (GTDB taxonomy): Bacteria > Acidobacteriota > Blastocatellia > Pyrinomonadales > Pyrinomonadaceae > PSRF01. The sequence goes on along the minus strand of JBGSYG010000021.1, from coordinate 27,340 downwards.
CTCCATACGCTATTGCTGCGCCTCATTTCGACTTTGTATTGTCCGGTAGTTTTCGACCCTTTAATCGACATCACGAAAGCAGCATCTCCGGAGCCGTCGCTGTTTTGTGTGTAAGCGCCGAGGGGAAATCCTGTCTCTTGAATGTCACCCATCTTGTCCTTGACCTCGGGATTGTCTTTAAGCGTCTGCACCGCAACCGTGTAAGCCTCAGAGCTTTTTAACTTCTTCTCGAGAGCGCCGTACCCAAAGTAAATTGCCGCGGCGGCAGCACCCAGCAACAAGACGAAAATGATTCCGAGGATTAAAAGGATTTTGCCGCACCCAGATTTCTTGGGCGGCACCACTGGTCCGCCGTACATCGGTTGCTGCGGCGGAGTGTAGGAGGAAGGCTGCTGCCCGACATTTGGGGAAGTTTGAAACTGCACCGCAGCGCCACACTTGGGACAGAATCGGTTGAAATCTTCGATGGAACCACCGCAGGTGTTACAGGTCATCTTTAAACTCCCGGAGAGTCGCGTCGAGCGGATTAGTCTTGGTGAAAGCAGCGTCAGAATAGTCTCAATGCCTCAGGATGAAAAGACTTTCGTTCCAGGTTCGAAGCAAGGTGCGTACGGAAGAGGTGACAAGCCACCTTGCGGACTCCAATTTCTTTGGAGCTTCACTGCGAATTGCGACCTTGCCTTTGGTACTGAAGCATTTTGATCAAACTTGCGGGACTAACTTCAAGTCAGAACCGGAACAGTAGCGACCGGGCCGTCTTATGGCGATTGCCGATTGCCAGTTTGTGATGATTCGTTCGTTACCAGCCAATCGACAATCGGAAATCGACAATCGGCAATCGAAAGGGCCCGCTCGCAACCGCTCCCGGTTCTGATTAAGTGATGTAACTCCCGCCCAAACATTCAGTACCTTGCCTTTTGTAAACATTGACATCCCGCCGCGTGTTTCATAATTTGTACTTCTTCCAAGTTCGTCGACTCGGTTTCCACTCTGCACGTAAACGCATTAAGGGAGTGCTCATGATGATCCAATCATTTCGCAAATTACGCGGCCCTAGATTCACTACGACGCTGATGCTGCTTGCGGTTATTTCGTTCCACGGTTATGCGCAGGACGGTTATAAGAAAGCGCCGCCGGAAGTGTCGAGCATCTTGTCGGCGCCCGTGACCCCAATCGCGTTTGTGAGCCCGGCGCGCGACGCGATGTTGCTGGCGACAAGCCTGCGTTACCCCCCGCTCGCTGATTTGGCGGAACCAATGCTGCGCCTCGCCGGCCAGCGCATCAACCCCAGTAATAACGGCCCGCACCGCTATCCTTATTTCGTTGCGCTCAGCCTGAAGCGGCTTTCAGACGACAATGAGATTAAGATCGCGTTGCCACCAGGAGCAAAGATTGGGGTGCCAATCTGGAGTGCAGAAGGCAAGCGTTTTGTTTTTACTAATACGACGGCGAATGGCGTTGACCTTTGGATAGGCGAGGCGGCTACCGGTGCAGTAAAAAAAGTAAAGGAAGCGCGCTTGAATACGACGAGTGGCGATTCTTTGCAGTGGATGCCGGATAACCGAACGCTGCTGGTCCTGCTGGTCCCGTCAAAGAGGACTCCGGCACCCAGCCCGATCAATGTTCCGCGCGAACCGAACTGGCAGGAGAGCTCGGGCCGGCCTGGTCCCGTACGCACCTTCCAGGATCTTTTGAAGACGCCTTACGACGAAGATCTTTTCGAATACTACGCCACAGCACAGCTCGCAATGATTGATAGCTCGAGCGGAAAGACCACGACGGTGGGCGCACCCGGCATCTTTCGTTCGCTCGATGTCGCGCCAGACGGCAACCACATCCTGGTGGGACGGATCCACCGGCCGTTTTCATATCTCTACCCCGACTTTGCTTTTCCCCGTGATGTCGAAGTGTGGGACACGAAAGGGAAGTTGATTCACAAAGTGGCCAGTCTGCCCCTTGCAGATCAAATTCCGATTGATGGCGTAGCGACTGGTCCGCGCAACTACCGCTGGCGGCCGACTGAACCGGCAACTTTGATTTGGGTCGAAGCACTCGATGGCGGCGATCCGAAAAAGAAAGTTCCGCATCGCGATCGCGTGCTAATGCTGAAAGCGCCCTTCAATGGCGCGCCCACGGAACTTTTCAAAACCGAGCACCGCTTCGCCGGCATGCAATTTGGGGAAAGGGCAGGACTGGCGTTCATCTCAGATTTTGACCGTGATCGTCGCTGGTCGCGAACCTTTATGCTGAACGTCGATGGTAGCGAAACGCCAAAATTGATTTGGAGCCGGAATGTTCAGGATCGTTATGGTGATCCCGGCACACCGGTGACGCGTTTGCTTCATGGCAACATGCGCGCAATCTTGCAGGACGGGGATTGGATCCTGCTGAATGGCGCCGGCGCTTCTCCTGAAGGCGACCGGCCATTTCTCGATCGCTTCAACCTGACCACGCTGAGATCTGAACGGGTCTTTCGCAGTGCGGGGGACAGTTACGAAGCAGTCGTCGCGGTTCTGAGCGATGACGGAAAAAGGTTTGTTACACGACGCGAAAGTGCGAAAGAGACACCTAACTACAATCTGGTTGACGCGCGCTCCAATGCCATCCAGGTAAGGTCGCTAACCAAGTTCCCAGACGCCACGCCACAGTTAAGCGGAATCAAGAAGCAGCTTGTCACTTACAAACGGGCTGATGGAGTTCAGTGTTCGTTCACTCTGTATCTACCGCCGGACTACAAGGCTGGTACTCGCCTGCCAACCGTCGTCTGGGCCTATCCACTTGAGTTCACTGATGCGAGCACGGCCGGCCAGGTGACGGGATCGACGCAGCGTTATACGCAATTGCTTGGGCCAACGCATCTGTTTTTCCTTTTGAAGGGTTACGCCGTGTTGGACAACGCCACAATGCCGGTTGTCGGTGATCCGGAAACCGTCAACAACACTTACATTGAGCAGATCGTGATGAGCGCGAAGGCTGCGATAGACAAGGCGGCGGAGATGGGAGTCACTGATCCTGAGCGGGTCGGTGTTGGCGGTCATAGTTACGGAGCCTTCATGACCGCGAATCTGTTGGCGCATTCGAACTTGTTTCGCGCGGGAATCGCTCGCAGTGGCGCCTACAATCGCACTTTGACACCCTTCGGTTTTCAGAGCGAGCGGCGAACGATTTGGGAAGCGCCGGATCTATATATAAAGGTCTCGCCGTTCATGGTGGCGCATAAGATTAACGAACCGGTCCTTTTCATCCACGGAGAGGCAGACGACAACACCGGTACGTTCCCGATCCAGTCAGAACGGATGTACCAGGCGGTGCGAGGCAATGGCGGGACGGTGAGGCTGGTGACATTGCCGTTAGAGGCGCATGGTTACTCCAGCCGGGAAACGATCGAGCATGTGCTTCACGAAATGATCAGTTGGTTTGATAGGCACGTGAAGAACGCGCCGCCTCGAACAAAAGAACAAACCGCTACGAATTAGTCGACAATCTGACTCATTCCGAAAGCCGTACTTTTTGGCTCGTCATCATTAACGCCAAGGCGCCAAGACGCAGAGACGCCAAGACGCAGAGACGCCAAGGACCGCTAAACCTTGAGTTGAAGCGTACGCTTATTCAACTCTGTAGTTTGAGATTCTTGGCGTCTCGGTCTTGGCCCCTGTTAGGATCGCGGGCGTCCCGCTCGCAATGAGCGCGAAGCGCGTACAGTGTTATCGCTCTGCGGAGCGTTGCGGGCGAGACGCCCGCGATCCGGCCCCTACTTTTTGGCCTTTAGTTCGGTCATCTCCTTTTCCAACCTCTCGATTTCTCCTTCCACACCTTGTTTGAAACCGGGGTTGGTTAGATTAGGGAGAGCTTTCTTCAAAGCCATCAGACGCGCCACTGTCAAAGCCTGATCTGCCGGCACTTCTACATCTGGCTTTACTCCTGTGCCTTCCCAGTTTGTTTTGGTAATGGGATTGATAGCGCGACCCGTCGGGACAAACATATTGAAATGATCGTTGATACGAACGCCAGTGCCGGGATGCGCGCCGCCGCCAGTCGTTTCGCCGATGATGGTTGCGCGCTTGAGGTTCTTCAAGTTGTAAGTGAATTCCTCAGCTCCTGAGAAAGTGTATTTGCTGGTTAGCACATAGACGTCCTTGTTCAGATAACGCTTGCCCGCCACTTCTTTGCGAGTCCAAAACTGTTCGGTGCGGTTACCCTCGCGCCAATAAAGGTCGTTGAGATGTACAGGCTCCGGACCGAAGAGGTAAGAGCAAATAAGAGCCACCATCTCCGGATCGCCACCGCCGTTGCTGCGCAAGTCGATGATTAGTGCATCGGTGCCGGCAACAAAGTTCATTGCCGATGCTACTGCGTCCGCGCCCATTTCTGGTCCCATGAACCCACGAAACGATATGTAGCCCGTGTTACCGCGCAGTCGCTCTACTTTTTCGAAGCCGTAATTCATCCAACTCATATCCCGACGCTCTTGCTCGCGCTGCTCGGCAGTCGGTTCCGCTCGAGGCTGGCGTTCCGGAAGCACCTCATGCGAGTAACGCACACGCAGGTGCTTATCCTTGCTGACCGCCTGTAGGTCTTTCGTCAACGTCTCGCCGAATGTGCGCGAGCTGGAAATCTGATCGTACTCGCCCTTCGCAACTCGTTCGCGAATCGATTTCTCCATCGCTTTGGCCGCTTCCGGAAAAACGTAGGATTCATTCAGGCGCTTAAGCACGGTGTCTATCACCTGGTTGCGAGTGGTTGCGTCAATTGGACCGTCAGGCGGCGTGCGTTCCTGCTGCGCCGCCGCGCGGGAAGCCGGGCCAAATTGCGCCAGCGCCAAGACGATGAGAGTAAGTATGAGTACCGAACGTTTCATGATTGATATCTCCTTAATGTTTTTAGAACGAAACTTATTGCCGATTGGCGATTGCCGATTCCAATTGGAAACAAATTGATAAGCGACTCGTACAGTGGTCACTTCGGGTGCGAGCGCTCAAGCAAGCCTCGCAAAATTAGATCTGCTACGACGGTAGCCTTCTCCGTTACTTCGTCACGTTCGCCCAACTCAGAGGTGCTAAGGCTGTACGGCAGCAGGGAGTTCGTCGCGTGCAACATTCCGTAAGCGGTTGTGAGTGCGTCATCGAATTGAAATTCGTGCGACTCGCGACCCTGGTTTAGCACCTCTGCAAAGATCTGAGCCTCCTCGTCGAAGTAAACCGCGCGCCGTGCCAGCAGACTTGGGCGCAACGCCGCCAGGAGATCGTTAAGGCTTTGCGTGTAGTGTTGAATGCTGTCAAAGCGAAAGAGCACGCGGGTCAACAGCATTTGTCGAATTCGAATTGCTGCGGAGGCATCTGAGCGTGCGATAACCCAAAGGCGTTCCTTCATGCGTTCCACAATTCGATCAACATGGGAAAGAACAACCTCCTCTTTGCTCTTGAAGTGGAGGTAGATCGACCCTTTGCCTACGCCTACTTCGCGGGCTATGTCCTCCACCGTCATCTTTCGGTAGCCAAAACGGGCGAGTAGACGCTCGGTGGCGTCCAAAATCGCCTCCCGCACCTCTTCTTTTGACGTTATTGCTGGCACTTTGACGGGTTGACTGCTGACCAAAATCGCATCCTGGTCATAATTACGCCCAGCGGGGGTGAAAGTTCCCGAATGTTAATTGAGAGTGCGAGAAGTTGAGGTCTGCGGCGCTCGTCAATCCCAATAGTTATATTGAGGACGCTGGTGGCTGAATTTGTCTTTTGCCCAGAAATTGCGAAACAGATCGATTTGAAAGATCGCTTCATTCCTCTTATCACCATCATTGATTAAAGTCTGACCTATTTCGCTGTTTGAGTCTTTTTGTGATGGCAGCACAATGCTGACGACGTCGAAACGGTATGGCTCCGCTTCGAGTCCAAACATTCTGCGGTAGACGCGCGCAGCGCGAGTCACCTGTCGTTGCTTGCGCAGATCTACATTCGCCGTCGGTGGCGCAAACCAATCCGACGCGCGCGTTTTTACTTCGACAAAACAGAGGACGGGCCCTTCGTAAGCCACTAGATCGATTTCGACATTGATAACCGCATCATTGCGATTCCGGCCGACGGGAACGGTGAAATTGGCGGCGACGATTTGAAATCCCTGTTGGTCCAGATAAGCAGCGGCGAGTTCCTCACCCTTGCGGCCGAGGTCAGAACGTAGAGTTAGAGAGTTTAGATTCGTTGGTGAGGACATGAGACGCGCCGGATGAGGATTCGGCAATCACTCAAATGTAGTTCGCAAGCGATCGAGTTTCTTCGCCCAGTAAGTTTTCATCTTGGCGGCCGCTTTGGCGTCTGGAATCTTTGTGTGCTGCACAACTACCTGCGTTTTGTCCGCCGTCTTTTTTGTGAAATAGACTTCCAGACTCGTTGCCTTATCTTTCCAAGTCATGCGTAGCGTTTTGTTAGGAGTGGCCCTGCGCACCACGAGGCCCTTTTCCCCGAGCCATTCGGTGCGCAGTTTTTCATCAGCAAAGGCCTTGTACGCTGAGCCCATGGAAGCATTCAACGTTCGGCTGACGCTAATCTGATAACCATCCGGGCGTTGGTTCCCCTGGCGCAGACCACTCGCTTGTTCGTAGCCAACCGTTACCATCTGTTGCCACCACCGGCCAACGTCATGTTCGGAGCTGAGAAGCTTGACGATTTCCTGATGCGTCATCTTCTTAGCTCCCGCTTTGTTCAGAAGCGTGAACCACTCATTCCAGTTTTTGCCGGTCTTAGCTTTGACTGCTTCGTCGCCGACTCGAAGGGATTGTTTGGTCGTTTTAGTTGCCATTTGTTTCTCAATTGACGCTCTTAGAACTTTGTACTTAGTAGTTTGTTCTTTGTGTATTCAACTCAGAAGTACAACTTCAAAAGCTCGCACTTGCCCCTGGCTACCTTATTTTCGCCTTCGGCGCTTTTCTACGCAGCATCGCGATCGTAGGCGACTTTCAACCAGCGCTTAACTTCATCATCGATATCTTTGAGCGACATGACTTCGATGCGATGGGTGATGCGGTCCTTCTTGGCAAAACCACCGGTGTCAATTAACTGTCCCTTTGCCTTTGTGTCTCCCAAAGCGAATCCGAAGTCGATCCTTGTCCGCGTCGTTGGCTTGATCTGCGCGAAGACATGGTTGCGGTAGAGCGGAACTATCGTTTGGCAGGGACAAGCCTTAGCTTCCTTGCCAACACTCAGGCCAAGTTTAAGGAGCGCGTCATAGATGGGCCGCAGCTCTGCTTTTCCCCCCGAGAACATTTTCTCGACGTAACCTTCCGCTGCTTTCAGATAAGCGTCTGGATCGCCTTCTTCTGTTCCTATGCCCGCAGCCCGATCCGAGAGCCACCAGGCAGAGTTGGTGCCCAATCCATGCTCGGTTTTCAACCACTCACGCCGTTCCTGATTGTCTTTTGGACCATTCTTCTTGATGTAGCGCATCCACTCGTCAGGCGAACGTCCCGTCTTTTGTTTTAGGTCGGGGATCCATTTTTGCACGAGGGCCAGACTCGGATGCGGACTGTAGATCGATTTTGTTTTCGTTTGAGTTGCTGTTTTCGCCATCGTGATCTGTCCTCTTGAGGAGCGTCAAACCATCATAGGGAATAGCGTCTCAGGAGACTTCTTCAAAATTGCTATTCTGCAAGCAAATAAGCCCGGCTGGATCCAACTATCAACTTCCATCCTTAAAATTCGCTGTAGGCAGAAACTGCGGGGGGCGCCGCACCTTCGTTGCCTGTTCGAACGCGTAGGCGAGACCGATTAGCTTTGGTTCCGAGTAAGCCGCTCCAAAAAAGGAAAGGCCGAAAGGCAGACCAAACACATAACCTGCGGGCACCGTGATATGGGGATAACCGGCAACGGCCGAAGCTGTTGAATAGCCGCCGGTAAAGTGATCGCCGTTAAGCAAATCGGTGGGCCAGGCGGGGCCGCCAGTGGGCGCAAGCAAAGCGTCAAGGCGGTGCCGGCGCATAACGAAATCGATTCCTTGAGTGCGCGAGAGCCGCTGATTCTTTTGCAAAGCGGCGCGATACTCTTTGCTTGTGAGCGGACCTTTCGCTTCCGCGCGAATGAATAACTCCTGGCCGAAGTATGGCATCTCGCGATCGCGATTTTTCTCGTTGAACTCAATGATTTGTTTTAGTGAACGAACTTGTGTGGCTGGCCCTCGCCCCGCAAGGTAGGTATTGAGATCCGCCTTGAATTCATAAAGCAAAACCTCCAACTCAGAGTCATCGAATTTTCCAGTCGTGGGAATTTCTGCCGGATCAATGATTATCGCTCCGAGAGTTTTCATTTCGGCAATCAGCACGTTCAGTTGCTGATCCACTCGATCGTTGAAACCGAAAAACTTGCGCGCAACTCCGAGACGCGCACCGCGCAGTGCATCCTTATTAAGAAACTGCGTGTAATCGGAAAGCGATCTGCCCTGACTCGCACGCGTAGCACTGTCGCGCGGATCGAGGCCGGTTAATGCCCCCAGCAGAATTGCGCCGTCGGTAACGGTCCGCGTCATCGGCCCGGCAGTGTCCTGACTGTGGGCAATCGGAATAATGCCGCTACGACTTACGAGGCCTAGCGTGGGTTTGATACCAACAAGTGAATTTGCAGATGACGGACAAACAATCGAGCCATCGGTTTCAGTACCAATCGATCCGGCGCACATGTTTGCCGCGGTTGCCGCGCCGGAACCAGAGCTGGAACCACAGGGATTCCGATCCAGCGCATACGGATTCTTTGTTTGTCCTCCGCGAGCACTCCAGCCACTCGACGAATGCGTCGATCTGAAGTTAGCCCACTCACTCAGATTTGTTTTTCCGAGAATCACCGCTCCGGCGTGACGCAGTTTTTGCACAATGAACGCATCTCGGCTTGCATGAGAATTCAGAAGAGCAAGCGAACCTGCAGTTGTCATCATTCGATCGGCAGTGTCGATGTTGTCTTTGATGAGAATGGGAATTCCGTGCAAGGCACCGCGCGCCCCTTTTGACTTGCGTTCGCGATCTAAGGTTTCAGCAATGGCCTCTGCCTCGGTGTTAATTTCGATTACTGAATTAACGGCGGGACCTGATCTATCTACGTCTTTGATTCGTTCGAGATACTTTCTGACCAGTGATTTGGAGGTGTATTTGCCAGACTCGAGCCCTTGTTGCAGGTCGGGGATCGTAAGTTCCTCAAGCTCAAAAGCCTCCGATGGTTGCCAGTTGCCAATGTGCGCTTCGATTTCGGCGAAGACGCGGCCTGGTTTGCTGAGCGCTAATGCGCCGCCTAGGACGCTTGTTTGCAGAAAGTCTCTACGTTTCATCCGGTGTCTCCGTTTTTTTGGGTAGCACCGCACGCACTTTCTCAACGACACTTGTGGGCGTGGGATACCAGATGCGGCTTCCAGTAAAGGCGCGCTTCCCGTCGAGATCGACGCTCAGCTCTCCCAACCCGCCTTTTTTCGTTTGCACTTCCACGTCGGGGAGGTGCTCGAGGTCCGCCGCCACCCGGGCAGCGATCATCTTCTTACCTGGTCACACGGGGCAGTAGTTAATTGTAATCTTTGTCATAGCGTTAATGAGGGACGTGGCTCCTTAGGGCCAAAAGATTGTTTTCCGAGGCGCGAAAGAAAGACATCCAGAGATCATACGTACCCATGTTAGCAACAAAGGTTGGTTTCTCTTCAAACACGACGCCGCGCTCGACTAGCGCTTCAGTTGCTTGCTGAATGTCCTCGACGTTGAAGTAAAGAATTGAGCCGGGATGATCGAACTCGGGCTTGGAAGGCAGCATTAGCATCAGCATGATTCCATCGCAATCGAAGAACGAAGCATTGTTCGGAATGCCGAAAAGGTATTTCATTTTCAGGGTGTCGCGATAGAAAGTTCTTGCCCGTTCGATGTCGTGAGCGTTAACAGCGATTTGTCCTATTTGGTTGAGTCCAAACTCAGGATTGTTAGACATGGCGTTCGGTCCGATCGGTATTCTTTTCTGCGCCTTATACTCGACCAAAAGCGCGGGCGTCAATCCGGGTCTCCAAGTCGCGCGCTGTGGAAGTGCCTCCGAGACAGTTTGGTAACCAACTCACAAGCGCGGTTGGCAAAACCAGGGAGATGCCCTACCGTTGCTCTTACTCCTAACGAAACAACTAGAGGCGAGTGCCGGCGACCGCTCCAAACTGTAATCCCACCAAGGTGGGCTCGCGTGCCGATTTAAAATGAGTGAAACGAAGCCAACCAAAAGTCCTGAGCGCCGAGAGTTGCCGCTAGTTGCCATTGTCGGGCGGCCCAATGTCGGAAAATCAACGATCTTCAATCGTCTCACAGGAAAGCGCACCGCGATCGTTGGGGACGAACCCGGCATTACCCGCGACCGCATCTACGGCGAGGCTGACTGGGGCGGCAAGTCTTTTTCTATCGTCGATACCGGCGGCATCGTGCCTGATGATGAAGCCGTCATTCCGGCGAATATCTTGAAACAAGCGGGCGTTGCGATTGCAGATGCGCGGGTCCTGGTGTGGGTGGTAGATGCACGCAGCGGCATAACTCCGTTAGATGAAGATTTGGCCCGGTTGCTGAGGCACACGGGAAAGCCGGTGTTGGTCGCGGCTAATAAAGCTGACGCACGAAAACTGGAGGCCGAGGCAAATGACTTCTACCGGTTCGGGTTCACTGAAGTCTTTCCAATTTCTGCTGAACAGGGTATGGGCATCGGCGAGCTGCTCGACTCGCTAACAGAACATCTCGCGGACCGCGAAGATGCCGTAGCTGAAACGTCAGAGTCTCCTGCCCCCGCGCGAGAATTGCGACTGGCAATCGTTGGCCGGCCCAATGTCGGCAAGTCTTCACTGCTCAACGCACTCCTTGGACGCGAGCGCGTGATCGTGTCGCCGCTGGCGGGAACAACTCGCGATGCGATCGACACGGTTCTGGAAACGCCGGAACAGACATTTCGCATCATCGATACTGCGGGGATTCGGCGCAAAGGAAAAACGAGCGAGATGGCTGAGAAGCTTTCGGTGGTAATGGCGCGAAAGAGTCTTGAGCGCGCTGACGTCGCCGTCGTGATCATTGATGCCGAGGAAGGGCCCACAGCTCTCGATGCGAACATCGCCGGTTATGCTTTCGATGCTGGCTGCTCGATCATACTCGCGGTTAACAAGTGGGACGCGATTGCCGACAAAGAGACGAATACGGCGCTTGAGTTTGAGCGCCGGGTGCGAGAGAAAATGAAGTTTCTTGATTGGGCCCCAGTGGTGATGATCTCAGCGCTCAGCGGCCAACGCGTAGACAGAATTCTCTCGCTCACGATTCGCGCCAATGAAGCACGAAACCGGCGGATCCCAACGTCGCAGTTAAACTCTTTCTTTGAACGCGCGATTGCGCAGCCCCGGGGCGGGGCGACTCCGGCGCCGGTACGCGGCGGAGTTTCGCGGCTTCATGTGCAGTACCTGACGCAGATTGCAGTGCGCCCGCCAACGTTTGTGGTATTCACCGCAGGTGGCAAACCGGGACTGCATTTCTCGTACGAGCGCCACGTGCAAAACCGGTTGCGCGAGGAGTTTGATTTTTTTGCCACGCCACTCAGGATCGTTGAACGGCATAAGAAGCGAGCGAAGCGGTAGCTCTCTAGATGAAACCTCCGATCAGTCTCAAAGTTGAAGCTACGAGTGGCGAGGCCCGAACCGGAATGATTCAGACTCGCCGCGGCGTGATTGAAACGCCGGTCTTCATGCCTGTTGGTACTGCGGGTACGGTTAAGGGAACGCGTTTCGAAGCCCTTGAGGCGCCCGATCTTGACGCTCGCATCATTCTCGGTAACACCTATCATCTTTGGTTGCGACCTGGAATAGAAACGATTCAGGCGTGCGGAGGCTTGCATCGTTTTATTGGATGGCAACGCGCGCTGCTTACTGACTCCGGCGGGTTTCAAGTTTGGAGTTTGGGAAAGCTGAGACGGATCAGCGAAGCAGGGACTGAGTTTCGTTCACACGTCGACGGCAGCCTGAGATTCCTTTCGCCCGAAGTCGCCATGGAAGTTCAGGCGGCGTTGGGATCAGAGATAGTGATGGTCTTTGATGAATGTGCGGCCGGCCAGGCGCCTGTCTCAGAAGCGCGTCAGAGCATGGAGCTGACCGCGCGCTGGGCGCGGCGCTCGCGCGAAAAGTTTGACGAGTTACAGCAACAGGAAAAGGATCTCGGCCGCAGCGAAACCGAGGCAGAACTCAGCGGGGCCCAGGCGTTATTCGGAATTGTTCAGGGGGCAGCACATCACGAGCTGCGGCGAGAGAGTCTGGAGCGCACGCGCGAAATTGGTTTTGATGGCTATGCAATCGGAGGTTTGAGCGTCGGCGAGGAAAAGTCCGTCATGTGGGACATTATTGACGGGATAGTCCCCCTCATGCCGGACGTGCAGCCACGGTATCTAATGGGAGTCGGCACTCCTGAAGATCTCATCGAAGCAGTGGCGCGGGGTGTCGATATGTTTGATTGTGTCCTCCCCACGCGGAACGGCCGCACCGGTCAGGCGTTCACATCGCGGGGCAAGGTAAATGTGAAAAATGCGCAATGGTTCACCGATACACGACCTTTGGACGAGGCGTGTAGTTGCTCAGTTTGTCAGCGTCATTCACGCGCATATTTACGTCATCTTTACACGGCTGGTGAAATGCTCGCGGGCGTCCTGATCACGCATCACAATCTAGCCTTCTTCCTTGACACTCTGCGACACGTAAGGCAATCTATCCGGTCTGGCGACTTCCCTAAATTTCGACGAGAGTTCACAGAGCGTCTAAGCGCGAATGGGGGATAACACAAGCCGCGCTTGGAGTCAGGCTCAATGCGGCCTGAACGATTGAAGATTCTTTCGTTTTGCTCACTAATAAAAATATTCGATGATAAATTTCCTATTGTTGTTTCAAGGCGGCTTTGGAGCGCTTACGGGTCTGCTCCCAATGGTGCTGATCATTGGCGTCTTTTACGTATTACTGATCCGTCCGCAACAGAAGCGGCAACGCGACCTGCAGGCGACGATCTCGCAGTTGAAGGCCGGAGACCGAATCGTCACGACGGGCGGCGTCATCGGCACGATTACCTCGGTTAAGGACAACAGCTTTTTGATTAGAAGTGCGGAAAAGTCGATATTGGAAATTGCTCGTTCCGCAGTTGCTGGCGTCGAGGAAGAGGAAAAGAAGTAACTGATCCTTCAGGACCGTTTACCAGTTTTGTCATGAAGAAACAGAATCTGCTGCAACGCATTATCATAATCGCGGTCGTTACCCTTGTAGGCCTGTATCTAGTGATCGGCCCGCGCCGCAAACCGACGCTTAAAGATTTTACGTGGTCCGGAATTAAAACCACACTCGCCAACAACATTCATCTTGGTCTCGATCTCAAGGGTGGATCTCACCTGGTGATGAAGGTAAAGACCGACGACTTTTTGAAGAACCTGACCGAAGGTAATGCTTTGGCCGTCGAGAACGGGGCGAAGGACGGGGGCTTTGCGGCGAAAGAAGTGCGAGCGGAAACCGCAGGTGACTACCGGATCGTTCTTACTTCGCCTGATGGAGTCGCACTCGATGCGGTTGAAGAAGCGGTCAGAAAGAAGGTCGATCTAAGCGAGTGGTCCGTGTCTAAAAGTGGGAACACGATCACCTGGTCCTTAACGCCTACAGCGCAGCGTGACCTCTCTGAGCAAGCCACCGACCAGGCCCACAAGATCATTCTTAGCCGCTTGGAAGGCGTCGGTGTCGTTGAACCGCTAGTGCAACGTCACGGGGCCCAGAGTTCTCATCAAATTCTGGTGCAGATGCCGGGCATTCAAGACCCGGAGCGAGTGAAAAAGTTGCTCAAGGTTAACTCGGATCTAAGAATGGTTCATGTGGTGAGTCCGGCGAGCCCAAGTCCGGTACAGACTTACAACACCCAACAAGAGGCAGAAGCTTCGCTGGGAGGGACGGTGCCGGCGAATCGTCGCGTGTTCGCTTATTCGGAACGTAACGAACCGACGACAGCGGGGCAAGCTACAGAGGCTCCGAAAGAAAAAAAATGGGTCGTTGTTGAATGGCCTGCCGTAGTTGATGGCAGTGAGTTGCGCAATGCTGCTGCCACGCAAATGCGAGGCGGCGCCGAGGACTATCAGATCTCATTTTCTTTTAAGCCCGGGGGTGCGGATAAATTTGGTACTTGGACGGGCGCCAATATTAACCAGTACATGGGCGTGGTCTTGGATAATGAAGTTAAATCGATCGCTTATATCAAATCCCAGATTTTTGATCAGGGCGAGATCTCGGGAAGGTTCACTAGACAGTCAGCAGAAGATTTAGCTTTGACGCTGAGGTCGGGTGCGCTCCCAGCGAAAATTGAGTACCAGGAAGAGCGAACTGTGGGTCCGAGCTTGGGAGCGGATTCAATTCGCTCGGGTGTCCGCGCGTCGCTCTTCGGTTTGTTGTTCGTCGTAGTGTTCATGCTCTTCTATTACCGAGGCTCGGGAGTCAATGCCGTTGTCGCGCTGATTTTGAATATGATCCTGATGTTAGCGGCCCTCATCGTTTTCGATGCCACGCTGACACTGCCGGGTATTGCGGGAATCATCTTGACTATCGGTATGGCGGTCGACTCAAACGTTTTGGTTTTCGAGAGAATCCGCGAGGAGTTATTGTCAGGCAAGACAGTTCCGTCGGCCGTCGATCAGGGATTTAAGCGGGCGATCGTGACGATCATCGATACCCACGTGACGACTGTCATCTCTTCGCTTTTCCTATTCGTATTCGGCACCGGACCATTGCGCGGCTTTGCGGTGACGCTGATCATCGGTTTGGTAATAAATCTGTTCTCGGCGGTCTACGTTTCGCGCACAATCTTCATGTGGTTGTTGAGCCGCAAACGCCGCGTAGAGACGCTAAGCATCTAATTTAAAGGTCGGCCTGGTCCTGGTCTTCCTGGTTTCTTTGCTGGGTTTTTATGATTCAAGTATTTCAAAACGTTAACACCGACTGGCTGTCGAAACGGCGCATCTTCATTGGGGTCTCGGTTTTACTGATGCTCGCTGGACTGGGATCCGCCGTGGCTCGCCAGCTTGCGCCCGGCGGCACAGATGCATTTAACCTTGGCGTCGACTTTAAGGGTGGCACTGTTGTCACAACTAGATTCAATCAGCCGACAACCGCCGAAGCGATTCGCCAGTCGTTAGCCAGCCATAGCGTCGCTGATGCGGTTATTCAGCCGGTCACCGACAAGTCCAATACTTTTCTGATTAAGTTGCCACTTGCGGGAGCGGGAAGCGAGCAATCTCAGGCTGAAGTTGAACAGGGACGCGAGCAAGTGCGCGGTGCTTTGAATTCATTTGGTCCGGAAAAGTCCCCCAACTCCTCAGACAATTGGGCGTACGAAATCCTGGGAACGGATGCTGTCGGGGCCATCGCCGGAGCACAACTGCGTAACAAAGCCATCGCCGCGACGCTTGCTGCTCTTGTCGGTATTCTCATCTATATAGCGTTTCGCTTCGAGTGGACCTATGGGGCCGCGGCAGTCATCGCTGTTTTCCACGATGTGCTCGTAACTCTCGGCTTCTTTTCAATCTTTCAGTGGGAGATCAGCCTGACAGTGATTGCGGCCTTGCTGACCCTCGTCGGCTTTTCCGTAAACGACACGATCGTAGTTTTCGATCGCATCAGGGAAAACCGTCGCCTGCATCGGCGTGAATCGCTCTATAAAATCACTAACGACTCGATTAACCAAACGCTTTCCCGCACCGCGATCACGAACGGTTTGGTTTTCCTTTCGGTCCTTGCCATGGTTCTATTTGGTGGTGAGGTACTACGTGGTTTTTCCCTGGCATTAACTGTTGGCGTAATCGTTGGTACCTATTCATCTGTCGCAGTTGCGAGCCCGATCATGGTGTGGTGGGAGCAGCGCGTCGAAGCAGCTGAGCGCGCCGAACTAGTCGCCCCGGCAAGAGCGGCACCGAAACGAGCCGGTAATGCCGTTGCTGCCGCTGCTAACCCGAAGCGCGAAGTGGTGACCCCCCAGGTCAAAAAGCGTTCTCGCGGCGCTGTTTAGTTCGCCTCAATGGTCTCCATATCAACACTGTCCTAAGTGGCTTGAGGCCCTTCTAAAACATACATTTTGCGCTTGACTTAAGCGGATATGCGGCTTAGACTGCGGCCGTTGCTGGCCAATTGAATACTCAAATTCGACCGCGCGTTTTGTGAAGGTCTGAGGCGCGGCTGTCTGTTGAGGGGGCCGGCGAGTTTTTTCTCGTCACAGCGGCTTTTCAAAAATTGTGTGCTCAAGTCGTCGTTGAGTTGCTGTTCCCCTTCATTTTGTCGCTAATACTCAAACGCGTATCCCTGATGGCGTCTGAGAGCCGGATGATTTAGTTTTCACACCCCGATCCATTTGGCACCGGAATTGGGAGGAGAAATTTCATGTTCGACAATCTGGTGGAGTCTAGTTCGCACAAGAGTGACATTTCGCGAAAGGGCTCATTTATTTTTGTGACCAGCGTTATTTACTTAGTGCTGGGCGTCGCGTTTTTTGTCGCAGGCATCTACTGGTATGACGCACATCTCGAGAATCAGAACCTTGATCTGATCACGCTGGTTGCACCGGTGCCGGTTCCGCCTCAACAGGCTAAACCTGAGAAGCAGGAAGAGGCGAAGCCACAGAAGGTCGATCAAAATGTCGACGTGCGTCGAGAATTGATTGCCGATGTTAGTCGAACTGAACTCGTACCCAAGGAAATCTCCGCCAAGGCGAGCGATGTTCCTCCGGTGAGACGTGGTGTCGCCACGCAGATCGGTACTTCGGATTCCAACGCTGCCGCTCCCGTTCCCGTGGGACCGGGCAGCGGAACAGGACTAGTATCCGGACCCACCAAAGTCGACATCTCTGAACCGCCGCCGCCTGCGCCGCAACCCACACCTCGTACAGCCCCGATTTCTGGTGGCGTACTTAACGGAAAAGCAATCAGTCTTCCCAAACCGGCCTATCCACCCATCGCTCGACAAGCGCATGCTTCGGGAACCGTTGTGGTTCAGGTAACGATCGATGAGAACGGTAGCGTGATTTCAGCGCGCGCCGTCTCGGGGCATCCGTTACTTCAGGCGGTGGCCGTCAGCGCGGCGCGTAATGCCAGGTTCTCTCCGACAAAACTTTCGGGACAACCGGTAAAAGTAACAGGGGTCATCACGTACAATTTCGTGGCTCAGTAAACTCAGAGATTCGGGCGGGGAGCATGAGAGTAAATCCACATCCCCGGGATCCCTGCTAGCTATCAATGTAAGCAAAAACTCTTTGGAGGGGTTACCGTGACTATTCTAACCAGTCTTCTTGGAACAAAAGCCTTTAGCTTCCTAATTTTTATGTGGCAGGCGGCGGGCGCGAGCCCGGCGGAGGCCGGCGGTACGGCAGCAGATCACTTTTCAATTACCCAGATGATCAAGAGCATGGGCGGCGTGGCAATCGGTGTTGTGGTCGTGCTTCTTATCATGTCTGTTTATTCAATCGCCATTATGGTCGAGCGCTATCTGACCTATTCGGCAGCGAAGAAACAGTCCCGTGAGTTTGCTCCGCGTGTGGCCCAGGCGCTGAAGAATGATCGCATCGAAGAAGCGATTAATATCAGCGACAAGCATCGCAAGTCGCACCTCGCGATGGTTGTGAGCAGCGGTTTGCAGGAATTTCGCGCGCATGAGGGTTCGTCTGATATCTCGGGCGACGAGATTGAGGCCTCGAAGCGCGCGCTACAACGCGCGATCGCGATCAAGACGGCCGAATTCAAACGCGGTTTGTCGGGCCTGGCGACGATCGGTTCAACCGCCCCCTTCGTCGGCCTCTTCGGTACCGTGGTGGGAATTATCAACGCGTTTCGCGGGATGAAGAACGCCGAGACTGCCGGTATCGGTGCAGTTGCGGGTGGTATCTCCGAAGCCTTGTTCGTCACGGCCCTCGGTCTGCTGGTAGCCGTACCGGCGGTCTGGCTGTTCAATTATTTTACCGGCAAGGTGGATGGTTTTATTGTAGAGATGGATAATTCGGCCTCGGAATTGGTCGACTATTTCATTAAGAACCGCACGAAACAGTTGAAGCCATAGCGACGCGGCAAAATGAATCCCTGCACGTCGCAGACTCCGGGGCGCACGGCAAACTTGGTTTAGCTTTAGAAGGGGGAGTGTTATGGGAATGACAGGAGGCGGCTCGGGCGGCTTTCAATCCGAGATCAACGTTACGCCGATGGTCGACATCATGTTAGTGCTGCTAATCATCTTCATGGTGGTCACGCCACTCCTGCAGCACGGCATCACGGTAGCTTTGCCGCAAAACACAGTAAATCCAGATGCCGATCCTCGCATCATCAAGGAGACGTCGGTGGTTATTTCGATTCCGAACAACGGCGAGTATTACATCGGCAAAATTCGCGTTTCGCAGGAAGATATAAAATCCAAAGTCGGTCCGATGCTGGAGAAGATCAAGTTAGATACAGACCGGATCGTTTACATAAAGAGTGGTGTCAACGTTTCCTACGGAGATGTAGTCAACGTGATTAACGAAGTTAGAGCGCTCGGGGTCGACAAGATCGGTCTGGTTGCCGATAAGAAAAAGGGCGCGACTTCGGCCCCCGAACCGGCGGGTTAATCAACACTCGCTACGATCTTCGTCTAAAGTTGAGGAGCAGATTATGTCCATGGGAAGTACAAAGGGCGGCAACACAGCTGAGCCTTATATTAACGTAACCCCTTTGATTGACGTGCTTTTGGTCTTGCTGATCATCTTCATGGTGATTACGCCCTTAAAACCAAGCCGCTTCCAGGCGGACATACCTACGCAAAGAGATCCAAATGAGGACCTCAGTCAACTAAAGCCCAACCCTCTTACTCTCGTTGTTTCGATCTCCAGCGACCTTCAGCTTAGGCTCAATCAGGACGGCATGGGTTCTGTTAACGATACAGCACCACTTTCGTCCAAGCTGAGACAGGTGTTCCAGCAGCGAAAGGAACAGCGTGCTTACAAGCCCGGAATGGAAACGCGTGTCGATGTGCCGGAAGAAGACCGCATCGAGAAGACGGTTTTTATTAAGGCGCCCCGCGGAATGAGGTATGAAGACGTGGTTAAGGTGATCGATGCCATCAAGGGCGCGGGCGCGAACCCAGTCGGTCTTCAGGTTGACGATTTACCTGCGTAAAAGCGCTGTGATGTACCGCTTTTTATCTCCGGCTGGCCGGCGCCCGCTGCCAGCTTAAAATTGGAGCCGGATCAATGAAACAATCTAAAGCTAGGATCGCAATCGCCTTGGCGGTTCTTGTTTACACTGCCTCTGGTTGTGCCGTCGTCAACCGAATCAGGGCCAAGAATGAACTGAACGAAGCAGCTCGTACTTACCGCGAGGCTAACTACATTGAAGCAGAACATCATTCTCGCAAAGCGCTGGAACTCGACCCGGATAGCAAAGCTGCTCCACTCTTTATCGCTCGAACTATTCATGCCCAGTACCGCCCTGGTGTTGTCGCACCCGACAACATCGCCAAAGCGCGTGAAGCTATCGAAGCTTACCGTCAGATTCTTCAGGCCGATCCGCAAAATGACGAAGCTTACCGCGCCATTGCTTTCCTATACGAACGGATTAATGAAGACGCTAAATTAAGAGAGTGGATTACCGCACGTGCCAACGACAGTGGTGCGTCTCCCGAAAAACGCGCTGAAGCGTATATTGTGCTTGCCAGTAAGGATTGGAATTGTTCCTTCCAGCTTACTGAACCAAACAAAGTCACTACTTCGGTAGGGGAAGGGAAAGCTACTGTCACGTACAACAAGCCCAAAGATCAAAAAGATTTTGAAACTGCTCAGATTTGCGTGAAGCGCGGCCTTGAAGGAATCGAAAATGCACTTAAGTTCGACCCGAACAGCGAACCGGCGTGGTCTTACAAAACGAACCTCCTCTTGGAGGCGGTTAAGCTTGCCAAGATGGAAGGTCGCGCAGACCAAGAGGCTGAGCTCGACAGACAGCGTGCGGCTGCGCAAAATCGCACCAATGAGTTGAGCGAGGCCAACCGCAAGAGGCAGGCTGAAGAAGAGGCGAAGAAAGCAGCGTCGCCGCCCAACAGTTAGTCGGAACTGAAAAGCAGAGACCTTCAAAGGTGGTGCTCGATGCGAGTCGAGCATCACCTTTTTGTTATAATTTTCGCTGTTAGGCCTTGTCCTGCACTAGTGGTTCATAATTTTGATGATTCGTATCGAAGACATCGTGCAGAAAGTGGCTCACAACCACCCGCAAGCGGATTCAGATCTGCTGCGCCGGGCATACCTCTTTTCTGCAAAGGAGCACAAAGGTCAAAAGCGCGCGTCTGGCGAGTCGTACCTGGTGCATCCGCTCGAGGTTGCCAACATTCTCGCAGACATGAAGCTCGACGAAGTCTCCGTCGCCACCGGACTTCTGCACGATGTCGTTGAAGACACGCTGGTTGACCTGGAAACTATCCGTGAATATTTTGGCGACGAGATTGCTCACCTGGTCGATGGCCTGACGAAAATTGCTCACATAAGCAACATTTCGCGCGAAGAACAGCAGGGTGAGAATGTTCGCAAGATGCTGCTGGCTATGGTGGATGACGTGCGTGTCGTGCTCGTTAAGCTGGCTGACCGGCTGCACAACATGAGGACGTTGCAGTACCTGAGTCCGGAAAAGCGAAAACGGATCGCTGAAGAGACAATGGACATTTTCGCCCCGATTGCTCATCGACTCGGAATGGGTAAGTTGCGCGGCGAATTAGAGGACCTGGCCTTCCGACATCTGCACCCTGAAGACTACCGAGAGCTCGCAGAACAGCTCGAAAAGCGGCGCGCGGAAAACGAGTCGTTTCTCAAGGGCGTAACCGCGCGCATAGAAGAGAAGCTCCGCGAAGCCGACGTTCCTTTTGTTAGTGTCGACGGACGGGTAAAGCGCCTCTACTCAATCTGGAAAAAACTAAGACGGCAGAAGATTAGTCTGGATCAGGTATACGATCTTGTGGCCCTCCGCGTTATTACTCCCAACGAGATTCGCCATTGCTATGCGGCGCTCGGCGTGGTCCATAACGCCTGGAAGCCCGTGCCCGGTAGGATCAAAGATTGGATTGCGACCCCGCGCGACAATCTCTATCAGTCGCTACACACCTCAGTAATTGGGACCAATAGTCAGTCTTTTGAAGTTCAGATTCGCACCGAAGAGATGCACCACATCGCTGAGGAAGGCGTCGCTGCGCACTGGAAATATAAGGAAGGGAAGCGCGGCTCTCGCGATGATGACAAGGCGCTCCAGGCCCTCCGCTCGCTCGTTGAGTGGACCCAGGAAGTAAAAGATTCACGCGACTTCATCGACTCGTTGAAACTGGATCTATATCCGAAGGATGTCTATGCCTTCACACCGATGGGTAAGGTGATCCAATTGCCGCGCGGCGCCACGCCGGTTGATTTTGCCTACATGATTCACTCAGAAGTCGGTAACACGTGCACTGGCGCACGCATCAACAATCGCATGGCGCCGCTTAGAACGAAGATCCAAAACGGGGATGTGGTAGAGATCCTGACTTCATCGTCGTCGCATCCGTCGCGCGATTGGCTGAACTTCATCGTCACTTCGCGCGCGCGCAATCGAGTGCGCCATTGGGTATCGGAGCAGCAACGTGCGGAGTCGATGGAAATCGGGCGCAAGCTTTTCGAGAAAGAGGCAGCGCGTTTTCAGCTGTCTATGAAAAAGATGCTGGGCGACGGCGATGGGGGCATGAAGCGAGTGGCCAGCGAATATGGTTATGGGCGTGTTGATGACCTGCTCGCCGCCATCGGCTACGGCAAACTCGTGCCGCGCAATGTGATCGCCAAATATCTGGGTCCTGAACAATTCGAACAACTGGACAAACAGAAGGAGTCGCGGCTGCGCAGCGGTGTTCGCGCCGTCAAACGCCTAATTAGATTGGGCGACGATTCAATTGTCGTTCGGGGCGTCGACGACCTGATGGTCACGCGG
The DNA here is from genome assembly GCA_041750995.1 of Pyrinomonadaceae bacterium. GTDB lineage: Bacteria > Acidobacteriota > Blastocatellia > Pyrinomonadales > Pyrinomonadaceae > PSRF01. The sequence continues at coordinate 5,363 of JBGSYG010000021.1, read as the reverse complement.
GCGCGCTGCTGCAATCCGTTGCATGGTGAGGGCATTATCGGTTACGTCACGCGTGGCAAGGGCGTCGCTGTTCATACGCGCAGTTGCAAAAACGTGATGCAGTTGATGGTGAATCGGGAAAGGATCGTTGAAGTGGAGTGGGCCGGGCAGCAGGATAAGACGGCCTACGCAGTTAAGCTTTTAGCCGTTACTGAAAATCGTACGGGAATGATTGCCGGCATCACCGGAGCGATTTCCGATATGAAGACGGGAATCCGGGACGCGCGCGCTTCGGTGGCGCCGGACGAGAAGGGGCATATCGAGGTTACGGTTGAGGTTTTTGATGTAAAGCACCTCGATAAAGTCATCAACTCGATTAAAGGTGTTCCCGGAGTTCTCGATGTCGAGCGGATGCAGGGGATAGCGTAACGAACTTGGAGCGTTCTTTGGAACTTTGTTGACCACCGCCTCTTAACCGGACGCTCACCAAAGACCACAGACCAAAGACCGATGTTCATAGCCATCTTTGCCCTTAGCCATCCCTTTTGTTAGAATCCCGCCTTTGCTTAAAGACTCAAATTCGAGGCGTTCCACACTGTGAGGCAGGTTGTTAAGACTGGAAAGGCCCCTAAGGCTATCGGACCGTACTCGCAAGCCATCAAAGCAGGCGGATTTGTTTTTGTCTCAGGTCAGATTCCGATTGACCCGGAAACAGGTCAATTCGTTTCCGGTGGCATCGCGGAGCAGACGCGCCAGGTAATGAAAAACCTGGCGGCGGTCCTTGATGCCGCAGGCAGCGATTTGCAACTGGTGGTGAAGACGTCGGTGTTTTTAGCCGACATGGAAGAATTTGCGGCCATGAATGAAGTCTACGGCAAATTTTTTAGCGACGAGCCGCCGGCGCGGGCCACTATTCAGGCTGTCCGTTTGCCACGCGATGCGCGAGTCGAGCTTGAGGCGGTTGCCCTCTTGCGCGAATAACGAAACCGGCGCGACGAGTTGATCGCCGCACCGGTTCTTTGAGAGTTTTAGATTTGACTAGGCTGCTTTCAAGACCTTTCCGGCCTTGATGCAATTGGTGCAAACCTTCATGCGCTGGGCGCCGCCTTTAGGCAGCTGCACCCGGATCGATTGCAGGTTTGGATTAAACCGCCGCGGGGTCCGATTGTTCGCATGTGAAACGTTATTTCCAAATTGCGGGCCTTTGCCACAAACTTCGCAACGCTTAGCCATCGTCTTAAACCTCCAGGGTTTTAATAACCCAAATTATTGCTGGACTATAAAGTTTACGATCCGAGGATCATTAGAAGCCAAGATTTATAACAAACGGATTTCCACATCGTCAAGGGGTGACGATCTCCCCTGGTGCTGGTTACGATTTCTAAAGGAGCAAATTAAACGTGCAGAACATTGTGAAGTTAAGTGTTACGGCCACACTCCTCGCGCTTGTCGCGGTGTTGCTGGGAGCGTGCAGTTCGGGCGGAAACTCCGAAGCCACTGACAGTATGGTAGCCGCCACCGTGAACGGCCGAAACATCATGTTGGCTGATGTGGAACGCGCTATAAGTGCGCAAGCGGGCGGCAAACAGGCCCAGCTTTCCTCGCTCGAACTGGCCCAGGCCCGTTTGCAGGTGCTGAGCAGCTTGATGCAGCGTGAAGTGCTCTTTCAAAGAGCAGAAAGGGAGAAGGTACTTCCCACCGACGATCAGATCACCGCAACTATCAATCAGCAAAAGCAACAGAGCGGCATGACTGAAGACGAGTTTCAGAAGAGTCTGAAAGAGCAAAATATGTCGATGGAAACGCTTCGCGAAGAAGCACGCAAGGATATTGCGATTAAGAGTCTTCAGGACAAGTACACGGGAAAGATCTCGATTAATGACAAGGAAGTCGAAGAGTTCTACAACGGCAACAAGAACCAATTCGTCAGCCAACGAGGCGTGGCATTAGCGGTGATCATCGTGGATCCGGCCGACAATACCCCCCAGGGAATTCTGACGCAGAATGATGCGAAGAACGAAGCCGAGGCAAAACTGAAGATCGATAATCTCTATCAACAGCTCAAGGGCGGACAGGATTTTGCGACTGTCGCTCGTTCAAAGAGTGAGGATGCCAACAGCCTAATTCGTGGCGGGGACATCGGCTTCTTTAGTGAAGACGGCTTAAAGCAAGCCGGCTTGCCAAAAGAGTTGATGGATCTGTTTATGGGGCCGATGCAGGTTGGCAGCTTTACCGAACCGAAGTTGGTAAACAATCGCTGGTACATTTTTAAATTATCGGAGAAGCGGTTGCAGACCGAAAACCTGACGCTTGACAGTCCCGGTGTGAGGACCCAAATAACGCAGGCTTTGATAAATCAGCGCAAAGAAATCTTGAATGCGGCCCTTCTGGAAACCGCGATGAACGAAGCGAAGATTGTGAACAATCTTGCCGCGAACATGCTGACTAACCCTGGCAACCTCGGGTTGCGCCCCGCATCTCCTGGCGCAGTAAACCCAACGGCAACCCCGCAAAGCGTCGAGAGTCCAACGACGACACCGAGTCCGGCGGCCAGTTCCGTAGCGAGTCCGCAAGCCAGCAGTTCACCGAAGTAATAAAGGGATAACGGATCTCCAGGCGGGTGTCGGAGGCTTAGTCGGGCTCCGCACCCGTCTTGTTATGTAACAATTGCAGCAATTGTAATGTTGTTTCGTCTCTCAGAGGTTCATAAGTCTTACGGCACGCACGATATTTTGCGTGGCGTTTCCCTCCAGATAAATCCTGGCGAGCATGTTGGCCTTGTTGGTCGCAATGGCGCCGGCAAGACAACTATTTTTCGCCTGGTCAGTGGTGAGGAGTCCGCGGATCGCGGGGATGTTGTGCGTGCGCGAGGAGTGAAGCTTGGACTCCTGTCCCAGCATGTGCATTTCGAGCCGGGTTCCACAGTGCACGAATCAGCCCTCGCTGCCTTTGGCCACTTGCAACAGATCGAACATGAAATGCACGTGCTGGAGCATCGCATGGCGGAGGCTCCCGACGATCTTGAAAAAGTTCTGGAGCGCTATAGCGACTTGCAGCATGAATTCGAACGTGAAGGCGGTTTTGCCTACACAGCGAAGGCCGAAGCAATTTTGCTGGGACTTGGATTTGAACGGGAAACGTGGGCACTCGAAACCGAAAAGCTTTCCGGAGGTCAACAGAACCGGCTTGGTTTGGTTCGACTGTTGTTAGCTGAGCCAGATGTGCTTCTGCTAGATGAACCGACTAACCACCTTGATGTGAAAGGGGTGGAGTGGCTCGAAGAGTTTTTGCAAACTTACGCAGCAGCGTACGTGATCGTCAGCCACGATCGTTATTTTCTTGACCGTGCCTGCCGGCGCATCGTCGATCTCGAAAACGGCAAGGCAGCGAGCTACGCCGGCAACTACTCTTACTACCTGGCTGAACGTGAAGAGCGCCGCGAATCACAGCGCCGGGCTTACGACAACCAGCAGCAGCTGATCGCCAAAACTGAGGAGTTCATTCGCCGCAATCTGGCTGGTCAGAAAACCAAGCAAGCAAAATCGCGGCGCACGATGCTCGAGAAGCTTGAGCGCGTCGATGCGGTGCGCGGTGATCAGTCGTCGGGCGATTTTCGCCTGCAAACGATCGAACGCACGGGAAACCATGTGCTGACTGTGAACCACGCAACGATTGGTTATCCGGATAAGGAGCTGGCTCGGGACATTTCGTTCATCCTCCGTCGGGGCGAGTGCCTGGGGATCATTGGCCCGAACGGTTCCGGCAAAACAACTTTCCTCAGGACTATTCTGAAGAAAATATCGGCTCTTGACGGCGAGGTCGCCTGGGGTTCCAAAGTAAACATAGGCTACTACGCGCAACAGCTCGACGATCTTGATGATCGCAACGAGATCATCATGGAGTTGCGGCGAGTCGCGCCCTCCAGCGCTACTGCCGGTGAGTTGCGCTCGTTCCTGGCGAAGTTTCTCTTCACGGGCGATGACGTGTACAAGCACGTTCGCGATCTTTCCGGAGGAGAGAAGGGAAGGCTGGCGCTTGCGAAACTCATCTACTCGCGAGTGAATGTTTTAGTTTTGGATGAGCCGACCAATCACCTCGACATTCCTTCCCGCGAAGCTCTTGAAGAAGCACTTGACGCTTTCGAGGGAACAATAGTGACTATTAGCCACGATCGCTTCTTCCTCGACCGAGTGGCAACACAGATCCTGGCGCTTGATGGGGAAGGCAATGCTGAACATTACGACGGCGACTACACGGAGTACCACGATTGGAAGGCTGGACTCGCGGAAACAAGTCGTGCCGAACATTCAGCCGTGTCGATTGATGATCGGTATATTTCTGCTTCAAGCAGCGCGCTGGAAAAGACTGAACTTGCGCCGGCAGAAACGAGAAGTCACAGGTCGAGTGGCGAACCGAAGCGTGGAAAGAAATCGAAGTCAGCGTCGACAGCGAGTCGTGTAAAGGTCATCAAGAAGGCTCGCAGCCCGGAGATCATTGAAGCCGAAATTGCCGAAGTCGAGCTCCGTGTCAGTTCGCTGTCAGAGAAGATGTCGAAACCCGAAATTGCCCGCGACATTTCTCAACTAGTAAAAGTTAATGACGACTATCAGGAAGCAGAATCGCGTTTGGCTGAGCTCTTAGAAGAGTGGGAGCGAGCGGCGACTACGGCTGGGTGATAAATTTGGATCGCGGCGTCTCGCCGGCAGTGTGGAAGAAGAGTCAGCCACAGATCTTCGCGGATGACACCGATTAAGAAGAGATTAATTCCAGTAAGAGTGGAGCAAGAAAGCAATTGCGCTAAGACTGATCGGGACAGACTTATTGCATTAAGGGGGCCTGCCCCCGCTCGACCACTCTGGGGCGAAGATTCCGACGAGCCGAATAGATGCCTCCTTGACACTTACGCGAGCCGTTTGTTAGTTTCGCCCTCGCCTCGACGATCAGAAATCAGACTATTCGCGGTCGCGGAAAAGTGACGACTGAAGAGGGAACTGGAAAAGCAATCGAGCTCGTCGAGGTTTGAAAAACTTACTTGTAGGCGCGTAGCTCAGTTGGCAGAGCGCTGCCTCGACACGGGAGCGCTTGGCAGGTTTTCGGCTCTCAAAAATCTCAGCATTTCAAAAACATTGAGCAAATGACATAAAGTGGCATTCCTCAGTTTCTGCCTATTCCTCAGAATCCTCACCGAATTGGTCGGGTAATTGGTCGGGTGGGTTAGCATTGGGTTCTCTGCTGTACAAGCCGCCAGATTTTTCTGGTAGGCGCGTGGGGGCTCGAACCCCAGACCTTTGCCGTGTCGAGGCAACGCTCTACCAACTGAGCTACGCGCCTATTTCAAACCTTAAAAAATTAGAACTGCTCGGAGGCGTAATCTTACGCTAGGT
>JBGSYG010000020.1:0-8608 GCA_041750995.1 Pyrinomonadaceae bacterium | reverse complement strand
TCCAAGGTGGTATTTAATTTGGAAGTGCAACTGAAGTCCAATCCGGTGAGCAGCTGAATGCAGCCAGTGCAGCGCCTCAGCGCCGCAGGCGCGAAATAAGGTAGCCAGGGGCAAGTGCGAGCGCAGCGAAGCACGCCGCCCCTGGATCTTGCTCGAGCAGAACCTTGAGCACTGTAAGTGCGACATTAAACTACTCCTCTAAATATTCTGTCGCTCTTTCAGAGCTCAATCTTATGGCCATTAGCACCAGGGGCTACTCGCTTCGCGCTCGCCCCTGGCTACCTTATTACGCGCCTGCGGCGCTGAGGCGCCAGTGAGTCACGGAGTTGCACGTCCAACTTGAATTCACCCAACACTCGCACCGACCAACTTCGACGCTAGGCGTCTCTTCGAATTAGAAGACCAGCATCAAAAATACACCACATAAGAACTGCGCCAGATTTTTGCGGGAATGGATCCGGGTATAGCTGCCGTAAGAAAGATCGCGTAGTCGTGGCCCGAATCCGGGTCATCAAAAGCTTCTACTTCAGATGTGGAAGTCTTCACGGGGCGTGCGCCGGCGTAGTCTGGACCGACGATCGCGAGACGCCTCAAGTTACCGTAGAGATGTTCGAGGCCGGATCCGTAAGCACCTGTTTCGTTTCCTAAAATCAAGCGCACCTCAGCCTGCTCGTCAATAAAGTGTTTCAGGTGCGACGCTGCCTTGATTACTCCTTGCTCAAATCGTTCGGAAAAATTCTCTTCTTCGGAATCCGGAACCGGACGCGTATCGAGGACAATCGTGATGCGGCGCTCGTCTTCCGAAGTAAACTCACGCACCGTGAGGCGGCGTGATCGCGCTGTGGCCTTCCAATCAATGTGGCGCAAGTCGTCCTGCGGCTGATAGTCCCGCAGCGCGAACAGATCGTGTCCCGCGCCGCGTCGCGATGATGCCATCCTTCCGACATTCATCGGCAGCAAGTGCAGTTCATCGCCAATAGGTTCCGGCTTGGGATAGACGAGGATGTCGACGTTGCGTGCTCCAAGGCGCCGCCGCCGCCGCACAAAGCCGAATGGAAATCGAGTCGAAAGCTCAAAGCCGTCGATGAACACGTGACCGCGCTTGCTGAACGTTTGTTCCACTCGCTGTTCGGCCGCCGCCCGATGCGGAATGTAAGTAAAGTAAGCGAGCGAGCGTTTCGCGTATCGCTGCCGTCGCTTGCGTTTTGGTTCGTCGAACTCGGCGACTGGCCCACGAGCTTCTACCAATACCGAGAGCGACGGCATCAGGCGCTTGTTATTACGGAGGGTAACAATCACGGGCGCCGGTTCCCCGGCAAAGATGTGGTCCGGGAATCTGGCAGACACTTTCAGGTCCCGCAGTGAGGTTCGGGCCGCGGCCCAGCCCACAAAAAGGGTGGAACAGAGAAGCGAAAAAATCAGAAACAGGAGATTGTGGCCGGTGTTCCAGGCCGCGAAGCCAACCACGACGACAATCGCTAAAAAGATTGCACCGCCCGTCGTGACTTCAATTGGTAAGTCGAAGCTGGCAATCTCGAGCCGGGCGGAGCGCGCAAGCGGAGGAACGATGAGGATTAGGATTAGGCCGGCAATGACTAATGAAAGGGCGGCGCCGGCAGTAGCGAGTGTACTGTCGTTAGTGCGGCGAGCCAGCAACGTTACCGCGGCGGCTGCCAAGCCGGCGAGCACCAGCAAAGTTCCGAGGATTGCGTTGCGCCACCTCGCGACGGAGATGGGGAGACGGGGAGGCGGGGAGATGGGGGGATCAGAGGATGAAGGCTGAGGGAGGGATGTGGGTGAAATTAACTCTGACTCATTTTTCATTGTCCCTCAAAACTGCCAAGAGCCTATTTTCCATTTGTCATTTTTCATTTTTAACGATGAAGTATTTAGCTAGACCGTTCGCCAAAAACGGCAAATGAAATGGAGCATGAACAAATGGACGATGTCTTTCATCCCTCATCCCTCCGCCTTACAAGGGCACGCTGACCGTCTTCATGATTTCCGTCAGCACGGCTTCGGCCTCTTCGCTTCTTCTTAGGGCCGAGGCGAAGCGCGAGCTCACAAGGATACGATGGGCAAACACTGGCAGGACGAGGCGCTTGATGTCGTCTGGAATGCAGTAAGATCTTTCCTCAGTCAGTGCGAGCGCCTGGGCGGCACGGAACAAAGCTAAACTGCCGCGCGGACTGACACCCAAATCCAACATCTCCGAATCGCGCGTGGCCGCCACAATGCTCATCAGGTAATCAACGAGAGAGTCGTCGACGGAAACTGCTGCGACACTGCGTTGTAATTCGACGACTTCCGAAGCTGTCATTACCGGGACCAGATCGTCAAGCGGATCGTTTCGTTCGCGATCTCTCAAGATCTGTTTCTCATCGCGCAGGCTCGGATGCCCGATACGAAGTCGCAGCATGAAACGATCAAGCTGTGACTCGGGAAGCGGATACGTGCCGTGATGCTCAATGGGATTCTGCGTCGCCAGGACCATGAACGGCGCCGGCAACAGATGCGTTACGCCTTCGACGGTTACCTGTCTTTCCGCCATCGCTTCCAGCAAAGCTGACTGTGTTTTTGGGGTGGTGCGATTTATTTCGTCAGCGAGGACCACGTGCGCGAAGACCGGTCCCGGCTTCCATTCAAAAACGCTGGAATGCTGGTTGTAGATTGAGAGACCAATCACATCGGAAGGCAACAGGTCGGACGTAAACTGAATTCGTTGAAAGCTGCAATCGAGGGCGCGTGCGAGGGCTTGCGCGAGCGTGGTTTTGCCAACGCCGGGAACATCCTCAACCAGGAGATGTCCGCCGGCGATCAACGTGACGATCGCCAGACGCACTGCCTCCGGCTTGCCCTTGATCACCTGTTCGATCGCGTTTTGCAGACGCTCGATCTTTTCCACGGCGGTCGATACGACCACCTGGGAGTGACCCTCAACTGGTTGCAGACGTCTCATCAAAAGGCTTCCCCGAAACGGGTAACGTAAACTTCCACTTGGCCCAAAGGTTCAAATTCGGATATAGGATGCGCTCGGCAACCTCATAAACTACGGGTTTGCGCCGCAAAAACTCAATTCATTCTACATGCTAAAGGTGACTGCCGCACCCCAAAAGTTGTCTGGCAGAGTGCGGCGCAATGTGATTCTGCTTTCGGGCTGTAGTAAACTAGCCGCCGTCGTTACACCTTTTGAAAGGAAACGGAACTCGCTCTTGGGTATTACGTGTAACGCAAGGCAGGAGATTTTTATGAGACACAATCGTCAACAACGCCGCGGCGATGAGGGCTTTTCCCTTATCGAGCTAATGATCGTAATCGCCATTATTGGAATATTAATCGCGGTGGGAATTACCGGCTGGAAAGCCGCGCTCCGTTCGGCAAACGAGGCAGCAGCGATTAAATCGATGAGAACTGTCGCCGAGCAGCAGATGCTTTACTACAACATGAAGCAACGCACGACCTTCGGCTCTTTCGAAGAGCTCCGTCGCGAAAACCTGCTCGACAACCGCTATGATGGTGCGACGCCCGTGGTTGAAGGGTACATATTTACCCTTAGAGTGATACCTCGCTCGACTACGCAACAGGCTGGCTACACCTTGAATGCCGACCCGCAGATTGGCGAAGGCGTCAGCGCTACCGGCAAGAATCACTTCTATCTCGATTCAGACACAAACACGATCCACGTAAACGAAGCAGCACCAGCGACTGCCAGCGATCCCTCGATCGGCGGATAAAAAATTTTTGCGATTGCCAATTGGCCCGTTTCGAAAGAAGAAATCGGAATCCGACAATCAGCAAAAGCAACTCTTAGGACCCGCGCTTCACCAGGCTAGCGGCTACCGCAACCAACTCGGCCAGATCGACAGGCTTAGGCACATGCATCTGATAGCCTGCTCGCAAGGCGTTCATGCGGTCTTCAACTCTCGCATAAGCAGTTAAAGCAATCGCTGGAATATTGCCTCCCTGTTTGCCGGGTAATTTCCGGAGCCGCTTAATAAATTCGTAACCATCTTCTCCGGGCATTCCGATATCACTAATTATTAATCTTGGAAGATCGGCGCCGAGTATTGTAAATGCTTCCCCCGCGGAAGCCGCCGCAACCACTTCCGCTCCGCAGCGCGAAAGTCCTGCCTTCAACATATTCCTCGTGTCTGGTTCATCATCGACGATGAGAATTTTCAGTCCATCAAGCCGTTCGCCATATTCCGATTCCGGTAAAAGATCTCGAGTGCCCGGATGAACGCGACCTGCCCCGCGTTCCACCTCATAAACGGGAGACACCGGTAACTGAACTGTGAACGATGACCCTTTGCCTTCACCACCACTCTCTGCCCTAACCGAGCCCCCGTGCAGTTCAACAAGGTGCCGGACAATCGACAGGCCCAGGCCCATACCACCGTGCTGCCGGCTGGTACGCTGGTCCGCCTGACGGAAGCGATCGAACACAAAAGGTAGGAAATCCGCAGAAATACCCTGCCCCGTATCACTAATCACAATCTCCATGTGCGAGTTCACGCGTTCCAGTCGCACTTGCACGTGTCCCCCGCGCGGTGTGAACTTGATCGCATTTGATAATAGATTCCAGACCACTTGCTGCAAACGAACTGGATCGCCAGGGACCGATATCACACCGGTGTCGAGGATCTTCTTAATGCGAACGCCTTTGGCAACGGCAGCAGGTTTAAGTGCTTCAATCGCGGCCTCAATAAAATCGCTCGGATTAACGGGCCGCACATCCATGCGCAGCTTGCCTGTGATAATGCGCGAGACATCAAGCAAATCGTCGATCAGCTGTGCCTGGGAGTGCGCGTTTCGCTCGATCGTTTCCAGGGCCTTGGCGTAGTCTTCATCAGACAACTGATGACTGCGAAGCATGCGCGCCCACCCCAGGATTGAAGTTAGAGGAGTGCGAAGCTCGTGCGAAATAGTTGCAAGGAATTCATCTTTGAGACGGCTCGAGTCTTCAGCCTGCCGGTATAGATTTTCATTTTCTGCCGCCGCTCGTTCGGCTTCGATCCGCGCCCGCTTGGCGGCCTGGAAAAGCGACGCGTTATCCATGGCGATAGCCGCTTGAGCCGCAAGTCCAACAACTAATAGCTCAGCACGTTCATTAAAAGCCCCTGCCGCGGGATGACCAAAAAAGAGCCCGCCCAAAACGTCTCCGGAACTGGAGATCACCGGTACCGCTAAATAACTTGTGACCGGGAGATGGCCTTCCGGCATCCCGTAGTAAGGGGCGTTTTTTCCGTAACGCGGATCGAGTTTCACATCATGAATCCGGACTGGACCCTCGCCGCGGAACGTTGGTCCGAAGAGGTCAGTGGCGCGCGGCATCGGAAAATGAGCAAAGGCTTCGCGCGGCACTCCCGCGAGCGTGAAGAGCATGTACGAAGCGCCATCTTCGTTGAGCACGTTGTAGAAAAAGGAGCCGAATCGTGCACCCGTGAGCTCTGTCGCCGCGTCAGTAACTGCCTGCACAGCTTTGTGCATATCCAATTCTGCGGAGATCACCTGTCCGAGCTTGTTAAGTGTGCTCAGCGCTTCTGTTTGCTCAACCAGCGCTGCTTCCGTCAGTTTTCTGACGGTGATGTCCTGAACCACTCCTAACATTCCGGAGAGACTCCCGTCTGGTTTGTACTGAGCACGCCCTTTCGCCGACACCCAGCGCTGCGAGCCATTCAAACTACTGAGGCGGTACTCCATGTCGTAATCGCTTTTATTGGCTAACGATTCTTCGATGGCTAGGCGCGCTCGCTCACGGTCCTCCTCGTGGAGCAGGTCGCGCATCTCTGACCAGGTCAGGTGAGGATCTGGAGGTACTCCAAAGATCCGGGCGGCAGTTTCCGAAAAGGTCACTAGATCGGTCGCGACGTCCCAACTCCAATCGCCAAGGTTTGAAGCTGCTAATGCCAAATGCAGGCGATCTGAGCTCTCGTCGAGCATTCTTTGAGCGTGGCGTTGCTTCGTAATGTCTCGAGCAACTTTCGAAGCGCCAATTATTTCGCCCTCAGCACTCTTGATTGGCGAAATCGTTAAGGAAACGTCCACCCGGCTGCCATCTTTGCGCTGCCGCACAGTTTCATAGTGTTCAACTCGTTCACCTCTGCGAATGCGCGCCAGGATCAACCCCTCTTCGTCGATGTGGTCGTCCGGTATCAACAGGGTCACCGACTTCCCTATCATCTCTGGCGCGGCATAACCGAAGATGCGTTCGGCGCCCTTATTCCAACTAGTGATGATGCCTTGAAGTGTTTTGCTGACAATCGCATCGTCGGCCGACTCAATAATGGCCGAGAGCCAGTAAGGCGCGAGTTCGGGACTCTGCAAGTTTCGAATCAAATCTGTGAGGTTTTCAGAATCTGGCATCGCGTCGGGTGCTGATTTAGAGCCAGGAGAATCCTCGTCAGGAGGTTCGAGTGACATAAGTCTGCTGTAGATCGAAAGGAGAGCTGGAGCTAATACCAAGGGGGGTTCGGGGACGAGGTGATTATACAGGCTGTCCAGACATTCTGACTACAATTAGTATCAAGAAGGTTTTAAGAACTCAGAAGAACTACAAGCGGCCAGTCCCTGACCAGCTATTGCCGCTGGAGCATTTCCTCGCGGCCTTTGCGGTCAGAGGCGAGAGCTGTGCGTAAGCGCGCTTCCAGATCGACCACGGTTCTTGTGCGCCGGCGATTCATGGGAAGCGACTCGAGGGCGGCGAGCGAGCTGGCGAATGCTTCGTGCGCTTCCTTCTTTCGTCCGGCGAGCAGAAGAATCTCGCCGCGCCGGAAGAGCCACGCCTCTTTGCGCGGTGACTGAGCAGCGACAGTTTCCAACCGAGCCAGAGCGTTGTCATAGCTTTTTCGTCGCAGCTCAAGGTCGACAGCATAGAGTTGCAGGGTGACGAGCGGCCCCAGTTTAGTGAGACCCTCGTCAAGCCCGCGCAACGCTTCGATAATGTTGTCGGTGTTGCTGCCTGGTTCGTCGGCAAGTGAGCGCGCCCGTTCGATGTATAACTCCGGCTGCGGCGTGGGAGTCAGGCGTATGGCGGTTTTGAAGTCCCGCGCTGCCTCGACACGTCGCCCAAGGCTAACGAGGACTCGGGCGCGCGTGACAAGCGCCTCGAAGTGTGAGGGCTGTTTATGGAGAAAGTGATCGAGGGAGACAATGGCGCTCCGTGACCGCCCTGCCTCAAACAGCATCTTGCCGCGAGCAAGATCTACAACAGCCAGACGGGGCTGCAAACGTGCCGCTCGATCATAGTCAGCCTCAGCACGCCGCCAGTTTTGATGAAGGCGATAAAGTTCGCCACGCTTCAAGTACAGACTAGCGTCTTGCGGAGCGCGTTTGATGCGTGCTGTCACCTCGGCAATCTGCTCGTGCAAACCATCGTGGGCCGAAGCTAAGGCAGCTAGCAGCATCAGCGTCGCCAGCAGTCTGACTGTCGTGCTCGCCAACTTCAATGTCTTTCGCCTGTTGATCATCATCACGGGTTCTTTGCATTACTAACATTGAGTGTTCGCGCACTAGCTGTGTTCGAATAAGGCGAATTGCCGCTGCCGTTGTAGGCGCGCACGCGGTAACGATAGACCGTGTTTTTTGCCAACCCAGTGTCAGGGAACGCTGTTGCGTTCGCTCCGACGGTCCCAACTTGAGCAAAGTTCGAACAGTTGGTGCCTTTGCAGCGCTCGATCTTGAACCCCGTCTCGTTGGTGGAGTTGTCCACCCACGAAAGATTTATCTGGGTTCGCGATGCTGCCGTCGCTGTTAGAGCGCTAGGGGCAGCCGGCGTTGCGGGTGGTGTTAGCGTGGTAGCTTCAGCCGTGTTGGAAGCGGCTGAGTCACCACCTCCATTGAAGGCAAATACGCGATAGACGTAGGTCGTGCTTGCCGCAAGAGTCGTGTTGCTGAAAGAAGTGACGTTGGTTCCGGTCGTAGCTACAGGTAAGAAGTTTGTGCAGCCTGTGCCTTGACAACGTTCGATCCTAAAGCCGTCTTCGTTGCTGGCATTGTCAGTCCAGGCAAGATTGATCTGACTGCTGGAAGCGGCCGTCGCCGACAACGCGGTTGGAGCGGCAGGTGGCGATGGAGTAACTCCTTTAGTGATTGTGAAGTAATCAGCAACTGCGCCGGTCTCACGCAGGAACTTAGCGTCGAGCGTGTTGCCATTTACATCGAAGACCATTGAGCCCAGGTTGTTGAGCGAGATAAACATCGCTGGGTGGTTCAGCGCACCACCACTCGCCTGTCCCGAGCTTCCCGCCACCGCATAGACGGCACCTTCGTGAGCACCCGGTCCGAGCGAAGGCTTGCCGTATGCGCCTGTGGTGTCAGCGCGTCCGCTCCCGCCATTCTTCTTCATCGCATTAGTGAAAGTACCTGACGTTCCGTAGTGCCCGTCGATAAGGTAAGAGCGTTCGTATGAGTGGCTGTGGCCACTCAAAACCACGTCTACGCCGCCGTCCTCAAGAATGGGAAGGAAGTTCTGACGCATCGCGGCGAGAATCGGGTCGGTATCAGAGTCATGCGAGCCTTTGCTGTAGGGCGGATGATGCCAGAAGGCAACGATCCACTGCTGCGTCGTCGAACTTAGATCACTTCGGAGCCATGTCGCCATCGGTCC
>JBGSYG010000019.1:0-110229 GCA_041750995.1 Pyrinomonadaceae bacterium | reverse complement strand
ATTTATTCATCGCATCCGTGACCTTAATTTCACCGGCGATGATTTTCCTTTTTGCTTCCTCGGCGATCTGGAGCATTTCGGGAGTCACTAAGTCTTTATTGTTCTCGTCCATCGAATAGCCGACGCCATCTTCGTTTAAGCCATACACATGGAAGCCGGTCTTGAAACGGTGGTTTACGACATCGTCTATAATCGAGTAGACGGCGTTGTCGACGCGCTTCACCATGCTGGTGAGGACGAAGCCTGGCTTGACCATGTTCTGGTTCGCATCTACGCCAATCACAAAATGAGTGGCGCGTCCGTCTTGCTTGCCCGCCTGTTCGACTGCATCAAACGCACCGAGACCGGAATTGCCGGCGGCTGTGAAAATCACATCAGCGCCTTTGCTGATCTGAGCAAGCGCAATCTCTTTGCCTTTGCCGGGATTGTTCCAGGCCGCATCCGTCACACCGACGTAATTCGGAATCACGCGAATGTTTGGATTCACAGAGCGCGCGCCTTCTTCGTAGCCTTCTTTAAAGCGATGTATCAGACCGATGTCCATGCCGCCTAGAAAGCCGATCGTTCCAGTTCGCGAAGCCTTTGCAGCCATTGTGCCCACGAGATAAGAGCCCTCGTGTTCTTTGAAGACCAGGGAAGCAACGTTCGGCAGATTGCTGACGCCGTCAACAACGGCAAAACGAATATTGGGGTAGTCTTTCGCGACCGACTCTATGATTGGCGTTTGCGCGAAGCCGATACCAATGATCAGATCGTAATTGCGTTCCGCGAAAGCGCGCATCGCTGGTTCAATAGAAGTGGGATTGCCGGGCTCAATGTCGCGCAAGATAATGTCCAGGTGTTGTTTGCCACATGAGGTTCCGTCCGGCCAGTTGCCCGTGGCTGCGCACTTGGCTCCCGCCCATGCTGCCGCATTGAAAGACCGATCATCTTTGCCGCCGATATCAAAAACGATTCCGACGCGTACTTTGGAAGTATCTTCTGAGCCGTAACTCTGGTTACTACATGCGGCGGCGATGAAGGAGAGCAGAATCAAACCAGCTAAGAGACAAAGAGTGCAGGTAGAGCGCTTCATTCGTTTATCACTTCCTTAATCAGAGTCGGTAGCTGGGAGTGAGATGCCTCATTGACGCGATATGCCGCCTGGATCCGGGCAGCAGTCTCGCGCGCCTTCGACTGGTCGCGCGCAAAGACTGTTCCCAGTAACTCGCCGCTTCCAATCTTGTCGCCGATCTTCTTTTCGGCAATGAACCCCACGGTCGGATCGATCTTGTCTTCAATGCGCACGCGGCCGCCACCTAATGCCGCGATTGCGTGACCGATTTCCGTCGTTTCAATTTCTGTAATGAAGCCGGAGCGCGGCGATTCTACCTTAATCGATTCACTCACCAAAGGAAGAAAACCGGCGGGATCATCACACACCCGCGCATCCCCACCTTGAGCGGCAATGTTCTGCCGAAAACATTCCAGCGCGTCGCCCGATTCCAAAACGCGCCGTAGTCGCGCGTGCGCAGCTTCCATCGAGTCATCGACGTTGGCAAGCACCAGCATGTGAGCTGAGAGCTCGAGTGACAGATCGAGAACCGGTCGTGCGCCTGGTTCCGCATCCCCGCGCAACAACTCGATGCACTCCTTCACCTCGAGAGAATTCCCTACCGCACGACCAAGGGGTTGATTCATGTCGGTGAGCAAGGCGCGCGTCCTGATGCCGCACGAGTTTCCAGTTTTCACAAGTGCTTTCGCGAGCGCACGAGCGCGCGCTTCGTCGCGCATGAACGCGCCGGAACCCACCTTGACGTCGATTACCATCGCGTCGAGACCGGCGGCCCCCTTCTTTGAAATGATAGAAGCGACTATCAAAGGGATTGCTTCGACTGTCGAAGTGGCATCGCGCAGCGCGTACATCTTCTTGTCCGCTGGCGCCAGCTCGGCCGTTTGGCCGGCCATCGCAAACCCGACGCGCTCAAGAACGTCCTGAAACTCTTTCGTCGAAAGGTTAACGCGATACCCGGGAATCGATTCGAGTTTATCGAGCGTGCCGCCGGTGTGACCGAGCCCACGTCCGGAGATCATCGGCACACAAACGCCACAGGCGGCGACAAGTGGAGCGATAACTAAGGAGGTCTTGTCACCAACGCCCCCGGTTGAATGTTTGTCAGCCTTAGGTTTGGCAATGCTGGAGAAGTCGAGCGTGATGCCGGAACGCAACATCGCCTCAGTTAGCGCTTGCTGTTCGGCCTCGTTCATTCCGTTGAGATAGATCGCCATCAGGAGAGCGCTGACCTGATAGTCTGCGATGTCCTCATGCGTGACCCCGGCGATAAAGAAATCAATCTCTGCTCGCGAGAGTTGCTCGCCGTCGCGCTTCTTCCGAATGACATCCTGAGGTCGCAAATGTTTTTCCTTAATCGTCTATTCGCCCGCCAAGCTCGTCATCAACACTGCCGCCTGGGCCGTGATCGCTAAACCCTGGCCCACTGCATCGAGGCCTTCGCCAGTTTTAGCTTTGACACTGACACAAGCCAGCTCCACGCCGAGCGTGGAAGCGATATTCTGACGAATTGATAGCATGTAAGGTCGGAGCTTAGGCACTTCGAGTATCACCGTCGAGTCCACGTTGACTATGCGCAAGCCACGCTCGGTGGCCAACCACATTACGCGCGACAACAGTTGCAGACTATCTGCATCCTTCCACTGTTCATCTCGGTCGGGAAAATGGACGCCAAGATCTCCTTCGCAAATAGCTCCCAGAATTGAGTCCGCAATTGCATGGGCCAAGACGTCAGCATCAGAGTGGCCCTCTGCGCCCCGCGCCGCTGCCACCTGCACGCCGCCTATGATCAGCGGCCGTCCTTCAACCAGGCGATGCGTGTCGTTGCCGATGCCGATGCGAAACATTCAAGTAGGTTTTTGGCTTTTGGTCTTAGGTCTTTGGTCTGGTGCTTAGCCTTCGCCCATCTTGGAAGGGAACATTTGTTAAGAGTTCACAGGCTTTGTCGGTAAATATCAAAGACCAAAGGCCTAAGACCAAAGACCGAAACTCACAAGCCACGCATTAGAAGCGCCTCCGCCATCAACAAATCCTCAGGTCCCGTGACCTTGATATTACGTGAACTGCCTTCAACCACAGTTACTGCCACCCCCAAGCGCTCCACTAGTGCGCTCTCATCCGTAAGCGACGGGTCTAGTTCGTCAACCTGTTCGTAGGCTTGTCGCAGGATTTGTTGACGAAAACATTGCGGCGTCAGCGCGCGCCGCAGTTGATCTCTGGGAACCGTCCGCGTCACAGCGCCATCGCGAACCTCTTTCACCGTATCGACTAGCGGAGCCACGAGAATCGCTGCGCCACTGAGTTCTGCTGCCCGGACAGTTCTTTCGATCTCCGCAGCAGTCACTAAAGGACGACTGCCGTCGTGGACTACGACGATATCGTCATCGTTTGCCTCAACGGCCAGCAGTCCCTGTAAAACTGAGCTCGCCCGCGTAACACCGCCGGGCACAATGGCCCTCACTTTCCCCAACTTGTAAGGCCGAACGACTACGGAAAAGTCCCTTACTTCTGCTTCCGGTAAAACTAAGATGATTTCTTGAATTGCTTCACACGTTTCGAAGGCTTGTAACGTGTGAATGATTATCGGTATGCCCGCGAGCTCGAGAAACTGCTTAGCTCGCTTGCCGCCCATCCGAGTTCCCTGCCCGGCGGCAGCAATGATTGCGACATTCATATGAGGGGCGGATCGATTTTCGATTTCCGATTGTCGATTGCCAATTTAGAATCCGTCACTATTTTATCCGCGTCGCAATCTACTCGATCACAGGTTCGGGATCGGAAATCCTGACGGGCCCAGGGGTGCTGCGAGTGTCACGAGTCTGGCGGCGCACCGAGCCATTAGTTCTGTGCTCACCATTGCCATTCTCGGCGTCTTCCCACAAGCGTCCAAAGATCATCTTGCCAGCGGTTGTCTGTAACACACTCGTCACGGCGATGTCTGCATTCTTACCGATCAACTTGCGCGCGTTATCGACAACGACCATGGTGCCATCATCGAGATAGGCCACGCCCTGGTTGTACTCTTTACCTTCCTTGAGGATGAAGACGCGCATCGCTTCGCCCGGCAAAACCACCGGCTTCAACGCATTCGCGAGCTCATTAATGTTGAGGACACTCACGCCTCGCAATTGCGACACTTTGTTCAGGTTGAAATCGTTAGTAACGATAACGGCATCGAGTTGCTTGCCCAGCTCAATCAACTTCAAATCGACTTCACGCACCGAAGGAAAATCGGTTTCCACAATCTGGATATCCAGAGAGCTGTTGTTTTGTAACCGGTGCAGCATGTCGAGACCGCGGCGGCCGCGCTGGCGTTTCGACGAATCGGGGGAGTCGGCAACCTGTTGCAATTCGCGCAGAATAAACTGCGGAATGATCAAAGAGCCGGTAAGGAAACCTGTCTCCGCAACATCGGCAATTCTGCCGTCGATAATCACCGAAGTGTCGAGAATTTTTAAGTCGCGGCGGGATGCCTTTTCGGTAAGGATGCCACCGAGGGCCGAGAGTTCCAGATAGTCGCCTTTAGCGGCGCCAACCATCAACCCGACATACGCCATGAAGAACGTCAGCGCGAGAGTGACGAATGTCTTCACCTCGGGCGCCACCGCCATGGACTCTTGACGGCTGATTAAGGATCCGATCAGAAAGGCCCCGACGATTCCCATGATCGAGCCCACTGCTGCGCCGATTAGGGTTTTAAGGGTGGCGCGGCGAATGCGCAACTCAAAAAGGATGATACAGATAGCGATCAGCGCGCCCACGCCGGCGGAGACCCAACGTTCTCCAGCGACTGGTCGAAGCACATATCCCGCTATTATCAGAATTGCGGTAAAGATAAGCCGTATGATGATTACATCACCACGCATGACGGCGAATCTTAACACGGCGGTAACACGGCAGTCACCAAAAACCTTTTGTAACTGAACGTTTTAGCTTTGTTTCTTCAAGTGATTGACTAAGCTCGAGAGGGCTGGCCGTAACCGTAGCCAAGAGGCAGGAGCCAGGACTTTTCCCTCGGTGCCTAGACGGTCACCATTTCTTCCTTTGAACAGCAACTTGTGAGCCCTGGCTCCTAACTGCTGACTCCTGTTGCCCCCGTCCTCACCTGCAAGTTTTCCCACTTGGAATTGCACTTGATAATTCAGCAGAAAGCACGTAATACAAGGCTATCAAATCCTGACTAACTGTTACGCACATTCGGTCTGCTTTCATGAAGCGGCCTATTACCATCTGGAGGACTGAAGACGATGAAGATGTACCTGAAACTGTCGCAACGAATTGTCACTCTCTTGATTCTGGTTCTGGTAGTCGGGAGTGTGGTGCCCACATTTGGCGCGCCGCAAGGACGCCGCGCGCGTCGGCCCGCGGTGCGTTATTACACGTTGGCGGCCAATACGGTTCTTCGGGTGCGGCTGAATCAAGCGCTCACTTCTAAAACCGCAAACATTGGTGATCGCTTTTCGGCGACCGTTACGGACCCGGCCCACAGCAGCAATGGAACTCTCCTGATTGCAGATGGGAGCAAGGTCTGGGGCCGAGTGACAGCCGTGAAGCGAGCTGGGCGCAGTTCGCCAGGCACCCTTACCGTGGCGTTTACATCAGTGGTTCAGCCTAACGGCCGCAGCAACCCGATCAATGCATCGCTTTATAACGACGAGAGCGGTAGCGCCGACAACGAAGGTACGGTAAAGGGCAAAAGCCAAGGCAAGCGCAACGCTGTGTTCATCGGCGGGGGCGCAGCGGGTGGTGCGCTAATCGGAGCGATAGCCGGTGGTGGTAAGGGCGCGGCCATCGGCGCTCTGATCGGTGGTGGGCTGGGAGTGGGGGCGCGTAAATATGAGAAAGAGAAAGATGCCGACGTGAAGTCCGGAACTGAGTTCAGCGTTATTCTTAATCGCGCTGTTTCGCTGCCGGCCACCAGTGTTCGTTAGCACCCGGCGAGTGGTGGGAGCACCTATGTCACCGGCGCCAAAACTGTTTCGCATCATCCTGCAGGTGCCCGACCTTGATCAAGCTGAGCAGTTTTATGGAGAACTTCTCGGCGATAAAGGGCGGCGCATCCCGCGAGCATCGCGACATTACATTGACTGTGGGCCAGTGATCCTGGCCCTCGTCGATGTGAGCGCTGACGGGGAGACCCCTAAGCCATTGCCGGACAATATCTACTTCGCAGTTTCCAATCTTGAGGAAGTTCACGCCCAAGCAAAAGCTCTGAACTGCCTTTCGTCAGCAGATGTTCACGGCGCTAGTGCCGCCGATATTGTCGTCCGGCCCTGGGGCGAGCGATCGTTTTACGTAATCGATCCCTGGGATAACAAACTGTGCTTTGTCGACGAGAAGACGCTATTCACAGGAAACTAGGGAGTGGTCGGGCAGGAGCGCGTCTCCTGTGTCCTGACTTCTGTCTCCTGACTTCTGACTTTTGACTCCTTCCCCCATGCCTCCTTCAAATGCTCCCGAGCCAAAACCCATCTTCTTCAAAACCCCAGCCGATTTCCGTAAGTGGTTGGCAAAGAATCACACTCGCCAAACAGAATTGTGGGTGGGTTTTTACAAGAAGGACTCTGGCAAGCCCAGCATTACCTGGCCCGAGTCTGTCGATGAGGCTTTGTGTTATGGCTGGATCGACGGAGTCAGAAAGCGAGTCGAGCAGACAAGCTATAAGATCAGGTTTTCGCCGAGACGAACCAGCAGCATCTGGAGTGCGGTTAATATCAAGCGTGTAGGCGAACTGACGAAGGAAGGTCGCATGCAGCCGCCTGGTGACAAGGCCTTTGCTGCACGCTTGGAGTACAAGTCCGGAATCTATGCCTATGAACAGCGCCAGGCGGAGCTTCCTGAGGTTTATGCGAAACAATTACGGAAGAACAAAGCCGCCGCAAAGTTTTTCGACACGCAGCCGCCGTCGTATCGCAAGATGATGATGTGGTGGATCGTATGCGCAAAGCAGGAAGAGACCCGCTTGAAGCGTTTGCAGAAGCTGATTGCCGCATCAGCGGAAGGTCGGCGGGTCTGAAGAGCTGCTGAGAACTCACCCACAACTCTATTTGTGAAAGCACCCCTTCCCATCGACGTTGGCGTCGGCCCGAGTAGCCAATGGCTCCCGGCGGGAAACTGGAAAACTGTGCTGGAGTTTCTCGTCGATCACTATCCCGGCATTCCCGCGCAAACGTGGATCTCGCGCATGTCGAAAGGTCAGGTTGTAGCTGAGACTGGCGAGCAATTGATTCCTGAAAGTCTTTATCGAGCCGGAGCTTGCATCTTTTATTACCGCGAGCTGGAGCGGGAAACTCCGATCCCGTTTTCCGAGACAATCATTTATCAAGACGAGAACCTGTTAGTGGTCGACAAGCCCCATTTTTTGCCGGTAGTTCCGGCGGGACGGTTCCTTCGGGAAACCCTGCTGGTCAGGCTGCGCATGCAAGGTCAACCTGATTCACTAGTGCCCATTCACCGTCTTGATCGTGAAACTGCCGGGCTCGTGCTTTTTTCTCGCAACGCAGAAACGCGGGGAAACTACACCGCCCTCTTTCGTGAACGTCAGGTGAAGAAGGTGTACGAAGCGTTAGCGTCAATGCCCGGTAAACCAGAGACTGTTAATTTTCCGTTGACGCGCCGGAGCCGGATCGTGTCGGGCGACCCATTCTTTCGTATGCGGGAAGTTTCGGGATTGCCTAATGCTGAGACGGTGATCGACCTCCTTGATCAGAACGAGGGAGTAGCGCGTTTTGAGTTGCGACCGCACACAGGCAAAAAACATCAACTGCGCGTGCACATGGCAGCACTCGGTTATCCGATTCTGAACGACAGGCTTTATCCGGAAGCGGTTTTCGTGCCTCGTGCGGATCGCGACGATGATTTCGCAAAGCCCCTGAAACTTCTGGCGCGCTCAATTAGCTTTACGGATCCAGTGAGTGGCAAAGAACGATTCTTTGAAAGTCGCAGAAAATTGCAGGCACTACAATTGTAGCTGTCTCTGTTTGAACCTTTGAGACTCGGGAACTTCGACTCGTTATCATCACCCCCTTGAAACCCCGAACAATGGCCACGCATCTCGACCCAGCAGAACCTGGAGCTACTTCATCCGAGCCGGAGATCTGTCCAAACTGTGGATCGGAACTGTCAGGCAAGTACTGCAACAACTGCGGCCAAAAGAAAATCCACCGTCAGGAATTTTCGGTCAAACACTTCACGCGGCAGGCACTCAACGAATTCACGGATTTAGAGTCCAACAAGATCTTCAAAACTCTTGTCGCGCTTCTCTTCCGCCCCGGGATTCTCGCCGCGGAGTATCGCGCCGGCCGCAAGGGAAAATATGTCAGCCCCATTCGACTGTATCTCACCTTTAGCGCAATTTACTTTTTGTTCGCCTGGGGAGCACTGTCAGACATTAGAGGCGGTGGCTCGGCAAGAGCGGCGCGAAGTCCCGCTACGATTGCAATAGCCCGGGAAAGAGGAGTGGATCCGCAGGTTCTCGCCGACCGCGTATATGAGAAGGCGGAAAAATACGCAGGCACGCTCAGGTTTGTAAGCGTGCTCGTCTCCGGTTTGTTTCTCTCGCTTCTGTATTACGCAATGAAGCGCTTCTACGTGGAACACTTAATTTTCTCCCTTTACTACTACTCATTCGACTTCTTCATGAAAAGTTTTTTTGCGTTGTTGTTCATCGTCTCGGCCGCGCTCGGAGCAAAGCTCCCGAACAGCGTCCTAAACCTGTTCTACCCAGTAGCGCTGATTTATCTTGCCTTCGCGCTGCACGTTGTTTACAAGCAGACGTGGCCCCGAACAATACTTAAAGCGGTCGTGTTATTTTTGTGCGAGTCGCTTTTGTTCATAGCTGTCAACATTGCCGGGTTCATGATCGCCTTTTCGCTTGCCTGACGCGAACACCTTTTACAACTACTCAACACGAGGGAACTTTGAACTTCTTATTTAGCATTGCCGCCGCACTGATCCTTGCGATCCCACAATGGACACTTCAGAAAAGTAACGTGACTGAGCGTCTGCGCGGCGTTAGCGCCGTGAGCGATCGAGTTGCATGGGCCAGCGGCTCGAACAGTACGGTCCTGCGCACCGAAGATGGCGGTGCAACCTGGAAAAAGCTAACCGTAACTTCTGACAAACTGGATTTTCGAGACGTTGATGCAATTAACGAGCGCATTGCCTATGTTCTCGCAATCGGGAATGGCGACGCCTCGCGTATTTACAAAACCAGCGACGCGGGCGCGACCTGGACGCTGCAATTCAGGAATACCGAGCCGCAAGCCTTTTATGATGCGATGTCGTTTTGGGATGCAAATCATGGCATCGCGATCGGCGACTCGATAGCGGGGCAGTTCTGTATTTTGATTACCGACAATGGTGGGAGCACCTGGAAGCGCATTCCTCCTGAGGCCCTACCGGCGGCGCTGCCAAACGAAGGCGCGTTTGCCGCCAGTGGGACAAACATCGCGCTGTGGGGAAAGTCGCATGCGTGGATCGGGACGGGAGGCGCGGCGAAGTCGCGCGTCTTGCGAACGTCGGATCGTGGCCGTACCTGGCAAATTACTGACGGACCATTAAAGGCAGGGGCATCTGTGGGGATCTTTTCAATCGCCTTTCGCGACGCGCGTCACGGCATGATTGTCGGTGGCGATTACACGAAGGAAGGTGAAGCGATCGAAAACCTCGCAATTACAAAAGACGGTGGCGCAACCTGGTCGTTACAAAAAGGCTTGTCAGGTTACCGCTCCGTTGTCGCATACGTTCCCGGCTCCCGGAAGCGGCCCGGGACCTGGGTCGCCATCGGTCCATCCGGCACAGATTACTCAGTTGACGATGGACTCACGTGGCAGCGTGTTGATGGTCCAGGCTTCGACACGTTGAGTTTTGTGCGACGCCCGCGGCGCGACGCGGTAGGGTGGGCCGCCGGAAACGGGGGCGCAATCGGGAAATTGACGATGAAATGAACGCGCCTAAACGCCAAGCCGCAAAGATGCCGACAGGCAGAATAAGCAAATGCGGCTTGCCGCTTTCCGTGCGGTAAGGCTTGTCTTACCGATAGCCTCTCCATCGAACCCGGGGCTCAACCCCGATCCTAAAAGAAAAACGGAAGTCGGTAAGGCAAGCCTCACTGCACGGAGGGTGGGACGTTAGCGTGTCGCCGGATCGCGGGCGTCCCGCACGCGATCCAGTTGTTCCTTCCATCTTGCACATTCTCCTTCTCAACGGCACAATCTCGATTCGTTATGACAGGGTATCAAGTAAACCGTCGTGGATTCATGCGTTCAGCTTTGAGCGTTGGCGCTCTCGCAATGCTCGAATCAGCTGTTCCCAATGTGCTCGCGTCGAGCCTGGGCGCCCTTCCGGTCGCAAGCGAAAAGAAGCGCTACTTTGCACCCGTCAAAGTCGAACGTAACCGGCTGATTCGCACAGTTGTTGGTTTAAGGCCTTTCCGGCGCGGGGGTTTCGTTGTCGAAGCGAGTCGTCTGGGTGAGAAGTTCCTCGTCCATAATTACGGTCATGGCGGCGCGGGTATCACACTCTCCTGGGGGACTTCGTCGGCAGCGGTTGATCTCACACGCGGGTTCGATCTTCCCGCAGCTGCACGAAGTTTCGCCGTGCTTGGCTGTGGCGTGATCGGCTTGACCACCGCGCGTCTGATCCAGCGCCGTCTGCCGGGCGTGAGCTCAGTAACGATCTATGCCAAGAACTTACCTCCCGACACTACTTCCAACATAGCCGGCGGTTTCTGGTCGCCAGTCTCGGTCTATGATCAGCAACACATCACCACAAAGTTCTCCCAGCAGTTTCAAACTGCCTGCGTAGTATCGAATCGCGCATTTCAAACGCTCGTGGGCGCGGAGTATGGTGTGCGCTGGATGGATACCTTTGAACTGTTGAGTGAGCCGGCGGCTCTGGAACGCGAACCATCCGGCGGCGCGCACCTTTATCCTGATCTGAAGATTCTCAAGGATGCGAAAAAATACTTCGGCGTGGATCACGTGCGCGAATACAAAACGATGCTGATTGAACCGCACATTTATCTCAATGCCCTGCTGCGCGATTTTCAACTTGCGGGAGGCAAAGTGGTTGTCAAAGAATTTCCTAGCCTCGCGCAAGTTTCAAATCTATCCGAACAAGTAGTTTTTAACTGCACCGGATTGGGCGCGCGCGCTCTTTTCGATGATCGCAACTTGATTCCGGTGCGCGGTCAGCTTGAATTGCTGTTGCCGCAACCAGAAATTGACTACAACTACCTCGGTGGATCCGATTACATGTTTCCGCGACGTGATGGAATCATTCTCGGTGGAACCTGGGACCGAGACAATTGGGAGCTCGAGCCTGATCCGGATCAGACCGCCGGGATTCTCGAATCACATGCGGAAATAATGAAACGAATGAAAAAATGAGTACTGAAGCAAACAAGGTCATTTATTCGATGGTGGGCGTCAGCAAGTTCTACGACAAGAAGCCCGTCCTGAAAGACATCTACCTCTCCTACTTCTATGGCGCGAAGATCGGCGTCATCGGCCTGAATGGGTCCGGCAAATCATCCCTGCTGCGGATCCTCGCCGGCGTCGATAAGGACTTCAATGGCGAAACAGTGATCTCGCAAGGCTTTACCGTAGGCTTCCTGGAACAGGAGCCCTTGATCGACGACTCCCGCACCGTGCGCGAAGTCGTCGAAGAAGCGGTTCAGGAAACTGTTGAGCTGCTGAAAGAGTTCGAAGAGATAAACGCCAAGTTTGGCGAGGAAATGTCGGACGACGACATGAACTCCCTGCTCGAACGTCAGGGTGTGGTTCAGGAGAAGCTCGATCAACAAGACGCCTGGGACCTCGATTCACGGTTGGAGATGGCGATGGATGCACTCCGTTGTCCGCCTCCCGAGACTCCGGTGAAGGTCTTGTCTGGGGGCGAGCGCAGACGAGTGGCGCTCTGTCGCCTGCTCTTACAAAAACCCGACATCTTGCTGCTGGACGAGCCGACAAATCATCTCGATGCCGAATCCGTCGCCTGGCTCGAACATCACCTTCAGAGCTATCCGGGAACAATCATCGCCGTTACCCACGATCGCTATTTTCTGGATAACGTCGCCGGCTGGATCCTGGAGCTCGATCGCGGCGCCGGCATTCCCTGGAAAGGCAACTACACATCGTGGCTGGAGCAGAAGCAGGAACGACTCCGACGAGAAGAAAAGTCCGAGAGCGATCGCCAGAAGACCTTGCAACGCGAACTGGAATGGATTCGCATGTCGCCCAAAGCGCGGCATGCAAAGGGCAAGGCTCGCATCAACTCGTACGAGGCAATGCTACGCGAAGAGTCGGAAAAGCGCCGTGAAGATTTGGAGCTTCACATTCCGCCAGGTCCGCGGCTGGGCAATGTCGTGATTGAGGCTGACAAAGTCAGCAAAGCGTACGGGAAGAACCTGCTCGTCGACGATATGACTTTCGCGCTTCCTCCCGGAGGCATCGTGGGCGTCATCGGACCGAATGGCGCAGGCAAGACAACTCTCTTTAAGATGATCACCGATCAGGAAAAACCTGATAGTGGCGCGTTTCGGATCGGTGAAACAGTGGTGCTTGCTTATGTCGATCAAAGTCGAACTCTCGATCCGAATAAATCCATTTGGGAGGAAATCTCGGGAGGTACCGATCTAATAAAACTGGGTAACCGCGAGGTTAACTCGCGCGCCTATGTTGGCAGGTTCAATTTCTCAGGATCGGATCAGCAGAAGAAGGTGGGAATGTTGTCCGGCGGCGAACGCAATCGCGTTCATCTCGCCAAGATGTTGAAAGAGAGCGCCAATGTTTTGCTGCTCGACGAGCCGACGAATGATTTGGATGTAAACACGCTCCGTGCGCTGGAAGAGGCGTTGGAAAACTTCGCCGGTTGCGCAGTTGTGATTTCTCACGATCGGTGGTTTCTCGATCGCATCGCGACCCACATGTTGGCGTTTGAAGGCGACAGTAAGGTTGTCTGGTTCGAAGGAAACTATTCAGAGTATGAGACGGACCGGAAGGAACGATTAGGCGCAGCCGCCGAGCAGCCACACCGCATCAAGTATCGGCAACTCACGCGTGGGTAGTTTGTTTGTCCCCGGAGAGGGACAAAGTTCATAGCCGTGGGCAACGCCCACGGTGAGGGCCACAAATCAACCGACCATCAAAGAGATCTGCAAGTCTTGTTTGGCTCCTGAGAATTAGCCCCCGAAACCTTCCCAATCCGAGAGGAGCCTTGATGGCCCGGCGGAAGAGTGCAAAGCACGCACCCGAAAATGTTCAGCCTCCGCGCTCGGCAGTCAAAGACCTTTTCTCCGAACAGAATCGCGGACTGCTACTCGACGTCTTTGTTTTTCTCGCAAACATTCTCGTCATGCGGTTGTTGTCGGAGTGGGTGATCGGGCTCTTCCAAAGAGTTTCCGCTGAAGACCCGTCCGCAAAACTACTCCTCGGCCTGATCTTTCTGGCGATGTGGATCCTCCCGGCCTTGGGCGCCGTTCTCAAGCGCTGGCATTTTCATCAGCGGTTGCGGGCGGCCGGAAAAACATTCGACAGCGAGTACAGTAAGTTAGGCGGATGTCTTTTCAATCCCATCTTCTATTTCTGTCTAAACCTGGTCATCACTTCCGCGGTATTGACGGCGCTGGGAGATACGCTTTTCGGCAAGTCTATAACTAACAACGGCGCGGTGTTCGTTCCCCTGATAATTGGCGGCCTGCTGCTGACGATTGTGCAAACGTTTCTGATCTACCGGTATTTTTCTGGGCCGAAAAAAGAGCCGCGCTCGGAGTTTCTCAAGCAACCACAAAGCGAACTGCTTGGCGATTTTTGCATCTTCCTCAACATGACTTTCTTTCAAATTTTCTGGAACATGCTGACCTTCGCGCCGCTGGGGCGCCCCGAGAGCGTGCTTGAGTTTGGCGGCAGATTGTTCTTTCTGAGTTTCATTGCCCTCTTGATCTACTTTCCTCCGCGCATGTTTTATCTGGCGGAAGACATCCATCGCCCGCGCACCTGGCTAACCATGCTGCTGGCAAATTCGCCGGTGATTTTGCGCGTCCTTGTAGGAACAAATGAAAGCACGATGCTCGGTTGGTGAGAATCGATGCAGCAGTGGGACGTCATCATAATCGGCGGCGGCGCAGCGGGTTTGTTTTGCGCTATCACCGCGGGTCAGCGGGGCCGCCGAGTCTTAGTGTTGGAGCATGCCGAGCGTGTAGGAAAGAAGATTGCGATTTCCGGCGGCGGACGCTGCAACTTCACCAACCTTCACTCAAACCCGGAATCATTTCTGTCCGCCAATCCTCACTTCTGCAAGTCGGCCTTGGCTCGTTACACCCCCAAAGACTTCATTCGCCTCGTCGGGCGACACAGCATTGCCTACCACGAAAAGAAACTAGGTCAATTGTTCTGTGACGGCAGCTCGCAACAAATCATCGATATGCTGCTTCACGAGTGTGAGGCCGCTGGGGTAGAAATTCGTTGCGGAGCGGAGGTTGTAAAAATCGACAAGCTTCCCGATCAGTTATTTGTGGTGGAAACAAGCACCGGGTCGCATCACTGCACTTCCCTTGTGATCGCTACCGGAGGTATTTCGATACCACCGCTCGGTGCGACTGATTTTGGATACCGAGTTGCCAGGCAGTTCGGCTTACAGCGGGAACAGCCGCGACCGGCACTGGTCCCATTAACGCTTTCAACCGACATTCAAAAACGTCTCGCCACCTTGAGCGGCGTCTCCGTAGACGTGCTCGTGAGTTGTAACGGCTACGATTTCAGGGAAAACCTGCTGATAACTCATCGCGGGCTCAGTGGACCGGCAATCCTGCAAATTTCCTCCTACTGGCAACCGGGTCAATCTTTGACGATCAATCTACTACCGGATGACGACGCCCTTGAGCTGCTTACGCGCGAGCGCAGATCGGAAATCGAGCTTGCGAATCTCCTGGGTCGACATCTACCGAAGCGCTTCGCGCGCGCCTGGTGCGAGCTGTTCTCTCCTTCAAAGCCACTGAAGCAATACGACTCGCTCGAACTCAAACGAATTGCGGAGCAGCTGCAAGGGCTTACGATCACACCTGCAGGAAGCGAAGGATTTAAGAAAGCAGAAGTAACAGCCGGCGGTGTCTCGACCAACGATTTGTCGTCACAAACGATGGAAGCCAAGCGTGTGCCCGGGCTCTACTTCATCGGAGAAGTAGTCGACGTTACGGGTCATTTGGGTGGTCACAACTTTCAGTGGGCCTGGGCTTCGGCGTTTGCGGCTGGTCAAGTGGTATGAGGCATCGCTCTCATTCTCCCCGCTTCAGCGCGGTGTGTCACAGCAATAAGATAAGAAAACCGTTCAGACCGTTTCCTTTTACAACCGCTATCGACACGGGCTGAAGCCCGGTGAGAATGAGAAAGTCTCTTGCGAATTGCAGGTGGGGTTAAGGCCGTAAGCTTAATCAGCTGCAGAGCATTAGCTAACTCTAAGCCTCAAATTTTTGGCTAACGGATAAGCTCAAACCGGGCAGCACTGCAGAGTTCAGCTTCTCACCCTTCTCAAACACGACCCCAGCCTCAAAAGTCTTTGCGGTTTGCCGCCGAACTTCGATCGTCTCTGCCGTTTCATCAACAAGCCAAAGCTCTTTAATGCCGAGAGCTGCGTAAGTGTCAGCCTTAGTGTTGCGATCGTAGATAGCGGAACCGGGAGAGATAACCTCGATCACTAGATCGGCCGTCGTGCGATGCTCAGGATCAAGCGTCGCTTCCGTCTCCGCTGAAACATAGAAAAGATCAGGCTCGAGGTAAGTATTGGTGCTCGTCCAGATCGCCGCGCGGGGAACGTACAAAGTGCCGGGATTGCGGGCATCCATCAGATATTGTGAGAGTGCGCGATTCAATCTGCTGACAGCATTGTCGTGAGTGTAGCCAGGAGGAGGGGTCATGTAGAGGACTCCGGCGATGAGTTCGAGCTTAGAGTGATCTGGAGGCTCGGGAAGCGCCCAGAATTCTTCCAGCGTGTAGGTCTTAACGAGAGGAGAAGTGTTTACCCAAACCATAATGGATTCTCCGGTGAGGTTCGCGGGTGGAGTATATCATCGAGTCCCAAGTTTCAGGTTTCAGGTCTGAAGTCTCAAGTCTTGAAGTCTCAAGTCTGAACTAGTTAGCCTCAGACTTGGAACCTGAAACTTGGAACCTGAGACTGAGACTTGAGACTTGGAACCTGAGACCTGAGACCTTCTTACCACGCCGCGTCGTGTCGCTCGCGAACTCCATAAGCCTCGCGCAATTCAATCCCATTTGGCAGTGTGCCGCTGTAAGTTCCAAACCAGTGGAAGTAATCGGACCGGATCAAGAGATAGTTGTCGTGGTTCTCGATCAGCTGCTCAGGATGAAAAGTAAGTATTCCTCCTTCTGCGAAAGAAACGGTGCTTAAGTCGTTCGCAAATCTGTTCGGACCAACCTCCTGTGCCTCGTTCTCTATCCAAATCGTACGTTCACTATTAGTTGGCGTATCAAAAAGTCCGGTAATGGCGTTGAAAGCGATCAGCCGGCCGTCTTGATCCGTTCCTGCGCCGGCGGCCCAGCACCAGCTAGTGTGGCGCTCGTGGTAACCAGCATTCACGTCTACAAACATCACCCCTGCGACATCTCGGCTGGTATTTCCGTAGCGAACCCGGCCCTTCGCCGTGCGGGAATAATCTTTATGCGACCAGATGTAGGCCCGGCCGGCTGGTCTGTAGACTTCGAAGCTCACCGGGTTATCAAAGGTTACGTCGATTTGCACGTCCCCGTCAGCGACACGCACACGATTCGACTGTAGCTGGAGACGTGATCCGAAGATGTAGGAAGCCTGGCGAAACTGTCCCGCCTCTCGATCCCAGACGCCCCAATATTCCTGCTTCAGTGGTCCCACTCGTACCTGGGCCGCGCAGAATGAAAGCTCTCGGCTCCAAAAGGCCACGTAATGCCAACTTTTGCGGAGTTGCCAGGAACGCAAAAGTGGAAGATGTTGCGGCGGCAGTGGAACACCAGTCGGCCGATCACTGCCATCACCGCGATATGGTTGGTCTAGTGAGGTTGGAGACATCGTTCGGATAATACCGTGACTTCGGGATTCGAGCTATGCATTTACATGAAATGTATGGGTGTCCCTCAGTGGGCGCCCCAACTGTTATAAGGAGGGCCTCCAATCTTCAGTTTCTGCCCAGTTTCAAGCTCCGAGTTCAAAGTTTTAAGTTCGCATTGAGAGTTGAACATTTAGGCAAACAGACGCCTTACGAACGAAATCTCGAAACTCGGAACTCGGAACTCGAAACTGGTCAGAAAACGGGGGACCCCCTTACATGAACCCCAGTAGGTGAATCTTTGCTTCTGAGCAACTCCCTGATGCATAACGACGTATATACGGCGGGAGGAAAGCTTATGTACTGCCAATCATGCGGAATCGCAATCGGCCAATCGATGAGGTTTTGCAATCGTTGCGGCACTTCAGTAGTTGCGCACGACGCCTCCGAAACCAGAAGGTTGGAAAAGCGTCTGGATGACTATCTCGATGGCATGTTCTGGATCACGGCCTTTGGTGTTGGACTGACAGGTGGCGGATTGTTGGTTTTGAAGAAGGCCGAATTCAGTGAGAGTTTCCTGCTGGCCTTCTTAATCCTGAGTGCGACGGCTTTTCTCATTAACTTTATGCTCAGCCTCTGGGTTGTTCGCGGAATTAACAAGAGTCTGAAGGAAGTTAAGATGCAAACCTTGGCCTCGCCCGCTGACACGAGCGAGCTTGAGCCTATGAGAATCCAGCCGGCGCTACAACCTGCAGCAAGTGTAACGGAAAACACCACGCGTTCCTTCGAACCCATTTACAACAAGCGAAATTCGGATTAGTTAATTATGATGCTTCCTGCATGACGTCACCACCCGCACCGGCCTCCGCTCGGCCGGCTCCCGACACAAGCCACTCCCGTTATTCTCTGCTGCTTTTTGTTATCGTCGTCGGACTCTTCATTGCCTCTAGGATGTGGCAACTGACGACCTCGTGTCTTTGGTTCGACGAGATCTTTGGGATCCAGGCGGCGCGCTACGACTGGAAGCATATGTTTCAGTTCGTCGCCGCCGATCTAATTCATCCGCCACTTTTCTATGCGTTACTAAAAATCTGGATTGCGATTGGCGGCGAGTCGCTGCTTTGGCTGCGGCTGCTATCGGTCTTACTTAGCGTCGCCGCGATCGTTCCAATCGTGCTGCTCAGCCGGGCGTTGAAGCTAAATACGTGGCAAATGAACCTCGCGCTTGGTTTGCTGGCGGTAAATGGTTACCTGATCAAATACGCCCAGGAAGTCAGAATGTACAGTTTGCTGTTTCTGCTCACCTGCACGTCGCTCTGGTTGATCGTCAGATTTACAGATTCGGCAAGCAGGGTGAGCCGAGTGCTGCTCCCTTTGCTGCTGGTAAACGTGTTACTGGTTTACACGCATTACTACGGCTGGGTGGTTGTGATCCTTGAACTTTTGTTCCTGCTGCTTTGGCGGCGCGAGAGAGTGGTTAAGTTTCTGTTGACGATTTTGCTCGCAATCGTGAGTTACCTTCCCTGGCTGTACCTCATGACAATTTCCCGGGAGCCGGGACGCGGACTGGCTCAAAATATCGGTTGGGTCACACGGCCGGGGCTACGCGATGTCGCACAGTTCTTTTCCCTGTTGAATACACCTTTCTTCTTCCGGCAGAGTTCAGCAGGTTCACGATTCGATATTTGGGGCATCTGTCTTTCGCTAATTCTCTTTGGTGTGCCGTTGGTCATTTTGATCAGTCGGACGATCAAGAAGCAACGCACCGAATGGCGTGAAATCTGGACGCTGCTAGGATTCGTGATACTGCCCATGGCGCTGGTCTTTGTTTTGAGTTGGGTGTTGCCTCATTCCGTCTGGGGCTCGCGTCATCTGATCGTAACGGCCGCTCCCTATGCGATTCTCGCGGCGATAGCTCTCACAGAGTTACGTCTCGCCTGGTTGAGAACTGTGTGTCTCGTCTTGCTGGGCGGCTGGGTGGTGCTGAATGGCGCTGTCACTCTTGTGAAGCGGCCGCCAACTTTTAGTTGGTGCACCTGGGAACCGCTCGCGCAGGAACTGGTAAGGGCTGAAACAAATAGCAGCCAGCCGATCGACATCTACGCGTTTGAAGACCTCGTCTCTTATCACCTCTGGTTCGCATTCGCGAACGTCAAACGCGAAGGCAATTCCCAACAATTTAGGGTGCATGTGGTAAAAGGTGTTCCCGGCCTCCGGGAGGATCCAGCATACTTTTTGCCACGACGTTTCTATGAAATTGAGACGCACGATGGACTAACTGTCCGAGGAGATTCGGTGTGGCTGGCATTCCGCGACTCGCAATGGAATACAGCGCGGCCGCCATTGAGTATTATTGCGGCGCAAGGTTTTGAGACTGGAAGAGTTTTTGAGTTGCGCGCCCAGGGTCAGCACTCATTTCTCGTAGAGTTGCGGCGCAAAGGGCAAACTAAATGATCGTCGGAAGAGTGCAACAGATCTGGCGCCACGCTGTGAAGTCAATGGCCGGCGAGAGACTACAAACCTGCGAAGTAGGCTCCAAAGGAATTCCGGGCGACCGCGGTTGGGCCGTGCGCGATGAATCCACCGGCGAGATTACCAATGGCAAACGAATTCCTCTCCTGATGCAATGCAGCGCGACCTATCGCCAGCCACCGGCAGCAGGTGTAAATACGGAAGCTGACATCCTTTTGTCAGACGGCACTATTACCGCTACAGACGATGCCGAAGTGCACCTTCATCTCTCACGTGTATTGGGCAAGCAGGTGACTCTCTGGCCGGTCCAGCCAGCCAGCGCCACTGATTTCTATCGCCGGGCCGGAACCAGCGCGCGCATTGCCGGTCGCCTGACGCGCTTTAGCAGCTTTCGTTCACTCTTACCTGCGCTGACAAGCTTCGGCACGATGAACCGGCAAATGCGCGAGATGTTTAGCCGCGAAGCGGGGGAACCGATTCCGGATCTATCTAAAATGCCGCAGGAGGTGCTCGAGTACACATCACCACTGGGGACTTACTTCGACGCCTTTCCCATCAATCTGCTGACGACGGCATCACTAACGAAGATGGCACAACTGAATCCTTCTGCGATCTGGGACGTGCGTCGCTTTCGACCTAACTTCCTGATTGAGACGAATGACGAGCTGGACGGACTGGGGGAAGCTGGTTGGGCGGGAAGAGTGCTTAGGGTTGCCGAGGTTGAATTGAAACTGGAGATACCATGCGCCCGTTGCGGCATGACTACTCACGCGCAAAAGGACCTGCCGAAAGATCCTTCCGTATTGCGCACGGTCGTCAAAGATGGGAACCAGAATATGGGAGTTTATGCGAGCGTGATTTCAGGCGGGAGTGTGAATGTTGGTGATGAGGTAAAGCTTGATTGAAGAGTTCGATGTCGCTTTTATGATCGAAATCTAGTAGCCCGCGAAGCGGGCGGCGAGCGTAAAGCCTGGGGCGTGAGCCCCAGGTAGCATGAAAATAATAGACACAGCCCGCGGAAGCGGGCGACAGGATTCCCGTTCTGACGCCCGCTCCGCGGGCTCATTAAATTGTTTTCCCCGACTACCTGGGGCTCACGCCCCAGGCTTTAGGCTCGTCGCGTGCTTCGCACGCTTAGAACAATTCCTCCAAAGCTTCCTCAACAGATCTCACACCAACCACACGAACGCCCATTAACCGTTCCAGACCCGCGGTGTTCGACGAAGGAATAACGATCTTCTGAAAACCTAGTGCCTGGGCCTCGCGCGCTCGCACCGCAGCCTGCATCGTGCCGCGCACTTCACCCGTGAGCCCTACTTCACCAAACACTGCGGTGTGCGCATCGATGGGACTGTTTTTGAAACTTGACGCGATCGCTGCTACCACACCAAGGTCAGCGGCCGGCTCATCCACTTCCAAACCGCCCGCGATATTTACGAAGACATCGTCGCCACCTACCTGAAGCCCGACGCGCTTCTCCAGCATCGCCAGTAAAAGCGCCACGCGGTTTTGATCCACTCCCTGCGTCATGCGCCGTCCGGTTCCATACTTCGCGTTCGACACCAGCGCCTGAATCTCCACGAGCAACGGGCGCGTGCCTTCCATGCACGCCGTCACCACGGAACCAGCGACGTTAAGCGGACGTTCCTCCAGGAACATCTTCGAAGGGTTAGCCACCGGCATCAGTCCGCTGGCTGTCATTTCAAAAATGCCAACTTCGTTTGCCGCGCCGAACCGGTTTTTAGTCGCTCTCACGATGCGGTGGTTGTGATGTCGTTCGCCTTCAAAATACAAAACTGTATCGACGATATGCTCGAGCGTGCGTGGACCCGCGATGGAGCCATCTTTCGTGATGTGGCCGATGAGAAATACAGGAAGCGAACGATTCTTGGCGAGGAGCAGGAATTGATGGGCGACTTCCCTTACCTGAGACACGGATCCCGGCGCCGACTCAATCAGAGCCGAGAAGACGGTTTGAATCGAGTCAACGATGATGGCACCGGGTTGCAGCCGTTCCACTTCCTGAAAGATGTTTTCGAGATTCGTTTCCGGAAGCAGGTAAAGGTCCTTCGCGTCGATCTTGAGACGCTCGCCGCGAAGCTTGATTTGTCTTTCTGATTCTTCCCCCGAGATGTAGAGGACGACTGTGCCGGTCGAGCTGAGCTTGTCGGCTACTTGCAATAGGAGCGTGCTCTTGCCGATGCCCGGATCACCGCCGATAAGCACGAGCGTGCCGGCAACAATCCCGCCACCGAGTACGCGATCGAATTCAGTGACGCCGGATGAAGTGCGCACGTCGTCTTGCGATTCGATCTCGGCATAAGCAACCGCTTTAACTTCACGGAGCTTGAATCCGGCGCGAGCGTTTTTCCTGGTAACAGTCGCCCGTTCTTCGACTAGTGAGTTCCACTCTCCGCATTCGGGACATTTGCCAAGCCACTTGGGGCTGCGATGGCCGCAATTCTGACAAGAGAAAACTGTGCTTGCTGCTTTCTTCACTGATTACCTTTCCAGCTGATTCGTTTCGAGTTTCGAGTTTAAGGGTAAAGGTGACAAGGCGTTGACGACTACAAAAAAGCGGGGGCAGGCCCCTTCCCGACGATGAGCTAAGCGAACTTGAAATTAACTTCCTGACTCTACCCCGAACACGGAACCAGGAACTCAAAACTCGAAACAAGGAACTCGAAACTCGAAACCTATTTGTCTACAGCAACTGCTTAACATTCGCGGTCGGCCGGCCTAGCACCGCACGATCGCCACGCTCAACGATGGGCCGCTGGA
This sequence comes from Pyrinomonadaceae bacterium, assembly GCA_041750995.1. Taxonomy (GTDB): domain Bacteria; phylum Acidobacteriota; class Blastocatellia; order Pyrinomonadales; family Pyrinomonadaceae; genus PSRF01. The sequence continues at coordinate 87,889 of JBGSYG010000019.1, read as the reverse complement.
TCAGATCAGGATGTTGCACCATGAGGGAAATGATCTCGGCATCTTTAAGTTCACGTTTAGCCAGTCCCAGCTCTTTGTAAATCGCCTCCCCAGTTCGGAGCAGCTCGCGCGGCGTTATCTTCATCTTACGGACCAGCTCACTCAGCTTCTGCTTCGTCAGCGGTTCGTTGTAGTAATTAACTTTTGCGAAATCTACGCCACTCTCACGGAGCAGCCGATCCATCTCACGGCACTTCGTTCAAGTAGGTTTTTCATAAATGATGATGGGGTCTTTCATAATTGAACTCAGATTCTTCTTTATTCGCTCGCCGCGATCGATCGGTCTTTGCGCCGCGAAGCGGCGGCAGGGAGTAGCCCCGCGCGTTAGCGCGGGGGAATTTATCGTGCTAACAGTGGAGCGCCGAAGGTGCGGCACTGACTAACCCCACAAGTATCTCTCGTCGTACTCGATCTCATGCTTGCGCAGCAATGCCAGAAACTCATTCTTGAAACTGTACCGCCTGTGATGAGCTTCTTGGTTGAGAATGTAGTCTATCACGCGACGTTCCGAAGACTTGTTCACACTGAAAGCGCCATACCTATCTTGCCAGGCAAATCCCCTCCTCTTTGGAATCTCCTGATGAACCCAGCGTGAGGAATTAGCCTTCATTGCGTTAACCGCATCTGCAACAGTAAGAGTTGAGGGTAATGAACAGTAAACATGTATGTGATCCGAGACGCCACCAGCACAAATCAAGTTTGCTTTCTTCCTCCGCAAAACACCACCTATGTAGGCGTAGAGATTGTCGCTCCACTCTCGTGCGATCCAAGGTTCACGGTTCTTTGTGCTCCAGACAAAATGAACTAAGAGGCTGAGGTATTTTCCGGCCATGGTGAGGTTCTCCGTTGTTGTGAGGTGCCGGCCCATTCGGGCCTCAACACGTGATGTTACGATCAACCGCGCGCTTACGCGCGCGGCTATTTCCTGGCGGCCCTGCGGGCCTTGTTTGTCTGGCCTGTAAGCCTGCGCGGAGGTTTTAAGGGAATATCCCTCTAACACTGGTAGCTTCCGCAACCCGATCTACCGCGAGAATGTAAGCTCCCGTGCGCATGTCTGTGTCATGGCGCTGCGCGGTTTCGTGTACGGAACTGAATGCGGTGCGCATAGCCGTTTCGAGAGTGTCGTTGATTTGTTTCTCCGACCAGAAGAACGAATATTGATCCTGCACCCACTCGTAGTAGCTCACCGTAACACCCCCCGCGTTGGCGAGGATATCCGGCACCATGAAAACTCCAGCATCCGCGAACACGCGATCCGCGCCTGGAGTCGTTGGGCCGTTCGCCAGTTCAGCAACGATCTTCGCTTTCACATTACCAACGTTCGCCATGGTTATTGCGTTTTCCAAAGCTGATGGCAGAAGAATGTCGCAGTCCACGGTCAACACATCGTCGCAAGCAATTTCCTTAACACCTGGGAAACCCGCCAAACTCGTAGTGGTTTTTTTATGCTTCAGCGCAGCTTGGATGTCGATGCCGTTTTCGGCGTAGAGTCCGGTCCTGGAATCGCAGATCGCAACGACACGGGCGCCGTCGGCAGCGACCATGTGCGAAATATTTGCCCCCGCATTTCCAAAGCCATGAATCGCCACGCGCGATCCATTCAGGCTCATTCCCTTGATGCGACAAGCCTCGCGCAGAGCATACAGACAGCCACGCGCGGTCGCCTCGCTGCGGCCGAGTGAGCCACCAAGTGAAATTGGTTTGCCGGTGACGACGCCTAGTTCCGTGTGGCCGCGCACCATTGAAATGGTGTCCATGATCCAGGCCATGGTCTGCTCATCGGTATAAACATCAGGCGCGGGAATATCACGGTCTGGCCCGATGATCGGCGCAATTTCAAAGGCATAGCGGCGCGTCAGGCGTTCCAGCTCGTTTCGCGACATGCGCTTGGGATCACAAATCACACCCCCCTTCCCGCCGCCGTAAGGAATGTTCAACGTGGCGCACTTCCAGGTCATCCAGGACGCGAGTGCTTTCACTTCATCCAGCGTGACCTGGGGATGGTAGCGAATGCCGCCCTTGGCAGGACCGCGCGCAATGTTGTGTTGCACGCGATAGCCTTCGAAGACCTGCACGTCACCGCCGTCCATCTTCACCGGAATTGAAACGATTAATTGACGCTTGGGACTTTCAAGCACTCGCCGCAGCGAGAGATCAAGGTTGAGGTAATCCGCGGCGCGGTTAAATTGGTGCTTGGCAATCTCAAAGGGATTAAGTTGTTCCTGGAAGGCTTCTTTGGTGGCCATCTATTTTTGAACTCCGCGGGGTTATGGCAAAGCGGAGCAATCCTAGCAGCTTCGCTGCGCGGTTTCGAGTTCCGCGTTCCCAGTTCCGAGGTCGACACCTACTCATACCTCGAAACTCGGAACTCAAGAGTCGGAACTCGGAACTTAATTTGGTTACGGGTGTCTAATGTGCCGGAGAGACCCGCTGGCACCGGCTCATGGAGGACGAGATGTTCAATAACCTAATCGAGTCGAGTTCACATCGCCGCGAGTTTCGGCGGCGCGGGTCATTCTTTTTGTTTACCACGGCAAGCTACGCGCTGCTGTTCATCATTGCGGGACTTGTCAGCATCTACGCGTACGATGCGCGGATGGAGGATCAGAATCTGGAACTGGCGACAATCATGCCGCTGGTAGATTTACCGGTTGAGACGCCGCGCGAACGTACCCCTGAGGTTGTCAGGCCCGCGAGTGGTCAACGATCTCCGGACATGATCATACGCACGAATCCGACTGCCTCGCTTGACGATGCTGAGCTGGTTCCACCCGACATCTCGAGCAGTCCCAATCTTAATCCACCAATTCCACGAGGAAGTGGGCCATTCAAAGTAGGCGATTTCAACGTTGATCCGGTTCAGCCTGGCGACGGTAATAGTCGAAGCGGGGGCAGCGGAAACACTAGAGGTCCTGGTCCAGAGGTCGCAATCAGTGACCCCCCTCCAGCGGCCGTGCCAACGCCTAAACCGGCGCCAAAGACTGTCAGGAAACCAGTTCTGAACGGGGATGCGCTCGTGTTACCAAAGCCCGCATATCCGGCGATTGCGAGACAGATGGGCGTGCAGGGAAAGGTTAACGTGCAAGTACTGATTGATGAGAAAGGGAACGTCATCTCCGCAACCGCAGTATCAGGAAGTCCTTATTTGACTCACGTAGCCAAACAGGCCGCCTATCAGGCGCGCTTCTCGCCGACTTACCTGGGCGATCAGCCGGTTAAGGTTTCCGGCTTGATCATTTACAACTTTGTGCTGCAGTAAAACGAGAAGAGTTCAAGTTAGATTACCCGCCAAGCTAAAGAGGTATGCGAGTTAACGCCGCATACCTCTCCCGCCGTTCGCTTGCCAATTTCGCAAAGACGATTGCCGATTGGTCCGAAACCAGAGATCAGTTCTGCGATGAGGATTTGAAATTTGCGGTCAAACCACCCTACCTGAGTTAGAATGACTTCACGCTCTTGCACCGACAATCAAGGGGCCCGACCAAGTCTGCATATGCAAAAGACTCCAGCTGGTTCGATCCGCTTCTGTCGCGGTTTTTTTCTCCTCATAGTTTTTAGTTTCATTTCCAACTCAACAGTCTCGGATGCGCAGGGACAGAGCAGCCCCGAGTTGCTGACTTACGATGAGTTAGTGCAGTTGTACGAACAACCCGTACCGGCCGAACCCCTGCAACGAAAGCTGACCGCGCTTCTGAACACTCCCTTCTTCAGCAACGCGGCAAGTGAGCGAGGAGTGAAACCACTCAAGCCTCAGAGTCCAGTCCTTGGGCCTTTTTTGAGGGTCGCCTTATGGAATATTGAACGTGGCTTGCAGTACGACGCTGTAGCCGGCGCGCTCGGTGGCGCCCGCGACTACACCGCGATGCTGCAGCGCACTAAGCTGGCTCATTCCAGCTCAACACGAGCTGCAGCTGCGAAAGAGGCAGCGTTGCTGAGCCAGGCCGACGTGATTGTTCTCAATGAAGTCGATTGGGGTATGAAGAGAACTGACTACCGCAATGTGATCGCCGACCTTGCCAGCGCCCTGCGCATGAATTACGCATACGGAGTCGAGTTTGTCGAGGTCGATCCTATCGCGCTCGGTTTGGAAAAGTTTGAAGGGATAAAAGACGGCAATGAAGAACTAATCAGGGACACTAAAGTTGATCCGGCGAAGTACAAAGGTCTGCATGGCACGGCAATTCTGAGTCGCTATCGTCTCGAGAACGTTCAACTCATTCCGCTCCAATTTCAAGGCCACGATTGGTATGCGGACGAAAAGAAGAGCGTCGCCCCGATCGAGAAAGGCAAGCGTCAGGTTGCCGAACAAGTGTTTCTGGAAAAGATATATCGCCAAGTCAGGCGCGGCGGGCGCATGATGTTGCAAGCGGACATCGTGGATCCAGAGCTTCCGCAAGGCAGGGTGACCATCGTCGCCACTCACCTTGAAGATCGCACCACGCCAAAGAATCGCGAGAAGCAACTGAAGGAGCTCTTAGAGCGAATTAAAAACATCAGCTCGCCGGTAGTGCTGACCGGCGATATGAATTCGAGTGGTGAAGATGCGACGCCGACATCCCTCAAGAGAGAAGTTACCAAACGTCTCGGCAGCAAAAGTTTTTGGATTCATCGGGGCATCGGTTATGCACTCGGAGTCGGAATCATCAAAGATGTGTTGATCGGCGGCGTTAAATTTGTGCGCAACCAGGCGGACCCGACTGTCAAGCACGTGCCGATCGTCGCTCCTAATCCGGCCGCTGGTTTCTTCGAAACATTGAAAGACTTTCGCTTTAGCGACGGGGGTGCTTTTGATTTTCGCGGCGAGCCGGGGCGCTCAATCGGCGACAGCTCGGAAACTCTGGGTAACTCTAACGAGCGTGGCTCAAAGGGATTCGTTACTACGTTCGAGGTCGAGCGGAAAGTTGCTTCGATCGGAAAGTTCAAGCTCGACTGGTTTTTTGTGAAGCCACCGGGCTTAACGGATTCCAATGAGAAAGGTCAGCCTCACTTGTTCGCTCCACATTTCGGGCGGACGCTCAAACCGCTTAACTACAGCATCGAGCAGCGCATCTCCGATCACAGTCCCATCACGGTAGACTTGCCGCTTCAGGAACCTCGTATCGTAGAGCCGCTAGTGCGCAAAAAATGAAACAGCTTAGGCGGTTGCACAAAAGTCTGGGAAGATAGTATGGGCTCAATCCTTACAGAACCCGGAGCGACAGCCGCGGATGCTAGTGCAGCCTTTCAAAATCGAATGAAACTTGGATAGAAGGAGTTACGGCAGAACCCGGCATCACGTCGCTATCACTCCGGGTTCTGTAAACCTTGCTTCTCATCTGACTGTTTGTGCAAAGCCGGCTTAAGCGCTGCGAATTACGCCGCGCGCTATTCCCGTCATTACCTCTTTCCCGTGTTGGTTGCGACAGATAAATGTTGTCGCGATGTTTGTCAGTTGTTCTGCTAACTCCAGTAAAGAGACAGTCACATCACAGGTGATCGTGTCTCCCGAAAACACCGGCCGGTGAAACTGGAAGGTCATTTCCCGCGCGATGAAATTCATGTCGCCGCCAATCTTGGTTGGAATCGTGGCCGTTAATAGTCCATGCGCCATCAACCGGCCTTGCGCATCCGGTTGCAGGTGATGCTCGCCCGCGTCGCCAGAGAGTGCGGTAAACGCACGGATGTCGGCTTCAGTGAAAGTCCGCTGCCAGGAAATATGATCTCCGATTTGCATCTTAGAATTGAGTCGAGAATATAGTCCCGCAATGCGGGACGAATGTCTGATCCGCAAGCAGCACAAAGCCGTCAAGCGTCAGGTAGCGACTCGCGAGTCCAATAAATAAAGTCTGTTGGCGCCGGCTCAGCACCAATTTCGCGGAGCAGCATTGCTATCTGTCCACGGTGATACAGCGAGTGCCCATATAGCTGCGTCAGCACATCCTCAACCGTATTGCTGAACCGTGGCCCGTCGTAGCTTGCATACTCAAAACGCCGCGCCACGTCCGTGTCAGTCAGACTTTCAAGATAACTTCGCCACGCAGACTGCATTTGATCTAACAAGTCTGGGAGCTGCGTTAAGGGCGTTTCAGTCGGAAAGAGTTCGAGCGGTTGACTCCCATGACCAAGTCGGTAAAGCCACATGTTACGCGCGGCAACGAGATGGGCGAACAGATCGACTGCTTTTTGAAACTGCGGCATGACGCGCAAGGGATCGGCTACAGCTTGCAAAGATGACAGCACCTTCGCATTGCTGTCCTGCTCATATTCAAACCAGCGCCGGTATTTTTCAGCATTCATGTTAAGAGTCATGAGTCATGTTAGGTTCGGCTTCGCCGCCCGACGTGAGGCGGTGGCTATGCCCCGCCGGGCCCGGCCAGATTAAAGTCGAGCCCAATGGTTCGGGCTTAGCCCTTCGGAGTTATTGGGCCTAAGACTGCACCTAAGGGCATAGCCCAAAATATAAAAGCATCTCTACGGCGGGGCAAAGCCACCGCCTTGTATCTTCAAGTTATAACTGTTCTGCTTCGGGTAGCTCCCGGAGTTAGAAGGAGGAAGAGCAAACTAATAGTTTGCGCAACATCTACCTTTGATTCCGCAAACTAACGGTTTGCGCTACCTACTCCTTCAACGCGTATTTGATCACGTGCTTCCGGCCGACTACGAAGAGTTCATTATTATCATTGAACACCATACCCGAAGCCCCGCCTTCAGATGAGAAGGTCCGGAGGTAACGGCCATTGCCGTCAAAAATCTGAATTCCTTTGATGTCGCTGACAAAAACTCTTCCCTTGCCATCCACGGCAATCGCCTGTGGCGCGCGAAATTGCCCAGGCTGCTCGCCCGCGCTGCCAAATTGATTCAGAAACTTCCCTTCCGGCGTGAACTTAAACACCGCGCTATTGAAGTGGCCCAAAGCGTAAATGTTTCCCAAGCCGTCGACCGCGACTCGCGTGTTAAGTTCAGAATCGCCGCTAGCTTCGCTGATCGCGGCACGAATTATTTTTGTCACCTGACCGCCGTTGCTAAACCGCACAATGTCGTCGCGATTGCGATACCACGCCGCTACCACGCTGCCATCGGCGCCGACGGTCGCATCGTCAAAACCCCATCCTTCTCCGTATGGCAAATCTTCGAGTTGAGTTCCGGTTTCACCTTGATAGCGATGAATCTTTCCACCTTCGACGACGTAGACTGTGCCTTTGCGATCCGCGGCGAGCCCGCGCAGTATCGTTTTGCGATCGCCGATACTCCACTGAGTGATAAATTTCCCCGCAGGATCAAAGACTTGAATGCGCCCACCCGTGTACTCGCCGACGTAAATCCGTCCGCTGCCATCGACGGCGATACTGCGGGCGTCCTTGAACATGCCGGGCCCGATTCCCTCTTCACCAAACTTCAGCAAAACCGTCGTGAAGCTGTCCACCGGCTTTTCATCTTTGCGCAGAGTGCGAGAAATTATCGGCTGATTCGTATTCGTATTCTGGTTAACGGAGCGATTAACCGAATAGAAAATGGGCGTCAGGATGCCCACCATCGCCAGTACAACCACGAGGCCAATCAGTACGGGAATTGTCACCAGGAGCCAGATGAGTTTGGAAGACTTGCTGCCGATTGAACGTAGGTCAATATTAACGACACGAGCAGGTTGCCCGTGGAGTTCGTCAGGAACAATCAGAGTGCTGCCGCAGTAGTTACACCGCACCTTGGGATCCGGTAAACCTGGAGTCTCCTTACGGTCGTAGGTGACGGGCGCACCACACTTGGGACAGTCGAATGTTTTCAGCATTTTGTAGTTGGTAAGATGTATTTGGCGTTACATTGAAGACGAAGGACATTCTAAAGTCCAACTGCTTTCCGCGACAACCATGACTGAAACAGCAGACGTCGTAATTATCGGCAGCGGTATCGTCGGGTCGAGTGTGGCCTATCACCTGGCCGCACAGGGTTGCACGAATGTACTCGTGATCGAACGCGAAGCGCATCAGGGTAAAGGCTCAACTGGAAAGAGCATGGGCGGAGTACGCGCGCAGTTCGCCACCCCCGTAAACATTCAGATGTCGCTTTACTCGATCGACTTCTTTTCAAAATTCGATGAGCTGATTGGTTATCCGGCCGACTACCGCGCTCATGGGTACCTCTTTTGCGCCACAACCGAAAGACATCTTGAGTATCTCAGAGCGAATCGCAAGCGTCAGCAGGCGCTTGGACTCCAGAAGGTTGAGGAAGTCAGCGCAGAAGACATTGCTCGCTTCGTGCCCCAGCTGCGCGTCGACGACATTCTCGGCGGTACTTATTGTTCGACCGACGGTTTTGTTGATCCGCACAGCGTGATGATGGGATTCATGTTGAAGGCGCGTGAGAGCGGCGTGAGGTTGTGGCTGGATACGCAAGTTACTGGCATCGTAAGTGAACCGGCAAACTCCGTGAGCGCAAGCGTGTCGGCTGCATCTGGGATCGCGGGCGTCTCGCCCGCAGATCTTCGTCGCATCGTAGGTGTTCACACATCACGAGGCTTCGTTTCAACTCGAGTAATCGTGAACGCTGCTGGGCCCTGGGCAGCCTCAGTTGCGAAGATGGCCGGGGTTGATTTGCCGGTTGAGCCCTTGCGCCGTCAACTCGTCCCCACTGAACCTTTCGCTCAGTTGCCGAAACGCTTCCCCATGGTCATCGACATGTCGACTGGTTTCCATTTTCGACGTGAAGGAAAAGGGATTCTGCTGGCGTGGAACGATCCTGAAGAGACGCCGGGGTTCAAGACCGACTTCGATCCGACTTTTGTGGAAAAGATTTTGTCGCGTGCGGCTGATCGAGTTCCCTGCATGGCTGATGCTGCGGTGAATCCCCGCCGTGCCTGGGCAGGTTTGTATGAGATGACCCCGGATCATCACGCGATCATTGGAGAAGCCCCGGATGTAAAAGGACTCTTCTTCACAAACGGCTTCAGCGGCCACGGGGTGATGCACTCGCCGGCATCGGGAAGGATTACCGCCGACTTAATACTTCGCGGTCGTTCTGATCTGATTGATACATCGCTCCTGCAGTTGGAGCGATTCGCAGCCGGGAGGATGCTGGAAGAAACCGCTATCTTGTAGCGCACAAGAATGAATTAGATAGTCTTCAGCCAAGTTACGATCTCGTTCATCGCAGACTCGTAGACTTCTTCCTGCGTGAGTCCTGCGCTCTTGGAAACTTTAAAGGAATGATCTCCACCTTCGATCTCGTACAGCGTCGCTTGCAGCTTGTGCTTCTTAATCACTGAGTGAATCTCATCAGTTGATCCGAAGGCATCGCGGGAACCCTGGAGAAATAACATTGGCGCTTTGATCTCGGGCAGGTGAGCATCGCGCATCTTTTGCAGGTTGCCAGGCGGATGCAAGGGATAACCGAGAAAGACGAGGGCGGAGATTTTTGAAGAATCAGTTGCTGCCACTTGCGAGCCAATTCTTCCTCCCATCGATTTGCCACCCACGGCGATTTTATTTCCTATTAGCTTCTTGTGCTTAGCGGCGGCTTCGATTACCTGTTGGTAACATGCTTCCAGCTTTGCTTTGGGATCAGGCGCGCCACGGCCGCGTTCGGAATAGAGAAAGTTGAAAGTCATGACGTCGAGGCCGCGCTCAGCCAATCCGTTGGCGAAGAGACGCATGAAGCCGCTGGACTGATTGGCGCCCGCCCCATGGCCTAGTATCAAAGTAACTCCGAGGCGATTCTTTTTAGCGGCAGGATAGAGCTGCGCGGTGACGCTGTCGGTTTCGGTGACTGTGACTTGCAGTGTTATCGGATTTATTGACATTCAACCCTCCGCTGCTACGCCCCTAACTAATCTCGGCACGCGGCTGCCAATCCCGCAGGTAATTTCATACGACAGCGTCCCGGAGATTTTAGCGATCTCTTCCGCCGTAACTGCCTGCCCTTCGTCTCCATCGCTGCCGATCAATATTACTGGATCGCCTGACTCGACTCCCACCACACCCGTGACGTCTACGAGTGTCAGATCCATCGAGATGCGTCCGATCACCGAGGCATAAACGCCGCGGACCAATACATGTCCGCGATTCGACATTGCTCGTGGGTAACCGTCGTCATAACCAATAGGAATCGTGGCCACAAGAGTTTTTCGTGATGCCTCAAAAGTACAACCGTAGCCAATCGTCTCGCCCGCCGGCACCCACTTCAACAAACTAATGCGCGAATGCAACGACATGACAGGTTTCAACTCCGAAGCGTCGATCTTAGCCGGAAGTACATCGCGCCAGAGCCCATACAGTACGCCGCCTGGACGAATCATGTTGGCCCAGGCATCGGGATGACTGTAGATCGCCGCCGAGTTGGCGCTGTGCAGAAACGTTGGTTGGTGTCCTGCCTGACGGAAAGCACCAACCGCTGAAGCGAAACGCGCGATCTGATCTTCGGTGAGCGCTTCGCAGGCTGGATCGTCGGCGGCTGCAAAATGAGTCATCAAGCCTTCAACTCGAAGATTGTCGAATCGTTTTAGCTCAGGCGCATCGTCGAGTTCATCAAAGCGAAAGCCCAGGCGACCCATGCCAGTGTCAATCTTCAGATGTACATCAGTCACGGCACCGGCAGCGCGGGCTGCGCGGTCAAGCTGTTCCATCATGTCGACACGATAGATGACGGGCGTCAGATGATATTTCACGCACGCCGCGGCTTGGCCTTCCCAAAAACCGCCCAGACAGAGAATCGGCTTATTGATCCCAGACTCCCGTAGTTCAATTCCCTCCTCCGGGAGTGCTACTCCAAACCAGTCTGCTCCTTCGGAGGCTAGTCGTCGCGCACAGGCGACCGCTCCATGGCCGTAGGCGTTCGCCTTCACGATCGCCATCACGTTAATACCTGGGCCAACGTGGCGTTTGATTACGTGGAAGTTTGCGGCCAGGGCATCGAGATCGATTTCAGCCCACGTAGGACGGCGACCGGAGATAGTGTTGGGAAAAGGATTCTGAGAAGCAGGCATCGGTGACTAAATGTGCCTGAAGTCTCTTCTCCGGGTCAATTAGAGAGATGAGGAATGACGTGGGCGCGATCAGTGCTAGGCTATTCAGCCGGCGTCCGCGTTGAAACGCCACGGAACCGAAGTTGCAGTTTCTACGCCTGGCTCCGCGCAATTTCCAAATACACGTCCTTGATCTTGTCTTCGTAGTTAGCCGCCTGCTTGAAGAGGCTTGTCAGTCCAAACGCGGCTTCCTGAGGATCCCACCAGCCAACCTGATTCAAGTGATCCGCCGCCACCGGAAATTCTTTGCGTGCGACCGGCTTGCGCCGTCCATCGCTGGCAATCAATTCCTCAGTCCATTGTTGCGAACCGAATGGTACCAGGCCGTCGTTTTTGCCCTCGTGGTCGCGTATGAACATCCATGAAGGAATCAGTGGGGCGAAGACGCGACGAACATTTTCAGAGCTCGCGTAGGTTTGATAAGCCACCGCGTTTCTTGCTTCTGAGTCTTCAGCACGACGATTGAACGCTTCGCACTTCGCGATCGTGAGGTCAACAAAGCCATCGACATTGGCGACGCGTTTTAGCACATCCATCAGCAGCATGCCACCATGACTGAGAATGTGATCGGCGAGGATGGTGCCGCGATGAGGCGTGCCGATAGTGGTGAGGCTAGCAACTTTGTCAGCCATGCCAAGGTCCACAATCATGTGGCGCGCATCGAGACCACCCATGCTATGCGCGATGATGTGTACCTGCGCCGCGCCGGTCTGCGCCAGCACTTCCTCAACGCGCTGTTTTAACTGTCCCGATCTTAACTCCACCGATCCGGCGAAGTCCTGGTTCGGGTGAAACACCCTAAAGCCTTGCAACTCGAGATGAGGCTTAACACCTTTGAAGTAATGAAAATGCTCGCCAAGCTCGGTATCGGGTATTTTTAGTTTCTGCTTCAGTATTTCCAGAAGGAAATCGAATCGCGCGATGCCATGCGCGAGGACAATGGGGTGCTTTGGGTTGTTAGACATTTGAGGTTCTCGCCGCTAGCCGCCGCAAGGTGGTGACGTATTCCTTCTGTAGGTTTTTGTAGAATCTATCTCTTTAAGTTTCTTGGAAAGACTTTTGAAATGATCCTCGTCGACGCAGATCACCGGGTCTACCTTAGTGATCACCATTCCCTCTAGTCGATCAGGATTGGCGTTTGGGTCGGAGTCATTGATGAGATCGCGAATTCGGATTTCCTTCACTTGATTAGGTCTTTCGCTTTTAATTCTTTTGTAAACTTCCGGGTCTACTTCGCCGGAGTCTCCAACTAGAATGAATTGCCGGCGCGGAAACTTATCCATAAGTTTCGTAATTTCGTTTACCTTGTGAATAAAGGTGGAGGTAAACCCTCCAACGGCAAGCCTCACCGTCTCAGCTGACAAAATATTCTTGGGAAAAAAGTTCAGGTGGAAGGTCCCTTCTGGAAAGCCTCCTGGGCCAACGATCAGATGATCATAGAGCGGCCCAAACATCTGCTGCGGCCCTCCGGAAACATAATGCACCGGAACATCGACCATATCGCTGTAGCTCTTCGCCATTTCCGACAATGACTTAAACTCCCTGCAAAAAGTGTTTTTGAGAACGGTGTCTTTACCTGCCGGGATGTCAGTAATCTTGATTGTGTCGTCGATATCAGAGATTAGCGATACACCCTCGGGTTCAATTAATCTGATTCGACCGCGGCCGGTATGATCTTCTGAGATAGCGCTAAAAGTCAGCCACCCGTTCGCTGACTTCTGGCTCGCCAGCAATTGCTTGGCCCGTTCATCCGTTAAAGTTAAATCCAATTCGGTAATACCGTTAGCATCACTGCGCTTATTGAACTCGTATGCTGTTCCGTCTGGGTCGTCGTCGAATCTGATGATTACTTTTTCGAGGGACTTGTCATCATCTTCAAAGTCATTAGAGCGAGATTGAAAATTGGCCATCTCGGCCGTGTCGCATTTGTTTTTTACGGTCGCGAGCACCGTCGCCAGCTTGGTGACAACCCTATCCACATGAGACCTACTCTGATGCGTCCAGCTGCGCACGTGAATATTCCAGCCAGTTCCCTCTCTATAGCCATAAGTAGGGAAAAAGGTGACTTCCTCGCCCGTGGCTGAGAGCAGCCTTGGAGGCGCAGCGCTTTTCAACTCGTTTATAGGCGACGTGCCATCCCTTCCCGGGTCTGGAGTTTTGCTGCACCAACCGGAAAGTGCTACGAAAAGAAATGTTAAGAGCAAAAGCCGGTTTTGGAGTTTCATGTTTATCTCCACTGTCGGAGGGACAAAATAATTGAGGTCTATGCTGGACTGAGTCCGGAAAGAGTTTGTACCCAAACATCGGCCGCTGCGGTCTTCCGCGATCATGATCCAGCGGCGCAAGTCCAGTGAGATTCTGAAGAAGCCCGTGCGGCGAGGTTAGATATCAGAACGAGTGAGTTACTACCTTAACGGGACCGTATCCTTGATGCGCGGATTATTCCACCTGCATGTCGGAAGGGTCAAGAGTTAATCACTTGAGTCTACTCGCGATAGAGATTATCAAAACGCATACTCGCGGGTGTGAATCGCAAATCGATGGTGCCGGTCGGGCCATTGCGCTGCTTGGCGACGATTAACTCGGCGACATTCTTTTGATCCTCCGGAAGATTTGCGCGCTCTTCGGGAGTCTTGTATTGCTCTTCGCGATAGATGAAGGCAACAACATCAGCGTCTTGTTCGAGTGCGCCTGACTCGCGCAGATCGGCCAGTTGCGGACGATGATCAGAACGCGATTCCGGCGCTCGGGAAAGTTGAGAAAGCGCCACCACCGGCACGTTCATTTCTTTTGCCAAACCTTTTAGCTCTCGTGAAATCTGCGAAACTTCCTGTTGCCGCGACTCGACTCGCTTGGCAGAACCGGACATGAGCTGTAAATAGTCGACGACGATCAGATCCAATCGCTTCTGTTCGGCAGCAAGGCGTCGGGCTTTCGCGCGCATCTCAAGAACGCTAATGCCGGCGGTGTCGTCCAGAAAAATCTTCGCATCAGCCAACGTGCCGAGTGACTTAGCAATCTGGGCCCATTCAGGCCGCGAAAGAAATCCATTGCGAAAACGCTGCGCGTCGATGTTGCCCTGCGAACAGAGCATGCGCATCACGAGGGCCTCTTTCGACATTTCCAATGAGAAGATGCCGACTACGGCGCCCGCGTGAATTGCGGCATTCTCAGCTAGCATGAGGGCGAGACTTGTTTTTCCCATCGAAGGCCGGGCGGCAACGATGATCAAATCCTGCTTCTGCAAGCCCGAGGTCATCTTGTCGAGATCGGCAAAACCCGTAGTCAGTCCCGTCAGGACGGCTGCACGCCCTTCCATCTCCTGAATCTTTTCTAAAAGCTCTTCAGCAACCGGCTTCACATGGACGAAGCCCTGGCGAATGCGTTCATCGGCGAGCTGGAAGATGGCATGTTCCGCATGATCCAGAATGATCTCGGGCTCATCTTCCTGTTCGAGCGCTTCTTGAGTAATCTTTCCGGCAGCACGAATGAGTTGACGAAGCATCGATTTGCCGCGCACCACCTTCGCGTAGTGCGCGATGTTGGTTGAGTGCGGTAAGCCGTAAGTTAGGTTAGCAATAAACGAAATGCCGCCGACAGACTCGAGCGCATTTTCCTTCTTGAGTTCCTCGCCGATCAAAATGGGATTGATTTCGGCGCTGCGCTCAAACAGAGCAATCATCGCCATGAAGATGCGGCGATGCGAAGGCACGTACAGATCTTCCGGTTTGATTAGTTCGATTGCCTGGCTAATCAAGCCGTTATCAAGGACGATGCCTCCGAGGATCGCCCGTTCAGCTTCTGCACTGTTTGGTAAAGCGCGTTCGAGTGATTGCTCTGCTGCTGCCATGAAGGTTTTCTAAGATGTGGATGTAGAGAAGATAAAATGCGCTGCGGTCTTTAGCTTGCGAGTTACGGACTATACTACACGGTCCTCAGGCCAACCATAGTCTCCCTGTTTTTAGTTAGAAACGGAGGCGCCTAGGAGCGACGCCCCTAAAGAATTTAAGACCCTTGACGCAAAAATTAAGGGCGTGCACAGCGGCACGCCCCTCAAGTCTCCCCTACATTCTGACCCAATCGTTAGTTTTCTTCTGCTTGACCGCCCTCATCAGCTTGAGCGGCTTCTGACTGCTTCGACATTTCCGCTTCCTGTTCCGCGGTCATGTGACCGGCAATCAATTCGCCTTCGGGTGCGATCTTCACTTGCAAGTCCACCGTCACCTCGCGGTGCAAGCGTAGCGGCACAGTGAAGTCGCCCAGGCGCTTCAAGGGTTCTCGTAAGTGCAAACGATGCCGATCAACTTCGTAGCCCAGCTGCTGCAAAGCTTCAGCGATGTCCATCGAAGTTACCGAACCGTAGAGCGCGCCCTGTTCCCCGGCTTTGCGCTCGAACGTCAGTACTAGGCTGCGCATTTTGTCGGCCTGAGCGTCGGCGGTGGCCCGCTCGGTCGCCTCTTTTTTCAAGAGCAGCTCACGTTCCCGTTCGATCTGTTTGACGTTGCCAGTATTGGCTTCCACAGCAAGCTTCCGGGGCAACAAATAATTGCGCGCATAGCCTGCTTTGACTCGGACAATCTCGCCGCGGGCGCCGAGATCGTCAACATCTTCTCGTAAAAGGATTTTTGTATGTGCCATGATCGCTTCCTTAATCCGTCGAGTATGGAAGCAGCGCGATATTGCGTGCTCGTTTAATTGCTTCGGCAAGCATGCGTTGGTGAATAGCGCAATTGCCGGTGATACGGCGGGGAATAATCTTGCCGCGTTCGGGAATGTAGTTCTGCAGTAGTCTCACGTCCTTAAAATCGATCAGATCGGCTTTCTCCATGCAGAAGCGGCAAACACGGCGCCGGTGCATGCGGCGACCGCCGCGGCCCATCGGCCGCCCCCGATCCATATCATCATCACCGTTGTACCCGCGCGAGCGGTCTTCATAATTACTAGACATATGTTTCTCCTATTCCCGGTTGTCCTCGCCGGCAAACTCAGAAGCAACGTTGCTTCGACTTTGCCCCATTCCGCTCGACGGACGTTTCTCGGCTTTGCGGGCACGACGCTGTTTGAACTTTTCCGCACGACGACGGTCTTCGTCGACGCGCACCGTTAGATAACGAATGATGCGATCGTTAACTCGCATTCGTCGTTCGAGCTCGGCGATCTCGCGACCGGTGCCTTCGATCTCCAGCAGCACAAAATTGCCATCGGTGTGATGCATGATCTCGTAAGCGAGCGGACGTTTGCCCCAGCTCTCTTCCTTGGTAACGGTGCCCCCCTGATCGGTGATGATTTGTTTGTGATTTTCAGTGAGACGGGTAACCTCTGCCTCATCCGCGCCGGGATCGACGATAAAAACTACTTCGTATTGCCTTGGTGTTGCCAAAATCATCCTCCTTATGGATGTCCAGCCTCATCGTTCAATCGATGAAGCAAGAAGGTTGTTGTTCGTAAATCGAAATTAATTTATACCTAATAGTCTCTTAGTTTGCTCGCTGGCATTCGATTCACCTTCACGATTCACGAGTTGTATTCCGACATTGCTTTCAAAACGCCATCCCGGAGAATGCAGCGTACCGCAGCAACGCCTCTTTCAATCATCTGCTCAACTGCCGCACGCGAAGATCGCGGAAACGAATCGAGCACGAAACGCCTTGTATCAGCGAGCGGATGTTCCGGCTGAATGCCCAGCCGCAAGCGAATGAATTCATTCGTGCCAATGCTGGCGATGATCGACTTCAACCCGTTATGACCACCGGCGGAGCCTCGTTCGCGAATACGAATGCGGTCGAACGGCAATGCCAGGTCATCACTGATAACTATCAAATGCCGGCCCGGCTCGGGAAGCTTATGCTTCGCGAGCAGGCAAGAGACGGCGGACCCGCTCAGGTTCATGAAGGTTTGGGGCTTAACCAGTTTCACGGCCGCGCCTTCAACCTCGCCTCGCCCAACTAGTGCCAGACACTCTCGGCGCTTAACTTCAATGCCGGCCTCGCTAGCCAGCTTGTCAATCAACATGAACCCCAGATTGTGACGCGACCAGTCGTAGTCAGCACCGGGATTTCCCAGTCCCACGATCAGAATTGCCGATTGCCGATGGCTGATTGGCAATTGATCGGATTGGCGATTGCCAACTGCCGATTGCCGATTTGATTCCACCACTTGTACTCCAGAGACCAATCGGCAATTGGAAATCGGAAATCGGCAATCTCCCTACTCTTTCTCTTTCTTCTTCGCCGGCTCTTCCTCGCCTTCCTCTTCCTTCTTGCCCTTGGCGATTACTTCGGGCTCGGCGGCACCTTCTTCTTCAACCGGCGGAGCCGCTACCGGTTCTTCACGAACGATGCCGACCGTGGCCACGACGGCGTCTGGTTCGTTAAGAATCTCAATGTTCTCGGCCACCGGAATATCCGAAACGTGCAACACGTCGTGGACTCCTAGATTCGATACGTCAACGTCGATGGCGTCAGGAATTTCTCGCGGCTCGCAACGAATTTCGAGCTCGCGCATGATCTGCTCGAGCACCCCTTCCTCTTCTCTAACTCCGACCGGCTCGCCGACGAGGCGGAGGGGAACAGTCACTTCAATCTTCTGACCTTTAACCAGCCGCTGGAAGTCGGCATGCACCAACCGCCCGCGCACCGGATCGATCTGCCGATCGTGAAACATCACTTCGCTGGGACCGATGCCTTCGACATCCAAAGTAAAGATCGTGTTACGACCTGCTTCGGAACGCAGCACCGCTGCCAGTGCGCTCAGCGGGGCGGCTGCGGCGAGTGTTTCTCCGCCACCGCCATAAATGGTAATTGGAACCAGGCCCTCGCGGCGCGTTCTGCGGGCGTCGTTCTTACCACGGCCCTCGCGCACCTGCGCTTTGATCGTTATCTCTTCGTGCTCAGCCATAATCACTCCTCATACAGACGTTCAGCGACCCAACGAAATTGCTGATTGACGATTGTCGACTTCCGATTTGTCCGAGCTCTTCAGCTTGCCGTAAACAATCAAGCTGCAGGCTGACAAATTGGCAATTGGCAATCGGCAATCGCAAATCGTTGCGATCGCTGATGGTCTTCTTTTAAGCCATCAGTGTTTGCCCTTCATACGAAGAGCGAGGAAACGCTGGTCTCCTCATGGATCGACTTGATCGCTTTCGCCAGAAGCGGCGCGATACTAAGTACTTTTATCTTTTCCAGCGCGCACGCATGATCGCGTAGCGGAATCGTGTTCGTAACGATTATCTGTTCAATTTCTGACTCACCCAGCTTCTCAATGGCCTTGCCGGAAAGGACCGGATGAGTGAAGCACGCATGAATTCGTCCGGAACCGGCCTCTTTTAACGCTCTCGCCACTTTCGTAAGGGAACCGCCGGTGTCGCACATGTCGTCAACAATCAAACAACTCCGGCCGCGGACGTCGCCTACTACATTCATTACTTCCGCAACGTTCGCCTTTTCACGACGTTTGTCGCAGAGCGCGAGTTCCGCATCCAGCCGCTTGGCGTAAGCACGTGCTCTTTCCGCACCGCCTGTGTCAGGAGCAACCACAGTCAAATTGGGCAGCGGATTATCCTGATAGTACCCAATCATGACCGGCGCAGAATAAAGGTGGTCTACAGGAATATCGAAGAATCCTTGTATCTGCGCCGCGTGTAAATCCATCGTCAACAAACGATCAGCTCCGGCAACGGTAATCAGGTTTGCTACGAGTCGCGCTGAAATCGGCACCCGTGGCCGATCCTTTTTATCAGACCGGGCGTAACCGTAATAAGGAATCACTGCCGTGATGCGTTCGGCTGAAGAGCGACGGAATGCGTCGAGCATTACCAGCAGCTCCATCAAATGCGCATCGGTCGGCGGGCAAGTCGGTTGCACTATGAAAACATCGCCGCCGCGAACGTTCTCATCGATCTGAAAGTTAAACTCACCGTCAGAGAAACGTTCGGCGAACGCCCGTCCCATATCGCAGCCAAGGTGTTTCGCAATCTCTTCCGCTAACTGTGGGTTTGCGTTGCCGCAAAAAACCTTGATGCCGCCGGTTGTGCTCATAGAGAGTTTCGAGTCTCAAGTTTCGGGTTTCAAGTTAAGCGTTTTCGCTAAACTCGAAACTCGTAACTCGAAACTAATAGTGGCTGGGGCGGGAGGATTCGAACCTACGAATGCCGGTTCCAAAGACCGGTGCCTTACCACTTGGCTACGCCCCAGTATCAGAATCCTTCGTTCAACGCCCAGGAATGGCAGAACTCAACGCGTGTAAGTATTCGTCGCGCGACAGAGTAACACAAGAAAAGATCCGCCAACCGCTTTCCTGTCGCAAGGCTTGAGCGGCGCTGCTGAGCAGCTCATTACTGTCAAAGATACCGAAGACGCTCGAACCGCTGCCAGCGAGCAAAGCGCAACGGGCGCCAGCCTGTATCAGTGCGTCTTTCACGCGCCGAATCTCAGGCTCTATATCAAAGATCACACTCTCAAAATCATTCTCTAAATGATCACACACGAGCCACGGTTTCGAATCGGAAAAAATAGCCTGTGTACGCGAAATAGCAAGTCTAGAGACCGAGTCGGATGTTGTCAAGGCAGGGGCTTTTAGCGCTTGATACGCGATTGCAGTCGAGACTGTAACGGAGGGGGAGACGATCAAAATTTGTTGCTGCGGAGGATCGGGAAGTGGTGTCAGCTCAGTTCCAATGCCGGTGGCCAACGCACACCCACCTTCAAGAAAGAACGGCACATCCGCGCCGAGAGTCTCCGCCAGTTCAAGCAATTCATCGTGAGTGGCCGGGAGATTCCACAGTCGTGTCAGCGCCAATAGCGTAACTGCCGCATTAGACGACCCGCCTCCGAGGCCTGCCTGCACCGGGATCCGTTTCGTCAGGTGAATCTCGCAGGAAGTCGTCACCCGAAATTTCTCTCTTAGCGCTGCTGCTGCCTTAACGACCAGGTTGCTGTCGTCGACCGGAATTGCCGGCTCGTCGCAGGTAAAAACAATCCCTCCGCCGGAAGTCTTGACCACATTAAGCCGGTCGTGAAGGGAGACAGTCTGCAGCACTGTCTGAATCTCATGATATTTGTCGGGACGCTTGCCGAGGATGCGCAGGCTGAGATTGACCTTGGCGAACGAGAGAATGGCGAACGGGCTAATGATCACAAGAAAAGGCGGCTGACGTCGCGCGCCAGCAGCCTTTTTACGTTCCTGTTCGGCGTTTAGCGCAGAATGAAAAGTTGGGTCAGGAAAACTGTTCCGTCAGGAGCAACAAAACTTCCGACTGCAGAAGCGCGAAATTCAAAGCTAAGCAGATTCGCACGGTGTCCAGCGGAAATTGTCCAGCGCTCGACAGCAAATGCTCCTGGATCTTCGAAGCCCTGATTATACGCGATGTTTTCCGCGATCACGCGATAACGAATCCCTGCCAGGCGCGCCCGGTCTCGCAGCCTAAAGCCTTCAGGGGTTTCATGCGAAAAGAATTCGAGCACCGACATATTGCGTGAGTGTTGTCGCGCAAGGACACACAGTTCCGCGTCCCACTCCAGCGGCGCCAACCCATTTTTCAAACGCAACTCATTGGTGGTTTTGAATGCCCGTTGTTCCGGCTTCGTCGCTTCCGCAAGGGACGGTGACGCTGCGACGGCAGCAGTCCTGGTAAAATTCGTACCGTAAGTTCCGCCGATGCGTCTAGTCCTGGCTTCGTTTGGGGATGCGCTGATGAGCCTAGCCACAGGGCGCGGCGTTACCGTCTGGGCTGCTGCACTAAGCCCGATAAACCCGACCAGAAGAATGCTTCCAAGTGCAGTTGAAGCGATGCGCACAAGCGTCGAGGCTGATCGGCAAGGGTTACGAACGTTCATGAGTAATGAGTGTCGTGCCTGGCAACGAATGCGAGGTTGCCGAGCTCAGGGCCCGGAGGAGGGCGGTTGAGTGAAGACCTTGCCGGGGCCGGCAGGTCAGGAATTGTCACAGACAAGGTAACAAAATTCCCGGCCCGGGATCAACAGGTTTGGCAAACGGGAGATTTCCCTTTAAAAGGCGACTCTTGCGCGGGATACTGCGTTGGACGGGTGCTATTTGAGCGCTAGAACTGAGGATTTTGGCTCGTCGTCCATTCGGGCGAACCGCTGGATGGTACGAACCCAGGAGGTCTTGGTTGGATAACAATAAAGGAGAACTACGATGGCGATGATGCCGGCGCCGTAGGTGTAGAAGTCATTGCCGGTGGTTAGCGTCGCCACAAAGCCGAGCACTGAAAGAGCAGCCCCGATAAGTGCCACTTGCAGCGTGGTTTTCTCAAGGGTCCGCAGCAAAGCGGGGGCGCCTCCCAAGCCACCTATGTCCTGCAGCCGCATAGTGGCGAATCTAGTGCGCCGAAGCGCAATCGAACCCAGACCGAAGATCATAATGGTGATCCGCACGCCGATGTCGAGGGACGGATTGTTCTGTGGGGTAACAAAACGCTTACTCAGATAGGCGATCAGGCACAGCAGCAGCGTGGCAACCAGCAGACCAATTACTGTTGTTGCCGCGGCTTTGTGCCGGCGCGTTAATTCTGATTCGACGTTGGATGGCAATCCGGTTTGTGAAGGCACCCGCAACTCCTACGCTTTTGATGCTGCAAAAATACCAGCCTTATTCATTCTGGGAAAGTCCGGTCAAAGAAAAGGGCCTGCTGAATTAACAGCAGGCCGCACAAAACAAACTTAAATTGGAGTTACGGCTTGGGCGAGGGTTGCGCTGCGGCGGCGCCGACGGGCACCTCGGTTTTCTTCTCCGGACGATCGGTACGCTGAACCGGCGCTACAGGAGTAGTGCTGGCTGGCAATTCGCCGTTGTATTTCAACGCCTCATCGATCAGGTCGCTACCTTCTTTGCTGTCGCGACTAATCAAGATGCCATCCCGGCTCGTACTAACATTTGCTTTGCCAGTAATCTCCTGCATCAAGGTGCCCACAAAACCCGGACGCTCAGGTGCGATGACATTCTTCCTGGAAGGATCCGGTTCCGGGATCGGAGCTCCAATGATACTCAGCTGATCCCTTGCCTTCTCACCGAATTGGCTATTGGGATGATCACGAAGCAATTGCTGGTAGTACTTGGCAGCTTCGTCTGGTTCTTCTTCCTGCTGATAGGTCGTCGCGAGACGAAACAAGACCTCGTCCATGTATGAAAAGTTTGGATACTTTTCCACTATTTCCTTAAAGCGAGATTGGGCGCCTTTCAGCCCGCCTTTCTTTGTTTCGTATTTGACCTTGTAATAGAAATTGCCAATTTGCAGATTGTGCATCGCGAGATTTTCCTGAACCTCGTTCAGACGCTCCTGCACGTAAGGCCGCAACTTCGATTGGGGATACTGCTGGATCAAAACCTTGAGTCGCTGCTCGGCTTTTCGCGCATGAGTAATGTCGCGATCCGCGAGGCCCATCTGACGCATTTCCGCTTCAGCAACTTTGAGCATCGCGTCGTCGGCGAGAGGATCGGTAGGAAAAAACGTGAGCCAATCCTGATATGCCTGCGCTGCCTGAATCAGTGAGCTCGTTGTCCCCTCAAGATAAAAGGAATCCGCAATGGCGAGCTTAGCAAGCGACAAAAAAGGCGAATCAGGATAGGTGTTGATGATCGTCGTAAACAGTAAGCGGCCAGTCTCGTGACTGCCCTTCCTTACTTGCTTTGCCGCTTCCTCAAACAAAACCCGATCACGGCCCGGGGCGACCGTGCCGGTCAGCTCTGCATACTTCTCATCGCCGCCACCGAATAAGCCGAAGAACTTGCCTTTTTTCTTCTTCTTGGCGGGTGCTGTGCCGGCGTTAGCCGTCGCACTGCGGGCACCTGCGGTGGCCTGTAAACCCGCCTGAACTCGAAGATCAATATCAGCTACCGAAGTCTCCAGACGCTCAAGCACGCTTGTATCGTAACGTTCAGCGCGATCCTGCTTGCCGCGAATGTCGTTGACTTCAGAAAGAATCGATCCGACTTCTTTATCCAGGCCACGCAACCGCTCGCGAGGGTCGTCCGGATTCGGTTTGTCTTTGTCCGATGCTCTGGCCGGAAGCGAATTTATGGCACTGCCAAGAGATCTTCGGAGCGAGTCGAGCTTGGATCTCATTACCTCAAGGCGTTGCACGGGCGACAAGTCGCTCGTCCGAGCAGTGGCTTGGGCGAAAGTATTACTAGAGAGACAGACCAGCAGCGCGAAGCAAAGTGCTGCGATGGAAAAAATGCGAACTCGCATGTAAAGCCTCCAAAAAATTAATGCCAAACTGAATTAATTGCCGATTGGCGATTGCGAATAGCCGATTGAACCTGCAAGGCGATTCCGATTGTCACCAAAAGCCTGAAACCGAAAAGCCAATCCGTAATCGGCAATCGGTAATCTTCAATCCGCTCAAACCCACTCTAAGGTAGCTTCGCGCATCAAGCGTGTCGCTTCCTGTGGATCAGCAGCACCAAAGATTGCCGATCCGGCCACCAAAATTTCGGCGCCAGCAGCAACAACTTCGCCGATGTTGTTTAGGTCGATGCCTCCATCGATCTCGATTCTTGCTTTCAGCCTGCGCCCATCAAGCATCTGCCGCAGTCGCCGCACCTTTTCGAGCGCCGAAGTTATGAAGCGTTGTCCGCCAAACCCCGGATTAACCGACATGACCAAAATATAGTCCGCGAACCCGATCGCTTCCTCAAGTGCAGCTAAGGGAGTGGCCGGGTTTATCGCCACGCCAGCCTGCGCACCAGCTGTTTTGATAGCCATCAAAGTCCGGTGCAAATGGGCATCCGCCTCAACGTGTACAGAGACCATTTTGGCGCCCGCAGCGACAAATTGCTCAGCATAACTTCCAGGCTCAGAAATCATCAGATGCGCGTCAATGGGCAATCGGGTCGCTGCGGCCAGAGATTTAACCACTGGTAAGCCAATCGTAATGTTCGGGACAAAGTGACCATCCATCACGTCAACATGCAATAAGCCGGCGCCACCCCGTTCAACCGCCGCAATCTCCTCACCCAATCGCGCAAAATCTGCCGACAGGATCGAGGGGGCTATTTCAATTGTTCGTCCGTTCGCCATTACGTCAACGATTGTCGTTTTGCCTGCCCGCAGGCGGTTTGGGCGACGGCTTGGGAACCACTGGCCGCCGATTGTCGTTCTGGTTTAAATTTCGCTGGTTTACGTTGCGGGTCGAATTAGAATTCACGTTCTCTACAGGGCGATTGGTTGGCGCATTCGCATTGTTTGTATGCACACGCCCGCTGTTCTCATTAGTGTTCCGATTTGTCGCCGCATTAGCATTTCCGTTTTCGTTGGTGTTCTTGTTTGTATTCCGGTTACGCCGCGGGCGGTTCTCGTTTTCATTCTTGCCGGCGTTTGCATTTGCGTTAGCGGCTTTCTCTGCCTCGACCTTCTTGTCAGTAGCCTCCGCATCAGACGCCTCTCCTGCCTGGGTGGCCCGGCTGACATCCATCGCTACGGTCTGGCCCGCTTTCACCACGTCGCCGGCGCGTGGCAATTGAAACAACACTGTATCCGCTTTAACCTGATTGCTCGGCCGAGTCGCACGTACACGGAAGTTTAAGTCAGCCTGAGCCAGGATTCTTTCCGCTTCGTAACGATCTTTTCCGACGACTTCCGGAACCGTTACTTCAGGACTGCGGAGCGATAAATAGACGGTCGTAGCGAGCCCGAAAAGAAAAGCAATCGCCAGCAATACTACGATGCCAAAGCCACGTAGCGCTGAAAGCGATTGAAGTGCAAAACTCACTATTTAGTCGGACTCCGTTAAGCGATCAACCTCGGCTCAACCAAGCGGCGAAGTCTAACATCCGCTATCACCAGCCGCAAGCAGGCTTTTCTGCTGGTGCTATCATCGCTTCCGCGTAAAAGCCGCGATAAAAAACCCGTCCGTATCGTCGCGGTGTGGCCAGGTTCGCGCGGCGCCTGTGGCTGTTATGAACTTCTCTTTGATGCCTGCCAGTTGTGCCGGTTCGAAGTCCGGGCTGCAATAGAGAAACGCGCTCACGACCTCTTCGTTCTCTTCCGGTTCAACCGAACAGGTTGAATAAATCAAACGGCCACCAGGCTTAACAACACGCGACGCCTCAGTCAGGATTTGGCGCTGGCGGTTCGACAACTCCAGTAGGTCCGGGGCTGAGATGCGCCAGCGGATCTCGGGGTTGTGCCGCAGCGTCCCGGTTCCGGAACAGGGCGCATCCACGAGTACTCGTTCAAAACTGCCCTCGCGGAATGGCAAACTGTTTTCACCATCTAGAACTAACCAGCTGCCATTGGCGAGATCGTGAGATTGAGATACCTCTCTAACCGTCTTGATCCGGTGCAAATGTTTATCGCCTGCAATGATCCGAACAGCTGGCACGGCAGCGATTTGGCTCGCTTTGCTTCCGGGCGCTGCACAAACATCGAGTACTACGTCGCCTGGGTCCGGGGCAACTACTCTGGCGACTAATTGCGAAGCTTCATCCTGGAAATAGATCTTGCCTGAGCGCGCCAACTCCTGCGCCAATCCTCCTGCTCCCTCAATTCGCCAGGCACCGCCTGCGATCTGAGAAGATTCGAGCAGCGCACCAGATTCGCGCAACTGTTCCAGAACTTCGGCTGAATCCTCCTCGTGCACAACTCTAAAAGCGAGTGGGGCCCGTTGATTATTTGCCGTTGCCAGTGCTTCTGCTTCTCGTGAGCCGAACAAACGATCCCATCGCCTAATTAACCATCGCGGATGAGATGTTGAAACTGACAACTTTTCAAGGGGATCGTCGTGTCCAGCTGCAGGATCATAGGTGGCCTCGCGGATCGCCCTACGAAGCACAGCGTTTACGAAGGTACCAGCGGAGCGGACCCGTGCGGCGCGCGTAAGATTCACGGATTCATTGACTGCGGCCGATTCGGGAACTCGAGCTAGAAAACGAATTTGATAGAGACCGAGTCTCAAAGCGAGCTTAACTGGAAGGTCTAGTTGCTCTATTGAGCGTGCGGCAAAGTGTTCGATGGCGACATCCAACCAGAGTTGAAAACGCAGGACGCCCATCACCAGCTCGTAACAGAGCGCGCGATCTCTTGGCTCCAGTTCTTCGGCGCGCGCTGCCAGCAGAACAGAGGCGTACCCTCCTTCCGCAACGCGGCGCAATATCTCGAAGGCGGCGAGACGCGCTGGGGACACCGGGCTACGTTGTTTAGTGGAACTCTTTGAGGCGAGCTTGTTCACTGAAATCTGAATCCGGCTTGAAGCTGGGCACCGTTCAGGTAATCGCGCACGCTCATGCGCCGTTTAGCTTCGGGCTGGATCTCAACCAATTGCAACTCGGTTTGTACACCACACTTCACAATCAACTCATCACCAGAGGCTTTCAAAACCTCACCGGTGGCCGCCGCTTGATCCGTAGTTGGCCGCGCCTCAGCTTGCCAGATCAAGATGCGGTTTCCGGAATGATGAGAGTAGGCAGTGGGCCAGGGTTGAAAACCTCTAACCATCCGCTCGATCGCAACTGCGTTCTTACTCCAATCGATTAAGCCGTCGCTGCGGTTAAGTAGCGGGCCGAATGAAGCATCGTCGCTTTGCTGTGGCTGCGGCGTGATTTGATCAAGTTGCTTCAGTGTCTCGTCGAGCAGTCCAGCCCCCATGTCGGCGAGACGTAACATCAAGTGTGGGGCAGTTTCTTTTTCCTCGATCGGAGTCGACTTCTGCAAGAGTATCGGACCGGAGTCCAACTCCTCTTCAATCATCATTGTAGTGACACCTGTTTGTTGATCGCCGTTCACGATGGCCCAATTAACCGGCGCCGCCCCGCGATAATGCGGCAAGAGGGAGAAGTGGACATTGATACAGCCGCGGCGTGGCGCTTGCAGAAATTCAGCCGGCAGAATTCTTCCGTAAGCAACCACGATCGCCAAATCAGCTTCGTGAGAAGTGAAAAGGCTCTTCGCTTCCGCAGTTTTTATCTTTGACGGCTGGTGAATTTTGAGACCGAGTCGAGTGGCGGCAACTTTTACTGCCGGTGCAGTGAGTTTGTTGCCTCTTCCGGCTGGTTTGTCGGGTTGGGTCCAAACAGCAACAACTTCATGACCGGCCTCAACCACGCGCCGCAAAGTCGGCACGGCGGCTTCCGGCGTTCCCATGAAGACGATGCGCAATCCAGCTCTTAATTAACAACAGTAGGAAAGTTCAGCGAGTAAATTTGCAGTCAGAAAGTTGAGCTTGTCCGGCGCTAGCCATAACTAGCTTGCTGCGCTCTTCTCCGTTTTGGCGTTAGTCGTGGCGCCAACCTTCGTGGCAATCGATTTGGCCTGCATGAACAACAAAAGATAATCGCGGCCGCCTGCCTTGGAATCCGTGCCCGACATGTTGAAGCCGCCAAACGGATGGACCCCCACGAGGGCGCCGGTGCATTTGCGATTAAGATAAAGATTGCCCACGTGAAATTCCTCTCTCGCTCGATCGAGTTTCGCTTCATCGGCGCTGTAGACTGCGCCAGTCAGACCAAACTCCGTATCGTTGGCGATCTTGAGCGCGTCGTCAAAATCGTTTGCCTTGATGACTGCCAGCACCGGCCCAAAGATCTCTTGCTGCTCAATCGTGTCGCCCGGCTTCACGTCGGCGATGATCGTGGGTTCAATAAAGAAACCCTGTTCGCTATCAGAACCCCCGCCAGCCAGAACACGGCCACCTTCGGCCTTGCCCTTCTCAATGTAGTCAGTAATCGTGCGGAACGCTTTCTCATTGATCACGGCGCTCATCGCCGTATTTGTGTCCGACGGATCGCCTAATTTAATCTGCGCTGTCTTCGCAACGATCTTTTCCAGCATGGGTTCATAAACTTGGGCATCGATTATGGCGCGCGAACAGGCGGAACACTTTTGTCCCTGGAACCCGAACGCGGATTGCACGATCCCGGTCGCCGCTTCCTCGAGATTGGCATCGGCGGCAACAACGATTGCGTCCTTGCCGCCCATCTCGGCAACGACGCGCTTGATCCAGATCTGTCCAAGCTGGGTTTTGGCCGCACGCTCGTTGATGCGCAACCCGATTTCCTTGGAACCGGTAAATGCGACATATCGAGTTTTGGGATGGTCAACTACAACGTCGCCAACTTCGGCACCCGATCCAGTCATGAAATTAACGACACCGGGAGGAAGACCAGCCTTGTCGAGTATTTCAAAAAACTTGTAAGCGATTGTCGGCGCGTCGGAGGAAGGCTTAAGAACCACGGTATTTCCGGTGACAAAAGAAGCTGAGGTCATCCCCGCCATGATTGCGAGCGGAAAATTCCATGGTGGAATTACGGCCCCGACACCGAGCGGAATGTACTCCAAACGATTTTCTTCGCCGGGATTGCTTGTCAGCGGCGGTGGTTCCGCATAGCGCAGCATCTCGCGCGCATAGAACTCGCAGAAGTCGATGGCCTCGGCAGTGTCGCCGTCAGCCTCAGGCCAGGTCTTCCCAACTTCATAAATCATCCACGCTGAGAGCTCGTGTTTTCGTTCGCGCAAGATCTCGGCTACGCGAAACAAAAGATTCGCGCGGTCTGCAGCGCCAGTCTTCTTCCAGGTTTGGAAAGCTTCATAAGCCGCTTCCACGGCCCGTGTCGCCAATTCCTTTGTCGCTTTCTGAAACTTGCCTACGACTTGAGTGCGATTCGCCGGATTAATGCTGTCGAGTTTGGCTTCAGTCTTAATTCGTTCGCCCCCGATTACGAGTGGATACTCGCGTCCGAGCTCGCTCTTAACTTTAGCGAGTGCAGCTCGCATCGCGTTGGCGTTTTCTTCTTTACTGAAATCTGTAAACGGTTCGTTTCGAAATTCGCTAGGCATTTTTGCGCTGACTCCTGTCTTCTGACTTCTGTCTTCTTCGTCACCATTTCCCTTGCTTCTGTAACTTCTTAATCTTGCGCTTCGCCAGCTCACGCTTCAGCGGAGTCATCTTGTCGAGAAACACAATCCCGTCGCAATGGTCCGTTTCATGAAGCATACACCGTGCGGTCAGCTCAGTCTCATCAAGCTCAAACTCCTTGCCGTTAATATCATGGGCTCGCACTATCGCTCGCAAACTGCGCTCGACAGGGGTAAAGATTCCGGGAAACGACAAGCACCCTTCCTCGCCATTCTGATTACCCTCAACATTAATCACTTCGGGATTGATCATCACGATCCGCTGGTCGGGATCTTTGCCGCCCGAGCAGTCCATTACAAAGAGTCGCTTGGGAATGCCGACCTGCACCGCTGCCAGGCCCACGCCCGGCGCTGCATACATGGTTTCAAACATGTCGCCGACGAGTCTTTTCAGACCATCATCAAATTTAAGGACTGGCTCTCCCGGTTCATCCAGAATCGGGTTGGGCCAGGTTACGATTCGCATTAACGCCATACTATTTCCGCTTCCAGAACACCTTAAAGCGCATTTGGGAACTGCCTTCGATGTCGATTTTACGATGAACGATGCTTGAATAGTAACTCAGTCTAAATCGGATCGCGGGCGTCTCGCCCGCAACGCGCCCCTCAGGCGCCAATGTGAGTTTGTTTTCAAATTCCCTTTTCGCGCTGCGCGCTCATTGCGGGCGAGACGCCCGCGATCCCTTAGTACCCTCTCAATTGTTCGCGGTAACCTGCAAAGTTGCGTTGCATCTCGCCCAAACTATCGCCACCGAATTTTTCGCGCATCGCCCCCGCCAGTACCAACGCGACCATTGCTTCACCGATCACTCCTGCCGCAGGAACCGCGGTGATGTCCGAACGTTCAAAAGCCGCCAATCGCTCTTCTTTAGTTTCAATATCAACCGATCTTAATGGTTTGCGTAGCGTCGAAAGCGGTTTCATGTGGCCGCGAATGCGAATCTCTTCACCGTTAGTGACACCGCCCTCTAGACCACCAGCGCGATTGGTTTCGCGGATGAAGTCTTTCGTTTCATTGTTGTAAGCAATCTCGTCATGAACTTCAGAACCAGGCAAACTACTTGCTTCGCCACCTGCGCCGATCGCCACAGCCTTGACCGCAGGAATAGACATCACAGCTTGCGCTAGTTGACCGTCGAGTTTCAGATCCCACGCAGTGTGCGAACCCAGACCGGGAACCAACCCGCGCGCGACGACCTCGAAAATACCACCAAGCGTGTCCCCGGCTTCGCGCTTCTGGTCGATAGCCGCAATCATCTGTTGCTGTACGACGTCATCGGCACAGCGCAACGCTGCGTCATCGGGAATCGCGGCAATCTGATCAAAGGTCAACTCCAAAGGTCTTTCGGGAATGCCGCCAAGTTGAATCACATGGCTGAGCACTTCAGCCCCAAACGTCGCTAACAATTGTTTTGCGAGTGCGCCACAAGCAACTCGCGAAGCTGTTTCACGAGCCGACGCCCGCTCAAGAATATTGCGCAGATCGCGCGCGCCAAACTTCTGGCCTCCGGGCAAGTCGGCGTGTCCCGGCCGCGGCCTGGTCAAGCTTCGGGCTTTTTCCGGCGCCAAAACCTTCGGTTCGCTGGCCATCACGTCGGACCAGTTTTCCCAGTCCTTATTATTAATGATTAGGGATAGCGGTGAGCCGAGCGTGAGACCGTGACGGAGTCCGCTGAGAATCTCCACCGCGTCTTGTTCGATCTTCATGCGCCCCCCGCGGCCATAGCCCCACTGCCTGCGCCTCAACTCATGATTAATTTGCTCAACTGAGATTGGCAGGCCGGCAGGCAGGCCCTCGACAATCGCGACAAGTGCGCGACCATGTGATTCGCCGGCTGTGGTGAAACGGAACAATTTATTTAGTCTTTGGTCTTTAGTCTTTGGATTTTGCTTTTGTACTTTGAGCTTAGAACTTTGATGTCTTTCCGGCTTTAAACTTGAAACCTAAACTTTAACCGTGCGCTCGACCCTCACGGCGGGAAGGTCTATCGAACTAAAAGTTAACGTTCCAGAGATACCAAAGTACAAAGCTCAAAGTACAAAGCTCAAAACACAAAGATCGCATTCATGCAAGATACCCCTCATCAAAAATATTTCCCCGCCCTAAGATTCCCGCAGGATCGAAAGCCTTTTTCAAAGCCGCCATTTCCTGCAGATGCTCTTCGCCGTAAAGCTCGCGCAGGTATTCTCGCTTCAGTTTGCCGATGCCATGCTCCGCTGAAATTGTGCCGCCCAGCTTCACTGCCTGGCGCACAAACTTCCAATAGATCTCCCGTCCCTGCTCTGCCTCAGCGTCATTACGCGGCAGGATATTCACGTGAACGTGATTGTCGCCAATGTGTCCGAAGATCGTGTAGCGAAGTTCGCTCGG
Source organism: Pyrinomonadaceae bacterium (assembly GCA_041750995.1). GTDB lineage: Bacteria > Acidobacteriota > Blastocatellia > Pyrinomonadales > Pyrinomonadaceae > PSRF01. Next base: position 56,614 of record JBGSYG010000019.1, on the reverse strand, counting down.
CTTCAGCAAGGTCTCATAAAAAGCAAGCATGCCGGCAAACTGACCGTCAGGCACTGACATGTCAGTCGAGATCTTTCTCTGGTTGTAACGAGCAAACCATTCGTTCATCAAAACAGGCAGAGCGTGACGGAACTCGCGCAGCTTTGCCTGGTCAGGCTCGTTGGCGGCGAACCACGACTCATCGATCAAAGCCTTGTGCTTTTCCAACAACGACAACCACTCGCTCATCACGTTGTCTTCCGAGCTCGGCGAAATTTCCTGTTCAAAGAATAAGGCGCCCGTGGCCGCCGCGGGAATCTTGTCGTACTTCTGTCTCAGGAACGCTAACGATTCTCGATCAAAGTATTCCAGAGCGCGCGCGTCGATCAGTCTCTTAACGTCCTCAACCTCGAAGTTGGGCCGCGAAAACTGGCGCCGATCAGTTACTTCAAGCGCCCTCTCCATCAAGGGCCCGAGTCTGCCCGGCTCAAGCCGCTCGCGGTTGGCGAGGGAAAAGGTTCTCGCCTCGCGCACAAATTCCAACAGCTTGTCGTTCTCATTGAAAAAGACAACTCCACTTAGGATCGACTCCGGTTTCTGAATCAGAGCCACTTCAATTTCGCTGATCACGCCCAGGGTTCCTTCGCTACCAATGAAAAGATCGACCACATCCATCCCGGGCGCGACATAGTATCCGGCGGCATTCTTTCGCACGAGGGGCATCTGATAGGAAGGCAGCACTGCTTCGAGTGTGTGACGCGCCGAGAGGGGAATACTGATTTGGTTAGCTGCGTTCGCACGAAACTCACCGCGGCGAAGATCTACTATCTCGCCGGTTGCCAAACACACTTTCAGACGTTCAATGTAGTTTCGCGTAGGTCCATACTTAAAGGTGCGCGCTCCTGAAGCATTTGTCGCAACGTTGCCGCCAATGAAGCACCCACGCTCGGTAGGATCCGGGGGATAGAAAAGACCCTGCGCCTCAACGAATCGTTGCAAGTCGGCAAGTACAACACCTGCTTCCACGACCGCGCGCCCGCCACCTTTATCATCATGTCCAAGACTCTTGATGCGATTCAAGTTGTCCGTGGCGATGACAATGCCGCCAAGGGGAACGCGACCCGCGACTGTACCGGTGCCTGCGCCGGAAACGGTTACGGGTGTGCGTTCGCGACTTGCGCACGCGAGCACTTCAGCCACTTCTTCGCTGCTCTCCGGAAAAACCACACGCTCAGCGTTCCCGGCCTGCAGATAGCTGGCGTCGGAAAGGTATGACTGGATTTCGTCCAGATTAGATTTGGTCAGCATCTTCTGTTTGGTCTTTGGTCTTTGGTCTTTGATCTTTTGGCGATCGTCGAGCTAATAACAATTCTGAATACAGTTATCGCATCTCAGCAAACTTGCACTAAAATCCAAAGGCCAAAGACCAAAAACCAAAAACCATCTATGTCAGCTGCAGCTCACGCCCCCGTAAATATTTGATTCGATCGCGATATTCGGCTGCCTTTTCAAACTCGAAACGCTTCGCCGCACCGCGCATCTCCGCTTCGAGGCGCGCTATCGTGGCATCGATATTTGCCGCTGTGTATTCCTCCATCTCGTCCAACTCCAGCGGGACTTTGAAATAATCGGCCTCGGACGCAGTAATAAGAGTCGATTCAATCGCCTTCACAATTGTCCGCGGCGTTATTCCCTGCTCCTTGTTATAGACCGCTTGAATCTCGCGGCGCCGGCGCGTCTCATCCATCGCGCGTCTCATCGAATCAGTTACGCGGTCCGCGTAGAGAATTGCTTTACCCGCGGAGTTGCGTGCCGCTCGCCCGATAGTTTGAATTAACGACTGCTCGGAACGTAGAAACCCTTCTTTGTCAGCGTCGAGAATCGCCACTAATGAAACTTCCGGTAAATCCAGACCCTCGCGCAGGAGATTGATTCCAACAAGGACGTCAAACTCTCCCCGCCTCAGGTCGCGCAGAATCTTGATTCGTTCCAGCGTTTCAATATCGGAATGAAGATAACGAACACGTATATCTACTTCGGTGAAATATTCGGTCAGATCCTCTGCCATTCTTTTCGTCAACGTCGTTACCAGCACCCGTTCGTTGCGCTCCGCGCGCACCCGGCATTCTTCCAGCAGGTGATCGATTTGGCCTTTGACGGGATGTATTTCTACTTCAGGATCGAGCAAGCCGGTGGGCCGGATGATCTGTTCGATAACTTCACCACCCGATTTGGTTAGCTCGTAAGGTCCGGGCGTGGCCGAAACGTAGATAGTCTGACCGATCCGGGCCTCAAACTCGACGAAGTTCAATGGCCGGTTATCCATCGCTGAGGGTAAGCGAAATCCATATTCGACGAGCGTGCGCTTCCGCGACTGGTCGCCTTCGAACATGCCACGGACCTGGGGCACGGATTGATGCGATTCATCGATCACCATGATCGTATCGCGTGGGACGTAATCCAGGAGCGTAGGTGGTGGCTGGCCCGGCTTCTTCCCTGTCAAGTGCCGCGAGTAGTTTTCGATGCCGCGACAGAAACCCATCTCCTTGATCAGCTCGAGATCAAACATTGTGCGCTGATGGAGACGTTGCGCTTCGACCAGCTTTCCTTCGGCAATCAACTTCGGCTCCCACCAATCCAGCTCTTCGCGAATCGACTTGAGGGCACGCTTAATTGTGCTTCCCGGCATCACGTAATGGGTCTTTGGATAGATAGGAATACGCGAAGTATGTTTTTGCAAAACTTCGCCGAGCAAAGGATCGATAGTCGAAATCGAGTCGATCTCCTCGCCCCAAAGTTCGATGCGCAGCGCCTGGTCCTGATAACTGGGGAACACTTCAACTACATCGCCGCGCACGCGAAAGGTGCCACGCTGAAAGTTGATGTCGGACCGTTCGTACTGCAACTCGACCAATTTCTGCAGCAGAGACTCGCGGGCGATGCGCGTGCCCGGTTCCAGAAAAAGCAGCATGCCGTAGTAGGCATCGGGATCACCCAGACCATAGATACAAGAGACACTGGCGACGACAATCACGTCGCGGCGCTCGAAAAGCGCGCGCGTAGCAGACATGCGCAAGCGATCGATCTCCTCATTGATCGTTGCTTCTTTTTCGATGTAGACGTCGGAGGCGGGAACGTAGGCTTCGGGCTGGTAGTAGTCGTAATAGGAAACAAAATACTCGACGGCGTTTTCGGGAAAGAGCGATTTGAATTCCTGATAGAGCTGAGCCGCGAGGGTTTTGTTGTGAGCCAGGACAAGGGTGGGTCGTTGCGTGCGCTCAATTACGCTCGCGACAGTGAAAGTCTTGCCGCTGCCGGTGATGCCCAGCAAAACTTGATCTTTCGCGCCATCTTGCAGACCGCGGACAATTGCTTCGATAGCCTGAGGCTGGTCGCCTTTAGGCTCATATTCCGAACTAAGTTTGAAACGCATTGATTCATGAATAGTAAAACGTAAATCGTGAATCGTGAAATCGTGACGTTTACGGCGGCGACCTTGCCAATTTCAACTGACGATTTTCGATTGGCTCTTTGCGGCACAAGCCAATCGGCAATTGCCAATTGGCAATCTACAATCCCTCCACTGCGGTTTCACGCGACTGCGCGCCGAGCTGATAAATCGCTTCCATGACCGCGGAGCGCACTTCAGCCGGCAAGATCCGTTTTACCGCCAGGCGCTTGAGAGCGGGAAGAATGGAAGCTTCCCCACTTAAAGCCAACAATTCAATCAAGGCCAAGCGCAGCTCGATGCTTGGATGATCCTCAAGCAACTTCAAGAGCGGCTGCACTTCTCCAGCCTTTGCCACCAGGAACAGCAATGAGATTGTGCTGTATGCGTTTTTCTGTCTGCCACTGTTGAGGGCTTGAATTGCGTCACTCACGAGTCCTGAACCAGCTAACGCGGCGCCGATTGTTCGGCGGCGCGCTTTAGGCGCTTCACGCAAAGCGCTGTTGAAGAAAGTCGCTGCAAATTCCGGGTTAACTTGATAGAGCGCTCGTGCTGCCTGATTGCGAACTTCCCGTGAAGGATCCTCCAGAAATTCCGTGATTGTCTCCAACCTCTTTTGCTCCGCGACGGCGGTCAGCTGCGACATTGCCGCAACCTCCTGTTGCGCGCGTCGCTTCGCGAGCTCTACTGCGGCACGGCGCAGGATTTCTTGTTCCTTGCGCCAACGCTCGTCATCAAGGCGCCTCGAAGCTCCGAAGTCGTGCGGCGAACTGACATCCGTGGCGACTGAATCGATCGCTTTAGATACTTTGACAGGCTTGATTAAGGAGTGGTTGCGAATACTGGTGAGGACCTTCCTGGGCATTAGCTTTCCTCAGGACAGTAAATTGAGGTAAGGCCGCTCTGGAGTTTCCTGACTTGGCATACTGCTCGAAGTTCACGTTAACCCCGGTCAGTTCAGGTTCTGTTTTTTGTTCTACTCGTTTCCGCGCCCAAGACTAGACAGTTGTTTCGCTTGTTTGGTTGCTGGTGTTTAGCGACCCGTTGGTCGGGACCTCGTGATCAATGACGTCCTCGTCAGCATCGACCACATGAAACTCTTCGACATCGAAGACATTTACACCGTTGGCTGCGGCATGGGCCGCCAGACTTAAGGGCTGCCGATTCTGCATCACATCCGGCGTGCTTACTTCCAAAAGACTGTCTTCGCGATCCTCCTCTCTTGTGGGAAGCAATCTGAATTTCGTAACTACTAATTGAGAGACGTTCAAACCAAGGGAGCTGTCGAGTTCGCATAGCTGCTCGGCGATAACTCGCTGCGAAACTCTCTCGAACGCCTGGCTAATTTCTTGCCCTGCCACGGCTGCTTCATCGGCCAAAATCAGTTCGAAGTTCTGCCCGGCTCGAACCCGGTGTCGCGCGTGATTGTGGAGTAAGACGGCGGCTTGATTATGAATTCGATCGGTAGCGACGACGACAAGGTGAGACGCTTCGGTATCAACCTCCAAATCAATGGCCCACCGCGCAAACGCCGGAGTCAACTCACCGTCGCGGGCCACGATCAGAAAAGACTCGCCGCAAATATTGGACATCATTTGGCCGTAGCCTTCGCCTTCCGATGGGCCCACCGCGATCTCGCTTTCGGCAATACCCATTTCCCTAAGAATCTGGTGCAGCCGGCTAATCAGCCACGAACCGTCTTCCAGCAGCGACTCTGCCAACACGGTCGGAGCAATTACTTCTTCAACCTTCTCGTCGGCGACGGGAGAACCACACTCACTGCAGGTTGCATCACTCACAGTAACTACTGCTAAAGCATTGGCAGTCGGTAGACGAAAGAGTGCGTGGCCCGTCTTCCGGCAGCTCACTTGCACTTCGCGCACAACCAATCCCGCATCTTCGAGTCGCGTTACTGAAAAGTCATCGGCAGGTGCGACGTTTCCGGTGAGCAGCTTCGAAGCGTAACCCTCAACATGAGCATCTTTGGCACGTCGCAAAAAGAAGCGCGCGCTTGGGTTTTCCAGAATTGACGTCGCGCGAATGCGCCGAACCATTGTTTCCTTGCGCAAGCTTGTGAACAGAGAGTCAGTGTCTTGCTTCGCTACGAATTGCTTGAAGCCCTCCGGCACGCTCGGTCTGCCCTGTTCCCATTGTGGGGGTTCAGCGTTATCGCTTTGAGAAAAAATCAGGCTGCGCACCGCTCTGCAAAACGAATCGAGTTTTCGGAAGGGTTCCGTGGTGCCCGCGGAATAAACAATACCCGCGCGAATCTGAGGGGAAGGCTGGTCCGGGTCATCGAAAAGCAGGAAAAAGACGTGATCTTCAAGGCAGAAAATTTCGCCTCTTACATATGGTTGATTCTCTGCTTCAAGCGCTTCGACAATCGCCAGCTCCAACTCTGGGACGTGTTCCTCGCCAAGCAACGTGTTACTGAAGCAGTTAAGTCTCGCCGATCGAATTAGGGGTTTTAAATTTTGTTGCTGTAACTCCTCGAGCACCTGAATGCGCTTGGCTCGCGCCAGGTTGTGGGGGAGGGATTGGGTTTCGACAAATAACATTAGCTCACCTTTTATCCAAAACCAACTTCACGTGGACGCTAATTCGATGGCGTTACCTGGATCACAACAGTTTCTGATCCAGGGCCTTTTCCGGGGTAGCGACGCTGCCGCGCGATGCGCAACGCCAGCGCTTCAACTGCATCCATTCCGGGCCTGTGGTTAGCAATCGAGGCCTGGGCCACCCGTCCGTTCTCAATCCTTACGATCACTCTCACGGGTTGGGGTTTCGCAGAATTCTCGCGGGCTGGTTCAGTCTTTTCGGCAGCTACTTCTCTGGCCCGACTGGTGGTAGCCGCCTGCTCAGACTTTTCTGGTCCAGACCGCGGCGCATTAGTTTTGCGATTGGACACCACCGCTGCTGTGCTACTTCCCGCCTTGGCAACCCCAGGTGTCACCGCCAAGGCTTCCGGCGCTGCAACTGGTTGCACTGCGTCTCTCTTTTCAGGACTAACGACTTTCTCAGGGCTAACGACGTTCTGCTGAGTTGCAGTCGCTGGAGCATTTGCTGGCGCCAGTCCACCCCCAAAGCGACCCGTAAGTGCGATCACCGACGAAATGCCCAGCAGCATCAGTCCGACAGCAGCCATGGCCAGGAGCGGACGGCTGTAGTCAGGCTTGGGAACTTCCAGGGCTACCGAGGAAAAAACTAAAGCCTGATCCGTTCTTCTGGTTTGAGAGAAACTAATTGAGGGAGCCGCCGCCAAAAGCGCAGGTTGCGGCGCCGTCTGAACAGCGAATGCCGGCTGGGCAGCCGATCGACTTGGCGTTATCGCTTCGATCTCTATCCCGTTTTCATCCCAACAGCCTAAGATTTCAGAAACCACCCTTTGCATCGAGTTCTCAATCGATCGCTTCGGGGGGTTGATTAAGGGGTTGAAGTTAAAGGAAGAGGCGGGCTGGGCGACAGCGACACAAACGGCCTGTAAACCAGTGAGATTATCTAGTTGAGCATCGACGAGTTCTCCATCTCGAAAATAAAAGCTGGCGGGACCTTTGGGATATTCTATTAATAAACGCCCCGTCTTTCGTTGGTGACGCAGGATGCCGACAAGATCGGAAAGCGGATAGTCCTTGAGGTGCCCTGTCAGTATTACAAAACGGCTCGGCTGCATTTCCCTGCTCCTTAAAATCTCCACTGCATCGATGGCCGACTACTCCTTGAAAGCATCGTCAGTCACAGCGGCGCCCGCCGCAGGGTAGGTTAAATTCGGGAAACGAATCAGAAAGTTTCTTCGCCAACTGTGGGTCAAGCGTTTGCAAAACTCGATACTCCTCAATCAACTGATCTTGTTTCCCCATCTCCTGATAAGCCAATGCGAGCCCGTAATGAGCTTTCGCCATGCTGGGGCGCACGTTAACAGCTTTCTTGAAAGCCTGTGCCGCTTCTTTCATCTTGCCGGCGCGAAAATATTCTAATCCCAGGCCGTAGTAAGCCTCGTCCATTTCGGGATTGATCCGGGTTGCCTCCTTGAAAGCCTTGATTGCTTCGGGACTCTTTTTTAAACGCAGGTAGGCATGCCCGAGACTGAGATGAACATCGGCAAAATCAGGTTCGAGATCTAGCGCTCTCTGATAAGCGACGATCGCTCCGTCTACGTTTCCCAAGTTAAATTGCTCGCGCCCGCTTTTATAGAAGTCAAAAGCAGCTTTGTGTGCGTTCGTGGGTGAGGACGTTTCGGGTGCTTTAACTGTTTCAGGAGCGGGACGTGAAGTGTTGGGCAAAATGCCGCGTGGCGCCTCAGAGGATTTCGATCCGCTGTTGCTGGAGTTAGCACGACCTTCAACTCTGGTACCCTCAGCCATTCGAGCCGTCTTTTCTGCTTCGATACGCTTGGGAGGAGCTGCAGCGACAACTGGATTTGCGGGCACGGAAACAGCAGCAGCTTCTGTAGGCTTTTTCGGTTCCGCCGATTCGGATCTTGGTAACGCTGATGGGGCAGCCACTGAACGCTTAGGCGCGGCGGCTGGACCACCGAGCAGCTTGGCAACCGTTTCGTCATAGAAGTAGGAAATTGCGCGATACGTCGCTTCCACCGGTTCGTATCGCAGCTTGCCATCCTCAAACAAGACCAGACTAGTGGTCATCTTAATCCAGTTGCCTACACCATCTTTTTCATAGGAATAGACTTCTCTGCTGATAATCGAACCGTCGGCACTCCGAAGAGTCATTTCCACAATGTTTCCAATATCATCGTGTTTGTACTCCTCTGTGCCCGCAGGGCCGGGAAGGGGATAAGACGTGTTATCCACCCGCTCTCCCTTTAAATTGTATGTGGTTACCTCAAGCACTTGACGGGGTGCTTCAGTCAGGGCGCCGGAGTTAGTTTCGAGCTTGGCCGTTTCGGTTTGAACTCTGCGCACGGGGCCGACCAGTCCGTCCTGTTCTCTTGTGCTGTCCAAGAATATTACTGGCGTGACTCCGGGCGCACTCCCGGTTCTTTTCTGCGAGTAAGCGGGCGTGACCACTGTGAAGAGGAAGCAGATCAGCAAGATCAGGGGCGGGGACTTGCGCAAATTGCAATACATTGACCTTCTCCAGTTTCGCTACCGAAGTACTGCGACGGTAGTTAGCTTCGGATTGGAAGCGCCGTCGTGTTGCTGACCTCCCTGGGGCAGCGCCGAAACTTTCGGAAGATTCGGCGCGGGATAAGCAGCTGGTCTCGGCGTTCAAGACGGTCGGGCCGAGCCTATATCTTGTACAGGCCGGCGCGAAGCATACAATAAGTGGTTGCAAATTACTACTAAACTCTGATCATTTTGAAGTCTTCAACAACTAAAGGTTGGCGCAGTCGCACGCTTCCGAACAAGAAAATGACCGTGAATGCCAGCATGCACTCACGGTCAAGTTTGCTTTCATCCTAAAACTGGATTGCGATTCGTTGTCTGCAGCGCCGGCGCACCGGATGGCCGATCAGGACTCGAGTTCTTCGTTTAGACTTTCAAATGTGGCAGCTGCCTCGTTGCTTATCGCAATATCGCCATAAGATTCCGAATTAGTTTCATAAACGAATTCATTTATTGTTTCTATGGGCGCGTGTTCGGTGGGTTCAGTAGGCGACTTCGATTGGTCGAGCTGATACATCGCTTCCAGCAAGGCGGTTCGTAATTCTTCGGGAAGCGCTTCTTCTACCGCCATGCGGCGAAGTTCTTCGAAAACGCTCGCCTCGCCTGTATTCGCCAGCAGCCTCACGGTTGCGAGGCGAACGTCCAGATTCGGATGATTGGCGATAGCATCCAAGACTGGTTCGGTGGTTTGTGCTCTTGCAAGTAGCGAAATAATCGAGAAGGTTTCGTATCCCTGGCGCCGGTCGCCATTAGCCAGACGGTCAATTGCCTGCGAAACAATTCCGGATTTAATGCAAGCCTTCGCGACGGCACTCTGAAGCTCTTCGTCCTCTGTTTCTAATACCCGGATGAAGGCATCGAGCCGCTCGAAATTTAGGTGAGTCAATGACCTGGCTGCCGCTGCGCGCACTTCCCGCGACTCATCGGCCATGCCGATCAACACCGCCGGAAAGACAGACTCGTGGTTGATTGCGGCGAGGCTGGTAATCGCCTGGGACCTGATCGCCGCTTCAGGATCAGTGCGAGCGAGCGTCGTTAAGGCTGAAACTGCTTGACCTGCCTGATACCGGGCGAGAGTTTTAGTTGCATCCAATCTTTCGCCGACGTCTTCACTGCCAAGTGCCAAAAGGGCTGGAGCAAAACCTTCCTCGTCGGACTCTTCCTGCAGATCCTCAACGAGGGCTGCAGGTTCGAGATTCGTTATGTCAAAACCAAATCCGTTTGACCGGCCGTCACTGAGTAACACAGGTTCCGGAAGCGTCGCATCAAGGAAATCCAGACCTTCGACTGAACAGGCGCTCAATGCCTGACTTACAAGATCGCCAGGAACATCGGGATGTCTGCGAGCCATATCGAGCAACGCACCGATTGCGCGTGGCACTTTCAGTTGTCCAATGCTGGCCACCGCCTGGTTCCGCACGATGGATTCAGAATCGTAGAGACCTTCGAGCAGGAACGGCAGAGCTTCCGCCGACCTGATCTCACCCAATGCTCTTGCAGCAGTGGTGCGATCAAAAGCATCGGGGGCCGTGAGCAGTGTCGCGCATTCGCGCGCGACGAATCCGTACTCCTCTAGTGCTTCCGAGGCTCGCCGGCGTTCATTCTCGTCCGATGAGGAGGCGATCATCTTGATTAACGACGCTTCGATGGCGCGGCGATCTTCAGGCGCGCGGGACGAAAGCACATCCATTCGGTGCGGCTGACCCAGGACAAGTTTTCCAACCTCCTGATCGATGCGATAAGCGCCATAAAGCGAATCGGGAGTCGCAACCGTCATATGAGAACCAGTCGCTCGCCGAACGGCGACGGCAGTTTGCGGAGGCGCCTCAGTCTGCTCGGCTGCACGACGTTCCGGTACTTGATTGGAACCTTGCGAGTCCTCCTCTTCGTTCGATTGCTCTTCAATGGGTCGGCCTGCTGGTTTCGCTTTGGCCCCTGTTTGCCGCGCACGAAGTTTACGCACGAGAAACAGCCCCACGGCTCCCAAGCCCAAAACGATGAGCACGCCAGTGGCGGAGAAGATCGAGGAGAAGAAGCTTGCTTCCTCAGGTTGTAACGCGATTTCTGATGCCGGTGATGCAGCAGCTTCGGAACCTTGAGTTTGACTGACGCGCAGATCGGGTCTTGGCTGCAAAGCGGGTGGTCCAGCCTTTGCGGTTGAAGCAGAAGACTGATTAGGAAACTGGCTCGTGAAAGCCGGGTCCTCGGACGTACCTGCCTTCGCGGCTTCGGGTGGTCTCGAGCCTTGTGCACTGGACTGCCAATAATTTTCGTCGGTGGCGTTCCGCGTCGTGTCAGTTCCTGATTCCGGGTCCAGACTGTCGTTAACGAACAGGGTCAATCGATTGTCATCTACTTGCGCAGACACGCCTGTTCCTTGTCCAACTTGCACTAAGATTTCAAGGGACTGACCAAGGCGACGAAACTTTATGCCTCTGATTGGCTTAATTGAATTCTGAGCTGTGGCGTAGGGCACAACCACATGGTACCCCTCGCTGTCCTGCCACGTTTGCGCTCGCCTCAACGAGCCTTCGGCGACGATTGAAATGGTGGTGCCGACCGCCGAAGGCTGGGCAACAACACTCGAAACTCTAAGCGGCGAATACTTGATTTCTTGAGGGCGCGTCTCAGTAAGCGGCAGGAGCGCGAACGTCAGGATCAAAGTCGCAGTCCGCATACGATTCCGATTGGGGACACTCCGCTTAACCGTGTGCACGACACGAAGAGAAGTTCGCTTTAGACAGTTTTGATTTTTCATTATCACTGCCGGTCAGGCTTGAGTGGTGGTAGCCGGGATGAGCCGGTAACACTGAGGACCTATTTACCTGTCAAGCTGGTTATCGTCAGGGCTAAGTGAGAGAGAGAGACGAGGAAAATGCTACTGTTCGTCGGTAAACTTATAACCAATTCCCCAAACGGTTAGGACCATCTGCGGATTTTCCGGGTTGTCTTCGATCTTGGCGCGCAAGCGATTGATGTGAGAATCGATCGTGCGGTCGTAGCCCTCATAAGAATAATCCCAGATCTTTTCTAGCAGGTACTTGCGGGGAAAAACCCGCCCCGGGTTCGATGCAAACAGCCGCAGGAGATCAAACTCTTTAGGAGTCAATTCCATCTGGCGGTCTCCGATGGTTACTTCGCGTCGAGCCGGATCGATACGCAATCTACCGCGAACGATCGGCGACTCGTCCTTGGCACCGGCGGGATCCGATGCACTCTTGGTTCGCCGCAGGACCGACTTAATCCGTGCCTCAAGTTCTCGCAGACTGAAGGGCTTGGTGATGTAGTCATCCGCACCCATCTCCAGTCCCAGGACCTTGTCGACTATGTCGTCCTTAGCGGTGAGCATCAGGATGGGCAAGTGGTTCGCCTTCTCTCTGAGCTCTTTGCAAACAGCTAAACCGTCCATTTTCGGCAACATCAGGTCGAGCACGACGGCGTCCGGCGGATCTTCCAACGCCGTCTTAACCCCAGCCAATCCATCTTCCACCGTCTTGACGTCGTAGCCAGCGCGCGAAAAATACTCGCTGATCGCTGTAGAAATATTCTCGTCATCTTCCACTACGAGCAGAGAAACCTTACGCTCGCTGGGATCGGCTGCAAAGTGGTGGTCTTTGGATTTCTGGATGTCAGTCGCTGTTCCCATCAGATTGATTCGTCTGAAAACTGACAAACAGAGGCTTAAGGGTATTGACGCCATAGGGTGTGGCGTCTCGGGCGAACAGAATAGTACAGGACAACATCGCGAAACTGCAAGCTTTAAGTTCTGTAGGCACAGGAAAAACGCGCCACACGGGCCAACCCCCTCATATCGATCCAGCCTCCCAAAGTTGACCCCTAATCACGTTCCCGTCGCATCATACGTGGCTAACATGAACCGGCAATAGTAACCCTAGAAAGAGCTCGATGCTAGGCCTCAACAACTTAGGAGCTCTTGCACCTCACTTAAGTCCAGCAAATTAACGTTTTCTGCGAAGGGCGGAAAAGCGAGTAACATTTGTTTCCTCCCAGCAGAACTTGAGCGCAGCGTGAGCGTAAACTTCGCGAGTGATTAACACCGTGGGCATTTAATGGGTGGCAGAATGATATTCTGCGTGGAAGCCTCTTGGCGAAAAGGAACAACGACATGAACCAGGAAGAAAGAAAAGAGTTGATTGCGCGCTACAGCGTCGGCTACGAGGAAGTAGCAGCTGCGCTGCGGGATTTTCCGTCAGAACTGATGACAGCCCACCCTTTGCCCGGAAAATGGAGTGCACGTGAAATCGTACATCACCTGGCCGACAGTGAAACCAATTCCGCAATTCGGATTCGTCGTTTGTTAGCCGAAGAACGACCAGTGATTCAGGGATACGATCAAGACGAGTTTGCAACTCGCTTGCGTTACAACGAACGAGAAATGCAACCTGCGCTGGATGCCTTTCGCTCGGCACGCGCAACTACCATTCAGATTCTCAACTTAATGACGGAAGCAGATTGGAACCGCGAAGGAGAACATTCTGAGAGTGGACGCTATACGCCCGAACATTGGCTAGCGATCTACGCTGCTCACGCTCACAATCACGCCGCGCAAATTCGCAGGCTACGAGATGCGTTACGCCAGTCAACTTAAATCTCTAACTCGCTTGACAAAGTTTTTTCGCACGAGCAAAATCCGGGCTCGCCTTAGTTACAAGCAACCCTGTGGATTGATATTGGACCAGCGCACATGATGAGTGCCGCCACTCTCCTACAAACTTCACTTTCCGATTTGGAATTAGTCCGGCGAGGAAAGGTTCGTGACGTTTATGCCGTCGACGACCACTCGTTGTTAATTGTCGCAACCGATCGCATCTCCGCTTTCGACTGTGTTTTGCCTACGCCCATTCAACGCAAAGGTGAAGTCCTGACGGCGCTCTCTGAGTTTTGGTTTCAACAACTGCGAGACGTAGTTCCCAACCACCTGATTACTTCCGATGTTTCCCAGATGCCGGAATCAGTACAACGTTACGCCGCCGAATTGCAGGGCCGCTCTATGCTCGTTAAGCGCGCTGAAGTTTTTCAAGTTGAATGTGTAGTGCGAGGTTATCTAGTGGGCTCGGGATGGAAGGATTACTTGCGAACCGGCGAGGTTTGCGGTCACAAGCTACCGGAAGGCTTGCAGGAGTCTGCAGAACTACCTGGGCCGCTTTTTACTCCCTCGACTAAGGCTGAGCATGGGCACGATATGAACATCAGCGAAGCCGAGGTTCAGGAAATGCTTGGCGCAGAAACCACCAATGCCCTGCGCAACACTTCTATAAGTCTCTATAACAAAGCCAGAGACTACGCTCGCAAACGAGGAATCATCATCGCGGACACTAAATTTGAGTTTGGCCGAGACGAAACTGGCGAGATTATCCTTGTCGATGAAGTGCTGACGCCAGATTCTTCTCGCTTCTGGCCACTCGAGGCTTACGCGCCCGGCAAGTCGCAACCATCTTTCGACAAGCAATTCGTCCGCGACTATCTGGAAACCTTAAGTTGGGACAAGAAACCGCCTGCTCCGGCAATTCCCTCGCAAATAGCTGACGCCACTACGGGTCGCTATCTCGAAGCATACAAACTGATAACTGGAAAAGATCTCTAGCAGCGCTCAGCTCTCTATTTAGCTCTGATAGTCTGAATTCGGCATTTCGTTTGTTAGTCCCCAACATGCAGATGCGCGCCCAACTCGAAGCCTTGATTAATGAAATGCTGGACGGCCAGATTCTGCTGGATGAAGCTGTAGCCGAATTTGAAAAAGTTTATATCGAAAAAGCTCTCGCGCGGCATCGCAAACATCTCACAAATACAGCGAAAGTGTTGGGCATCCATCGAAACACCCTTTCCAAGCGCGTGGCCGCGTACCACAGGAAAGAGCGCACACCCGCAAAACGCATCTTCCGATAATCTACCTCTGAGACCAGCAAATCCGCCGTTACCGGTCGGTTGACAAGGCAGTCGGCCAGCCTTTATTCTTAGCACTCATCCGCGTTGAGTGCTAACCCTTATCACCACGCTCTAATGACTTTAAGTTCGTTGATTTTGTAAGTGCAACCATTGAAAGGAGAATCGAAGAGAAATGGCTACAAACATTAAACCTCTTCATGATCGCGTGATCGTGAGACGCATTGAAGAGGGAGAACAGGTTCGCGGCGGAATTATCATCCCCGACACCGCCAAGGAAAAACCCCAGGAAGGTGAAGTGGTAGCGGCGGGCGACGGCAAATACAAAGACGATGGCACCAGACAGGCCCTCGATGTAAAGAAAGGCGACCGCGTGCTCTTTGGTAAATACAGCGGTTCCGAGATTAAGATGGACGGTGAGGAGCTTCTGATCATGCGCGAAGACGAGATTCTGGGAATCATCGAGCGCGCCGGAGCAGCAACAGGCAAGAAAGGTGGCAAGTAGTCCCAACGGACGCGGCCGCCTTTTTGTTTAGACCCAACCTTAAACACTTCAGCAGGAGAAAAGACAGAGATGGCAAAGCAAGTAGTTCACGGTGAGGAGTCGCGCGCGGCGATTTTGCGCGGCATTAATCAACTCGCTGACGCTGTGAAAATCACCCTTGGCCCCAAGGGCCGCAACGTTGTAATCGACAAGAAATTTGGCTCGCCGACGATAACCAAGGACGGCGTGACCGTCGCTAAGGAAATTGAACTGAAGGACGCGCTCGAGAACATGGGCGCGCAAATGGTTCGTGAAGTTGCTTCCAAGACTTCCGATGTTGCCGGCGACGGCACCACCACGGCCACGGTTCTGGCGCAGGCAATCTTCCGCGAAGGCGTAAAGACCGTTGCCGCTGGCGCGAATCCGATGGCACTTAAGCGCGGCATCGACAAAGCGGTTGAGCGCGCCGTGGAAGAAATCAAGCGTCTTTCAAAGCCCGTGAAGGGCGACATGATTGCTCAGGTCGGCACCGTTTCGGCGAATGGCGATCAGACAATTGGCAACATCATTGCCGAAGCAATGAACAAGGTCGGTAAAGACGGCGTGATCACAGTGGAAGAATCCAAGACGATGGAAACCTCTTTGGACGTTGTCGAGGGCATGCAGTTCGACCGTGGTTACCTTAGTCCGTATTTCGTCACCGATCCTGATCGCATGGAAGCGACCCTCGAGAATCCGCTGATCCTGATCCACGAAAAGAAGATCAGCTCAATGAAAGATCTGCTCCCGCTGCTCGAGCAGGTCGCCAAAATGGGCAAACCCATGTTGATAATCGCCGAGGACGTCGAAGGCGAAGCGTTGGCGACTCTTGTTGTTAACAAGCTGCGTGGCACGCTCAATATCGCAGCAGTTAAGGCTCCTGGCTTTGGCGATCGTCGCAAGGCGATGTTGGAAGACATCGCAATCATGACGGGCGGCAAAGTGATTAGTGAAGATCTCGGCATCAAGCTCGAGAACGTGAAGTTGGAAGATCTGGGCCGCGCCAAGAAGGTCACCATCGACAAAGACAATACGACGATCGTGGATGGCGCCGGCAAAGAAAGTGATATGCAGGGACGCGTCAAGACCTTGCGTGCGCAGATCGATGATACGACTTCAGACTACGACCGCGAGAAACTTCAGGAGCGGCTAGCGAAATTGATCGGCGGCGTGGCCGTGATCAAAGTTGGTGCTGCCACCGAAACCGAAATGAAGGAAAAGAAAGCTCGCGTTGAAGACGCAATGCATGCGACGCGTGCCGCGGTTGAGGAAGGTATCGTTCCCGGCGGTGGCGTTTCCCTCGTCAGAGCAGCCAAGGCTCTGGAGAAGTTCGAGACCAGCAAAGGTGGCGATGGCGATCCTGATGAGCAGATTGGTGTGAACATTGTTCGCCGGGCTCTGGAAGAGCCGCTGCGGCAGATCGTTCAGAATGCCGGTAAAGAAGGTGCTGTAGTAGTCGAACGTGTTCGCGGTGAGAAGAACGAGAACTACGGCTTCAATGCGGCAACTGAGGCGTATGAGGACCTGGTCAAGGCCGGCGTCATCGATCCCGCTAAGGTAACTCGCACTGCGTTGCAAAATGCGGCGTCGATTGCCGGTTTGATGTTGACGACTGAAGCTATGGTTTCCGAGCTTCCGGATGAAGACAAGAGCAGTCCTGCAATGCCCGGTGGTATGGGCGGTATGAGCGGAATGGGGATGTAATTTCGTTCCCTTTTCTCGATAGAACTAAAAGCGGCCTCGTAGCAAATGCGAGGTCGCTTTTTTATTGTTCGGTAGGCGCAAGTCGTTTCTGATTTTTGATTGACATGCGCCGTTCCAGTCTGTCATATAACGCCCGCTGTTTGCAGTTCGAAACGATTCCTTGCACGGACAACACGCCCGAATATTTCACCTTGTGCACTGACCACTAACCTCCTCAGGAGGAGCCAACCATGGCTCGTCTCTCAATACCGATAGATCAACTCAAATCTCACTACACCGTAGTCGTTGTAGGCTCGGGTTATGGTGGCGGAATTGCGGCCTCACGTCTGGCTCGCGCTAGCACGAAACACCCGGAGATAACTGTCTGCGTGCTGGAGCGTGGCAAGGAGTTTCGTCCAGGCGATCTGGATAAGAACGACAAACTAATCAAACCCGGCGAATATCCCGACACCGAATTTGAAGCGCTACGGCAGGTCCAGGTCGACTTGCCGCATTTTCATTCGGGTTCTCGGACAGGACTTTACGATGTGCGGATGAACAAGGAGATTAACGTCTTCGTCGGCTGCGGTCTGGGCGGCACTTCACTTGTTAACGCCAATGTTTGTGCCGAGGCAGAAGACGCAGTTTTCCAACAGCCGGAATGGCCCAGCGACATTCGTACGCCGCAAGGACTTGCTCAATTGAAGGAAGGGTACAAGAACGCTCGCGACATGCTGCAGCCAACCTGCTACGACTCCAAGGCAGATCCGGTTAAGTACCCGCCGCTAAAAAAACTGATCGCGTTGGAAAAATCCGCTGCCCACCTTAAAGAGAAATTCTATCCCCTTGAGATCAACGTCAACTTCGATAAATTGCCTGACGATACCAATCACGTCGGCGTTGAGCAGCATCCCTGTGTGGGCTGTGGCGATTGCATGACCGGGTGCAACTATCAGGCTAAGAACACGGTATTGATGAACTACCTGCCTGACGCGAAAAATCATAATGCGGAAATCTTTACCGAAGTCTCTGTCAGGTATTTGGAACGTAAAGGGAATCAATGGCTGGTTCATTATCAACTGCTAAATACCGGTCGTGAAAAATTCGATGCGCCTACGATGGTCGTCACTGCCGATATCGTGATCCTTGGCGCTGGTACCTTGGGCTCAACTGAGATTCTGCTGCGTTCTCGCAACCGTGGTCTTTCATTGTCCGGCAAAGTCGGCGAATGCTTCACCGGGAATGGCGATGTGCTGGGCCTCTCTTATAACTGTGATGAGGAGATCAATGGCATCGGGTTTGGCCATCGCTCACCCGAGGGTCGGATGAAAGTGGGACCGACTATCACTGGCGTCATCGATATGCGGAAACAGCCGCGACTGGGCGACTCGATAGTCATCGAGGATGGCTCGATGGCGGGCGCATTCTCCAGCTTATTGCCGGCCATCTTTGCAACCGCAGCCAAAGCGTTGGGTGAAGACACTGATACGGGTTTCAAAGATGGGTCACGTGAAAGCATGCGTGCTCTCGAAAGCCTGACACTCGGCGCCTACCGAGGCGCGATTCGCAATACACAAACATTGCTGGTAATGGCCCACGATGACGGGCAAGGGAGACTCTATCTGGAGGATGATCGCCTGCGAATATCCTGGCCTGATGTCGGAAAGCAGCCCATCTTTGCGAAGATAAAAGACAAGCTGAAAGAAGCTACCGACGCGCTCGGAGGAACATACGTTAAGAATCCTGTCTCAAACCAATTTATGGGTCAGGACTTGATTACCGTGCATCCTCTCGGTGGGTGTGTTATGGCCAACCACGCAGGCGAGGGAGTAGTCAATCACAAGGGTCAGGTTTTTTCCGGCACTGCGGGAACTGATGTTTACAAGAACCTATATGTTAACGATGGCTCAGTTATTCCCAGGCCCGTAGGCGTAAACCCCTTGCTGACAATTTCGGCCGTAGCGGAACGCTGTTGCGCAATCCTGTTGGAAGAACGTAACTGGACAATTGACTACATCTTTACCCCACGACCAAAGGTCGAAGCCGAGTCATCCGAAATTGGCATTCGGTTCACCGAAAGCATGAAAGGCTATTGCTCGACTGCGGTGACCGATCACGCTGCGGATGCCTACGAGCGCGGATCACAACAAGGACGCGCGGAAGGCTCACCGATCGAATTTAACCTCACAATTGTTTCTGACAACCTCGACCGCACCTGTTCAGATCCGACGGCGCCCACCAAACTTATCGGCACAGTTACCGCAAAGGCCTTGTCCGCGCGACCAATGACCGCGAGCAAAGGAGAGTTTGACCACGCGATCATTGATTCCGGTACGCATTCAAGTTTGATATCGAGGATTCTCGGTTTCCTGGGGTTCGGTCGAAAGGCTCGCGGTCAGGCGCGACGGCTTCGATACCGAATGCTTCTGACTTCAACCGAAGATAAGAATTACTTCTTTGAAGGTTTCAAAACTATTCGTGACGATGACGGTCCGGATTGCCTTGCCGATGCGACAACGCTGGCCCTAACGATCTACGACGGAGAAAGCAATCAGGCGCGAGTGCTGTGTAAAGGTCTACTACGAAATCCAGCGGCTTCCCTCCTGCGGCAGTTGAGTTCCCTGCAAGTGACCAATGCTAGTGGCATCGCGCAACGTTGGGCGGCAATGCTTAATTTTGGACGATTCTTCGCCGGTCGCATCGTCGATGACTACGGCGCGAACCTTAGTTAACCAGGGAAATCTTTTGAGGGCAAATCATGTCGATGCAAACCAAACCCGGAGTGAGTTTTCGCGAGACAATGACTGGCGGCTTCATGCTCGGTGAGACCGATCCGCGTACGGGAGAAAAGAAAGGCGACGCCGCGGGAATCAAACTCTCAATCCATTGCGATATCGATATTTTGGATGTCTACGCCTTCATCAACGATCCGCAACACCATGCTCCGATCAAGGGCCGTGTGGACTTCCCTCCCTTCGGCATGAACATTCCCGCACCTCGCGGTCTTTTTAATCTCTTCTCTCCGAGCGGCGATCCCAAACTTAAACACATGGTGTATGAGCTAGCTTTCGAACATGAAGGAAAGCCTTACTACCTAGCGGGCAAGAAAGATGTTCGTGACGATCCGGGATTCGACTGGTGGGACGACATAACCACCAACTACACCCGCATACACGAAGGAACCGACGCCACTGGTCCCGTTATCGCGGCGGGCGTGATCTACATTGGCAAGCAGCAATTGATTGAGTTGATACCCACGATTCGAGCAACGAACACGTCACCGGCAGAGAACGTAAAGGTGTTGGCTGATTTTGGTCACTTTTTTTTCGGGTCGGTTTGGGACACCTTTTCCAAGTTCTGAAGGCTTGAAATTCACCCTTCCTGGTCTTGTATCTTCTTCCTTCGGCTGAAAATCCGCCCGATCGCCTTCTGGATTCTAGAACTCAGTCCCGGATCGGGACAAATATCAGGCGTTCTTGTAAATTTTCCACGCAAATTCTTAATGCGGCGCCATTCGTACTCGTGGCCTTCAAATTGCCAAAATTTGTCACCGACTTCCAAAAGATTTTTAACTGCCAAGAGGGCTTCAGCCCAGAAAGCTCTCACCTGCGAAACGTCGCGCCTCCGAGAATTAGGTTTCTTACTCTTCCAAGAAGCCGCTCGATTACTTCTCCATTCCGGCAGCAGGCGCATAGTACTTAATCGGACTTTTTCCGGTTCTCTAAAAGATCGTCCGATTTAATCGTCTTTACCTAATCTAGTTCGCTGCAAGCGGCTGGCGAAGAACCCAGTAAGACCCTAACCGTCTTCGCGCGCCCTTATCGCTGTTGCAAAAGCAGGTAATTTTGTTGCCCGACGAGCAATACCTCCAATTACCCCTTCCGAGGACCAGGCTCCTTTCCGAGTCGAGGACGGTCGTCCGTTATCTAGCGGCGATCGCGGCCTCTCTTGTTGCTGCCTTTCTAACTTACGTTTTCTGGTCTCAAATCAGTCCTTCGGTTTCTCTGATATTTTTCGTCGCCGTTCTTTTTAGCTCTTGGTATGGAGGGTTGCGCCCGGGACTGCTGTGCGCGGCGTTCTCGACAACAGCTTGCAACTTGTTTCTGGCGCTGCCGAACGGTCACCTGCGCCTTGAGCCTGACGATCTTTTGAGGCTGACAGTGTTCATGTTGGCAGCCGTCTTTGTCAGTGCGCTGACCATGGCCCAGCAAAACGCTGAACAAGCGACGGCTGCCGCTGAAAAGCATTTAGCAATGACTCTTAAGAGTATCGGTGACGCAGTTATCACCACCGATTCGCGGGGCCGAGTTAAGTTCATGAATTCGATTGCAGAAACTCTTACGGGCTGGTCATCCCCAGACGCTCGCAGCAGAGCTATCGAAGAAGTCCTTTCGATTGTGGATCAGGAAAATCACGGCGACGTAGAGCGGCTGGTTAGACGGGTACTGCGTGAGAACGCGGTTATTGGACTCGGCAAACCGGTACTGTTGCTCACGCGCGATGGTTTGGAAGTCCCGGTGGATGAAATTGCTCATCCAATCCGCGGCGCTGAGGGAACAATCACTGAAGTAGTGCTTGTAGTGCGAAACATCTCGCGTTCGCTCGCGAGCAATCAGGACAAGGGAGAATTGCTTAGGGAGCGCATTGCCTTACTGGATGCTGTGAACGCTGCAATTTTCGCTCTCGACCTCCAGGGACGTTGCATGTTCATTAGCAAGTCAGCGGCGGAATTGCTTGGTTACAGCCCTGAAGATTTAATTGGACACGACCTTTATGAAATGACCCGCCTTCACGGTGATCCCGGCCAGGCCAGCTTGAGTTATTCACTGACCCAGGGCGCGCCCGCCGATCCTCAAACTGAAACTCTTGCCAGGCGCAACGGCACGCCAATCCTTGTCGAGCTCTCAGGCGCCCCGATGTTTTTGAATGAGATGCTTTACGGCACCGTAATCACGATCAAGGATCTGACTGAGCAACATCGCCGCATTGAAGCAATCTCGAAGCTCGAATCGATTATGGAAAACATCCCCGAGGTGGTGATTTGGCATAACCTGGACGGACTGATAACCGGTTGGAGCCGATCAGCAGAAACGCTTTATGGATACTCCGAGCACGAGGTGCTGGGCCGTCACCTTTCCATAATCCACCCGCCGGGTCGTGAGGAAGAGTTGACCGAATTGTTCGATCGTGCGATTGGCCGCAAAGAATCAATTGAGTGGCCAGACACGGTGCGCGTCAAGAAGGGTGGTCAGCAACTTCGCCTCAGTATCACTTCCTATCCAATTACCGATGCATCGGGGGCTGTCTATTGCGTTACGCAGATCGGACGCCCACTCGATTCTAGAGATGCACAACAGACTTTACTGAGCGCACCCGTGGCAATTGAAGAAGCTGACGAAACTAGCGAGGCGGCCAAGACGGAAACTGCTCCTCCGCCAAGAGCCAGGTCGTTCGACCGAGCTCCCCGCCTCCCGGCCCGCAAGGAGACTGTTCGCAGTAGGCACTCCCGCCCGACCGCGCTTTTGATTGGCGCCTCGCCAATTATGGTGAAGTTGCAGGAGACGATTGACCGGATCGCGAACACGGAAAGCTCAGTTTTGATCACCGGGGCCACTGGTACAGGTAAGGAGTTGGTGGCCCGTGCAATCCATGAACGCAGTCCCCGCGCTGCTGGTCCGTTCGTCGACCTAAACTGTTCAGCTATCCCTGAAACCCTGATCGAAGCCGAGCTCTTCGGCCATCAACGAGGAACATTTACTGGTGCTAACGAGAATCGTCCCGGACTTTTTGAAATTGCGTCAGGTGGGACCGTGTTTCTCGATGAGGTGGACGCGCTAAACCTCGCCGCACAAGCGAAACTGCTGCGAGTTATCCAGGAACGCTGCGTGCGCCGCATTGGTGGGCGCACCAACATAGCTGTTGACGTGCGCATTATTTCAGCAACCAATTGTGATTTAGCGGGCGCTGTGGCCGATGGCCGTTTTCGCGCGGATCTTTATTACCGTCTGCGCGTCGTGCCAGTGCATGTCCCCGAACTCTGTAAGCGCCCGGGTGACGTTGAGCTATTGATCGAGCATTTCCTCGCGCGGCATGGTGAACGTTATGGCGTCGCTCCGCGGCGGTTTAATCCGGACGCAATGAAAGTGTTGCTCGAGTATCCGTGGCCCGGAAACGTTCGCGAGCTGGAGAACACGATTGAATATGCCTTAGCGATTGCCCAGGGAAGTGAGGAGCTGGATTCCGAGGCCCTCCCGCTTGAAGTCAAGAGTCGTGAACTGAATGGCAGCCCGGAAGACCTTGGCGAGCTGTTGCAGGCTTACACCGATGGAACTATTCCGCTGGCTGAAATTGAACGCCGTTACATTCTTTCAGTGCTTCAACACTTCGGTGGCAATCAGGTGAAGGCCGCAGCGGCGCTGGGAATTGACCGCAGCAAACTCTATCGCAGGTTGAAGCAGTATGGCGTTAGAGCCGTGAAGTTCCTTCAGGATGAAGATCAAGATGGACTGCAGATGCGAAGTGGAAAGAACAACGGCATCGCAGTTTAGGATCGAGTGATTGTGAGTTGCGCGCCCGCGAATGTCCGGCGCACAGGCATTAAGGAGGTTACATGGAACTCAATTGGATGACAGTGTTAGCTCTGGTCGTGGTTGTTATTGGCATCCTTTATTTCGTCATGAAACGCCGCGGTCGAACCTAAGAGTCTTCTGCTACTTTAGGATTTCTTTCTAGACCACCTGCTCTTCAGGTCGAGGTCACCTCTCCCCCACTTTTAACCTCGTTGAGATATCCACATCTTCCAGCGCCTCGTACGAGTGCTCGGCACGCACGATTAGTGAGCGTCCCTGTAGTTGCGATCATCGTATGGACTCCGCCCAATCGACCGGTGGCGTTCGAGCCAGTCTGCAACGCCCTTCGTGTCCGACACTTCGCCACGGAGGATGGACAGCACTAAGTCGTGGGTAAGAATTGTGTTGAATGGCGCGCCGAACGCGGCCCCCTTCTGCCCCGATCCCGCCATCTTCAGGATGAACGGCACGCGCCGGTCGACCTCGCCCTTCCCCGTTGCTGCCTCATCCTCCGGCGTCAATACTTTATAGTGCCTCCAGAGCGAATCCCTCCACCAGTGGTCGGAGGTAACCAAAACCACAGTGTTGTCCCATGTGCCATTACTCTCCATCGCATTCCGAATGTCGGCTACAGTTCTATCCACGAGGGCCAGGTTATCGAGATAACTCTGGTCGGAGGCGGCCGAAACTTGGCCCTTAGTACGGTTGTAGATATTTGGAAAGTGAGGGATGGGCCAGTGAATCATAATGACGCCAAGGTCCCGGTCGGTGGCAGCTTCGATGGCCTGTTGGTAAATACTGTTGTAATCCGAAAAGTGCTTTCTTCTCCTCAACTCTTGAATGTCGAGCCGGTGCGGGAAAACAACGCTCGCAAGCGGAATCGTCAGCGCCACCTTCGTGGCATGGGACATCATGTGCGGCATAATCCCCTGAGCGTCCACAGAGAGAGGTAGGCTCGCCTTTTCATCTTCACCTGTGAACAGTGAGACCAATGTTTCGCCCTCCCAAGCACATCTCGTCAGGCACTCGCCAAGAATTCTGCAATAGGGGTGATACCAGCCGGCGAGAGCGGTGTTGAATCCCGCCTCGCGTGCCCTCGAAAAAATGTTTGGTTGACCCCTCCAG
The DNA here is from genome assembly GCA_041750995.1 of Pyrinomonadaceae bacterium. GTDB lineage: Bacteria > Acidobacteriota > Blastocatellia > Pyrinomonadales > Pyrinomonadaceae > PSRF01. The sequence continues at coordinate 32,260 of JBGSYG010000019.1, read as the reverse complement.
GAGACGGCTTTAGTTTCGTCACCAAAGTTGATCATGAGTTCGTCCGGGTTGCTTCGTTTGGCGGCGGAAACCAGCCTGCCGGTGATGAGAGCCGGCATCGCAAGAAAAGTTTCTCCGGCGGGTGGGTACGCGTTCTCAGCAAAGACCGACTCACTAGCCAGACGGTCAAGTGCAGGAAGCTTAACCGTCAGAGGGCGTTCCGGGAACGCGATTCGAAAATCCAGCTCGTCGAAGATTAGCCAGAGTACGCGGGGGGCGCCGCCATTGCTTTTCTGCTGAAGGGGCGCTGCTGTCATGCCTACGCCGACGTTACGATATTTAGCCGCGATGAAAGCGGCCTGCGAGAAGGTTATAACAACGAATGGGGCGAGTATCAGAATTATCTTAATGGCAACTCTGACCGCCTTATCACTTCTGCGCAGAGCAACCAATAGAGCGAAAAGGCTGACCGTCAGGGGTACAGTAAAAAGCAACCGCCGAACGATTGTTTCATCGCTAAGGAATCGCAGCATAAAGCGGCGAACCGTACCGTTGTCCAGCTGCATAAGTAGGCCGTGCAACGGCACGCTTAGAATCAGAATGAACGCGACCTTAGCGAATTTTCTGACCCACTCGTTCCGAGAGCGACGTATGAGCGTGATCCCGATAAAAAAGACAGCGGCAAGCAGGAGCACGACGAGAATGAGCGCTATGTATTCCACCACGGGCGGAAGATTCTTCCGGTGATAATAGAGTAAGGACGAGGAGGGAATGAGTAACGAACGCCAGACGCTTATGAAACAAAGATTCGAGAGTGAAAGTGCAAGGGCTAAGTCTCTTAGCATCATCTCACCTCAGATCTTGCGCAGCAGATAGAGCCAGCGTCCAGAATCACCGAGAGGTTCCACTTTTAGAGTCTTGAAATGCTTCTCGCAGGCGAGTTCGAAACTCCGCTGCGTTAAGTCCTCATGGAGATGGTCCCGTCCGCGGGTAATGCGACGGAACATCGGGTCGTCGGGCGGGACGTATTCGATGATCAGAAACTTTGTAGTGATCTCCGCAGCCAGCCCTATGATTTGAGACAGTGGTATTCGCTCGGTGATCAGCATGTGGTGGATTACGGCCAGCATCAATACAACGTCAAAGGAACCACTTGCGCGTTCGAGGAAAGATGGGCATTCATTATTGAGCCATCCTGTGCTGGGCGTGGGACGCGTGAGGTTCACTACCAGAGGTAAGACATCGAGTGACTCAGTTCGCGCCTGATGCCACACCTCACCGACGACAACCGGGTCATAATCAATCGCGACAACGCTTGCACCTTTGCGAGCTGCCAACAAACTAAAGAAACCGGTGTTACAGCCTACGTCCAACACACGCATCGCGCGCCCTGAGTCGAGTGCCGTCTCTACGAAAGATTGCTTCAGCGAGAAGTAGTCATCGGTGTACCTATTCTTTGACATGTAGTCAGACCAAGCCGAGGTCTTCTGCTTCCGCGGAGCGACGCTTGTTAGTTTGCGTCTAAGTCCATTCAATACGTGTCCCAGGATGTAGCGTGCCTTTTCTCCACTCTGCACCCGCCGGGGTTGATAGGCCTTCCCTTCCCCCGACTCTGCATTTGCTCCTAACCAGGACGGCAAGGAGACAAGTGTGAGAAAGGGTGGGAATAGCCGGCGGACTTTCCCGCACAGACGGTAAACGTCCTGGGGCTCCAGGCCGTCCCGATTCGCTAGTAGAAGCTGATCCGCTCGAAGATTGAAATACTTGTTAACGAGCAGTGGCAGGAGGAACGAGCGTACGAACTGGGCGTAAGGCAACCAGGTTGGATCTTGCGGGTCGCGGCGCTCGAAGGATAGCCAGTCTACGAAAACCGGGCGCGGCCCGTGAAACAAAACGTTGTAAGGTGTCGCGTCTTTTAAACCGAATCCTTCGTCCATCAGACTCTCCGCCAGATCCAGCGTCAGGCCTGCGGCGGCGTGGAGCATCTCAGGCGGCCACTCATAGGGGAAGCTTTGGAAGGGTACACGCTCGTGCTCAACGTGCAGCATGGCGTCCGCCCAGCCAGAGTGGTTTAAGAGGCCAGCTTCTTTCGGAAGGTTAACGACCTCGGCTGGGTCGAGCAGCGTGGTGCGAACAAGGCGTCCGGTCTCGGTCAACTGTCTTGCAGCGGCCGAATCCAAAAACGCACGAAAATCGGGTTCACCACACGGTTTGATGGCGCGCAGGATGCGACCATTGACGGGAAACAACTGGCCGGCGGGATCGCGGAATGAGGTCGCCATGGAGTTCAGAGCGGGCGCCGGCTCCTAGTTGAGGTTCCGCGTGCGGTTTTTTCTACTCAGAAGCAGTGCCCGAGCCTTACTTATGTAGTGGCGGAAATAGAATGCTGAACCGAGGCCGGCTGCGACGAGCAGTTGCCAAATCATAGCTCCGGTTCCAGGGTCGGTGTACAACAGAATGGTAGCCATAAACTCTCCTTACTATGGTGGCTAAATGACCGAAAACGCCTGCAAGCTTTGATAGTCGAGCAAGGGCCGTGCCCGATTCAATCATCCGCAAAATCAACGGGAAATGCTTTACCAACTGCTCGCATGCGCGCACTTGCGCCGAAATACCCCACCGTGATAACCGTGAATTCCCCTAAATGAGCCGACAGAAATCCGCAGCAACGCCTCAGGCAAAACGTTTCTTTAGCCGCAACAGAGGACTCTCCAAAAGGTAGAACGAAAGCGACGCGACGAAGAAAGTTGTCAGCAATGCAATAGTTAACTTTACAGGCCAGGGAACGCTGAGATACTTCACCCACTTGAATACTGCGTAATGCCAAAGGTAAACACCGTAGGAGATGCGCCCGATCCAAACGAGTGTCGGTGACTCCAAAATTCTTCGAAGCAGGCGACCTTCCGTAGCAACAAGATTGAGAATGATCAGGGCCGTCGCTGCGGCGACGATCGTAAATCCTGCCTGATGCATAAAGGGTGTGTCGTAGTCACTGGCTATGATGACGACACCCATTAAGAAAAGGGCAGGCGCTGTGATTCGATGCATGCTGCCTAACAGACCCCACGTCACCGCCATTCCCATTGCGCAACCTATTAGCAGCGAGTCCGCGCGCGCATCAACTCCATAATAAGTTCTCACCACCGATGATCCGTATTGGTAAAGAGTCGCGCGGTGCACTGCCGACGCAAGTGCCAACAGTACTGTCAGCAGAATCAGTTGTTTCTTGGAGGTTCCTATCTTTAAAAGGAGAATTAGGAGGGGAGGCCATACCAGATAGAACTGCTCCTCCATTGCCAGCGACCAGGTATGTCGCAGGGCGCCCAGCTGGATATTTGGAATGGAAGCAATGGCAAAGTCTGTTACGTAGAACAATGCTAAAGGGGTAGCACGACGCGTATCAGCAGCCTCTTGAGGGGAATACAACAAATCAGCTGCTAGATGAACAGTAGCAACCAGCACCAAGAGAGCGGGTACTAGTCTGAGCAATCTGCGAAGATAAAACCGCCCCAGGTTAATACTGCCGTTTCTGTTCCACTCATCCAGGAGAATAGACGTAATCAGAAATCCGCTGAGCACAAAAAAGATGTCGACACCAATACTCCCGCCTCGCAGGAGTGACCATCCAAAGAGATGGTTTGTATGCACTGCGAGTACAGCCAAGATAGCAATTCCCCGTATGCCATCCAGCGCCGGCCGATGGCCCAGCACAAACGGCTCACGAACATTGACGGGAGCAGCCTCAACTGTAATCGGAATGGTGGAGGCGCTCATCAGTTCGCAATTCCGAGATTCTGCCGAACGGGCTTTCGGCGAACTTTCCAGATCACTGCATCAACTAGATAGTGGTGAAAATTGACAGCCTGAAAAGCGATCACAAACACGGGTAAGGTTGTCGCTGTCGCTATCGCTACCCAGGCCAGGGAATACTTGAGTGCCGAGTAAAGCACAGTGGAGATTATCAGGCAGACGGCGAAGTAGATCGATAACTTGCCACGCTGGCTTATAAAAGAAAGGAACCGATGTTTCGCATCAATTCCGTTCCTGAAGCGGTTGTTATTGAACATCCAGACTGTGAGTATGTACTGGCAGTTATGCCAAACAGTTAAGATTAGCCAGCCGTGGTTAATATTTTCGGTAGCCAAATATCCCATACCAAATATTATTAGGTGCGAGGAAAGGTAGAGCGTGTGGGCCAAAGAAAAAGTACCATCGGCCCAGGCCTTGACTGTTTGAGCAAGCCACCACGCAAGAACTACCACCGTCACCGCACCCGCTAATGCGACGAGCGCAAAAGGCACGGGTACTACTCTGACCTCTGTGAATAAGAATTGATCCGGTGATTGATAAGAACGATGAAGAATTCCCCAAATTGGAACGGCATAAATGACCAGTTTGTAGATGAGGTCATTACCTATACCTGCCTTACGTTGGTAGATCCTGGAGATTCCATAAGATTGCCGGGTGTAATGCCACCACTGCCAATAAAGGTAAACGGTGGTTAGGAGCCAACCGCCGAAGAGTAGGCAAGCTGCAATAACGGCGCCCAGGACGATCAGTGGGAGTCCAGTGACAAGGAACTTGTTCTGATGCAGGCTGTCGCGGTCGAAAGCTAGTCGCGTAAAGGTGGAAACGACGTGGTGGTATCCCAACAGCCAGGCATTCAGGAAAAACGCGGCGGGAAAGAGTCTCGGACTAGCAACAACCATGAGCCCGACTACTAAAGCGAAGGCGCTAATGCCGACGACATAAGTCAGATCGAATGGCACGCTTCGAAGCCAGCCGCTACGAGGCGCATCCAATGTAAGAACCTGAGCCATAGGGAATCGTTCACAAAGGTGTGGGGATTGTGGTTAGAACCCGAAGGCCTGGCTAATATAGTCTCCACAATCTTCAACTAATCGCGAAATGCTTCGATCCGAAGCAAAAAGCGTAAGACCAAGCGTGGCTCCAAGGAGAATCAATAAACCTGTAAGCTTCTTGCCACCCATTTATCTTGTTTTAATGGCTATCTTCTTCAGCTGAGGCATCAACCTTTTTGGCGTCTGCTACCGCTGAGATCGACTTGACGTCTTTGCTATCAAGAAAAGAAACTAAGCCACCCCTCCGGTACCAAATTCCCTGCCCTTCTTTCCAGGCTGCATCAACATAGATACTTGTTCCATCGTGAAGCTCAATCACCGTCTTTACGTTTAACTCATCTTTATGGCCACTCGTGCTGATCGGGCCTTGATTGACATTAGCCGAAACCGTGGCGCTTGGGGCTTCACCCTGCGTTTCTGGTTCCGGTTCTGCATCCTTCAACTCCGCCTCGTCGAGAGGTGTAGCCGTGGCGCGGGGTGCCGGTTCAGAGGAAATCGGTAGTGATGGGCGAGTGGCCGGTATCGATTGCGGCACTTGCGCTGTCAGTTGGGAAGACTGCGCGGGCTCGTTGCGGGCAACACTGTAAACGACAAAAAGCGCGGCACTGATTAGAACTCCGCCTAACACGCCTACGAGCACCATTAAGGAGCGTTCGGTGTGATTACCCGCCGGGGCTGCGACCGGACCTCCCTCGACAACATGAAAAGTGGGATCGACTAACAGTATGTTACCGTCAATCTCACAGAACTTTTCCTCGTCGGCGTAGGCTTCTAAACATTTAGGGCACCGCTTCATTTCTTGCTCCCGCGCTTCGGTTAATTACTAAGCCCTTCGCCTTGCGGTTCGGGGAGTGCGTGCGCGTACAGTCCTGCTAGCACTTGCAGACCCGCGGACGCCGGGCGAGACGTTTAGCATGTTCCGATGACGCAATTGATCGGCGAAATGGTAGATCGCTTGTTCATCCAGATCTTCGTTTTGACTCTTTCCCGAAGGACCATAAGGCGCGTTAATCATTGCCTTCAGGACAGGCTCAGGTACTCCCCTGCGCTTCAGGTCATCAAGCACTGGTGGAAACGTATCGAAGACACAAGGTGAGGAATTAATAGCCACGACGATCTCGGATTCCGAGACCTGCTTCTCGACCATGCCCAGAACGTCTTTGTTGCTCAACGGCATGACATCCCAAGCTATTTCTTTCATTGCGCCCTGTTGGGCGAGGGCCGGCATAGGCGCAAGCATCACAAGAAGCGCAAAACCAATAAATAAAAAATGTATCTTCACGGCAAATTTCCTTTCGAGTTTACGAGGGGCCCCGGCCCCTTAGTCTCGACGCAGGCAAAAGTCGGACAAAATCAGAACTTACTTAGGCAATGAATATGCCAACAGGAACTAGCCTAGAAGGCCGCGCTAATATTGATCTTTCCAGATGTTCTGCTCGTTCTCCTGTGACGTTTTAGCGCAACTGCTCGCGAGCGAGCAGCGCCGCGTTTCGACAAGCAAGTGCAAACCACATCGCCTTCGACATCCGCATCTTTTTTCTCTGCTGCTATTGCCTTTTAATTGTGGGGTGTTTGATTCGAATGGAACCAAGTGCGCAGGTGCGCGACCGGATCGAACGCGGATTCGGCACGACCATTGCTCCTCACTCGACCACCACCGGAGTGTTGCCGTGATTGGCAGGAAGCGCTCAGCTCAGGAATCCTGGGATGACGCCTGCACCCACAGTGGTTCATTCGGCCTAGTGTGATGTGCGGAGTCACATAGGCCTAAACTCTAACAACCCTTCAAAAGGAGCTAAACAAAATGTTCAAGAATTTTCTTAAGGATGAGACCGGCGCTGAGTTGGCTGAATACGCAGTTGGCGTGGCACTGCTCGTCGCGATCGGCGTGGTCGTTTATCAAGTCCTCGGTGATGCGATCCATTCTTCCAATGTCGGCACCGGATCGACCATCGAGAACGCCTCGTTTTCGCCATCAGCAGCACCGTAAAACCTTCTTCTGGCTGGAGGAGAGTCTGAGAAACAAGACTCTCCTCCAATTTCAACCGTAGTTTTACAGATTTAGTTGTTGAGAATCTGAAGCGACGCGTTCGTAACAAACCGTGACTCGGAAAAAGAATATGACTTTCACAGGTTCCATGAAAAGCGCCCTGTACAGATTCCTTGAGAATGAGCAAGGGGCGGAGTTGGCAGAATATGCCGTCGGAGTGGCGCTTTTGGTAGCCATTATGGTCGTCACTTACCAGCTCCTCGGAGATTCGATCGTTGATGAGAATACTGGAACTGCGGCCAAGATCGAGAATGCCGCGTGGACTGCGCCGTCGCCTTAAAATTCCAGGGTTAACGGGGTGCGGGACCAGGCCGCAGTAGAAGTACGGTCTTATTCGTCCTGTACTTTACGAAGCTAATCGCAATTGGAGTACACAGTGAAAATTGTTAAAGAGTTTGCATGGGATGACCGAGGCGCAGAATTGGCGGAGTATGCCGTCGGCACGGCGATCCTGGTGGCTGTCGCCATTATCGTCTACCAAATTCTGGGGGACGCCGTAAACAACAAGATGAATGACGTGGCGAACGAGGTCGATGCCCCGCCGCCGGCTCCGTAAATGGCTAGTCATCCGTTTTCCTGCGTGGCCACCACTCAGCGCTCGTTACGAGCGTGGGGTGCCAGCCATGCGTACCTATTAGCGCACTGAGCATTACTGACTCTTGGAACCAATACGATGCCAGTTTCCCCTGCACTGATGAAGATACTTCTTCTCTTGCCCCTGTCGATACCGATCATCTACTACGATGTTCGCTATCGCCGCATTCCCAATCTGCTGGTCCTGGCGGCACTTGTGGCGGGCCTCGCTATCAACATCAGCTTTGCTGGTTTTGATGGAGCGCTCTCGAGCCTGGCGGGGGCGGCCGTCGCCTTCATTCCCATGTTTCTGATTCACATAGTGGGAGCGATGGGAGCGGGAGACGTGAAGCTCTTCGCAGCAGTCGGTGCGGTACTCGGCATCAAGCTCATCCCTGCCACCTTCGTGTTGGTAGTGATGATTGGAGGCGTGCTGGCGGTTTATTCGATGCTGCGCTCCGGCACCGTCTTTACGACTCTGCACGGAGTCGCGCGGATCTTTGTGGGCGTCTTACCCGGCTGGGAGATGCCCCGTTTTGCAATTGCACCCGATCGCCGACACACGATTCCCTACGGTGTCGCGATCATGTTCGGCAGCTTGGTGACGGCATTCTTGTTTCGAACGTAACGGCGGGCTGCGACACGCCCAACCACAGTAATGGAGATAAATCATGAGGAATAAAAGATTGGTTATTGCGCTGCTGGCCGCTATCGGTTTTGGCTTAATTGCTGCGCTCTCAGTGAGTCGCTACCTGTCCAGCGCTCAGGCCTACACCAAAAACCTTAACAACGTTGTGGTCGCCAAGGTGGAAATACCAGTGGGCTCGAAGATCGTGGCCGAGCAACTAACCGTGGCGCAGTTTCCCCGCAATGTCACGCCCGAAGGCGCCTTTCCATCCATCGACGCCAAGTTAATTGGCCGCGTCGCAACAATTCGCATATCAGCCCGCGAACCGATCACGGAATCACGCCTGGCACCAGTGGGATCTGCCGGCGGTTTGTCCTCGGTAATTCCTGATGGCTATCGCGCCATGACTGTAAAGGTCGACGACGTCGTCGGCATCTCGGGATTCATTATGCCCGGCACCCTCGTTGACGTTGTGGTAGTCATCGATCCTCCGAACAAGGATGGAAACGGGTCGAAGGTTTCAAAAATCGTTTTACAGAACATCAAGGTTCTGGCGAACGGTCAAAACATCGACAAGCCCAAGAACGATCGCGAAGCCGAGCGAGTTAAGGCGGTCACCCTGCAGGTGACGCCGGAGCAAGCCGAGAAGCTTGCCCTCGCTTCTAACGAAGGCGAACTACAACTCGTTATGCGGAACTCAGTGGATCAGAACGACGAGGCCACGCCCGGCGCTAACAAGGCTTCATTGCTGGCCGGCGAACGCGCCCTGCCAATTCCCGAACCAGGTTTGGGTTCGAAAGAAGCCAAGCCTGCGCCCGCAGTTCGCCGGAGCCGGCCGCGTCCTACGGTCGCAAATGCAAGTTTGAAAATTGAGAACCCCGTGATTGCGCCGCCACGCCCCAGCGTCGAGGTAATCGAGGGTGCGAAGAAGCGCAACGTAGATTTTCCGTAAGCCGCTTCCGAGAAACCAGGTCAATTCCGTGTCGCCACAAATAGAGGCGTCAGACATCCACTCCAGTGTTCGTAATTTAAGGAGCCACGAATCATGATTAGATACTATTCTCGAAACCACTTTCTCATCCAGTTGCTGCTCGCAGCGCTGATGATGTTCAGCCTCGCTGTGGCAATACGTGCACAAGAGACGACGTACGAAGCGTCTTTTGAGAGCGCAAACAAAGAGGCGACACCCATAAATGTTTTGGTGGGACAATCCCGCGTCATCAATTTCGACCGCGCGATTGGCCGCTTTTCGATTTCGAATCCCGAGATCGCCGAGGCAGTCATGGTTAGACCCAATCAGGTCCTCGTCAACGGCAAGGGCTTTGGTCAGGTGAACTTCATCGCGTGGGAAAAGTCGGACGATAAGTTCATCGTCTTCGACGTGTTCGTCCGCGCCAATCTCTCGCTAATCGACTCGCAGATTCGGGCATTGTTTCCCAAAGACGACATCCGCCTGAGTCAGGCAAACGGTTCCGTGGTTCTCTCGGGTACCGTTAGCGATCCGCTCGTTGTTTCTCATGCCGACAGCGTCGTGCAGGCGGCTGGGTTCAAAACGGTCAACATGCTTGCCTCGCCGGTTAAGGATGCCACTCAGGTGCAGCTCTCAATCCGCGTCGCGGAAGTGACCCGTAACAACGTCAAGGAATTTGGCTTGGGTAACGCTTACCAGTCAAGTCCCGGCAATGGCGGTTTCATCAGCAGTGGTGGAAGCCCGTATTCAGTAGGAGCCGTAGAAGGCGGAAGCATTGCCGGATCGGTTGCTAGCAGCGCTTTGAACATCTTCGTGATGGGCGGAAATACCTTCAACTTCCTGCGCGCCATGCAGACCCAGGGCAAACTCCGCGCTCTCGCTGAGCCAAACTTGATTGCGATGGACGGTCAACAGGCAAGCTTCCTCGCTGGCGGTGAATTCCCTGTTCCCATTATTCAATCTGGTGGTGGCAGTGGGAGCTCAGTTTCGATCATGTTCAAGGAATATGGAATTCGTCTGAACTTCAAACCGACGATCATCGACGAGGATCACATCCGTCTCGAACTTGAGCCCGAGGTATCGACAATTGATTTTGCCAACGGCGTGCGCTTCGACGGCTTTGTGATTCCGGCGCTCCGTACCCGTCGCGCTCGAACGGGAGTTGAGTTACGTGATGGGCAGAGCTTCGCCCTGGCCGGACTCATGGATAACAACGAGGTTAAGTCACTCTCCAAGATACCCGTTCTCGGTGACATCCCGATTCTCGGCAACTTGTTCCGCTCCAAGTCGTTCCAGAAAAACGAAACTGAGTTGATCTTCATCGTCACCGCCGATCTCGTGAAGCCGGTAAACCGTGACGACCTGCCTAAACTCAAGGAAGTCGATGGACTGAGGACCGGATCGCCCCTCGGGATCGAGCCTCAGGGTGCCGGCATTAATGGTAAGAGCGGGTTCTCCACCGGCGAGACGCCGGTGTCGAACACGGTGCCTGCCGATGCCGCTGCTCCTAAAACTGCAGCACCCAAAACGGGCACGACTAGCCTGAACGACCCAGCCAAGCCGCAAGCGGCTCCTGCTGTCGCAACTCCAAGCACCAATGTAATTGCTACTGCGGAAACCCTGCCTGCCGCAGCGAAGGAGATGCCCAGGTAAGCGCGCGGCACTCGTTGGTGGTAGCCGCCTCGCAGTGGCTACCACCAGGCGAAGCCGGTTGGAAGGATCAAGGGGAAACCTTCAGGGCAGCTAGGGGAGTGAGCAATGCGTCGAGATAAGAGATCAAAACGAGAGAAAGAGCGGGGCAGCGTCCTCACGTATACCGTGCTGTCCGTCCTCTTTCTCTTTTTCGCTGTGGGCCTCGGTGTCGATCTAAGTCACCTTTACCTGGTTAAGGCGGAGCTGCAAAACGGTGCCGACGCCGCCGCACTCGCTGGCGCTTCTGCATTAACACTTCCGGACGATACCCGCATCACCACGGCCGTTAATCGCGCCGTCACGGTGATGAACCAAAACAAGTACAACTTTAATAACAAGGACTTCGTGGATGTGATGTCGCTTGTCGCTCAGCGCGATCGCGTCCGCTTTGCGATAAATCTTTCCGAGTTTGACAACAACGGCGATGGCAGAAGTGAAGCTGATGCTACGGCCAACCCCACGGATATTCGCTTCGTCCGAGTTATCACGCCCAACGTTCCGGTAAACATCTTCTTCTCGATTCCGATATTGGGCGCTACGCGCGAAATGACAGCGCGTGCGGTTTCCGGCCTTTCGATCCCCGGGAACGTCAGCGTCTGTATCGCTCCGCTCTCAGCAATCTACGACCCGAATGCGGACATGCCTGAGGAACGTTGGGGAACGTGTCCAGCTGAAGGCGGACGAGGTCCTCATGATCCGCAACCTGTTCCACCCAGCGGTCCCGACCCGGACGGCAACGGCACCTGTAATCCGAAAAGAGAATTCTGCAAGCGTTGTACGTATACGATTCGCGCGGAACCGGCCGGTGGACCATCTGGTGGCAACTATCAAATTCTCGCTTGTGCGGGCAACGGGGCCAGTCAAGTAAGACAAGCCCTCGCGCGCTATAACAATTGTCAATGTGGTCTCAAGAGTGTTGGTGACGAGATTGAAGTGCCGACCCAGCCCGGAGTTGAGACGGGTCCAGTTCGACAGGGCCTTAATGTTCGCTTCGACGTCTACGGCGGCGGGGGTCTCAATTACAGTGCTGACATTCCACCTGATACCAACGTGGCCCAGGGTACCAGCTCGGGCAATGGAAATAATGAAGTCTGGACTGGAATCAACTGGGGACAATACGGAGCGGGCTCGCCCTTCGCGGGTCCATCCAGCTCCCATCCAGGCGTGGCGAATCGGCGGGTACTGATTATTCCCACGGTGGAGCTCAGCGAATTTCAGAACGGACGCGACACCGTTCACATCGGTGGCCTGGGCGGGTTCTTCATGAAGAGCCAAGTCGAAGGTAACGGAAACATCAAGGTCGAATTTATTGGCGACGACATCACGAGTGTGATTGGCTTCGATCCCAACGACGACAACATTACAAACATCGTGACGCCAGTTTTGTATCGCTAGTACCTGAGCAATGAAACAGCAGAAGCAGGGTCTTAAAATCATGCGAAGTTTTTTCAAGCGCGAAGAGGGGGGTACTGTCGCTGAGCTGGCTATCATTGTGCCGTTCCTCGCAGTGATGCTGGCCGGAGTGACGGAGTTTGGACGTTTGTTTCAGTCTTATACGACCCTGGCAAAGTCCACACGCACCGCTGCACGGTATCTCTCCAATCATCCTTTCGATGCCGGAAATCAAACCAAAGCAAGAAACCTCGCGGCTTGCGGAAAGATGACTTGCGGAGCCAACGACCAGCTGCTTCCCGGCTTGACGCCCGCTAATGTGTGCATTGAGTCTACCGGCAATCCCCAACCGGTTACTGTCACAGTAAGCATTCCGAGAACCGGAGGAGTTTGTGGTTCGCCCTACACGTATCAACCAATTTTCGACCTAGCTGTACTGCTTCATGCCCCGAATTTTTCGTTGAATCTCCCCCTGGCTCCCAGTACGACTATGTATTACATGCTCGACAATTAAGGATTCGAGGAAACGATGACCATTCGGACTTTTAATAAGGAACAGCGCGGAGCAACAGTGGCCGAGTTTGCGATAATCGCATCCGTCTTTTTCATGATGATCTTTGGAATCATCGAATTCGGACGGTTGCTCTATACGCACAACGCCTTGACTGATGCGGCCCGGCGCGGCGCTCGATACGCTGCCCTGCATCAGGAGTCCCTGACGTGCGTAAAAAACGTCACGGTGTACGGCGAAAAGCACATTGATCCCGCGACTTGTGCTCCGACCGGGCCGCCGTTGATCAATCACCTGTCTCCGACGAACGTCACGGTGACTTACGTCGGGGCGGATCTCGACGACAATCCGGGGACGCCACAGACGAGCTATGGCATGAACCTCGGAACAGCAACGGTACAGATTCAGAATTTTACATTCGACCTGAGTGTCCCGTTATTTCAGTTCAGGGTAAACATGCCGACGTACACAACCACGCTGACGGCAGAAAGTGCTGGACTGGAGCCCGATCCTATCTGAGAACGATCCGAGAACCAGAATCGACAAAGAGTTTTTGAACCAAGGGATAATATGAAGCAAAACGTAACATTTGTGGTCTTGTGCAAGGATGCAGTCGACGCCAAGGAGATGAGCCGTGCCCTCGGAGCTCATGGCGGTGCCAGTTTGTTGATGCTCACTGACGATCCCGAGCAGGTCTTTACGGAAACTGTACGTCTCAGGCCTTCGGCAGTAATTATTACGATCTCGAACATCGGCGAACCTCTTCTTAACCTGATACGCCGCATTAATATCGAATGCCCAATGACGGCGGTCATCTGCGCCTCGCGCGATAGTTCACCGGATCTAATCCTGCGCAGCATGCGTTCGGGCGCGCGCGACTTTCTCCGCCTACCAATCATCGAAGGCGAATTCGCCACGATTATTGAACGCACCTCCGAGTTCGTCGCCGAACATGTCAACGACGAGCCTAAGAAGCGCGGACGTGCGATTGCCGTCTTCTCGAGCAAAGGCGGGTGTGGATGTTCTTTGATCGCCACAAATCTGGCGCTAGTGCAAAAGACACCGACCGTACTTGTGGACCTCAACCTGCAATCCGGTGATCTGGAAATAATGCTTGGGCTGCGGCCAAAGTTCTCTCTTGCCGATGTTGTCGAAAATCGCGACCGCCTGGACGACGCGCTGCTCGCCAACTATCTCACCACTCATTCACAAAATGTCTCTCTCCTCTCCGCTCCTATCAAAGCTGAAAGTGCGGAAGAGATAGAACCAAAACACATTTACGAGGTGGTGGAACTGCTGCGGCAACGATTCGAAACGGTGATTATCGACACGCCGCATAGTTTTGATGCCCTAACGATTTCGGCTCTCGATCATGCCGATCAAATTCTGGTAGTACTAACCCTTGAGATTCATGCAATTCGTAGCACCCGCCGCGCTCTGGAGATCTTCAACCGACTCGGCTACCCGGCGAAGAAAATCAGGATCGTGGTCAATCGCTGGAGCAAGAACATCGAACTCGATCAAAAGCAGGTCGAGAATTTTCTAGGCGAGAAGGTTGTCGGGTTCATTCAGAGTGACTACCCCGCCGCGGTCAACTCGATTAACCTGGGTCAACCCCTGATCGAATCCGCGCCCACGTCAAAAGTTGCGGCCGACTTGCGGCATCTGGCGGCACAACTTTTCGATGGGACCTCCGAACAAGGGTTTCCAATTACTGAAAACAAGCGTTCCTTTAATTCACTGTTTCGCCGGCAGCGAGTGATGATGCAGGACTTTGGCCTGAATACAGCACTCGACAAGGTGGGAAGTTAAAGAATCAAGTCGTCGGTAGCAATCAACCTGGTGATTTCATATGGCACTGCGTGAACGATTAATCAAAGAGAATGGCTTCAACTCCGTCCCGGGTGACGATGCGGTGAGCAATCAACAAGGCTTTCAGGACATGAAAGCTCGGCTTCACAGGTTGCTCATCAATCGCATGGATTTAACCAAGATGCGAATGCTTGAGCCGGAACAGCTGCATGAAGAAGTCGCCCGCCTTGCAGCAAGCCTACTTTCCCAGGAAGAAACGCCCCTTTCGACAGTTGAAAGAGAAAGACTGATTCATGAGGTGCGCCACGAGCTGTTCGGCCTTGGCCCTCTCGAACAGTTGCTAGCCGATACGACAATCTCGGACATCCTCGTGAATTCGCCTTACAACATCTACATCGAACGCGGCGGAAAGTTGGAACGGACCAACGTCGAATTCAAGGATAACGAACATTTAATGCGTGTGATCGAACGCATCGTCTCATCGGTCGGCAGGCGCATCGACGAGTCGTCGCCCATGGTAGATGCTCGACTGAAAGATGGCTCGCGCGTCAATGCGATCATTCCGCCCCTCTCGCTCGACGGGCCCGTGCTCTCGATTCGCCGCTTTGGTGCTGAGCCCTTAAAGATGGACAAGCTCATTGGAAAACAAGCGCTGACACCTGATATGGCTAGTATGTTTCAGATGTGTGTCCAGGCGCGCCTGAATGTGCTCATCTCAGGGGGCACCGGCGCCGGGAAGACCACGCTACTCAATGCCCTCTCCGCTTTCATTCCCTCCGATGAACGGATTGTCACCATTGAAGACTCGGCGGAGCTGCAAATGCAGCAGCCTCACGTCGTGCGCCTGGAAACTCGCCCGCCCAATATCGAGGGCAAAGGTGAAGTGGCCCAACGAGACCTCGTCAAGAATGCTTTGCGTATGCGTCCCGACCGCATCGTAATCGGTGAGGTACGCGGTGGCGAAGCTATCGATATGTTACAGGCCATGAACACGGGTCACGACGGCTCTTTGACTACGATTCACGCTAACACTTCAAGAGATGCTCTAGCGCGACTCGAGACGATGATTCAGATGACGGGGATGAGACTGTCTGATCGCGCGATGCGGCAACAGATCGCTTCGGCGATTAATCTGGTTATCCAGGTAGCGCGACTGTCAGACGGCACGCGGCGCGTTATTTCGATCTCAGAAATCACCGGCATGGAAGGTGAAACCATCACCATGCAGGACGTGTTCATTTACGAACGAAAGGGTGTGGACAAGGATGGCCGGGTGATCGGCAGGTTCCGTCCTACCGGAGTTCGTCCACGGTTCGCGGAGAGACTTAAGCTCTACGGGCTGCAGTTGCCACGTTCGTTTTTTGAGGAGGCAGCGTAATGTTACTGATTCCCTTCGTTGTTTTTCTGACTTGCCTCTTCATCACGTACGCTCTGTATCTGCTGAGCTCCCGAAAATCTGATGCGCGCCGCGCGCGTCTCGACGAACGTCTGGCAGAAGCCATTCGCTCCTCGGCAGTCTCCTCAGACATCGATGTCCAGCTGGCACGCCAGGAACTTCTCAGCGAAATTCCCTGGCTGCATCGCACGTTGTTGAAAATCGGGATCACCTCGCGCATCAAGCGAACGATCGATCAGGCTGACTCGCAAATCACGGTCATGAAGCTGGTCTTGTTCTCGTTGATGGCGGGCGTGATGGCCTTCCTCGCCGTGTCAATGATTAGCGCTTCGTATTTGCTGATGATTGTTTTTGCAGTGGTCGCGACCATCGTTCCTTATGCGCATATCTCGATGAAGCGCAAGAAACGAATGAATAAGTTTTTGCAGTTACTTCCGGATGCGCTCGACCTCATGAGTCGCGGACTCTCCGCCGGTCACGCCTTTACGGAAGCATTGCAAATGGTCTCCACGGAAATGCCCGAACCGATTGCGACCGAATTCCGCAAGACGTATGACGAGCAGAATTTGGGCCTGTCTTTGAAACTGGCGCTGGAAAATTTAGCTCAGCGAATGCCACTTCTCGATCTGCGCATGTGCATTACCGCGATTCTGATCCAGCGCGAAACCGGCGGCAATTTGTCAGAGTTGCTGGAAAAGGTGGCGCACACGATCCGCGAGCGTTTCCGCATCATGGAAGATTTGAAGACGCTGACGCTAAGCTCCCGCTGGTCGGCTTGGTTGTTATGCGCACTGCCAATCTTTCTGGCTGTCTATGTTTCTTACATGAACCCCGATTACATGCAGGTCCTCTGGCGGGATCCCCGCGGTCACAAGCTCATTGCCGTGGCTTCGATCATGCAGGTTTTGGGAATGCTTATGGTCAAGAAGATTATGACCATCAGAATTTAAGTAGAGGCAGGCGAACTTATGTTGATCATAACGATTTCAACCTTCATCTGTATTGCGCTCGGTGTGATGGCCATTTATTGGCTGATGTTTCGCCCCGTGAGCGCAACTGCGAACCGCTTGCAGGAACTTGCCGAACCACAAACAATCGTGGCGACAAGTCTTGAAAGCGACTCGACATTTTCCTTTGCAGAACGCCTGACTGAACCGCTGGGGAAACTTGTTCCTGTTTCCGCCGCCAACGCGAAAAAGTTGCAAAAGCGATTAATGCAGGCAGGTTATCGCTCTCACTCAGCCCCTGCCATATATCGCGCAACGCAATTGCTCCTGGTCCTCGCTCTTCCCGTACTGGTCGCTTCGATTTGGGTGTTCCTGGCCAAACCTTTAAATGAGGCAACACTCCCGTTGCTGGGTGCTGTGATAGCAGGCGTGATTTTCCCACGCTTCATGTTGAACCGTCTGGTTGCCGGGCGGCAGCTACGCATAACCTGGGGCCTTGCCGATGCGTTGGATTTGATGGTGATTTCGATGGAGGCTGGACTCGGTCTGAACGCTGCGATGGTAAAGGTCTGCGAAGAGCTGAAAGGTGTTCACCCGGACATCAGCCAGGAATTCGAAACGGCGAATTTGGAGATCCGCGTCGGACGAGAACGCAGTGAAGCTTTACGCAACCTCGCAGATCGCTCGGGCGTCGAGGACCTGAACAGCCTCGTTGGCATGCTGATCCAGGCCGATCGGTTCGGTACTTCAATTGCACGCGCCGTTCGGGTTTACTCTGACAGTCTACGAACGAAACGTAGACAACGGGCCGAACAGGCAGCGCAGAAGGCGGCATTCAAGCTCTTACTGCCACTCGGCGCTCTGCTCTTCCCCACGATGTTCATCATCATTCTTGGTCCAGCGCTGTTGAATATCTCCGATATGTTGGGTGGCGGTGCTACTTTCAGCAAATAGGTGTAAAAATGCTTAAAAGAACGCTCATAATTCTTTCACTGGCGGTTGGGCTTCTGTTAGCTGCGCAACCGATTCGCTCTGTGCATGGAGTTTTGCTCACGGGCTCAGAGGAGGCGGTGCTCGATGCAAATACCCAGGTTTCCGTGCAGTACGGTGACGGCATGCAGAAGAAGGACAACGCCTTCGTCCGCGTTCTGAAAGCCCCCTTCAAAGCGATCGGCAAACTTTTTGGCCGCGGCAACAAGAACAAGTTTCAGCGCCTGACGGAAAAGGATGTCGAACGCTTCGAGTCAGCGAAGCTAACTCGAGTCGTCGATGCATTACAGCCTTCACCTCAAACAACACCGTCCGCCGAATTGGGTGCTGCTGAACACCTCGAACTGGGTCGCGCCTTTCTTAACAGCGACAAATTGAATGAGGCCATCGCAGAACTTTCAATGGCCGCGTCGATGGATAAAACAGTTGCCGAAGCCCTTAACC
This sequence comes from Pyrinomonadaceae bacterium, assembly GCA_041750995.1. Lineage (GTDB taxonomy): Bacteria > Acidobacteriota > Blastocatellia > Pyrinomonadales > Pyrinomonadaceae > PSRF01. Next base: position 14,014 of record JBGSYG010000019.1, on the reverse strand, counting down.
TGCTGGGTGTTGCTTACCATCGCAAAGGCTTGAGCGACTTAGCCCAAAAGTCTTTGGAAGCTGCTCTGAAGCTCGACAAGAAAAACGCGCAGATCCTGAACAACCTGGGCTTCCTATTCTACGACCGTGCAGAATACAAGAAAGCGCTCGAACCGCTTAAGAAGGCTGCGCTCCTCGCGCCTAACGATGCTCGGATTCTGAATAATCTGGCGTTAACTCAATCCCAACTTGGTAAGTTCGACGATGCTTACAAGAACTTCGCAAAAGCGGGGGGTGAGATCGAAGGACGACTGAATGTCGCCAACCGTCTCGAGATTGCGGGTCAATCGGACAAGGCTCGGGAGCATTACGAGGCGGCTCGCGCACAGGCCGAGGCCAACCAAAACAAGAATGGCGACTCGCAAGCTATCACTGTGGTGATGGAAATTGAGAACGGGCGCGTTAAGTATGCTTCAGTTCCTAATCGACGTCCCGGTCTCGGAGCATATGAGGCTACAGCGATCCGAATCGCGCGCACTCGACGTTACGCGCCTGGCAAAAATGGACAGGAGTCCATCGTAGTTAGGATTCAACCCACACCAGCGTCTTAAGCTCACATGCGGCGCTGATACCAGGGATACAAGAAATGGCGCATCTAAATATTCTTACCCGAGCAGAGATTGAAGCTCTGGGACCGCCGACGCCGGAAGAGGTAGCCGACACTGATGTGGCGACTGCTTTTCTTTGTGACCTCACACTGAAACACGTAGCAACTCTCCCGGAACCCACGACAGTTAACGTTGCGGATCGACTCCACCTGCCTCGATCCTTAACCGAAGAGCTTCTCTATCATCTTTATCGCGAGAAGCTCATTGAGATGCGTTTGCAGAGCGCCGTGGGCGCGACGCGTTACGCAATGCTGGATCATGGGTGGGAGCGAGTTTCGCGTCTGCAATCTCAATCCGGCTACATCGGCCCGGCTCCAGTTTCCCTGTCGAATTACACACACATGATGCGGCTTCAGGCCGTGCCCTCGCAGCCCGCATCAGTTGAAGGTGTCCGCGAGGCTTTTTCCGATCTAATTTTGCCTGACTCGCTGCTCCAGACGTTGGGTTGCGTCATTAATTCACGCCGCTCACTGTTTTTAACCGGACTCCCTGGCACCGGGAAAACTGCGGTCTCTGAACGGATGAATTCTGCTTTGAGAGGCAGCATCTGGATTCCCTTCGCGATCGATGTCGACGGTCAGATTATTCGCATCTTCGATTCGCATTCACACGTTCCCGTTCCCGAACGGTCGGCGGCAGTGGAATTCGATCGCCGCTGGATCGAGATTGAAAGGCCGCTCATTATTGTCGGCGGTGAATTGACGTTGGAGAACACTGACCTCGCCTGGTCAGAAACAGCAAAGTTCTACGAAGCTCCCTTTCAGGTGAAGTCGAACGGCGGAACCCTCGTCATCGACGACTTTGGCCGGCAGCGAGTTTCGCCACAGGATCTTTTAAACCGCTGGATCCTCCCGCTCGAGCGTCGAGTCGATTTTCTAACGCTGCATAACGGGAAGAAGATTGAAGTACCTTTCGAACAGCTGGTCGTCTTTTCAACCAACCTCGAAGAGAAAGATCTGGTGGACGAAGCGTTCCTCAGAAGAATGGGATATCGCGCCCGTGTCGAGCCGCCCACTCCGGCGGCCTACTCGGAGATCTTCAAGCGAGCGGTTGCCACCCGCGCAATGAGTTTCGATCAGGCTTCGTTGAACCACGTGCTCCACAAATACGACGCGGAACGGCGCATGATGAAGGGATGCGAACCTCGAGACTTGCTGAATCGAGTCACGGACATCTGTATGTTCGAGGGACTCGCTCCCCACTTGAGCCCTGAGCTCCTCGACGTTGCGTGGCGCAACTATTTCGGCAGTTCGCACGGATTTGCCGTCGAATCGGAGCAGGCAGCGATCGCCTAGGTTTGTCGGGATTGTGATCAGCCAATGAACGGGACCGCTCTATTACCCTGCAAACTTCTGCTGCTTGGCCTGATTGTTGGGTCCGGTTTTTTAGTTTCGCAGGCCCAACCGCGGCGGCTGCGATCTGCCCCTCCCAAAAGCGCGACACCCACTCCACCGCCCGCACCGAGCGGAGACCTAACGGTAACTGGTCAAAAAATCGTGATGGCCTCGGGAGTTTCGCTTTTCGTCGATGAAGTATCGAAACAGGGTGACGAGGTTTGGTACCGCGTCGGAAATGTTTGGAGGATGCTCAACGGAGCTGTGAAAGCCGTGGAGCCGGTCGTGGCCGCTGCTGCTCCGGCGACTCCTGTTGCCGTCGTTCCTAAAGTTCAGGCCAAACCCGCTCCTTCCTACTGGATCCATTTGGCTGGCGGCGCCCGCGTCAAGGCCGACTCGGTCACCGAAGACAGTTCGGGAGCTTGGTATCAACGCGGCAATCTGTCCATTTTTCTGGAGCGCGCGCGGATTGCGCGTATAGAACTAGAGACGGATGCTCCGAAGGCACCGGGGCGTTGGAAGGGTGACGGCTGGACCTCCGGCAGCAGCTTGATCGACGGTTTGATACGAACGAACGGCGAACGTTTTGGCGTCGATCCCTACCTCATCTTTTTGGTGATCGAGCACGAATCGCACTTCCGTTCCCGCGCCGTAAGTCCGAAAGGCGCCCAGGGTCTTATGCAGCTGATGCCGGGCACGGCGCGAAGATTTGGCGTTCGACGACCGCACGACCCGGCCGAGAACATCTATGGGGGCACCCAGTACCTCAAGGAATTGTTGAAGATGTTTGGCGGCCAGGTTCATCTGGCTCTGGCGAGTTATAATGCCGGAGAAGGCGCGGTGTTAAAGTACGGACGGAACATTCCCCCATATCGGGAAACTCGCGAGTACGTTAAGCGAATTACGAAACGGTACGGTTCGGGAGGCTCAACCGAACCATAGAACCGGGAAGGCAGGAAATATGAACCGGCTCGCTCTCAAGATCTTATTAGCAACGGCAATTGCAGTTGCCAGCTCGGCATCCACTTTGGCGCAAACCCGTCTGAGCGACGGGACGCTGACGAATGCCGCTATTGTTAAGCTCGTCAAAGCAGGCTTTAGCGAGCGAACACTGATTTCCCTAATTGCCGCGCGTCCCGCAAACTTCAACCTATCGGCCGACAACATGATTGCTCTCAAACGCAGCAATGTGAGCGAGAAGGTCATCTTGGCGATGGTCGCCAAACAACAAGGCGAACTGATCGGCGACGACGATTTTTGGGGCGAGGACTTGACGTCACGTACAAACGATCCGCTTCAAAGTAATTCCGGCGGGAACCCCAACGCCGACGGTGGATCGAGTACGAACATCTTTGGCTCGAGCGGTGGCTCAAAAGGTCGGCAACGCAGCCGCGGCGCCGACGGCTCGCTCGCTGAGGAGACTACGACAACCGGTTCCGCCACCGTGCGAATCATTCGTCCTCCGTCCGAAGCTGGCCCGAATGGCACCGCAAAACTGGAAAGGAAAACCACGCTTACTAATCAAGCAGTGGTTGATTTGGTCGAGGCAGGCTTTTCGGAAGGCACCATCATCCGTCGCATCGAGCAATCGCCAGTTGAATTCACATTGGCTGCACCTAGTGTCGCGGATCTTCGCAAACGTCGCGTGAGCGAGAAGATCATTACTGCGATGAAAGCAGCAATGGGAGACGAGACGCCTGTGGAAACGACAGGATCAAACAATGGTGTGCCGAAAAACTAGCTTTAAATTTCTTCGCCTCACACTTTCCGGCATCCTGGTCGCTCTACTTTTCGCGGCCGTGCTGCAGTTTGACCCTCCGGCAGTGGGCGCGCAGCAACGTTCAAGGGCAGCCCAGCGTTCGGCCGCTCGCAAAACACCCGCACCCAAACCATCACCCACTCCGTTTCGAATTGTGACGGGAATGGGCGAACCGCCACCGCCGCCAATCTACAAAGAAAAGAAAGCGCAAGAGGTGGATCCGGGAGATATCGTTTCAATTGAAACGACGGAAGTAATGACGCCCGTCACCGTGCGCGATTCCGGTGGCCGGCTGGTACCCGATCTGACGCGCAGCGACTTTCGTGTTTTTGAAGACGAACGGGAACAGCCTCTTAGTGATTTAGCATTGCGACAGGTTCCGGTTGATGTCGTCTTGATGGTCGACGCCTCGTCGTCGGTCGCCAAAAATCTCGATGACTTCCGCCGCGCCGCAGAAGGTTTCGCAGCACGCCTCGCAGCCGACGACCGCATCAGTTTGATCAAGTTCGACGATCGTGTTGAGCTACTTCAGGATTGGACAAAGAGTCGCTTTCAACTTCATCGCGCTCTCGGCCGGCTCGAGCCGGGTATGTTTACTCGCTTTTATGACGCGCTGATTCTTGCGTCCCGCGAGCACTTTGGCCAGACCAAATCGCGCCGCGCCGTTATCGTGCTCACTGACGGTATCGACAGCGGGCGCAGCAACACCACTCTCAGACTGGCGCTCGAGACTCTGCTTAAAGCGCAAGTCACCGTTTATGTAATTAGCAATACCGAGATCAGCAGAGCAGCCAAGAAAGCGGAGTTAGACGAACTGATGAGCAGCGGATCATCCTCAGTGCATTTTAATCAACTGCGGATCGATGATCTGCAACGAGGTTTGCAAGTTCTCGCTGGCAGCGAAGCAAATCTCGCCGATCTGACAGCGGCGACAGGTGGTCGGCTTTACAAGCCTTTTTCGTTTGATGCCCTGGATTCAACTTATGCCGAAGTTGCCGATGAGTTACGGCATCAATACGCTTTGTACTACACGCCTGGTGATAAGAAACGCGACGGGCGCTTTCGCCGGGTAGAAGTGGAAACGAAGAATCCCGCCTACAAAGCCACGACCCGCATTGGCTATTTCGCGCCGAAGAGTTGAGCTTCAATGAAGCTGGAACTGCCGTCATCGCCGCGGCTGAGTCTGGTTCTTAGTTTTGGCCAAAGCATGAAGCCAGTCGCACGATGACGTTTTCATAGACCACTACAAGACTATCTTTGCTCTCAAACCGTAGATAATTCATGCGACTATTTAGAATCTTAGTTAGCGTCGTCTTGCCGATGATTGTCCTTGTCCCTTCGGCGTCGGGTCAGACTGCAAAGAAGCAGGATGTGGTCGACAATTCAGCAACAGCTCCAACTAGTGAGTCTGGTGAAACTACGAAGGCTGCCGCGCTAGTCGAAGAGGAACCACAGACATGGTTACACATGGTTGACGGTCGGCGAATTCTGGCTGCGGAAGTTACTCCAAACCCTGATGGTTTCTGGTTCAGGGTAAGTAATGTCACAACCTTTGTTGACCGCGAGCGGGTGATACGAGTAGAACGCGTCTTTCCTAAAAAGCCGGAAGCTGCAAACGAAGCCCTACGAGGCTCCGAAAATTGGAAAATCTCGGATGCCGCAAGAGTAGAAAATTTTTTTCTGCGCAAGTTTGGCCGGCGGTTGCCACTATCGACTATCGGACAGTCAGACTTGCATACTCGCTGGGGGTACGATCACCGTAATGGCATGGACGTCGGGCTACACCCTGATAGTGCAGAGGGTAGAGGCCTGATCGAATTCTTACGTGGGGAGGGAATTCCGTTCCTGGCGTTTAGAGGAGCGGTGCCAAGTGTATCGACGGGCCCTCACATCCATGTCGGCAATCCATCGCGGCGGCAATCTTCTCGCTAAGGAATTTGAACTGTCGTGCTTATGAGGACAAGAATGAAGTTTATCGAAGTCGCCCATCCTGAGGGTGGAAGGTTTATTTTTCACATTGATCATGTCACCAGCGCTCACTTTCGGCCCGCTCAGGGCGAGGTGAAATCGCGCTTGGGTATCGATCTCGATGAAAAACAGAATGAGATAGTTCTTTTCGGCGAGGAGGCAGATCGGGCCTGGGAGAGAATTCAGATAGTGGTTGCAGCTACCACGTCTGATTAGTCACTTTGAAAGCGCGCCTCGACAACGCTGCCAGCCCTCTTCCCCTTATCCATGGTCAGTTCAGGATAAGTCGCATTCTCTGTGATAAGTCCCTCAATCGCGAGTTTACTCTCAATCGTTTCGATTTCGATTTCCTCCCCTTCGATTTCCATGAACAGTCCAAACGGCAACTCATCAAGCACAACCTCAACAGCATCCACGCGCCACGTTTGACGCTTCTTTTCGTAGATTGCTTTGGGCCAGTAACCAAGAGCTTCAAGGATCGTGTGTATTCCGTCGGCGTCCTGAACCGCAGTCTCCTCTTCGCGTTGACGCTTAATTGGTGAAGTGCCCTGCAGACGTTCTTTATAAGTCAGGATGGCGCGTCCGTCGATGCGCCTGAGACGCAACACGCAATTGCGGCCTTTCAGTCCGGGACCATCGTAGAGAACATTCTCTTCAAACTCCTCTCCTACGAGGTTTGCGCCAATCTCCGGTAAGCGCTGCACGAGCGCAAGGCGTTGCTGTTCGCTGAGGCGATATTTTTTCTCGATTTCAATCGGCATCGGTTAAGGCCTGCGCTTTTGGTTTAGGGATGTGTGCGACGTAGGACTTCCGAAATGGTCGCGCTTGCCGTACATCAACGTGCCCACTCGATAAATTCGCGCCGTGAGCCAAAGCGAGTTCAAGGTTTAGCTGTTGCACTCCAGCCACAACTGTTTCATAGTTACCCCGTTAGCCGTCGCCTTGTGAATCCTAACGTTCCTGATCGATGGCCAGCGTCTCCCCTTATAAACAACTTCGCTTCGCTGCATAAACATCATGCCTGCGCCCGCCCGGGTTGTCACCGTCACGGTCACGCGGATATTGATCTGCTTACTAGCCACTCCCACAGCGGTATTTAGCCAACAACAAACACCCGCGCGCGACCAAACTGAAGTCATCCGTGTTTTTACTCAATTGATCCAGACCGATGTGATGGTCTTCGATAAGGATGGAAACTTCAAAGACAACCTGCGCCGCGAAGACTTTGAGTTACGGATTGATGGCAAGGTAAGGCCGATTGAATTCTTCGAGCGAGTTACGGCCGGCAGCGCGGATGAAGAAGCTCAGCTCGCTGCCGCGCGCGGCTCGGCACCGATTACCAACGCCAAAGGCAAACCCATACCGCTCGATCGTGGCCGCACGATCTTTTTCTTCATCGACGACCTGCATCTGGATCCGGCGGGAGCACACGCCGCAAGAAAAGTTGTTACTCGCTTTATCGATGCGGAGATGAGTCAAAACGACGAAGCAGCGGTCACCTCAGCGACTGGTCAGCTCGGCTTTCTCCAACAATTAACCGACAACAAGACCGTGCTGCGACGAGCGTTGGAACGCCTCGCGCCGCGTCCTTATCAAGTTCAGGATCATGAGCAACCGCCAATGCCTGAATTTCAGGCAGTGCAAATCGATGGCTTCGATCGCGACGTAACCGATTTTTACGTCCGCGCGTTGGTGCGCGAGAGTCCGGCACTCAGCCAGCAAACCGCTGAACACATGGTCCAGGCCAGGGCCCATCAGATCCTGCAACAGGCCGAGCACATCACCCGCGGGTCGCTCACTGGTCTGGAAAGTCTAGTTCGCTCGGCGTCCGATTTGCCCGGGCAGAAGCTGCTCTTCTTCCTGTCGAATGGGTTTTTTGTTAGGGGCCGGAACTCCGATGTTCGTGACCGGCTGCAAAAGATCACCAGCCTTGCGGCGCGCAACGGAGTGGTGATCTATTCGCTCGACACGCGAGGTCTGGTTAGTGCGTTAGTAGATGCCAGCACCGATGCGCCGTTCGATCCTTCGTTTAGCCTGCGACGCACTGAAAGCGAAGAACTAAATGCCACACAGGATGGGCTTCACGCACTCGCTTACGACACCGGTGGCCGCACGATCCTTAACAGCAACGATCTGGGGTCGGGTCTGAAGAAAGCTTTAAAGGAGACTTCTGTTTATTACCTGCTCGCCTGGAAGCCGGATCCGGGAAAGCCAACTTCAAGTAAATTTCGCCGCATTGATGTGAAGCTAGTTAACAAGCCGGATTTGGTGACTCGAGTACGCCGCGGCTTTTTCGATCTTGAGCCACCGGCACCCGTCGCGAATGACCAGAATAAGAAAGCAGAGGATAAAAAGCCCGAGGCAAAGTTGTGGAATGCGATTGGCGCTTCGATGCCGAATCAGGGATTGCCCTTTTCGCTGAGTATGCGTTACATCGATACTCCGCAAAAAGGTCCGCTTCTCTCAGCAGCAATGCAGATTCCAATCGAGTTCCTGACCTTTAGTAACGTCGAAGGTAAATCGAAGAGTGTGGTCGAGCTCGCGGGCGCGATCTATAACGACAAGGGGCAGCCGGGCGCTCGGCTCGATCAACGCTTCACGATCACCGCGCCCCAAGCCAACGCCTCGCTGCCCCCGCCAAACGATTTTCGCTACACGTTTCCGATTCACCTGACGCCCGGTCTTTACCAGGGACGATTCGGAGTGCGCGATGTTGGGAGTGGAAAAACGGGCACCGCCCACGCCTGGATTGAGATTCCTCCACTTGTCGCCGGCGAGGTGCAGTTGAGCAGCCTGCATCTTGGTGAACGAACTTCCGCACCAGTCACTAATGCTTACGCTAGCGCGGATGGACCAATCGAGGATGTAAGTCTCAATGTCAACCGTCACTTCAGCTCCTCGTCTTACCTACGGTTCCTGGTTTTTGTGTATAAGGCCGCGCACACTGCACAAACCAAACCCGACGTGGCGCTGCAGGTACTGCTATTGCGAGACAGTCAACCCGTCGTTACAACGCCCCTGAAAAAGCTGGGGCTCGATGGCGCGCCCGACCTCGACCGAATTCCTTACGCTGCGGAAATTTCTCTCGCCAATCTTCCTGCGGGCAGGTACCTGCTGAAAGTGAATGTGATCGATCGCGTTTCGAAGCGTAGCGCGTCGCAGGAAACCCAGATCGAGATCGACTAGCCAATCCCGCTGCATGACTAAAGTCTGGAAACCGACTCGCGAGCAGATTCTAGCTGCTGACGGTAAGCGTGTACGCGATGTGATTGCTCCCGGGTTGCGGATTCTGTTTTGCGGAATTAATCCCGGCCTCTACACCGCAGCGGTGGGACACCACTTCGCGCGGCCGGGAAATAGATTTTGGAAGGCTCTTTACGAGGCAGGCTTTACCGAACGACTACTTTCACCATTCGATGAACAGGAGCTGCTGCAGTTGGGCTACGGCGTTACGAATGTAGTCCGACGCGCAACGGCGGTGGCCGACTCTCTTACGAAGGAAGAGGTGATTGAAGGTGGACGACAGCTGGCAAGGAAGGTACGACGATATCAACCGCGAATTTTAGCGGTGCTGGGAATGGGCGCCTATCGCCTGGCCTTCGCCCAACCTGACGCTACGGTCGGCCGTCAGCAACTAATGATCGGAGACACTGTCCTTTGGGTTTTGCCAAACCCAAGCGGACTAAACGCCAACTACCAACAGCCGGAACTCACTCGCCTGTTTCGCGAACTCAAAGCAGCGGCGGCGGAACTCTAATACGCCGGTTGCGGTTGGTATCCAGTCCTTCGCGTTCCGCGTTCAAATTCGTCCACACGCTCAAAGTTCAAAGGCGGATCATCTTTGGTGGCGGGACTGCCCTGATTGTCAGCCGCGCGAATCACCCCGTTCTCGCTTACGTAAAAAGATCTGCGCCCGCTATTGGGATAGCTCAAAGGAACGCCGGTGGCTTCGAAGCCCGCCAGGTTGTCTATGTCCGTCGTTAGCTCAACCTTGAACTGATAACCATACCGGGCCCCGTTGGCCACTTCCGGAGCGATTAGGTTTTGGGCGGCGAGTTGGTCCAAGGTGCCAAATTCGCCAGCTCCAACAGTGGCTTGATAAGTCGCTTCGGCGGAGTGAATTTTTCGCAACACAGCAATCGTGGCCCCTTCGTTCGCTGCGCGCCGCGAGGCCAACAGATTCGGGATAGCAATCGCCGCGATGATGCCAATCGGGACCATAATCACCAGGGAGAGGATGCTGGTGATCAAGCCGGCCGTTGCCAATCCCTTGCCGCCGTAAACATACGGATCACGCTTCACGCGATTCATTGCCACGACTGCCAGAATAATTCCGAGGATTGCGCCGACACCAAGCATCCCGATTGTGAACAGGTTGATGACGCCGATGACGAGCGAGAAAACGGCGAGCCCTTTTTTCAGGTTGCGCTCCACCATGTAATGATCGCGCGGTAAAGGCTCCTGAATCTTGTGCATCACGGGAGTACCGCACATCTTGCACGATTCGGCGCCAGACCAGCCGACAAAACCACATTGAGAGCACTTGATGCTGTTCATGCTGAAGTTCCTTTCCGCGAGAGAGCTAACCTCGGGCGGGTGAAGATTTAACGAATGATTCGAGAGCTACTCTGAAGGCTTGTTTGAACGAGACGGGTGTGAGTAGTGCTCGGTTGGTGAGAGTGGGGTCTAGATCTGCGGCTGCGAGGTTCGACCCTAAGGCATTTCGAGGCTAGCATTGAACGAGAAAAAATATCAACAAGAATTTATTCCACGCTGCCTTCAGCGCACTCCGGACTGCCCGAAGTCGCCTTGGGGGTGCCGATTTATTGGCGAATCGCGTTTGTGGCATGAGTCTTTAGAGGTACGAGAGCCACCAACTGCGCTTGCGCTGCTTCACTCCCGCGAACCATTTACAGAGCGGATAGAGGAGCAGAACTCCGGCGAACCAACAGAGGTAAACGACTAGCAGATTGAAACCCATGCCCGGGGGCGCCCCCGTGGTCTGCAAAGTAGTGCCAAACATCCAGCCGATTGGTTTGCCCGCAATCAGGTGGACCACAATCGACATGAGGTGTGCGGTTGGCCATTGCAGCAAATAGAAAAATAGGGGCACACGACCAAACGTAACGAAAAAGCTCCGGAGCTTACTGGCCCCGGCCGAGGACGTCGACTTCCGTGATTCAAACCAGGCTAGCGCAAGAAACGCCGGTCCCAGCGTCATCAACAAGAAGAGCAGAGACGGCGGGTATTTCGTCACGTTGAAGAAGGAAAGGATCGTGAACGAGATTGAACTCTGTCTTGCCCAATGTGAAGGATCGCCATAAATATCTATTGCTCTTAAAACAAAAAACAATGCGCTGGCCGCGCCGCCAAGGATCAAAAGTAAACGCCTGCGTCGCGCTGCGTCCATTTTATAGAGCACGCCAAACGCGTAACCAGCCGCCATCACTCCGATCCAGGGGATCAGCGGATAGATCACAAAAGCCACAATCGGTCCCCGTGAGCTCATGTAGACGGGAAACGGCTCGAACGCTTGGTGCAGCAAAATGAAAAGTAACCCCCAGACAGATGGGAGTGGACTATCTGGACCTCTGATTCCTTGCACCTGAATCGGGTCCAGGAAGTTGTGCAGGAAGATCATCAACACACCGAAGGCTCCCACAACTGCCAACGGCAGATGAATCAATCCCGCTAGCACGATCATCGAGACCCCCAGCACCCAGATGACCTGCATAATTCCAAGCAAGGTGTAATCGAAATTTAAGAGCACCGCACAACGGACTACGGTAAATTCCAGAACTATCAGCCAAAGGCCGCGCGTCAACAAAAATTTCGACAACTCACTCTTGCTTTTGCCGCGCGCGAACTGCAGATAGGCTCCGGTGCCAGCCAGAAACACAAACACGGGAGCACAGAAGTGCGTGATCCAGCGCGTGAAGAAGAGCATTGGATTGGTGGTGGCGAGGTCGGTTGGATCCAAACCCATTAGTTGGCCGCGATGGACAAAATCTCGCGTGTGGTCCAGGAGCATGATCACCATGACCGCGCCGCGAAGAAGATCGATGGAATCAATTCGCGCGCGCGCTGGCTTTGTTGGATCCAGCTCGGGATCAGCTGCCGTCACTGGAAGGCGCTCCTTAGAGTCGTCTTGGGAGAAAGCGGAAGGCATAAAGTCAGGAGTCAGGAGTTGGTGGCAAGAAGTCAGTTGTTAGTGTGGTCAGTGGTCGGATACAGGAAGGCTTGTGCGGCTTGCCGCCCTCCGTGCGGTAAGGCTTGCCTTACCGGCAACAGCCCTCTGAATCTGTGCGAGGCTAAGCCTCACAAATCAAAATAAGTAGGCATCGGTAAGCCAGAGGCTTACCGCACGGAAGGCGGCAGAGCCGCCCCTCGCTCCTGGCTTCTGACTTCTGACTCCTTATCGGATATCTGACATCTCAAATCTGAAAACTGACTTCTGACTTCTGACCCCGCTCATAATTCAATCTGGACTGCCGAAACCACTTGTTCCATCGTTCGCAGCAATTCAAGTGTCTCTTTGTCGATTGCGGCGTCAACCTCGATCACCGCCATTGCCTCGCCCCCTCGTTCGCGTCGTCCGAGGTGGAAGCGACTGATGTTTACTCCCCGTTCGCCGAGAATTGTGCCGACTCGTCCAATCACGCCGGGAACGTCGCGGTTGCGCATCACCAGCATGTAGCCCTGCGGTATCGCTTCGATATGGAATCCGTTGATTTCGGTAATTCGTCCCTGACGCGCTTGATCGCCATAACCAAAGAGCGTGCCGGCAAGGCTGTGCTCGGTTTGACCAGTGACCACGCGCGTGCGAATTGCCGGCATCGCTTCCGGACCTGAGCGCATGTAAGAAGTCGTGACAGTGATACCCCGCTCTTCGGCAATCAGAAACGAGTTCACGGCGTTGACGCGAGCGCTGACATCGCGCATCAGTCCGGCTAGGAAAGCCCTCGTAACGGGCGCCGCATTCAAGTCAACGAGTTCACCGGCGTATTGCAGTTTCACTTCCGCGACAGCGCCATTGATGAGTTGCGCCTGAAACCTGCCGAGGCTTTCGGCAAGTTGAATGTAAGGCAACAACGAGTGAAGCTCTTTCGCTCCCAGCGCCGGCACGTTGACCGCGCCGCGCAAGGCGCCCGTCAAGAGGTAATCGCGCATCTGCTCGGCCACGGTAAACGCGACGCCTTCCTGAGCCTCAGTAGTGGAAGCCCCCAGATGCGGTGTGGCTATCACTTGCGGGAGGGCGAGCAGCGGATGATCTGCTGGCGGTGGTTCCTTTTCAAATACGTCGAGCGCCGCTCCAGAGACGATGCCGTCCCTTATCGCCTCGGCCAAAGCAGCTTCATCGACCAGTCCGCCGCGCGCACAGTTGATGATGCGCACGCCCCGCTTCATCCGGCTAAATGCTTCACGCCCAACTATCCCACGCGTCTCATTTGTCAAAGGCGTGTGGACTGTCAAAAAATCAGCGCGCGCGAAAACTTCGTTGAGCGGAGCTACCTCAATCTCCAAATCGCGCGCTTGTTCCGGAGCAATGAAAGGATCAAAAGCAACTGAAGTCATCCCAAACGCACGAGCGCGGCTGGCCACAGCGCGACCAATGCGGCCCAAACCAATGATCCCCAGAGTCTTTCCTTGCAACTCAACGCCAATGAAACTCTTGCGCTCCCAGAGTCCGGAACGCAAACTTGAGTTAGCCTGAGGCACGCTACGCGCGAGGGCAATCAGTAGCGCCATCGTATGTTCCGCGGTGGTTATCGTATTTCCGTCGGGAGCATTCATTACAACGATGCCGCGCGCCGTGGCGCTGGGGACGTCGATGTTGTCAACACCAACTCCAGCTCGCCCTACGACACGCAAACGTGGCGAACGCTCCATTAGATCATCAGTTACTTTAGTTTCGCTGCGAACCACCAGGCCTTCGCAGTCTCGCACCGCCTGGACCAGCTCTTCGGATGCCAGTCCGGTTCTCTTCTCGACGAAGAAACCCGCCGCGCGCAGTGGTTCAAGACCACTGTCGCTGACTTCATCAGCTACAAAAATCTTAGTTTGGTTAGTTGTCATTAATAGGATCGTGGGCGTCTCGCCCGCACCGCGACGCAGGCGCGCGCCTTCACTTATGAGTCTCACATCTTGCCAGCGCGGAAGCGGTATGGTAACAGTCTGCCCGATCTCCGTCGAGCGGCTAAATTATTACGTGTCCCAATCTGAAGGGGCGTCCCTCCGTGGGCGCCCCATGGCGGTATTAATAAATAGTATTACAGCACCAATGCGACGATGGGGGCGCCCACGGA
>JBGSYG010000018.1:0-95477 GCA_041750995.1 Pyrinomonadaceae bacterium | reverse complement strand
GCAATACTTTGGTTATCTGCGCCGCGATCCGGACGCGCTCTACCTCGATTGGATCGCCGTGCTTGATTCCAACCCTAATGACTACCGCGGCATGGTAAACGGGTTCATGAACTCACTCGAGTATCGTTTCCGCTTCGGGCCGTGAGGTGATTGCTGATTGGCGATTGCCGATTGCCGATTGCCAAGACAAAGCCTGGAAATTAAATTGCCGGAATCCCAAAACAACCAGCGACAGGTCGAGGAAGAGAAAGCACGTGTGTTGCTCGTTGAAGACGACAAGGCTCTGCGGCGTTATCTGGAAGTGACGCTGAGTCGTGCCGGGTATGTAGTGCTGGCAGCGGGTGACGGTCTGGAAGCGATGAAGACTGCTCTATCAATGCCGGTGGATCTGGTGATCACAGACGCAATGATGCCGAATTTGAGTGGGCATGAACTCTGCCGCTTCCTGCGCAACAGTCCGCAGCTGTCTCATATTCCGATCGTGCTGTTGAGCGGGATGGAGACGAAAGACGGCGGTTCCGATACGGGACTGGCAGATGCGTTTCTGGCTAAGCCGGTGGCGGCTGAGAAATTGACAGAGTGTGTCGCAGACCTTTTAAGAAAGTCTCAACTCTCGGGTCTCAAGTCTCAGGATCCAAGTCAGGTTTAAGTCTCAAGTCTGACCGTTTCACCGCAAAGACGCGAAGTCGCCAAGACGCAAACAAGGGTTTTGACTGTTAAATCGCGGTTGGAATCGCGGGCGTCCCGCCGCAACGCGCCGCAGCCCGGGGGACTGTGTTCCGGATCACAAACACGAACCCTGAAAGGTTTCAGTGGTAAAACAAGAATTGAGTTTTAAATGAATTGATCAACCCTTACAGGTTTTAGAGACCTGGAGTCGCGTCGTGACCCCAGGGCGTTGCCCAGGGCTCGAATTCGCGAACGCCTTCGGGGTAATTCGCACGCGGTAACTGATATTTGGGACTTGAGACCTGAGACTTGAAACTTCCTTTTACGCAGTTGTTGAGCTCGTACTTTCCAGCAACCTGTCGAGTGGCGTGTACTGAAGTCCCTGTGCCTTTGCTACTGCCTCATACGTGCAATGGCCTGCGTAAGTATTCACACCTTCCTTCAATCCCGGATCGCTCGTAATCGCATCGAGAAATCC
The DNA here is from genome assembly GCA_041750995.1 of Pyrinomonadaceae bacterium. Classification (GTDB taxonomy): domain Bacteria; phylum Acidobacteriota; class Blastocatellia; order Pyrinomonadales; family Pyrinomonadaceae; genus PSRF01. The sequence continues at coordinate 94,330 of JBGSYG010000018.1, read as the reverse complement.
CCGGTTCGCCAGCTTCAACGCATAAGGCAGAGTGGCGTTCGTTAGGGCAAACGTGGAAGTGCGCGGCACGGCGCCCGGCATGTTTGCGACGCAGTAATGCAGCACGCCCTCAACGTAGTAAGTCGGATCGGAGTGCGTTGTGGGATGGGTCGTCTCGATGCAACCGCCCTGATCGACGGCAACGTCAACGATCACAGCGCCATTCGGAACATCTTTAAGCATGTTGCGCGTAACTAAGCGCGGCGCGGCGGCGCCCGGAACTAACACGGCGCCGACAATCAGATCGGCTGTCGCGATAGCGTCATGGATCATGTAGGCGCTGGAGGCTAGCGTAGAAATCTTGGAAAGAAAAATGTCGTCGAGCTCGCGCAAGCGATCCAGGTTGTTGTCGATGATCGTCACGTGCGCACCCATGCCCACAGCAATCTTTGCCGAGTTGGTCCCCACCACGCCGCCACCGATAATCACAACGCGCGCTGCCGGCACACCGGGCACGCCACCGAGTAAAATCCCGGCGCCGCCACTCATCTTCTCGAGATAGTGGGCGCCGACTTGAATCGCCATGCGCCCCGCAACTTCGGACATCGGCGTCAAGAGCGGCAAACTGCCGCGGCGATCGGTGATCGTTTCGTAAGCAATGCCGGTCACTTTGCGTTCGAGCAATTGGCTGGTGAGCTTCGTGTCAGGCGCGAGGTGGAGATAGGTAAAGAGTAGCTGGCCTTCGCGCATGCGTTTGTACTCGGGCTCGATCGGTTCTTTAACCTTCACGATCATTTCGGCCTGCGCCCAGACATCGTCGGCAGCGGCAATAATCTGCGCGCCGGCTTTTTGGTAAAGCGCGTCCTCGAAACCCGAGCCTTCACCCGCTGCCTGTTCCACAATCACACTGTGGGCTGCGTCGGTTAGGGCGCGCACGCCCGCCGGAGTTAAGCCGACTCGGTACTCGTTGTCTTTGATCTCTTTGGGCAGTCCGATAATCATTCAAGTCGCCTCACTGACGTAGATTGTTTTTGCTTTGATCTTTGTGCTTGGAACTTTGTACTTGAAGTTAGAGGTCTTGGAGATAATGTGAACTATCCAACGCGCGGTATCAGATCAAAGTACGAAGTACAAAGTACATTACACCAAGCTCTAAGGCGGCCAAGTACTACAGTGCCTCAGATATCTGCCGCGTCAATTTGTGCGCGCTGCAGCTTTCCGCTGTAGTCCACGTAAATAGATTTCCATTCCGAGAAAATATCCAGCACCTGCGTGCCTGCCTCGCGATGCCCGTTGCCCGTGGCCTTGGTGCCGCCAAACGGTAAGTGGACTTCAGCGCCGATCGTCGAAGCATTCACATAAAAGATGCCGGTATACATTTCGTTCATGGCGTGGAAGGCGCGATTGACATCGCGTGTGTAGATCGCAGCGGAGAGCCCGTAACGAACACCGTTAGCAATCTCTACAGCTTCTGCGAGCGAGTTTGTGGGGATCACAGAAGTGACCGGACCAAAAATCTCTTCCTGCGCGATGCGCATATCGGGCGTGACGTCGGTGAACACAGTTGGCTCGATGAAATATCCGTGCGCATAATCGCCTCGGGTCAGACGCTTGCCGCCACAGGCGAGGGTTGCACCATCTTCATTCTGGCCAATGTCGATGTATCCCATGATCTTTTCGACAGCGTCATTGTTGATGACCGGACCCATGTCGGTTTTCGGGCTACCCCCATTTCCTACGCGCAGAGCTTTCGCTCGTTCAACCAATTGCTGCGAGAACTTCTTGTAAACCTTTTTATGAACTACGACGCGAGACGCCGCAGTGCAGCGTTGACCTGAAGTTCCGAAGGCTCCCCACACTGCGCCTTCGACTGCCAGATCAATGTCGGCATCGTCCATCACCATGATTACGTTCTTGCCGCCCATCTCGAGAGAGCAGATCGCGTTGCGTTCCGCGCAAGCCGAAGCTACAAGGCGGCCAGTCGCCGTGGAGCCGGTAAAAGAAATCAGGCGCAACAACGGATGGTTAGTCATCGCGGCACCAGGGTCGCCGTAACCAGTGACTAGATTAACGACACCCGGCGGTATTCCTGCTTCCTCGCAAGCTTTAACGAGATTGTAAGTCGAGAGCGGAGTATCTTCCGCGGGCTTGATGACGACTGTGTTACCGCAGACCAGGGCGGGAATAAGTTTCCACGACGGAATCGCCATCGGAAAATTCCAGGGCGTAATCAACCCGCAAAGCCCTACCGGCTGGCGCACACACATCGCAAACTTGTCAGGCATCTCAGCAGGCGTCGTGAAGCCATGCAGCCTGCGGCCCTCGCCCGCCGTGTAGTAGGTGCAGTCAATTGCTTCCTGCACATCGCCGCCTGTCTCTTTCAAAACCTTGCCCATCTCCCGCGTCATGTCCGCGGCGTAAGCATTCTTGTTGCGGATCAGGATCTCGCCGAGCCGGAAAAGTATTTCAGCTCGACGCGGCGCGGGCGTGTGACGCCAGCGATCGTATGCTTCGCGCGCTGCGTTAACCGCATCGTTTACGTCGTCACTTGTGGAGCGGGGAAAGCGGCCGATTACATCGCGAGTGTCCGCCGGATTGAGGTTCTCAAAAACCTCACCGGATCTGCTGGGCACCCATTTGCCGCCGATGTAGTTGGCGTATGTTTTAGTGGAAGTGCGCGGCGTGCTGCCGTTACTTTTGCGTGATGATTTTGCGAGTGCTTTCTTTGCTTGAGCCATAACTAAGTTTCGAGTTTCGATTCAAGGTTCCGAGATTAAAGCATTCGGGTTCCGAGTTGCTGAAAACCCGAAACCCGAAACTCGAAACTCGAAACTCTATTTATTGGTATGTGAACTGTACTATGCGTTGCACTATCCGGTCGCCATCTCGTTGATAACGGGAAACGTTGAGCACGATCGGATCGCCCGGCTTCAGCCCACCGAGCACGCGCTGGAAGTCGGCAAGGGTGGTCACGGGCACACGATTGATGCGCGTGATGACATCGCCTTCGCCAAGCGCCGGCACGCCACCGGCCAGCCGCACGTCCGCAGCCAGACCATTGGGGTCGACTTCTTTAACGTAGAGCCCGCGCACGCCCGTGAGATGTTTTTCCGCAATCAGCTGCTGCGTGATCTCTTGGAGCGTAATTCCGAGATGCGGCAGAGTTCCTTTCGCATTCGGATCTTTTTGCGGAGTAGCTGAATCAGCGGCCTTCGAAGCTTGTAGGCCTGGCCTCTCGCCCAGTACCACACTCGCTGTTCGCTTCTCGAGTTTGCCGTCGATATCACGCAGATAACCTAGCGCCGCGGGCTGCCCAACCGGACTGCCGGCGACTTTCTGGATTAAATCCTGCGCGCTGACGACGGGTTGACCATTGAACTCGACGATGATGTCGTTGGATTGAATTCCGGCCTTTGCTGCTGGGGTTGGTTGGCCGTCTCTGGTTTGCTGCACATCCATCACTATGGCCCCACGCGTTTCATTCAGGCCGTAAACTTTGGCGAATTCATCCTTGACGGAGTCGAGCGTGATGCCGAGATAGCCGCGCTTCACTTTGCCTTGCGAAACAATCTGCTGATAAACGAAGTTTGCTTCACTCGCTGGTAGCGCGAATCCGATGCCGTTGTAGTCGCCTGTTGAAGTGGCGATTTGCGAATTGATACCGATCACTTCGCCACGCATGTTCACGAGGGGGCCGCCGCTGTTGCCGCGATTGATGGCCGCATCGGTTTGCAGAAAGCGTTGGAAGCTTGTGAAGTAAGGCGTCTCGCGTTCTTTCTTGGAAATAATTCCCGCTGTCACTGTCTGATCCAAACCAAACGGTGAGCCAATCGCGAGCACCCAATCGCCTACCTGAGCCGCGTTGGAATCACCCAACGTGACGGTTGGTAAAGTCTGGGCGCTATCGATCTTGATAACGGCGACGTCGGTTTCTTCGTCAATACCAATCACGCGGCCACGATACTTTTCTCCCGACTGTAACCCTACGGTGATTCTGGTTGCGCCTTCGACGACGTGTTCGTTCGTCAAAATGTAACCTTTCGAATCCACAATGAAGCCGCTGCCGACGCCTCGCTGCGGGCGGCGAGTCTGGCGCCGAAACATATCGAGAAGCGGATTCGTCGTTTCCGGCTCTTCCTTATCGCCTTCATCCTTTTCTGTAACCTCGGGCGCTGCGGTAAGAGTTTCGATATTCACCACCGCCGGTTCTACGCGTCGCGCGATCTCGGCGAAGGAAGCCGAGAGAGCTTCTGGGGCCCGCGCAACCTGAACCTGGTTCTGCGCGACTGTGGTGCGGCCGGAAAGCATGGCCCCGATGCCGATGCCGGCGACGAGGCAGGCCACTGCGAGTGCGGCGATCCAAACGCGTAGTTTGCGGAGGATAGCGAGGTCTTGAACTGTGTTTTGATCTTTCGGAAGCTCGAACATTACAACTTACCGCCTTTTGGGAAAACCGAAGCCGCGCGCTTCCGACAGGTGCTGCCAATTAGGCGGCGCGGTCGGGAGCGCAGATATAGGGAATCAGAGTATAGCTAAAGGCTAGGCTGGCGGCAAAAGTTGGGCGGCGGGCCAAATTCGGTTGGGTCTCCAAACTCATTCTCCATTTTCCATTTCCCATTTTCCATTTGTCATTCAGGACTCAAACCCTCTGAAAATCGCGAAATCCCTCGGAGTTTCAGGAAATGACAATGGACAATGGAAAATGATAAATGGAAAATGTTTATGGCCTTAAGAACACCTTGAGCACTCCTTTTTTCCCCGCTCTCTCCATTCCGAGTACTCCATTATTTAAAGGATGCTCTTCGCTGATCAAACTGTCCACATCGATCGCTCCGCTGCGCAGCAAGGCGAGGGCGGGAGGAAACCTGCCACAACGGGAACCCATTACACTAATCTCATCAACCACCAGTCGCGCGGCATTGATCTCAGTCGTACCTTCAAAAGTAGACTTGAGCACCAAGACACCCCGAGCGCGCAAGAGATCAAGTGCAACACTAAACGCTGACGCTGAACCTGATGCCTCTACAACTACATCAAACTCCTTTTTGCGTTTGGCCGCTTGCTTAACGGTCGCGGTTTCAATTCCTCTACGCTCGGCGATGCGAAGCTTTTCCGCGTGCTTGCCAATCAACAACACATCAGCGCCTGACAATGCGACAGCTTGCGCGCAGAGCAGTCCCAGTTTGCCATCGCCGATTACGGCAACTTTCTTCTCACGGGTAACTAAGGCGCGTTCCATGATGCCGCATGCCGCTGCCAGCGGTTCGGCGAAGACGGCATGCTCGTCCGCAATGCTATCGTCAACTGGAAGAAGGTTTGTGACTGGAAGCTTAAGGAATTCTGCGTGAGCTCCGTCGCGCCCGACAATGCCGAGTACGGTCCGCTTGAGGCAATGCCGCGGATCCCCAGCCAGACAAAGCTCACACTTTCCACAGCCGACGTTGATTTCTCCTACTACGCGTTGGCCCACCAGGTGATTGCCGGGAGCAGCTTCGACGACGCCTACAAATTCATGTCCGATGGTTCCTTTGAAGCCGGCGTAACCGCGAGCGATCTCCAAATCCGTATTACAGATTCCCGAGAGCACGACACGCACGAGGGCTTCGTCTCCCCGTTCCGGCAGGTCGATATCTTTGACAGCGAGGCTGCGTTTGTCGACTCGTAAAGCTAACATGAAATGGTCTTTGGTCTTTGGTCTTTGGTCTTGGGCCTTTGAATCTTGTACGCGCTAATACGTTTTACTTGCCGAGTTTCACAGGTCGAAGACAGAAAGAGCCGGACGGGAAATCAAAAACCTAAGACCAAAGGCCAAAGACCGTTTTTAGAAACTCTTCGTTCTGCCGTAAGCGTTTTGCGAGGTTAGTTCAATCACTTGTTTCGGACCGGAGACATTGATCGGAAGGCGCCATTCGAGATCCTCTTCCCCCGACAGTACTGCATGAACCCACCACGTCCCCGGATTGATAACTACGCTGGTTTGTCCCTGGCGATCGAGACGAGCGTTGATTGGCGTACGTCCCTTCATGCGCTCGCTTAAAAAATCATCGAAGCGTTTGCCCGCGCGGCGTTCCGTGAAGTACTCGTGGCGGATAGCGACGATGTCGACGGGATAGATTTCGATCGGGATATCCAGCATGGCCCCACCCATGTCGGGCGATTGGCGCAAGACAAGTTGCAGCGTTGTCTGGTCGGTGGTTTCCGGAAGACTCGGGCGGGGCTCTGGCGGCAACTGTTTGTAGATCAGCCAGCCGGCGCCGAGCAGCGTACCAAGTAGTGCCGCTCTCAGGGCGACTGTGACAACCCGATAAAGGACGCTTGGCTTTTCCATTTGCGATTACAGCGCAGACTAGTTGCCGTTTTTAAGATTTTCGCAGACCCCGGACTAATAGGACTAGAGTATCAACCTCGCCTTCAGTCATTTTCTTGGCGAACCCGGGCATTTTTCCTCGACCGTTGGCGATTGAATTATAAATCCGTTCATCGGAGACCGCTTCCTGCCAGCCAGGTTCAGTCAGGTTTCGCGCTTTATTGAGTTTCGCTTTGAACGTCTTTGACCGCCCGTCCTTACCGTGACATGAGTCACAATGTTTGGAGTAGAGCGCCGCAGCCGTACGCTGACTTACCGTCGTCCCTGGATTTGCGCGAGGCAGAGCGGCCTTAGTCGGCAGTACAAGCAAACCTGAGATGGTAATTAACGCGCAAGTAGCGACAAACGACTTAATTCCCACTGATGAATTCCTCGTTTAATAGATTCGGGATTCGGAACAGCGATGGGAGACGATTGAGCACATTCTAACTTGTCGTTTCTGAGGTGTCACCCTGGGGGATTGGCGATTTCTTTAAACTGAGTCATTGACTCATCGGGTCATTGAGTCATTGCTTCTAATAAAAATCACCCAATCACCCAATCCAAACAAATCGGCAATTCGATTAGCATGGTTGAAACGTTTATGAATGCGAAGTAAGCTCTCAGTCCGACTGCAGCTCGCCCGATTACAGCTTGAAAGATGAGAAGGATCAGTTGAGCGAATTTTTGCTGGACAAGTTTCGCGATGAGTGCGGTGTCTTTGGCATCTACGGCCACCCCGATGCCGCCCGGTTAACCTACCTCGGTCTGTACGCGCTGCAACATCGCGGACAGGAATCCTGCGGCATCGTTGCATCGGATGGTTCAGAGTTGCGCCTCGAACGCGCCATGGGTCACGTCGCAGAAAAGTTTAATCAGTCTCGGCTTGATCGCTTACCCGGCCCGAACGCGATCGGACACGTTCGTTATTCAACCGCGGGCGAAGTGTCGATTCGCGAAGCCCAACCTTTTCTTGTCACCTGCCAGCATGGACAAATTGCTGTTTGTCACAACGGCAACCTGCCCTTCGCCCGCGAGGAGCGGCGCAAGCTTGAAAAAGAAGGCGCCATCTTTTCCGCGACGTCAGATACGGAAGTGATTCTGCATGGCGTCGCGCGGTCGCGCGCTGCGGGCGTACGCGAAGCGATACCGGAAGTCTTACGCGATACAGAGGGCGCCTTTTCGATGCTGTTTCTTACGCCGCGGGAATTGATCGCAATTCGTGACGCGCGCGGATTTCGCCCCCTCGCTCTCGGTCGGCTGGGCGATGCCTGGGTGATCGCCTCCGAAACCTGCGCCTTTGATCTGATCGACGCACACTACGTTCGCGACGTCGAGCCGGGTGAAATGATCGTGATCGATGATGACGGACTGCGCTCTTCGCATCCGCTCAAGCCGCAAAAACATTCGATGTGTCTCTTTGAGCACGTTTACTTTGCCCGGCCCGACTCGCTGATTTACGGCAAGTCAGTCAACGATTCTCGACATCGCATGGGCCAGCGTCTCGCCATTGAACAGCCGGCGGATGCTGACATCGTCGTGCCGGTGCCTGACTCGGGCACTGTCGCAGCCATCGGCTACTCCGCGCAAAGTGAAATCAGTTTTCGCTTTGGACTCGTGCGCAACCACTATGTGGGACGGACCTTCATCGAACCGAGGCAGTCAATTCGTTCCTTCGGAGTCCGCATCAAGCTAAATCCGGTGCGCGAGCTGATTCAAGGAAAGCGCGTGGTGCTAATTGACGATTCAATTGTGCGGGGAACAACTTCCAAAAAGATTGTGAGGATGGTTCGCGAAGCTGGCGCGAGGGAAATTCATTTGCGCATCAGCTGTCCGCCTACGATTAGTCCCTGCTACTACGGCATCGACACGCCGAACAAAGCTGACTTGATTGCGGCGCAAAAGTCGGTCTCTGAAATCTGCGACTTCATTGAAGCGGATTCGCTCGGTTATCTTTCTCTCGAAGGAATGATCGAGGCAACTGAAATTAGCGCCGACTCCGCGTGTGTAGCCTGTTGGAACGAAAACTATCCGACGCGAATCACCGCAAACGCCGAAACGATGTGGGAACGTGAACACGAAGCGGCGATCACGGAAAACTGAGCTACTCAGAACGAAAGCGAAACCTTAGTGAGCCGTAAGACCAAAGGATGTGGCTGCGCCGCTGCCGTGCTGGTGGTACTACTCGGCGCGGCCGGTTATGCAGGCTGGCGTTACGTGCTTCCCTGGTGGAGGACAAAACCACCGCCGGCGTCGGGTGGCGAACTTCAAGTCCACATTCTGGATGTTGGTCCAATCAATGGGGATTCGATCCTCATCATTTCTCCTACCGGCACAACGGTATTGTTGGACGCAGGTGATACTGGCAAAGGAAAAGTCGTTCTGGATGCCTTGCAGCGTTACAAGGTGCAGCAGATCGATTACTTCATCGGCACGCACCCGCATCCTGACCACCTCGGCGCCGCCGACGAAGTGATCAAAGCCACGAAGGTCCTCAATGTGATCGATAACGGCCTAGAGCCGACCTTGCCCGGAGGTTTGACCTCCAAGGCGACACCTACCCCCACTCCCGCGGCGAAACTACAAGAGGGCAAGAAAAAAATCGACAAGCGGCCGGCGAGTGTGAAGTTCTTCGATGAATATAAAGAGGCTGTCTCACAGAGTGGCGCGCGGTATGAGAAAGCGGAAGTAGGCAAAACCCTTGACCTGGGAGGAGGAGCGCGCCTGACGATACTCGCGCCTAACCCGCCGCTGCTTACGAAAGAGCAGATGAAAGGCGGCGGTAACGAACCGAACGCGAACTCGATCGTGGCGCGGCTTGATTACGGAAGCTTTTCTCTGCTACTCCCGGGTGACGCTGAGGAACAAACAGAGCAACGCCTCTTGACGAAGGATCTGAACTTACGCGCCGACATTTTGAAAGTCTCTCACCACGGTTCGAAGTACGCTTCAGCCGCCGACTACCTCGAGCGAGTGAAGCCAAAGGTTGCGATTATTTCCTGCGGTGAATGGAATCGTTATGGTCATCCGGCCCAAGTGGTTTTGGATCGTTTTAAAGCCGCCGACATAAAAGTCTACCGAACCGACTTACAAGGTGAGATAACGATCACCACTCGAGGCCGGGAGAATGACTTCGCAGTGAAGACTGCGAAGGAAGCAAAGTCGGACTTATGGATCGGGCGCGTGGCACAGAAAGACGATTCCTCGCGCGTCGGTTTTATTGCCTATGGAGACTTTGGCCCGCCACCAAAGGAGCGGAAAACGTCAGCTGGAGATCGAAAATAGTTCGTAGCCAAGTCTCATGTCTCAAGTCCCAGGCGTTCGCGACGGTGTCTTGAATCAGACTTGAGACTTGGGGCTTAAGACTTGAGACTCGCTTGAGACTTCGCGCATGACCAGACCAGTTACGTACAGCGATTCCGGTGTCGACATCGATGCCGCCAACCGCGCTACTGCGAAAATAAAAGATCTCGCACGCCGGACTTTCAACGAACGCACTCTTTCTGAAATAGGCAGCTTCGGCGGCATGTTTGACGGCGCCTTCCCGCAACTCAAACAGCCGGTGCTGGTGGCTTCTGCTGATGGTGTAGGCACTAAACTCAAGATCGCATTTCTCACGGGAGTGCATCACACGATAGGCCGTGACCTTGTCAATCATTGCGTTAACGACATCCTCGTCCAGGGAGCGCGGCCGCTTTTCTTTCTTGATTATATCGCCACGGGAAAGCTCTCGCCTGACGTCGTTGCCGGTATCGTTGCCGGTATCACGGAAGGATGTAGTGAAAATGGTTGCGTACTTTTAGGTGGTGAGACTGCCGAGATGCCTGGCTTCTACGCTGACGGCGAATATGATGTGGCTGGCTTTATCGTCGGAATCGTCGACCGCGAAAAAGTGATTGATGGCAAAACGATTGAAGCGGGAGACGTGCTGTTGGCATTGCCGTCGGTCGGCTTGCACACGAATGGTTACTCACTTGCTCGAAAACTCTTTCTCGAAGTCGCCGGTTTTACGGTCAACACAAAACTCGAAAGTGTCGGCCAGACTGTAGGCGAGGCCTTGTTGCAACCCCACCTCAGCTACCTGGGGGCACTCGACGGCTTACTTGATTCAGGTTCGGTTAAAGGCCTTGCCCACATCACCGGCGGCGGGTTGACAGAGAATATTCCTCGCATCCTTCCGCCCAACACGGCGGTAGAAATTAATAAAGGTAGTTGGCCGGTGCTTCCTCTCTTCACCCTGATGCAGCAGCTTGGCAACGTGCCTGAGCCGGAGATGTTTCGAACCTTTAACATGGGGGTCGGAATGGTTATAATCTGCGCACGTCAGAACGCTGAAGCAATTAAGTCTCACTTCCAGATGCGCGGTCAGCCGTGCTTCTCCATTGGTAGCGTTACTTCCGGTCACCAGGAAGTTAAGTTCTTATAAAAGTCCGGATTTCTGGCTCGAAATGAGCCGCTGTCTTTATCACCGTTCCTGAATCTTCTAGCCCAGAGGAAACAGGAATAAAATCTCGGCCACGTTTGGCCGAACTGGTGTTTCCACCTCGCGCTCTCAATCCCAATCTCGCTAACCCAAAAGGAGTAGCCGCATGTCTGTCGGAACCCCAAGGACTCCCGAAGAAGAATGTGAAAAAAGAATCGGCGACACAGGCCGTAAATTCGAGAAGCCAGTTTCCTGGCTCTTGGGAAGGCAGCTCATCGCTAGTCTTAAATCGACGCTGCTCTATACGGCCTTTGGAACCAAGATCGACGCTCGCGATTGGATGGACGCGAAGTTGTTTCCGCCGCTGCTGCCGAAAAGCGAAAAGAATGCCGAGGCGCCTAATTCGGAAGATGAAGTTGCCAAAGCCTGGGACAGACTGTACGCCCGGGACAACGAGGGTGATCTGACGAGCGCTGGAGAGTTTTGGTTCGACTATATTTCTGACACTGGCGATGGCATGACTGCTACGTACAGCGTTGCTTACCTCTGCCTCAGCGATCTTTGGATTCAGGATCCGGGCGACCAAATGCCCCCGGTGCAGCCTACGAAGGAACAAAAAAAAGAGGGCAAGGTACCTGAAGAACTGTTAGTCAGGATGCGAACGAAAAAAACCGACAACCTAAACGGATTAAGGAAACTTCCGCGCGGCGAGTTTTTGATGGTGGGAGGCGACACGAGTTATCACATGGCGGATTACGCGAGCCTTCACATGCGTTTTCAACAACCATTTCAGTGGGCTTATGACGATATTAGAGCAGACTTAGGCTTACCGAAATTTGAGGACTTGCCAGAAGCAGAAAAGCTCCAGGAGATGAAACGTTTTCGTCCGCTCTTTGGCATTCCCGGTAACCACGATTATTACGACATGCTTGACGGTTTTCGTCGCCAATTCCGCGAGCCGACCAGTAGCCGAAGAGAATCGGTCCTCTACGACAATCCTTACAATGCCTCGCAACTTCAGATCAGAGGCTTTCGCAGATACCAGGAGACAAGTTATATCGCCTTGCGATTGCCCTTCGATTGGATGATTTGGGGTCTTGATACCGAGGTGGGAAAAATAGACGAACGGCAGCGAGATTTCTTCAAGAGTCTCAAAAAAGGACCCAACAAAGATCAGAACCCGAAGAGGCTGATCGTTTGCACAAGCGCGCCCACCACCGTGTTCGGAAAATTTGCCGACAAAGATGACGAAAAGTCGGCCAAAGCCTTTTTCCAACTGGGACTACCGCGACCCTTTCTCCGATCGGAAAATGAAACAGTCCCGGTTGATGAAAGGACGGGGGAACCCCCACCTGCAGAAACAAAATTGGGCGATGATGAGATTCGACTCGACCTCGCTGGAGATGTGCACCACTACGCGCGCTACTGGGGACCGCCTTCGCCTAACACGCAACCCACGCGACGCTACGCTCCGCCTAAGGAAGTTTTGACGCGGGACAACTACGCCTCCGTAATGTCCGGTTTGGGCGGAGCCTTTCATCATCCCTCGACGACCTATGTCGATGAAATCAGGGAACAAGCTCTATTTCCGGATGAGGACGATTCCCGCGAACACGTGGCGGGCGAAATTTTCAACCCCTGGCGAGTTGTTAAGGGCGGTGGAGTATGGTTTGTAGGCGGATTAGTTGCGCTGATTCTGGCTTTCGCAGCGATCGCCGACGACAGTACCCGCCCCGCAATCCACAATTTTAAGCCGTTCGTGGCTCTGGGGATCACTCAGCCAGAGCGATATGAGTCGACCGTAGAGTCTCTAACCGAAGCAAAAAAACGACAAGAAGATATTCAACCCACCATCTTGACCAATGCCCTGATGAGTGTTGGCCTCACAGAAAAGTGGGATCCCAAGCTCTCAAGTGATCCCGATTGCCAAACAGCAGACGAACAACATAAACCCTTGTATCTCTGGGGCAAGTGTAGAACTGTGTGGCCCACGGAGTACACGTGGGGGTTTTGGCTTCTACTATTGACGCTACCCGTAATGGGACTCGCTATATTTCGCCTGGGGCAGCATTACGATGAATGGAAGGACCGGCTGGAGGTAAAGCAGAAAGCCGCCGTTGCGAAAAAGCCGTTCGATAACCGGGAGCATGTCAAAAAAGTTAATCGGACGATTCGGGGATTTACGCTTTGGACAATCCTGCAGGCCCTGATTGGCATTCTATTAGTCATGCCTTATCGAAACTTCATCACGCCTTTCGGTAACAGTCTCATGGTCCTACTAACCATGTGTTGGGCGGGAGTCGCGATTTATCTAAGTCTCACGTACAGCGATTGGCTGTTTGAACAGGCCTCTCAGCGGGCGATACGACGTCGCGATTGGGCAATAACCTGGGTTTTTGCCGCTTGCGCTTTCTTCGCTGTTGCTATCGGTCTCTGGGTTTTCGGCAAGGCCAACCCGGCAGCTTATCTCGTAGCTGACATCGTTTCGGTGCTGGTGGTAATTGCAATTCCAGTCTTACTCGTAATTGCTGCCTGGAAAGTGGCCGGTGAGCATCAGCGAGGTGCCGGCAAGCTAGGTATGGCAGCAATCGGGATTTGGCACGCGCTCCTACAGATCGGCATCGCTGTGTTCCTGATCAAAAAGGGTACCTGGTTGACGGTACTTTTAGCAGGGGTCCTAATCTTCATTTTTTGGTGGATCGGCAAATCACTGATGCGCAAGAATCAACGGAAGTTATTAACGCTCGCCTGGGTTGTATTCGGGGCGTTGATGCTAGCCCTTCCGCCTCTGGTCTATGCTTGGCTTATCAATAATGGCTCGGATACACCATCAACGCTTTGGAACCTGATTTTTTGGCCTCACACTTTCAGCACCGCGGTGCCGTTCGCTACATATGAATGGTGGTTTAGTTGGAAAGGTTGGTGGCAGTTGTTTCCGATATTCCTCGGTGCGGTGTTTGGCGCCTTTCTTAGTTGTGTTTGGTTAGGTTGGTATCTGGGCGTGAGTCTGGGCTTCAATGGGCATAACAATGAGAGTGGTGGGGCGGCGAGAATCGAGAAGTTTAAGCAGATTGTCCGCTTCCGGCTCACGAAAGATACCCTGACCGGATACGTTATCGGCGTCAAAGATCCTCAACGGTGTGGCAACAGCCTGCATCCTTATTTGATCGACGTCTTCCAACTCAGAACACCTAAGAAAAAAAGCACAGAAGGCTAGGAGGAATTACCAAGGCGTTCATCTGGTCCACACCGGCCTTACCATGATAGTCCAACATGTCCAGGGGAAGTTGGTTGCCTAATTCGGAGAAGATCTGTCGGCTGGGAATATTGATTTCCGGACGCGGCTCAAACATGGTGGCGCTCGCCGATGCGATTCGTGAGGGACGCGTGCCGGAAGCTGAAGTAGCTTTAGTGATTAGCGATCAGGCGAGTGCCGCAGGGTTGGCGCGAGCGAAAGAACGCAATATTGAGACGTTGCTAATTGAGCGTCGCGGCCGGAGTCGTGAAGATCACGATCGCGAAATTGCGAAAGCGCTACGCGAGCGCCAGATTGAGCTTATCTGTCTTGCCGGATACATGCGTTTGCTCTCGCCGGAGTTCATTGCAGCGTTCCGCAACCGCATCCTGAATATTCATCCCAGTCTGCTTCCCGATTTCCCTGGGCTTCATCCGCACAAGCAAGCGCTCGACGCCGGCGTCGCTTCGAGCGGCTGTACGGTTCACTACGTTGACGAAACGCTTGATGGTGGCCCGATCATCGCCCAACGCGCGGTGCCGGTCCTTCCCGGAGACACCGAAGAATCTTTAGCAGCGCGAATTCTGGAGCAGGAGCACAAGCTCTATGCAGAGGCAGTCAGGCTCGTGATTGAGTCATTTAGTGATTGAGCGATTTAGTGAATGAGTCATTGAGCGATTTAGTGATTGAGTCATCGGATCATTAAATCATCGAATCATTGGTCACTCTTCAAATGACACAATCACACAATCACACAATCACACAATGACTCAATGACTCAATGACTCAATTCTTTAGGTCTTCACTCTCACTTTGACCTTCGGTTCAACTTTCACTTTGGGCTCGACGCGAACATCAACGTCGACATCCGGGCTATCCACTTCCACCTTCGGGTCAACGTCAACATTCACATCAATATCCCGGCTCTTGATTTTCACGCGGCGGTGACCGCTCTCTAGGTCTCGGAGATCCAAAGCCCAACGCGCCTGTTTGCGCACGTTTGCGTCTGAGTCGTTCAAAGCGTTACGGAGCGGTTCAACTGCGCGCTCGTCGCCTTTCAGTCCCAGGGCCCACGCCGCCTGCGAACGCACCTCGGCGTTGGGGTCTCGTAGCGCCACGATTAGAGCCGCCACTGCTTTTGAATTTCCTTTGAGACCGAGAGCCCACGCTGCTTGCGACCGGACCTCTTCGTGACCAGCCGTCAATGCAATCGTAAGAGGTTCGACGGCGCGATCGTCGCCCTTAAGCCCGAGCGCCCAAGCCGCTTGTGATTGCACCTCTTCGTTTTGATCCCGCAATGCGAGTATCAGAGGCTCGACGGAACGCTCATCGCCTTTCAAGCCTAGCGCCCACGCCGCCTGGGAACGCACGCGTGCGTCGGCGTCTTTCAGGGCGACACTCAACGGCTCCACCGCGCGATCGTCACCGACGAGTCCCAGCGACCAGCAAGCCTTTTCGCGCACGCGCGACTCAGGATCTCGGGTTGCCGAAATCAATGGTTCTATTCCACGGTCATCATGAATTAGTCCCAGGGCAAACGCGGCGTTCGCTCGTGCTTGCCAGGCGCTGCTTCGCAACGCGGCGATTAGCGGCTCAACGGCTTCATTGCCGATTTGGGATAGAGCAACCGCTGCCATCTCTCCAGGCGTTGTCTTGTCCATTCCCCGGCCGCGCCAGTTTCCTTTTTCTTCGCACACCGGCTGCTCTACAGGCGTGTCATCGCTAAGCAACTGGATCAAGCCCGGAATCGCGGCCACCGCGCGCGCTTTACCCAATCTGCAGGCAGCGTCCGTGCGTTCCCTGGCATCTGCGGAAGCGAGTTTTTGGATGTTTGCTCTAGTGTCGGACGAGATTTCGTTGGCGCTTTGTTGCTGGACGAGGCTATCGGTGTTGAGGGCCTCGACTCCGTAAAACGTACAGCCAACTCCACAGAAAATGGTCGCGGCGGCGATTGACAGTATGCTCATGATGCTCCTCGATGTAGGTCTAAGACTCTAAAAGACGCAGAGGTGTTCTGTTAGGCAAACACCGCCGCTCAGAACTTTGTGTGAAGAAATTTGCTTCACAATAGCAGTGCGCAGGCAGCGCCAAGCGACGACGGCGGTTTGGGGTATTAAAGCCACGATGAGACCCAAAGCGGTGTCGCGCTGCGCTTGCCTTCGCACTCCAAAGGCGATTCACGATTTACGATTCACGATTTACGATTTACGATGACAACAATGACAATCGACGAACAACTTGAAATCCTGTGTCAGGGCACGGTGGACATCATTCGTGAGAATGAATTACGCACCAAGCTCGAGAAGGCGGCTGCAACCGGAAAACCTTTGCGCGTAAAACTGGGCGTCGATCCAACAGCACCAGACATCCATCTGGGCCACACCGTAGTCATTCGCAAGCTGCGTGCGTTTCAGAAGCTCGGCCATACAGTCATCTTTTTGATTGGCGACTTCACGGGACTGATCGGCGATCCCTCAGGCAACTCCGCCACGCGACCGCAATTAACGCGCGATGAAATCAATGCCAACGCTGAAACTTATAAGACACAGATCTTCAAGCTGCTCGATCCCGAGAAGACGGAAATGCGCTTCAACTCGGAGTGGATGGACAAGCTGGGCTCCGCTGGTTTCATTCGACTAGCCGCGCATGTCACAGTGAAACAAATTCTCGAACGCGACGACTTCGCGAAGCGTTTGCAAGAAGAAAAGCCAGTCGCACTCCACGAGCTGCTTTATCCCTTGACGCAGGCGTACGACTCGGTCGCTCTGCAAGCAGATGTTGAACTTGGTGGCAGCGATCAAAAGTTCAATCTACTGATGGGGCGGAATCTGCAGCGCGAGTACCAGCAGGAAGCGCAGGTCTGTGTGATCATGCCGCTCCTTGAAGGAACTGATGGCGTGCAGAAGATGTCGAAGAGCCTCGGGAATTACATCGGCATCAACGAACCACCCGCGGAGATTTTCGGAAAAGTAATGTCGATCTCGGATGACCTAATGTGGCGGTACTATGAACTGCTGACCGATCTTCCGTTATCAGAGATCAATAGGCTGCGCGAAACTGCCGCGGCGGGACAGTCTAACCCGCGGGATTTGAAAGCCGAGTTGGCAAAGCGAATCATTACTGACTTTTATTCCCTTGACGCGGCAAACACTGCAGAAGAGGATTTCAATCGAATCTTCAGACGTAAGGAAGCACCCGAAGAGATTGAAGAGCGAACCGTTCGCTTTGATACGTGGGAGTTGAGAGACTTGCTTGTGGAACTTGAACTAGCTTCCTCAAAAGCTGAAGCGCGTCGGCTCATTGAACAAGGCGGAGTATACGTTGATGGCGAGCGGTGCGATCCGAACACGAACAAATCCTATCCCGTCCAACCGGGCAAGCCAGGATTCGACATCAAGGTTGGCAAACGCCGTTTTGTTCGAGTAAGTGGAAGGTGAAAGTAGACAAAGCTCCGAGGGAGCCGCATGTTTATAGCTAAACCTGGCTTTCATTTTAGAAGCTCCGCAGGAGCGGAATGTTCATACTTCACAAATTCTGATGAATTCTCGCGCTCCGGAAGAGCGCCTTGTGTCGCTGCTAATGGAGCTAAAAAAATTGGAGACGGATCCTAACGGCATTTTTGCCGACAGAACCTAACCTTGTCCAGGAAAGGCAATTTTTAAGGGACGAAAATTATGTCTGACGAAAACAAAGCCCTCATCCAACGATGGTTTGAGGAGGTTTGGAATCAAGGTCGCGAAGAAGTGATCGATGAGTTGTTTGCGGCGGAGGGCATCGCGCATGGGCTCGCTGACGAGGCTGGGAACGCCTTGCGTGGCCCGCAAGACTTCAAGCCTTTCTTCCGAAAGTTTCGCGCTGCTTTCCCGGAGATTGAAGTCGTAGTTGAAGACACAATTGCCGAAGGCGACAAGGTGGCGGCTCGTTGCTTAGTGCGCGGTAAGCATCAGTCAGATAGTTTGGGCTTCGCTGCGACCGGGCAATCGACAGAGTTTACAGGAATTACGATCGTCCGAATTGAAAAAGGCCAAATTGTTGAGGCTTGGAACAACTTCGATTTCATGACGATGTATAAACAGCTTGGCGCACTTTAGAAATGTCTTCTGCAGTCGCTACAGAAGACGTTCTGATTATTGAAACGCCCGAGCGCGTTCAGCTTCATTTTGCGCTCGCGTCCATCGGCAATCGTTTCCTCGCCTGTGCGATCGATCACGCTATTCAAGCCATAACAGTCTCCTTGATGATCATTGCCTTCATGACGCTGGCAAATGTTTCGACTCTTGGAGAGAGGCTGAACGCCGCGCCGAAATGGGTGTATGCAATTTTGATCGTGATTCTGTTTCTGATCGTGTCGGGCTATTTTGCTTTTTTCGAATGCGTTTGGAGCGGACAGACTCCGGGCAAACGCTGGTTGAAGCTGCGCGTTATTCGTGAAGACGGGCGACCAGTTACATTCTGGGAAGCGACAGTCAGGAACCTGCTGCGCAGTTTCGACATGATGCCGGCGCCGTTCTATTCAATCGGCCTCATCTCAGTTTTTGTCAGCAGCATTGATCAAAGAGTTGGAGATCTGATCGCAGGAACAGTTGTTGTGCGCGAACGCGATGCTGAAGCGCCGGCATTCGATGAGGTGTTCGCTGCCCCCATCAGCGATCCGGCTTTGCGCCGCGCTTTTCCGCCAGTCGACTTTACAGGCACCGTTAATAACCTGAGCGAAGCACAGATTGAGGTAGTGGAAACTTTTCTGCGGCGGCGTTGGGAGCTTGGCGATGCGGCGCGCCAGTGGATGGCGTGGCGAGTTACGATTCCCTTGTTGTATCAGATGCGACCTGGATACGACTTATCGACGTTCACCTATGAGGGCTTTTTAGAAGAACTGCTTCATCGTTACCGCGCCGTGCACCGCTTCAAAGAATGAGTAATTTCGGTTGCCGATTGCCAATTGCCAATTGGAGAGTGGCAGACTGCAACGATTTCACCGCCAAGGCGCCAAGGATCGCCAAGTTCGCCAGGAAGAATAAGAAATAAATCACACTAGGAAGTCCATCGCGCGTCTCCCTCACGACTGAATCCTTCAGAACTTCAACACACTTGAACTCTTGAATGGCCCATAGCTGGTTCAATCGCCACTAAGCAGTCAATAAGCCAATCGCAATCGCCAAAGATTAAGGTTTTGCAAACTCCCGCATTGCCTTGGTTTGACCCTTTTCAGTTCATTTGCTAGCGTCAGGAGTTCACAATTTTACGAATGGAGCAGGCAATCTCGACTATGGCAAAGGACGTTTTTATTCTCGGTGGCAAACGGACGCCAATGGGTCAATACGTTGGCGCATTGAAGGACATTTCAGCAATAGATTTGGGGGCCGTGGCAGCGCGCGGAGCCTTCGAGGCAACAGGGGTTAGCCCCGAAGAAATCGATCACACAGTTATTGGTAACGCCTTACAAACTTCCGGCGATGCGATCTACGGCGCGCGACACGTCGCTCTAAAAACCGGCGTCCCGTTTGATCGACCAGCTCTAACTGTCAACCGACTCTGCGGCAGCGGAATTCAAGCGATAGTCTCAGGCGCCCAGATGATTCAACTGGGTGAAGCCAACACCGCGCTGGTCGGCGGGATCGAATCGATGTCGCAAGCGCCGCATGTGCTTAGAGGCGCGCGTTCAGGATTTGCCCTGGGCGAAGGGAAGCTTGAGGACAGCTTGATGGTGGCTTTGCTCGATACTTACTGCAACACGCCGATGGCTGGCACAGCAGAGAACCTGGCGCGCAAGTTTAAAGTTTCGCGGGAAGAGCAAGACGCCTATGCCTATCGCTCGCAACAGGAAGCGAAACGCGCGCGCGAGGCTTCTTACTTTTCCGAAGAGATCGTCCCCGTGGAAGTTAAGTCACGCAAAGGCAGTTTCATGTTTGAGCAGGATGATCACTTGAGGCCGGAAACCACGCTTGAAGGGTTAGCCAAGCTGCGTCCTGCTTTTGCAAAGGATGGTTTCGTCACTGCCGGAAACGCCTCAGGAATTGTTGACGGTGCCGCAGCCCTGGTAATCACCGGTGAAGAGTATGTCAAAAACAAGGGAGTGAGGCCGCTGGGGCGAATTGTCAGCTGGGCCTATGCCGGGGTAGAGCCGGAGATAATGGGTATCGGGCCTGTGCCCGCAACGCGCATGGCTTTAGAGAAAGCAGGACTAAAACTTTCTGACATGGATTTGATCGAAGTTAACGAGGCATTCGCCGCGCAATACCTGGCAGTGGAAAAAGAGCTGGGTCTCGATCGCTCAAAGACCAACGTAAACGGCGGAGCGATTGCGCTTGGACATCCACTGGGCGCAACCGGAACGCGTCTGGTCCTTACCGCGCTGCTCGAATTGCGCCGTCGTCAAGCTCGTTATGCTTTAACCACAGCGTGCATCGGCGGTGGTCAGGGTATCGCAATGATTGTCGAGCGTGTTTAGCGAAAAGTCGCAGTGAATTGCTGCTGCGACAAGCAAATCGATTTCCTGAATTTCCAATAAAATCCAAATTCCTGAGGAATCATTGCAGAGCTCAAACTGTCTGATTCTATACAACGCGTGAAAAGCTTAGCCTTATCCGACCTCATTCTAATCGTGCTCACTCGGCACAAGTATTGCGAAAGAGGGCGTATGTTGGAGTTCGCCAGATCGTCTTCGGACTCGAAGCGCGCAATTAATTAAGCTCGATTTCACTGCATTATGCTTGCGCCAACCCAGCTTCACATGGTAGAAGACCGAATCCTACAGATTGGTTCTAGTCGTCCTAATCATCTTGACTTGCTTAGTTCCCGTCGCAATCGAATTCAAGGTCACGTCTGCGCCCTCTGTGGTCATCACGCAGAGGCTACCTCAACTGTCACTAATTGCTTAAGGAGTTCCTGTATATGTCGAAAATTCTGAAGCTCGCTTTCGTGTTTACCTTTGTCATCGCTATGAGTGGCATTGCGATGGCACAGTCCACGACCTCCGGCGCTATCGGTGGGTCGGTAACTAATCCCAACAATGAGGTGGTAGCTGGCGCGGCCGTGACCGTTCGTAACTCTGAAACGAACAAAGAGGACACGGCGACAACCGATGATCAAGGCCGCTTCCGCATCGTTAACTTGCAGCCCGGAACCTACACCGTCTCGGTTAATGCGACCGGTTTCGGCTTGTACACTCAGGATAACCTCGTAGTTGAGGTGGGACGCGTCACTGAAGTGAACGCGGGCGTGCAGATTGGTCCCGTTTCCGGAACAGTCGAAGTTACTGCGGAAGCTCCGGTCATCAACACCTCGCAGCAGGACTTCTCGACTAACGTCAACCAAACCTCAATTAACGAACTGCCGATTAACGGTCGTCGTTGGTCCAACTTTGCGCTGCTGACTCCCGGCGCGGTTCCTGACGGCGCCTTCGGACTAATCAGTTTTCGTGGCGTTTCCGGCTTGCTGAACAACAATACGGTTGACGGCGGCGACAACAACCAGGCGTTCTTCTCTGAAGAGCGTGGTCGTACCCGCATCCCCTACGTCATCAGCCAGGCAGCGATTCGCGAGTTTCAGGTAAATACTTCCAACTACTCAGCCGAGTATGGCCGCGCCGCCGGCGGCGTCGTCAACGCGGTAACCAAGAGTGGTACGAACGACTTCCACGGTTCGGCTTTCTTCTACGATCGCGATAACAAGTGGGGCGCTCGCAACGCTTTCAGCTTCCAAACGATTGCTACGCCGACTGGTAATCAGGTGGTGGGGCTCAAGCCAAAGGATCGCCGGCTACAATATGGCGGCGCGATCGGCGGGCCGATCGTCAAAGACAAGCTCTTCTTCTTCTTCAGCTTCGACCAGCAGAAGCAGGACTTCCCGGCCGTCGCCGCGCCGAGCAGTTTGACTTTCTTCAGCCTGACATCGACCCAGCAGGCAACACTTACTTCGCGTGGTGTCACTAACGCCCAGCGCGACGCAGCATTCGCTTTCCTGCGTGGGTTGACGGGCGAAGTTCCTCGTCGCCGCGACCAAACCATTTATCTTCCTAAGATCGACTGGCAGATCAACGGCAACAATACTTTCAGCGCAACTTACAATCGCCTGCGCGCCGAGTCGCCCGCTGGAATTCAATCCCAGGCCGTCGTCACCCGCGGCATCGCCAGCTTTGGTGACGACTTCGTTAACGTTGATGCGCTTAACCTGCGCTTGTCGTCCACCATCTCACCTGTGTTGCTCAATGAAGCACGTTTCCAATATGGTCGCGATAACGAATTTCAACTTA
This sequence comes from Pyrinomonadaceae bacterium, assembly GCA_041750995.1. Taxonomy (GTDB): domain Bacteria; phylum Acidobacteriota; class Blastocatellia; order Pyrinomonadales; family Pyrinomonadaceae; genus PSRF01. The sequence continues at coordinate 72,096 of JBGSYG010000018.1, read as the reverse complement.
GTCAGACGCCAGCACCCGGCGAGCCCACGACTGGTTTGAATGGTCGTCCACCTTCAGTATCAATTGGCAGTGGCGGTCTGACGTTTGGCAAACCAAACTTCCTCGAGCGCCGCGCTTATCCGGATGAAAAGCGCTGGCAGTTTGCTGACACCGTTACTTACTCGATGGGTAATCACACCCTGAAGTTTGGCGGTGACGTAAATCGCGTCAGCGATTTGCTCGACAACCTTTTTCAGGAAGGCGGAGCGTATAGCTACAGCAACGTCGTCGATTTCATCAGCGACTTTGCCTTTCCCACTGGGAGGTGCGGAACGTCCTTCAGTCAACGGTGTTACAGCAGTTACGGACAGGGATTTGGACCGAGCGCATTCTTCTTTAAAACCACTGACTACAACTTCTTCATTCAGGATGATTTCCGCGTCAGTCCGAAGCTGACCGTCAACCTCGGTTTGCGTTATGAATACGAGAAACTTCCTGAACCGCAGATTCCAAATCCAGCCGTTCCGCAAACAAGCGTGTTCCCGGCGGACAAGAACAACTGGGGCCCACGCTTTGGTTTTGCTTACGACATCAAAGGCGACGGCAAGACCTCGGTTAGAGGCGGTTACGGAATTTACTATGGTCGTATTATTAACTCGACCATCTCTAACGCCATCACTAACACGGGCAACACGAGTGGACAGCTGCAGTTCAGTTTCTCACCGACCACGGCAGGCGCTCCTAGTTATCCAAACACTTTGGCCGCTGCGCCGCCGCTGACGACATTTCGCCCCGATATCATCTTCTTCGATGAGCACATGGCGAATCCGCAGATTCACCAGGCCGACCTCGTTTTCGAACGTGAAATCGCAAAAAATACCGTCGCTTCGGTGTCATTCCTGGTTAGCCTTGGTCGCCGCCTGCCGACATTTGTGGATACTAATTTGAATGCTGCCACGCAGGTCACTCCGTACACTGTGGTCGGCGGCGATTTGAACGGACAGGTCTTTCGCTTCCCGCGATTCACCAGCCGTCCAAATGCCAACTTTGCGCGCATGACCGAGATTCGCAGCAGCATCAAGTCTGAGTACGAGGCGCTCGTGCTGCAACTAAATCGCCGTCTAAGCAAAGGCCTGCAATTTCAAATCAACTACACGAGAGCGCGAGCGACCGACACGGGACAGGCTTCACAGACGTTTACTTCTCCCAATGTGCCGCTCAATCCGTTTGACTACAGCTTCGAGAATGGTCCGGCAGATTTCGATCTGAAGAATCGTTTCGTCGCCAGCGTGGTTTGGAATCCTGACTTCTTCTCAGCGGACAATAAAGTTGGTAGGGCAATCTTCAACGGCTTCACAATCGCGCCGATCGTGCAGATTTCTTCAGGACGTCCGAATTCGGCAGGTGTAAGCGGCAACGCCCCGGCCTGCACGAATGCAGCCGTTTGTGGTGGATCGGCGCTCTCATCCGCAGCCAGCTTTGGAATCCTTGGAGCTGGCGGCTCGAGTCGTTTCCCACTCTTTGGGCGTAATTCATTCCGCTTCCCGAAGACCTTTAATGTTGACCTGCGCGTCTCGCGCCGCTTCCACATTACAGAAACGGTGAATTTCGAAGTCCTCGGCGAGGCATTCAACCTCTTCAATCGCGTCAACATCACCAACCGTGGAACTACGCTTTACACTGTCTCCACGGCGACTGCGGCTAACGCGCCTGGCGTTCCGCTGGGAACTCCGGTACTGATTGTGGATCGGCTGTTCACCGTGCCCAGCGAGGCGGGCAACACGGTATTCCGCGAGCGGCAGATTCAGTTTGCGGCGCGCTTCAACTTCTAAACTCAGCAGTCCTGAGTTATAAACACACCGATAGGGCGGACCCAATAAGTCCGCCCTATTCGTTTGTTTGGCGCACTTAAGCCTTTGATTGCTGGCTCCACAACTCCTGGAAACAAGACACTCACTCATCTGGCCCGTTCGCAGGCCTGCGAACTTTATGCTGGCAAGCCTTTGCCGCAATTTGCTAGGATGTAGTTGCCTGCCGGGCGGTCCTTCCACAGTCAGCCCCACCAGCTACTCCGAAAGTCCCTAACTCAATGACTAACGAAAGCAACACGACTTATCTAGACGATTCTGCCTCGACCGAGGCCATGCCCGCCGATCTCTTGCTGAGTTTCTGCAACGCCCTCGCGGATCCGATCTACGCGTTCGATAGTCAGGGCCTCCTGACAACAGCCAACAACAGTGGCGCCCTCCTGCAAGGCCGTTCGGCTGCCTGGCTCAAGGGCCGGCGCTGCTGCGAGATGTTCTGGCGGGTGGAGGGTACGGAAAACTGCATCGTGGATCGCGCATTAACGACTGGACAGCGAGTTGAAGTTGAGTTGCTTGTCGGTGACGAAGCAAAACCAACCCTCGTTACCGTTCAGCCTGAGCCCGGCGATGACAGCGCACCGCGCAGTGCAGTCGTAATTGCACGTGATATTTCAGAACTGCGCAGGGCTGAAGCTGAGGCGCTAGCGCAGCGCTCATTCATCGCGAGTATTGCCGATCGCAGTCCGGAGGAAATCTACGCTCTTGATAGTAACGGACGAATCACCTGGATGAACGAGCGGGGCGAGGGCGGAAGTTCTTTCATGCTGTCGGGCCGTTACCTAATCGAGTTTGTTGCCGAAGATTACCGAGAGCTCGCAAACAGTAAACTGCAAAGCGCGCTGGTTGGCGAAAACTCGGAGTTTGAAATGCGCGCCGTACGACCTGACGATACTCTCCGCGATGTTGAAGCGCACACCTCACCTTTATGGAAAGACAATGAGGTCTCTGGCATTTTGGTTTTCCTGCGCGACGTCACCGATCGCCGTCGGCATCAGGAACTGCAAGCACAGTCGGACAAACTACGAGCCGTTGGCGAACTGGCGGCTGGTGTCGCCCACAATTTGAACAACTCGCTTACCGTGATTCAGGGACGTGCCCAGCTTTTGATGATGCGGACTAGTGATGAAGCGGTCGCGAAGAGTCTCAAGATCATTACCAACGCTGTCGAAGAGGGTGCGCAAACTCTGCGACGCATTCTCGAGTTTGCGCGACGTGATTCCGCTAAAGAGTTCACGCCCGTCGACATCTCCGACTTGTTGACTTCAAGCATCGAAATCGCCCGACCAAAGTGGCAAAGTAAATCTGCGAAGGCGACCATCGAAGTAAAGGCTGAGTGCAATGGGCCAGTCTATGTGATGGGTGAGTTAGCCGAGCTGCGTGAAGTGGTGCTCAATCTGATCTTCAATGCTGTGGATGCAATGCCAGGGGGTGGCGTGATTGAAATTGGCACGCGCTCCGAAATCGACAGCGGCTGTTTCTGGGTTGCCGACAACGGCTGTGGCATGCAGCCGGAGACTGCGGCTCGAATCTTTGAGCCGTTCTTCACCACCAAAGGCAAAAGCGGAACTGGCCTCGGCCTTTCTGCTTCGCATGGCATCATTACGCGCCACAACGGCGAGATCCTGGTTGTCAGCGAACCAGGTGAAGGGACGCGCTTCGAGGTACGACTTCCCTTGTGCGAGAAGAGCGAGAGATTTGTAAAAAACTTGCCGCCTTTCTTCGATGAGATTCACGATACCAGCGAGAATCTAATCTCTATCAAGTGACCCCGGACCCAATCGAAGCGTTCCAAGTTAGACCACTCGGCTAGTCTGCGAAACGTACAGTCAGAAAGCTTTCGTTATTGCTCTGGCACTCTCAGCCCAGCTAAACCCTGCTTTAAGTTAACGAAAAGGGATTTGTTAGCGGAAGGCATGGCCGTTGCTCTCGTTCAAGGCAACGGAGGCCGCCCGGTCAATCACAGCGGCTCTGATTTTATAGCGGAGGTTCAACTATGGGTTTACCAAACAGAGACGAGATGGAAGGAAAGTTTGATCAGGCCAAAGGTTCCATCAAAGAAGGAGTCGGCAAGGCCATTAATGATCGCGACCTCGAAGCGGAAGGTGATGCCGATCGGGCGAGCGGTAATATTCAGGAAGGCTTCGGCACCGCCAAACGGAAGGTGGGCGAAACAGTGGAAGACATCGGCGACGCAATCAAGAGGTAGTTTTTCACACCAACGAAAAAGAGGGCCTGTAGCGAATTTCGCCACAGGCCCTTTTTATTTTTAGTTGAAGTAGAGATTATTCACGCACATGCGCACCACCGTCGATGGCTGACTCCGCGGCGCTGCGATTTTTAAAAAGACCCGTAACTAATGCTGGCTTGGCCCTAGAAATGTCCTCCTAAAAGAATTGGAAATTTGTTTACCTTTTGCTTGCCCGCTCAGCATTAACGTTTGCAACCACTGTGCCCAGAAACCATTTGGTTTATCGGTACTCGGTGTGTCTTTTCCAGTGTTTCGCAGTGTCTGTAAGCAATCACGAATGTTTGGTTCAGTACGGGCCAAAAACAATATCCGGGTACGAGCACACAAGGTTGTAATGTGGAATCGTCTCGGCATACCCTGCGGTCACAGTTTCCTTTCGGTTAAAGCAGCTTGAAAATTCTTCAGATCAGCTCAGCTCAGGCATTTGGTGGCGGTGAACGTCACCTCGCCGATCTCGCGAATTCACTTGCCGCTCGCGGTCATGAAGTTCACGCAGTAGTGCGTCCTAAGTCTCCATTGCTCGCGGAACTAAAACTCCCCGGTGAAAACCTCACGACGTTGCCGCTACGCAACGCCCTTGACGCGCGCAGTGCCAGCTCGCTCGCCAAACTCGTCGCGGTTCGCAAGATTGAGATTGTTCACGCGCACATGGCCCGCGACTATCCGCTCGCAGCGTATGCGGTGCGAAGAAATCCCGGTGCACGCTTGATTGTCACGCGCCACGTCTTGTTTCCCTTGAACCGGCTGCACAAGGTGACGCTCGCACACGTTTCGCGAGTGATCGCCGTCTCACATGCAGTTGCGCGTGAGCTACAGGCGCAGGCGCTAATCGCTCCAGAGAAGATCACGGTTATTCAGAATGGGATTAACTGGAAAAAGATTGCAGACGCACGGAGTCGTTTCGATCGGGCAGAGTTCTGTCGCCGTCGGGACCTGCCTATGGAGAGCTCACTCGTGGGCAGCATCGGGACTCTAACAGTCTTAAAAGGTCACGAAGACTTTTTGCAGGCTGCCGCAAAGTTGCGCGACTCGACGCCCTCAGCTTTCTTCATAGTTTCCGGCACCGAAAGCGCTGCAACTAAACCATATCGCCAACGACTCGAGCGTTTGATTCAGCAACTCGGACTCACAAACCGGGTCCGCCTTCTTGGCGGCATGGACGATATCAACGAGTTGTACTGCGCTCTGGATGTCTTCGTTTCGGCTTCGCACAGCGAGTCGTTTGGCCTTGCGATTGTAGAAGCGATGGCGGCTGGTGCAGCCGTCGTTGCGACTGACACCGAAGGGGCGAAAGAAATTCTTCGCGACGGCACAACCGGGATACTTGTTCCCATTGGAGGAATTGGACAAATGTCGCGAGTAATCAGTGAATTCTTGGCGCACCCGGAAAAGACGAAAGAGATGACTGCTAACGCCCAGGCTGACGTGCAGCAGCGCTTTAGCCTCGAGAGGATGGTGGCAGAAACAGAAACTGTCTATTCAGAGGCGTTGTAAATGTTCAATGGCGAGGCGAATGAGTGTGGCGAAACTAAGTCTGAAAGGCACATTCCGGGAAGGGTTTCTGACAAGAGTCAGCGCCGTAGGCGCACAGTGTTTAAAGAATTAGATTCAATCAAGGCAATACGCCCCACTCGGGGCGCAACAGCTAACATTCGCTCCTACGGAGCTGGTTCCGCAAGGTTGTCCTAAAGTTTCATAAACATTTCGTCCCTGGCGGGACGGTGATGATCGCTGCTTTCCGACTCTTGCAACTGCTTCTTGGCTCAAAGCGTATCGATCTTCGCTGCGAGAATGAAATCGCTCTCCGTCAGCCCGTCAATCTTGTGCGTCCATATCGTGATTTCGACACGGCCCCAGCCGAAACAGATATCGGGATGATGCCCTTGCTCTTCGGCAAGTTCACCAACGCGATTTACAAACCCAAGCGCTTCCTCGAAGTCACGCAGTTTGAAAAGCTTGCTCAGATGATGATCACTCACGACTGACCATTCGTTAAGCTCTCCCAGCAGGTTCGTGATCTCTTCACCTTTTAGTGGCGGCACGCCGCCGCGACAAGGAACACAGGCACGACTAGCTAACTCGCTCATACAGTTTCTCCGGTTGAAGCTTTCTTCAGGATGGCTATCTGTCCCGCGTGATAGAGGTCGTGTTGCACCGCACCGTGAAGAGTTGCGTACACGGTCTTCATGCCTTCCAGAATGGGCTCGTCAAGCCGCGACTCGTCCACGGAGGCAATCGCATCACTAAACTTTTGATGGTTTTCTCGTAAGGCAGCGAGGGTATCCTCCCAGGCCTCGTCGCTGGGTTCATTAACCTGCGGCCAATCTTCTTCATCGGACAGCTCAGCGCGATCACCGCTGAGACGGCGCCGGCAAGCGTCTTCCCATGCCTTGATGTGTAGCACAAGTTCCCAAATGCTGTGCGCACCAACAATTGGCTTTGCTGCCGCCTGGCTGGCTGTTACGTTCTCTAGAATCTCCAGGACGCCCGGACCATGCCACGCTCCGCCGGCGAATGCTCGCTCCAATTGTTCGCGTATTCTTTCAGTCTCTTTCATTCAGTTCCACCTATCATCTCGCCCAGTTCGGTTTTCAATGCTTCGCGTTGGGTGTAAAGACGGGCCAGAGAGGTCGGCAATGCGACGTTCTCAGCCTGGTCCGGCTCAAAGCCTCGCTGGCGCATCTCCCGCTCGAAGATTTCCTCAACACTTCGCAGCTTCTCTTCGAGGGCACGGCGCCGATCACTCGTAAGGTCTTCCATTAGCGGACATCTTACTCTTTCAGCCATCATGGCTCACGCTTCAATCAGATCGGTCGCGGCTTGCTAAGACCGCGCCTGACCGGATAGTCTTGTTTTCAAGCCTTAGCAATCAAGTCAAAGAGTAATCGGGCCAGCTCGCGGTCTTGATGTCACCGCTTTGTGCAGCCCGAGCTAGACCCCAGGAGGATTCGGTGGCGGTCATTCATCCTTTCAGTGCTCTGCGTCCGCCCCCGGAAAAGGCCAGGCAAGTCTCCAGCGTGCCTTATGACGTGGTGAACAGCGAAGAAGCTGCGGCCCTGGCGGCGGGTAATCCTCTGAGCTTTCTCCATGTATCTAGGCCGGAGATCGATTTGCCTGAAGGCACCGATCTTTACAGCGACGCCGTTTACCGCAGAGCACTCGAGAATTTTCAACAGCTGATTTCAGCTTGTCCGCTCGAGACTGAAGAAGTTCCCAGTTTGTATCTTTACCGGCTGGTCATGGGCGAGCACGAACAAGTAGGCCTCGTCGCCTGTTGCGCGGTTGACGAATACGATCAGGATTTGATTCGCAAGCATGAGCGCACGCGCCGCGACAAGGAGGATGATCGGACTCGTCACATGATGGTGTTGCAGGCGCAGACCGGTCCCGTCTTTCTCACATACCGCGCGCGGCCAGACATCGACAACATGACGCTTGAGACGACGATGACGAAGCCGCTCTATGACTTCACCGCCGACGATGGGATTCAGCACACTATCTGGCATGTGCCCGATGCGGTTCGTTTTGTTCAGGCCTTTCGCGAAGTTCCTTACCTTTACATTGCTGACGGCCATCATCGTGCCGCTAGCGCCAGCCGGGCCCGTACGGAACTCAGAGATCAAAGTTTCGGACACACCGGTGACGAGGAATACAACTTCTTTCTTACCGTTATCTTTCCCGACGATCAGTTGCAGATTCTTCCTTACAATCGCGTGGTTAGGGATCTTAATGGGATGACGGCGGAATCGTTTCTGGCGGAACTAAGAAAGGCTTTCAGCGTAGTCGAAAACGGCAATCCTGCGCCCGCGCAGCCTCAGATCTGGAGCATGTATCTCGACGGCCGTTGGTACGAGCTGCGGCTGGGTAAGGGCACAGCGCCCGCGGCAGGGCTGGTGAATTCACTTGATGTGTCTGTCTTACAAGACCGGTTGTTGGATCCAATCCTCGGAATCGGAGACGTTCGCACCGATAAGCGAATCGACTTTGTCGGTGGCTTGCGCGGCACCAAAGAACTCGAGCGTCTCGTGAATGAAGGAAAAGCCGCAGTCGCTTTTTCTTTGCACGCGACGACTGTTGACGATCTGCTGAGAGTTTCCGATGCCAGTGAGATCATGCCGCCAAAGTCGACCTGGTTCGAGCCGAAGCTGCGGGATGGATTGTTGATACACAAGATCTAATTGGAGATTGGCGATTGCCAATTGCCAATTGGGTCTTTGGTCTTGAGTCTTTGTTTTCCAGAATGATGCGAAAGGTGGCGAACACCGAAGGACAAAACCAAGAAGTGAGGCGCCAAAACCTAAGACCAAAGACCGAAGACCAAAGACCAAAGATTAAATCGGCAATCGGCAATCGGCAATCGGCGATCGGAAATTTAATCATGTTAGTTCTAATAGCTGACAAATTTGAACAGTCGGGACGCGATGGGTTGCAGGCGCTGGGGTGCGAGGTAGTCTACCAACCTGACCTAAAGGACGAGGCCCTCGTTGCGGCGATTGCCGACACGCGTCCTGATGTTCTCGTCGTGCGCTCAACCAAAGTTACTGAACCAATGCTCGATGCCGGTTCCGTGAAGTTGGTCGTGCGCGCGGGTGCGGGATACAACACCATTGATGTAGCCGCCGCTTCGAAGCGAGGCATTTACGTTTCGAATTGTCCCGGCAAAAACTCGATTGCTGTAGCCGAGTTGGCCTTTGCGTTGATTCTCGCGCTTGACCGCCGCATTGCCGACAATGTGATTAGTTTGCGCCGCGGCGAATGGAACAAGAAGGAATTTTCCAAAGCGCGAGGGCTATTCGGTCGCACGCTTGGTTTGATTGGAGTCGGCAAGATCGGACAGGAGATGATTCCGCGCGCTCATGCTTTTGGGATGCCGGTGATTGCCTGGAGTCGCAGCCTCACTCCTGAACGAGCGGACGAGCTTGGGGTTGCTTTCCGGGCCACGCCGCAGGAAGTTGCCGCCGAAGCAGACATCGTTAGTGTGCATCTTGCCTTGAAACCCCAAACGAAGGGACTGATTGGCTCGGAATTTTTAGCAGCCATGAAACCAGGCGCATACTTTATTAACACAGCGCGTGGCGATGTCGTAGATCAAGCTGCGCTTATTGAGGCGATGAAGACGCGGGGTATTAGAGCAGGTCTCGACGTGTTCGCAGCTGAACCAACATCTGCGACCGGCGAATTCAGCGACGCAATTCGAGATGAAGCAAGTATGTATGGCACGCATCATGTGGGTGCTTCCACCGATCAGGCGCAGGAAGCCATCGCCGCGGAAACGGTGCGCATCATTCGCGAGTTTAAAGAGACGGGAAAGGTACCGAATGTTGTGAACCTGGCTTTGCAGACTCCGGCGACGCATCGGCTGGTGGTGCGTCATCAGGATCGCCCGGGCGTGCTGGCAAGTGTGTTGGAGGCGATCAAGGCAGAGCAGATCAACGTGCAGGAGATGGAAAACATTGTGTTTGAAGGAGCTGAGGCTGCGGTGGCGCGCATTAATCTTGATAGAGCGCCTGACGAGAAAACCCTGGAGCGCTTGCGCGCTGACAATGCGAACATTATCGAGTTAAACGTGCTGCAACTGGGAGCCCACTAAAATCTGAGATCTCAGATCTTAAATCTGAAAACTTCTGAAATCTGAGATCTAAAGCCTCTAGTCTGAAATGAATACAAGCCTGATCACTGGAGCATCGAGCGGAATCGGCGAAGCCTTTGCGCGACGGTTAGCCGCGCTCGGGCGCAACGTGTTAGTCGTGGCGCGGTCAGAAGACAAGCTGGTGACACTCTGCAACGAGCTGGGACGAAATCACCCGGTTCGTGCGCAATACGTCGTACTCGATCTTTCACAACCGGATTCCGCGGAGCGGCTTTTCGCCGAGACTGAGAAGCGAGGACTGGAAATCGACATGCTTGTAAACAATGCCGGGTTTGGTTCGATGGGCGATTTTGGAAAGCTTGATCTGGCACGCGAGCTGAACATGATCGATCTCAACGTAAAATCACTGGTCGAGCTAACTTATCTCTTTCTGGCGCCGATGCGAGTTCGCAAACGCGGAACCATCATCAACGTCGCTTCCACTGCCGGCTTTCAACCGGTGCCTTACATGGCCACTTACGCCGCTACCAAGGCTTTTGTACTTTCCTTTTCCGAAGCAGTGGGCGAAGAAAACCGGCAGCATGGGATCGAAGTGCTGGCTTTGTGTCCGGGCGTGACCGACACCAATTTCTTCGAAGCCGCGCACGGACATAAACCACCCGCACGAGCGGCCCAAACTGCTGATGAGGTCGCGGAGACCGCCTTGAAGGCGTTGGGGCGTGGCAAAGGGCATGTCATTTCGGGCCTTAGTAACTTCGTGATGGTGGAAGCGCAGAGAGTGGTCCCGCGCTCTCTAGTTGTTCGAGTTGCGGGCAAGATGATGCGAAAGAGTTTTGGAGAGAGTGAAAAATGAGGCCAGCAAGAAATATCAGCGGAGAAAAATTGATGACTGAGCGAATTTTCAACTTTAGTGCAGGACCTGCGGTCCTGCCGGTGCCCGTTCTGGAAGAAGCGCAGCGAGACATGTTGAGCCTGCCGGGCGTCGGAATGTCAGTAATGGAGATTAGTCATCGCTCGAAAACGTTCGACGAAATCTTCGCGAGAGCCGAATCAGGTCTGCGTGAGTTGATGAGCATTCCCGACAACTATCATGTGCTCTTTTTGCAGGGTGGAGCGAGTTTGCAGTTCTCGATGATACCGATGAATTTTTTGCCGGCGGCCGGCAGCGCCGACTACATCATCACCGGCAGCTGGGGCAAGAAAGCCCTCAAAGAAGCGAAGCGCTCCGGCGCCACGAGGGTGGCTGCAACAACTGCCGATGGCGGCTTCACACGCGTTCCTGCTCACGACGAATTGAATCTCGATCCGCATGCTGCCTACCTTCACCTGACGACGAATGAAACCATCGAGGGCGTCGAATGGAAGCAGGAACCAAATGCCGGCGAGGTGCCGCTTGTTGCCGACGCTTCATCCGACATTCTTTCTCACACGATTCCGGTGGATCGGTACGGATTGATTTATGCCGGCGCGCAGAAAAACATGGGTCCGAGCGGCGTCACACTAGTGATCGTGCGTGATGATTTATTGGGACGCATTCCCGACGGCTTGCACACAATGCTCGATTACCGCACTCACGTTGAAAACAAATCTCTCTACAACACGCCAAACACCTGGGGCATTTACATCATCAGCCTCGTCTGCAAATGGATCATGGAGAAAGGCGGGCTCGCGGAAATGCAGCGAGAGAACGAAGAGAAGGCCCAGTTGATTTACGACGCGATTGATAGCACCGATTTTTATCGAGGCCATGCCGATACCGATTCGCGTTCAATCATGAACATTACCTTTCGCTTGCCGACTGAAGAGCTGGAGAAGAAGTTCTGCGCGGAATCGACAGCACAAGGCCTGGATGGACTGAAGGGGCACCGTTCGGTCGGCGGGATCCGAGCCTCCATCTACAATGCGTTTCCCCGGGAAGGCGTGACTGCCCTGGTTTCGTTCATGAAAGAATTCGAACGAACCAACGGTTAGTGACGATTGACGATGCCAATTGTTAATAGCCCTGAACGAAAGTAGCTAATCGAAAATCTACAATCGGCAATCAGTCGGCTACGCTAATGACGGCCCACGAACCGCCTATCGACTCTCTAACTCGCACTTTGATTGTGGACCGCGAAAATGAAGGGGTTCGTCTGGATGCCTTCCTTGCTTCTCAGATTGAAGGTTGGAGTAGGGCGCGCCTGCAACATCTGATCGCGGACGAAGAAGTCTTAGTCAACGGAAAGCCTGCCAAATCCTCTTATAAGCTAAACGCAAACGACGAGATCGAAGTTGAGCTTGTCGCATCCTCAACGACATCTTTTGCTCCGGAAGACACTCCTCTCGATATTGTCTTTGAGGATGAAGCGCTGATCGTCGTAAATAAACCCGCCGGTTTAGTGGTTCATCCGGCAGCGGGAATTCAGACGGGCACCCTCGCAAACGCACTCGCTTATCATTTCGAAAAGCTCTCGACGAATGCCGGCGCGGTTCGTCCGGGCATCGTGCATAGGATCGATAAAGACACGTCGGGTTTACTGGCAGTGGCAAAAACGGAAATAGCCCACGAGCATTTGGCCGATCAATTTCGCGAGCGAAAGGTTTTCAAGTCTTATCTTGCGCTCGTTCATGGAGTCGTAGAGCGCGATAGCGGCCGGATCGAAGAACCGCTGGCGCGGGACCCTCGCAACCGGACACGGATGGCAATTGTGCGTGGCGGCAGAGGCGCGCTATCGCTCTATAGGACGCGCCGTAGTTTCGATCGTTTCACGCTGCTTGATGTTGAAATCAAGACTGGCAGGACCCATCAAATCCGGGTCCATCTCGCTTCTTTGAAACATCCGGTAGTTGGGGACGAGGTTTATGGCGGCGGCCGAGACAACACGGTTAGCGATTCGAAGGTGAGAGTTGAGATTCGCAAGTTAGGGCGACACTTCTTACACGCAGCGGAGTTGGGACTCAGCCATCCAATCTCCGGCGAGCAGCTTCGCTTCCAGGCCCCCTTGCCGGCCGACCTGCAGCACTTGCTCGATGTCTTGGAGAGCTAAGAAATAGGTGTAGAAGCGCTACGGCATCGGCTCGAAGCGGGCGGTCAATTCCTGAAAACGTTTGTCGGATCGGAGATTGTCGAAAATCGGGTCTACGCGAATCAACACCAGTCCGGGATGCCGGCTCTCATACGCTTTGGTCAAATACTCAATCGCTCGATCTTTATTGCCGAGTCCGGTGTAGACAATCGCGAAATAGAGTCCTGACACGTAACGCCGTTGAGCGAGGGTGCGCAAGCGATTCAAAATTGCTTCGGCATCCGCCCGTCGCCCGGCTAACCCATAGGCAAATCCGAGCGAGGCTGCAATCTCCGGATCACTTTCCACCGCACCTTCTTTCAACGGTCCAATTCCAGGGGAATAGAGAGAGTTACGCAGCTCACTGATGGCCTGGTCGTGCATTCCTTTCTTGGCATAAGCGAGTCCGAGATAATGGTGCGCGACCCAGAAGGTAGGATCGATCTCGAGTGTCTTTTGATACTGAACGATCGCGTCGTCGTAACGATGTTCGAAATACGAGTACAGGCCCGCGTTTGAACTGATGATTGGCGAGAGCGGGTCGAGTTGTTGTGCTTGTTCGATCTCTTGTTTGGCAAGATCGAATTTTCCCATCTGCACCAGATACGAGGCGTACCATTGGTGCGCTGTCGGATACTTTGGATTGAGCTCCAAGCCTCGCTTCAAATCAGCCTCCGCACCCAACCAATCCCAATCGTATGCGAGTTTAATAAAACCACGTGACGTATAGCCTTCCGCGAGCGTTGGATCGATGTCGACCGCTTTCTGCGCCGCCGCCTTCGCATGGGGCATCTCGGTGATTGGCGCCACTACGCCAATGTCACACAGCAAAGCGTAGGAATCGGCGAGACCAGAATAAGCGAGCGCGTAGTTTGGATCCTTTTGTTCGGCCTCTTGAAAGTATTTGATTCCATTGCGCAGACCAGCCTCGCCACGCTTGTTCCAGAAGTAACGACCTTTTAAATAAAGTTCATACGCTTCGGCGTCGCTGGTGAACCGCTTCGCCAGGTTTTGTTCATCAGCCCCAGTGAGCCGAAGCTCGAGTTTCGACGAAATTGTGCGCGAGATTTCATCCTGCACTAAGAGAATGTCGGAAAGACTTTTGTTGTATTCCGCGCCCCAGAGCTGGGAACCGTCGGCAACATCGACCAGTTCAGTCTTGATAATCAGACGGTCGTTAAGCTTGACGAGTCGGCCCATCAAAACCGCACCCACTTTTAAGTTTCTTCCCACTTCCTGCGGATCAGGATTTTTACCTTTGAATCTGAAGACCGCATTTCGCGACATTACCTTGAGGCCCGGGAGGCGCGAGAGGCTGTTGATGATGCTTTCCGTGATTCCATCTGAAAGGTACTCGGCGTTGGGATCGTCGCTATCGTTAGCAAAGGGAAGGATCGCTACCGAAGTGATCTTCGGCCGTGAGTATTTGAAGTACACGACACCGGCGATTACGGCGATGATCACAGCAAGCGAGATCAGCAGTGCTGTTTTGTGTGCCTGAACAAATCCTTTCTGCGGTTTGGCGTCAACTGTTTTGGTGAGAATCCGAGTCGTGTCTGCGGATGTAACTCGATCACCTGTCGCGCGACCGGCTGATGTCTGCCTTAATTCATCATGGAGTGACTCGGTCCGTTCTTTTAGGTCAGTGAGCTCAGCACGCAGCTGCTCGAGATCGAGTTTTAGGTCAGTAATAGTTTGGTAACGCTTGGTGCGATCTTTCGCCAGTGCTTTCGCGACTATTCGATCCAGTTGCCGTGGAACCTGTCCCGACTGTTGTGATAAGGGCATGGGATCTTGATCAATGATGGAGACTCTGACGTGACTGTCAGTCGGGCCAGTAAAGGGAGCACGACCAGCGACCATTTCGTAAAGCACCACACCGAGGCTAAAGATGTCGCTGCGCACATCAATCGGGCTACCCTGTGCCTGTTCCGGAGACATATACCCGGTGGTGCCGAGAATGGTGCCGGGATTGGTACTGGTCATCGTCACCGCTTCCGGATCGTGGAGTCGTGAGTCGTGCTCGGTGAGTTTTGCTAAACCAAAGTCCAACACTTTGACGAACCGATCGCGCACGAAACGATCGTGACGCAACATAATGTTTTCCGGCTTAATGTCGCGATGCACGACTCCCGCCGCGTGCGCTGCTTCTAGCGCCATTGCTACTTGAATGGCAATCCCCAACGCTTCATCAATTTTGATCGACTGGCCCCAGAGACAGTGGCGCAGAGTTTCGCCGTCGATAAATTCCGTAGCGATGTAGTGGGTTTGTTCCGTTTCGCCGATTTCGAATATCGTCAGGATGTTGGGATGGTTAAGAGCTAGGATTGCCCGAGCCTCATCCTTGAAACGACGTACGCGACCCTCTTCGGTCGTTAAGTGGGGCGGCAGCACTTTGAGGGCAATTTTGCGGTTGTGTTGTTTAGTGTCCTCCGCCAGAAATACCTCACCCATTCCACCCTTGCCTAAGCGCTTGATGATTCGATAGTGAGCTACAAGTTCTGGGGACGCGAGGCTGTCTTCTTTTTGCGGAGGGTTGAGATCAGACATGAAGCATGTGTCCCAGTGGTGACGATGCGAAGGCCGTCCGGAACGCGCGCATTGTATCACCGCGTTAGCGCTGCAAACTACAAACTGCCTGGGTGACAAAGCGAGGGAAGAAGTCGCGTAGGCTTGGCTAGTTGCGCCCGATATGTTTTCATATTTGGGTATTCGTTGACGCCGCTGCGGCGAAGCCTTCCGGGGGCAACGAGATGCAGTTGCCGCGGCATCGAATCGGCGGTTTTAATTAGCGAATTCTTCAGCAACTACTACAATCACTGGCTTTTAGATCATGACTCCTGTCGCGACGCGCATTACTTATAGACTTGCACATCAACTTGCACTCTTGTTGTGTTGCTTTGCTGCCACAGGCGGCTTGGCTGCCGCTCAACAAGCAACTCCGAAAGCGAGTCCTACGCCGCCCATCACAGTCGACGATCAAACATCCATTACAACTTTTATTCGGCGCGTGCGCTTGCCGATCACGGTGGTCGACAAGAAAGGACAGTTCGTTCCCGGGTTAACTCAGAGCGACTTTCTTGTTTTCGAAGACAAGCTGCCGCAGCAGATCGAAACTTTCTCCGACGATTTGGGCGAGAGTCTGCCACTCTACGTAGCGGTGTTAATGGATACGTCGCCTTCTACCGCAGGCAAACTGAAATTCGAACAAGAGTCGGCGATGAATTTTATTCAAACTGTGGTTAGGCCCCGACGGGATCGCGTGCTCTTCGCCACGTTCGATCATCAAATCGAATTGAAACAGGACTTCACCGATAAATTGGATCTCCTGGACCGGGCAGTTTTCGGGGTTAAGAAACTCGGAACGCAGACAGCTTTGTACGACGCCATCTGGCAATTCTGCGACGAGAAGTTGCGCTCCGTTTCCGGCCGCCGCGTCCTGGTTGTAATCACCGACGGCGAAGACACCTATAGTCGGGCGGATTTGAAGGATGCGATCGATATCGCACAGCGGACTGAAACCACAATCTATGTGATCTCGACGAAGGCTGGTTTATCGGGAACGGTTCCGGGTGTGCGGCTCGGTGAAGTGAAGGACAAGATCGACAACACTCTCGTTAAACTCGCGGAAGAAACAGGCGGCATAGCATTCTTCACTGGGGACATGCTGTCACTCGAGCGCTCGTTTACGAAGATCAACAAAGAGTTACGCGCGCAATACCTGGTTACCTATAAACCGGGAAATGATCGCTACGATGGCAGCTTCCGCCGCATCGAAGTGAGACTAGCCAATGGCCAGGGTGGCATGAAAGTGCGAACGAAGCAGGGTTATAAGGCGATTGCAGATGCCGTAAGACCCTAAAGGTGTGGCAGTGAATCCAAGAATTAGAAATTTTTTCCTCCTCTTCGGCTTAGTTGCTCTGCTGTTTCTCGGCAGCTCAGTCTCGGCGCACCTGATCACACAGGAAGCGTCGCAGGATAAGAGCCGTCCGCGTCGCACAAACGAAGGCGCCCCGGCTCCGAGCCCGACGCCTGTTCCGCGTGAGCCTGTTCCGCAAGATTCAGATGATGTCGTCCGCGTGGAAACAAGTCTCACGAATATATTTTTCACCGCTGCCGATAAGAACAAACGTTTCATTGGCCACTTGAAACAAGAAGACATTCGCATTCTTGAAGACGGAAAGCCTCAAGAGATTTTCACCTTTCAACAGAACATCGACTTGCCGCTTTCGACCGCAATTCTGATCGACACGAGTCGGTCCGAGGAGCGCACCCTCCCCGACGAAAAAGCAGCAGCGCGGACATTTTTAGAGACGGTGATGCGACCGGGAAGAGATGAAGCGTCGATCGTTTCCTTCACTGGAGACGTGACGTTGGAGCAGGGATTCACGGGCAACCTCGATCGACTGAGACGGGCCATCGATCGCGTCGAGTTTGTTCCGCCTTCCGGTTACATCGGTGGTGGCGTAGTCGTGGGAGGAACGCCACCAATCTCTGGTCAGAACCAGGTGCTGGCCGGATCGACGGCGATTTGGGATGCCGTCTGGGCGACTTCTAATGAGTTGCTTTCGGATGCCGCCGAGGAGTCTCGACGAGCCATCATCCTGCTCACTGACGGTGAAGATACGATTAGCCAGGTGAAGATGCACGAAGCGATTGAACGGGCGCAAAAAGCTGACGCGCTGATCTACACGATTGGCATTGGCGATAGCTACAACTTCGGCGTAAACGAAGGCGCCTTGCGAAAGATCGCAGAACAGACGGGCGGGCGAGCCTACTTTCCGCACAGCGAGCGTGAGTTGCGAGAGGCCTTTGCCCAAATTCAACGAGACCTCCGCGAGCAATATCTCATCGCCTATTCACCCTCAAATAAGGCCCACGACGGAACCTACCGCCGCCTTCAGATCGAGATAGTTAATCCTGAGCTCCGAAAGCAAAACCTAAAGCTGACGTATCGCGCAGGTTACTTTGCAAAAGGCGGAGCATCGACCACGCCCGGGAAAAAGTGAAGCAAGAGCCCTTTTATGGGGGTTTTCACACTATTTTACCCTCAATCCCCGCCCATAAAGTGATGACAAGTCTCTGCCAACACTGTTATACTGCCGCCGCAGCAGTAGTTTAGCTGCGATCCCTTCTCTACCAAGCGGGCAATCTCACACACGCGATTTCGGATAAAGTAATCAGTCTTTCTGCCTCCACTGAGACGCCCTCCCTGTTCCCTTGCGCTCGGAAATATGACGAAGACTTCACTGAAGCCCCGGCGCGTCTTAATCGCCGACGACGATGAAAAAGTTCAGTCTCTACTTGTCGAGCTGCTCGAGCAAGAGGGATACGAAGTTCTTCGCGCGTCTGACGGTGGCACCGCCCTTGAATTAGCGCTCTCCAACGATCTTGATGTGATCGTGAGCGACGTGGTCATGCCCGTCCTCGACGGAATCGAGCTGTGCCGGCGTTTGAAGCGGCACGTTGACACGGCAAGAGTGCCCGTACTGCTAATCAGCGGCCTGCGCCGATCGTCCGAAGATGGCCTTGAAGGTTTAACCGCAGGAGCGGACGACTATCTCGACGTGCCTTTTCGCAACGAGGGATTTCTCGTCAAGGTCGCCCGGCTTGCGGAACGCCACCAGATCGAAAAGCATTACCGCGAAATCGTAGAGCAAGCCGCCGATATCATTTACACGCGCACCATCGATGGTCATATCACCAGCATCAACGCTGCCGGCTGCGACTTCTTTGGACGCAGTGCGTCCGAGCTTGTCGGCGTCCATCTCAGCGATCTAATCGGAACTGAAGCCGGCTTGCACGATACTGAAGAGACCCGAAATCATCCCAGCGACAAACCGGTTCGTTCGCTTCATTGGCTTATTAACGCTGAAGGTCAACTTCGTTACCTCGAAGGTATGATCACCGTTGAATCTAACAATCGCGGTGAGCCGACTGCAGTTCGCGGTGTCGTTCGCGACGTGACTGAGCAAAAGTTGGCAGCCGAAGCGTTGCGAGAGAGTGAAGAACGTTATCGCCAGTTAGTCGAGTGTTCGCCTGATGCGATTGTGGTCACCAGTGAGGGAAAGTTTGTTTATGTTAATTCCGCGGCCGAGGCCCTCTATTGCGCGACCAGCGACCAACTT
Source organism: Pyrinomonadaceae bacterium (assembly GCA_041750995.1). Classification (GTDB taxonomy): domain Bacteria; phylum Acidobacteriota; class Blastocatellia; order Pyrinomonadales; family Pyrinomonadaceae; genus PSRF01. The sequence goes on along the minus strand of JBGSYG010000018.1, from coordinate 53,242 downwards.
GTCGGCAAAGCGCTGCTTGAAGTGGTCCATCCCGACTTTCGCGATTCTGTTGAGCAACGCGTTAGAAAGATCCAGCAGGAGGGACGGGCCAGTAAACTGATTGTCCAAAAGCACGTTCGCCTTGATGGTGAAGTTATCGACGTCGAAGTTACAGGCATGCCACTCACATTACAGGGCAAACCTGCGGTGCAGGCTGTGATTCGTGACGTTACCGATCGAACACGCGCTCTGGAAGCTCTCAAAGAAACCGAAACCCGGTTACAAACAGTTATTGGCTCCGCATCGCTCGTGCTATTCGCAGTCGATACTGATGGCATCTTTACGCTTTCTGAGGGAGAAGGCTTGAAGGCCCTGGGCCTCAAGGCGGGGGAATCGGTGGGCCAGTCAGTGTTCGAAATGTATCGTGATGTTCCGCAAATCATCGCGAACATTCGCCGCGCCATGGCTGGCGAAGCGTTTTCCGAAGCGGTGGAAGTTGGTGAGCTGGCTTTCAATACGCGTTACTCGCCTCAGTATGATCAGCAAGGCCAGGTGATTGGTGTGATCGGCGTCGCTACCGATATTACCGAGACGCGCAAATCGGAAAAGGTTTCTCGAGAGAATGAGCAGCGTTACCGTGAGCTCGTTGAAAACGCTAACGACATCATCTACACCCACGACCTCGCAGGGAATTTCACTTCGCTGAATCGCAGCGGCGAGCGAATTGTTGGCTACAGCTGGAAAGAAGCCGCGAAGATGAACATTGGGGATGTCATCGCGCCGGAATACATCAACTTGGCGCGGCAGATGATTACCCAGAAAGCCGACAGCAAGGCGCCGACTGTTTACGAAATTGAATTGATTGCTAAAGACGGTCGCCGCATTCGGATTGAGGTTAGCAGTCGCATCATCTATGAAAACGGTAAGCCGGTCGGTGTGCAGGGAGTCGCGCGCGATTTAACAGAGCACCAGCGATCCCAGGCGGCCCTCCGCGAGAGCCAGACGTTCTTCCATAGTTTCATGGACAACAGTCCGAGTATTGCTTTCATGAAGGACGAGGAAGGACGTTACGTCTACGTTAACAAGCCTTTCGAGGAGTTGTTTGGGCAAAAACTCGATTTCCTCCGTGGTAAAACCAGCTTCGATTGGTTGCCGGCTGTTACTGCCCAGGATACTCACGATCATGATCTGTCGGTGCTCACTAGCGGTGAACCCCAGGAGATTTTAGAAACCGTGCCGACGCAGGACGGCCAGCCGCATCACTGGCTCGTAGTTAAGTTTCCGATGACGGACGCCAACGGCAAAAAGTTTGTGGCCGGCGTGGGCGTCGACATAACCGAGCGCCGGCAGGCTGAGAAGGCACTTGCCAATCAAGCCGAGCGTGAAGCAATCACCCACGGCATCTCACAAGCCGTACGGCGCACCCTCGAAACATCCGAAATTTTCGAATCGGCTGTACGCGAGTTGGGTTCTTATCTCGCCGTAGATCGCTGCTCTCTTTTCATGAAAGACGAGAATGCGCGTCATCTCCGGAATGTCGCTGAATATCATGCGGTAGGAGTTAAGCCGGCAGCGAGCGACTTTGCCCTCGGCGATGTAGCAAGTCTCGCCGAAGCAATCGGTGAAAAAGGCGTCCTGGTTTTTAACGATGCTGCCAACGACGAACGGATCAGGACCCTTTACGAAAAGATCCTGAAAGACGCAGACGTGCAATCTATCATGTACGTGGCAATCCGCGTTGGAGATGAAGTGCCGGCAGCTTTTGCGCTTTCCACCACCCGGGAACAGCGCAACTGGACCGATTCCGATATTGCGCTCGCAAAGGCGGTTGCCGACCAAACAGGAATAGCGATTCGTCAGGCGCAGCTTTACCAAAAGGCCGAAGCCACTTCGACACGCGAATCCTTGGTTAACCGTGTCTCAACAGCGCTTCGAGCCTCACTGAGTCTTCCCGAGGTTTTGCGTACAGCTACCCGTGAACTGGGCCAGGCGTTATCCGCGTCCCGTGTCTACCTGCATCTTTATCATCCCGAGAACCCGGTCTCACCTGTCGAGCACGAATTTGTCGCCTCTGGTTGCGATAGCCTGGGATCATTAGAAATAAGTTTCGAAGATCCGCTTGGTAGTTCCCTGCTCGAGTCTGAGAAGCCGATCATGATTGCGAATGCCCTGATTTATGAAGAAGGGGAGCCTGACTTTGCGGCCAGCATTCGCGCGGAGGCAGCACGACTCAAGGTCCGTTCGTTGATCAACTTTCCGGTTATCGTCAAAGGACTATTCCGCGGTGTCCTATGCATTCATCAGACGGATCGGATTCGTTATTGGAGTGACGATGAGGCCGCTCTAGTCGAGGCTGTCGCGGAACGTCTCGCGATCGGTATTGCCCAGGCTGAGCTCTTCGAGATGGTGGCCCGCGGCAAACAGGAATGGGAAACTACTTTTGATGCAATGTCTGACGGCATCTTCATTTTTGACCGTAATGGACGGCTGAAGCGAGTTAATCGTGCCGGGGCAATGATGGAAAACACCGAGCCTCGCCTGCTGCTCGGCCGTAAATGTTGCGACATTCTCCGCAGCCGTGCCGAAGAGGAAGGTTGCGTGGTCGAAAAAGCGATTGAGAGAAGGCAGAGTGCCACGATTGAAATCACTCCGATCGGACTCAATCGTCCCTTGCTCGTGTCCGTCGAGCCGGTTCCAGACAAAGACGACAAAACGATTGGTGTCGTTTGCACTGCCCGCGACCTTTCCGAGTTGCGAAAGGTTCAGGCAGTTGCCCGCGAACATCAATCGTTGCTGACTAACATCCTTCAGAGCGCTCGCGAGTCGATCTACGCAGTTGATACTGACGGATGCTTCAAGTGGTGCAACACGGCAACGCAGACGGGATTAGGCTACAGCCGCGACGAATTCATCGGTCGGCCGTTGCTTGACCTGGTCCACGAGAGTGATCGGGATATGGTTTCTGAGAAACTGGCGGCTGCCCTGGGCGGTGCTGCTCAGACTTATGAAATGCGTTTCTTCTCTCCTGATGGGCAACTGCGTTATGCCCGCGTCGACAACTCACCTTTGGTAGTTGATGGCCAGGTGACTGGCGTGCTGGGAATCGCGCGCGATATCACTGAACAAAAGGAAGAGCGTGAACGTGCAGCACGCGCAGACAAACTACGGGCGTTGGGACAGCTGGCTTCGGGTGTGGCGCACGATTTCAATAATTCACTAGCGGCAATTCTGGGTAGAGCGCAGTTGCTCCGTCGGCAGTTGAAGGACGAGGCCCTGGTTCGCAATCTGGACATCATTCAAACGGCAGCAGAAGACGCGGCCGCCACCGTGCGTCGCATTCAAACGTTCGCTCGGAAGGCGCCGGCGAAAGAGTTTGAGGTCCTCGATGTTGGCAGTTTGCTAAACGACGCTGTCGAAATCACCCGCACGCGTTGGCAAAACGAAGCTCGCCTGCGGGGGCTGGAATATGAAGTCACACTCGATGCGAAACCCGGTCAGAATACCTACGGCAGCGCTTCCGAGTTGCGTGAAGTGTTTGTAAACCTGATCGTCAATGCGGTAGACGCAATGCCGGAGGGCGGAAAACTTGATGTTAGCTCCGAACGCGAAAATGGCCACCTGCGTCTGAAGTTCGCCGATTCCGGCACTGGAATGCCGGAAGATGTGAGGCAGAAAATATTTGAACCATTTTTCTCCACAAAGGGTGCACATGGAACCGGCCTTGGCCTCTCGGTCAGTTACAGCATTATCGAACGGCATGAGGGAGCAATTAGCGTCGTCTCAGAGCCCGGGTGCGGCACTGTCTTCACAATAGATTTAACGGCCCACGATACCGAGTGCACCGAGGAAAACGAAACAAATTCATTGCCCGAACAAAATGCGATTTCGATTCTCGTCGTCGATGATGAAGAGTTTGTGAGGGAAACCCTCGCAGACATGCTGGAAGCCATGGGTCACAGAGTCTTGATTGCCGAGAGCGGACAGCAAGCCATTCAGAAACTCAGCGAGGGTGAATTTGATCTTGTCTTTAGCGATTTGGCTATGCCCGAAATGGACGGCTGGGAGACGGCGCGTGAGATTCGCAAGCGCTGGCCGGAGATGAATATTGTTTTAGTTACCGGCTACGGACCCGGCACGACGCCACCCGCCGGCGAGGCTCAGCTGGTGAACGCCATCATCGGCAAGCCGTTTGATTTTGTTCAGGTGAGTAACACCATTGCCCAGGTCTGTCGCGAACGTCCGGCTCTCGAGCACGTGAACGTCTAGCTTCAGCTAGTTGTAGTTCATGATGCCCGCGCTGGCGGTAAATCCGACTCCAAATCCTACTACCATCGCAGGTCCGCGCCACTCATTCTTCTCTGCAAGCATAAATCCGGTCGAGGCGCTCGAGAGGTTGCCATATCTCTTGAGAACTTCGTAAGAGCCGTGGACTTTATCTGAGTCGGTGTCGAGATCCAGTTGCGAACAAACGCCGTCAAGAATCTTTTTGCTGCCGGTATGAATCAGGCAATTGTCCACCTGCTCCAGATCCGAAACGGGACAATCCGGATGTTCCAAAACATTCTTGACGGTGGTGACGGCATAGTGGGCGCCGCGCGCGGGAACGCTGGGCCGCATGAAGTATTGCGGGCGGCCCTTGAGATGAGGATGTGAGCTGTTGCTGGTCATGGTGAGAAGATTCATGTCATCAGCTTCCTCGTTTGTTAAGTGTGAGATGGGACCGAACTCGGGCTTGCCTTCTTCCTTACCAACTAACAAGGCCACTGCCCCATCGCCAAAGAGCATAGACTGAATCACAAAGGTCGTATCCAACCTCTGTTGTTCGAATTGTTCATCATCTATTCTGTTGTCCTTTCTGAGTCGTAGGAGTTCGCGAAAGCCTTTGTATTCATCGCGGAGGAGGGGCGCGACATAGGGAGTATGAGCTTCAGCCATCAGAACCATGGCCATCTGACCGGGGTTGGCGGCCAGATACCATTGGGCAACCTCAATCGATTTCAACAGAACCGAACAGCCTTGGGCTTGCATGCTAACGGTTCTGAGTGAGCGGGACAGAAGACCGTGAGTTCGTCCCATCACTTCTGAAGCGAGACACGGCAACATCTGGTCCGGTGTGTTAGTGGCCGCGATCAGCAAACCAATTTTGGAAGGGTCGCCTTGCCATTGCTCGATGCAGCGTTTGGTGGCGGCGACGCCTAACTGGGTGGTTGAGCTGGTCGGTCTGGCCGGTTTGCCTGTCAAAAACTCGGCATAGTTTTCCAAAGTGGAGTAACGCTGGTTGACGCCCAGACTGTTGATGGAATTGATCAGCTCGGGAGAAACCTTGTGCATCAGGGCCGAGACGAGGTCGGTGGTCTGAAGGCAATGCTGGGGTGTGGCGGTGGCTGCTGATAGTAAGTTGATCATTGGTTTCTCCCTGGGGGACCGGATTCCATCTGCGCGTTCGTTGTTTTTCTATTACAATGCCTGTGCCACAACTGCAACATTTGTAGTAAGAGTCTTAGGCCAGCTGCTTTGAACAACTTACGCTGAAAGAGCCTTGCATTACAAAAACTCTTCGTGGATACCAGCTATCCAGAAAACTGGCAGGAATTGGATAACGAGGTATTCGTTAGTGAATGCAGGTCGCGGAGACTGGTTATGAGGTATACAGCTGTGTAGCAGGTAACCGATATTTCGATATTTCGATATTTCGATATTTCCGATATTTCGATATTTCGGCCCGGTATTTCGGATTATTACGGCATTAGCGAATCTGCCAGCGCCCGACCGCAGCCTCACCGATGCTCCCAAAATAAAGAAAGCCATCATGCTCTACGGCGTTGGCTATCTGCGCATAGCAATCCGCTGAACCGTTTTGCAGGTTCTCGACTACTCGACCATTGGTATCCAGGCCGAGGACGAATGAATACCGTTTCGGCGCCGGGCGAAGAAACGGCGGCAAGCGCCAAACTGCCTTTCTCACGAATGGATGCGGCAGCAGTTTGTCGAGAGTTGCGTCGCGCGGAGTCACAAGCGCCAGCCAAAACTTGTCTTTGCCGTTTGAGGAGATGCCATCGGGAAAGCCGGGAAGGTTGTCGATAAATATCTCCGACTTGCCGGAGTTTGCGCCGCTTAACCAGACGCGATGGATTCTGTACTTTCCAGTTTCATTAACGAGGACAAAAGACTGGTCAGGACTCAGGGCGACACCATTCGCAAAGCTAAGCCCTCCCAGTACCAGCCGCGTGGTTTTGGTCGAAGGCTCGTAGGCTAGCAAACGTCCTGTTGATTGGTGCTCCAAAATGTCTGCCTTGTAATTCGTCAGAGGAAAGCGGGTGGACGCATCCGTGAAGTAGATCGTGCCGCTCTCGGCAATGTCCAAATCGTTGGTGATGAGAAAAGCAATTCCGTCCGCCGCCGTGGTCAGCACGGAAATCGCTCCGCTGCGATCAACTGACAGCAAGCCTTTGATTGCGTCGGCGACGATGAGATTGCCCGAGTTGTCGAACTTCAAGCCGAGCGGTCGTCCTTTCGTGTCAGCGAACAGCTCGGGCCGCGTGCCATCTTTTTGCAAACGCATGATGCGGCCATCGTCGAGACCGGCATAGATGCGCTGCTCAGCGTCAATCGCCACGTCCTCGGGTGCGAAACCATGACCCAGGGAAAGCCTTTCCATTCCGGCCAGGCGATTATTCTGTTGATACGGTCCCGTGAGAGAAGGCGCTGCTGGAGGAGTCCAGGCTGCGGGTTCGATAGGCACGGGCCAGAAAGACAGATAAACGAAGACGACGGCGATCAATACAACGCCCAGCAGCAGTAACCGTTTGATTACAGACATGGATGGTGATGTTTAGTCTCAGATTGTGAGGCTTGACTCTGCTAGCGTTCGCCGCGCTCGTTTTGGACTTGGCTTTGGAGCGTTACAGTCAGTTGGCGAATCGCCGGCTGGTCCATGGGCTCAATTAGACGCAGCGCCTCATCGAGAACCCGCCGTTGATGTTCGGGCCAGTTAGGTTTTCCAGCCACGCTGCCTAACTCCCCCGCGTAACAAGCAGCACGTGGCGGTCTCACCACTTCCACGACATCCTGAGCGACTGCTAGTGTCATGGTCGGTAAGCCATTCAACTCTAACGCGCGGGCAATTAGGGACACTGACTGGTGGCATAAGCGTGAAGCTGGGATGAGCAAGGCCGCCTGCACCTCATAGCGCCGCACGCGTTCTTGAAGTTGGGGCAACATTTCATCGACGATGTTAGCGGCGTTCGGAATGAATCCGGCAAAACTCCAAAAGACAGGATTTAGTTGGCCGATGATTCGGTTTGCCTGAAATTCGGCTAGTCGCTGTAGCGGAAGTTGAGTGTTGAGATCGGCATGCACAGCAGCTGGATCGTATCCGCGCGCCGTAAACTTCAGATCGTCAGGACCAACTTCAATCGGTATCTCCCGAAAACTTACATCACCAGCAACATCACTAACATTGAAAGGCTGAGTGCCGTCGAGGTAAGCGCCAGCTGAAGAAATCAATGCCAAATTAAGCATTGGCAACGCGCGCCGCGCGGGTGTGAATGGAGCTCGCTTATTAACGACGAACGGGTACGACTCTCCTACGTCACCATTAGTCTGAGCGGCCCCATGATCCTTGTGCCACTCGGCATAACGCTTCCGCCACTCTTCTATTTGCTCAATAATTTCCACGGCATACCCTTCCTACAAACTAAACAGAACCGTTACTTTGCATCACGTTGCGCTCGCAGCGTGATCATTACAAGTCCCAGGAGGGCCGCAATCATAGCAACACTAAGGGCCTTCACGGAATAAGCGTGAAGCTTGTCGAATGAGATCCGGCGCGGATCGGTGACCGCCAGTTGGTCTATCGGCACCTGTAGTGTCAGTCGTAGAGAGCGAAGTTTAGGAGCAATGATCCAGTTGCCGACCGCTGTTGCAACACTTAGGACAGTGACGCCAACCATCTCGATCAGGAAAGAGGGCAGCGGCACTTTTCGGAATCTAATAAACCCGGTGACGAACAGAACGACACCTATTACAAAGCCACTAAGATTAATTGCCGCAAGGTTGCGGTTAACTATGGCGCCGGCAATCTCTCCAGCGTTGAAGCTTTGGTAACTGCGTAGCACGGCGAAGGCGCTGGGTGCGACAATCGCGCTGAAATAGACAGCGGCGCCCAACCACATTCCCGGCAAGACCAGGCGGACATAATTAATGGATTTGATAGGGTTCATATAACGACTTCAATCGTAGGGCATGATCTGGGACATCAGTTTGATCTTGGGTGGAGTTATCTGGGGCTGAACTAGATCACGCGGGTCGGGAGCATCCCGCAACCATGCGAGCGCGTTTTCGAGCTGGGCCTGGTAGTCGACTAGATCAAGCGACATGAAAACGCTTACACCGAGACGCGCAAACTTCTCCCCAGCCATCTGATGCATTCGGCGCGCTGCACCGGGCCGACCTATTTCCAGATGATGAAAAGCAACAGCTGACTGAATCATTGCCTGCAGAAAAAGTTTTTCCTGCGGGCCCACTTCTCCCATCCAACGTTCCTCCCAGGCATCGTGAGCCGCGTGAAACTCTCCGGCGTTGTATAAATCAATCCCGGCAATGTACTCAACTGGGTAGGCAGCAATGTGTGCGTCTGTGTAAGACGCATGGTTGCTCAAATTGTCAGAAGTCAGGGACGTCATATGCGAAGGTTAACCACCGCACGAATGCTTGGAAACGAGACCGAGTTAACTGTTTGCTTGCAGGCGCGCGGCTATCACCTTTGCCGCTGTGGCGCCGTCGCCTGCCGCGCCGCTGATGGTTGGCGCCAAAGAATTTGAGACGTCGCCGATCGCAAACACATTTGTCACGCTGGTTTCCTGTTGGCTCGAAACCGAAATGTAGCCGCCGTCGTCCACCTTCAACTGATCGCTGAACAGCTCGGAGTTCGGCGTGGCGCCGATACGAATTAAGACGCCCTTAACCGCCATCTGAAAAGGCTTCAGCGCTTGCTTACGCTGAATCTCCACTGCCTCGATTGCAGCACTGCCAAGGATGCGCGTCGCGATCGCTTCATTGAAGACCGTGACGCAGTGGTTAGTTCCCAACTGTTCCCTGAACTCACTTCGCGCTCTTAGCTTCTTACTTCGATTCACAACAGTCACAGTGGCGCAGCCTTCAGCCAACAAAAGGGCGTTCTCGATCGCGGCGTCGCCACCGCCGATGATGCAGACGTCCTTTCCTGCATAAAGATCCTTGTCGCGTGCACCGGATTTAATGATTCCTTTGCCTTCAAACTCAGTCTCACCGGGAATTCCTAGCTGTCTCCGTCTCACTCCGGTCGCGATTATGATGGTAATTGCCGGAAGATCTTCGCCGCTTATTAAAGTTGCTCGTTTGGCTACCAGATCGACTTTTGCGATCTCGACATTTGTCCAGAGATCAAAACCAGCTTCGGCTGCCCCCGCCGCGAAGTTCTCAAGAAACTCTTCACCATCTTTCGCACGTAGTCCGGGATAATTGTCGATTGCTCCGTAGATGGAATGAAGTTGTCCGCCGATCTCCGGCTGTTGCTCAATGACTAAGACGTCAAGTCCCAACTGGTAGCACCAGAAAGCGGCGGCCAGGCCGGCGGGTCCGGCGCCGATAATTAAGACGTCATACATGGGTTGGTTCAGGCGGCCGGGCTCGAAGTGGCAAGTCTATTTCACCATAGCGCTTATGCTTAGATGTTCGGATCGAATGATTGCTGCAACTTCATCCGGCTGCAGCCCGGACGCCGCAATCGCCTTAGTCTCGTCAAAGAATTTAATTGCGGACGTCATCTCACTCCCGTCCAACTGCCATCTTGCTTTGCTGTTTCTTTCGATTTCATTCAAGCGAGCTAGCAGCGGCGTCAGGTCGCGGCGCACAATCTTCGGACGCACCACCGTTTCGGCCCACGAGTAGTAGGGATAATCGAAACGGTAACTCCAGCCGGATTCATAGGGCGTCGCGATTAGGAACAACTCTCCCTGCGCGTAACGCGAAATCGCGATCACTGGCACTCCGTGTTTTTTCGGGTCGAAACCAGTGGGTCCAAAAATGTCAGGTGAGAGCGTTACAAGTGTTGTTTTTACGCCGGGAAGCTCTTCAGTCACCGAAGCGCCTTTCTCAAAACTCTCGATCGCAGTAGCAACCTGTTCCCAACCCGCTCGCCACAAATGTTCGTAGGCGTCGATGTTTTTTATCAACTTCTCAACTTCAGGCAGCACGAGGTCGTAGGCTTTAGCGTCGTCGACGGGCTCGCCATCATTGAGAAACTGCGCCAGTGGTGAACCTTCCTGCGTTTCATTTCCGGCCTGATCTGAACCTTGAATCGTAATGCTGACGCGCACGCCAGTCTCGCTTGTCAGTTCCGAAAAGTCACCAGCCTCTGCACTGGAAATTAGAGTTTCTCGGAATTCCAAAACGCGGTTGCCGTTTAGCACCGTCCACACGGAAAGCACGCCGTCAGTATCAAAGTGATTATTCGTAACTAACTCGATGCCGCGCGTAAATTGTGATGGTTGAGGGGACGCAACGAGGTTGAGCGCGATTTCAGTTGAAGTATCTGCCTTAAGCTCGAGAGGCGTTTCATTTCCTTCCCAATGCGAAAAATGCACGCTGTTCGGAACCGTGCCATCAACTGACAGTTTGGTCACGTTATCAAGACCGGGGTGGTAATACTCGAATCTCATTTTGATTCCTCGAGGGGTTGAATCAAGAAGCTTTAGAGAAAGTTTAACTGATGAGCAGACGAAAAGCACTCGACCGAATGTAGCGCAAGCTGTCAGCTTGCGCACGCAAACTAACAGTTTGTGTTACAAGCGATGAGCCGGACTTGTCGCTGTTTGCCTCAGTAGTTAAGATGAGAAAAAATGGACGGGAGAAACTTATGAACGGGACGACTATGCCGCAGATCACTGCTACCGAACTGAAACAGCGGCTGGATAATGGCGAAGATTTACAAATCATTGATGTGCGCGAGGCGCACGAGCTCGACATCGCAAAAATGCCGGGCACAATTCACATCCCTCTCGGACAAGTCCTCAACCGTATTTCGGAAATCGATCCGAACCGTGAGACCGTCGTGCATTGCAAGATGGGTGGCCGCAGTGCGAAGGCAATCGCGATACTGAAACAAGCCGGCTTCTCCGGCAACTTGATAAATCTCAGTGGCGGAATTACGGCGTGGTCAAATGAGGTCGATCCCAACGTGCCCAAGTATTGAATGTTATTTGCTGATGCCGTCGAGTTTGATGAACTGACTCAGCTTGGTAATGACCATTCCTTCTGTTACTTCTGAACGACACGAGAGGATGGGTTTGTCGTTCGCAGCGGTCTGTCCGATGTCATGACACCAGATCTGACAATTCGTACATTCGCCGTTCCAACAAAAGTCGCCGTAAGAAATGGAATTGAGAGAAAGGTACTGAAAGCAGCGCAATAAGCGGTTTTTCTCGGGAACCTGCACTTGCTTGCCGAGAATCTCAATCGTAATTAATTTCTCGTAGGGATCGAGTAAGTCGCTGGCATCGAGAACTGGTGGGGTTTGGTCGAGAGTTTGCTCGTTCATGACGCGGGCGGAGTATAGCGGTTCCGATGGCAGAATAATACCCGATCTTTTCCCGCCCCGCTTCTCATCTTCACGAATAGATTGCTAAACTAGTGGCATTACGGAGGTGTGCGATTTGGCGTTAGTGATTTATACCAAGCCGGGCTGTCCTTACTGTCAGCAGGCTCGTGATCATTACAACTCTCAGGGTATTCCGTTTACAGACTACGACGCTCAAAACGATCGAAAGCGACGCGCTGAGATGTTCTCTTACTCCGCCGGTGACCCAACCGTTCCCTGCATCGTCGAAGATGGCAAGTACGTTGCATCGGGCTGGGGCGACCCGCCGCGCGGTTGAACCGTTCACGATTAACCGGCCGTGCGCTGGTTTCACCACAGATATGGAATGATGCAGTTTTAGGAGAGAGGTTAGTACTGCCACGCGGGAGCCCTTTTCGATTGCATCAATACAAGAATATTCAGTTACGAGGTGCGTGGGAGCGCACCAAAATGAGAACCCGCAGGTCACTATTCCCCAATGACTGCAACCCCCGCTTTCTTAGTAAAGAAGGATCGCCATGAAAAAATTTGTGTTACCTCTGCTGATAGTCATCAGCGTAATTCTGACAACTTACTTTGCGGCAATGGCTCAAGGAAACGGAAATGGGCCCGCCGCTCCTAAACCACCAATGGCAGAAAGAAAAACAAAAACTACGGAAATCCACGGCTACAAGATGGTTGACGACTTCTTCTGGCTGCGCGAAAAGACGAATCCTGCGGTGACGTCTTATCTGGAGGCTGAGAATTCTTACACCGAAGCGGCCATGAAACACACCGCGGCGTTGCAAGAAAAACTTTATAACGAAATGGTCGGTCACATTAAAGAGACTGACGAAAATGTACCTTATCGCCAGGGCGACCACTTTTACTATTCGCGCACAGTGAAAGGAATGCAGTATCCGATCTACGCCCGGAAGCGAGGCAGCACGGAAGCGAAAGAAGAGATTACGCTCGACCTGAACGAGATGGCGAAGGGGTTGAAGTATTTGGGACTCGGCGCCTACTCAGTGAGTGACGACGGAAACTACCTGGCTTACTCAACCGACACAACGGGTTACCGTCAGTACAAACTCCAAGTCAAGGATCTGCGCACCGGTCAACTGCTTCCTGACACCGTTGACAGAGTTGGCTCCGTGATGTGGGCGACGGACAACAAAACCATCCTCTATTCGACTGAAGATGCCGTCACGAAACGCAACGACAAGTTTTTCCGTCACGTCCTGGGGACGGACAAGCACGAACTCGTTTTTGAAGATAAGGATGAGTTGTTCGACGTTTACGGCGGCCGCACGCGCGACAAGAAGATGATTCTGATCGCCTCCGGCAGCAAAACGTCGACTGAGTATCTCTACATTCCCGCTGACAGCCCAACTGACGCGCCGAAGGTGATTCTGCCGCGCGAAGCCGATCACGAGTATTCAGTGGATCATCGCGACGGGCTTTTCTACATCCGCACCAACCAGGGCGCAAAAAATTTCCGTCTGGTGACTGCGCCCGTGGCGAATCCCGGCAAAGCGAATTGGAAAGAGATCATTGAGCACCGGCCCGCAGTCAAAATCGATGACATTGATCTCTTCGCAGATCACCTGGTCGTTTCCGAACTCGAAGGTGGTTTGCAACACGTTCGCATAACCAACTTGAAGACTAACAAGTCGCATCGTCTAACCTTCCCGGAGCCTGTCTATACCGCTTTCGTGAGCACCAATCGCGAATACAACACCAAGGTGCTGCGTTTCGGCTACCAGTCACTCGTGACTCCCAATTCCACTTTCGACTACGACATGGAAAAGCAGACTCGAGTGCTGTTGAAACAGACTGAGGTGCCAGGAGGTTTCGACCGCAACAACTATCAGTCGGAACGCATTTTCGCTATTGCTTCCGATGGCACGAAGATCCCGATGTCCGTCGTTTACCGCAAAGGCACAAAGCTTGACGGCAAGGCGCCGCTCTTACTTTATGGCTACGGTTCGTACGGCGCTTCGATGACTCCCAACTTCTCGTCCAATCGCTTAAGCCTGCTGGATCGCGGCGTAGTTTACGCGATTACGCACATTCGCGGTGGCGGGGAGATGGGCGAAGAATGGCGCGAGGCCGGCAGGATGATGAAGAAGATAAACACCTTCACGGACTTCATCGCGTCCGCCGAGCACCTTGTGAAAAACAAATACACGTCGAGCGATCATCTCGTGATTCAAGGCGGCAGCGCGGGCGGCCTGTTGATGGGCGCTGTAACAAATATGCGTCCTGATTTGTTCAAGGCCGTCGTTTCACAAGTACCGTTTGTCGACGTGCTGAACACCATGCTTGATGCATCGTTGCCGCTTACGACGAGTGAGTACATTGAATGGGGCAATCCCAATGAGAAAGCTGCTTACGATTACATGGCCAAGTATTCGCCTTACGACAACATCAAGAAAGCGAACTATCCGGCAACGCTCGTGAAGGTTTCTTTGAACGACAGCCAGGTACCGTACTGGGAAGGCGCAAAGTTCGTCGCAAAGATGCGAGCGCTGAAGACAGATGACAATCCGCTGCTCCTGAAGACGAACATGGGCGCCGGACACGGTGGCTCATCGGGCCGTTACGATTACCTGCGTGAAGTGGCTTTTGATTACGCCTTCATGCTTTGGCAGATGGGCCTCGCGGAATAGCTTGAAGCAGAAGGCAGAAAGTAGTAGGCAGAGGGCGGCTTCAATTCGTGGCCGCCCTTTTTCTTTAGAAAGAATCGTTGCCCCCTGTTGTTGTGCAACTGGGGACAACGCCGTGGTGAGGAAAATTAGGAGACAGGTGAGGGCTTGTTTCATGAAGTTCTCAGTCAGGTTGCGGTACTTCTACGGTTGGGATTAAATAGGTCCTTCGCAAAAAGGCAATGGTAGGAACAACTCTAGGGAATTACAAGATTCTCGAAAAGCTCGGCGCGGGCGGTCAGGGAACGGTCTATAAAGCGATCGACTCGAAATTGGGCCGCCCCGTGGTTATTAAGGTCTTGCCGGACGAGCTAACGGCAAAAGAAGCAAACCTCAAACGTTTCGAACGCGAAGCGCGGCTGGCCTCATCTCTCGATCATCCGAATATCTGCACCATCTTCGACCTCAACGTCATCGACGGGATCCACTTTATCGCGATGCAGTTTATCGAGGGCCGCAATGTGCGACAGCTGGTGAATGGCAGGCCGCTCGGTCTGGCCAGTGCGCTGTCGATTGCTATTCAAGTGACGGACGCACTCGCCGCGGCGCACGCCCAGGGGATCATTCATCGCGACATCAAAGCGGGTAACGTGATGGTCACGAGCAAAGGCCAGGCGAAGGTGCTGGATTTTGGCTTGGCTAAACTGCTTGATGAAGACGCGGCGCGCACTTCCGGCATTCATCACACAGAGCTGACTGAGATTGGCATACCGTACGGAACAGCAACCTATGCCGCGCCGGAGCAAGCCCGTGGGGATCGAGTCGATTCACGCGCAGACATTTTTTCCGCAGGGGTTTTGCTTTACGAAATGCTTACGGGCAGTTGGCCCTTCAAGGGTAAGACGGCCATCGACGTGCGTCACGCTGTCTTACATGAAGAGCCAGCGCCCCTCGCCACTGCTCGTCCCGATCCGGTGCCGCCACAGCTACAACAGATTCTTGACCGCGCGATGAAGAAGAATCCCCGGGACCGATATCAGAAGATTGCCGATTTGCGAGATGACTTGCGGAGTCTGGCCCGCGACTTGGCAAACGCTTCGGGTGAGACATTGCATGAAAGCACCGTGCCCGTAGCGCCCCGCCACCTTACCTCTGCTAGTCCCGTAGCTCGTGCGTTCCGCTGGCTAAAAAATGTGACCGGCGCAGAAACCGCCAGTCCCACAATTTCGGGAGCGGCGGTCCAGTCAGCGGAAGCTCATGAAACACCGCAAACCAGTATTGGCGACAAAGAACGCAAGAGTGTCGCAATTCTTCCTTTCAAGAATCTCAGTAACGATCCTGAAACGGCGTTCTATGAATTCTCCCTCGCAGATGCTGTGATTACTGAGCTCGCACGCGTACGTTCGCTGATTGTGCGCCCCTCTTCAGCGATAGTGAAGTATCAGGGCAAGCCGTTGGATCCGTGCGAAGCCGGACGCGAGATGAGTGTTGACTCAATTCTGACTGCAGGCTTTTTGCGCGCCGGCGATCGCCTCCGTGTAACTGCCCAACTACTTGACGTGCGCAGCGAAGAGATTCTCTGGAGCGAGAAAATTGATGCCGAGGCCAGTGACATCATCGCCGTGCAAGACACGATGGTGCAGCGAATCGTCGAGGGACTGCGCTTGGAGTTGAGTCCGGACGAAAAAGTGGAATTGGCAAAAGGATCAACTTCAGATTCGGCGGCTTCTGAAGAATACCTGCGCGGGCGCAACTGCCTGGGTCAGTTTATTTATCACACCGTCTTACGGGAACATGTCGATCAGGCAATCGTACATTTTCAAAGCGCGATCAAAGTCGATCCGAACTTTGCCCTTGCTTACTCAGCGATGGGAAGTTGTTACGTCAATCGCGTACTTAAAGGTATCGGCGATGTCGGTGACCATGAGAAAGCTGCGGAGGCTTTTACTGAAGCGCTGCAATTCGATCCGAAATTGCTTGAAGCCCGCATGCACATGGTGCTGATTTATCTGCATCGTGGTGAAAAGCCGAGAGCGCGTGAAGAGATCGAGCGGTTGCGCGAGGAGTATCCCAACGACGTAGGTGTGCATTTCGTGCGCGGGATTCTGGCGCGGCTCGATGGCGAGTATGAGCGCGCCCTGCGCAGTTTTGATCGAATGGTGCGACTAAATCCCGCCGAGCAGGTTGTAGCAAGCTACAATCGCGCGCGCATTCACATGTACCGGCAACAGTATGAAGAGGCGCTGGCCGAGCTGGATAAAGGCGCCCATTTGGAGCCGGACCACCCGCTGATTCGCGCGTTTCGCGCGCGCGTGCTGTACTATCGTGGTGAGGTTGACTCAGCCGAGCGGATTCTGCAGCAGGTTTTGCTGCAACATCCGATTGACGGCATCCGGCCAATCCTGGCGATTTGTCTCAGCGCCCAGGGCAAACACACGGAAGCAAACGAACAGTTAACGAAAAAAGTCAGACAAGTGGCCGCTGCCGACCACGACATCTCCAACTGGCTTGCCGCCGCTTACCTGCTTCAGGGGAAACAGGTTGAAGCGCTCAATTGGCTGGAGACTGCAATTCGGCTGGGGAATGAGAATGTAGAGTGGTTTGAATCCGACCCCAACTGGGCGGACCTGCGGGACGATCCGCGTTTTCTGAAATTGATGGAGGGCATTAAGCAGGGAAGACAGGAGCGTCACACAACAACATGAAAACTTTTGTGATAGGCGACATCCATGGACGTTGTGCGCAACTCGAGACTTTGCTTGAGATGCTACCGCGCGACGAAGCTACCGATACGGTAGTGTTTCTCGGCGACCTGATCGACCGCGGACCTAACGCACCCGGCTGCGTCGACCACGTGATGAAGATGTCAGCAGCTAACCCGGAACGGGTGCTCTGTCTCCGGGGAAATCATGAGCAGATGTTGCTGGATTTCGTTGAAGGCAAAACGAATTTGTGGATCACGCCGGTTACGGGAGGTGAGCGCACGTTTGAACAATACGCCGGAGAGTCACCGACAATCAGAGACGAACGGGATTTGGAAGACGCCCGCCATTTGATCGAAGAAAAGATTCCTGCCGCCCATCTCGATTTCTTCCGTGAGCGGCCGTACTACTATGAGGACGAGTTTGCGATTTACGTCCACGCCGGCTTGGATCATGGCAAACATCCGAGCGAGAGCTCACCGCAATTACTGATTTGGACGCGCGACATGGATTTCTATAAGAACTATCGCGGCAAGCCGTGTGTATTCGGACACACGCCCACGCCCTTCCTGCCCTTGCGCGGGCGAGTGGGTCGTCACGGCATCTACATCTCCCACAGCGCGATTGGCATCGACACAGGTTATAACCACCAGTCGCCGCTTAGTTGTCTTTCCCTTCCTGACTTCACACTTTACCAATCATTCGCCGATGGCCACGAAGAAACTCATCAGATCACTTCCTTTATTCCCGAGACGTTGAAAGAGATGCGGAAGAAGGCGGGATTCGGGCGGTAGAATTTTTTCCTTGCTTTCCTAAAAGCAACCGCCAAGTCGCCAAGCGTGCGGAGTTCGCCAAGGAGAATGAAACGAACTGGGGCTTTGTTCTTAGTACCTAGTACCCAGGGCTTTTGGCTTCAACAGCATCAGCCGCAACATCTCCGCTCGAATTTTTTCATAAGCGAACAAAATTCGAAGCACCAAGTTCAAAGCTCACTTCTTCTTGGCGCCTTGGCGGTCTATTCTCGTCTGACGGCGAAGGCGCGCACGGGAAAGGTGCCGAAGGCTTTTACTTTTACGGGGACGGCGAAGAAGCGGAAGTCTGAGTCGGAAAGCGCGTCGAGGTTGCAGAGGTGTTCGACGATGAGAATCTCCGCGGCGAGCAGGAGCGAGTGGGCGGGCCGCCGGCCCACACTGGTATCGTCGATGTTGAAAGAATCGATTCCTACGATGGCTGGTCGCGCGTTTGCGAGAAATTCCGCAGTCTGGGCGGTTAGGAAAGGATGAGTGCCATCAGAATACTTCTCAGTGCGCCAATGACGATCCCATCCGGTGTGGAACAAAACAGCCTTGCCCTTTAAGTTTCTGCTGGCCAGCGTTTCCGTAGAAATTCCGCGCTGGCTCGGATCGGTTCCGGCAGTCAAACAACGCACTAGCACACCTTCAAGATTGGCGAGCGAGCTCAGCTCAAGCTGAGACAGATCTTTGCCTTCGGGATAACGATGAAAGGGGCTGTCGAGGTAGGTGCCGGTGTTGGCTACCATCTCAATCCGGCCAATATGGAACTCAGTACCGGCTTCATAATTCGACTTCGAAGCTTCGCGGCTGAGGTGGTCGGAGATGATCGGGCCCGGCAGACCTTTGTAAGTGATCATGCCGTGCTCGACGGTGTGACTAAGATCAATCAGCATGTTAAAAGTAGGTTTTTGGTCTTTGGTCTTTGGTCTTTGGTCTTTGGTCTTTGGAAAAATTAGTATCCTAGTACTTTGAACTTCGAACTTTGTTCGCCTACGTAACTTGATTCTTGTCGTCGACATTCTCAAGCAGCGCAGCTAAAAACCAAGTACAAAGAACAAAGTTCAAAGTTCAAGTTCAATCACAGCTAAATCAAAGACCAAAGACCAAAATCCAAAGACCATCCTTCACGACTTCCTCTCAAGAATAAAATTCGCGATTGCATGCAGCTGGGCGGTGTTGCGGTTTAAATCTGCCAGCGCGGCGAGCGCTTCCTGGTGCACCCCGCGCGCACGTTCGCGTGTCGCCTCAATGCCATAAATGCTGGGGAAAGTAGCTTTCCGCGAGCGGGCATCCTTCCCTGGAGTTTTTCCCAGAGTCTCAGCATTCGCAGTGACATCAAGCAGGTCGTCGGTAATCTGGAACAGCAAACCAAGCTGCTCGGCGTAACGTGTGATCAGATTCAATTCCACTTCGTCAGCGTTAGCGATCAGCGCACCACAGCGCGCCGCGGCGCTAATCAAGGCTCCAGTTTTTAAGCCATGACTCTGCTCCAGTTCTATCCCGCTAACCTCCCGCGACTCAGCCTCAAGATCCAGGGCTTGACCGGCCACCATGCCGTGCGGCGTTCCCGCAGCGCCAGCCAATTCAGCAATCAACTTGAGACGTTGCGAAGCGTCGAGGCCTTCGTCCTCGGCGATCGTTTGAAAAGCAAGACTCTGTAACGCATCGCCAGCGAGAATCGCAGTCGCTTCTCCAAAGCGGATGTGACAAGTAGGGCGGCCGCGACGTAGATCGTCGTTATCCATCGAAGGCAGATCGTCATGGATGAGGGAATAGGTATGAATCATCTCGAGCGCGCAGGCGGTCGCCAGTAATTCATCGCGCCCAGCTCCGAGCGTCTCCCCTGCAGCGAGCAACAAGAGCGGTCGAAAACGTTTACCCCCAGCAAATACACTCCAACGGATCGCGCTGTGAACGGCAACCGGCTCGCGAGTCTCCGCCGGGAGCAGTTCCTCCAGCTTTGCGTCGATGAGTGCGCGGCCGCGGCTGAAAAAATCAGCAAGCGGAGCAAGCTCGGCGTCATCCTTGAGAGAAAGCGACGTCATCACCTTTGTTGCCCGCCGTCAGGAAAACCATTCGAGTCCTGCTCAGCGGCGAATTCGCTGACCGTGGGCCGGCCCTGGCTGTCGCGCAGCAGAACTTCGATGCGACGCTCAGCCTGACCCAGTCGTTCCTGACATTCGCGCGAAAGCCGGATTCCTTGCTCGAAGAGTTCAAGACTCTTTTCGAGCGGTAGATCGCCTTCCTCAAGCTGATGCACAATCTGCTCGAGCGCCTCAAGTGATGATTCGAAGGTCCTGGGTTTTGTTTCGTTATTCGTCATTAGTTTCAGCGTCTTCCACTCGCGCTGTAATGCGTCCCATCGCCAGGCGGACACGCAGCTGATCGCCCGGCGAAACTGAACTTGCGTCTCTTAACAAACGCCCGTCGGCATCTTCGGCAATCGCGTAGCCGCGTTGCAGCACTGCGAGGGGCGAGAGTGCATCGAGCGAAGCCGCTACGCGGCCCAAGCGCGCACGGGGTATTTCCAGTCGAGAAAGAAATGCGGCGTTGCAATCCGATTGAGCGGCGTTGAAGCGCATTCTGGCCTGTCCCAAACGTGCCTGCAACCGCTCCGGAGATAACTGAAAAGCGATCCGCTCCGAACGACCATGGGTGGTGCGCAGGGCATGTGTCATCAACAAATGCAGTCGATGCGTGGCCGCGCTGCTTTCCCGATGCGCCGCTCGCAAGCGTCCGCGTACTTCATCAAATGCTTGCGACAATGCTTGTTGCTGTACGCGGTTGCGGGCGGAACTAATTCGGAAGCGCATCAGCCGCGAAAGGTTCCTTCCCAACTCCGCAAGAGTGGAGCAGAGCTCATCTTCCTTTGCCGCGACCAGTTCCGCTGCGGCTGAAGGAGTGGGCGCGCGCAAGTCGGCTGTGAAATCCGCAATCGTAAAGTCTGTTTCATGACCGACGGCCGAAATCACAGGAATAGCCGAGGCGCGAATCGCGCGCGCAACTTCTTCTTCGTTGAAAGCCCACAGGTCTTCGGTTGAGCCCCCGCCGCGACCCACAATCAAGACGTCGACCAGCTCATCTGATTTACCGCGTTGGACGGCTGCTTTGTGGTGTTCGTTTATCAGGCGAATTGCCCGCGCAATATCACGTCCAGCACCCTCGCCCTGAACCCGAGCTGGCGAAAAGAGCACATGCACGGTCCGCGTGCGGCGTGAGATCACATTGAGTATGTCGCGAATGGCGGCGCCCGTTGGCGATGTCACGATGCCCACGCGGCGAGGAAAAACTGGGAGAGGACGTTTTAGGTCGCGCGCAAACAAACCTTCCGCTTGTAGCTTGTCGCGTAGTTGTTCGAAGGCAATTCGTAAGGCGCCTTCGCCTACCGGATCGAGTGCTTCTACTACCAGCTCGTACTCGCCACGCGGTTCGTAAACGCTTAACCGTCCGCGAGCACGCACGTACAGACCGTCAGTGGGACGAAAACGAATGCGACTGTTGGTAGAGCGAAAGCACTTCGCGCGCAATTGTGCGCTCTCGTCTTTGAGCGTGAAGTACCAATGACCCGATGAGTGGGCCTTAAAGTTTGAGATTTCCCCTTCAACCCAGACTGAAGAGAAACGCGACTCCAGAGATTTCCGCACCGCCCCTGTCAGTTCGGAAACAGTTTGTGGCCGGCGTTCAGTCTCATCAAAAAGGGCGGAAAAGAGCGGTTGGCTCATAAGAATGAAAAGAATGCAGGATGGGAGATGAAAAGTAAAACCGCTGGCTGGATCAACTGCTCACTTACTAATATTTGGATTTTAGCTAGATCCACCCTCTGCGCTAGCGCCCTAAGGACGCATTCGTTGCGACTAAGGGTTAGAGACGGTCACCACTGGACTAAGCCGCACTGAAGCACCTTCGCGATTTGCCCTGACACGAACTCGCCGGTTACCTGATGGTGTTGAGTTTGAAGCGTACGTGATCGTATAAGCGGTGCGCAGCTGGAGGACCACATCGTCATACGCGCGTTGCAGATCTTCAATGCGCCGCACCGGGTAATAGACGCCACCCGAGACCGCCGCCAGTTTCCGACCTTCTTCTTCAGCTCGCGTGGTCAACGTTAGGTAGCGAGTCCGCAAAGGGTCTCGCGTTGTTTCCGACTTAGGCACACTTGATTCCGGGATCAAGCCGGAGGGGACGTACAGGGGATAGATGAGAGCTCCAGACTCATTAAAAGCTTCAAGCAACGCAGGAAAGGGGACAAAGGATTTGTTATCGTCGCCGTCTGACAACACAACTATCGCGGTGCGTTCTCCGTGCAACTTTTTCAAGGGCTCGGAGAGCACATAGGCAAGAGCATCGTAAAGTGCAGTCGCACCCCCAGCGTCAATCTCATCAAGTTTTTTTGATAACAAGCGCCGGTTGGTGGTGAAGTCAGAAATCACCTGAATGTCGTCGCGGAAGCTGATGATTGAAATACGATCTTGCGGGCTAGCAGTGTTGAGAAAGTCGCGCGCAGCTTTGCGGATGAAATCGATCCGCTCTTCGACACTCCCGGAAACGTCGAGGAGCAACACCAGATTGAAGGGTTCATTGGCAGGCGTAACACTCTTAACCTGCCGTTCGACTCCATTTTCCTGTACCGAAAAGTCGTTTTCTTTCATACCGCCGACGGCTCGGCCATTACGATCGGTGACGCTGGCGTTCACCCTCATCAATTGCGGTGTAACCATTGAGACAACAGGACCGGGCGCGGCGCGACGCACCAGGGTCGGCTCTTTTTCGATCGGCGGCAGAGTCTTCGCATAATCGCCAAACAGCTTGGGAGAAACTTTGCGGATCGCGTCAACAAGTTCGCGATCACCACTGCGCACGATCGCTCGCGATGCTTCCGTCAGTGGCCGTTCGCGCAAGTCGCTGGGCACCATGCTGGGATCAACGTTCAGCAGGACAACGCCACGTTGCGTTAAGAAATCCAGACGCACTCGCTCTTCTTTTTTCGGTTTCTTCTCGCCCAGCTTGCCGGAAATCGAAAAGACACCGCCGCGCTTTTCCTTGACCTCCGGAAGTTCGACGTCACTGAGGTAACGCGGTTTACTCGCTTGCCACAAGAATTTGAATTGCAAAGCTTCGAGCGGGACGTCGGCGTGTATTGTGCCGGTGTCTGTTTGCACTTCGGCAAGCTCCAGATTGCCAACCACGTCGATGGCCCCGCCGTCAGTCTCGACTTTCACTTTGGAGCGCACCGGGATACGTGCGACTAGATCGATGCGATCTCTCTCAGAGCGATCGCGTACAGTGATTTCGATCGAGGCGCCCTTGGCTTCGATTTGCAGATCAGACGGATCAACCGCGGCGCCGCGGGAAGAGGCTTCTATCGTGACCTTCTTCTGTTGCTCATCGCTGGCGATGATACTGGCGCGCCCATTGCGATTTATTACGGAAATCGAAACCTTTTCCGGGGTGTCGATTTCGCGCTGATAACTCTGGGCGTGGGTGGTAGAACCCGAAGCGAACATGAATACGATTGCAGGGAACAAAGTGGTCAAGAGCTTTCGCGCAAACACAAAAGTCATGCGCTGATCTTGCCGAGCAAAGCGGTTGTGGTCAAGCCGAGGGAATTGCCCGATTGGCGATTGCGGATTGGCGATTGCGGATTGGCGATTGCGGATTGGCGATTGCCGATTAGCTGGTTCCGCCCGGAATCTGGACTCATGATTCTGGCTTTTGCGCCACCGAAAGTATCCTTCAAACTTTTAATGTGGCTTTACGCCATCAATCAGCCATTGAGAGCCGCTCACAGTTTCTGCCTCTCATGGCAATCAGTTATCATAGCCGTCCCTCGGTCCAACAAACTTAGCAATCTCTGCAGGAGCGCGGCAGGGCAAGGAGAGTTCACTTGGCGCAAACAGAACCGGCCCAGGCAGACGGACAGAAGCTCCTAATCCATAACCTTGTCAGGTTTGATCCTTCTGCGGGTTTTGCGGACGACGTGCGCCGTGGTTTTTCTTCCTCGCCAAAGCGTCTTTCGCCGAAATATTTCTACGACGCACTTGGTTCACAACTCTTCGACGCCATTTGCCTGCTGCCTGAGTACTACTTAACGCGAGCTGAAAACGAAATTATCGAACGCTACGCCGGCGAGATTGTGGATTCGGTCAGCGGTGAAAAGACATTGCTCGAGATGGGTAGTGGCAGCGCTTCCAAGACTCGGTTAATTATTGAAGCCCTGCTTAAGAAACAATCGAGTTTAGTGTTTATGCCGGTGGATATTTCCGCTTCAGCTTTGGAGAGCAGCTCGCGAATTCTGTTGCAGTCCTTTCCGCGGTTAATAATCGAAGCTTACGCAGCCGAATATTTTGACGCGCTCGCGGTGCTCAGCGAACACCAGCCGCGCGGTCGTACGCTCGCACTCTTCCTCGGTTCAAATATCAGCAACTTTGGGAGAGACGAAGCGCCCAAGTTTTTGCGCGCACTGAGGCGAGTGCTAAAAACCGGAGATGCCTTGTTGTTGGGCGCAGATCTAAAAAAAGATCGGAGTGTGCTGGAACCGGCTTATGACGACGCGCTGGGTTTGACTGCTGCCTTCAATCTCAACCTTTTGGCGCGAGTAAATCGCGAGCTCGGCGGGAACTTCAACTTGCGAGCATTTAAGCACCACGCTTTCTACAACGAAGAGATTGGCCGCGTTGAGATCTACATTGAAAGCATATCGCCGCAGACCGTGACCATCGCTGGGCTTAATATGGAAGTGCACTTCGAATCGGGCGAGCGAATTCATACGGAAAACTCCTACAAATACGATCTTCCCGGAATTGCGCAACTGGCTGCCGAAACTGGTTACACCTGCTCACGCACCTGGCTTGATTCGCAGCAGCGCTTCAGCAGCAATCTCCTGCTAGCCAGCGACTGAATGGTCCTCAGATGAGCGAAGCCAACAACACTGCGCTCGTTGAGTTTCGCGATGTTAGTTATGCCGTTCCTGCCTTACCCGCGCCAATCCTTTCCGATCTGGATCTAAAAGTTCATCGCGGCGAGACGCTTGTGCTGCTGGGTGAGTCTGGTTGCGGCAAGACCACAACGCTCAAGCTAATTAATCGACTCTATCTGCCAACCAGCGGCGAAGTTTTGGTGGAAGGCAAGCCGACGACGGAGTGGGATCCGATTCGTTTGCGCCGGCGCACGGGATACGTTATCCAGGACGCTGGACTTTTTCCGCACTTCACAGTTGAACGCAATGTGGCGCTCGTCCCCTCGCTTGAGAATTGGGAAGCAGCGCGGCTTAAAGATCGCGTGCGCGAGCTACTGTCACTTGTCGGACTTGACCCGGAGAAGTATGCCGAGCGCTATCCGCGAGAATTATCAGGTGGCCAGCGTCAACGTGTTGGTGTCGCGCGGGCCCTCGCAGCCGAGCCGCCTCTACTTCTGCTTGATGAACCGTTCGGGGCGCTTGATCCACTTACCCGCGCGAGTTTGCAACGGCAGTTTGTTAATCTCACTCGCCGTCTCGGCAAAACTGCAATTTTTGTAACTCACGATCTGCGCGAAGCGCTGAGGCTTGGCACCCGCATCGCTCTTATGCAGGCCGGACGATTGTTGCTGCTGGAAACGCCCGAGAACTTTCTCAATTCGAAAGAGGAACACGCTCGTGCTTATCTGGAAACGTTGAAGCTGCAGGTCGATGCCGAGCCGGACGGAGGAAGCGCATGAACTTTTGGCAATTCCTCCAACAAAACTGGAACGAGTTGCTCACGCTCGTCGGCCAGCACCTCACTCTCGTTTTGATCTCAACACTGATCGCTGTTGTGATTGGCATTCCTACCGGCATTCTTTTGACTAGAAAAAAAGCGTTGCGTAATCCTGTTCTGGGAATTGCCAACGTTATGCAAACGATTCCCAGCCTCGCGCTCTTCGGCTTTCTAATTCCTTTGCCTTTCCTTGGCGGCATCGGCGCGCGCACTGCGATTGTGGCACTTGTCGTCTACGCCTTGCTTCCGATAATCCGTAACACAGTCACCGGAATTCTCGGCGTTGATCGAAATGTGCGTGAAGCGGCAGTAGCGATGGGAATGACTGACACAGAGATTTTGCAGCAAGTAGAAATACCTCTGGCAATGAGCGTCATACTTACCGGGGTAAGAGTTGCGATGGTGATCTCGGTGGGTGTGACAACAATTGCCGCGGCAGTCGGGGCCGGTGGATTAGGTGTCTACATATTCCGCGGGCTGCGACAGTACGACAACAATCTGCTGCTTGCGGGGGCGTTACCGGCGGCATTAATGGCGCTCGCCGCCGACTTCTCTCTCGGGTTACTCGAGAAACGTTTTTCCGTTGAAGGAAAAGTCAAAAAGCACCGAAGCCTCGGCTTCACGCTAGGGATAGTTGCCCTGGTCGTCTTTGGATTGCTGGCAAGTCTGGGGATTTGGAGCGCAATTCGCGGGCGTGGTACCGGCGAAAGTGGATCGCGTGTCGTAGTTGGATCAAAGGACTTCACTGAATCTATTCTGCTCGCAGAGATCATGGCGCAGTCGCTGGAGGCTCGCGGCGTAACAGTTGAGCGACAGTATGAGCTTGGCGGCAATCTGCCACACGACGCGCTCGTTGCCGGCAGAATTGATCTGTATCCGGAATACACAGGCACCGCTTACACGGCGATTCTGCGGCATCCGCCGATTACTGATCCGCGCGCCGTCTATGACCAAGTTAAGCGCGAATATGGCGAGCGCTTCAATGCAGAGGTAAGTCCACCGCTCGGGTTTGAAAACACTTTTGCGATTCTAGTCAGAGGCGCGGACGCCAGACGCCTAAACCTTAAAACCATTTCTGAAGCGGTTCCGCACTCGCGTAAATGGCGCGCGGGCTTTGGTCAAGACTTTATGACGCGTGCCGATGGCTATCCCGGGTTTTCCAAGGCTTACGGTCTAAAGTTCGCGGACCAACCACGCGAAATGGATCTCTCGCTTACCTATATTGCCCTCGCGTCAAACAAAGTGGACCTGATCGCCGGGAATTCCACGGAAGGCCGCATCGCCGCTCTTGATTTTGTGCAGCTCGCAGATGATCGCCGTTACTTTCCACCATATGAAGCGGTGTATATCCTGCGCAAAGACACCTTGAATCGCGTGCCTCAGGTCGGTGAAGCTCTGTCGCGGCTGGCCAACTCGATTTCGACAGAAGAGATGCGCCGTCTTAATTATGAAGTCGATGCCAATAAGCGCGCGCCGGTTGAAGTCGTGCGCGAATGGCTCGCGGCACGTCGGCCCGCGTCCTGAGCGAATACGTTGATTGAGAGTTCGATGGTGAGCTAATTTGTGTCGACGCCTGGTTCGAACAAATCGGTAGTATTTAAGGGTGGCACCATTGGAACCCGGCCTCCACAAGGAAACAATTTCTTCAGTGGTTGGGATTAATTGGCGCAACCGCAGACAAGCGGAGTTGCTTGACGGCTTTAGTCTTAAATTGAAGCCCGCAAAACCAAGGCATCCATTAGGAAAGGTCATGAAAAAACTACTGCCCGCAATTATCACCATTTGTTTTGCGCTGCTCGCGACTGCAAGTGGCCAAAATGGACGTTCAACGCTAATCAAGGCCGGACGTCTGATCGATGTGCGTGCCGGGCGCGTACTGCAAGATCAGGGAATCCTGATCTTGGACGAGCGCATTAGAACGGTCGGTCCTCTCGCGGCAGTGGAACGGGCAGCGCCACTCGGTACCCACGTCATCGATCTTTCGCGAGCAACGGTATTACCGGGTCTCGCAGATTGTCACACTCATATCTTGCTTCAGGGCGACATCACCACCGCCGATTACGACGTGCAGTTACTGAAAGAGTCGATCCCCTACCGAACTATCCGGGCCACGGTCGCTGCGCGCATCGCGCTACTCAATGGCTTCACTGTAATGCGCGACCTGGAGACCGAAGGCGCAATGTACGCGGATGTTGATGTGAAACAGGCAATTAATCGCGGCGTCGTGCCCGGTCCGCGAATGTTTGTCGCGACGCGCGCTTTCTCGGCCACGGGGATGTACCCCCTCCAGGGCTATTCGTGGGAATTGCGAATGCCCGAAGGCGTGCAGATTGTTGACGGGCCAGACAACATTCGTCGCGCGGTGCGCGAACAGGTCAAGTTTGGTGCCGATTGGATCAAGTTCTATGCAGACCGCCGCTACTTCCTGAAAGATGGCGCGCTTCATTCATGGGTGAACTTTACGGAAGAGGAAATGAAAGCGCTGGTGGATGAATCGCATCGACTCGGTCGCAGAGTAGCGGCACACGCGATGGGCTGGGAAGGCATCGATGCCTCGCTCCGCGCTGGTGTCGACTCCATCGAACATGGCTACGGTCTCGACGCCGGTCTGATGGATCGGATGGTGAAACAGGGAGTTTACTGGTGCCCGACGATCTACGTCGGCGTGTATGTTGCCGAGGGTCGCGCCGCGGCGGGCGCACCAATCTGGCTTACGATGCGCGATCTGGAAGCGAAGGCTTTTCCTGTCGCGGTTCGCAAAGGCGTGAGAATCGCATACGGAACCGATGCCGGTGGTTATGCGTGGACGGAAAACCAGGCCAAAGAACTGACATACATGGTGCGCTATGGAATGACACCGATGCAGGCGATCCAGTCGGCCACGACCGTGGCGGCGGACCTCCTGCAGCGCGCGAATGACTTTGGCGCGATTGAAACAGGCAAGTACGCGGACATCATTGCTGTAAGCGGCGATCCATTGACGACTATCAGCGAATTAGAACGAGTAAAGTTTGTAATGAAAGGCGGAGAAGTCTATCGCAATGAGATACGGTGATTGAAGATTGCCAATTGGCGATTTCCGATTTTCGAATGATGATTGAGGAGTGATAATGCGGAATGACGATTCGAATGATGATTAACGAATGATGACTGCGGAGTAGATGCCAATCCGCAATCGGCAATCCACAATCCGAAATTTACAGGGGGGCGTATGACTATTTTTGATCTAATTGTTCTGTTACTCGTTGCCGGGGTTTGCGGCGCTCTGGGCCAGGCGATCACTGGCTTCTCGCGTGGCGGTTGTTTGGTTTCGATCGCCTTGGGTTTCGTGGGGGCCGTACTGGGAGTCTGGATCGCCCGCAGGCTTGGCCTACCGGAACTTTTCAATCTTCAGATTGGAACGACAACCTTTCCCATCGTCTGGTCAATTATTGGTTCGGCTCTGTTCGTCGCCGTGATTGCTCTGCTGACTCGACGACGCGATTGAAGCGCTCGGAACTAGTGCAGAACTGTTCCCACTAACTGCCAGTTCTGGTCTCGCTGCGTTTCGAACTCACAAAAAAAGCCCAGGGTACGGTTGAGGCCTGACCCTGGGCTTCTGCATCAGCAATTCGAGGAAACAAGCCGCTACAACTGCTCCCCGCCGCCACCGCCCGTGGGCGGATCGCTCTCAGCGGTTCCATCGTCTTCACCGCCTCCGCCTCCAGTGGGTGGACTGGTGAGGGAAGAGTCACCTCCGCCTCCACCCGTTGGTGGATCGCTTGGAGTTGCTTCACCGCCACCGCCTCCGGTTGGAGGAGCGCTTGGTGTAGTTGACTCGCCGCCGCCGCCTCCGGTTGGCGGATCGCTAGCGGTGGCTTTGTTGATTAAGTTGGGATTTTTTTCCATCGGGGTTCTCCTTGATCGGTTGTGGGAGTAATTGAACCCGGTTGGTGAAGGACTGAGTAGTGATTCTCAACCGAGTCACTTGCGGTAAAACTCAATATCTTTTCGCGCTAAGTAGCTATCAACAAAGGCGCTTACTGAGCTGCGAAGTTCAGTAAATACCTTCTGGGCCTGGGCCGCTCTGTTCTGGGCATCAGCGGTGTTTCCCAGCCGATCTTGCGCGCGAGCTGTCACGATGAGGGCAAGCCACTGCGATTCCTTGTTCTTGCCGCGGGCTGCCATTTGTTCTGCTTCGGTGGCTAACTGTAATGCTTTTTCGGGGCTATTGCTTTCAAGTGCGGCGCGAGCCCCCGCCACGAGGGTGCGCGTGAGTAAGCCGTAGTCACCTGCCTTGCGGGCCAGCTCCAGGCTTTTTTCGCAATCC
Source organism: Pyrinomonadaceae bacterium (assembly GCA_041750995.1). Lineage (GTDB taxonomy): Bacteria > Acidobacteriota > Blastocatellia > Pyrinomonadales > Pyrinomonadaceae > PSRF01. The sequence goes on along the minus strand of JBGSYG010000018.1, from coordinate 23,481 downwards.
GCCATTCCGTCTCGAGTGCTGCCTGAAAATGCTTTGGCTACTCCCAAGGTGTTTTGGGCGCCGATTTCGACCTGTGCGTATTTGTTCCCTGCAAGGCTGAGAGCTTTCATGGCTCGCTTGCGCGCATCGCCAAACTCACTTTTGCTGAGAGCAATTTGCGCGAAGCTCAACTCAATCTCCGCCAGCAGTTGTTGGTAGTCAATGCCTGGTTGACTGGCGATCTTTAGAGCTTCGTCCAGGGATGACTGCGCGTCTGCGTAGCGACCGAGATTCCACAGCATGTTTCCCCGGTTGTGGTTGTTGTAAGCCAATTGCACTGTGTTATCCAACGACTTGATTATCTCGTAGCTTTCCGAATATTTGCGGAGCGCCTCGGCATACTGCTCGCGTTCGACAAGCACCGACCCAATCTCGCCCAACGCAAACGCTATTTGCGACTGGTCGCCACCTTGTTTCGCACGTTCGAGCTTTTCAGCGAAAGTGGTTAGCGCAGCGTCGTAATCACCTTTCTGACGCTGCGAGCGCCCGATGTAGTCAAGACTGATCAGAATTTGACGTGGATAATTTCCCTGACGGAAGAAACTCAATGCTTCCTGATTGAGAGCCATCCCCTCGTCAGTCCGCAATTGATGAATATAGATGCCCCCCAAATTCATTTTGCCGATAGCTTCGCGCCGCCGCCCACCCTGAGCGCGCGACAGCTCGATTGCCTCCTTAAAATATTTTTCAGCCTGCGGATACACGCCCCTACTGGAAAAGGAAAGTCCAAGCTCGATTAACCCTCCGGCCGTCAGGTTCTCAAGATGTCTTTGCCGCGCGAATTCGACCGACTGCATGGCGTAGTCCTGCGCCTGTTTAGTCTTACCTTCAGTGAATGCCAAATGCGCTAGTTCGATCAGACAAAGCACTTGTTGCGCTTCATTGCCGTTCGCCTTGGCGGTCTCTAAGCCCTTTTGAAACTGCTCTCTTGCTTCATCAAATTTGCTTACGCCGCGGAAGAGTATCCCGCGCAAGCGTTGGACTTCGGCAACCCCTTCGGTGTTTTCGAGCGCTTTGAAGAGTGCCTCCGCTTTATCAAAGGCTGCGGAAGCGCTAGCGACATCCTCGTTGCGGCTATAGATGTCGCCAGCCCGCAAGTACGCGGTGGCGTACTGTCCGTCAATCGTCGTTGCTCGGAGATAATTATCGAGGGCCTTTTTGATGTCGTCGGCTTTTTCGTGAGCCCGCCCGAGGTCGACGAATGCATGCGCATCTTCCGGCGTGAGCTGCGCTATCTCGTCGAAGGCTTTGACTGCGGCAGTAAAATACCGCGTCACTGTGTTGTTGATCCCCGTCAGGTAGAGCTCGTCCAAGCGAGGCAGCTGAGAGCGATCGGGTACGAGTGAGCTGACCCGCAACAACTCGTCCTTTGCTTTATCCGTGTAATCGAGTTCCGTGTAGGCTTCCGACAGTCGCGCGTGAGCCAGAGCAAAATTCGGATCAATCTTAACGGCTTCTTCCAACGCGTTGCTTGCCTGGAGAAACGCACCGTTGCGGAGCGCATCAACTCCTTTGTTGTACCAGCCGAGTGCCTCGGGAATCGGCTGGTAGGGCGTCGGCTTCCAGTAACGCATCGCCGCCCAAACGCTGAACGCAATTATGACAGCGCCGATAAGAAAAGCGCCCAGCGATAGTCGCGGGCGCCTTAAAGTTTGGTTCAGTGTTGTTAATGCACTGGCCCGCGCTACGTTCGCCGGAGCCCGCGGCGGGTAGTCACCATCCTTTGGAAGACTGGCACTGACTGCGTTCAACTCCTCAATCAATTCCGCGGCTGATTGATGACGCAAGTCAGGATTCTTCTGCAGCGCTTTCATCGTAACGCGGTCAAGCTCGGCTGGGATGCGCGGATTAGTTTCCGACGGTGGCGGTGGCGTTACATGAATCACCTGGGCGCCAATCTCAATCACGCTGGTCCCGGAAAATGCCGACTGGCCGGTGATGCATTCGTAGAGCAAAGCGCCGAGCGCGAATAGATCGCTGCGACCATCCACAGCTTTTCCCGTTGCTTGTTCGGGCGAAAGATAGAGCGGAGTTCCGACGATCACATCGCTTTGAGTGTAGGCAAAGCGAGTTTTTGGATCATTACGACCGGTATCGATCTCATCAAGATGTTTGACGAGACCAAAGTCAAGAACCTTTACCTGGCCACGTTCGTTGATGACCACATTCGCGGGCTTCACGTCGCGATGAATAATTCCGCCTCGATGCGCTTCACCAAGCGCCTCAGCGATGGCAGAGACGATTTGCACTGAGCGCCCGAGGGAAAGTCTTTCGTCCTCAAGCACGTCGCTCAACGTGCGGCCCTTAACCAACTCCATCACGATGTACGGCTGGCCTTCCGCCGTTTCGCCGTAATCATAAACGGCAGCGATGTTGGGATGACTCAACGCCGAAACCGCTCTGGCTTCGCGGAGAAAGCGCGCGCGGTAATGTGAGTCGAGTGAGGAGAGAAACTTGATGGCGACACGCCGTCCAAGGTGCGTGTCTTCGGCCTGATAAACAGTCCCCATTCCGCCTTCACCGAGAGGCTCAATAATCCGGTAATGGGAGATCGTTTGACCGATCACAATGGTTTCCTTCAAAACGCGAGTGGAGAAGAAGTTCTAACAGAGAGGGTGTCGGGCCTTAGAACTGACCTGGAAAAGCTCAATCCAATGGCGGCATTCTGCTCTAAAGCCGAAGGGATTACAAGAAGAACTTATGGCGGAAAGTGCCTGCTAATCGAGGGTCGCGGCGCGAACTTGTTGCTCCTGTTTCTCGCGAAACTGCTTCAGTTGTTGACGCAGTTCGGGGCGTTGATTTGCCAGGATTGCGATGGCCAGAAGTGCAGCATTAACGGCGCCGGGTTTTCCGATGGCGAGCGTGCCGACAGGAATTCCCGCCGGCATTTGTACGGTAGAGAGCAACGAATCCATGCCGTTAAGAGCATCACTTTTCATCGGCACGCCGAGCACGGGCAAGGTGGTGTGAGCGGCAAGCACGCCGGCAAGATGCGCGGCGCCTCCTGCAGCAGCAATAATAATTTCTACGCCACGCGACTCGGCATTGGAAGCAAAGTCAGCCGCGAGGTGTGGGGTGCGATGAGCCGACATTACTTTACATTCATGCGCCACGCCGAAATCAGTAAGCGTCTGATCCGCGTGCCGCATTGTTTCCCAATCCGACTTGCTACCCATGATTACTGCCACCAGGGATGATGCGGCGGCACGGGGATGGGGCGACGCGGAGACGAGGGGACGCCGCGACCCGGAGACGCGGGAACGCCGTGACGCGGAGTTGGGGGGACGCGGGGATGGGGAGACACGGGGACGCGGGGATGCGGGGAGATGGGGACTCGTGGACGATGACTTAATTCTTCCTTTTGTTTTAGTAGCCATATTAATTCTCCGAGTCTCCCTGTCTCACTATCTCCGTGTCTCGGTGTCTCCGTGTCTCCCCATCTCCCTTTCTCCGTGTCTCCGCGTCTCGGTGCCTAGGCGCCTTGATCCAGCGAGAAGCCGCGTTCGCCATCGAAGTTGTAAAGGTTTTCAGTCTTGATGAAATCGAAACCAGCACCCGCCACGCGCTCGAGAAGGGCCACTATCTGATCGTGAGAAAGTGAGCCGTCGTCTTTACCTGATAAGAACCGGCAACGCCAATGATCCGAGCAGAATGTTTCCGCGTGTCCGCCGGGCCAGACTTTCACGCCACGATTGCTCATCATTTCGAGCTTGAGGCCATCGTCCCCGAGCTTATTTAGTGACTCGCCTAATTCGTTCGCCGACCCTCTAGTCCAATCAAGAAAAACGTCTACACCCACAAGCTCCTTCTTCTGCACCGCTGTCGCCGCAGTGCTCTTAACCTCGGCAGCGCTTTCTGACGCAGTTTGGTACCTGGCCGCTTTCAACGTTTGCGGCAGTTGTCCTACTCGGGCCACGACCGCGGCGGCAAACTCTTTGGTGCCGACCTTCTCCTTACTCACGCCCTCTTTGTAGACATCATAAGTGTGGATGCCGTCTTCAAGCGTGCGCAGCCAGGCATTGTGCACTCGCTCGGCAACATCCGTTTGTCCGACGTGCACCAGCATCATCACGGCCCCGAGCAGCAGCCCTGAAGGGTTCGCCAAATTTTGCCCAGCGCGCCGCGGAGCCGATCCGTGTATCGCTTCAAACATCGACACGTGTTCGCCAATATTGGCAGAACCCGCCAGACCAACTGAGCCCGCAATTTGAGCCGCCACGTCCGACAACACATCACCGTAGAGATTCGGCATCACTAACACATCGAAGGCTTCCGGCGTGTCAGCAAGTTTCGCAGCGCCGATATCCACAATCCAGTGTTCGTTTTCGATGTCGGGATACTGCGCGGCGATTTCGTCGAACACTTTGTGGAAAAGACCGTCGGTCAGCTTCATGATGTTGTCTTTAGTGAAGCAGGTGACCTTTTTCCGGTTGTTGCGGCGCGCGTATTCAAAAGCGTAACGAACAATTTTCTCAGAACCCGGCCGGGAAATAAGTTTTAGGCACTGCACGACCTGCGCCGTCTGCCGGTGTTCGATGCCTGCATAAAGATCCTCTTCATTCTCGCGTACGATCACGACATCCATGTTCGGATGTTTTGTTCTCACGAACGGATGGTAAGACACACAGGGACGCACGTTGGCATACAGGCCGAGCGTCTTGCGCACGGTCACGTTGAGGCTTTTGTAGCCACCGCCCTGAGGCGTAGTGATTGGAGCTTTCAGAAAAACTTTGGTGCGGCGTAACGAGTCCCATGAGCTCGCCTCAATTCCGGAAGAGTTTCCCGCGAGGTAAACTTTCTCGCCGATATCGATCATCTCGATTTCGAGGGCCGCTCCCGCGCCTTTAAGAATCTCGAGCGTGGCGGCCATGATCTCAGGCCCAATGCCGTCGCCGTTTGCGACCGTAATAGGAACAGTTCTAGACATAGGAGAATTAGACCTCTTAGCGCAATATTAAAATTGGGTGTGAGGCAATATATGCTAAGACCAACGAGCGAAGCAACGAGCGACCTGATTGCAATTTGAAAATAAGGTTTAGATGAAACACTTCTTAATTCTTCTTTTACTCATCTCTGCAATAACGAGTGCGTCGGCTTCGTTTGGACAAGATCGTGTGAAGCGCGGGCCGGTCGTCGTTGCGATCTCGGAAAGAGAAAGAGAGGAATGGCGACAAATTAAGCACCGTTTTAAAGAGCATTGGCCGTATATGTCCGGATGGATTTGGACCTTGGTTCATAACTACGCTTCGAAAACTGAAATGGATGTTGCGCTGGGTCTGTTTGAAGAAATCTCTCTATCGATTGCAAATAAGGATCCCGCGACGGTAAAAAAGTTCAACGGCCCACACGGATACAAAGAAAGGCTCACCAAGTTGATGGGTTCAAGTGATCAGACAGTGAGTGGTTTTGCGGCGAATCTCCTGGCCTTGATTGGAGATCCGAATTACGCGCCGCAAATAGCAGCTTTGTTGGATCACAATACTCATGTGGAAGGCCGTGAGACCACCGTCCGGGGGCAGGCGGCTCACGCGCTGGGTTTATTGAATGCCAAGCAATATGCGCCACGCATCGCCTTACTATTACAGAGTGAGAATCTCTCTGACCGTGACGGGGCTGCTATGGCGTTGGCTCGGTTGAAAGCTACTGAGTATTCCGACGACATCGCTCGCCTGCTCCTGGACAAAACCGGTTTTGCTTCAATGGACGCCACTCCTATCTACTCTCTTTTTGAGATGGGGGTAGCAGCGAACTACAAAAAGGAATTCGCAGAAATTCTCGTCAAGGAGAGTTCTGATGATAGAACCGTAGCCGCCGCGTATGCGATCGCTCGTTTGGGAGCTACTGAACATTCGCCAGATGTCGCCAGGCTACTTAAAAGTAATTACTCAAAGGGTGAGGCGGCAAAAGCTTTGGCACTTCTTGGCGCCAAAGAATCCATCCCTGAGATTGCCTTATTGCTTGAAGATCAGAATTCCTTCAATCGAGAGGACGGCGCCATAGCCTTGGGAGTACTTGGCGCCAGAGACCAGATACCGGCCATCGCTAAGCTGATGAAGGAGAAGGAAATCTGGGTACAGTTGGGAGCTGCATTCGCGCTCGTTCTTCTAGAGGCAAATGAATACGCTAAAAGTGCGCTGCAGGTTGTCGCAAAACAGAAGAGTGGAGCCTATTTCAGCAGTGAAGACTTTATTCCCCTGCTCGAAGAACAAGCTGCCGAAGTGGAGCGGCGGTTCAGGGTTATGCTCAAGAAAATGAGGGCGAGCCAGCCGGCCAGAGCGAGGTCACCGTCGCGCCGCCGGCGTTAGCTTGAACGTCAATCGTTCCGTCCCGCGCATCACTTCAACTTCATACTCCTGCCCCGCCTTCATTTCACCAAGCACATACGTATAGTCGTAAACGTTGCGCACGTCACGGCCGGCGAGTTTCACGATCCGGTCGCCTCCCTTCAAGCCGGCTTTGGCCGCGGGAGAATCTTCGCGCACGCCATCCAGCAGCAGGCCATCCCCGCTGTCCGAGTAGTTAGGAATCGTTCCGAGAGACACGCGAAATCCAGTCGAGCGTCCGGTTGCTTCAGTTTTCGCGAGCGTGTATGTCGGCCGTTTCGCGCCGGCATCTATACTCTCAACGATCTTTGCAACGACCCCGAGAATGCGTGATTCGTCATCGTAGTTAATCTTCTCAGCGGTGTCCGACGGTTTGTGATAGTCCGAATGGGTTCCGGTCCAGAAGAAAAGTACCGGAATCTGTTTGGCGTAGAAGGAAGAATGATCGCTCGGACCATAACCATCGGCGTTAAGCGTAAGAGTGAACTGCTTGGCCGGATCGTTATGAACGACGGGTTGTCCATTTGCCGCAACTACGATTGGCATACCGCCAGCTACTTGCGACCCAGCCGGCGTACCACCCTGCGACAAAGTCACAGTCATGCCCTGCAACTTATTGGCATTTTCGACAAGGGCAGCCCACTCGGTCGCGGTTCCCATGCCACCGACAGTCAGGGACTTGTTCTTCATCCGACCGATCATATCCATATTGATCATCGCAATAGTATCGGTGAGCGGCACGGATGGATGATTCACGTAATAGTTTGAGCCGAGTAAACCTTCTTCTTCGCCGCTGAATGTAGCAAACACGATCGAGCGGCGGGGCCGTGGGTTCTGCATTGAGAAAATGCGCGCCAGCTCGAGTACACCGGCAACGCCGGAAGCGTTATCGTCAGCGCCATAATGAATTTCGCCCTCTTTGGGCGCGAGACTGCCGGCGCCACCATGACCGAGGTGATCGTAGTGAGCGCCGATCACAATCGTCTCGTTTTTCAACGCGGGATCGGAGCCATCGAGGATTCCAATTACATTCGCGGCAGCTGCCTCGCGCCGTACAAGATCGGTGGTGAGTGAGATCTGAATCGTCTCGAGAGGAAACTTCAGGGTTTCGGCATCTGCGGCCGCAGATTTTGCGCGCAGGCGTTGCTCTATCTCGGCGATGAGCGAACTGTTTTTAGCGAGCAGGCGCTCAGCAGCCTGGCGCGAAACGGCAACGACGGGCAGGCCGGCGTCCCCGCCACTGTTGTCGTAGCGCAAACGCGACAGTCGATCATCCTTGAAGTTGGTTTCGTTGGCGATTACCAGCAATGCTTTGGCGCCGGCGTTGCGCGCGGCGATCGCTTTCCAACGAACATCGTCATAACGGGCAAACTGTCCGTGCGGATTATCCCCATCGGGCGTGCCCGCAAACGCCACCGCAATGCGGCCACCGGCATTCGCGCCTGCGTAATCGTCATGTTTCATTTCGGACACTGTCAGGCCATAGCCGACAAAAACCGCGTCGGCCTTTTCGATGTTGGCGTTCGTCGAAATGCCGAGCGGCGTCCAGTCTTCGCCTATACGGAGGTCCTTTCCATTGTCAGAAAATTGAAGTTTGTTGGTTTTGCCTAAACCAATTCCGGCGACATAGGGGAAAGCCTGTAGGTAACCTGACTTGCCTGCGCCGTGTTTGAGCTTAAGCCGTCCAAACTCTTTCGCGATGTAATCGGCAGCGGCGTTTGCGCCCGGCGTCCCGGTGCGTCGTCCTTCAAGTTTGTCGGAGGCAAGGTAAGTAACATCTGCTCGCAGTCGCTCCACGCTTGGAGTGAGTTGCGGCTGCTGCGCAAAACATGCTGCTGATAGTGCAACCACAACCACAAGGGAGAGCGACGTTTGATTCGATAATTTTTTATTCATAATTCTCACCACAGTTTCGAGTTTCGAGTTTCAAGTTTCGAGTGCGGATGCCGGTACCGGGTGACGGGTTTCAGGTGACGGGCTTTGCCCCCCGGTGCGCGGTAAGTCTTTGACTTACCGTGAGTCGCTTTCATTTTCAATAGGCGAGGGCTGAGCCCTCGCATGGATTATAAAAAGTAATCATAGTCGGTAAGTCAGAGACTTACCGCGCACCGGAGGGCAAAGCCCGTCACCGACGCTCGTCACCTGACACCCGACATCCGATACCCGAAAGTCTTACTCCACCCAGTCTGCAATGAAAACATTGGTTTCGCCGCGGTTCTTAGCGTTCCGGTTCGAAGCGAAAACTAGTTTCTTGCCATCGGGTGAAAACATGGGGAACCCATCGAAAGTATCGTTGTCGGTAATGCGTTCAAGGCCGGAACCATCGACATTGATGGCATAGAGATCGAAATTGCGGCCCTTCGGATCGTCCATGTTCGAAGCAAAAATGATCCGTTTACCATCGGGGAAGAAATAAGGAGCGAAGTTAGCTGTGCCGTTTCGCGTTATCTGCCGCTTGTTTGAGCCATCCGCATTCATCACCCAAAGCTCGAGGGTGGTGGGACGAATCAAGTTTGCCTTCAGCAAGCCTAAATAATCGGCTTTATCCTTTTCGCTTTGGGGGTGGTAAGCACGATAGACGATCTGCCGGCCATCACGAGAATAGAAAGGCCCACCATCGTAGCCAATTTCATTCGTCAGGCGGCGCACATTCCGGCCGTTGGCATCCATGGAATAGATGTCGAGATCGCCATCGCGCGTCGAAGTAAAAACGATTTTCTTGCCGGAGGCCGAGACGGTGGCTTCTGCGTCATAGCCTGGAGCGTTGGTGAGTTGTTTTAACTCTGAGCCGTTAGGCCGTGCAGTAAAAATGTCGTAGCTCGGATAGATGGCCCAGACATAGCCTTGCGAAAAGTCCGGGCGAGGAGGACAGTCTTTGTTTCCGAGATGTGTTGAAGAGTAAAGAATGCGTCCCAGGTTCGGGAAAAAATATGAACAAGTTGTACGGCCCGTGCCGGTCGAAATCATCTTAACGTTCGAGCCATCAACGTTCATCGTATAGATCTGATCGCAACCGCGACCGTCACGCGTAGACTGAAAGATAAGACGTCGACCATCAGCCGAAAAATAGGCTTCGGCGTTCTCGCCACCGAAAGTCAGTTGGGTGATGTTGCGCAAATGTTTTTCCTCGGGTGCCGCAACCACAACCGGAGTCTTAATGGGTCTGGTGAAAGCGGAGGCCAGAGCAAAGCCAAGGAGTGTTACGGCGCAGCCCGCCATTAGCATTAGTTGTTTCGTTCTTTTCATTTTTTGAAGAGCCGTTGAATTTATGATTTCAGACTTTGGAAATTAGGCGCGAGCCGTAGTCGGATTAGCGATTCGATCACCCTTTGCGAGTCCCGCAGACTTGCGCCGGCGAATGACAAACGCGATCAGGGCGCTCACGGCCACGATGAGACTAATTATTTGCGAGGTGGAGAGACCTGTCATTGAAGTTAAGCCTAACAAATCGCCGCGCGGATCGTCGCGTACAAATTCGACCGCAAAGCGAACCACGGAATACAGCAACGCATAAGCGAGTATAACTTGCCCGCTGAAGCGTTTCCGTTTATGAAGCCATAACAGAAAGAAAAATACGATCAGCATCGAAAACGATTCGTAGAGCTGCACCGGATGTAGAGACACGTCGATGGGTACGCCGGTAATGCGATGACCCAGCTCGGAAAACTGCACGCCCCAGGGGAGCGTTGTCGGTTCTCCCCAACAGCACCCAGCCGCAAAGCAACCCTGGCGCCCGAAAAAATTGCCGAGGGCAATGCCGGGGGCGCAGGCGTCAGCGGTTTTCCACCAGGGCAGATTGTAGCGCTTCATCAGGAAGTAGCCGGCGACTACGGCTCCAATCAGCCCGCCGTAAAAGACGCCGCCTGAGCGCAGGAAGTCGAGCGAGAGAAGTTGCAGTGGGTTTGCGCGGTATTCCGGCTCCACAAAAAACATCAGGATCTTGGATCCGATCAGCCCTGCGAGCAGCATCCACAAGCTGAGATCGTAGAGGCGTTCGCGCCGCAACCCATCGCGCGCACCGAGCCGGACCGTGATCATGATGGCGCCAAGAAACGCGAGCGCCAGAAACACGCCGTAGGTGTTAATCGGAAAATTAAAAATGCGAAAAAGTTCTGGATACACCGTAGATATTTCCGATTGGCAATTGCCAATTGCCAATTGCCGATTGGTCAGTTGTCAGTGGTTAGTGGTCAGACTATTTACTACTGACAACTAACAACTGATACTGAGCACTAACAACTGCCCACTGCTACTCACTCCTGACTCCTGACTCCTGACTCCTGATTCCTGATTCCTGATTCCTGATTTCTGACTCCTGAGTTTTTCCTTCCATCAACAACGAGATCGTAGGCAAGCAGCAGGGCTCCCACGCAAATGCTGGCATCGGCAACGTTAAATACTGGCCAATGATAACTGCCGGCATGGGCGGAGATGAAATCGATCACATACCCGAAACGAATGCGGTCGGTAAGATTCCCTGTAATGCCGGCCAACAGCAGCGCGCACGCCCCCAGGTGCCGGTCGTCATTCCGGGCGGTTCGTACGAAATAAAAGAACACTGCCACGGCTGCCGCGACTGCCAGTGCCACGAAAAACCAACGGCTGAATGCGCCACCGTTCTGCCACTGCCCAAAAGCAATGCCAGGATTCTCGGTATACACGAGATCGAGAAAGCCGTTGATCAAGGGAATGTCCTGACCACTACGCAGCCACTTTACCGCCCAGGCTTTGCTTACCTGATCGACCATGTAGACGCCGAAGGCAGCAAGCAAATACCCAGCGCGCCAGCCGGCGCGAGTCGCGGGTGCATCTGTTAGTTGAACCTCAGTCATTTCCGAATCCAGGCCACCCATGGCGCTTCGCTGTAATTGCGGGCGAGTGCGCCGCGCGATCCCGCTAAGCGTCACTTTCAATCTCTTCGAGAGCAGTTACGCAACGTTCACAAACAGTCGGATACCTTGCCGACTCACCAACGTGCGTCGAATAGTTCCAGCAGCGCTCGCACTTGTTTCCTTCGGCAGCGAGAATCTTAATTGCTACTTCGTTGGCGCCGCTTTCTGCACGCAGCACGTCGACTTGGGAAACGATAAACAAATAACGCAGGTCGTCACGGTATTGTTCGAGTAGATCATACGTGGCGCCTGCAGCTGAGATCTCCACGCGCGCCTCGAGCGAGCTGCCAATGTGCTTGGCGGTGCGCGCCTCTTCCAAAGCGCGCAAGACATCTTCGCGTACTTCAAACAGCCGTTCCCATTTCGTAAAGCGGTCATCATCAGCTTCTTCACGAGCTTCGGGAAATGTCGCGAGATGAACTGACACCGAACGGGCCTCAGCCCCGGCTGGCAGGTTTTCCCAAATCTCGTCTGCCGTGAACGCCAGGATTGGGCCAAGCAGCCTGGCCAGTGCATCCGCAATCTTGTAGAGCGCTGTTTGCGCTGAGCGTCGTGCGTGGCTGCCTGGCGCAAATGTGTACAGCCGGTCCTTGATGATGTCGAAGTAACGCGCCGAGAGGGCCACGGTGCAAAAATTGTACAGCGCGTGATAGACGGCGTGAAATTCGTAGTCGTCATATGCCTTTCGCGCTTTCCGCGTCACGGCATCAAGTTCGGCCAGGGCCCAGCGATCGATTTCGAGCATGTCTGCTTCAGCCACTGCGTGATGCTGGGGATCAAATCCGTGCAAGTTGCCAAGCGCAAACCGAGCCGTATTTCGTAGCTTGCGATAGCCGTCAGTGACGCGTTGCAGGATTTCGTCCGAGCAGCGCATGTCGTCGAAGTAGTTCGAAGACGCACACCAGAGCCGGAGAATCTCGGCTCCCGATTCTTTGATAACTTCGTCAGGCGGCACTGCATTGCCGGCAGACTTATGCATCGCCTTGCCTTGCGCATCAACGGTCCAACCATGTGTCAGGACTGTCTTGTACGGAGCTCGATTGTGGACAGCGAGTCCGATCATCAAGGACGAATTGAACCAGCCGCGAAACTGGTCGCCGCCTTCGATGTAAACGTCAGCGGGCCAGCGCAGCTCTGGACGATGCTCCAACACAGCGATCGAGGACGAGCCGCTGTCGAACCAGACATCGAGAATGTCAGTCTCCTTGGTCCACTCCTGGCCGTCACACTTGCTGCAGCGATACCCTTCAGGTAGCAACTCGCTCGCAGAGCGCGTGTACCAGGCATCCGCCGATTCTTTCTCAAACACATCCGCAACACGATTGATGATTTGCGGATCGGCAACTGCTTCATTACATTTCGAACAATAGAAAACCGGTATCGAAACGCCCCAGACTCGTTGCCGCGAGACGCACCAATCGGGCCGACCCTTGAACATGTTGCGCATGCGGTCGACGCCCCAGCTGGGCAGCCATTGCACGCGCTCAATCTCCGAAATAGCGGCGGCGCGCAAAGAGTTAGCGCCAGAAGCACTCGCGTCGGAAAAGTTATCGGTGAAATTGCTGCGGTCGCGGCCATCTTCGTCGCGCTCGACTACCGGGCCACCCGCGCGATCCATGGAAATGAACCATTGCGGCGTAGCGCGAAAGATGACGGGATTCTTGCAGCGCCAGCAGTGCGGATATCGGTGTTCGTAGTTTTCAGTGAAGAGCAGAACGCCGCGCTCGCGCATAAACTCAACAATCTTTGAATTCGCGTCAAATACACCCCAACCGGCAAAGTGCTCAACTTCAGGAGTGAAGTGCCCGGCGTTATCGACTGGACAGTAGATTTCGAGACCGTATTTCTTACCGATCACAAAATCGTCGTGTCCGTGCCCAGGCGCCGTGTGCACGCACCCGGTTCCTGACTTTCCGGTTTTCTTTGGATCGCGTGCCTCACGAACATCGAGCTCGACTTCCGCGTCAGCTTCGCCACCGAGCGTTACGTGCTCGCCAACCATCAGCAGGGAAGGCCGATCCAGCCAAGCGTGATCACACTCGAGACGATCCAGTTTGGAACCGGGAAAGCGTGCCAGCACTTGCAGCGGTGCGGCGGCAGTCGTGAGCAGCCCACATTTTTCCGCAACCGACTCCAGCAGCTCGCTGGCAACGATAAAAACCTCATCATTGTGCGCAAACGCCGAATACTCGAAATCGGGATGGACGGCGATTCCCAGATTGGCCGGCAAGGTCCAGGGCGTAGTCGTCCAGATCAAAACGAAAACCTTACGGCCAACGAGTGCCGGATCAATCAAGGCCGGGTCACTGCGCAACGGAAATTTTACATACACCGAAGGGCTGGTGTGTTGGTGGTATTCCACCTCAGCCTCGGCAAGCGCAGTTTGATCGTGAATGCACCAGTAGACTGGCCGCGCCCCTTTGTAGACGTAACCACGCTCGACGAAGCGACCGAACAAGCGCGCCGTCTCCGCCTCATAATGATTCGACATGGTGAGGTAAGGATTGTCCCACTCCCCAAAGATGCCGAGCCGCTGAAAATCGCGAGTCTGTCGTTTCAATGCTTCCGATGCGTGCTCGCGACAAGCGCGCCGAATTGAAACCGGCGGCATATTGGCTTTCTTCGCACCGAGCTTGCGATCTACGTAGAGCTCGATCGGCAGGCCATGGCAGTCGTAACCGGGAACATACGGCGCATCGAAGCCCATCATCGTGCGCGATTTTACGATGAAATCTTTCAGAATCTTGTTTAAGGCCGTGCCCAAATGGATGTCCGCGTTGGCGTAAGGCGGCCCGTCATGCAGGACAAACTTCTCGGCGCAGGCGCGATCCTGACGAATCAGTTCGTACAGTTTTAATTCCGACCATTTCTTCAAACGCGCCGGTTCGTTCTGCGCCAGGTTTGCCTTCTGAGCGAAGCCGGTTTTGGGAAGATTGACCGTCTTCTTTAGATCAAGTGGCGTTTCGGTAGACATAAGTTTCGAGACTTCAGGAATCATCAATACTAACAGTAGAAGTGTTTGCGCAGCAAAATGGCTATTCGGACGGCAACCAACACGCGCAAGTAAAAACCCGAACCAGCTCCCGGAGGACGCGATGGTTCGGGTTCGAGTGAACGATGGGAGCAAAATTCAGCCGATGAACATCTCATCTTCTCCGTAGATTTGATTTACGGGCTTCGGCGCGGGAGCCACAAGCACTTCGAGGCCGCGGCGGAAGCCCGCCATAATCGCCGCCAGCTCGCGCGCCGGCTCAATCACTTTCGACTGAATGAAATCCGTAGTCGTAGTGACTTGACGGTGCGTGCGGTCAATAGTGTTGCTGACGAGTTCAACTTTGTCGCGGGCTTCGCGCGCGCCGTGACTGACAACTTGTTTCAACTCGCCAACTTCATCTTTCAGGATTGCCAGCGATTCGGAGAAATGCATCGTGGCAGTAGAAAGATGATTCGAGACTGCAGTGATTTGCTCGGCAATATGTTTGCCCTGGACTGCAATCTGTTTACCCTGTTCACTGACTGCGGTAACCTTCTCGATCAGTGGCTCGAGTTTTTCTTCCAGCCGATTCACCGATTTCACCGCACGGCTTACAAACACGGCGATCGAAACCATCGCGATCGCCATGATGATAAACGACAGGGCAATGACGACCATCACCCAGAACATGGGGTCATTGGTGTTGAATTGAAGCGCGAAGAGCATTGGGCTTTTTTTGTTTTCAATCCTCTGCCGAAGATTTCCGATTGCCGATATTCATTCCTACTGCCGAGTGATACTTGGAGCTGTTTTCCAATCGGCAATCGGCAATCGCCAATCTCATCAGTTGGGTTTCTCGTCGTACTTCGGAGCAGCTTCGATGCGACCTGACATTTCGGTCTTGCGCTTTTCTTCCTGGTAGGCCTTCTTGCCGGCATCGATCGCTGCAGCCACAGTTCCCGTCTGTCGCGACGCTGTTTCACGTGCGCTGCGCGCCAGATCCGAAGCAGTGTCACGAGCGGTGCGGGCCACATCGCCTACACGCTCCGAAGCCGTCGAATAAAGCTCCGACGCGCGTTCGCGGCCGGTCTCGTAGTATTCCCCAGCCCGTTCGCCCAGTTGTTGGGCAGCTTCGCGGGAACGGTCAATGCCTTTCCGAGTGGCGTCGGCAATGTCTTCGCGCAGTTCCTGGCCCGATTTAGGGGCGAACAGCAGGGCAATCACCGCCCCGATTCCGCCACCAATTAACAGATAAGTAAGACGAGTGGAGACGCTGTCACCTCGATCTCGCCGATAGTCGTCGCTTCCCATAGGGGATTACCTCCAGAATTGCAGCCGCGGGGTCTGCACAGTTATTAGAATTGTTTGTGAAGTTCCAGCCTCGGAATATAGCACTCGCAAGACTCAGGTCTCAAGTCTCGGGCATCTCAGAGATTCACCGCCAAGGCCCCAAAACGCCAAGACGCCGAATAAGAGAGACAGTTCCGTCGATTAGAGTAAGAAATTGGGAGGCGACATGTTCGCTGCGCCTAACTCGTAATACTGACCTGCTGCCATGCTCTTGCCGTCGCTCCTGCTGTCTGCCGCTTGCTCCAGCAGCCTTCCGCAATGAAAGAAGCCGCCCACGTCCCTAAAACGTGAGCGGCTTCCGGTGAACTGTTGGGATTGGCCTGTGGACTAACCGTGTGCTGACATCCCTGAGGAGGAGCACCAAGCAGTAAGACGACTGAACCGTAATCCTAACAATCTCGATTCAGAGGTCAGGCCGCAGCCACCTCACTGTGATAAGAATTCATATATTATTTGATCACCTCCTTTTCAGTGTTAGGCAAATAATAAATGAGCGCCGGAGCATGAGTCAATCGCTTTTTTTCCTCTCTCACCCTCGACTAAAAGCGAGCCTGCCGCCGACATAGACTTGTTGCGCGTGTTCTATCCCAAAAAAGTAAGAAAGCTCGCGGTAGTCGTCACAATCGTGAATGACAAAATCGGCGCTCTTACCCGCTTCGAGTGACCCCAGCTTCTTTCCCCGGTTGAGACTATAAGCCGCATTGATCGTCGCTGCCGTAATCGATTCGGCTGCCGTCATCTTTAAGTGGGTGGCCGCGAGGGAGAGCACCTGCAACATCGAAGGCGTTGGCGAGGATCCGGGATTAAAGTCGGTCGCCAAAACGACCGCGAGTCCGGCGGCAATCATTTCCCGCGCGGCCGGATAACCATGCGAGCCGAGCGCATAAACTGAGGCGGGCAAAAGCACTGGTTGCACGCCCGCTGCCTGCAACGCAGTAATGCCGGCTGCATCGGTATGCTCGAGATGATCCGCCGTCACTGCTTGCAACTCTGCAGCTAGATTCGCACCGCCGGAAAGTGAGAGCTGATCTGCATGAATCCTCAACCCAAAACCCAGATCGCGCGCCGCCGTTAGGATTTGTCGTGACTCGTCGTTCGTAAAGACCTTCGTTTCGCAGAAGACGTCACAGTATTCCGCAAGCTCCTCGCGCGCGACCGCGGGCAACATCTCTTCGATCACAAGGGCAACATACTCTTCCCGGCGTTCGCTAAACTCTGGCGGAATATCGTGAGCGCCCAGAAAAGTTGGAACATAACGAAGCGGTAATTCCTGGTCAAGCTGCTTGATAGCGCGCAGAATTTTTAGTTCATCATCCACTGTCAGCCCGTAACCGGACTTCGCTTCTACAGTCGTAGTACCGCAACGCAGAAACCAATTTGCATAACGCTGTCCCGAACTAAATAAGTCCTCCGCGGTCGCAGCGCGTGTGGCCCGCACAGTCGACTTGATGCCGCCGCCTCGGGCGGCGATTTCCTGATATGTGGCACCTGCGGCTCGTTCCTCAAACTCATCCGCTCGCGTCCCGGCAAATACCGGATGCGCGTGCGCATCGACGAAGCCGGGCAAAACAATTCGCCCACCCGCGTCTATTACTTCGCCCTCCGCAGTGATCAAGGACTCAATCTCGCTGCGCGTTCCCACCTTCTCGATGCGACTGCCGCGTACAAGCAACGCGCCGTCGGAAATGATCGAAAGCTCCCGCACCTCCCCGCCCACGCGCGGCCGCGCTGGACCAGCCAGAGTTACCAGCTGGGAGCAATTTATTACGGCGAGTGAATTGGACACCGGTATGCGAGGTCTCGACGATCAGGCTTCCTTATAAACCCAGGCTCCCGCGATCGCGGCTAACAGGTATTCGAGCAATCCCCAGACGAGCCCGATCAACATCGCATTAATTGGGATACGAAAGAGTAAGCCGTTAACGACTCCTGTGTAGACGTAAATTCCGAACCACATGATGAGACCAGCGACAATCGCTGTTTTCACCCCCGGACCCAATCGTGGCCGAATCAGCGCGTAAAGAAACACCAGCACGACACCTATTGCGAATGTCAGCGTCACCGCTGCGACCATGAATGATACGCCGGGGTCAGCTATCCCATAGCGCGCAAAGAACTCTCGCATCTGCGTACCAAGGATCACGTCGTTAAGAAGGAACTCACCCACATTTAGGATCAAACCCGCCAGCAACCCCCCGATTAGGACTCTTCCCAGATTGATGTTTTTCATTTCCAGCTCCTTTTGAGTTTGGTTTTATGAAGCCGATGACGTGTGATCGTGAATGATGCGCCAGCCTTGTTTGGTGCGCTTGAAGATCAGAGTAAAACGACCATGTGGTTGATCCCCAGTTCGTTGCAGATGCCAGCGGCCAATTACCATTACTCGGTCGGGACTCAAGACTGTGGTCTCCAAGTCAGAAAAGGTGAGGGTTCCCATCTTCTCCCGAGAGTTGTAGTTTTTCTGGTAACGATCGTGAACCGTTTGCCAGCCACGCGTAAGACTGTCGCCCGAAATGAAAGTGATGTCAGCGGAGCGTTCATAGCCATCCATGTAGCCGCCCACATCGCCGCGATTCCACGCATCTCGCTGGGCATCAATCACGGCTCGCACCGCGGAAACGATCGTGGCGTTGCGTTTGTTCTCGCGCGACTGTTGCGCCTGGACCTCAAGCGCCGGAAGCATGGTCAATACTGAGAGCAACAAAGCAGTGACTGTTCGGGCGGTTCGCTTCATAGATCTTTCCTCGAGTGGATAGGTAGAGATGTTTTATCGGGTGAACCCGATAATCCCGATGATCGCTAGGCGCATGTATAGCATGAGTCTGATGCAACATTCATCAGGATACTAGGTGAAAAAGCGGTAGTGGCCAGTGATCTTCCAATTGAACAAAACGTCTTCCGCTTTGGTGCCGGCGCCGATGTTGTGAATTATCAAAAAATGTTTGGGAGATTCCGCGACGAGGTTACTGACAACGCCGATGTGAGGGACCCCTCCGCCAAGATCCCAGGCAACAATGTCGCCTGGTAAATAATCATCACGAGTAGTCGTCATCGGCAGCGCCTTGCCCTGGCGCGCGAAAAAAGTCATGAGGTTCAAAACGCGGCGATGATCGATGTTGCTATCCGGTCGCGCATTTCCCCAGCGCTGCGGGTACGCTGACCAGGCGGCGCTCATGTCTTCGTGGACTTTCTTCTGCAGATCGATTCCGGTCTTGCGAAATGCGCGGACGATTACGTCCGAACAAACTCCTGTCTCCTGAGGCACGTCCCCGCCGGGATAATCAAGGCGGACGTAAGCCGGATCATAGCCGGTCGTAATCCCAGTTTGTTCGATAGCGCTGGCGAGAAAGGGTTTTAGTTGCGGGGCGTTTTGAGGAAGCGGCCATTCGGTTGTGCGCGGCGACAATCGCACTCCGCTCGCTGAGCCGCTGGACTCGGAATATCTCTGGCAGCCGCTAAACGCAAGCAACAGAAGAGCGAGGGCACAAAGAAGTCTGGAACGAGATGCAGTCATTGATTCCATCAAGCCACTTTCAATTCCAACCACTCGCAGATATCACGGCTCATCTCAGGTACAAAATCGTGACCACCTTTATATCCTTTGAACGTAACGTCGCCAGCGCGCAAGCGTAACTGCTCAGCGTAATCACCGACTCGCTCAGGAGGATAAAACTCGTCCTGGTTTCCTGCCAGATGAAAGACGGCGGCGCCGGTCTTGTTGTAACTCTGACTAGATTCCCAATCGCCTGGCAATCCGCCGCAGATTCCGATCACGCCTCGCAAGACATCAGCATGCGTAAAAGCGAAACGATAATTGAGCGCGCACGATTGAGAAAAGCCGAGCAGGAAAATGTTCTGAGGATCGGCGATACGTTCGGCGGTTACAGTTTCGATCAAATCCAGCACTGCCTGGTGATGAATCGCAACTGACTCTTCCGGATGAAAGTTTGTTAACCAACCAAAACCAAAGCGGAGAGGGCCACCTGCTTCTTTAGGTTCTTTCATATGTTGATGAAAGCCCTGCATGGCCGCGATGGCAAAGCCGGGTGGCGTCATCTGTCGCGCCTCGCGCATCATCTGCCGCTTGTTCGCTCCGTAACCATGAAGCGCAATAAGCAACGGTGCGGGCCGAAGCTCCGACGGTTGCAGGTCGTAATACAGATTGATTCTTGCAGCCAGGCTGCGATCTGTCTGGATGAGTTCGTCAGGAGCCATGGATATGGTGGCGAGAGCGCGTTCACAAGAGACGCCTTCACAGTAAAGAGGTTTAGAGAGTACGACAAGCGCTAAGTGAAGTCTCATCTTTGACGAACCTCTTAATGAAAGCTAGGATGCTTTTCACCCAAAGAGTCCGGTCAAATCAAATTTAGCGAGGTAAGTGCAATGAAATTTCCTGGTGGATTCAATATTCAACAGATGATGAAGCAGGCGCAGTCGATGCAGGAAAAGATGTCGAAGGAGATGGAAGAGCTGCGAGTAGAAGCATCGTCAGGCGGCGGCGTCGTCAACGTCTCCATGAAAGGTAATCACGAAATCATTTCTCTCAAGATCGATCCGGAAGCTGTGAAGGATGGCGACGTTGAGATGCTGCAGGACATGATCCTCGCCGCGATCAATGAAGCAAACCGCAAAGTGGATGAGGCAATGAAAGGAAAACTGGGCGGCATGTTGCCACCCGGGCTGGGCGGCTTACTGGGCTAAACAGATTGCCAATTGCCAGCTGAAGGTCTTTGGTCTTGGGCCTTTGGTCTTTGACTGGATTCGGACGATCCTTGTTGAAGACGAGCATGAGTGAGACTAAGACCAAAGGCCCAAGACCAATAGCCAATGTTGGAATACGCTGAACCAGTAACAAAGTTGATTGACGAGTTGAAGCGGCTACCCAGCATTGGGCACAAGTCAGCGCAAAGGCTCGCATTTCATCTGATGCGGACTCCCGAAGCTGAAGTTGAGCGGCTGATAGCGGCCCTTCGAGAAGTTAAGCAGCGCATCATCCTCTGTTCCGTCTGTAACAATCTTACCGAAACGGATCCGTGCCGCTTCTGCTCGTCGCCTTCGCGCGATCGATCGGTCATTTGCATTGTCGAAGAACCGCACAGCCTCGTTGCTGTAGAAAAGACTCGCAGCTTCAAAGGTCTTTATCACGTGTTGCACGGAAGCTTATCGCCGATGCGGCATGTGGGCCCTAACGAACTACGACTGGCAAACCTGCTGCCGCGTTTCAAAACCGAAAACAATGGTGGGGTGGAGGTTCAGGAAGTGATACTCGCGACAAACCCGAACACTGAAGGTGAAGCGACGGCAAACTACATTAGCCGTTTGCTAAAACCGCTGGGTCTGCGAGTGACGCGTATCGCCATGGGCATGCCGGTGGGCGGCGACATGGAATACGTTGACGAAGTGACGATGGATAAGGCGCTGTCGAACCGGCACGAGATATAAGAAGGTCGAGAAAGCAGTAGGCACTAGGCAGAAAGCGGAAGGCAGAGGGCGACGTCAAGACGATTTGAACCTCTCAGGGTGCGCGATCATGCTCGAAAGCATCTTACCAACCTCCTTCGTATCCCAAGGTCAGTCGATCGTGATTCTCCTTCGACATGTAACCGCAATCTAAAGCAAAATCGATCCAGACTTGCGTTTCACTTGCTTCTCCGTCGCAGTCTGTCAACTTATTAATAAACATGTTTGGGTAACGCCTCTTTCTAAAACCTTCGGCCAGGTTCGCCGCGACGCTGCGCGAAGATCGACGAATTTGATTTGTTAGGGAATAGATTTCTTCTTTGGGAAATGCTCGCGTTAGATTAAAGATCTCCATCGCGAGTTTGTAGGACAATTGGTAGACTTTTAGATCTCGGTGGCCACGGAGCATGTGAGGATCTCCTTCAGTGAGGTTATAATTTTTCCGTCGCGCTACTGCTTTCTGCCTACTGCCGTCTGCCGTCTGCCTTCTGCTTTCTGCCCTCTGCCTTCTGCCTTCTGCCTACTGCTTTCTGCCTTCCGCTTTCTGCCTTTTGCGACTAGAACCTTACCTGCTCCGAGGGCACTCCCTTCTTGCAGTCAACGCACTCTTCATCCGAGTTGTACATCTTTGCGTCAAAATCAACCAGCGATCTGATTGGGAAACCTTCAAACGTATCGGCCGCCGATGAGAACCGGACGATCGCGCCGCAGCCGATCACCGTCGCTCCTAACTCCTTCACCAAAGCCGCAGTTTCTTCAATCGCGCCGCCGCTGCGAATAATGTCGTCGACAATAATGCAAGGATTCACTTCACCCTGATTTACGTACTGACGAAACATGCGCTTACCATCTGCTTCTTTTTCGGCCCAGTAGATTTGCTCGGCGCTAAGGGCATCGCGCACGCCAAACGCTACGGGAATGCCCCCGGAGCTGGGACTAATCACAGCGATCTTCGGCAACTGGCTCGAGATATCGCGTTCGAGACGAAACTTACGGCTCAAAGCCACAGCCAACACCTTAGCAGTGTCGTAATAACGAAATGCGAGGGGCATCTGGAAATAATACGGCGAGTGCTTGCCGGTCGGATAAACAAAGTGGCCCTCGCGAAAGGCCCCGGTGCGCTTCAACATCTCCATGACGGTATCGGGCGAAGGAATCAGTGAAACCATTTTTAGCTCCGTGAACTGTAGTTGCTAACGTTATGAGTGGTGCCTTGCGAATCACTCATCAGTTAGACTTAGAACTGCTTTCGGTGCCGCACAGCATACATCAATCTTCAAGTTTTGCTCCACGATTGCAGCACATCTTTTATTAAGTTTCGTTGATCGGACGGCAATCCTTCGGGAAGTGAATCGAGGGTGAACCATCCCGCTTTTTTTATTTCCTGGCTCTGCGGCGTTGCAGTGCCGTGCGTGCGGCCATAAAAGATGATCTCGATCTGACGTGCACCTTTGAAGCTACGCACTTTGTATAGCCTTAAAGTCTGCAGCTCAAGTCCGATTTCCTCCTGAAGCTCGCGTCGCAACCCCTCCTCGGGTTGCTCATCTGCTTCAATGAAGCCGCCCGGAATTCCCCATCCGCTACCGGAGCGGAAACGGTGCTTCAGTAACAGCACGCGATCCTCAGAATCTGAAATGATACCGGCGGCAGTAACCGTGAAGCGGGTATTGGTTAAGCGTACGCCCCAACGACGTAAGAATCTCGGCGCGCTCCGCCAAACAGTCTCAGCAAGATCTCGTAGCATGGTGCCGAAGCTTAACATGCCAAAGATTGGTCTTTGGTCTTTGGTCTTTGGTTTTTGAATTTCGGTGTTGGAACTTGAGTCCACTCCCGATCCACCGATCACGTCGCGTTTAAAACCAAAGATCAAAGACCAAAGACCAAAGGCCGTCTTAACAATCATTTGACGTCTGTTCACTTGACTGGCTAAGATTCAAGTTGAGTAATCCAAAGGGTTCTGACGAGTTCAACAAGCCAACATGTCAGCAACTATTAACGATCCAAAACCAGATGCTGCTGTGCCCGCCACAGCACAAGTGCCTAAGCGCATCACCAATGCGCAAACGGTGTGCAACGAGAAGAATGCCAAAGGCAAACTTTGCAATGGGCATTTGAAGCAGTTGCGCACGGCGGGTGAAGCTTCCGAGATCCACTTGCGTGGAGATGACGTTCTTTCGAAATGCCAAACTTGCGGCACGCTTTACATGGGCCCGCCGCTCGGACACGTTCGCGATCCCAATAAGCAAAGCCGATTTGTCGAAGCCGAACTAACAGCGTTGTTGCAAGCTGCCGGGGGCACGCTTCCGGTAATCAAGAAGGATGGACGCGGTGTTTACGTGATGGTGGAGGCTGCCGCGGGACATGCACCCGCAACGCCGGCGCCGGCGCCAGGAAAACCAGCAGCGGCAACGGCAGCAAAAGCCCCGACAGCAGCGCCCAAAGC
>JBGSYG010000017.1:0-225275 GCA_041750995.1 Pyrinomonadaceae bacterium | reverse complement strand
GTTCAAGGCGGAGGCCTATGTGCTGACGAAGGAAGAAGGTGGGAGACACACGCCCTTCTTCACGGGGTATCGGCCGCAGTTCTACTTTAGGACGACGGACGTAACCGGCGTGGCGCACTTGCCGACGGGAGTGGAGATGGTTATGCCAGGCGACAACGTGGCGATGGAGATTGAGTTGATCGCGCCAATCGCGATGGAGAAGGGGCTGCGGTTCGCAATCCGCGAAGGTGGCCGCACGGTAGGCGCCGGAACGGTTAGTGAGGTTGTTGAATAAATTTGGAACTGAAAGTCTTAGAACTTAGAGTTAGAACTTTGTACTTTGATGACTAGCTACGATTGAATCATTTTCTGAGAGAAGAGTACAAAGTACAAAGCACAAAGATCGTCCTATGTTAAATGAAAAAATCAGAATCCGACTAAAAGCCTACGACCATCGCGTCCTCGATCAGTCGACAACGGAGATCGTTGAGACGGCCAAGCGAACCGGGGCTCGCGTTGCAGGTCCAATTCCATTGCCAACAGTGAAGAACAAGTGGACCGTACTGCGTTCGCCACACGTCGACAAGAAATCGCGCGAGCAGTTTGAGATTAGAACGCACAAACGGCTGATGGACATTCTCGATCCCACGCCGCAAACCGTCGACGCGCTGATGAAGCTCGATCTGCCGGCGGGTGTCGACGTCGAGATTAAGGCTTTCGGAAGACAGTAGGCGGATTGCCAATTGCCAATTGCCAATTTCCGATTGGCTGTTGGGAGGCGATCCCGGTTCATACGAAGAATGCGGTTGGCAAATGGAAATACCAATCGGCAATCGGCAATCGGCAATCGGAAATTGAATCATGATTAACGGAATCATCGGTAGAAAAATTGGCATGACGCAGATTTTTGCTGCGGACGGCACGGTTACGCCCGTGACGGTCATTAAGGCGGGTCCCTGCGTCGTCGTGCAAAAGAAGTCCGCCGCCGGTCCGGACGGCTATAACGCAGTTCAGTTGGGCCTGGTCGACGAGAAGCCGCTTAAGTTGAAGAATGTGACAAAGCCGATGCGCGGTCACTTCGAGAAAACTGGAGGAGGCACGCCGCCCACTCGAATTTTGAAAGAGTTCCGACTGGATGAGGGCGCGGACGCCACAAATGTTGGCGACAAAGTTTTGGTAGACCAATTTGCTGACGGCGATCTCATTGAAGTAGTCGGCCGTTCCAAGGGCCGCGGCTTTGCCGGCACGATCAAGCGCCACCACTTCAATCGCGGTCCCGAGTCGCACGGCTCGATGAACGTGCGTGCGCCTGGTTCAATCGGCGCTTCCGCATATCCTTCGCGAGTGGTTAAAGGAATGCGCTCGTCGGGGCACATGGGTGACGAGCGCGTCACCGTGAGAGGGCTGACGATCGCGCGAGTTGATGCGGAGAATAATTTGTTGATGGTTCGGGGCGCGGTGCCCGGCGCAAACGGCAGCGTCGTAATCGTTAAGAAGGCCGCCCAAAGAGAGAAGAGAAAGAAATAGAGACTTCAGATCTGAGATTTGAGATTTGAGATCTGAAAAAAGAAGTACAGCGATTTGAGATTTGAGAAGGAAGTGGAGCAACTCGAGATTTGAGATCTGCGATTTCAGATCTGAGATCAACAAAAGAGAGTCAGCGGAGTTGATTATGCCAACGGTTAAGGTGCGCGATCTAAAAAATAAGGAAGTCGGCGAAGTCGAATTGTCCGACGCAGTTTTTGGTGCGCCATTTAATGAGCCGCTGATTCACGCGGCTGTGAGAAATTTCATGGCGAACGCGCGCCAGGGTACCAGTGCCACCAAGACGCGCGGCGACGTTTCGGGCGCCGGACGTAAGCTTTGGAAGCAGAAGGGCACGGGCCGCGCGCGAATCGCTTCGTTGCGTTCACCGCTTTGGAAAGGCGGCGGCAATGTTCATGGCCCACAACCGCGCGACTGGTCGTACAACATGCCGAAGAAGATGCGGCGCGGCGCCTTGCGTTCTGCGCTTTCTGAGCGGGTGCGCGAAGGCAACGTGATCGTGATTGAGGGTTGGTCGCTCGATAAGCCGAAGACGAAGGAATTTGCCGCGTCACTGACGGGGCTGGGTTTGGAAGGCAAGACTTTGATTGTGGATTCGTTTGATAACGAAAACCTGTTTCTGTCGGCGCGAAACCTCCAACGGGCGAAGGTTGTGAACAGTTCCGGCTTGAATATTTACGACTTGCTTTATCACGAAAAATTAGTGCTTTCGCAGACTGCGGTCGCCGAGTTAGAGCAACTGCTCGGTCCGAAGCAAGCCGAGGAAGCGACGACGACCGAGCCCGAGGGCCAGGATGAAGAACCCGCGACGAAGAAAAAGCCAAAAGCGGCGGCGCCCAAACGTGCCCGCAAGCCTAAGACGGAGGCCGCGTAATGAGAACAGTTTGGGACATCATCAAGTCGCCGGTGATTACGGAGAAGGCCCTGGTGGCAAAAGAAGAGTCGCAGGACACGGGCCAGCTGTTGAGCTTTAGAGTTGATCGCCGGGCAACCAAACCCGAGATCAAGTCGGCGGTGGAAACAATCTTCCAGGTGAAAGTCGATCGCGTGAGAACGATCAACTTCATGGGCAAAATGGCGCGCCGCGGACGCTTCGAAGGCCGCAAGCCTTCATGGAAGAAAGCCTACGTGACTTTGAAGCAGGGCGAAAAGTCGGTTGATTACGGCGAAGCGATATAGAGGATTTCCGATTGGCGATTGCCGATTGGTGTGAAGCGAAACGCGAACTTAAGAATCGGCAATTGCCAATTGGCAATTGGAAATCAAAAAGATGGGCATTAAGAAACTAACACCAACATCGCCGTCGCGCCGGTATCAAACATACCTTACGCGCGATGAGCTGACCGTGGGAGCAGTGCCTGAAAAGTCGTTGCTCGAGCCAAAGCACAGAATCTCCGGCCGTAATAACGATGGGCGCATTACCGTGCGCCGTCGCGGCGGCGGCCATAAGCGCTTCTATCGCATAGTCGATTTCAAGCGCGACAAAGATGGAGTGCCCGGCCGCGTGACGCAGATTGAATACGATCCTAATCGTTCAGCGCATATCGCCCTCGTCACCTACATCGATGGCGAGAAGCGTTACATCATCGCGCCGACAGGTATTGAAGTGGGCAAGACCGTCATGAGCGGTCCTGATGCCGACATTTTGCCGGGCAACACTTTGCCGCTGATCAACATTCCCCTCGGCACGCAGATTCACAACATTGAACTGCGACCGGGTAAGGGCGGGCAGATGGCGCGCTCCGCCGGCGCCTTTGCGCAACTGGTGGCGAAAGAAGGCAGTCACGCGCAACTACGTATGCCCTCAGGTGAAGTTCGCCGCGTGCCGCTCGTTTGCAAAGCGACCGTGGGCCAGGTGGGCAACATCGAGCACGAAAATGTTTCCTATGGAAAGGCCGGACGCTCGCGCTGGAAAGGCATCAGGCCGCACGTACGTGGCGTGGCCATGAACCCGGTGGATCACCCGCACGGCGGTGGTGAAGGTAAGACTTCCGGTGGTCGCAATCCGGTTACACCCTGGGGTCAACCGACGCGTGGTTACAAGACGAGAAGCAACAAGCGCACGCAGAAAATGATTCTGCGCGACCGCAGGACGAAATAGTAACGATGAACCATGAACGCTGAATTATGAAATATTCAGCATTCATCATTCCGAATTCATCATTTGGAGAGCTATGGCACGTTCAGTAAAAAAGGGACCATATATTGACGGCAGCGTCGTTAAAGCGGTGGAGAAAGCGCGCGCCGGCGGTCAACGTCCCCCGGTAATCAAAACCTGGTCGAGACGTTCGACGATCACGCCGGACATGGTCGGGCTGACCTTCGGCGTGCATAACGGCAAACGGCATCTACCAGTTTACGTGACGGAAAATATGGTTGGGCACAAGCTCGGAGAGTTTGCGCCAACCCGGACATTTAAAGGTCATTCGGGAACGAAGGTTGAGAAGGCGGCCAAGGTAGCGAAGCCGGCGTAAATGAATTCGTAAATCGTGAGTCGTGCTCGTGAATGAAGAATTCTAACGGCATACGAACGATTAAACGACCTACAGAATTTAAACCGACCATAACGATTCACGATTTACGATTGACGATTATAAATTCACGATTCACGACTGACGATTTACGACGAGGAAGAGCATGGAAGCAACGGCAAGTGCAAAGTATCTGAGAGGCTCGGCACAAAAGGCGAGACTCGTCATAGATATGATTCGCGGCAAGAACGTGAACCGGGCGCTGGCAATTCTGCGTTACTCGAGCAAGCGCGCCGCTGATGGCATTGAGAAATGTATGCGTTCCGCGATCGCTAATGCGAACGAGTCGGCGGAGAAGGCAAATGTCTCGATCGATCCGGATGATTTGTGGGTTAAAGCGGCGTTTGTCGATCGCGGACCGACCAAGAACCGGCGCCGCATGCGCCCCGCGCCCCAGGGCCGTGCTTACCGCGAACAAAGACATTTTTGTCATGTAACGATTCTGCTTTCCAACGATGCGAAGCCTGCACCAGGAGCAAAGCGCATGAGTGCGAAAGCTGAACTACCGGAAAAACCGGCAAAGCTAGCTGAGAGCAAGGGCCGCAAGCGCGGTGGCGCAGCAGCAGCCCCCCGCGCGAAGCGCTCGGCAGCAAAGGGACAAACGAAAGCAGCAGCACCTGCTGAAAGCGCAAGTGAGAAAAAGGCGGGCAAGGGCGCCGCAAAAAAGAAACCCGCCGCGAAAAAAGGCGAATAGTCTTGCAGACTAAGTCTGGACGATAAGACGGGAGAAGATTGTGGGTCAGAAAGTTCATCCATACGGTTTCCGGCTCGGCTACAACAAAGACTGGCATTCGCACTGGTACGCGAAGAAGCAGTTTGGCGAGTTCCTGCTGGAAGACTTGAAGCTCAAACGCGATCTGAAAAATCGCTTCACGGGCGCTGGGGTGTCTCACGTCGATATCGAGCGTGCGGCAAATCGTTTGAAGATCATCATCTTCACGTCGCGTCCCGGAATCATCATCGGCCGCAAAGGCGCCGAGATTGATAAGTTGAAGTCAGATCTCTCCGCCAAAACCGGTCGCGAAGTTTTGGTTTCAATTCAGGAGATTCACAAGCCGGAGCTCAACGCACAGTTGCAAGCTGAAAAGATTGCCGCGCAACTCGAAAAGCGCATCGCTTTCCGTCGCGCGATGAGAAAGGCCGTGGAAGAGTCGCTGCGTTTTGGGGCGCAGGGCATCAAGGTCAAAGTTAGCGGCCGCTTAAATGGAGCTGAGATCGCCCGCAGCGAGTGGCATTTGCAGGGACGTCTGCCGTTGCACACGCTCCGCGCCGATATTGATTACGGCCTGGCCGAAGCGCGCACCACGTTTGGACAGATCGGCGTGAAGGTTTGGATCTATCGCGGAGAGATTCTCGATCCCAAGGCCGCTATGGCGCGGGGCACTGGCTCGGATCCGATCAATGAGACACGCATGGGCGAGCGCGAGCGACGTCCCCGCACCCGCCGCGAACGCGAAGGTGGCGCGCCTGACGGACGGCGCCCGCGAAACGATTAAAACGGATTGACGATTGGCAATCGCCGATTGCCGATTGAATAGATGAGTTAGTGCGTCGCCAATTGGCAATTGGCAATCGACAATTTGGAAATGGTGAAACAGCTATGTTGATGCCGAAGAAAGTTAAGCACCGCAAGCAAATGCGCGGACGCATGACCGGTGTGGCACATCGCGGCAGCGAAATAAGTTTCGGCGAATACGGGTTAAAGACTCTGGAGCCGGCTTGGATTACGGATCGGCAAATTGAAGCCGCCCGTATCGCGATGACGCGCCACATCAAGCGTGGCGGCAAAGTCTGGATCCGTATGTTCCCGGACAAGCCGGTAACGAAAAAGCCGGCAGAAACGCCCATGGGTAAGGGAAAAGGCGCACCGGAGTATTGGGTTGCTGTAGTCAAACCGGGCCGCATTCTTTATGAGATTGAAGGCGTGGACGAGACCACAGCACGCGAGGCAATGCGGCTGGCCGCGGCAAAACTGCCCATTAGAACGAAATTTGTGCGACGCGCAGACCAGGAAGGAGGCGCAATCTAATGAAACGCCGTGAAGAGTTGGATAGGTACCGCGACCTCTCGAAGGATGAGCTGACGGCCGAAGCGGCGCGCTTGAAAGAGTCGCTCTTTCGCTTGAACTTCAAGTTAGCGCTCGGCGAGGTGGACGCGGTGAAGCGCATTCGCCAGGAAAAGAAATCATTGGCCCGTATTAAGACGCTCGTGGGTCAGCAACAGGCAAAGGCCAGTTAAGATTTGCGGCGTGGCCGCGATAAACCGTTTAGAGCGCGGATGCAGGCGCGCGTTAAGTGAGAAGCATGGAAGAAGAGAAAGAAATCCAAACTGCTGCGGCACCTGCCGACGCTGCTAAGAGTGCAACCAAACGCCCCCATCGTTCGCAAAAAGTCGGCACGGTTTCGTCCGATAAAATGCAGAAGACGGTCGTGGTGCGGGTTGACAGGTTAGTGCTGCACACCAAGTATCGCCGTTACGTGCGACGCACCTCGAAGTTTATGGCCCACGACGAACTGGGCGCCACAATTGGCGATAAGGTGCGCATCGTCGAGACGAGACCGCTTTCGACCAGAAAGCGCTGGCGCGTAATCGAGATCGTGCAGAAGGCAGCGAAGTAAATAGGATTGCCGATTGCCAATTGGTGTGGAAATGGATCTAGAGCCCTTAAAATTTGCCGCCAATTGGCAATCGGCAATTGGCAATCGAACATTGGAAATTAAGCCATGATTCAAATGCAAACCTCTCTGGAGGTTGCCGACAATTCAGGCGCGCGCCGTGTGGAGATGATCATGCCCATCGGCGGTTCGACCGGAAAGATCGCCAGCCTTGGCGATCGGATTAAGGTCACGGTCAAAGAGGCATCGCCGGACGGCACGATCAAAAAAGGAACCGTCCAGGATGCGGTCATCGTCCGTACGCGGAAAGAAGTACGGCGCAAAGACGGAACCTACATTCGTTTTGATCAGAATGCAGCCGTTTTGATTAAAGAGGATGGGACGCCGATCGGTACGCGCGTATTTGGTCCGGTCGCGCGCGAGCTGCGCGATAAGAATTATATGAAGATTGTTTCACTCGCGCCGGAGGTTATTTAGGTCATGCCGGGAACCAAGAGAGCAAAGATCAAAAAGAACGATCAGGTGGTAGTGATTGCCGGCCGCGACAAAGGCAAGCGTGGTCGGGTGCTGGAAGTGGCGCCCACGAAGGGCAAAATAAAAATTGAAGGCGCCGGGATCATCAAACGCCACCAGCGGGCAAACCAACAAACCAACCGTGGCGGCGGAATCATCGAAAAGGAATCTTTCATAAGTATTTCAAACGTGCAGTTGATCGATCCGCAATCTGGTAAGCCCACCCGGGTTAAGTATCACGTCGAGGGTGACGGCACTAAGACGAGGATGGCGACGGGCAGCGGGCATTCGTTAGAGAAGTAAATCGATTCACGATTAACGAGGCGAGAAATGGCAGCAAGGTTAAAAGAGCGATATCACAAAGAGGTAGCCCCGGCGATTGCCAAGGAGTTTGGCATCCAGAATCCGATGGCGGTGCCGCGCCTGGAAAAGATCGTAGTCAACATGGGCATGGGCGAGGCCATTGCCAATGCCAAGATTCTCGATACGGCAGCAGATGAAGTGCGCGCTATCGTGGGACAAAAACCTGTTATCACGAAGGCAAAGAAGTCGATTGCTTCGTTCAAGCTACGTCAGGGAATGCCGATTGGCGTAATGGTTACGCTTCGCGGCGATCGAATGTACGAGTTTCTCGATCGCCTGGTGTCGATTGCCTTACCGCGCGTCCGCGATTTTCGCGGCGTCTCGCCGAAAGCTTTTGATGGCCGTGGCAATTATACGATTGGCGTGCGTGAGCAGTTGATCTTTCCGGAGATCGATTTCAATAAGGTAGAAAAAATGCGCGGTATGAACATCTCGATTGTAACCACCGCGCGTAACGACGAGCAGGCCCGAGCGCTGTTGAAGAGTTTGGGAATGCCCTTTCGGACGTAACAAATGATGTTAGCTGCCAGATGCCGGATGTCAGCATTTGGCTCGAAGAAACCCCTGACATCTAACATCTGATATCTGGTATCTGAGTTTATGGCAAAGAAATCACTAATTGCGAAGGCGAACCGAAAGCCGAAGTTTGCGGTACGCGCATATACGCGCTGTAAGCGTTGTGGCCGGCCACGCGCTTACCTGAGGAAGTTCAGCTTGTGCCGCATCTGTTTTCGCGAGTTGGCGTTGCAGGGGCAGATCCCTGGCATCGTTAAGTCGAGCTGGTAATAACGCAGATGTCAGATGTTAGATGTCAGATGACTTCTGACCATGCGACCGACATCTGGCACCTAACATCTGATATCTGGAGTTTGTATGACTGATCCCATCGCCGACATGTTGACGCGAATTCGCAATGCCATTGCGGCAAAGCACTCGCGCGTGGATATTCCGGCTTCGAGACTTAAGCTTGAGATCGCCCGCATTCTGAAAGAAGAGGGCTACGTGAACAACTTCGTACTTAAAGGCGAGGGAGTGAAGCGCTCAATTCGCATCTTTCTGCGCTACGACGCGCGCGGCACTTCGTCAATCACGCATCTCGAAAGAGTTTCGCGACCAGGCCGTCGGGTTTACGTTGGCTCTGGGAAGATTCCCAAAGTACTGGGCGGCTACGGCGTGAATATCGTTTCAACTTCGAAGGGATTGATGAGCGGCAAAACCGCGCGCCGGGAGAACATGGGCGGCGAGCTGCTGGCGCAAATCTACTAAAGATTGCCAATTGGGAATTTCGAGGTTACGCGAATCGGCAATCGGCAATTGGAAATAACATTATGTCGCGCATAGGAAAAAAAGTAATTACGGTGCCGAAGGGCGTCACCATCACTGTTCGCGAAAGCGAGCTGGAGATCAAAGGTCCAAAGGGAACTTTGAAGACGCCGATTCCCCAGGGCATTAGTTTCAAAGTTGAAGGGGAAGAGCTGCGAGCTGAGCGCTCCTCCGATGAGCAGGCTGCCTTACATGGTCTCGCGCGGGCGCTCGCCAACAATGCGATTGTGGGAGTGACGGAAGGTTTCTCGAAGCAGATGGACGTGGTCGGTGTCGGTTACAAGGCCGATGTGCAGGGCAAGCGGATCCTTTTTTCGTTGGGCTATTCGCACCCCATCGAGTTCCCGCTGCCTGAGGGTGTTGAGGCGAAGGCAGAACGTCTCACTACGAAGGGCAGCATTCAGCAGTATCAGACGACGCTGACACTTTCGAGCATCGACAAGCAGAAGCTCGGTCAGGTGGCCGCAGAGATGCACCAGCTGCGAAAACCTGACGCCTACAAGGGCAAGGGCATCCGTTACGTTGGCGTACCGATCAAGTTGAAGCCCGGCAAGACAGGGAAATAATTGCCGATTGATGCTCGTTAATATTGAGTGGTTACACCTGGCGGCCGCAGATGACGTTACAGATTTGAATAGCCATTGGCAATTGCCAATTGGCAATTGGAAATCGAGATATGGCAAATACGAATAGAGCAGTAGTGAGAGTGGCGATTCATAAGCGCATTCGCCGCAAGGTAACAGGTAGTTCTGAGAGGCCGCGCCTGGCGATTTATCGCAGTCTAAATCATATCTACGCGCAGGTTATCGATGACATTGAAGGGCAAACCCTCGCCTCAGCATCGACCACTGAAAAGGATCTCCGTGGATCGTCTGGCGGGAATGTGGATGCGGCGCGACGTGTTGGCAAATCGATTGCGGAGCGGGCCCTCGCAAAAGGAATTAGCAGCGTAGTGTTTGATCGCGGCGGTTACCTGTATCACGGTCGCATCAAAGCCCTGACCGATGCAGCGCGCGAAGCGGGTTTGAATAAGGACGAAGCTGTTCGGGAAGCAGAAGCTCCCGAGGCGGAGGCAGCGCCTGTTGAAGAGAAGCCACGTAAGAAAAGCAAAGAGAAGAAATGAGACAACCAAAGCAACGTATTCTGGCGCAGGGACTGGATCTTAAAGATCAGGTGATCTCGATCAACCGCGTCACCAAAGTGGTCAAGGGTGGCAAGAACATGTCATTTGCTGCCTTGGTGATTGTTGGCGACGAGGGCGGTCACGTGGGATTCGGTACCGGAAAAGCCCGTGAAGTGCCGCTCGCGATCAAGAAAGGGATTGAAGCCGCGAAGAAGAATTTGATTCGTGTGCCTTTGATCAATCACACGCTTCCGCATCAGCTGATCGGAAAGTTTGGCGCCGGCCGGGTCATGGTTAAGCCAGCGTCTGAAGGCACAGGGGTTATCGCTGGCGGCGCCGTGCGCGCTGTGATGCAGGCGGTGGGCGTGCGCGACGTGCGCACTAAAGTTTTGGGATCAACGAATCCGCACAATGTAGTGCGCGCGACTTTCGATGCGCTGTTGCGGATGAAGGATCCAATGGAGCTAGCCCGTCTGCGCGGTAAGCAAGTAGAAGAAATGTAGGGTTCGTGAATCGGGAATCGGGAATCGTAAATCGTAAATCGTGAATGGGTGAGGGGTTATGCCGAGAAAAGCAAAGAGCGAGGCCGGTCAGGCAGCGGGAAAAATTAAGATTCAGTACTATCGCAGCTTTATCGCCGCGCCCAAGACTCAAAAAGAAATGGTGCGCAGCCTCGGTCTGACGAAGTTGAATCAAATTGTTGAGCGCACCGATTCGCCGTCAATGCGTGGCGCCGTCGCCAAAGTGCCGCACTTGCTGCGGATCGTCGAATAGAGTTAGAGAGTCGCGATTGTAACCAGGAGTAGATGATGGCCATCAGTCTTAACAATGTGCATCCAGCGAAGGGTTCGACGCACAAGAAAAAGCGCGTAGGCAGAGGTCCGGGCTCCGGCCTGGGCAAGACAGCTGGTCGCGGTGAGAAAGGACAGAAGTCGCGTTCCGGTTACTCCCGCAAGATTGGTTTTGAAGGCGGCCAAATGCCTTTGCATCGCCGCCTGCCGAAGCGTGGTTTTACCAATATCTTCAAGAAGCGCTGGCTGGAAGTGAGTATTGCAGCGTTGGAGCTGCACTTTCAGGCGGATGAAGAGGTTACTCCAGAGCTGTTGCACGCACGCGGCGTGATCAAGAAAGCGAAGCACGACGTCGTGGTGCTGGGCAATGGTGAATTGTCGAAAGCGTTGCGCATTTCAGCCCACCGCTTTACCAAGAGTGCCCGGGAAAAAATTGAGAAGTCGGGTGGAACTGCCGTCGAATTAGGCAAGCCGGTTGAAACTGCAGCGTAAGGACTAGTATGGAAAAG
Source organism: Pyrinomonadaceae bacterium (assembly GCA_041750995.1). GTDB lineage: Bacteria > Acidobacteriota > Blastocatellia > Pyrinomonadales > Pyrinomonadaceae > PSRF01. Next base: position 213,983 of record JBGSYG010000017.1, on the reverse strand, counting down.
TTTCTCGCCGCCGTTCGTAACATGTTTAGCGTGCCGGATCTGCGCCGGCGAATTCTGTTCACGCTATCGATGTTGGCTGTCTATCGCCTCGGGGCGCACGTTGGCGCTCCTGGCATCAACCGCGAGCGACTTGATCAAGTCTGGCAGGACGTCGCCGGCACGTTGCTTGGTGTGCTCGATCTCTTCTCCGGGGGAAACTTCCGCACGATTTCAATTTTTGCCCTTGGCGTTACTCCGTACATCACCGCCTCGATCATTCTGCAACTCATGACCGTCGTCTCACCGCAGCTGAAAAAACTGCAGGAAGAAGGCGAGATGGGGAGGCAGAAGATCAATCAGTGGACGCGCTACTTAACCGTTGGCCTCGCTGCAATTCAAACTTCGTTTGTGGCGCATTGGCTGCAGGTTAATGGCGTTGGTGCCCCAACATGGGGCTTTCTGCTTACTACAGTTCTTACATTGACCACGGGCACGATTTTCGTCATGTGGCTCGGCGAGCAAATCACTGAGCGCGGTGTGGGCAATGGTATCTCGCTTCTGATTTTTGCCGGTATTGTGATCGGCTTGCCGAGTGGCGTGCAGCAAGTCTTCGAGCGCGTGCGCGGTGGCGATACCTTGGAAACGATTGGCGTGATTGCCCTGCTGGTGGCAATCGTATTAATCATCGCTTTCATCGTTTTTGTAGAAGCCGCGCGTCGAAAGATCCCGGTAAGCTATGCAAAACGGCACGTGGGCCGTCAGGTTGTGGGTGGCCAGCAAACCACCATGCCTTTAAAGATTAACATCGGCGGTGTAATCCCGGTGATCTTCGCTTCGTCGGTGCTGTCGATGCCCCAAAGTTTGTTCGCAGCGTTTCCCCCAGATCCAGCCAACCCCAACACAGCCTGGGGCAAAGTATGGACGTTCTTCCAGACATTTCACGCTAGCGATCCATATTACGAGCTAATTTTTCTTTCGCTGATCGTCTTCTTCACCTTTTTCTATGTTTCGATCGTTTTCAACGTCGAAGAGGTGGCAGACAACTTACGCAAGCACGGCGGCTTTATGCCGGGCATCAGGCCGGGTCGGGCGACGGCCGAGTACTTGAACAGCATCTTGACCAGGCTGACGATTGTCGGAGCAGTCTACCTGGCACTCGTGGCGTTCATCCCCCAGTTTATGTTGAGCGGTTTCAAGGTCGCTCGTCTGCCCTTTATTGGCACTTGGCTCGATTCATTTGTGAGCAGCACTCCGGGACTGTCATGGGTACCCACGGGCATGGGCTATCAGTTCTACTTCGGCGGCACCTCGCTACTGATTCTGGTGGGCGTTGCGATGGATACGGTGGCCCAGATCGAAGCGCAGCTGGTGATGCGCAACTATGAAGGGTTCCTCGGCAGCGGCAGTCGTTTGCGAGGACGGAGAGCGTAAGACGATTGCCGATTGCCGATTGCCGATTCGACATCAAATCAGACCCGCGTGGTGTAATCGGAAATTGCAATCGCCAATTGGAAATCGGCGATCGCCAATTGATTTTCCCTCTATGCCGAAAACGATTGTGTTGATGGGAGCGCCTGGTGCTGGCAAAGGTACGCAGGCGCGTTTGCTTCAGGAGCGACTGCAACTCCCGCAAATTTCCACCGGAGACATGTTGCGCGCTCGGGCCCAGCAACGTGACGAGCTGGCTGCAGAGATTCGCAAAGTGCAGGAGGCGGGAAAGCTTGCTTCAGACGATTTAGTAATACGAGTAGTTCAGGACCGCACGTCTGAATCAGACTGTGCGAATGGTTATGTGCTCGACGGCTTTCCCCGCACGCCGGCTCAGGCCGAGATTCTGGAACGACTTGCGGCTGAGCAAGGCAACACCCTGGCGGCGATTTTGATAGATGTGCCGGCGGAGTTTTTGGAAAAGCGGGCAATAGGGCGTCGTTCCTGCCCGGTCTGTGGCGAGATTTACAATATTTATTTTAAACCGCCGCGACGAGAAGGATTTTGTGACTTGCATCCCGATGCCGTACTGCTGCAGCGGGCTGACGACACTGAAGACAAGATCAGGGTGCGATTAGCGACCTACAACGAACAGACGAAGCCGCTAACTGATTACTACGACAAGACTGCGCGGCTACATCGTGTTGACGGTACCCAGGATCAGGAAACTATTCATCGCGAAATCAGGAACATCTTGATGAGCAGTTGATCGCTTTGGTTCATGATTATCGGGAAGTCAAAAAAAGAGATCGAAAAGATGCGCGCCGCCGGCCAGCTGGTCGGTTCCGTCTTGCAGCATCTGACGACGTTGGTTGAGCCCGGCATTACCACGCTCGAGATCGACCGGGCGGCGGAGAAGATGATTCGCGATGCCGGCGCGCTGCCCACGTTCAAGGGCTATCATGGCTTTCCGTTTTCAATCTGCGCTTCCGTAAATGAACAGGTGGTTCATGGTTTTCCCTCCAACTACGAATTGAAAGAGGGCGATATTTTTTCCATCGATTGCGGTGTGACGCTGCAAGGGTTCGTCGGAGATACAGCCACTACAGTTCCCGTGGGAGAGGTTTCGCCCGAGTGCAAGCGTTTGATCAAGATCACTGAGAAGTGCCTCGAGCGAGCCATCGAAGAGTGCCGGCCGGGAAAGCATTTGGGAGACATCGGCTGGGCGGTGCAGGAACTGGCTGAGGCCAGCGGTTATTCAGTTGTGCGCGATTATGTCGGCCACGGCATCGGGCGCCAGATGCACGAGGACCCGCAAATACCGAATTACGGTAAGCCGGGCCAGGGCACGAAGATAAAGGCGGGATACGTTTTTGCGGTGGAGCCGATGATTAATCTTGGAGGTCTTCATACCAAGGTACTGTCAGATGGATGGACGGTCGTTACGATGGATGGCCAGCCAAGTGCCCATACCGAACACACGATCGCGATTACCGAAGAAGGTCCGGAGGTGTTAACTCGAGTAGTTTCTATCGAGCAACCGCAGATAGCGGCGGTGTCTCTGTAACTGATGGTGGCACTCAGCTTGGCAAAATGCCACCTGGATGCTAGTATTTGCAGTTTGTCGCTACCGGCAAATTCCCGTCTACAAAGGCATGGCGAAGGAAGAGGCGATAGAAGTGATGGCTATGGTGCTCGAGACCTTGCCGAATGCCATGTTTCGGGTCGAGTTGGAAGAAAGCCAACATCAGGTTTTGGCACATATTTCGGGGAAAATGCGTAAACACTTCATTTCGCATTCTTCCTGGCGATCGAGTGCTGATCGAGCTTTCGCCCTACGACTTAAATCGCGGACGAATAACATACCGGTATAAATAACGAAATTATTTGGAGAGACTGCGGGGGTTTAGAAATGAAAGTGCGCGCTTCGGTAAAAAAAATGTGCGACAAGTGCAAGGTGATTCACCGAAAGGGCGTAGTACGAGTGATCTGCACTAACCCAAAGCACAAACAGCGACAGGGATAAGGTTTTGAACACCGCAGCTATGACTGCGGCTTCGTAATGGAGATTCAATAGGAATGGCACGTGTAGCTGGAGTTGATCTTCCACCCAATAAGCGGTCTGAGATCGGGCTGACATACATCTATGGCATTGGCCGCTCGCGGGCGACCTCGATCCTTAAAGAAGCCGGCGTCAATGTCGACACTCGTGTGAAGGATTTGAATGAAGACGAGTTGAGCCGCATTCGTGGTGTGCTCGAAGCCCAGGGTGAAATTGAGGGCGACCTGCGCAAGCGAATTCAAATGGACATCAAGCGCTTGATGGACATCGGCTGCTATCGAGGTTTACGTCATCGCCGCGCATTACCAGTGCGAGGACAGCGCACTCATACGAATGCGCGCACTCGTAAAGGCCCACGTCGCGCGACGATCGCCAAGAAGAAGGCTCCGGGCAAGAAGTAATTTGTGTGAACCGCGGGCTTTGCATTGTGCGCTCGCAGCTAAAATATTTGAACTGAAAATAAGTTATGGCTAAAGCAGGCGGAAAGAAAAAAGTTTTTCGTAAGAAAGAGAAGAAAAACGTGCCGGTGGGCATTGCTCACATCGCAGCGTCCTTCAACAACACAATGATCTCGATTACCGATCTCGAAGGTAATCTGGTCGCGCAATCATCGGCAGGCGCCCGCGGTTTCCGCGGATCGCGAAAAGGAACTCCCTTCGCCGCCCAGCAAGCCGCTTACGAGGCTGCTAAGAAGGCACACGAAGCAGGCATGCAACAGTGCGAAGTTCGCGTGAAAGGTCCTGGTGGCGGTCGCGAATCGGCAATCCGTGCTATCGCCAATGCGGGAATCAGAGTGATGACGATTCGCGACTCAACGCCGATTCCACATAACGGGTGCCGTCCACCGAAGCGGCGCAGAGTCTAGGGCGATTGAAGATTGCCGATTGCCAATTGTCTGTTCGCAGTCGGCTATGCAAATTCGGATTTAGTTTCAGTGAGAACAGAAATACTGACATTAGGTTCCAATCGGCAATCGCCAATTGGAAATCGGCAATGTCATGACCTAAAGGATGAAGGGCCGGCGTGCAAACGCAGCCTGTAAACTTTTCCGGCTAACTAACTGGAGGCAGAAACAAATTGGCTAGGTATAGAGATGCGGTGTGCCGTTTATGCCGCCGTGAAGGTGCAAAACTTTTTCTTAAGGGCGATCGCTGCTACAAACCATCTTGTCCCATTGAAAAGCGCGGAACTCAACCGCCCGGACAACACGGTAACTCGATGCGTCGCGGTAAGGCACTCGTTGGCTATGGCCAGCAGCTCCGCGAAAAGCAGAAGGTGAAGCGCATCTACTTTATTCTCGAAGGACAATTCCGCAACTACTTCGAACGCGCCGCGCGCATGAAGGGAATCACAGGCGAGAACCTGTTGTTTCTGCTCGAGCGTCGTTTGGATAACGCTGTCTATCGCGCCGGGTTCTCGACTTCGCGTCGCCAGGCGCGCCAGCTGGTTAACCATGGTCACATCACGGTTAACGACCGCAAGGTAGACATTCCTTCCTTCAAGGTAAAAGCGGGCGACCTGATCAGTGTCAAAGAGGACAGTCGCAAGAATCCACACATCGAAGGCGCCTGGCAGACTGCTGCTGGTCGCGGACGTCCGTCATGGATTTCACAGGACGGCGGCGACATGAGTGTGCGCATTAGCGGACTGCCGGCTCGCGACGACATCGATCGCTCGATCAACGAACAGCTTATTGTCGAGCTTTATAGCAAGTAAATTAATCTAGCGCGGGCCGTCTGGTAGGCGGCCGCAGCGTGCTGACGGTACTAACCGGGACTCAAATTATGGCTATGGATCAAAATAATCTTTGGACGGGATTTCAGATGCCGCGTCGTTTGGCGGCTGATTCGGAAACGCTTACAGAAAGGTACGGTCGCTTTTCCGCGCAACCTTTCGAGCGCGGTTTTGGCACGACCATCGGCAACTCACTGCGGCGCGCGTTGCTTTCTTCAATCGAAGGAGCGGCCGTTACGGCGATCAAAATTGAGGGCGTCGAACACGAGTTTTCTTCAATCAAAGGAGTTGTCGAAGACGCGACCGACGTGATTCTCAACTTGAAGCAGGTGCCGTTTAAGCTGCACGGCAGCGAGGCAAAGACGCTGCGAATTTCCAAGGAGACTGCCGGCGAAGTTACCGCGGCGGACATCGACACCGACGCAGATGTCGAGATCCTCGATGAGAGTGTACACATTGCCACGGTCAGCGATGGCGGCTCGCTCAATGTCGAGATGAGGTTGAAACGCGGACGTGGTTATGTGTCAGCGGATCGTAACTTTGATGAAGACCTCTCGCTCGGGTACATTCCCATCGATTCGGTGCACACTCCGGTTAAGAAAGTTAACTACACTGTCGAGGCTGCTCGGTTAGGTCAGAACACGGAGTTTGACAAGCTGACGATTGAAGTTTGGACCGACGGTTCAGTTAAGCCGGAAGACTCCATTGGTCTCGCGGCGAAGTTAATTAAGGACCACATGTCCATCTTCATTAACTTCGAAGAGGACGCGGACGACTTTTCCTACTCCAAAATGGAGCGCCCGCCCTTACCTCGCAACGACCAGCTGGATCGTTCGGTGGACGAGCTCGAGTTGTCAGTTCGCTCCTATAACTGCTTGAAGAATGCCGACATTCGTACGATTCGTGATCTGGTACAGCGCTCGGAGCGCGAGATGCTCGCCACCAAGAACTTTGGCAAGAAATCGCTGAACGAGATTAAGGACATTCTTAACGGCATGGGTCTGGACTTTGGGATGGAGTTTGACGAGCAGGGCAATCCGATTCCTGGTTCAGGCGGACGCGACACGGCTGATGCTGCCGATTTTGAGGCGGAAGAAGAGCAGTAGACTCGTCACCCGATCAGTTAGTTAGAAGATTATTAGCTTAGAGCTTCGAGTAAAGTCATGCGGCATCAAAAGGCACATCGGAAATTAGGTCGGACTTCAGAGCATCGCATGTCGATGCTGCGCAACCTCGCGACTTCGCTGATCAACGCACGTGACGAACGCATCGTCACCACGCTACCCAAAGCCAAAGAGTTGCGTCCCTTTGTCGAGCGGGCAATCACTCTTTCATGTCGCGCCCAGCAGCTTGAAGGCGACACCGCGAAGATAAACGCCGTCCACCTGCGACGTCAGGCGGCGGGCTTTTTCCATGCGGGCAACATGCAGCAGACACAGCTGAACGGTAAACGTGGCCAGGCGCGCCTACCGCGCACTGCCGGTGTTGCCGCGGTGAAACGATTGTTTGATGAGTTGGGTGAGCGTTATAAAGATCGGCCCGGCGGCTACACTCGGATCTTAAAACTCGGCAAACGCGTAGGCGACAATGCCGAGTTGGCGATTATTGAGCTGGTAGACAATCCCCGCGAAATTGAAGCGGTCGAGGCGGCGAAGAAACGAAGTAAGTCCTCCGGTCAGAAGAAAAAGAAATCTGCTGAGACTCGGGCCGCCGCGCCTGCCGCTACAAAACGAGCGAAAGTTGAAGAGGCTCCAGCTCCTGAAGTAGAAGCCGCGCCGGCTGAGAGCGCAGCAGAAGAGATTCCTGAAGTGGAAGCGGAGTCGGGTCAGTCAGAGGAAGAGGCAAAGTAGTAAAAACTGACAATGGACCGGTTTCTATTCGCTGCTACACGCAGCCCGGTCGGCATAGGCCCCAATGGACCATCGGCATCAGCAAACCGAGTCTTTTGGGGCTCGTCACTTTGAGGAGTTTTCCTATTGCCTGAAGCCAAACCAACAAAAATGAGCGAATCCGAGAGTCTTAACGAACAGTCTGATGTGCAGGTCGAGGTGGAGTCGCAAGAGCCAAATCGTCGCCGCCGCGGGCGCTCGCGACAAATTGATCCGTCTGTGAATATGGACGAGCTGCGCGCCCTGATCGATCTGATTCAGGAGAATGACTTCGCTGAATTTGAGATTGCGCGCGAAGGGTTTCGCTTACACGTGCGTCGGGGGGCTATGGCTTCGGAAAGCGGTCGCAGTGACACCGTTACTTCCTCAAGCGAAATTGCTGAACAGTCAGGGGCAGGAGCTCCGGCTCCTACTGCAGGCTCTCCGTCACATCCCGGGGCTCAAGCAAAAAGCACCGCGTCGGAGGATCAGGATTTGTACATGATTCCATCTCCGATTGTTGGTACTTTTTATCGCTCACAGTCTCCAAATGCGGACCCCTTCGTGAAGATTGGCAGCAACGTCGAACCCGAAAGCATTGTTTGTATTATCGAAGCGATGAAGTTGATGAATGAGATTCAAGCGGAGACGTCAGGCGAGGTAGTAAAGATTTACGTTGAGAACGGCCAGCCGGTCGAGTACGGTCAGCCGCTTTTTGGAATCAAGCGATAGCGCGTTCAAATTGGCGCCCATTGTCTCCGGTCCACGTCGGATGCAGGAACATTGGGCGTTAAGTTTTAATGCAAAACCAAATGAGTTCAGAGAATCGAAAATTCAAGAAGATTCTGATTGCTAACCGCGGCGAGATCGCCTGCCGGATTATCTGGACTTGTAAGGAGATGGGCATCCGCACTGTCGCCGTCCACAGCGACGTGGATCGTGATTCATTACACGTGCGGTTTGCTGACGAAGCCGCTTGCATTGGACCGGCGCCCTCAGCGCAGAGTTACCTTAACATTCCCGCCATCATCAGTACCGCCGAAATATTTAACGTCGACGCGATTCATCCTGGCTATGGCTTCTTGGCAGAGTCGTCTTACTTCGCGGAAATTTGCGAGGCGTGCAACATCAAGTTCATTGGACCGAAGTCGAACATCATTCGCCTGATGGGCGACAAAATCGAAGCAAGGCGAGTGATGAAGGAGGCCGGTTTGCCTGTGTTGCCCGGTAGTCCCGATCCGATTTCTTCCGAAGCTGAGGCCAGGAAACTCGCTAACGAAATAGGCTTTCCCGTGATCGTTAAAGCTTCGGCGGGCGGCGGCGGCCGCGGCATGAGGATCGTGCGCTCCGCCGACGAGCTGGGTCATGCCCTAGAAGCTGCGTCAACAGAAGCCGCTGCGGCTTTTAAAGATGGCAGCGTCTACATCGAACGTTATTTGGAGCACCCGCGGCATATTGAAATTCAAGTGCTGGCCGATGAATACGGCGACTGTATTCACCTTGGGGAGCGCGAGTGCTCGATCCAACGCCGCCATCAGAAACTTTTGGAGGAAGCGCCTTCGCCGACCCTCTCGGCTGCGCTCCGCACCGAGATGGGAAATGCCGCGGTGGCGGCCTGTAAGAAACTGGGATATTCGAGCGCCGGAACCGTCGAGTTTCTCCTCGACCAGGACAACCAGTTCTACTTCATGGAAATGAACACCCGGATCCAGGTGGAACATGCCGTCACCGAGATGGTGACCCTGGCCGACATCGTGCGCAATCAAATTCGAATCGCTGCCGGGGAGCGACTGGGTTATACCCAAGACGATCTGATGATCGTCGGTCATGCAATCGAGTGCCGGATTAATGCCGAGAATCCCGAGACCTTCGCGCCGTCGCCCGGGACCATCACGGCTTTCAACTTGCCGGGCGGACCGGGGGTGCGAGTTGATACCTACGTCTATTCCGGTTACAAGGTGCCGCCCTTTTACGATTCAATGATTGCCAAGGTCATCGTTCATGCGCGAACGCGCGAGCTCGCGATTGCTCGCATGAAGAGAGCCCTCGAGGCAATGGTAGTGGAAGGTATCAAGACCACGATTCCGTTGCATTTGAAGATCATGGAAGATCCTGCGTTTCAAGCGGGAGACATCTCTACTAGTTTTATGGAACATTTTCTCCAGCAAAATGGAGTGAAGAAGAACGGAGCGCTCACATCTGCGCGCTGAGCGTTTGCTGTTTATAGCCCGGATGCCTATAATAATCGACTTTTCCGGGGGTCAGTTTCGTCTGTGAGGTGAATCAATGCCATTCGCAATTATCAAAACCGGCGGCAAGCAATTTGTAGTGGAACAGGGAAGCACGGTACGGATTCCTTCGCTGGCAGCAGACCCGGGAAAATCGATCGAGATTGATGCTTTATTGACTGGTGGTACAGAGGGCTCTCCGGTTGTGGGCGCGGCCAAGATCTCCGCGACTGTCATCGAACACGGACGGGGCACGAAGTTTTTAGTGTTTAAGAAAAAGCGCCGCAAGCATTACAAGCGCACCCAGGGACACCGCCAGGGTTATACAGCGATACGAATTGATTCGATTGGCTAGGAGGCGATTGGACAAGTCTATTTACCGAAAGAAACAACAAATCGGAAATCGGCAATCGCCAATCGGACATGATTTATGGCACATAAAAAGGGAGTTGGCTCATCTCGAAACGGCCGCGACTCGCAGTCGCAGAGATTGGGTTTGAAAAAGTTCGGCGGCGAACGTGTACTGGGCGGTAACATCCTGGCGCGGCAGCGCGGCACCAAGTGGAAACCCGGAAAGAACGTCGGTCGCGGTAAAGACGACACACTCTTTGCGCTTATTGAAGGTGTTGTGAAGTTTGAAGACAAAGGTCGCGGTGGCAAATTTATCAGCGTCTACCCCTTCGAACAGGCGTCTCCCGCTTAGGTGACGCAAGGAGCTTAGTCTCATGCGACGCCCGGGCGAGGTAATTGACTAGCCTGGCGTCGCTTTCGATTTAAATGTTTATTGACCGCGTTAAGATTCACGTAGAGGGAGGGCACGGCGGTAACGGCGTTACAGCTTTTAGGCGCGAGAAGTTTGTTACCCGCGGCGGTCCTTCCGGCGGTGAAGGCGGACGCGGAGGTGATGTCTGGATCATTGCTGACTCTTCCTTGAATACTCTGCTTCACCTCCGCTACAACCCCGAACATATTGCCGACCGAGGTATGCACGGCGAAGGCTCCAAACGCTCAGGACGCGATGGCGAGAATGTTTTCGTCCGCGTCCCGGTTGGCACTCAGATCTTTGAAGTCACTAGCGGAGAGTTATTGCAGGACCTAACCGAGGACGGAGTCAAATGGCTAGCGGCTCGCGGGGGGCGGGGTGGCTTTGGGAATTCGCACTTCGCGACTTCGACTAATCGCGCACCCCGGTATCACCAGGACGGCAGTCCCGGCGAAGAGCTGGACTTGCAGCTTGAATTGAAGTTGCTTGCTGATGTCGGCCTCGTTGGTTTTCCCAACGCCGGCAAGTCGACTTTGATTTCTACGATCTCCGCGGCCAAGCCAAAGATTGCGGACTACCCTTTCACGACCCTCGAACCTAATTTGGGAGTGGTTGATCTTGGCGACTTCCGCACGTTCGTGGTCGCCGACATTCCTGGTCTCATCGAAGGTGCCCATGAGGGCGCGGGTCTTGGTGACCGGTTTCTGCGTCATGTGGAACGAACGACGTTGTTGCTTCACCTGGTTGATGTGTCGTCATTCTCAGGAAGAGAAACTGTTGACGACTATCGCACCGTGAATCACGAATTGGCGGCGTACAACCCAACCTTGGCTGAGCGTCCGCAAATTGTGGTCGCCACGAAGATAGATGCTTTGGAAGATCCTGAGAGACTGGAATCTTTGAAGCAGGCGGCCGCTAACGATGGACACGATTTCCACGCCATCTCAGCGGTAACGAATCAGAATGTTCGTGAGCTGGTAAATGCAGTGGCGGTGAAGCTCGACGCATTGAAACGCGCCGCTCAGGAAAACTCAGTTGTTGAGTTGACGTTGTCGTAGTAACGATGAATGACCGCCAACCGGTCTAAGTGGTTGGAAAGTTGGCGGAAAGAATGAGTGGCAAGAAACGGATTGCTCTATACGGCGGCACGTTTGATCCGGTGCACCGGGGCCACCTGGCGGTAGCCAGAACGATTGCGCAGCTCTTTGAGATTGACGAATTGCTGTTTGTGCCGGCCTGGCTCGCGCCCCACAAGCGCACTCGCGACGTAACCCCGGCGTTACATCGCTATGGGATGTTGGCATTGGCAACTCAGCAAGACGCTCGCTTGCGCATTTCGAGTTTCGAACTCGAGGCTCCTGATCGCAGCTATACGGTAGAGACTCTGGCGCACTTTGAGTCTGAGCTGGGCACGGATGCTGAGCTGTTTTTTCTGATGGGCGCTGATTCCTGGTCTGAAATTCAAACCTGGCGAGAGTGGGAGCGCTTGCTAATGATGGCGAATCACATCGTTGTGACTCGCCCGGGTTACCAGCTTGAGCTTGCTGGAATGCCCGATGAAGTGCTTGAGCGAATCGTTGATATGCGAAAGGGACAGGAAACAGCAGGAAGGAAATCTACTGACCCGGGCAAGCGGATCTTTTTTACCGATGCAGTGCAACTGGAGATTTCGGCGACGGAGATTCGACGCGCCGCACGCGAGGAACAGTTTGAAAGACTAGTCGAGTTAGTACCTAAATCAGTTGCTGATTACTTAACTAAATACGAGCTATATCGAGAGACGAATGAATCCTAATTCAACCGCTAAAGAACAATCATTAAATCCGACGACAGTTACCCATCACGAACCAAAGCGGAAGGCGGCCGAGCAACGTCCCGAGCTTGACGAGCGCGTCATGACGGCCCTGCAAGCCGCAGGAGACAAGAAAGCTCTGGATCCGGTGGTGCTCGACCTGCGCGAGATTGCGAGCTTCACAGATTTCTTTGTGATCACTAGCGGGGCGAATGAACGCCAGGTGCAAGCAATCGCCGACGAAGTGTTGGAGCGACTGAAGAAAGAAGGACATCCCGCCGCACGCGTTGAGGGCCGGAAGACGGCGGAGTGGATCTTGTTGGACTATGGCGATTTCATCGTCCACGTCTTCGCTGACAAGGCGCGGAAGTTTTTTGACCTTGAGAGATTATGGCGCGAATCAAAACGGCTGGAGTTGCCGTCGTCGCTCGTCGGCCAGACTAGCTCTTTGAGAACCGAATGATCGAGATCGTTGCGGAGTCGGAAGCGATGCAGGGGGCCGTTGGTCTCGCCGAGCGTGTCGCTGCTACTGACGCCAATGTTCTCGTGACCGGAGAATCGGGTACAGGCAAGGAAGCGCTGGCGTTCTACATCCATTCGCGATCGGCGCGCGCCACGCAGCCGTTCGTGAAAATCGACTGCGCGACGCTCCCCGCCGAATTGCTCGAAGCCGAGCTCTTTGGATACGAGCGCGGTGCGTTTACAAGCGCCAGCGAAGCAAAGCCGGGCCGTCTGGAAGCAGCCCATAAGGGCACAGTCGTACTCGACGAAATAGCGTACTTGTCGAGCGACTCACAGGCGAAGTTGTTGCGCGTGATTGAAACTCGCGAATTCGAACGCCTCGGTGGCCGGAACACAATCAAAGTCGATGCCCGCTTACTGGCACTTACGAATGTCGACCTGACGAAAGCCGTCGCGAGAAAAAATTTCCGCGAGGATCTATTTTATCGTTTGAATGTAGTCCACATTCAAGTACCGCCTTTGCGAGAACGCATCGCCGATCTACCGAAGCTGATTGCTTCCTTCGTGCGCACATACACCGCGAAACATGGTCGTGACTTAATCACGGTCGCTCCGGAAGCAGTAGCGCTGTTGAGCGAATACGAGTTTCCGGGCAACGTTCGTGAGTTGGCGAACACACTTGAGCGCGCTGTGATCTTTGCCACAGGTAAGCAAATCGAAGTGGCTGATTTGCCCGCCGCCATTCGCGGAGCAGTTTCTGCCGGCCGGCATGGGCGGCAACCGCGCTCGCTCGCTCAAGTTGAAGCCGAGTATTTGCAGGAGACATTGACTACCACCGGGGGCAACAAGACAGCGGCGGCGCGCATTCTAGGAATCAGCCGCAAGAACCTCTACGAGCGGCTGGAGCGACTGGAAAAAGGATCGGGAGATGTCGCGAAGAGGACTGACGGACACGACGGCGACAGTCAGTGCTAGCTGAGACAGGAGAACCGGGCCGGACTCCTTATCGCCGGTGCAAACCCATGCGGTTGCGACTGATTTGGACAGGCAAGACGAGGGACGTCCGGCTGCGTGAGTTGCAGTTGGATTACGAAAAGCGACTTTCTCATTTTGCGCGTTGTGAAATTGTAGAAATTCGCGAGAGCGCCAGCGCCGGAACTAAGGCGGGCATCGATAGAGATTCGAAAAGCATCTCAGACCGGTTATCTAACGGGTCTGTAGCTGTGCTTCTAGATCCGGAAGGTAGTAATTGGAGTTCGCCGGAACTGGCGGCTCAGATTCAACGTTGGGAGAACCAGGGAACGAAAGAGGTTGCGTTCATAGTTGGCGGTCCTCATGGTGTTTCGCCTGAGCTTACCGCTCGCGTGCAACAGCGCTGGTCGCTGACGCGCTTAACCCTGACACACGAAATGGTCCGAGTAGTTTTATTGGAACAGCTATACCGGGCTTATACGATCATTCATGGGTTGCCTTATCAGAAGTAATTTGCATTGCTAACTCTCTCAGTTCGCATTCTTCGTAACAAGTAGGGTGGAGGATGAAACGATAATGGAAAAACGAAAAGTCAGAGTATTCCGCGACAAGCTGTTGGGCCGCCGTGAGAGTCTGGTCGGCCAGGTACAACAGGCAGAACTCTATAGTCGTGAGCGAGACGCTGAGGCGACTCAGGATCCGGCTGACATGGCTGCCAATGCTTATACCAAAGAGCTACTGGTCTCGATGTCCGACAACGATCGCAAGTTGCTAAACTTGATCGATGAAGCGCTCGAGCGCATCGAGGATGGCAAGTATGCCAAGTGCGCGCACTGTGGCGAGGCCTTGCCTGATAAGCGGCTCGATGCGGTGCCCTGGGCGCGTCACTGCGTGCGTTGTCAGGACTTGCAAGAGCGCGGGTTGCTCGGCGAGGACGACGAATAGAAGTCAGACAAACTGAATGACATAATGCCGGCCTCCCACTGATTCTGGGAGGCCGAGCTGTTTGGTAACCGCTCACCCGGTGCCTTTCCATGTTCCTCACCAAAGCGACGAATCTGATTGTCGATGGCTTGCTGGCGCTCGTCTATCCCCAATGCTGTGCTGTCTGCGATGGAAGCGTCGAGAAACGTCATTTAGGAAGTGCTTGTGCCGGTTGTTGGGAAGCGACTCACCTTTTTGCTGACGCGGATACTATTTGTTGGAAATGCGGTGCGCCATCCGTGGGAGCGATCGACCCGCAAAAAAGGAACACGGTAAGATGCAGGCGTTGCGATGATGACCACTTCACGGCTGCACGCGCTTGCGGCGCGTATCAAGGAGCACTTCGCGCTGCGGTACTTGCTCTGAAGCGCGAACCATACGTCTCACAACAGCTGCTAAACTTGCTCGCACAAACTCAACAGCGCGGGCCGCTAGCACAGGCGACTCGAGTCCTGCCAGTTCCCCTTCATCCTGATCGGGAAAAGGAGCGTGGGTTCAATCAGGCCTCAGTGATCGGACGGCAACTCGCGAGGAGCGTTAGGTTACCGTTTGATAATCAGAGCCTCATTCGCACAGCTCACTCTGGAAAGCATCGTGCCGGGATGGATGCTACTGGCCGTCGTGCGTCTGTCGCCGCGGCGTTTGCGGTTACTTATCCTCAGTTGATTACCGGCGAGAAGATACTGCTGGTTGACGATGTATTTACGACTGGAGCCACAGTTTCCGCTTGTGCTGCGGCCTTGATAGCCAGCGGTGCAAGTGAGGTTTACGTCTTAACTATAGCGAGGGCTGTGCATTATTAGTTATGGTTAGCGGCCACCGGGAGCGAGCAATTCCTAAAGCATCCTCTTTCTCATATTACCTGATGGTTCCAGTAATCCGACCGGTCCTAAACGATCGCCCAAAATGAGGAATTGCTTTTCATGATCGCTGAGCCTAGGGTTAGCGGTGCCCGACCACTTTGTTATGATGCTCCCATGAAAACTTACAATCCGGAAATCGAACCCTTCGACACAGGACGACTAAAAGTCTCTCCGATTCATGAGCTCTACTACGAGCAATGTGGCAATCCCAACGGCAAGCCTGCCGTGTTTCTGCATGGCGGGCCAGGTAGCGGTATCGTTCCCGACTACCGCCGCTTTTTCGATCCTGCGACCTATCGCATTGTCCTCTTTGAACAGCGCGGTGCAGGCCGCAGCACCCCGCATGCGAATCTGGAAGACAACACCACGTGGGATTTGGTCGCCGACATCGAGCGTCTTCGTGAACACTTGGGAATCGATAAGTGGCTGGTGTTCGGCGGTTCCTGGGGCAGTACGCTTTCCTTGGCCTACTCGCAAACACATCCGCAACGATGTACCGCCCTGGTATTGCGTGGCATCTTTCTTTGTCGACCCAAAGAGATCGACTGGTTCTATCAGGAAGGGCAGGGGGCGAGCGCTCTCTTCCCCGACATTTGGGAGGAGTACGTCAAGATCATTCCCGAAGCTGAGCGTGACGATATGTTGCAGGCTTATCACCGGCGCTTGATGAGCGACGATGAGGCGGTGCAGATGGAAGCGGCCAAGGCCTGGTCGATTTGGGAAGCGAGCACTTCCAAACTATTTTTCGATCAGGATTTGATCGACCATTTCGGCTCACCGCACACAGCGCTTTCGCTCGCCCGCATCGAAGCCCACTACTTTGTGAACAATGCGTTCTTCGATACCGATAATTACCTAATCGAAAACGTCGATAAGATTCGCCACATCCCGGCGGTCATTGTGCAGGGCCGCTACGACGTGGTTTGTCCCATGATGAGTGCCTGGGATCTGCACCGATCCTGGCCCGAAGCGGATTTCAAAGTAATCCCTGACGCCGGCCACTCCGCCACCGAAAAGGGAATCGTTGCTGCACTCGTTGATGCCACCGATCGGTTCAAGGCATAGTCTCAAGTCTCAGGGCTCAAGTCTCAAGTTTCAGGTTTAAGGTTTCAGGACTCGAGCCTGGTCAACGTCGATCTCAGTGAAGCTTGGCTCTGAACCCAAAACCTGGAACCCTAACCTGAGACCTGAGACCTGGGACCTGAGACCTGAGACCTGAGACTAAGGGGCTTGGGACTTGAGACTTAGGACAGGGCTCGCGTAATATCAACCGCAGGATGAACGGACGCGTCTTAGTACTGAATGCTTCCTTTGAACCTATCAATGTGTGCGCTGAAAGGCGCGCAGTGGTGATGATTTTCAAAGGCGTCGCACGTGTGGAAGAGCACAACGGCCACATGCTGCATTCTGAGAGACTGTCAATTCATGCACCCTCCGTAATCCGGTTGACGGAGTACAAACACATACCTTTCGAAAGGCGCTCGCTTTCACGGAAGAACATCCTGCTGCGTGATCACTCAACCTGTCAGTATTGCGGTCGCCAGTATACACCCGCGGAATTAACACTCGATCACGTGATGCCGCGTTCGCGTGGTGGGGAGTCGGCGTGGGATAATCTGGTTGCGTGTTGCAAACGATGCAATCATCGCAAAGGCAGTCGCACACCCGAAGAGTCGGGGATGCACCTGTTGCGGCGGCCCAGAGGTTTCTCGTTACACGTTAACCGTCAGATCATGCGTTATCTAGGCCGCGCTGACGAAACCTGGCGGAAGTATCTCTTCTACGAATCCAACAACGGCGAGTGACGCTTTTTACTGATCGTCGTCGACTCGCGAAATGAGGCAATGATGACTGAAACAATTCTGGCCATCGGTGGACTCGGTACGACAGAGCTCATCGCGATCGCCGTGGTGATTTTTCTTCTCTTTGGAGCGACCCGGTTGCCGCAACTTGCCAAGGCCCTGGGCCAAAGTAAGCGGGCGTTTAAGGAAGGTCTCGACGAAAGCGAGAAGGAAGAACTAAAAGAAGCCCGCGAGAAATAATTCTGCTCTCATTTCCTCACAGCAATCCGCGCCCTGTGCGGGCGTACTATAACCTTCCTCAATGAGTTTGCGCTTTGCGTCCTTTGACCAAAGTCGCTTTCACCGAAAACATGAAGTCCGCTTGCTGACGATCCTCGTCAACTATTCGGGGGATTTCGGCCGCAACTTGAGCGCGGGATTGTTCCGGTACGACCTCCATCCATCGTTTCATGAGAAAGTCGGCAATCAGTGGTGAATTGACGAACTGATCGCCCGAGTCGTAACGGAACTCTTCGATGCGCGATACGCTCGTCACGGTTTCCAAACCTGCGCTCTCGGCCAGGCCTTCAATTTCGGAAACATTAGGAAGTTCAGAGATTAGCCTTTCGATATTTGCTTCATGCTCGACACCGCTGTTTTGCAGGACTTCCCAGTAGACGGAAAAAAACTCGCCAAAGCTGGAAGCCGTCGGTAACACTAATGCGACGTGGGCTCCGGGCCGTGCCACTCGCACAAGCTCGCTTACCATACCGTCGATACGCTCTGGCTTAATCAACGAAGCTTCACCGATCACCACGTCGAATTCATCGTCAGCGAAATTTAGTCGATCTACCAGTCCCGATTGAAACTCTAACGGGGCATTAGCCGCCGTGGCCTTAGCTCGCGCAATCTCCAGGTACTCTTCGCGTTCATCTACACACACCCAGCTGAGTTTTTCACCCGCTCGTTCCTGAAGTGAAAGAACATGGCCGCCAGTGCCCGAACCGAGATAGAGGGCCCGACCTTTCGTGGGCAGCTCGACATTTTGATCGATCAACTCGGCGAATCGCTCACCCCAATCGGTAGCGACGAACAGATCGTGCAGGAAGGCAATTTCTTTGTCTGACTTAATCGTATTCATTCGTTAAAATCTATTCTTCTTCCAGATAGTTTCGTCCCTTTAGACTCTCGGGCAGGCAAGGCATTTCCTCCTTGGCATTGGGATCATTGTGAACGTAGCGATAACCTTCGCCATAGCCAACGTGTTTCATTAAAGGTGTGACCGCGTTGCGCAAGTGGAGCGGAACGGGTTCGCGCGCGGTCTCAGCAGCGTCAGCGGCAGCTGCATGGTAAGCCCGCTTGATGGAATTAGACTTCGGCGCGTGGGCCAAATAGATAGTTGCTTGAGAGAGGGGGAAGAGACCTTCAGGCAAGCCGATCAGCTGCACTATGTCGGCAGCCGCAGCCGCTTGCACCATGGCTTGGGGATCAGCAAGACCGATGTCTTCGGAGGCAAGGATGCATAAGCGGCGCGCAATGAATATTGGATCGGCGCCGCCTTCAATCAGACGGGCCAGCCAGTAGAGCCCGGCATTAGCATCTGAATTGCGCAACGACTTGATCAACGCGGAGATTAAGTTGTAGTGCTCTTCACCGCCTTTGTCGTAGGCGTAGTGGGCGCGCCCGAGAGCTTCAACGATTGTTTCTTCGGTAATTTTGCGGATTCCATCGTCACCGGACGCCGTCGCTTCCACCGCTGCTTCGAGAGCCGTCAACGCTACCCGCGCATCACCCGCGGCAGAATGTGCGATCCGCTTGATCAACTCATCCGCCACTTCCGGTTTCAGTTCACCGAGTCCTCGTTCCTTGTCAGTCAATGCCCGCTGCAAGATCAACGATATGTCTGTTTCCGTCAGTTGATTAAGTACGAGTACGCGCGAGCGTGACAGCAATGCGCCGGTGACTTCGAAAGACGGATTCTCGGTGGTGGCGCCAATAAGAGTAATGGTCCCGTTTTCCACTGCGTGCAGGAGAGCGTCCTGCTGCGTCTTATTGAACCGGTGAATCTCATCGATAAAAAGAATGGTGCGCCCACCAAATTTACGTTCATGGCCAGCCTGAGCGATTGCTTCCCGCAAATCTTTCACACCGGAAAAGACAGCTGAGAGACCAATGAAGCGTGCCTTAGCTGTGGTCGCGAGCAACCGCGCAAGTGTCGTCTTACCCGTACCGGGAGCGCCCCAGAGGATTAACGACGGCAAATTGCCGGCGCTTTCGATCAAGCGGCGCAGGATTCGACCTGAACCCACGAGATGGCTTTGGCCTACGAACTCGTCCAGGGATCGCGGTCGCATCCGTTCGGCTAGCGGCGCGGCCGAATCGGCTCCGGCGCTTTCGCCGGCGGTATTGGGTGCATCTCCAAAAAGGCTTCTGCTGCTGGGGCTCATTCGAAACTTCGCGCAGGGTGACTTAGTAGCAAGGGCAATTCATGTAAAGTACTGAACTTTTCTTTGGTTTCACGTAAAGATTAGCACAATATGGTAGGAGGCCGCGGCTGAGGCTCCGTTTGGAACTTAGAGGGAACGCCCGGCAAAAGTTCTTCGTATACCCGAGGCGAGAAGGAAAGATGGCTTAAGAAATAGCTGGAGATAAGAAATGAACGAAGCGAAAGACGTATTAAGAATTGTCGGTATCATACTCTTGGGAATTTTTGTCCTGGTTGTTGGCATCCCTCTGGTTTTGGCCGCTGCCGGAATCACCCTCGGCATCATTGGGTTCCTTTTCAAGCTGGCCGTGATGGTCATCAAGGTCGCCGTGATCGTCGCGATCGGCTATCTCATCCTCGTCGGTATCCGGGCTGTCCTTCGTTAAAACAACTTACCGAGTCCAACGCTTTAGCGCCCGCAAAATCCAATCCACCAATGCAAGAATTCAAATAAGGAACGGAGCGCCCCACCCGCGCCGTTTTCTTGGCCTGCAAACTCTGCGTCATTCATGATCATCACGTTTTTTAGCTTGGGTATCCAAGAAATAGACGTGATGACTCCTGAACAAAGATTTGATCGCCTCGAGCGAATCGTAAAATTGATGATCAGAGCGGGGTTCCGGGCGCGCAGTCAGATACGCGAGCAGGGCGAAAAGATAAACATGATCATGGACCTCCAGGTGCAGTACGAGGAGCGATTTGTCGCGAATGAGGAAAGATTTGCTCTGCTAGCTGAAGCGCAAACCCACAGCGATCGGCGATTGGATGCTTTGATAGATGTCGTTCAAAAAGATCGAAACGGGCGATCCGGAAGTTAGTAATTACACGTTGAAGCGGAAGTTTACGATGTCGCCTTCCTGCATGATGTAGTCTTTGCCCTCCAAACGTGTGAGACCTCGTTCCTTTGCCGTCGCGTAAGAGCCAGCACTGATTAAGTCTGTATAGCCGACAATCTCCGCGCGAATAAAGCCACGCTCAATGTCCGAGTGAATTGCTCCCGCAGCTGCCTGGGCGCGGGTGTTCTGCGGGATTGTCCAGGCGCGTACTTCTTTCTCGCCTGCTGTGAGAAATGACATCAGGCCAAGCGTGCGATAGGCGCTTTGGATAAGTTGGTCCACGCCACTGCTTTTAACTCCTAGCGACGCCAGATACTCGCGCTGCTCTTCCGCCGCCAGCCCTACCAGGTCTGCTTCCAATTGCGCGCAGATGACGATGCACTCAGAGCTTTCCCCAGCGGCGACTTCACGAATCGCACGTAGATTTTCGTTGTCATCGGGTGCGCTGAGGGAAGCTTCATCAACATTAGCCGCGTAGATCGTTGGCTTCATCGTCAACAGGAAATAGTTGCGGGCAATGACAAGCTCTTCTTCGTTTAGAGAAACACTCTTCGCAGCCTGAAACTCTTCCAGCGCCGGCTGCAACTTGTCGAGCACGTCGAGTTCGGCGCGCGCTACCTTCTCCCCGCCTTTCGCTCCCTTTTGCATGCGCTCGCGGCGGCGCTCGACGGTCGCGAGATCAGCCAGCGCCAGCTCGATCTGAATAGTCTCAATGTCGCGGCGGGCATCGATGGCGCCATCGACGTGGACGATGTTCTCGTCCTCGAAACAGCGGACCACCTGAATCATCGTGTCGGTTTCACGGATGCTCGCCAGAAACTGATTGCCGAGTCCTTCACCTTTCGACGAGCCGCGCACAAGTCCGGCAATGTCGACAAACTCAACACTCGCGGGAACGATCACGCTCGTCTTGACGATCTTTGCGAGCGGCGCCAGACGCTCATCGGGGACCGTGACGACGCCGACGTTGGCTTTGCTCGTAGAGAAAGCATAGTTCGCGGTCACTGCCGAAGTCTGCGCCGTTACTGCATTGAAAAGCGTGGTCTTGCCAATATTAGGCAAGCCCACGATGCCTGCTCTCAACATAATTTTGTGTGCTCACGGAGTGTATATCGCCGCAAGCCTTCTGCCTTTCTGTTTTAAAAGTAACCTAACATGAAGCGTTGGGGATTGGCGATTGGCGATTGCCAATTGACGATTGTATCGGACCCACCCGCTACCGCGTTGTGGTACTGACCTCAATCTACACCGGGCCCCGATTAGCTGGCTTAAAGAGAACGATCACTTCTTTTGGAGTGCGCCGCCTAGTCGGCGCTTTCGAAAGCGGCAACAAGTCGCCTCACTCCAAATCGACAATCGGCAATCGCCAATTGGCAATCGGCAATGACATCATCATCGCGTATAATCCGCCTCGCGCATTGTTGACTTGTTAATCAGAGATCAGAGCAAGCATTCGCAATTCCGACGCCTTCACAATCTAACTCATGATCATTTCTCTCGTGCTTACGTTGCTCGTTATTGCGAGCGGCACGATTGCCACCTATCTCTACGACGCAGGCGCCTCACTCGCAACGCGCGTCTGCACCGGCGCCTGCATCGGCATCGCGGCGCTCGGCCTCGTAGGTTTTGTTTTCGCTTCGTTACTCGGCCTTACCCCGGCTTCGATCATGATCACTGCCGCGGTTCTAACCCTCCCCTTCTTAATTCTTAAAGATCAAGCCCGTCGCAAGCTGGTTAGAGGTGATTGGAAAGCGACCTCGCATTCATTAAGACGTAACCTGCTCAAACCCAACAGCAGGAACGTGGGATATGCGATTTTTTATATCGCCACTGCCGCGATTCTCTGGCGCGTCTTTGATCGCGCAATGATTGAATCTCCTGAAGGATTGGCTACGGGAGTCCTTAACAACTTTGGCGATCTGCCGTTTCACATCAGCGTAATCACCAGCTTCGCGTTTGGTAATAACTTTCCTCCCGAAGATCCTACCTACGCTGGGGTGCACTTCACTTATCCCTTCATGACGGATTTTGTCTCCGCGATTTTTGTCGGCTGTGGCGCGAGCCTTAGGCAGTCAATGTTTTTGGAGAACTTTGTCATCGCTTTCTCCTTTGTTGGTTTACTTCATCGTTGGGCGTTGGAGTTACTCAAAAACCGTTTGGCAGCGATTCTGACGCCGATGTTAGTGGTCTTGAACGGCGGGTTCGGCTGGCTGTTGTTATGGACCGAGATGAAACGCAGCGACACCGGACTGGTAGGTGCATTAAAAGCATTACCGCCTTCGGTCACAGTAATCCCTGACACGACGTGGCGTTGGGGCAATGCAATCTCCACGCTGCTTATTCCGCAAAGAGGCATGCTTTTGGGTTTAGCCCTCGCAGTGATTGTGTTCACGCAATGGTGGCTGTCCGACGAAAAAGGGGAAGAGGGAAAAACGGAGTTGGGGAAAAGGAAGAAGTTTCAGAAAAAGGACGGACCAGGCATAAGTGGAGCACCAGTTTCCCTGTTCCCCATTTACCCTTTCCAGTCTTCGGAACGTCGCATGATCGCCGCTGGCCTGGTCGCCGGGATCTTGCCCCTCGTCCATGCGCATAGCTTCATGGTGGTGATGGTAGTGGCGGCCTGCCTCGCGTTACTGCAAAGGCGTTGGCGTGATTGGTTTGTATTCTTTTGTTTTGCTTCGTTGCTGGCTTTGCCGCAAATCTGGTGGTCGACTCACAACAGCGCGGTCGATGCCAAAACGTTTTTCGAATGGCATTTTGGCTGGGACCGGGCTGATGAAGATGCAGTCTGGTTCTGGCTGAAGAACACCGGCATCTTTATTCCCTTAATCGTGCTGGCGATCCTTTGGCGCGGAAAAAACTATCTGATTTCTCGACGACTCCTGATTTACTACCTACCCTTCACGCTTTGTTTCATCATTCCCAATGCGATCAAACTCGCACCGTGGGTGTGGGACAATATCAAGGTGCTTTACTACTGGTGGCTGGCATCGGCGCCGCTCGTAGCTCTCCTCCTGGCGCGCCTATGGCAGCAAAGGGGAATCAAACGCCCGGTTGCGCTCGCACTTTTCGTGTTTGTGATTCTGGCCGGTAGTCTTGATGTAATTTCTATTATGACAAGGTCGACGAAGTTTGGCGTTTTCGACGAGCGCGGGATTGCTTTCGCTGAGATCATCAAACAGCAGACCGACCCACGAAGTTTAATTGTTCACGCGCCCGTGCATAATCATCCAGCGTTTTTGGCGGGGCGCCGTTCATTGCTGGGTTATCCAGGGCACATCTGGACCCACGGGCTTGAATTTGCACCGCGGGAAAGCGAAATTAAGCGAATCTACGCCGGCGGTCCGGACGCGGAAGCCTTGTTGAAAAAATATGACGCTTCGTATGTTGTGGTTGGGCCGCAGGAGCGGAACGCGTCGTTTGTGAACGATCAGTTTTTTACTCGCTTTACCCGAGTTGGAGCAGCTGGTGACTACCGCCTCTACAAAATTACGCAACCGTAAGGCGAAGCGGGCCGTCGGTAGCGTCGCCCCCAAAGCGAAGCCTCCAGCCCCGGTGGTTCGGGAAAGCCCGGCGCGCGGAATCTCAGATCGGACGTGGTTCATTGCTGCTGTCGCGATTGTTTTCGTTGCGGCAGTTTTGCGCCTCTACGACCTTGATCTGGTGCCGCTCCATCATGACGAAGGGGTCAACGGAAATTTCTTAACGCGGCTGGTGCGCGAGGGACAATATCACTACGATCCCGAGAACTATCACGGGCCAACGATCTATTACTTTTCTGCATTCATTCCCTGGGTGTTCCGCTTTTTCCTGGGGACTGCGGCGCAGGATAAGTACGGGCTTAACACAATCACCATCCGATTAGTCCCTGCGCTTTTCGGTTTGGCCACCGTCTGGTTAGTCCTGCTGTTGCGTCGTAACCTCGGTTCGATTGGGACTCTTGCAGCCGCGACATTGATTGCTATCTCGCCCGGCTCGGTTTACTTGTCGCGTTACTTCATTCACGAAACGCTGTTCGTTTTCTTCGCGCTCGGTTTAGTCGTTGCTGCGCTGAAGTATTCCGAGGAAGGCCATCCGATTTACTTAGCGCTGGCAGCGATTTCGGCGGCGTTGCTGTTTGCGACGAAGGAAACTGCGATCATCTCGGTGGGCGTGCTTGCCATCGCCCTGGCTGTGACTTGGCTCTATCGCTTCATCAGGCGCCGCGACCTTGAACGAGAGACAAACAAACGCGCGTCACGCTCACAAGAGGCGGACAGGAAACCGCGGCTCCTGGACAGGCTCGGTGGGCCACGGAAAGTTTTAACCTGGGCCTTTATAGCAATCGCAATTTTTGTCGGCCTGAACGTGCTCTTCTATTCCTCATTCTTCCAGAACTATCCGGAAGGAGTTTACGACTCGGTACGCACGTTTAAGTTTTGGACTAAAACTGGCACGACCGCCCATGTTCATCCCTTAACAACTTACGTCTACTGGCTAATTCGGCAGGAGGCGCCCATCCTATTTTTGGCAACGGTAGGCGCCGGCCTTATAATTTGGAAACCGCGCAACGCTTTCGCCTTATTTGTCGCGCTGTGGGGTTTCGGAACCCTCGCGGCATATTCCCTAATCGCGTACAAGACACCCTGGCTTGGTTTGAATTTCATCATCCCGCTCGCCCTCGTGGCAGGCTACGGCCTGCAGATGATCTGGGAACAGTCGCTGGCTCAACTTGGATTAATTGCCGGCATCTTGGCGGTGGCAATCGCAATTAGCGGCTATCAGACCATCGATTTAAACTTCTTCAATTACGATAACGACGCCCAATACTATGTCTATGTTTACGCGCACACGCGGCGCGAGACGCTGGCAATGCTTAAAGAGATCGACAAGGTCGTCGAACGCACACAGCAAGGCGGACAAACCGGGATCACAATTGTGGCGCCAGAGTATTGGCCGTTGCCCTGGTACTTCCGCGATTTCACGCGCGTTGGGTACAACGGGCGCATGAGCGCCTCCTCCGAACCAATCATCATCGCCGAAGAAGGGCAGGCGGCGGAGATGGAGGCGACTTTTGGGGATCGATACCAGCAAGTGAACTCCGGCTTAAATCCGTTGGGTACATATTCATTGCGTCCCGGGGTCAATTTCCGGCTCTATGTGCGGAACGACCTGATTCCGGCGAATCCTTAACTGGGAATCGCTTCGCATGCTCGTCCCGTTCTCATAACAGAGTTCTTGCCCAAAAAAGTTAAGCACCTCTTTTAAGTTTGCTTCTCACTTCATTAAAGTTCCTTGACTTGAGGTTTTAGTTGACATGCTAAGCGCGTCGCACTTATATTGGCTCACTCGTATGAGGCCCTTTTGGAGCCGGTCTGGAGACGCCGGCAAGCCGATAAACATTGATCTTCGCGCATGTTCAAACTTCATAGGCTAGAGATTACCGGCTTCAAATCCTTCGCGGACTACACAGAAATTCTCTTTACAGGTGACGGAATTACCGCCGTTGTTGGCCCGAATGGCTGCGGGAAAAGCAACGTCGCGGATGCTATTGCCTGGGTTCTGGGTGAACAACGGGTTAAGCACCTGCGCGGCGGGGAGATGAAGGACGTCATCTTTCAAGGCTCCCGCAATCGCCCTCCGAGTGGCATGGCTGAAGTTGTCATGCATCTGGTTCGCGACGAGGTAGTGGAGTCGGAGCCGGATATTGAAGACATCGACTCAACGCTCGAGGAACTGGACGATCGGGCGATAACGCTCGATTTGGCCGAGGAAACAGCTGGCGAGACACACGAAAGCCCGGCAGTTCCACAAGAGGCTGCTGCTCAGGAGGAATTGACCGACTCGCCCATCTCAGAGTTGCCCGCTTTAGAACCAGAAGTAGCGACGACTTCTAAAACCCACAAAAGACATTGGCGCCGGCGGAATCTGGCGCTCGAGTTTCAGCCGGGAGAAGCCGTCTCGGTCAGTCGGCGGCTTTACCGCTCCGGCGAAAGTGAGTATCTGCTGAATGATCGGCTTTGCCGTTTACGCGACATTCAGGATTTGTTTTCGGGGACCGGGCTTTCGGGCGGCCATTACGCGATCATCGAGCAAGGACGCATCGGCCAAATTCTTTCTGCTAAGCCGATGGATCGCCGCACGATCATCGAAGAGGCGGCCGGTATTACAAAATTCCGTGTGCGCCAGCGCGCCGCGGAGGGTCGACTTGAAAATGCGCGCGGCAATCTTTCGCGCATCTCTGACATCATTTCCGAAATCGATCGCCAGGTTAATAGCCTGCGCCGGCAGGCTGCCAAGGCAAGGCGTTACAGCGTCTATCGCGAAGAATTGCGCGACTTGCTGCGCCATGTTTTCGTAGCGGAAGATCGCCGCCTGACGGCTCTGCTCGATGACACTGAAGCGAAGCTGGCTGAAGTTAGTTTGCTCGAAACCAGCATTGCCACCGAGCTTGCACAGCGCGAAGAGGATGCTCGCGGCGCCACTCAACACGCCAGGCAACTCGAAGACGATCTGGCAGCCGCACGTGCGGCAGCTGCCGAAGCGGTCTTGCGCCGTGATCGCGAGTTGCGCGAAAGGACTTACCAGGAAGAGCAAGTTGTTTCACTTGATAAGCGAAAGGT
Source organism: Pyrinomonadaceae bacterium (assembly GCA_041750995.1). GTDB lineage: Bacteria > Acidobacteriota > Blastocatellia > Pyrinomonadales > Pyrinomonadaceae > PSRF01. The sequence continues at coordinate 187,144 of JBGSYG010000017.1, read as the reverse complement.
AGAAATCGAGTCCGAGATCACGGCACTCGCAAGCCGGCTGGTTTTAGTCGAAGCTGAGTGCACGCGGCTTCAGGAGCAGGATGCGACGCTCCGGAGTGAAGCTGAGGCCACCGCGCTCGCTTTGCGAACTGCTGAAGAAGCTCACGCCGCCAAGCTAGCGCTTGCCGGAAACGCGGAGACAGAAATTGAAAGCGCACGCGCTGAACTGTTACAGCACACCGCGATTGCCGAGCGCTTGCGCGAGATTGCGCGTCAACTGGAAGGCACTATCGAACGGCTCGCCACTCAGTACGAAGGACTTGCTCGCGAGGGAGAAAGAGCGGCGACTCAACACTCCGAGCGCGTGACCGAATGGGAACGGTTTGGAGCCGAAGTCGCTGCCGCGCGCGAACATATTTCGCAACTGAATGCTGAACGCGAAACGGCCGTTCACGCCGTTGTGCAGGGTCACGAAGCGGTCAGTGACACTGAAGCCGAGTTAACCAGAGTGCGAGAGGAAGATTCGCGCACCAGGCACCGCCTCGAGAGTTTGAAAGAGCTGGACCAGCGGCGCGCTTATTATTCCTCAGCCGTGCAATTGCTCTTCTCGCCGGATGAAACCCAACGTGACTTTCATTTCATAGGCACACTTGCGGATGCTCTCAATGTCGAGGCGAAATGGGAACGGGCAGTCGAAGGCGTGCTCGGCTCGTCGTTGCAGTCCGTCGTAGTGCCTACCCCCGAGGATGCAGCGCGGGCAGCGAAGTGGTTGCGCGAGAACAACGGCGGCCGCGCGAGCTTCCTCGTCGCCGGATTACACGGCGCCAGCGAAGAGACCGACACGTTGACTTGCAAGCTCGACGAGCGCACGTCGCTATCGCTATCGTATGCAAGTGAGAATGTTCAGGACCTGCGGATTAGCGACTTGTTGGGCGCGCCTCGTGAGCTGAACACCGTGCTCAACCGGACCATGCCGCAACGGATGAATGCGCGTATCGCACTCAACCTCGACGAAGCGATGACTCGATCCTTTGCGACGGGAGAAGTTTTCGTCACGCTCAATGGTGATTGGGTTGCTAGTGGCCAGTTTGTCAGTGCCGGGGACGCGCGCGCCGTAGAAGAAGGCGCCGGCCTCCTGGCATTTAAACGAGAGTTGCGGGAGTTGGAAGCGCGTTCGGAAGTGTTGCGTCTGGAACTGGAATCAGCCGGCCTCGCGGCGAAGCAAGCGCGGTCGCGGTTAGTTGAATTGGAAGATGCGGTAGTCGGTCTCAACGAAGTGATCGGACGTGAGGAGCGCGAGTTCATGACGCGCGAACTGACGGCCGCGGGTCTGGCCCAGGAGATTGAACGCGCGGAACGACATATGCGCGTCGTCGCGGAAGATTCAGCGCGCGTGGAAACCGAACGTGCCGACGTTGAGCAACGGCGTACGGCAGCGTTAGCCGATGCCGATGCAGCCGAGGCCGCACGCCTCGCAGCGGGCGAAACCGTTATCCGGGCTTCAGCTACGCTGGCTGAAGCGCGTCTCGCCGCCGAATTGGAAAGTGAAGGCCTCGCTCTGCAACGGGCCACGGCGGCAGCAGCGACTGAACGGCGGCGCGGTACTACTGCGGAGTTGCGACGCATCGAGGGTGAGTACGCGGACGTTGCAGCTCGCATCGAACGGCACCGCTTTGAAGCCGTCGAAATTACAAACCGGATTGAGGATCTGCGGAAATCGATTGCCTATCTTGAGCAAAAGGCCAATGCAGTTGCCGCTGAGCGCGAAACAGAAGAACAGGAAATTTCTGGTTTGCTGACGCAACTCGAACAGGCACGCCAGCAGGCAGACTCGCTCTCGATGGAGCTTTCGGAGATTAATCGGCGGGCCGCTGAAGTGCGAAATTCTCGCGGCGCGATCGAAGTGCAACGTGCCGAAGGCCAGGCGCGCCTCACGTTTGTGCGTGAGAATTGCGCCGCCGAGCTCAATCAATCGCTCGAAGAGCTAGCGCGCGAACAGACGGCGGACGAGCAGTTCGATCTGGAAGCAGGTCAGGCGCGCGTCGAAGAGCTGCGCACACGCATTGAAGGCTTTGGCGCTGTGAACATGATGGCGCTGGAGGAGTTGACCGAATCGGAAGATCGGCTGCTCTTCCTCGTGACGCAACGTCAGGACATTCTTGAAGGCATTAGCTCTACGGAAGAGGCGCTGCGTGAAATCAAGCGCCGTTCCCGTGAACGCTTCCGCCATGCCTTTGAACAGATCAACAAGAACTTTGGCGAGTTCTTCCAGGAACTGTTTGGCGGTGGCCGCGGCGAGATGAGTTTGATCGAGGCCGACGATGTCCTGGAATCGGGCATCGATGTGATTGCGCAACCGCCTGGCAAGCGTCTCCAGAACGTCTTGTTACTTTCGGGCGGCGAAAAAGCGATGGCCGCGCTCGCGTTGGTACTGGGAATCTTCCACTACCGGCCCGCGCCCTTCTGCCTGCTTGATGAAGTGGATGCGCCGCTTGATGAAGCCAACGTTGGCAGATTCACGGACAAGGTCGCTCAAATGTCAGTCCAGACTCAGTTCATCGTTATCACGCACAACAAGAGAACGATGGAGATGGCGCGGGCATTGTACGGAGTGACGATGGAAGAGGCTGGCGTGTCGAAGCTGGTTTCCGTCAGATTCGAGTAGGTAAGAAGAAGATCGGGTCTTTATGGCGGGGATGCCCGCCTTTTTCTTTTGTGAAGGGATTAACCCCAACCGCCAAAACGCCAAGACGCGGAGCAATTCAAATCCAACAGCTATCAATAAATAGGACTCGCAAGCGAAAAGCGTTTACCATATCTTTTGACTAAACTGTTACCTATGTATCTGGACTATACCCTCCCGACTTCTGACCCCTGACTCCTGACTTCTGATCCTTGTCGTGCAAACCTTTTGCTTTGAAGTACCATCACAAACGACCGATGCAGAAACGGGTGCAGATACTTAGCCGACTCCTCGGAGTGCTCATTGTTGCGAGCGCTGCGTTTTCGGCAACCGCGCAAGAGTCGCCGAGCCACAAACAAAATGCCCGGCCCGAAAGCTCTTCGTCAGTCCCAGCGCCGAGAACGGCTCCGGCTAACGGGGGTTCCGCACGGTTCAGTTACGAGTTCACCCAACCGCAGTTTTTCCTGCGCCACATCCTGATTGAGCACGATGCTTCCGGTCGAGGGAAGATCACGTTCGAACGTCTTAACGAAGAAGTTCCCATCGTCGAGAGTCTGGAAATATCTCCGAAAGCTTTGGGACGAATCTCAGCTCTCTGGCAAGGACTACGATTTTTGGATTCAGAGACAAACTACCAGTCAGACAAACAGTTTCCGCACCTGGGTACGATGAAGCTGACGATGGTGGATGGCGAGAGAAAACGGACCGCGGAATTCAACTATTCGAACGTGAAAGAAGCCGCCGAACTCGCGCTGGAGTACCGTCGCATCGTCGAACAGGCGAGTTTCGTTTTTGATATATCTGTAGCTCGTGAGAACCAACCGTTGAATGCCCCGAAGCTGCTTGAGGGATTTGAATCGCTCCTAAAACGGAACGCGCTTTCGGATCCGCAACAAGTAATTCCACTGCTGAAGGAAATAAGCAGCGACGAACGGTTGCCACTAATTGCCCGCAACCATGCCCTGCGAATACTCGCGAAAATCAATAAATAGACCGTAGCCGTGCCACCGCTCCTTCGAGTGATCACTCGCTAAGCAGGGGAGCAGACGTCGCTTGCCACCTTCCGTGCGGTAAGGCTTGCCTTACCGAAGTCCTGCGTTTTATTTTTGCGAGGCTAACTGAGGTTAAAGGCTTGCCCGGTAAGCCCTAGGCTTACCGCACGGAAGGCGGCAAGCCGCACGCCCCTATTCACTGAATCATCAGGCCGGTCGGATTGCAGCTGATTTCAACAACGCGGTAGCGCCGTCGCAACTGGGCAAGCTCCTTTTGCTGATTGTCCAAAATCTCCTGGTAGTTTTCAGGGGGATTGCCCCAGCAGCCAGTGAGCCGGTAGAAGTGGATTTGTTTTCCTTTTGCGTCGACGAGACGCCCGGCGCGACAGCGCGCCCCAATCTGGTTGAGCTTGATTGTCACCGTAATCTTTTTGGAGGCGTGACCGGTCGATGAAGGTTCCAGGCTGATAACCTCAGTAGCATCGATGTCTGCGGGCAAACAACCCTGCCAACGCGATCTTCCCTGCGTTGCCACACTCGCTGCCGCGATGAGGAGCAGGGTACACAACAGTTTCAGCCACATAGTTTGTTCCTCAGGTCGATGCAATTCGGTCGCGTAAGCCGCCACTTACGTCGCGATTTAGATGCCAACTGCGTTGAAAGAGTTCTAAGACGATTCAGGCCGGCCCCGATTGTCTTTGCTCGGGTCGTTCTAATGCAACCGAGGCCTAAGTGTGGCATCTGTAGGACTTGGGTTTTTGTTCAGCAAAGCCACCCGCCGTCGCTTCCTTACCAAAAACTTCAAACTGCGATATTTCGGTATTTCTAACCGGCTCTGCCTCAACAGGATTAAGCGGTAGAGCTGAACATCAATCGTTCACCAGAAAAGTTTGATATTAGAAGCGCTTAAGAGTTAAAAGACTATTGCAGAATGTCTGCAGCTTTAATCTTCACACAAGAGCTTTGCAGCAATGAAATTACCTCGTTCCTTTTTTCGCCGGCAGGCATTCATGCTTGTCATCCTCGTGGCTGTCGCCTGTCTGATGCTGGCGAGGCATTTCTCCAATCGTGTTCCCGTCCAACCATCACTCGTTTCCGCACCAGCTGCGACTGAAACTTCCGCTACTACGACGTCCGCTTTAAGCGGCCTGACTTCAGATGCTAACACTTCAACCGCTAGCACTTCAGCGGTCGGGGCGACTTTAACTGGCGCACACTCAGGCAATGGTGGTTCAACCTCGACCGAGATTCAGGGGACGCCAGCGACGACGGCGGTTTCCGCCTCGTCTCATCCAAACTTCCAGACGCAGGTGGTAACTGAAAGAGCTGAAGCGAAGCAAAAGGCTGAGGAGCCCAGCGGATACTCAGCGTCAAATGAACCTGAACGCGGCGAACGGAAAGGTGACGAAGAGGAGAAGGAGCGAAAACAGGATCAGCCCGACGAGGCAATGAAGTGGCGGATGGGTTCTCTCGTTGATGAGACGGGAAAAATCCCGGAAGGCGCTGAGGTGCGCGCATGGCTGCACACGAAACAGATGCCCATCGATCCCAGCGCCTGGCCCACCGGTAGCTTGAACCCGACGGACACGGTTGCGGGAATGAACTCTGCGAGTTGGCAATGGCTTGGTCCGGGAAACATCGGCGGGCGCGTGCGCGCGATCGTCATTCATCCGAACGATCCGCAAACACTCTGGCTGGGAAGCGTCAGCGGCGGTATCTGGAAGACCACCAACGGTGGCGCGAGCTGGGCGCCACTTGCTGATTTCATGGCGAACCTGGCAATCAGTTCGATGGTTATTGACCCCACGAACCCCAACATTCTTTATGCGGGCACTGGCGAAGGGTACTTCAATGGCGATTCCATTCGCGGCGCCGGCGTCTTTAAGACGACCGACGGTGGTGCGACGTGGCACCCGCTTCTCCAAACATCGGCCTCACCGAACTGGTACTACGTGGATCGGTTGGCAATCAGCCCGGCCGACAGCCAGGTCCTGCTTGCGGCGACGCGGTCAGGCGTATGGCGTAGCGCGGACGGAGGCACAACCTGGAGTCGTAGACTGACAACGTCGTTAATGTACGACGTCAATTTCGATCCAACGGACGCAAATAAGGCCATCGCCTCCGGAGACAATGGAGCTGTGCGTTATTCGCTCGACGGCGGTCTTACCTGGAATTCCGCGAACGGCATCACTGGCTCGCGCGTGGAGGTCGCTTATGCGCGCAGCAGTCCAAATATTGTTTACGCCAGCGTCGAGAACGGTACCGGACAAGTCTACAAGTCGACCGATGGCGGACAAACCTATTCGCTCATCAACGGTACTACAGCACATTTACAAGACCAGGGCTGGTACGACAATGCGCTTTGGGTTGATCCGACAAATCCCAATAACGTCGTCATCGGTGGCATCATCCTCTTTCGCAGCACCAATGGCGGCGCTAACTTCTCGCAGATTGGTGGTCTGCATGCTGACCAGCACATCATTGTCGAAGCTCTGGGTTTCGATGGCACATCAAATAAGACTGTTTACTTTGGAAACGACGGCGGCATCTATCGGACCACTGACATCAACGCCGGATTCGTGAATACGACTGAGCTCAACAACAATCTCGGCATCACTCAGTTCTATGGCGGCGCTGGGAATGCTTCGAGTGGCCGCATCGTCGGCGGCACTCAAGATAACGGTACCCTGCGCTACCTCGGCAATACTGAAACCTGGGATTCCGTGGCTGGAGGCGACGGAGGCTGGTGTGCCTCAGATCCAACTAATCCCAACTTCTTTTTCGGCGAATTTCAATGGCTGCAATTGCATCGGAGCAGCGACGGTGGAGGTGTGGCAGAGACAATTTATCAGGGCATAACCGACGCCGTTCCTGGGGGGACCACAAACTTCATTGCGCCGTTTATCCTCGATCCGAACAATCCAAACATATTGTTGGCAGGTGGAGCCAATCTCTGGCGCAGCACTAATGCCAAGGGCTTTCCGGTACAGTGGTCCAATGTAAAAACCACAATCGGCTCGAACATCAGCGCCATTGCAGTGGCAAATGGTAATTCCGATATCGTCTGGGTGGGCCACAACAACGGCAGCATCTTCATTACGACGAACGGCACGGCCGCTGCTCCCACCTGGACTCAGGTAAACATGCCGTCACCTGGTAGACGTAACACACGCATAACCATCGACCCCACAAATTCTAATCGCGTCTACGTAACCTTTGGCGGTTATGCGTCCGCCAACGTTTGGCGAACTGATAACGCCGGCGCGTCCTTCGTCAACATCACGAATAACTTACCAATTGCACCGGTTCGTTCGCTTGCTGTTTGGCAAAATAATCCTAACTTTCTTTACGTGGGAACCGAGGTGGGAGTCTTTGCCAGCGCCAATGGCGGGCAGACCTGGTCGCCGAGCAACGACGGACCGACAAACTGCTCCGTCGATGAATTATTCTGGATGGGTAATACGTTGGTTGCAGCGACGCACGGTCGCGGAATGTTTTCCCTCAACTTAGGTACTGGTCAGCAACCCTCCGTGAGTCTTACTAGCCCCGCAAATGGCTCAGGCTTTAACGGGGGAGCGCAGGTTACCATTGCCGCGAATGCGAGTGATGCCGACGGCACAGTTACCAAGGTTGATTTCTTCGTCAACAACACACTAATGGGCACGGCAACCACCGCTCCTTACTCAGTAGTTTGGAACAACGTACCGATTGGCACACATATATTGATGGCGCGAGCCACAGACAACAGTGGTGACACGGGATTGTCCACGGCTATTAACATCAATGTGTCATGGGACCTTTGCACAGGTACGCCAATCAGTTTGGGCCAAACCATCAATGGTTCACATGCTGAGACAGATTGTTCGGCGCCCATTGGATATCGCAATGACACTTACCTATTTGATGCCAACGCCGGACAGACAATCGCGATTACTATGACAGCCGCCTTCTTTGATACTCGGCTTATCGTTCTGGACTCGAATGGCGCTGTAATCGCTAGCGACGACAACGGAAATGGAGGTACAGATTCGCGAATTCCAGCGGGCAGTGGGTTTGTTACTTTGCCCTCGTCCGGAACCTATAGAATCGTCGCGACCTCTGCGAATGTTGGCTTGCTATCAGGTGGTCCCTACGCCTTAACTTTAGTTGCTGGCCCAACGCCAGCGAGCACGGTTCAGTTCAGTTCTGCTGCGTACAGTATTAGTGAGAGCGGCGGCGCCTTTAACGCAACGGTGATGCGCACGGGAGCAACCGCGGCATTGGCAACTGTCAACTACCGGACTTCCGACACGGCAGGTTTGGATAATTGCAATGTGCTCAGTGGCAATGCCTCAGGGCGCTGCGACTACACCACGGTGGCTGGTACCGTGCGGTTCGGCGTGGGTGAGACTTCAAAGAGCATTTCAATTCCGATAATTGACGACAGTTACGCCGAGGCCACAGAGAGCTTGATGATTACGCTGAGCGAGGTAACCGGAGGCTCGTTAGGTGCGACGGTGACGGCGATACTCACTATTAACGATAATGAAGCTGCGCACGGAGCGAATCCGGTTGCTGGCACCTCTTTCTTTGTGAGGCAGCAGTATCTCGACTTTCTCAACCGCGAACCCGATCCGGCCGGGAACGCAGCGTGGCAGCAGGTAATCAACAACTGCCCGGCAGGCGACACCACTTGCGATCGGATTCATGTGTCGTCAGCGTTCTTCCGTTCGCCGGAGTTTCAAGACCGCGGCTACTTCGTGTATCGCGTCTATCCGGTGGCGTTTGGTCGCAAGCCTGAGTACGGGGAGTTTGTTCCCGATTTAGCCAAGGTGAGCGGCTTTCTCAGCGATGCCGAGCTGGAAGCAGCGAAGGTGGCGTTCATTAAAGAATTCGTGAGCCGGCCAGCATTCGTCGTGAAGTTCAATGGGCTTACGAACACTCAGTATGTCGACACATTACTGGCAACGGCAGGGGTGCCGTCTCCTCATCGCGACTTCTGGATTACGGCCCTGGGCAACGGCACACGCACGCGGGCGACGGTGCTGCGAGATATTTCCGAGAGTCCGGAGGTTTACAATAAGTACTACAACCAGGCATTTGTGGTGATGCAATACTTTGGTTACCTGCGGAGAGATCCTGACGCGCTCTACCTCAATTGGATCGCCGTGCTTGATTCCAACCCCAATGACTATCGCGGGATGGTGAATGGATTCATGAACTCGCTTGAGTATCGCTTCCGCTTCGGACCGTGACGCACATTGGCGATTGGCGATTGCCAATTGCCGATTCAGGGCCTCGAATCAATCGCGGTAATCATTTCGCATATCTGGTTTTTCATATTCGACAAGACCTAAACCGCCAAGGCGGCGAGGGTCCGCAGAGTTCGCTAATAAATACGAGCTCAGTATTTTGTTCTTAGAACTTCCTATTAGAACTTTGTTCTTAAAACTTCGTTCAAGTCCTCAGCCTTACTGGGCCGTTCAAAGTTCAAAGAACCAAGATCAAAGTTCGTTTTATTTCCTTGGCGAACTCTGCGCTCCTTGGCGTCTTGGCGGTTCGCTCTCTTAGATAAATGATAAATAAGAAATGAAAAATGACAAAGGAAAAGTTTTTCCCACTACTGACGGCTAAACTCCTCATCCGCTAACTTACAGAATTCCACGACACGGTTCTCCGCCCAAAACCTATCTTCACCGTCCGTCTCGGAAGCGACGAAGGCCACATGGCCTCCCTGAGGCGGAGCTATTAATAAAATGTAGGGGTTGGCTGCGATCCGCGGATCTCTTAGCGGCGCGAAAGGAATGAAAGGATCATCCTCACCGTGAATGATCAATGTCGGTATCTTGATCTTGTCCACGACCCGAATTGAACTCGCCCGGAAATAATAGTCCTCGGCGCCGTCGAACCCATGCGCCCGTGAAGTGTAACGATCGTCGAACTCTCGCAAATTGCGAATGGATCCGATGTCGCTGGTGTCGTAGCGCTCGGGAAACAGTTTTTGTTTGCGCTGGATGCGACCCTTCAAGCGTCTAAGAAAGTCGCGGTGATAAAGCCAATTTGATCGCTGTAGGATCAAATCCGCGCTGGCGTGCAGGTCGACTGAAGGTGAAACCGCGCATACTCCCAGAATCGCTGGCGGTGGATCGTCACCATATTCACCGGCCAATTTCAGAACCATATTCCCGCCAAGCGAAAAGCCCACCACGAAGATTCGCTTCAGTTGATCATGTTCGATCAATTCGGTGACCACCGCTCGCAAATCCTCAGTTAGTCCGCCATGGTAAAGAGTTGGCGTCAGGTGCTCGGTGTCGCCGCAGTTCCGCAGATTCATCCGCACCACGTTGAAGCCGGCGGCAAAAGCTTTTCGTGCAGTCGCCAGCATGTAGACCGCTTCGCTCGATCCCTCGATTCCGTGCCAGATAATGATCGTAGGATGGTTGCCAGGACTTGGTTGCCATCGACAGTAGGCTAGGACTTGGGTCTCCGGCGTTATTTGAAACAAGCGTCTGTCATCCGCCGGAGTATGGAAGCGGAAGCGGCGCGGCCAGGCATAAGCGGCAAGCGTTTGTGCATGGCCGCTCTTAAATAAGCGATGTGGACTAAAGGGACGTTTGGCGAAGGTGTTGGCAACGTTCGCTAAAAACCGGCGAACGTTATCTTCGTCATTCGGATCAAAACCCTGAGTGCTGGCCATAAGTGAACTTTCAAAGTAAACGGAACTCGATTAAGTCTCAAGTCTCGGTTAAGTCTCAGATCTAAAGTCTCAAGTTCCAAGTTTCAGATTCATGTTCATCAGAACAAAACCTGAAACCTGAAACCCGAAACCTGAGACTTGAGACTTGAGACTTGGGACCCTCCGTGCTACAGCATCAATCGATGAAAGCGACTAAGTGGCAGGCGCGCACGCGGCAGGAACTCATTATCGAAGTCTGGGAAGCACTCGACTGCGAGTCGGTTGGCGAGCGGGAGCTGTTTGCGATTCAGGATGAGCTGCGCCAGACGCTTGGCGCCGGAGCAGTTGAAAGTCCAGCGTCAATCGCTCGTGTCGTTGCCGATGAAGGTGCGGTGTTGCGACATCCCGAGGTATTGAACTGCGATACGCAGTGGCGCACGCTTAGCCTCGCTTTGATCCCGCCGCAGCAGCTGGACTTCTCAAGTCTCGCTGCGGCCGCTGCCTCGCTCAAGAAGATCGATGAGCTGCTTTTGCAAGCCCAGGCTGAAAGCAACGAGCAAAACTTGCGGAAACTCCGCGAGGTACCACTTCAAGCCGGCAGGGAAGCGCAATTAATTGCCCGGAGCAAGATCGTGACCGAAGAGGATCGTAAGGTTGCTAGAGAAATAGTTGAGTGGATCGGGGTGTGGCTGCAGCAACCAGAACTCTTTGACGATTGGTTAAGTTTGCGCCAGCGCTCGCCGGAATACCGCAAGAAGTTTGGCCAGCAGCTCGACTATTAAGGGATCGCGGTATTAAGGGATCGCGGGGCGTCCCGCCCGCAATAGGCGGACACCGAAAGGTGTACGCGCGAAACTGCGCGCCTACCAGCGCGTTGGGTGCGGGACGCTCGCGATCCTATTAAGATTCTGGAACTTTCCTTACTCCCCGGGCGAATTAGGTGTGGCCGCACATTTTCAGTCTCTTATCCTGAATGGAACCTACAAACGAACGCTCCGATTGCGAATTGCTCCAGCTGGTGCGTGGCGGAGACCCTAACGCCCTGGCCGCGCTTTATCAGCGGCGGCAACGAGGTATCTACAGGTTTGCATTGCAAATGTCCGGCTCGGCCTCAATCGCCGAAGACATCACCCAGGAAGTGTTTCTAGTTTTGATCCACGACAACAGTAATTTCGATGAGACACGCGGCTCGCTCAACAGCTTTCTATTGGGTGTGGCGCGCAACCACGTGTTGCGCCGGTTGCAGCGCGAGCGATTCTACTCGCCCCTCGATGCCAATGTCTCCGGAGTTGGCGATCCGATTCTGCCACAAGCTTTGATCACGAACGACGGACCGCTCGACGAGCTCTCGCGCTCTGAAGCAATTGAATCTGTGAGAAAGGCAGTGCTGGCCCTGCCGGAACGTTACCGGGAAGCGGTCGTGCTCTGCGACTTGCAGGAACTTAGCTACGCGGAGACGGCGGCGGTGCTTGGATGTGCCGTGGGCACCGTTCGTTCCCGGCTGCATCGCGGTCGTTCATTGCTCATCAGCAAGCTGCGCCCAGCGGCTAATGAAGAAACTGCTGCGGCTGCAATGAATACAACGAGGTGTTTCGCATGAATTGCCAAAGTTTTGAAAACGTCGTCAACGATCTCGCTCGGGAACAATTGATCGAAGCAGCGCTACGCGAAGAAGCGCTGCATCACAGCGACTCGTGTTCCGCCTGTGCGGTAAGACTCAGCGAGGAACGCATCCTGTCTGTGAATTTGCGAGCCTTATTTGTGGAGATGGATTCGCTGAGCGCGCCGGAACGAGTGGAGAGCCGGCTGCTGGCGGCATTTAATGAACAACTTGTGCCCCAAGTGCGATCCAAGCGTTGGAGTTATCTCGGTCTTGCAGCTGCTGCGGGTTTGTTATTGGCTTTCGCAATTGGTGTGGCCGCGTGGAATTTGAGAGCTCCTCTTAGGTCCGAGTCTAGTGATGCAGTCGCATCCGTACCCGTCGCTGATACTACCCAGCCCGTTGATGGTAAGACGCAGGAACCTCCGCCTGTCGTGCCTGAGAGGTCTAAAACAAATTCCATAAAAGCGCAACGCAGCGCCAAGTCTCGTCATTCAAATGTGCGACCTGAGTTCCAGAGCGTCGCTGCGTTGTCCAAGACCGAAGTTACCACTGATTTCATGCCTATCGGTTACGTCAACTCTGCAAGCCTGCAAGATAGTGGCTCCATTGTGCGAGTTGAGTTGCCTCGCTCAACGATCGTAAGCATGGGTTTTGCCGTGAACATGGATCGCTACGGCGAGCGCGTAAAAGCAGACGTGCTGATGGGGGCTGATGGGTTGGCTCGTGCTATTCGTTTCGTGCAGTAGCGCGCGTAGATTTTGAAACTAATACCGGGCCACTCGCCCGTCACAAAGGAAAAGCTATGAATAGAACAACTCGATTACTTTGCGGAATTGCTTTGGGAGCTTTCGTTCTCGGCAACGCAGTTTTGGCCAACGCGCAGGAAAAGCAAGCGGGGGCGACACGTGCCAAGGTTGAACACGATCTTCTAATTCAGGGACCGATGGGCCCGACCCCGCCGCCGTATGGTGATTTCGTTTTCATCTCCAATGAGATGAGTTACGACGGCAAACGCGTAACCGGTGCGCCTTACTCGGCCCAGGCCGTAACCGAAAGTACGCAAACGCTGAGCGACGGGAATCGCATTGTGCGTAAGTCGACCGCGACACTCCACCGAGACAGCGAAGGCCGGACGCGAAGAGAGCAAACGTTAAAAGCGATCGGTCCGCTCTCGGCCGATGGGGAACCCTCGCAAACAATTTTCATCAGCGACCCGGTAGCTGGCGTGGATTACTCGCTCGACACGCGCAACCAGACAGCTCGCAAGATGACACCGATGCGTTTCAAGTTTGAGATGAAAACCCCGCCGCCGTCGGGCGATAAGCCTGCGGTGATGTTTGAAAAGAAGTTTGACCGGATTCAGATTGAGAGAGCACAGATTGATCGAAAGATAGCGGGTGGGCCGGTTGTGATGGAGTGGCATAGCGCGCGGGAAGCGAAAGCCAAACAGGAATCACTGGGAAAACAGTTCGTTGAAGGCGTCGAAGCGGAAGGCACTCGCAGCACGCTAACGATTCCGGCGGGCGAAATCGGCAACGAGCGTCCCATCGAGATCGTGAGCGAGCGTTGGTATTCGCCTGAACTGCAAACCGTGGTGATGACTCGTCACAGCGATCCGCGTTTTGGCGAAACGACTTATAAGCTAACGAATATCAGCCGCACTGAGCCAGATCGGTCGTTGTTTGAACTTCCTGCTGGTTTCACGTTGAAAGAGGAAACGATGCTGCCGCGGGTGCGGATGAAAAAGTCGGTTGACGTGCAATAACTTCGGAGGTAGCGCCGCTGCCGGTTTGCCCGGAAGAGTTGGTGTTACCACAACAAAGATGGCCACTCGGAAGGGATCTCGAGTGGCCATTTTTCATTGGCCGGCTTCCTGTCGCCTTGGGAATCCGACAGGCAAATCGTCAGCTCCCAATTGCAGGTAAGGAAGAGGGCCAGCCCCCGCTTCCTCTAGAAAAATTAGCCACAGATTTACGCGGAAGACGCGGATCAGAACCTAACACGTCAGGCGGTTTCTGATCTGTGTTATCTATGTACATCTGTGGCCCATTCTCTTCTGAGCGGGGGGTACGCCCCCTTTCTTTCCTGCGAATTTAAGTTGATCCTAGTCTTCTTCTTCGCCGCCGCGAATCCTACCGTCAGCTCGCGACTGCTCCACAATCTTGTGCGAGAGATTTCCCGGCACCGGATCGTAATGAGAAAACTGCATGTGGAACGAACCGCGTGCGCCGGTAATCGAATTTAGCGTCGATTGGTAGTTCAACATTTCTGACATCGGCACCTGGGCCTTTATCAGTTGTAGCTTCCCACTCGCCTCCATCCCCTGCACTCGGCCGCGTCGCGAGTTGAGATCGCCCATGATGTCGCCGCTGTTTTCCTGCGGCGCCGCGATCTCCACGTCCATGATCGGTTCGAGAATCGAGGGCTTCACTTTCTCCATCGCGGCGCGAAATGCCTTTCGGCCGGCGGCGCGAAACGAATGCTCGTCGGAGTCCACATCGTGATAAGAGCCATCTATCAATTGCACTTTGAAATCCACGAGCGGATATCCAGCGATAGCTCCGGACATGGCCGCTTCCACAATTCCTTTCTCAATCGCCGGGCGAAACTGTTGCGGCACGGCGCCGCCGAAGATTTTGTCTTCGAAAACAAAACCGCCGCCTCGGGGCAGGGGTTCAAAGATCACCTTGCAGTCGCCAAACTGCCCGCGACCACCGGTCTGTTTCTTGTGCCTTCCTTGTACTTCCGCGCGCTGGGTGATGGTTTCCTTGTAAGGGACTTTCGGCGGGTGCAGCGTGACTTCCACGCTGTAGCGCTTCTTCAGTTTCTCGACAACCGTCTCCACGTGAAGTTGTCCTGATCCGGATAGCAGGAATTCCTTCGTTTGCGAATCGCGCGTAAAGTGCAGCGCCGGATCTTCTTCAAGGATCTTATGCAAGGCAACGCTGATTTTCTCCTCGTCCTGACGCGATTTCGGCTCGATCGCAAATGCAATTGCCGCTTCCGGATATTCCACCGGGTCGTAAACAATTTGCGCCTGCTTATCGCAGAGAGTATCGCCAGTTCGCGTTTCTTTCAGTTTGACGCAAGCGATGATGTCGCCTGCATGAGCTTCGCCAATCTTGTCCAGCTGTTTTCCCTGGATTATGTGGAGTGCGCCAAGCCGCTCCATTGTGCCGTGGCTTGAATTCAAAACGTTGGCATCACCCTGCAAGTGACCGCTAATTACTTTCATTACGTTGATGCGACCGGCAAAGGGATCAGCAACCGTGCGAAAGCAATACGCGGAAAAGGGCTCGCTATCGTTGTAACGTCGCGCGATGCGCTCGGCGTTGGCGCCACCATCTACCGGGCGACCATATTCAGCCTCGTGGTGCGCCGGATCTGGCGCGAACTCAACGATGCCATTTAGCAAAGCTCTTAATCCGACCAGGGTTGTCGCTGACACTGCGTAGACCGGACAAAGTTTGCTTTGCGCAATTGCCTTATTGATGTTTGGCAGAATGTCCGACTCTTCGAGCGTGCCATTTTCAAAATACTTCTCCATCAACGCATCGTCAGATTCAGCAACCAACTCGATCAATCGCTCGCGTGTCTTTTCTACAACGTCGCGGCCGTCGCTGGGAATCTCGATTTCCTTGGCTTGCCCGTCGGCGCCAAGCTCATAGGCTTTCATGTGAACCACATCGACGACGCCGCGAAAGTCCTTTTCTTTGCCAATCGGTAAAGTGAAGGGAATGATGGCGCGGCTAAAAGTTTTCTGCGCGCTCGCGAGGGCGGCGCCGAAATCAGCATGTTCTTTATCGAGTTTGGTAATCACCATAAAACGCGGGACGAGAAATTCATTCGCGTAGGCCCACGTCTTTTCCGTCTGCACTTCAGTTCCCTTAACCCCATCCACTACCGCCACCGCGCAGTCAGCGACCCGCAGAGCCGGACGAGAATGGGTTACGAAAGCAGCGTATCCCGGCGTGTCTATAAAATTGAGCTTCGTGTCCTGATGATCTAAATGGGCGAGTCCGATATTGAGCGTAATCTTCCGGGCGATGGAATCTTCTTCGTGGTCAGTAACCGTGGTGCCTTCATCAACCTTTCCCCAACGAGGCGTTTCGCGGGCGACGTAGAGAAGCGAACTTACCAGTTGCGTCTTCCCTGCGTCGCCGTGTCCAATGACCGCAAGGTTGCGGATTGCTTCTGTCGAATAGGTTTTCATAAAAGATTCCTTTCGGGTGGTGCGAATTTGAGCGAAGGATACCGGGAATGCGGACATCGGTGCCCGCCTCAATCGTCCTGCAGAGGCAAATCCTTGCCTGCACTTGTGCTCCGGATTGGGAGTAATTTATCCGAGGGAGAAAGGTAAACGCAAGTTGACGCAGTTTCGAATTGGGGGTCGTCTACAGTTGCATACGACGCCAAGACGCAGAGTCGCCAAGACGCCAGGGAAGTCAAAAGGGAGAAAATAACAACATCTTTATCCTGTCCGTGGAGAAGAGAATAACTTATGTCTTGTTTTTCTTCTTAGCTTCTTGGCGCCTCTGCGTCTTTGGAAGTAAAGCTGATTTCAACTACCCAGTTTCGCGCCGAAACAAGCCATCTCTTTTCGCCTCACTCGCATCGTAGTAGCCGGAAATAGCAAGCGATTTGGAGAGAAATATTATGCTTTACAAGAAATTTGTTACGTTTTTTATTGCCGTCGTTGTGACGCTGGTTGCTAGTGTGGCCGGGTTCGCTGGGACGACCGATAAGAGTGACAAAGACAAGGTCCAGCGCAAGGTTTTGACGCCGGTTAACCTGGCGATTTTAATCCAGGATGATTTGGTTTCGCAGGTAGGAAACGAGCTCGATGAAACTCGAGATTTTATTCGTTCACTTCCGGCGGGTTCGCAGGTGATGGTTGGTTACATTACTACCGGAACGCTGCAGGTGAGACAGCCATTCACTACCGACTTGGACAAGGCCGCAGGTTCACTGCGGATCGTAATGTCGAGCACAAGTGCGTCGGCTTTCAATCCGTACGTCGAAGTAGTTGAAGCGTTGCGGAAATTTGAAACCGGCAAGGGGAAGAATGTCTTGCTGTTAATTTCGGATGGCTTGGATACATCTCGTGGTTTTGATTCAAGCGCTGCCGGCAACACGCTCGATTTGCATCGCGCAATTGATAATGCTCGTAAACGCGATGTTGCTGTCTACACGTTTTACGCACCCTCAGTAGGTTTGACGAGTCAAAACCGCATGGCCGTCAGCTATGGTCAAAGTTCTTTGAACCGGCTAGCAAACGACACGGGCGGAAAAGCGTTCTTTCAGGGAAGTGGCTTCGTAAGTTTCAATCCTTACTTCCGAAAGTTGCGGGAAGCGCTTAACGAACAGTACGCGAAGGCTTACTAACAAAATAAAAACGCCAGGGTCATTGGCCCTTCAGTAAAAAGTCTCTACGCCGTCAGGACCTCGAGCCCTGGCGGCGTTTTGCCGATTGTCGATTTTCGATTGGAGCTTGGCGAAGACCACTTAAGAATCACCGATCGCTAATCGAATGTGCTTTGCCAGTGCCAAGAACCGATGGTAAAGTTGCCCAGCACGCGACCAGTACCTCGTGAGAAAAACGCACAAGATGAGTGAACGAACTGGAGTCCGGGAGTCACTGGTTATGACTCTCGTTTAGATCACACCGGCACAGTGCGCGAATACTGTCTAATTGTAGAAGGGGCCTTCCTATCGGAATCTGAAGCCGAACACGCCCTGCGAGATCCTTTTCTCGAAGATTGGGTCGAACAGACCGGTCACTTCAAAATCCATAACATGGACGAGATACAAATCACGCCGGGCGTTACGCTCGGATCTCTGGGTGTCGTCATGCTGGATGAACGCATCTTCGAAATCGCTAGCGTAGACGGCGAGCATCCCTTAACCGAACACAAGGCAAAAGGAGTAGCTGAAGCTTTGCGCCGCCAGGACATGTTTGAAGAAATTAAGGTTGAGCCACGAGGTGAGGAAAACGAAAGCATTTCACTCGGCAACCACGAAAGTGCAGGTCGAGATGAAACCAACCTTTGAGTTTCTTGATGGACGCGTCTTTGTCATAATTGGAGACATCACGCAACAGCAGGTTGACGCAATCGTTAATGCAGCCAATTCGAGTTTATTAGGTGGAGGCGGTGTTGATGGCGCCATTCACAACGCTGGGGGACCGGAAATTCTCGCCGCGTGCCAAGAACTTCGACGTACCAGTTACCCCAAAGGATTGCCCACGGGCGAGGCGGTGATTACCACAGCCGGAAGCTTGCCCGCTAAGCATGTGATTCACACTGTTGGTCCCATCTACGGGCGTCACGACGGAACCGAAACCGCACTCCTCGCAGCGTGTTATCAAAACTCACTGGCTGTTGCTGCCAGTCACACTTTAACTTCTGTCGCTTTCCCGTCGATTTCCACCGGTGCTTATGGTTATCCCAAACCGGAAGCGGCAGCCATTGCTTCAAAGGCTGTTGAGACTTTCCTGCGTAGAGATGAAACGATCCGGCGAGTGTCGCTTGTCTTTTTCCCAACAGATGCGAAGATTTTCATCGCCAATCAGAAGTTCAGTTGCTAACTCTGAGATTAAGTTTTGCTAATTTGAACCCGACGACAAACGAATGATTGAAACGAGTGAGCTGAAAAAGAAGAACGCAAAAAACGAGTTACCACTTTCGTTGCGGCCATTGGATTGCCTTTCGTGGAACTACTGGTGGAGTTGGGCCCCGGACGGCGCCGCAACATTTCGAGACCTTGACCCAAAAACTTGGGAGGAGTGTGAACACAATCCACGGCTGCTCCTGGCCCGCACTTCCGAGTATCGCCTCGCACAAATTGCGACCGATCCTACTTACATCCTGCGCGTCCGTAAGCTCGTCGAGCGCTTTGACCAATACCTGATCGATGCCCAAGCACGACAAGACGTTTGGAGCCGCGATCCCGCCACGCAATTCAACGCGGAGCATCCGGTCGCCTACTTCTGCGCAGAATATGGTGTTCATAACTCGTTGCCGCTTTATTCCGGCGGCTTAGGAATGCTGGCCGGCGATCATTTGAAATCAGCAAGCGATGTCGGCATTCCGCTCGTTGCCGTGGGCTTGTTGTATCGCTACGGCTATTTCATGCAGCGTTTCAGTCGCGACGGTTGGCAGGAAGAGCATTACGGAGACACGCATCCCGAGGAATTGCCGCTGCAGCAGGTCAAGGATGACGATGGGACGCCACTTGCAATTGAAGTCCTGATTCGAGAACGAAAGGTGCGCGCGCAAGTTTGGCGTGCCGAAGTCGGCCATGTGCAACTCTATCTGCTTGATACCAACATCCCCGAGAACTCGGAGATCGATCGCCTTGTCACGGGCCATCTCTACGGCGGCGATAGTGAAACTCGAATCGTACAGGAGATGTTGCTTGGCATCGGCGGCATCCGTTTACTGCGCCGCCTGAAGCTGGAACCGAGTGTCTTCCATTTAAACGAAGGTCACTCGGCCTTTCTCACGCTTGAACTGGCGCGTGAGCTGATCAATTCGCGTGGTATCAATTTTAAAGAAGCGGCAAAGTTAGTCCGCGAGCGTTGTGTGTTCACTACGCACACTCCCGTTGCTGCCGGCAACGACGAATTTGACGCCGAACTTGTGCGGCAATGCTTTGGACCTGAATACGCTAAAGAGTTGGGACTAAGCGATACTGAATTTTTTGCCTTGGGACGAGTGGATGCCTCGAACTCTAAAGAGAACTACGGACTGACTCCCCTCGCGATTCGCATGTGCCGGTCGACCAATGGCGTCAGTCGTAAGCATGGCGAAGTTTCGCGCTCGTTGTGGCAAAAGTTATGGCCCGAAAAGCCCCTGGCAGAGATTCCGATTACCTACATCACCAATGGGGTGCACGCGCCGACCTGGGTGGCGCCGCTGATTCGCACTCTTTATGAGGAATATGCTGGGGAAGGATGGACTGCAGTAGCGCAGGACCGCACGCGTTGGGAAAAAAGTGTCTCCCGCCTTTCTGATCAGGAACTTTGGACCGCTCATTCATTGCTGAAGCAACGTCTGATCGCATTCATTCGTGAGCGCTCTTTTCAGGCGCGCGAGGAGCGTGGCGAGAGTAGTGAATATACCGAATCCGCGCGAAGCATGTTTGATCCAAACGCGTTGACGATCGGATTTGCCCGGCGCATCGCGGCTTACAAACGCTGGAGTCTGCTTCTGACAGATCCGGAACGGGTGCAGCGATTGATGAAAGATCCCGAACGACCGATCCAGTTTGTTTTTGCCGGGAAAGCACATCCCCAGGATCAAGGGGCCAAATTGATCCTGCAACAGCTCGCGCGTTGGAAATACGATCCGAATGTGCAAAACCGTGCGGTCTTCATTCAGGACTACGATCAGGAGATCGCCCGGCAACTAGTTCAGTCAGTAGATGTGTGGTTGAACGTTCCGCGCCGGCCGCTCGAAGCTTCAGGCACGAGCGGCGAAAAGGTCGCGATGAATGGCGGATTGAATTTTTCAGTGCTTGATGGCTGGTGGCTGGAGGGATATGACGGCACAAATGGTTTTGCGATTGGAGGTACGGCGGTTGAGGGTGAGCCGGAATTGGTTGATTTGGGCGATGCCGAGTCACTCTACCGCGTCCTCGAACAGGAAGTGATCCCTACTTACTACGATCGCGATCAGAACGCCCTGCCGCGAAAATGGATTGCGATGATGAAGCGATCGATTATCACGCTCGTGCCCGAATTCAACAGCGACCGCATGGTCGCCGAGTACGCGAGAAAGATTTACAAGTAGGTGTCTTCACCAAGTCTGCAGCAATTTCCCTGGCGACTCTTCTGCTTGCTCTTCCTGGCGGCCGTTTTCTCAGCTCTCGCAATAATCCCTTTGGCCATTGATCTATTCGGGCCGACAATCTCAGCGCAACAGCAATCGGCGCCGTCTCCCTTACCTTTCCCTCTAATAATTGCAATCGGAGTCGTCCAGAACTTATTGCTTATAGCCCTCATGATCTTTGTCGGCCTTAAGTTGGGAAGGAGACTGGGGCTTGGGGCGCCAATGCTGACAGCCCTCGTAGATGGACAGAGTCTCGAATCAAGTTGGCGGCGAAGTGTGGTCGCCGGCTTAATCGTTGGCATAGTTGTCGGTGTTGTGCTCCTCGGCTTAGTGTTGCTGCTAGTTCCGTTGCTTCCAAATCTCCCATTTGTGGCCGTGGCGAAAATGGCGATTTGGAAGCGAATGCTCGCCTGCTTTTATGGCGGAATTTATGAAGAACTTCTGATGCGCTTTTTTCTTTTGACCTTGATTGCCTGGGCTGCGGGCAAAATCATGAGAGCGCGGGGAAACGTTCTAACATCGCGAGCCTTTTGGATCGCTAACTTTATGGTGGCGATCTTGTTTGGCCTGGGTCACCTACCCTCGGCTGCCCTCGTGATGCCTATCACACCTTTGGTCGTCGGCGCGGCTCTGACGCTGAATGGGATTGCCGCAATTGCCTTTGGATTGCTCTATCGGAAATACGGGCTCGAGTCTGCGATGATTGCTCACTTTGCAGCGGATTTTGTGCTTTACGTCGTCGGTGTCTCGTTCCTTTAAATGACTGGTCCTCAGGACCCGGTTGCTATCACTCCCGGTTCTGATTTTGTCGGATTTACGGCCAGACACTTGTATTAACAATTGCGATTTAATAGATCGGTCAGCGGAATCGGCAAGCGACAATGGCCAATCGCTTGGGATGGTTATGCTAAACTACGGCCTCGTTCAGTCCGGATCGGATTTCGCACAGAGATTCAGCGCCCGGCGCCCTTATCGCGAGCCCGCCCGCCGTTCTGAGTACACCCTTTCATGAAGTACTGCCCAAGCTGCAAAACGAGATACGAAGATACTGTGGGCTTCTGTCCCACCCATGGCGAGGTGCTGGAAGACGACCCTTCCTCAATCGTCGATACTGTTCTGGACGGCCAGTATCAGGTTGAGGCGCTGTTGGGCAAGGGCGGGATGGGCGCGGTTTATCGCGCGCGGCACATCCTCCTGGGCGATCGGGTAGCTATCAAAATCTTACCGCCCGAAGTGCGCACAAACGCCGAATGGCTACGACGTTTCCAACGCGAAGGTCAAGCGGCACGACGGTTCCGCCATCCTAATGCAGTGACGGTTTACGATTTGCGCACAACCGCCGACGGCACCGTCTATATGGTCATGGAGTATGTCGAAGGACATACGCTCGGAGAGGAGATTAAGCGTCGTGGCCGTTTATCTCCTCCAGAGGTTCTTGACGTGCTTGAGCCAATCATGAGCGTGCTCAACACGGCCCACGCAATGGGCGTGGTTCACCGTGATCTGAAACCCGACAACATTATGATCGGGAATTCGAATGACGGCGAACGCGTTATCAAGCTGCTTGATTTGGGCATTGCCAAAATGCGGGAGATTGCCGGGGGCGATGGCGGGAGCAAGACGGCACTGACGATGGCGGGCCAGGTACTGGGCACGCCCCACTATATGTCGCCGGAACAATGGGGTGAAATCCCGCGCGACGGAGACTCCGAGATCGATGGTCGCGCCGATATCTACAGTCTTGGCATCGTGTGCTACGAGATGATCGTGGGCAAGCGCCCTTACACTGGTCAAACGCTGTTTGAGTTACGTCGAGAACACGTCACAGTTATTCCGCCTCCGGTTTACGAAACGGTGCCGGGTGTGCCGCGGGCTTTTGGTGATGCAATTACTCAAGCCACTGCCAAGGATCGGTCCGATCGCTTTACCACCGCCGGTGAGTTTGCGACGCAGTTGCGCGCGTCTATTAACTCCAGCGACTCTCTCGTTTTTGATCGCACGTTGCCTGACATTCCGCGAGCGGTTGAATCAGATGCTCACACTTCCGACTTTTCAGTACGCAGTACCAACGCCGACGTTGAAGCGCCAACGATCCTAACCTTGGATTCGCCCGCCACCACGCCTCACGATCGCGCGTCGCACACTGCCCCACAAGTAGTTGGAAGTCCTGCGAAACCGGCTGGCATCGCCCCCAGCTCGCCTGCGGGGCCACCCTCAGTCATCACAGTTCCGCAGCAACGACCCAAGGTCGACGTTCCGCTTCCTCGTGCGGTCTCTCCGGTAATGCCGCAGGCTAAGGCCGCAACCGGTGGAAGTCGCGTACTGATTCTGGCCGCGGCAGGTCTAGTCGTATTATTGGTTTTAGGCGTAGGCGGATTCTTCGCAGTTAAAAAACTAACCGCCTCCAGCGGCGAGAGTGCCGGGAACAACACTTCCGGTAATAACGTTGCCGGAACGTCTGGAGCGGCGACACCGAAGGAAGTGGCGCAGTACTGGCTCGAGTTGCTTCCCGAGTCGATAATTGGAGATTCGGTTCGAGTCGCGGGCGCTGTCCCACTGGCTTCAGAACAGTCGTTCAAGTTCCATTTCATGTTTGCAGAACCGGGTTATCTGTATATCGTGGGACCCGGTGATCAAAACAAACCTACGGCGTTTCTAACTGCCAAGCCGGCGGAGATATCGGGGCTCGACAGTAATCAGGTCTCGAAGGGTGCCGCCTTCAGTTTTCCCAGCGGACTGGAACACTGGTTGAAGCTCGATAAGAAGGCAGGAACAGAAGACTACACGATAATTTTTTCCCCTAACCCAATCACAGACCCGCCATTTTTCACTGAGCCGGCAACCGGAAATCCATTATCGGAAACTGAACAAATGGCGCTGACCAGCTTTCTGGCGAAACATCGGGGAAACGATCCCGCCATCGAGATTAACGATAAAGATGCGACCCAGCCTTACGCCGCGGTCAAAGCTGCGCGAGGTGAGTCAGCCACGAGCCCAATCGTATTTCGCATTCGTATTCAACATAAGTGACAAGGTTTTTGTAAGGAGATTGAAATGAGATTCAAGTCGTTCATTTGCGGATTGGCAATGACCAGTCTTGTCGGACTTGGCACGGTTGTGGCCATCACGCAAGACCAGGAGGAGGATGTGCGGGGCGCATTCCTGACGTCGCGTCCGAAACCCGTCGACAAGAGTGCCAAAGGTAATCCGGCTCCGCGGCCTATCCGGCGCCGGCCCAAACCGCAACCGGTGAAACCTGTTGAGGGAGGTGTCAGCGCTGGAACTACCGCAGGCGCAACCGCCAAAGTGGAGCCTGCCAAAGCGACGCCACAGAAGCTGGGCGTGGGTCTTACACTACTCAGTCGCGATTCACTTGGACTCACGATACGAACAGATCCGACGCGCACATTTCACAAGGGTGATCGCGTGCGTGTCTTGTTGGAGACCAACAACGACGGTTATCTTTACATCTTCAATACTACTAACGATGGCAAGCCGGTCATGATTTATCCGAACAAGGAACTTGATGAAGGCGGAAACTACCTTCAGGCGCATATTCCTTTCGAGATTCCCTCCAGCACCGCAAGCGAAGAGCGTTTGCGTTGGCTGGTCTTTGACGAAATTGCGGGAAACGAACGACTTTATTTTGTATTCACGCGCGAGCCGTTACCCGGCATCCCACTCGAAGACGAGCTCGTCGCTTTTTGCAGTGATGCGAAAAACACTTGTCCGATTCAGCCCAACGCGGAGTTGTGGGCACTATTGGAAAAAGAACTTGACGAGCCGTTGCGTACCTCCAAAGCCAGCAGGTTCGGCAAGGCGCAGACGGAACCAGAGCGCGAGGCCATCGAGCGTGGGCTGGGCTTAAGCAAGCAAGAGCCCGAGCCTTCATTAATAATGATGAGCGCTTCGGTAAAGTCGGGCACGCTGGTTACCGTGCTTGATCTCGTTCACAAATAAACAGAAGTAGTTTTTGTTAAGTCGAAAATTGTGAGAATTGCCATGAAGTATTTATCTGCCAGCGTTATCGCTCTTAGTCTCGCCGCGAGTCTTTTCCTCGCCGCTCAGCCGTTTGTTACTCGGACCGCGGCGGCGTCAGAGAGTGCACCACCACAAACTGATCAGGCAGGATCCGCCCTGCAACAGGGAAGGAAATTATTGAAACGCGGTCAGACCGCCGAGGCCCTGGGCCAGCTGCAAACGGCGCTGAATCTCTACACAACTTCAAAGAACGGTCGCGGCATCGGCGCGGCCCACAATGAACTTGGTGAGCTCTATCTGCGACAGGGTCAGCACAAAGTTGCACTGGAGCATTTTCAAAAGGCCTATCAGGCGCTCTCCGGGGCCGCTGTTCAGGAACAGCAGGCGGGAGCAGCAGCCGGAGGTGCGGCGCGCATGGTTGGTTCTGACGCAGGCGCTGCCACCGAGGCCGCGGCCAGCGTGAGCGATACCGACTTCAACGCCAACCTCGTGCTCGCAAAAATTGGCGACACTAATTTTCGCCTCGGTCGTTTGAGTGAAGCGAGCGCGGCGTACAGCCAGATGCGCGTCAAGAAACCGGAGAGCGCTGCTTCCAGGTCAACACGTCGCTTTGGTGGCCTGGGCGGAGTTTTAGGCAGTATCTCAACGGGACGCGTTGATGTCGCGGCGCCAACCAGCGCCGTCATATCCCTGCTCGAAATTAAGAAAGAGCTCGATCTGTATCGCACGGCGATTGTGTACTCGACTTACGAACTCGGAATGGGCCGGATCAGTTATTTTAACAACGACCTCGAGGGCGCGAAGAAACATTTTCAGAATGCTTTTGACGCCAGCGGCGCCAGTCTCGCGTCTGTCGCGAAGCTGGGCCAAACTCGCCGCTTCCGCGCCGCAGCACGCACAAGTTTGGGTGACGTTGCTCTGCGGCAAGGCAAGCTGAAAGATGCAAGTAAGTACTATTCCGAATCGGTGAAGGGCGCCCAGGAAGACAAGCGGCTTGATTTGATGTGGCCGGCGCAGCGCGGTTTGGGCCGAAGTTTATGGCTGCAAGCTGCCCAGGAGAAGGACCCCAAGAAAGCCACGACGGTACGCGAGTCTGCAATCTCGAACTATCGCGAGGCCCTAAAGACAATCGAAACCCTGCGGCAGGGAAGCTTACGTGCCGACGAAGCTCGCACCACTTTTCTTTCCACCACCAAGAGCGTTTTCGACGAAGCTGCCAGCTCCCTTGCAGAGATGGCGTTGCTCGCCGCGACTCCCGATGCGCCACTCTCGGGCAAGGCTCTCGATTATGCCGCGGAAGCGTTTCGTATCACCGAACAGGCGCGCGCACGCTCCCTGTTGGATCTCTTGAGCGAAACTGATGCGAAACTTATTACCGGTATTCCGATCGATCTGGTGCGACGGAAACAGGAAAATTTGGAGCGCCAACAGGAAATTGCCGAAACGCTCACCGGGATCATCGTGGCGCCGGGTGAACCAAAAAAGAAGGCAGGGGACCTCGAATCAGAGTTAGACAAACTGCAGACGGACTACGATGAGATTGAGAACCAGATTCGTTTAGCCAGTCCGCGTTACGCTGCCCTAACCGGCGGTCAACCTTTAACGCTCGCTGAAGTTCAGCAGAAAGTGTTGGACGACAAGACAGTCTTGCTTGAATACAGTCTCGGCGCCGAAGCTTCATATTTGTGGACCGCAGATTCTCAGAGTTTGCGACTCTACAAGCTGCCGGCGCGATTGACGCTGGATAATCTTGCTGCGAGTTTGCGGGCGCAATTAATTCCCTCGAGGTTGCAGCGTCGCATCGTCGGTATTGATGTTGCTGATCCTAGTCGCGGTCTCGGTGTCATGTCTGCCTCAGAAGACGCGGCTGGTTTTGTTGCAGCCGCGAACGCCGTCTACAAAGCAGCAGTCGAACCGGCGAGCGCCATGCTCGGCGAGAAGCGACTTCTGATCGTGGCTGATGGCGGTCTGAACTACATTCCTTTCGAAGCTCTCGTCAAAAACGCCACCAGCGGGGACTACTCGTCGTTGCCGTATCTGATCAAATCAAATGAGATCGTTTATGCGCCGTCGGCTTCCGTGATCGGGGCCATTCGTCAGCAGCCAAATAAACCGGCCGGCCGCGCCATGTTGATTGTTGCGGATCCGGTTTTCAACTCGAACGATGCCCGGGCGCGTACCGCCGTCATCGCTACCACGGGCACGGAAACGAGAGGCCTTGGCATCCAGAGCGCCCTGGCGGACGTGGC
Organism: Pyrinomonadaceae bacterium; assembly: GCA_041750995.1. Taxonomy (GTDB): domain Bacteria; phylum Acidobacteriota; class Blastocatellia; order Pyrinomonadales; family Pyrinomonadaceae; genus PSRF01. The sequence goes on along the minus strand of JBGSYG010000017.1, from coordinate 160,171 downwards.
GGGACAAGATGCAGCATCGGCAGAAACCGCGAAGATGCAGGGTCTACCGCTTGCCCGGCTTCTAGGGACGCGCACCGAAGCAGAGCAGATTGTTAAGTTTTCGCGGACAGCCGGAGGCCAACCAGATCTCTGGCTCGACCTCGAAGCCAGCGAGGACAATTTGCAGAGTCGGGATGTGACAAAGTACCGCGTCGTCCACATCGCCACTCACGGATTACTGAACGCTGAACGTCCGCAATTTACCGGCCTGGTGCTCTCCCTGGTGGGAAACCGGGGCGGCGATGGGTTCCTCAGAACTGACGAAGTCTTCAACCTGCGCCTTGGTTCGCCTCTCGTCATGCTGTCGGCCTGCGAAACCGGCTTAGGCAAAGAAAAACGTGGCGAGGGCGTGATTGGATTGACCCGCGCGTTCATGTACGCGGGAGCACCCACAGTCGGAGTCAGTCTCTGGTCCGTAGCCGACAAGTCAACGGCCGACTTGATGACAGACTTCTACAAACGCCTACTCGCAACCGGTACCGAATCCACATCTCCAACAGCGGCAATGCGCGGTGCTCAGCTCTCGCTCATCGCCGGGAAGAAATACAGCGCGCCATTTTACTGGGCGCCGTTTGTCATCGTCGGGGAATGGCGTTAACTCTCTGGCGCCTTCTGATCAAGCCTCCCAACGCAGTCAATCCGGAGCCTAACAGGAACAGCGATGCTGGTTCCGGTACAGGCTCCGTTATGCCCGTGCCTTCCACGACGATATTGTCGATCCGGTTGTTTCCCGAAGCCGACGTCGCGCCATTAAAGACGATCCGGAACGCGGCATTCGGGTTGTCGTTTAAGCCGACAATACTGCTCAGGTCGAAAGTAAAGAGCGCGAACGACGTGCCCGGAACATAAGGAACACCAAAGTCTATGAACGTGATGCCATCCAGGCTGTATTGAAACTGATTGCTGGTGAACCCGGTGGATGTACCTTGCGACGCAAAGGTAACGATGATGTTTGTGTAACCGAGCGTGCTGAGAGTAAGGGTAAGGTTGCGCCCGTTGTTAACGTTGCCGGTTCCACCTTGCAACGTTAAAGACTGTCCAGCCGCGTCGCCGAGACGAGCATTGATCGACGAACCGCCTAGCGTGAACAGCACGTTCGTCAGATTAAAATTGGTTGTTAACGAGCCGTTGCCATGATCGACGTTCAGATCCGAATCGTTGAAGTTCCAAATTCCGAGTTCATCGGCGCGGGCGTGCTGCGGCACTGCGACGAGCAGTACCAAAAACAGCAGTACCATTCCGCTACGGGTAAGTAGATCGCGATGAGAGATTGTTCTGGACATGAGGTCTCCTTTGTGAGGTATGAGGTTTGGGTTTCTGCAACTTTGTGCCTGCGAGGAGCACGAACTTCTCAACAAGCCTGGCCAAGCTATGACTGTCAAAGGCAGGCGTCAAGATGATCCGGTTAAGGCTCAACAGCAGTCAACTGCAAGGAATTTTGTGATTGCCGATTGCCAATTGCCGATCGGCGATTTTTATTTAGGGTTCGTTTCCCGACTGATAAGTATCAAAAACATTAATTGGCAATCGGCAATCGGCAATTGGCAATAGTTCGTCTGCCTAGGCTAATATCAATCGGAAAGGTGAGGTTTAGACATCGCGAGCCGGTTTACGTTCCAGGGGGAAGTTATATGGAAAATCATTTCATCAAGGTGACGGGAGCTGAACAATTCACGGATTTGCTGAGCCGCTCACAGAAGCAGCCGATAGTGATTTTCAAGCACAGCACGACCTGCCCGATCAGCGCGGTGGCGTACAACGAGATGGAGCAGCTTGCGGGTGAGGTGGTCCTCGTGGAAGTGCAACGGGCTCGCGAACTCTCGCGCGAGATTGAAAAGCAGACCGGCATCCGGCACGAGTCGCCTCAGGTCCTGGTACTGGAAAACGGCAAGGTGGTTTGGAACGCCTCGCATTTCAAAGTGAAAGCGCGAGCCGTGGAAGAAGCCCTTCACCGCTCGGGCAATCACTTTTGACACCACGAGACGAATCACAATGATGAACGTCGGCGAAAAACGGGGCGCTGCGATCGAGCCGCGCGAAATTAAACAGGAAGGGGACGCGGGACTGCGGATCACCTGGGCGGACGACCATGTCAGTCGCTTTACTGCCGCCAATTTGCGGCGAGCGTGTCCCTGTGCGCAGTGCGTGAATGAGTGGACCGGGCAGAGGGTTTTGAAACCGGAGTCAGTGGCGGACGAGCTTATCATCAACGATCTTAGCCTCGTGGGACGTTATGCAATCAACTTTCGCTGGAGCGATGGTCACGAAACGGGCATCTACAGCTTTCGTTATCTGCGCGACTTGGACAAAGAGTAAGAGCCGGATGGAGGCAGAAAGCAGACGTCAGGGAGCAGGAGGCAGAAGGCAGGGAGGCAGAAGGCGCAAAGCGGAAGGGGAAGGTAGAGCGGGGAAGCAGTAAAAGCGCTGACGCGCTAATCTTCAAAGACCAAAGACCAAAGTCCAAAAACCAACTAAGATGAACGAACAAGATTTCTTTAACGAAAAGCAGGAACTAAAGAAAGCAACCTTCAGCTGTCCTCACTGTCGCGAGCGGGGCGAGTATCAAGTGCGCTGGTTGAAGCGGACGAAAAAGAACGCGCCGCCGCGTGGTGCGAACGAGCAGGACCGCGCCCGCTTCCAAAAATCTCGCGACTACATGGTGCGCATTGATGACATGCTGGCTTGCGTTCGTTGCCGTCGCCGTTTCGAAATCCCCACCTCGCAATCCGTCGTGTTTATCTAACCTTATTTTCGATTCCCAGCCCTTTCGTAAAGCTTGCCCTGATAGTGTGATGAGGCACGCTCGAACCGGCTACTCCGCCTCTCATCCGGTGGCAGAACTGATGCTCATCACCAGGTTTGGCACTGAACGAAAAAGACGACAGTTGACGTAGCTCACGAAGGACAACCTCTCAAACCAGTCGCGAAACAATTCCGTTAACCCTCGCTTTTGTGCAGAATCCAAGGAAGAACGGCTCTAATGCCAATTGGACTTTATCTTGCAGGAGCAAGCTTCGGACTATTTCGTAAGAAGAGGTAATCATGCAAAACCAGGAATTCGCCGGCGCCTTCAAAACCAATACGTCATTTCTTACCCCCCTCGAGCGCCGCCTCGCGCCGCATGTTCTGCCCAGGATACCGGGGTGGCTGGAAACTCATCATTTGACCATGCTCACGCTCGTTTGGTCCGTCCTGATTGTGGCTTTTAGCTACCTGGCAGCCACTGACATCCGCTGGCTCTGGGCGGTGTCGCTGATGATTTTCTTTCAGTATGTCACCGACTATTACGACGGTAAGATTGGTAAATATCGAAACACCGGCCTCGTACGCTGGGGCTACTACATGGATCACTTGCTTGACTATTTTTTCATGAGCTCCGTCCTCATTGGTTATGCCTTCATCCTGCCGGAAAAGTCGCGGTTGCAACTCTTGATAATGCTAATGCTCTTTGGGGCCTACGACCTGAGCACGTTCCTGGCGTTTGCCGCCACCGACCGACTGAAGATCAGTTTTCTAAAGTTTGGGCCGACGGAATTTCGTTTGGCGCTTATCATCATCAATGCCCTCCTGATTCAGTTTGGCACGAGTCACATGATTAGTGGTTTGAAGTACGTGAATATTGGCGCTGCGGTGGGACTGGCCCTGCTCGTTTACCAAACACACAAACAAATCTGGAAGCTCGATATGGAACACAAGCACGGCGGTTTGGCGGTTGAGAGCAGACGTTTTAGGGAGAATAGCTTCCAAAAGGTGACAATTCCTGAAAAAGTGTAACCGGATTGCGCTTCGTGGCGTCTAATTCATTAGAGATCGCTGGGGAAATCAAATCGAAAGGGAAACACCGCTTGTTGCGGCCTTAGCTTTGCAAGTACCTCGCATAACCCCGTTCTAATAGAAATCACGGAACTCCGGGACAAAAAAAGCGTTCAAAGGAAAACAAGCGAGAAACAGGAAAAGGAAATGTCAGAGAAGAAAACAGTCAAAGTTATTAAGAAGGGCCAGCGGCAGGCGAAACCCGTGGCCGCGGCGGCGAACTCCGCAGCCGAAGCGGCTCGTGACATGGTGAAGACCGTCACGAATTGGGTTAATGAAATTCAGAACAAGCGCCGTGCTGAAACGACCAACGCCTTGAAGATGTTGTCCAAGACACCCCGACCGAGCGAGATCTAAACCTACTTAAGTCTCAAGTCCCAAATCTCAACGTTAAACTTGGCCCGAAGAGTTCTCTCGGGCCTCGGTGTCTGTTTACGCCCATCCCTAAGGCCAAAGACCAAAGACCAAAACCAATGTCATTTGTTGACACTTGATCCGACGCGGGGCTAGCATCCCTTAAAGACTTACAGTTCAAAAACTTCTTGGAGGTGCAGCGACAAGAATGTCGACGCGAAAAGCCAGCAAGAAGAAGCGAGCCAAACTAGAACGGCCGATCTTCAACAGCATTAGGAAGCCGCTCGCGCCGCCGGGTCACCCGCTCAGTCGTGCAAAACCCGAGGAGAAGGCCAATCCGGCAGGCCGCAAAGCTAAACACAAACGAAAACCTGAATCTGACGATTCTGCTGAATGACCGGCCGCGCCATACGTGACTCGCCAAACCCTTCTTAGCATCGACCAATGAATAGCACGAGCGCCGCGCTAACTGTCGCCCTAGCTTTTATCGATCAAGCTCGCAAGTTTCTTAGCGAGGAATACCTGCCGAAACTCGAGCGTTGCTTCGAACAATTAACTGATGAACAAATTTGGTGGCGAGCAAACGAGCAGTCGAACAGTATTGGGAATCTGTTGTTGCACCTTTCGGGCAACGCGCGGCAGTGGATAGTCTGTGGCCTCGGCGGCGCAAATGACGCTCGCGACCGGCGGCGGGAATTTGATGAACGACGCGTAATCCCGCGTGCGGAATTGTTAGAGACCGTAAGACAGACCCTCCGCGACGTAGACATCACGCTCGCCGGTTTTGATCACAACAAACTCCTCGATCGCTATCCTATTCAAGGAACGACAGTGACTGCTCTTGAAGCAATATTTCACGTGACTGAACACTTCTCGATGCATACCGGGCAGATCATCCTCCTGACAAAGATAATGGCGGAAACAGATCTGGGATTCTACGACTTCGCCACTGGCGCTCCGGTGCACAACTGGCACGAACAAAAGTAGCAGTAGGCAGAAGGCAGCAAAGGACTCGGTCCGTGATAACAGTGCATGCTCTTTTGCCGTGTCGCAGAGGTTCGCGCTTTAGTGTCATTCAAGCGTGCCTATGAATTGAAGCCCCACTGTTCAGATTCCGTCCTTTCAAAACAATCCAGTTCATGCTTAATATAGTTAGGCGCTGAATCATCGCCTTACAACTCCCTATTTCAGGAGGCTCTCTTAATGACGTACGTGGTTGCTGAACCTTGCGTGAACTGCCGCTACACAGATTGCGCGTTGGTTTGTCCCGTTGAAGCTTTTCATCTCGATGACGACATGCTCGTAATTCACCCAGAGACTTGTATCGATTGCGATGCCTGCGTTCCGGAGTGTCCGGTCGAGGCCGTGTTTGCCGGAGATAAAGTTCCGGCTGAGTGGGCCCATTTCACGCAAATCAACGCCGACCGCGCGCTCAGCGGGTTGCCGACTATCACCGCGCGCATGGATCCTTTGTGCGAATAGCCGGGGCCACTGTTCGTTTAGTTAAGCGATGAAGAAAGAAACAAAGCGTCTGCTGGGAAGTTTGGCGCTGGTCGCGGGGGCCTTAGGTGCTGCGACAACGATTCTGAAAAAGAGGAACAACGTGAAGCCACAACCGCAGCGTGAACCAAATCCCCGCGATGTATGGGCCAGACCCGGAATGATGGTGACATTCCGAGCGGAGTTAATGCCCGGCCGTGATCGCGAAGAGCGCACGTTCCGCGTCAAAGAATTGTTATCAAGTGGCCGGGTCTTACTTGAGGGAGTTGCGGGTGAGCACGCGGAAAAAGAATTCAACGCAGTACGTTAGTCCGAAGATTCCTACCAGCTGTAAGTCTTTCCTGGCTCCATCACATTGAGTTTCGGCAAATTTAGGGCAGTGAGCTCTGCGATGATCGTTTCCCGGTAAGCGGGTTTTAAGTGCACCGCAAGGATGTCTAGCCCGTTGTGTTTTAGTTTGCGCAACTCCTCAGCAAGTGAGGCAGGAGTGAAGTGACGCGAGACGTCTGCTAAGCCGGCCATCGCATTCGGGAACGAAGCTTCGATTAAAATCGCGTCGAGCCGCGGCAGGCCGTTTAGCACTTCCCAAAACTCATCCGTTTCCGCAGTATCCGAACTAAAAGCGACCGTGCGCTTACCATCGGAAATCACAATACCTACGGTCGGAACAATGTGATTCACCGGGATCGCTTTCACTTTCAGGTGCGCAACTTTGAATTCCTGTCCCGGTTGAATCGGCACGTATTCCATCACCGCGCCAAAGTCATTCTTCAACTCTGAAAACCGCGGATAGACGTTCCAGTTAAAGACATCGCGTTCAAGTCGCTCGATCACGGCCGGTGTTGCATGAATTCGCATCGGCTGCGTCAGCGTCGGATAAAGATCGTCGATGAAGATGGGCAGACTCGCGATGTGGTCCATATGCACATGCGTGACGATGATGTCTTGCACGCGTGCGCGTTGTTCGGTGGTCAGAGCAATCGCAATGCTACCAGCATCCAGCGTTACGCAGTCGTCGATGAGATAGCAGGTGAGGCGTTGATCCAAAGTCGCTTGGCCGTAGCCATCGAAGGTGCTGGGTAGGAGTTGGATTTTCACGGGTAGTTTCGGCGAAAAGAACTCTTCGCGGTTCTAGTATAAGCGAACTGGCTTAAATCTCGCGAGACTTTTAACTTTGGACTCCGCCCGGTAATCAACGGAGTCGTTGTATCAGATCCCGCAGAGCCATTTGGTACGCAGCTTCACGCTCCTGGGCGTCGGAACTCGCCATACCGCGAGCGATGCGACTGCGGTGAAAGGCGAGCTCGCTCGCGGTCTGGTGAAACTGCCGGCTGGCGCGCCAGTGTCCTAAACCGCCCCGTGTAAGAGCATTGAAGTTCGCTCCCATTCGCCCCGTGATGCTGCTAAGGCGATTGTACTCATCTGCTGTGAAGACTCCGCCCTGGACATCCTGGACCAGAAATTCTCGAACAATTTGTCCTTCCCGACGGAGCGCGAAACCAATGACGATAAGAATGATAGCGAACGTTGGCACCATGATGACGATGTAGGCGATGAGAAATCCGGCGCCGCCAAAGAGAACGATTGAACCATTCCAAATGGCGTGGAGCGCAATCGCCATTGCGAACCCAAGCACTGGCAGGATCAGTTTAACGAACATATTTCTCGACTGCCGCGCCAGCCCGAGACCGATTCCAGTGAGACTCGTGAACAGTGGATGCGAAAAAGGAGCGACAGTGCCGCGCAGTATCCAAACTGCGGTTAGCCCCGGGCCTTCGTCGAACGCAGCACGACCGTAGTATTGAATGTTCTCAGTCATTGCAAAACCAAGTCCGACCATCGCCGCGTAAACAATCCCATCCACTACGCCGTCAAATTCGTCGCGCTTGGCAAAGAAAAAGATGAAAAGGATTATGGCCTTGGCGGTTTCTTCGACAAACGGAGCAGAGATAACGGCGCCAAACGCTTCGCCGGTTGCCTCGCTCTCCGTGACCACCGCCACCATGACACTGCTCGCCGTATTAAATAGGAATGCGATGAAGACGGCGACGAGCGCGCCCCAAAAGAATGCCGTGGCCAGCATCCAAAGCGGCTCTGATTCATAACGATCAATCCACAGCGCCAGCCCGACATAAACAGGCACGGGTAAAGTGGCGGCGATCATGCCGATCATCAATCCGACGGGACCAGTCTCAAATCCGATGAGCAACAAGACAATCAATCCCAGCAGGAATGCAAACAAGATCGCGACAACTGACAGCACAATTTTGAACGCGCTGCGATGTCCTGATGGCTTCAGTTGCACGACCACAGGAGGATTGAAGTTTTGTGGGTACATAGTGTGAAGGCTCTTTCCAATTAACGGGCGCAAGTCTGCGCTCGCCCACCATCAATGGAATAAGTCGCTCCGGTAACCCAGGAGGCGCGGGGGGATGCGAGAAAGAGAATCAGCTCAGCCACCTCTTCAGCATCACCAACGCGTCCGAGCGGATGAGTTTCTTTTGAGTGATCCAGAAAGGCCGCGTATTGTTCCTCAGTCATGCCTCCCCGGCGGTGAATTTCCGTGACGACAACGCCGGGGTTCACTGCGTTTACTCTCACTCCCTTGGAAGCCAGCTCGAGGGCAGCGCAGCGCGTTAACTGGTCAACACCAGCTTTGGAGACGCAGTAGGCGAGTACGCCGGGAAACGCTCTCAAGCCTGTAACGCTCGAGACATTCACGATGTTGCCACGGCGCTCGATCAAAGTTGGCGTGGCTTTCTGCATCAGCAGAAACACGCCGCGCAGATTGATGTTGAGCATTGCATCCCAGGCGGCGAGGGTCGTGTTTTCAACGGTGCCCGACGAAATGTGCCCGGCGGCGTTCACTACGACGTCGATACCGGCAAAGTGGTCAACAGTTTGGGAAACGATCCGATCAACATCCGCGTCGAGTGAAAGATCGGCGGTTAGCGGGAGTGACTTACTACCGTGGGCGTCAAGTTTGGCCGATAAGCCAGCCAGAGCTTCCTGGTTGCGACCGACGGCGGCGACGTCGGCGCCCGCTGCAGCAAATTTTAAGGCCGCAGCCTGACCGATTCCGGATGTAGCTCCGGTAACCAAGACCACCTTGTTCGCAAACTCTCGTTCCATTGAGCTCGTCCCTTGTACCCCGAAATGGATTCCCGCGTGCGGGCGCATCATACATTGACATGGCAAGCCGAAAAAGCCGACTATCTGCTGACTTACCTGAGCTGGCGTAAGTTCAGAATAGCGCAAACAGATCAGCGGTTTTCCGAACGAGCAGGCTTCAACCATGAGTATTTCGGGCGATACAGTCCGGCGGCGCGCATCACGTTCTCGCATGCCTTCGAGCGTGGGATACATGTTCGCCGCAATCGTCGCCGCCTCAGTCTTGTTCTTTGCGCTCTGGTGGATGCTTTTCACGGGTGGGGACGAAGCTCCCTGGATTACGGCCGGCCTTGCGGCGAGCCTGGTGCTGGTCGTGGCCTTATCGGCGCGGGAAGTGGTGATGCGACGAGCGTGGACTCGTTATTTGCTTGAGCACGGTGGGCAGGAACACTCAATGCGGGGTAGCGTGGAGCCTGGAGTCTTCAGAAAGAAAACCTATTCGGCGACGGCGCACACAGCGGCGCTCCGGGCACTTCAGGGTCAATCTGCCGAAGCGGATGCGAGTTCACGGCCGGAACCTCATTTGGATATGTTCAATCTTTGCCAGGGATTCATAGCTCGCGCAGACGAAGCATTGCGATCTAATAGTCTCACTGCTGAGAAACGCAGCATCTTCAGAGCGGGACAGGAACGTGCCCGGGCTCTGGAGAAACACCACATGCTGACGTGGGCGCGCGATTCCTCGGTGGCGTTGACTCACGAGGCTCAGCGGCGCGCGCGGATGACTGACAAGATCGAAACCGCTTACCGCGCCCTTGATTGTCTCGATGCAGCGCTAAAAGTTTATCCAGCAGAGTCAGAGCTGAACGCATCCAAATCGGCGATTTGGGAATTTATTGCGTCTGTAAAGGTCGCTCATTGGGTCGAGCTTGCGGAACGTGCCGCCTTCAAGGGTCATTACCGCCGGGCCATCGATCGTTACAAAGACGCCTTGTTTTACTTAAATCGCGATACAACCAACGAGGAAATCCGCATCGCCGGGACTGAACGAATCGGACGAGAAATCGAGGCCTTACGCTCTCAGGCCCGGTCCGCTCAGACTCCACCCGACGCCAAAAACTCAACTACAATTGCAGACAAAAAAGACGCCGTAAATTGATCTCGCAAAAGTGTCCAAAGTGTCGCAGTTCAAACATTCGGCGCGGGTACAAGCCGACGCCGCTGCTATTCCGTCTGGTTGGCATCTATAACCTTTTGTGCGATCATTGCAACCTGCTTTTCAGAGGATTTGCAGTTCCGGGAACGGTACATCGTCATCGGAAATCATCGCGTCGCAGCAAGTCGCAATTTAGAGAGAATCGCACGATTCGTTGAAAAGCAGCCCGGCATAGGCATCGTAAGGCACGGACCTTACATCTGTAAGAGGTCCAGCAAGGTCAACCGATTACCCACAGTTTTAGAAGTAAGTTCCTGAGGTTTGTTATGAAAAGAATTTTGGCGCTAGCAGTCATCTGTTTCAGTCTGGCCATCGTTGCGGCGGCGCAGGAGCAGAATCAAGGGTCGTTCAATGGCCCTAACCAGATTGGTTCGGTTGATAATCAGGGAATCAGAAACTATCTGCTGGGCCCCGGGGATCTGATTGATGTCCGCGTTTTTGGTCAGCAAGACTTGAACGCGATCGCCGAAGTCGACAGCGAGGGAAACATCAGCTCGTTACCGTTTCTAGAAACGCCGATTCGCGCGCGCTGCCGCACTGAAAAAGAAGTGCAGAAGGACATAGCCACCGCCTACGCAAAGTATCTCAAGAACCCGCAAATCAGTGTTCGTATTACCGAGCGCAAGAGTCGTCCACCGGCAACGGTGTTTGGCGCAGTGCGACAGGCGACACGCGTGCAGATGCAACGCAAGGTTCGCCTGAACGAATTGATGGCAGCTTCGGGAGGCTTCACTGAACGCGCCGCAGGGACCATTCAAATTCTTCACACCGAGCCGGTGATGTGTCCTGAGCCAGGTGAAGAAGCTGAAGCAGCAGCAATCGACGCTACTAAGATTCCCTTACAGATCGTGAAGATTTCGGAACTGCGAGCCGGCAAGCCCGAAGCGAATCCGATGATCCGGCCTGGCGATTACATTCTGGTAACCGAAGCGGAGCCGATCTACGTCACTGGCAGCGTTAATTCGCCGCAGGGTGTCTTCATGCGCGATCAATTAACGCTGGGCCGCGCGATAGCAATGGTGGGAGGAGCTAAGAAAGAAGCCAAGCTAACGGATGTTAGAATCTACCGCCAGAAACCGGGCTCGGCGGATCAGGAAATGATTAAAGTGGATTACGCCGCGATTAAGAAAAACCAGAAGCCCGACATCTTGTTACAGGCCTACGACATTGTTGAAATACCTGAGGCGGGCATGTTCTCCCCAGGGCGCATTGGACAGACGCTGTTAGGAACAATAACCGGCGGCCTCAGCAGCGCCATGCAATCGACCGGACAAATTATCCCAACAAGAATTCTTTATTAGCACAATCAGCAGGATTAATAATGGCGACCAAACGCACGCGAGGACGAAACAAGAAACTGTTTACCTATCTTTGGGTGGCGGTGCTGGCGATTGTCACGATCGTATTGATTTACAAAGAGCAAACCGCCTCACTCTACATTCTTGCTACCCTCGGCGTAACCGCGATTCTCCTGACCGTTGCGTTCGCAAACCTTTCTAAAAGTTCAGCAGGAGCTGGTGACTCAACACCAGTGAAGTAACTCGGTTCCTTACAGTTCGAATTTCCTGGCTATCCGCCCGTCAGATTACGCGATCTCTAGCCAGAATCCCGCGTTTTAAGCCATTTCACATTATTGAAAGTTTGAGCGGACTGATGCATAATCCGCGCTGCGTTCACCTCCCCGGTGGACGAAGTGCTGCGTGGGGTGAGGACACGTGGCCTTGGGTGGGGGTTGTGGGAGGCCCCCACCCGCTTTTTTGTCTCCCCCAAATTTCGTGAATGAGCCACACTGATTTCTTGACGTGCAATTGAATTGGAGTAGGATTCGACGACTAAAAAACAAGGGAGCATGCCAGCCACTCATTCGATGGTGAATTGGCAAGCAACATGGTTTTCTCCGAGCGCAAGCGCCGCAAGTTCAAGCTTTGGTTATTCCGCGGCGCCAAAGAAACAGAGTCGTCTCAGGAACACGCGTCCAGCCACAAGCAGCATCCGTGGTGGAAGGTGATGTGCCTGACAGGTGTTGATTACTTCTCAACGCTTGGTTACCAGCCGGGAATTGCTTTCGTTGCTGCCGGTGTCCTCTCGCCGATCGCCACGCTCGTCCTCGTCTTGCTCACCCTATTCGGCGCCCTGCCGATGTATCACCGAGTCGCTGCGGAAAGTCCTCATGGGGACGGTTCCATCTCGATGCTGGAGAACCTGCTTTCACGTTGGAAAGGAAAGCTGTTCGTTCTCGCACTGCTGGGTTTCGCCGCAACCAGTTTCATCATCACCATCACGCTTTCCGCCGCTGACGCCACGGCCCACATCATTGAGAACCCGTTCGTCCTCGAGCATCTTCAATTTCTTCACCACCGCATAATCGTCACGCTTGTTTTGCTCGCAGCGCTGGCGGCGATATTCCTGAGAGGGTTTAAAGAAGCGATTGGAATAGCGGTGTTGCTGGTCGCAGTTTATCTGGCTCTGAATCTCGCCGTCGTGGCAGTAGGGTTCTACGAAATCTTTACTCATCCGACGGTCGCGGTGAACTGGAAGACTGCGTTGTTCCAAACCTATCGTAATCCTTTCCTAATGATTGGTGCGGCTCTCGTTGTATTTCCCAAGCTCGCCCTGGGGCTATCAGGATTTGAAACGGGAGTCGTGGTGATGCCACTCGTGCGCGGTGACCGGTCGCTGAGTGGAGAAGAACTGGAAGAGATTCACATCACGAGAGGCGCTCGAACGCTAACCGGCTCGGGCCCGCCGCTCCTCGAGGGTCGCATTCGCAATACTCGTAAGCTGCTGACAACGGCCGCTTTGATAATGTCGTTCCTGCTAATCGCGAGCAGCATCATCACGACTCTCCTGATCCCGGCTGAGGAATTTCGACCAGAGACAGAGCTGTTGGAAGCCGGAAAAGCAAACGGCCGCGCCCTCGCTTATCTAGCTCACTTCTACCTTGGAGATATCTTTGGCACGATTTACGATCTCAGCACCATTTCCATCCTCTGGTTTGCGGGTTCCTCAGCCCTGGCGGGACTATTGAACATTGTTCCGCGCTACCTGCCGCGATACGGAATGGCTCCGGAGTGGGCGCGCGCGAATCGTCCGCTCGTTGTAGTCTTCACGCTCATCTCTTTTCTGGTAACCATCCTCTTCAGGGCCGATGTTGATGCACAAGGCGGCGCATACGCCACGGGAGTTCTCGCACTAATGACATCTGCTGCGATCGCCGTCACTTTGTCAGCGCGGCGGCGCGGCGAAAGACGCCAGTGGGCCTTCATGCTGATATCGCTCGTCTTCGCCTATACCACCGTTCTCAACATCATCGAACAACCTGAAGGAATAAAGATCGCGTTGATATTCATCGCCGCGATTGTCTTCAGCTCGCTCTTTTCGCGAGTCTGGCGCTCTACAGAACTGCGCGTCGAACGCGTAGAGCTCGACGATACGGCGCGCGAGTTTGTGCGCCAGGCGGCGCGAGGAACGGTGAGGATTGTCACTAACCGTATGGATGTTGGCGACGCGGCCGAGTATCAACTCAAGGAAACTGAAAAGCGGAATGACAATCATATCCCGCCGGGCGAGCCAATTTTGTTTTTCGAAGTCACGCCTGGTGATGCCTCGGAATTTTCGGGAGTCCTTAAGGTACACGGGGAAAGAGTAGAGGGCTTTCGCATCCTCAGAACGCATTCAGCCGCCGTTCCGAATGCGATCGCGGCCTTCCTGTTGTTCATCCGCAATGAAACCGGAAAGCTGCCACATGTTTATTTTGGATGGAGTGAGGGCAATCCGCTTTCCTATCTCATGAAGTACATTGCCTTTGGCGAAGGAGATACGGCGCCGGTAACTCACGAGGTTTTGCGTCAGGCAGAAAAGGATCCGGAACAACGTCCCATTGTGCATGTCGGCGGTTGAAACTCCCCTTGCGCTGGGAATTTTGCGAGAGTAAGATCGGCTCGTTGAAAATTTATTGTCTGCCGAAGTTGCTGCTCAAACCGTAGCGGCAACGCGGGGAAACCACCTGTTCCGCAATCCGCGGGACCCGGGGCGAATCACGAGGCACTCTTTTGAGCGCCTGGTGTAGAACACTTCCAGTTCGAGCCCGACAGCTAACCTCGTAGGCACAACGGAAGGGCAACCCGCGATCTGCAAAGGATGCGGAGCTAATTGCTCCGTGTCCTTTTTTCTTTGCCGCTGAGCGCGGGTGGCCACCAAAAATTCGCGTAATGACAAAACGCTTAACGAGGAAAAGTGCCGCCAGGCGACTCAAACTCTGGCTTTATGGCGGCGGCATAGCTCGCCCTGTTGGGGAAAAATCCCATAAGCAACATCCCTGGTGGCAAGTGATGTGTTTGACTGGGGTGGACTACTTCTCCACTCTCGGTTACCAACCGGGAATTGCTTTCCTCGCTGCCGGGGCTCTCTCGCCGATCGCCACTCTAGTACTCGTCCTCCTCACTCTATTCGGCGCCCTTCCTATCTATAACCGCGTGGCGGAGGAGAGTCCTCACGGCGAGGGTTCAATCTCGATGCTCGAGCATCTGCTCTCGCGTTGGAAAGGAAAGTTGTTCGTCCTCGTTTTGCTAGGATTCGTAGCCACTGACTTCATTATCACCATTACGTTGTCAGCGGCGGACGCGACCGCACACGTCGTCGAGAATCCGTTCACGCCGGAATTCTTGAAGCACCAGATCGGCGTCACAATGGCCCTCATCGTTTTTCTCGCGGCGATTTTTCTAAAGGGCTTCAAAGAAGCGATTGGGTTGGCAGTCTTTCTCGTAGTTCTCTACATCCTTTTCAACCTGATCGTCATTTCTGCAGGACTCTATGAGCTGGCGACTCATCCGCATCATTTTCGGGCTTGGACAAACGCACTATTTGCATATCCGCGCGTGCACGGAAACCCCTGGCTCATCCTGCTGGTCGCGCTGATTATCTTTCCCAAGCTGGCCTTAGGGTTATCAGGTTTTGAGACCGGCGTTGCGATCATGCCCCTCGTGAAGGGTGACAAAGACTTAACTGAAAAGGATTGGGAGGACATTCATTCCACGCGCAGCGGCCGCCGCGCACCCCCCGCAACGCAGAATCAGCTCGAAAGCAGGATTAGGAACACGCAAAAACTGCTCAGAACGGCGGCGCTCATCATGAGTGCCTTGCTTATCACCAGTAGCTTTGTTACTGCCACACTAATTCCGCCGGAAATGTTTGCAGAAGGCGGGGAAGCTAACGGCCGCGCTCTGTCCTATCTTGCGCACCACTTTTTTGGCGACATTTTCGGCACGGCTTACGACCTCAGCACGATTCTGATCCTTTGGTTCGCCGGCGCTTCAGCGATGGCGGGTCTACTAAACATTGTGCCCAGATACCTGCCGCGTTTTGGCATGGCGCCTGACTGGGCCAGGGCTACTCGTCCGCTCGTGCTGGTCTTTGCGACGATCTCTTTCGCAGTCACGTTGATCTTCCGTGCCGATGTTGACGCCCAGGGTGGCGCTTACGCAACGGGCGTTTTGGTTTTGATGAGTTCAGCAGCGCTAGCCGTAACCCTTGCAAGCTATCGCAAAGGAGGCAAGTGGCAGGCTTTTCTCGTGATCTTTTTGGTGTTTGCTTACACCACTGTTCAGAATATTCATGAGCGTCCTGAAGGAATCAAGATCGCTTCGTTCTTTATTCTCACAATCGTCATTACGTCGCTGATTTCGCGAGTCTGGCGAAGTACAGAGCTTCGTGTTGAGCACGTCGAGCTTGACGACGCAGCACGCGAGTTTGTGCGCGCGGCGTCACGAGGCACAGTGCGCATCATTGCAAACCGCCGTGATCAGGGAGATGCCGCTGAATATCAGACGAAGGAAAACGAGAAGCGGATCGACAACCACATTCCTGCGGGAGAGCCGGTCTTATTCTTCGAAGTCACTACTGGCGACGCATCCGAGTTTTCCGGAGTTCTGAAAATATCCGGCGAAAATGTGGAAAAGTTTCGTGTGTTGCGCGCGGTGTCGCCAGCAGTGCCAAATGCGATTGCTGCGTTCCTGCTCTATTTGCGTAATGAAACCGGAAAACTCCCGCATGTCTATTTTGGATGGAGTGAAGGAAACCCCTTAAGTTATCTCTTAAAATACATCGCCTTTGGCGAGGGCGATACGGCGCCCGTGACGCACGAAGTGCTCAGGCAAGCGGAAAAGGATCCCGAGCGTCGCCCGATTGTACATGTAGGCGGTTGAGGAGCTGATGCCGATCGTCAGGGATAGGCCTTTGAGATTTTTGCTCAGCAAGAAGATCTTAGGATACGCCGTTGCGGTTGTAGTTGTTCCCGCAGCCACAGCAGTACTCAAATCCTTCGCTAATCAAATTAATCCGGTCACCGTGGCACTTGCCCTATTGTTGATAGTGCTGTTTGTCGCCACAGCATGGGGACCCAAGCCGGCAATCCTGGCTTCGCTGCTGGGAGTCGCCAGTTTCAATTTCTTCTTCCTGCCTCCGCTTCATACTTTCATTATCGATGATCCCGAGAACTGGATTGCTCTTTTCGCATTCCTGATCACGGCCATAACGGTGGGACAACTATCCGCACGCGCAAAGCACCGAGCCGAAGAAGCCAACCTGGCCCGGCAAGAAATTGAACGCCTGTACCTGGAGTTGCAGGACAGTTTTGAGCAAGCGAGTCAAGCTCAGGCCCTGAAGCAAAGCGAGCGGTTGAAATCCGCTTTACTCGACGCTGTGACTCATGATCTGCGAACGCCGCTCACTTCGATCAAAGCTTCAGTTACAACACTGATCGACGATGGACGGACGGCCCAAAACAACATTTACCGCGGCGCCCTTGGACAGGAAGGCCGCCAGGAAATGCTTGAGGTCATCGATGAGGAAGCCGACCGGCTGGACCGGTTTATCGAGGGGTTGATGGAGTTGGCCCGCATCGACGCTGGAGAGTTGCAACTCGAGAAGCGCACGGTGTCTGTCAGCGAAATTCTTTCGGCTGCTACGAAACGGGCACAACCGCGAACCCGTCGTCATCATGTCCAGATTGAGCCGCTGCCAGAATTACCGCCAGTTAGCGTCGACGAAGCGGCCCTGGTCGAAGTGCTTTATGTCTTGCTCGATAATGCCGCTAAATATTCTGAACCAGGAACGACGATCAAAATGTCGGCCTCATTCGCTGCCAACGAGGTGGTAATAGCTGTTGCAGACGAAGGGTGTGGCATCCCACGCCAGCTGCGAGAGCGCGTCTTCGATAAGTTCTTTCGTGTTACAGGCGGCGGTCAAAGTCAGCCGGCGGGGACCGGGATGGGTTTGGCTATCGCTCAGGGAATTATGGAAGCTCATGGCGGCAGAATCTTCATTGAGGACGGTGATAACGGAGTCGGAGTCAGGGTAGTGGTCGCCCTGAAAACTGAATCGCGCCCTCTGGAAATTCGTCATGGCTCTGTTGAGACCTAATGACAAATAGACAACGCATATTGATCGTTGACGACGAGAGGCAGATTACGCGCGTCCTCACGCGGAGCCTCAATGCCAATGGCTACGACGTCCATGTGGCGACGGACGGAGAACTCGCCTTGCAGACCCTTAAGGACTGGCCACCAAATTTGATCATTACGGATCTCGCGATGCCGAATGTCGGTGGCCTGGAACTCTGCCTGCGCGTGCGAAGCTTCTCCGATGTCCCAATCATTGTCCTGTCAGTAAGAGGTGAGGAGCGATCAAAGATTGCCGCGCTCGATGCCGGGGCTGACGACTACGTCACAAAACCATTCGGAATCGATGAATTGCTCGCGCGCGTCCGCGCAACCTTGCGCCGAGCGTCTGTGGGAGAAACCGTCAGTAATGAATTAGCTGCGGGCGACTTTTGCATCCGACTCGACGAGCGCAACGTCACGATTCGCGGTCGGGATATTCGACTGACGCCGAAGGAATATGACTTGATGGTTTACCTGCTGCGCCATCCGGGAAAAGTCCTGACTCACCATGCCTTGCTCGGTGCTGTTTGGGGTGGAGACTACACGGAACAGATGGAATATCTGCGAGTCTTCATCGGACAGCTGCGGAAGAAAATAGAAGTGGACCCGGCAAATCCGTACTACATCCTTACGGAACCATGGATTGGATACAGATTCGATCCAGGCGACTAAGTATCTGTAGGGGTGTCCCCTCTGTGGGCCCCCGTTGTGCGTAAGGGCTCCCAATGCCGCCCCCTTGTCGGACCATCATAAAACGTGGGACGGCCACAGAGTGCCGCCGCTACAACCTCGCCCTTCTTTTCAAGAATTGGGCGGACACAGAGTGCCGCTGCTACACCGGGTTACGACAGCATAGCCCTTACGAAATCTTTACAAATCCCTTATCCCATCCTTACGGCAGCGAGCGTAAGTTCGTTGTATGGGAGCAGGAACAAACAAATTCACACCGCAATCGTGGGCCCTTTGCGCATGCTGTTGTTTCGCCGGCGGAATTAGCGCCGGGCTCCTTGGCAGTGTGTTGACGTCCCTCGGTTGGATCATCGGGGCGGAAGTGCATCCATGGGTTCGGGGTTTCGGTACCGTCTTGCTGATACTCGCGATCCCTTTGCTGATCCTTGCAGGCCATTGCCTCGACAAGTTCGAGCGGTCGAAACACCTGTCGTTCCCCATGGCCCACGACTCGAAGTCAGGCAAGTTGCTGGCTTAAAGATTTATCAGTAAGACTGAGTAACGAAGTAGTCGGTGGCTTTTGTAAGACAGGGAGGTAGCGCTTTCCTGCGACAGCAATATCGGTGAGATCAGGCTCAGGCCGCGCCGTTTACCTCATTGGTGCGACCGGCGAGGAAACAAGAGCGACAATAAACGGGACGTCCCTGTGATGGGTAAAAGGGAACGGTAGTAGTTTGACCACATTGGGCGCAGTCAACTGAAACTTCGATGCGCTGACGGATGCCGGATGTTTGTGCGGCCGCGATCGCGGCTAGGCGTTCGTTCTTAGCTTGCTTGCAGGGTTTGCAGCGCTTGGGCTCGTTCTTCAGTCCCTTGTCGTGGAAGAAAACCTGCTCACCCCCAGTCCAGATAAAATTCTCACTACAGTCCACACATTTGATAGAACGATCTTCGTATTCGACTGCAGCAACGCTTTGCCCTTCGCTGGCGAATTCCCTTTGTGACATGATGCTTGCTCCCTCGGATCGATTCCGGAAGGTAAGAATTCGGTGAGCCCCTCAGGCCGCGCCGATTTGAAGGCTGCTAGGGCTCCTCGAGGAATGTGGAGCGGAAGCGGCCCATCCACCGAAAGTTGGCGCCAAAAGTATAACTATGGCGAAACTGTGTCAAGACAAAAGGGGCTTTATCCGATTCTCGCATGATGCCAGAGCTCGTTCTGTTTAGGTTGAACCCGCAGCCATGCGGGCTCATTGAAACAATTCGGCGCTCGGGTAGGAGCATTCTTCCATTTCAGGCTTAGAGGGAATTGCATGAAAGTATTCGTAATTGGCTCAGGAGGTCGCGAGCACGCCCTCGTTTGGTCGTTGCGACAGACCGCGACTAAGCGGCTTGATCTCTATTGCGCGCCCGGAAACGCCGGGATAGCTGAATTGGCCCGCTGTGTTCCGATTGCCGTAG
Source organism: Pyrinomonadaceae bacterium (assembly GCA_041750995.1). Classification (GTDB taxonomy): domain Bacteria; phylum Acidobacteriota; class Blastocatellia; order Pyrinomonadales; family Pyrinomonadaceae; genus PSRF01. The sequence continues at coordinate 140,572 of JBGSYG010000017.1, read as the reverse complement.
ACGATCACGACGCGCTCGCTGCCTTCGTGCAAGACGAAGCGATTGACTTAACGATTGTTGGCCCCGAGGCGCCGTTAGCCGCGGGAATCGTGGACAAGTTTCGGAATCTCGGACTGGAGATTGCCGGGCCTAATGGAGCCGCCGCCCGCCTCGAAGGCAGTAAAGCTTTTGCTAAAGATTTCATGGCGCGCCACCGGATACCGACCGCCGCCTACAGGGTAGTCGGTTCCCCCACTGAAGTTGCCGAGGTGCTGGCAAGCGGAGAATTTGGATCCGAGGAATCGCCGGTAGTTCTTAAAGCCGATGGACTTGCGGCAGGCAAGGGAGTTGTCGTTGCCGCTACGCATGCAGAGGCAAGAACTGCTGCCGCTCAACTAGTGGCAGGTGAACTTATCGACCCATTCGCAGCTCAGCAAATCGTGATTGAAGAAATGCTCGTCGGAACCGAAGTCTCCCTGCTTCTTTTTGCCGATGGCAACAATTACGCATCGATGCCTGCCGCTCGAGATCACAAACGGATTGGGGAGCACGACTCCGGTCCCAATACTGGAGGCATGGGTGCGATTACCGATTCATCAATTCTGTCGACGGAGCTGCAAGCACGAGTGGTCACTGACATCGTTGAGCCGACACTCGCCGGCGCCCGCACTGAAGGCTTTCCCTTTCGTGGAGTTCTCTTTCTTGGGTTGATGATTACGAGCGAAGGGCCAAAGCTCCTGGAGTACAACGTTCGCTTTGGCGATCCTGAGACGCAAGCAATTCTTGTTAGACTGAAAACAAGTCTGGTCGATATCTTTCGCGCCACTATCGCCGGCACACTCAATGAGATTGAGATTGAATGGAGCAATGAATCATCTGCATGTGTGGTTCTTGCGAGTCGCGGCTACCCCGGAAAATACGAAAAGGGAAAAGTGATAACCGGTTGGGAAAAGCTGGATCCCAATGACCGCGCAATTGTGTTTCATGCGGGCACAGCCAGATCAGCAAGCGGGGAATTAGTAACAGACGGAGGACGCGTTCTCGGTATCACAGCGAGTGGTGAAACACTCGAAGAAGCTTTGGGAGATTGCTACAGCGCTGCTCATAGAATTTCCTGGGATGGCGTACAGTTTCGTCGAGACATTGGGCAGTTTAGGGAGAGTCGCAGCCAAACGGTTAAACGTTAGGTCGCCGTCCCAGCGCTCCAAAACGGGGTAGTGCCCTAGTTTGGCTTTGTAACGCAGACTGATTAGTTTGCGTGCGCTTTGAATGCCATTCATTCAGCGCAAACTAACAGTTTGCGCAACAATGACGGCACTACCCAAAACGGCCCTTTCTGGAGCAGGGCCGGAACTACTGGTATACTCCGGGCTCGCTTCCTACGGTATTTTGAACCCTACTGCGACAGCTTACGTACTGACATATGCGGACGAGCAGAAGTTACGATTTTTGACGCCAAACCGAAGCTATCGACCCTACTTCTGATTGCGGGAGGATGAGTTAAAAAATGGGACTGTGGAGCAGAGTTAAACGATCAATGCGCGCTTTGTTTGGCGGGATCATCGAGGCGACTGAGAATCCCGAGCTCGTACTCCAGCAAACGATCAGAGACATGCGCGACCGCGTGCCGGAATTGAACAATTCGGTGGCGCAGGTGATGGCAACCGAAAAGCTTCTTGGCAAAAGCAAGGAGCGCCTCGAAACCCAGGTAGTTGACCTCGATTCCAAAATTAAGGCTTCGGTAAAGATGGGGCGCGACGATATTGCGACCGCTTACATCGGCCAGTTACAGCAAGCGCAGATGGACTTGCAGAAAACCGGTCAGCAACTGGAGCACGCCACGCTCGCATCCAAACAGGCACTCAAGGCGCGAGACAATTACGTCCTGCAAATGCAACGTCGCACCGCCGAAGCGATGCAGCTGATTAATCAGTCGAAGCAGGCCAAGTTGCAGGAGCAGTTAGCGCAAACGATGGAGTCGTTCCAAATTGGCGACGATGCTTCCACGTTCAACGAGATGCGCGACAAAATTGATCGGCGGGCTGCTGCAGCGGAGGCAAAAATGCAGCTCGGCGCTGCTTCTGTCGACAACCAGATGCAGGATATCGAACGCGAGGCCATGGACATGCAGCTACAAGACAAACTCCTCGCCTATAAACGGGAAATGGGTTTGCTGCCGGCCGGGACGCCAGACGCTCCCCAGGCATTGCCTGCCGAAGGTCAAAGCACTGCCAGCGACAACGTGGGCCAGGGCAACCGGGGTAACTGAACACCAGGTGGGTTTGGATGGGTTCTCTCTTTAATGCATCAAGTTTATGGCTGAGTTATCGAAGTTTGACCTGCGGTATATAAAAGAGGCTTTCAAAGAGCCTCTCAACTTTTGGGGCATTATTACATTCGGGGCGGCAGCAGCATTTTTTCAGGATGTCACCCCTCTCGCTGCTGCTTTAGCCACAGAGACTCTCTATCTAGCCACCGTGCCGGCAAGTTCCTTCTATCGACGCCTGGTTGATCGCCGCGAGAAACAGCGACTGCACAAGCTGCGCGAACAGCAGCGCGAATCACAAATTAAAGGATTTGATCCGCGTGAACGTGAGGCAGTCGAATATCTGCGTTGGATGAAGAACCAAATCTATTCGAACTACCAAAAGTTCACCGGTTCAAAACAGATCCCTCATAACCTGGAAAGCCTGGATCAGCGTTGGGAAGATTTTGTTGACCTGCTGGACGTGTACCGGCGTCGTAAACAGCACCTTAGATCGATCAATCGGCAAGCCGTGCAGAATCAACTCGTACAGGCTGAGCGTGCGGTGGAACATTCGCGTGACGAACGCGAGAGACGGATTCAGCAATCAAACGTCGAAATTCTTCGCCGCCGCGTCGCCGCTTTCCAGGACATCGAACGTTCAGTGAAGCTTGTCGAAGGTCAATTGCAGTCAATCGAAAACTTCTTTGGGTTAGTTAATGACCAGGTAGTGACGCTGCCCACACCTGAGCGCGTCTCAGCACTCGACTTCGAGCAACTTAGCGATTCCATTGCGATGACGAAACAGATGCTCGAAGAAACCTCAGACACTTTCGCCGCGCTTGATAGTCATAACCGCGATATCGGAAATTACGATCTGTTACTCTCCAGCAGTTCGCCTTCGAAGTGAAACAGTTCCGCTAGTCCCCAGACCCCGCTGTTATCACCGCCAAGGCGCAAAGACGCCAAGTCACAAAGAATATCCAATCAGCTAAGTTAAAGAGTTTGTGTGCTCTTACCTTTACGTCGCCCTGATTCGTCGTGTGGGTCCAGCCATTTATTCTAAGCTCTGCGCTTTTGCGGCTTGGCGGTTTGGCGGTAATAGGTTTGGCATTCTTGGCGGCAAAGAATTCTGAAGGAAGTAGTAGAGATTTGTTCACAAGAGAACAAAAAGAATTTAGAAACGAGCCTCTATTCCGGAATGAAAATTAGGCACTTTCGGGAGGCCCCTGACGGCCAAACCGACCGCTTATCAGTACTTTAGTTGTTAACGTAGAGTCTCAATTTACACCCTATAATGCGTTGAAAAAAAAGATGACCACAACATATTGACATGAGGTAATCAAAGGAGTATATTCCGCTCCGCTTGAGACGAGGCGGGTAACTTGGAGCAGCGGCAGGCCCCCCTTTACTGCTCTCCAGCTACAGTTTTTCGCTTCGAAAAAAGCCAACCAAAGTATCCGCTAAACATGATCGACGCAGCCACGTCTACTATAATGTAGCCGGAGGTTCGTCTTTGAAACATCCCCGAAATGACCTCGTGTCGCTCGAGCACGAGAAAGGCAGAACAATGAGCGCAGCCATTGGCAAGAACACCCCCGCCGCCGCCGTATCTTCTAAAGCTCCAGCAACGACCGTCAAACGCCGCAAGACTCAACCCCTGGGTTTGAATGCCAAGCGTGTGATCAGTAAGCGTTACTCGTTGAAGGATGCAAAAGGGCGCGCTCTTGAAGAATGGCCGGATATCGTTCGGCGCGTCGTCGGTCATGTTTCGGCGGCCGAAAAAGATCCCGGCAAACGGGATGAGTTCTTTTCCGCGATGAGCGATGTGATGCTCGCGCGCGAATTTGTGCCAAATACTCCCTGCCTGGTTAACGCAGGCAAAACCAACGGTCAACTCGCGGCGTGTTTTGTGCTCGACGTTCCCGATTCGATTACGGGAATCATGGAACACGCCAAAGCGGCTGCGACAATTCATCAAACCGGCGGCGGCACCGGCATGACGTATGAATTTTTGCGTCCGCACGGTGCGTTGGTTGGCTCAACACGCGGAGTGGCGTCGGGTCCCGTTTCATTCATGAACATCGTCAATCAAGTTACCGATGTTGTGAAACAGGGTGGCGTGCGCCGCGGCGCCAACATGGGGATGATGCGCGTGACGCATCCCGATGTCTTGCGCTTCATTCATGCCAAGAATGATCAGCACTCGCTGACCAACTTCAATATCTCGGTGAACGTGACGGACAAGTTTCTGAAAGCGGTTGACGATAACGAATGGTTCCAGCTCGACTTTGACGGCGAGTCGTGGACGGATCCGATTTACGATCCGGTTCGTGATGGCGATTATCTTGTTTACCGTCGTCCCGATGGTTCAACGGTTACGTTCCCGGACAAGCAAGCATTCATTGCCGCGGATCTTTCGAATTGCACGATCGAGGAGCCGCCGCGTCCCGGCATGGTCTACGCGCCCGACATCTGGAACCGGATTGTTGCGAGTGCTCACAAATATGCCGAACCGGGAATCGCTTTCATCGACGAAGTGAACCGTCACAATCAAATGATGAAGTCGATGGGTCCGATCTATTCATGCAATCCCTGCGGGGAGCAGTTTCTGCACTTCTCAAACTCGTGCAATCTGGGCTCGATTGACCTCGCGAAGTTCTACGATGCCGAAACTCGCATCGACTGGTGTCGCCTGCGAGAAGTGACACATCTGTGTACTCGTTTCCTCGACAATGTGATCGACACTTGTGCCTGGCCGCTCCCGGAAATTAATGATGTCGTAACTCGCACTCGCCCGGTTGGACTCGGAATCATGGGTTTCGCCGATCTCTGTCTGGATCTCAAGGTAACTTACGGCTCGCCCGCATCCATCGATTTGATGGAGGAGATGATGGGCTTCATCAGACGCGAATCGTGGAATGCGAGTTTGCAGATTGGCGCTGAGAAGGGGACGTTTCCGGAGTTTGAACCGAATCGCGAAGCTTACGAAGAGTTTCTCTACAACCATGTAGGCATTTCGCGCGATGTGCCCTTGACGCCGCGTAACTATGAAGTGACGACGATCGCGCCTACCGGAACGATTTCGCTTGTCGCCGAAACTTCGTCCGGCATTGAGCCAAACTTCTCCTGGGCTTATGTTCGGAAAGACACGCTTGGCACCCGCACGTATGTGCACACGCTTGCGGCTCAAGCCCTGGGTGTGGCAGTTGACCAAACCAATCCGGAATCGATTGATTCCGCAGCGGCCTATGTTTGCGAGCACGAAAATGAACTGCCGCAGTACTTCATCTCAGCGATGAATATTTCCGCTGAGCAGCATGTGCACGTGCTCGCGGCGGCACAACGCAACGTAGACAATAGTGTTTCCAAGACTTGCAACGGCGCCGTGAACGACACAGTCGAATCGGTAGATCGTCTCTATCGCTTAGGTCGCCAGCTTGGCTGCAAAGCCGTCAGCTATTATCGCGACGGTTCGCGCGACAATCAGGTGCTCACTTCAATGAAAGCATCCGACGCTGAGCCGAAAAGCGAAATGGCATGCAATTCGGAAGTTGGTGCGGAGGTCCTCGATGATCCGCCGGCAACTCATTCCGACGCAGCTCATGTGATACCAATGGATCCCGAAGCTGAAGGATTAGCGCGAGCAGAAGCAGGTCAGGTAATCAGAGCACTAGCAGATGCTGAAGCTTTGACGGCAATCCGCATTGAGCGTCCGCGTGAGCTTAGGGGCGCGACCTGGCAGATTCCTTTTGACGGGCAAAATCTCTACGTCACCGTCAATCACGATAATCAGATGATTCAGGAAGTTTTTGCTACCGGTCCCATCAGCGGGGGCGTGGGTCTGCTGGCGTCGAAGATGCTGCGTGGTGGCTTCGACGCCGCGGAGGTAGCTTACAGTCTCAACAAAGTAACGGGCACGCACGCGGTCTGGTTCAACGAGCGTCTCCTGACCTCACCGGAGCAAGCAGTTGCCGAATGCATCATGATCACAAATCGGCGTCTCACGGATCTGCCGGACTCCGCTCGGGCTCTTGCGAAGCAGCAACAGTCAGGCGCGCAAATTCCCTTGAGTGGAGCTTCGAACGCTAGCGCTTCCCAGCCAACAGGCACCACTTCACCCGGCATCACGGGCGTGACAGGTGCGATCATGTCCACGATGATCGGCATCTGTCCCGAGTGCAAAGGCCAACTTGAACACGCAAGTGGCTGTGATTTTTGTCGGGATTGTGGTTACAGCAAGTGTAAGTAGGTTGGTCCATTCGGTACAAAATAAGTAGAGAAAGCCGTCGCGAATTTTGCGACGGCTTCGGCTTTCCAGAGACCAAAATATTCAACTAACACGACAATTATTCGATTTTAATTAGAGGAAACCAAATTGCAAAATGTACGTTTCGACATTCGCCAACCGGCAGTTCAACGACGCGTGCGTCCATGTGATTAGCCCGGCCTTTTCAAGGCCGGGAAGAGGTCAGCGAGCCGACAATTCGTAACGACTTGATCCGGGCGTTGAAACGCCGGGTTAAACTCAACACGACGCGACGCGCCGCGCCTAACAATCTTCGCGGACCCCTGTCAGAATCTTGTGGGGGGGCGCCCACGGAGGGACGGCCCTACGATCCCTTACTTTGACGGATACCCAACAAAGGCGTAGGGTCAGAGTGAATCGAGAAAAATTATTATGGGAAATCAAAAAGCAGTGGGCCGGAATGTGAAACACTATCTCGTGAAGCGTCCGGACAAGATCCTAACCAGCAGCTTGAGTTGGAATGAAGTGCAGGCCGAGCTCAGTGAGACTTTTGGCGAGGCAGATGAATCCATGCTGTTCCGCGGCATCGTTACCGAGGACGGCACCGAATATCGCGACAAGTACGCCGACAGCCGAACCCAGGTTACCGAGCACCGAGACGAGTGACGACATTGGTGATTGGCGATTGCCAATTGCCAATTGCCAATTGAAAATTCGCTTCGGTTGTTTCGATTGGTAACGTTCTAATTTTGTAGGGGCGTCCCTCCGTGGACGCCCTTTCCTATTTTTGGAGCGCCCACGGAGTGAGGCCCGTAGTTCCGTCAGCTAGGGGTCGCTCCTGCCTCAATCGAGGTGGGCAATTGTGATCCCGATGATTGCCAGGACCGCCCCGACGCCGACGGCTACACCGATGCCAATGTTCCTGGCAGTTGAGTGACCGCGGTTTTCCTCGACCTTCAACACATCTTCGTAGCTGATCGTGGTGGGAGCATCAGTCTTCCGGTCCCGAATCACAAAGTCTTCCTCGCCAGCCTGAGCAACGTACCCCTTCACCTTCGTCCCGTTCTTCAATCTGATTGTGACCTTCGCCTTCGACCCAATCCCCTGACGGGCGATCTTGCTCTTGACGGCTTCAACGGTGGGAACCTGGCTTTTGCTTTGCGCGGCCCGTAAGGGCTGGGAAACTGTGCCGCTCACCATGAGGGCGGCGATTAACAACGATAGGAATGTTTTCATCTTCATTTATCCTCAATTCCGAAATGCTAAGTATTAAATTTGCAGTGCGCTTCAGGACCCGCGATTCGTGGCCAGCTGTTACGCAAAGAAGTGTAGTGCAATGCCGGTGCCACCCGCAGCTGTGTGAAAATTGTTGGTAAAAGCACAAAGGAAAGCGGAACTCAGCCGGACGAATGTTTCTGCTGCAACCAGGATCTGGCACTGCCCGAGCTAATTGGCGCACGCGTGGCAATATAATCCTTTTCACAGAAACCGCGGATAAGCAGAACTACTACTCCATCGGGGCTCAAACTTCGATCTGATCCGACAATGAATCACAACCCGGAGCGGTAGCGAGGGGATTATTGACTCGACCCCCATATCGATGCCTTCCGGATATTTTCGAACACTGGCCTCTAGCATCCCGTCGCTACCGCTCCGGGTTCTGTATTGTTTGGCGACTTCTTGCGCAAAGCGACCCCATCCGATCGAATTAGTTCATCCGTATTTACATCAGCTAGACTATTAGCAGTGGGGAGAATCGATTATGAATAGACGCTATTTTCTATCACTAGGCTGCGCGGCGGCTGGAGCGTCGGTGATCACAGGGTTGTCAAAAGGGTCGAATCCCTTGCTTGATATCCGTGACCCGCAGCAGAGTTCTAAGCCGCAAGCCGGCACCAAAGCTTCTAAAGGAATCACCAAAGTGACAAAGACAAACGACGAGTGGAAAAAAGAACTAACCCCCGAACAGTACTACGTGACGCGTGAGAAGGGGACTGAGCGTCCCTTTTCGAGTCCGCTCAACGAGGTTCATAAGGACGGGGTTTTTGAATGTGTGGCGTGTGGGCTGCCGCTTTACGACGCCAAAGCGAAGTTTGATTCGGGAACGGGCTGGCCCAGTTTTTATGAGCCGATCGAGCAGGAAAATGTTCGCGAGGAAACGGATAACAGTTTATTTGCGACGCGTACTGAAGTCCTTTGCGCAAGGTGCGACGCGCATCTTGGTCACGTCTTTGACGATGGTCCCAAGCCGACAGGCTTGCGCTATTGTATGAATGGCGTAGCACTTAAGTTCGTGAATCGTAAATCGTGAATCGGGGACCTGCGAAGCAGGTCGAAGCTTAAAGCCTGGGGCGTGAGCCCCAGGACAGTTATTGAGAACATGCCGAGCCCGCGAAAGCGGGCGACAGTTCTGCTGCCGCCCACTTCGCGGGCTCACTGATTTAACCCGAAAGTGACCTAGGGCTTACGCCCTAGGCTTTACGCTCAACGCGTGCTTCGCACGCTTATGCTGAGGTCGCTTCCGCCAAGTTCGCGATTGCGGTGATGAGTTCTGCGGGTTCCACGGGCTTTGGCACGAACATATTGAATCCTGCCGAAAGCGCGCGTGCGCGATCCTCGATGCGCACATGCGAGGTTAAAGCCACAGCTGGAAGGTGTCCCTCGTCCTTGTTTTCCAGCGACCTGATCTTGGCAATTAGTGAGTAACCATCTTCACCCGGCATTGCTAAATCCGACACAATCACATCCGGCCGGTGCCACTGCAACACCTCGAGAGCTTGAGCCACTGATCTTGCGGTCTCAATTTTTGCTCCCGAATCCGCCAGCATTACACTTAGCACCTGCAAGGTATCCGCATCGTCATCGACAATCAGCACACGGAGATCCGCCAGGGCTGGCAACGATTCTGTCTGAGATTTTGTGATCGTCTGTGTCCAAACTCGATCAGTCTCAGTCTGGCGCCGCCGAGCTCGTGGCGCATTGGGTGGGAGTGGCAACGATATCGTGAAAGTAGCGCCCTGAGCTTCTCCGCCGCTAAAAGCCTGAGCTGTTCCGCCGTGCAACTCCACCAAATGCCGCACAATTGAGAGACCTAAACCAAGTCCACCATGACGGCGCGTCGTGGTGCCATCAGCCTGGCGAAAACGATCGAAGATGTGTGGCAGAAAGTCGGTTTCAATGCCGACGCCGGAATCTGTCACCTGAATCTGCGCCTCGCGGCCTGATCGTTTCAGCCGCACTGCGACTCGACCGCCGCTCGGTGTGAACTTGATCGCATTTGAAAGCAGATTCCAAACGACTTGTTGCAGGCGGCTGGCATCGCCAAGTATGTGCCGCGCCGTCGGATCAAGCGTCACTTCTAATTCAATGTCTTTTGAATCGGCCGCCAGTTGCACCGAATCGATCGCGGCATTGATGATTGACGCGACGTCCACCGGCGCCATGTTCAGGTTAAGCTTGCCGGTAATCACGCGCGAGACGTCAAGAATGTCCTCGACGAGTTGGGCCTGGGACTTGGCGTTGCGATCAATGGTTTCAATTGCGCGCGCCGTGGTGGTTTCGTCCAGAGTGCCTCCCCGCAACATGTGTGACCAGCCAATGATTGCATTCAGGGGAGTGCGCAACTCGTGAGAAACAGTTGCAAGAAACTCATCCTTCATGCGATTGGCAGTTTCGGCCTCAGCACGCGCCATTTGTTCGCGGCTTAGCGAAGCGCGAAGTTCTTCCTCAACTCGCTCCCGCTCGATGATCTCCGACTTCAGCGATCTGGCCTTTTGTTGCAGCTGGATAATGGCGCGCAAGCGTTCATCATGATCGACCAGCTCCAGATAGCTCTCGGCGGGAATTACGCGCGAATGAGAAGTACAGACACTGCCCAATGGATTGCCAAACTTCTCACCAACAAACGAGTTCATCGGATAGGCGCAGAATAGCGAGAAACAATGTTCCTTCTGCAGATTGTTCCAAAGCTCTTCCAATCGAATTGCGCCGGTGAAATTGCCCTCCGCCCAGAGTAGCGCGACCATTTCACCAAACGCTCTGATTCGCGGGCGGCCATTCGACATCTGACCAACGAGGCCGCCGATTACTTCCGTGAAACGTCCGGGCTCGGGCGAATCACCAACCATAAACTTCTCAAGAGTCTCAGCTGCATCAAGTGAAATATAGTGACCGGAGTTTGAAATCGTTGCCAGATCAAACCCGTTTGCTCCAAGCAGTTCATTGAGACCGTCGCGATGCGCTTTCGTTGCTATGACGATTGCACCTTCATTTGCTTTCAGGGCTGTACTGATGAAGCCGCTCAGTGAATTCAAAAGAAATCCGTCAGCTTCATAGAACTGAACGAAATGATCCGTTTCTCCCATCGCACTCCAGTCAGTGCGCGGTGCGAAATTAAACGGAAGCTCTCCAGGATTGCTTTGCAGGAGTTGAGTGCTGGCGGTGTTGTCGGTCGGATTAATCAAAATAATTCCCCTGGGCTCGATCTCGGCGAGGTTGCCGGCGCCCGATTCTACTATGCGAGCTACGAAAGGCACGAAAATTATGACATTCAACATATGTAATTTGTGTGTCACCGCAGAGCAGGTGAGTGCTGGGGAGTCCGTGATTTCAGGCGTCGTATGCTATAGTCGAGCCCGCTAGTTAAGAGGCCGCACCTAAGACAACCTGCTATCGACATCGGGATCTAGCGCGAAACGCACCTCCTTGTGCCGTCTGTTGTTCTTGCAAACGCCGACTCGCGCCCAAAAAGGTTCTGATGCTCGCCTTTGTGTCGATTTCAATTAGCGCCTGACTAAGCTCTTTTTGATGACGGAGTGTAAATAGTTAATGTCTAAATCTAACGCACCGCGAGAAGATTTTCTTACTGAGTTGGCACCTGGCACCGTCGCTCCGGGAATGGATTCGCGTTTTCAAATGATCATTGTTGCGGGCAAAAGAACGAAGCAACTGCTGCAGGGAGCGGAAGCGCGCGTGGAGGCCGACCGGCACCGCCGGAAAGGCACGAGCGTCGCCCTTGAAGAGGTTAAGCGCGGACTCGTTCGATTTGTGAGCCAGGCTGATGAGTCATGAACGGATTAAGAGTCTACACAAAACCGAATAACACGAACGGAGACCAGAAGGTTTTCTACAGTCGGCGCGGGAATGGCCCGTACTATCGCTGGTTCTACGAAGAGAAAGCAAACGAATGGCGCGCCTCACGCGTGATCACGGCTGATTTCACTTCCCATAGCCTTTCCATGGCTACCTGGAAAGCGGTTCCAATCGCATTGCAAACCAGATTGGGCGAGCACTATCTCGACTAGCATCGGCCACATTTTTACCGGAGAAGGATCAGAGGCTCCGGGTTAAGGATACTTTTGCTCACCGCTTCCGCAGTTCACCCGCCTAAGACGTCCACGGAAAATTCTGGTCTTAACTGGACTCACAGTTTTCTTGTTGTTGTGCTGCACGCCGTTGGCTTGCTCGCGTTTTGGTTCGGGCCGCGCAGCATCGACGTCGCTCTATTCCTTAGCCTCTATCTCTTTACTACTTTTTCAATCGGCATCGGCTATCACCGTCTACTCACGCACCGGGGATTTGTTTCGCCGCGTTGGCTGAGACGAATACTTGCCTGGGGTGGAGCGGCAGCATTGCAGGGAGGCCCGGCCCGCTGGGCGGCGATTCACCGGCGCCATCATCAAATGGCTGACAAGCACGGCGATCCGCATTCACCGCTACGAGGTTTTCTGCACGCGCATGTTGGTTGGATCATGAAGCGAGATGCGGCGGAGGGTAAAGACTACCGCATCCTCGTTCCTGACGTGTCCGGTAACGATCCCTGGTTGCGACTACTCGACTATAAACTTCTATTCACTCTGCCCTGGGTTCTAACAGGTTTGCTTTGCTACGCGATTGGTGGTTGGCGCGGTGTGCTCTGGGGGACGGTGATGCGGACTTTAACTTTGTGGCATTTTACGTGGTGCATTAACAGCGTCTGTCATGTCATTGGCAAGCGGCCAAATCAAACACGTGACGAAAGCAGGAATGTTTGGTGGCTGGGAATCTTAACCTTGGGCGAGGGTTGGCATAACAATCACCATGCACAGCCGCGCGCCGCGATTCACGGCTGGCGCTGGTACCAGGTGGATATCTCCGGTTACGTGATTCGATTGCTGGCGCAAGTTGGAGTGATTGAGAAGGTGTTGCGCGAGCCACGCTTAGAACTGAGGTCGGCTAGAACGCCGAGCGTAGGTAAGTAAACTGTTATCATCGCAACTGTAGCGCGCTGTAGTAGCCAGTGATGCCGTTAAGGACATACTGCACGGCTAGAGCGGCAAGCACGATTCCCATAACACGCGTTGCGATATGCACGCCGCCTTCGCCTACCCGCGCGATCAGTCGCGCTCCAAGATAAAGCGAAATAAAAGCTACGAAGAATACGAGGGCGAGCGCTGCCAGAATCGCCGCTAGCCGGGGCCAGTTGCCCGCAGCTTCTGAAGTGAGCAATAAGGTGGTCGCGATCACGCCCGGTCCGGACAGCATCGGGATGGCGAGGGGAAAGACGGAAATATCCTGGCCTACAGCCCCGCGTTCTTCTTCTTCGGGCGCTTGTAATCCGCCGCGCTGACCAAACAACATGGGCAGCGCGGTAGCGAACAGCAGGATGCCGCCGCTGATGGCGAACGCATGCACCGATACGCCGAGATAGGAAAGCACCGCGCGTCCGGCGACCAGAAAGAAGATTGCCACGCCGAAAGCGATCAGCACGGCTCTCGTTAGAATCGCGCGGCGGCGGGCATTAGTTTCGTCTTTGGTTAGTGCGACAAAGATTGGGACCACGCCCGGTGGATCAACGACCACCAGCAACGTAACAAAAGCCGCCATACCAAATCTGAAAACGTCCTGATCCATCTTTTGTTGGAGCATAGACGGAACATGCGCGATTGCCAATTGCCGATTGCGAATCGCAGGTGAAGGCTAGTTCGGGAGAGAAGGTAGATCAGTGACAGACGAATGGATCGAGGCTGCGACCACAACTCATCAGGACCATGTTATTGCTCACGTAATCGGTACCACGGTCCTCGGTTATTTTGTGCTTCGCGATGCCATTCATCTCCTACTGGACATCGGATTTATCTGGAAGATTTATGTCGACGGCGAGATGGGTCTGCTGCCACATCCTGTTGCTGTTGCTGAGCTCGAGGTTGATGAAGAATTGCTTGCGCAGCTCAAGGTTGATATCGACTTGTTGCTGAACGGTGGCGACGAATCGCAATTGAAGCACTTCATTCCGCTCCTAAGCAGCGGGCCGATCACCGAGGCCCAGCTTTTTGATCGTGACAAGGAACGTAAGCTATCGCTGAGCGGTGAAACAGGAATCATTGAAATCCAAACTTCAATGCAAGACGACTCGATTCAACTTACGGAAGGCTAGGAAAGAAAAAGGGCACGTTGAACGTGCCCTTCAAGCTCGATCGCGAGCGAAGTGTTAGCTAAACCGAACGACTCGGTTTATGCACTAACGATTATTTGATTATCGACATCTTTGATGCCTTTGACAGCCCGAACGAGGCGTTCAAACTGAGACTTAACCGTTTCGCTCTTCACAGTGCCTATCAAAGTAGCCTTGCCGCTAATTACGCTTACAGTCACTCCCAGAGTCGACAGATTCGGATCGTCGAGGATGCGCTTGTCGATCTCGGATTGAATCGTTGAATCGTCTGGTCCACTCGTGGTCCCACCAGCAGCCGGCTGCGTCACAATAATCGGAGCCTGCTGTGCCGCGGGCGGCGCTTGTTGAATAATTACCGGCGGTTGCTGCGCCGCAGGTTGCTGCACAATCGTGGTCGAAGGTTGCGCCGGTTGCTGCTGCAGAGCGAGGTTGTCATTTGCCACATTGTTTTGTCCGCTCATTAAGAACAGAATCAAAATCGTGACGAGAGCTATTGCTACAACCACGATCACGCCAACAGTTGCGCCGGACACGCCATCGCGATCACCTCGAACGGCTTCGGTATGCGTAACTTCGCGACGTGTCGTCGGGGTTTCAACCACTACTCGGCTTTTGCGCGCCTCTTGTTCATCGTATGACATCTGTTTCCTCCGTTAGTCCCTTAGTATTTGGACTGCTGCCAATGCGGGTATCAGTCTTGAATTCAATAGAGAGCTGTTGTTACCGGCCTCTGGAAGTGTGGAGGTGCAATCCTCATTCCCACCACGCCGTGGGCTGCTGAGTGGCAGATTTTTCATCTGGGCCGCGCGGAACGATGAAATAATTCGCCAATTCTGGGGCTACTGGAACTGAGAATCGTTCAGGATGGTCTTGAGGGGCGTATGATTTCGAGCCACAGGTCGGATTGGCGATTGCCGATTGGCGCCGGCGATTGCCAATTGCCAATTTACCCAAAAAACAAAGACCAAAGACCAAAGACCAAAGACCAAAGACCAAAGACCAAAGACCAAAAGCCAAAGGCATACTACCTAGTGACCACTGACAACTGCCTACTTACAATTGGCAATCGCCAATCGCCAATCGCCATTCGGCAATGCCCATGGCCCAATGACGCAATGATTAAATCCTTATGAAAACTGCCATCGTTCATCATCCGGTTTTTCAAGAACACGACACTGGGCCGGGACATCCGGAAACTCCTTCCCGCTACTCAGTCGTGATGAATGCATTGAAAGCTGATGCACAGCTTTGGGCTCAGCTGCTGGAAACGGAGGCTCGTAAGGCGCCGCGTGGAGAAATTCAGGCGTGTCATGCACCGCAGCTCTATAAAACTGTAGAACGAGCAGTAAGTGAAGGCATCGGTTTCCTGGACGTGGATACGCCGGTTTCGATGCGCTCGTTGGATGCTGCTCTGTACGGCAGTGGCGCCGCTTGCCAAGCGATTGATTTGGTAATGGCTGGCGAAGCGGCAAATGCATTTGTGCCGGTACGTCCACCGGGACACCATGCGACAGCCGAACGATCGATGGGCTTTTGTTTATTCAATAACGTGGCGGTCGCCGCGCGCTACGCACAAAACCGTTACCCGCAAATCGAACGTGTGGCGATCATCGATTGGGATGTGCATCACGGAAACGGCACGCAGGGAATCTTTTATGACGACCCCAGCGTTTTCTTTTTCTCCATGCATCAATACCCGTGGTATCCCGGAACGGGTTCGCGAGGAGAAACCGGCGTCAGTCGTGGGCGGGGTTACACTTTGAACGTTCCCCTTAAAGCGCAAACTCCGGCGCCGGAACAGAAGCGTTCGTTCGAAGCAGCGCTGGAGGAGATCGGAGCTAACTTCCGTCCGGACCTGATTTTGATTTCGGCGGGTTTTGATTCTCATATCGGCGACCCTCTCGGCCAATTGTTGCTCAAAGATGACGACTTCATTGACATGACCCGCACGGTGAAGCACTGGGCCGCGGCAACCTGCGAGGGCCGCTTGGTCTCTTGTCTCGAAGGCGGTTACAACCTGGAAACGCTAGGTGAAACAGTGAGAGCGCACGTCGCGGAATTGCAGAGAAGTGAACCCTGATTTTTCATTTCTATTGCAAACTGAAACCGCCAAGTCGCGAAGGACTGCAAAGGTCGCCAAGCAGAAGGCAAGCTTAGAACTTAGTGCTTTGAACTTTGTTCGCCGTTGAAGATTGAGCTGAAGGTGTTGGCTGATGTTCTTGAAGCTAAATGCACTAAGCTAAATGCACAAAGCATAAAGCTCAAAGCACCAAATTCGTTATATTCTGCTTGGCGTGCTCTGCGGTCCTTGGCGACTTGGCGGTTTCAGTTTTGTCCCACCCGGGCCCCACATATTGATGTTGAACGGTGAAGGCTGGTGGAGTAAACTCTGCCCCACTTGAAACCGCTTCGGCAGCGATCGTCCCGGTAAGAGTTGACACCACACATACCGAGTCAACGCGATCCTCGAAGAGCAGAGAGAGCAGACTCCTCAGTCTCGCTCTTATGGAGACAAAGCCCCATGCCAGACCTGGAAATCACTTGCGCAGAATGCGCCACCCCGTTTGCGTTCACCGAGCGCGAGCAGGAATATTATCGAGAACGAAACCTTACTCACCCAAAGCGCTGTAAACCTTGCAGGGATGCGCGGCGCGCCAATTTTGGTGGTTCAAGGGGGCCGGGCGGAGAACGTGAGCGTTTCGAGATTACTTGCGATCAATGTGGCAAGGCTGACTCCGTGCCCTTCAAGCCCTCGAGTGGACGCCCTGTACTCTGTGGTGAATGTTTCAGCGCGAATCGAGCGAAAGAACAATAGCAAGGAGTCAGGAGTCAGGAGACAGGAGTCAGAAGTTAGTCAGGTGGGCGGTTGTCGCTTGTCGGTAGTCAGCTGTCAGTAGTGAGGAGTTCTTACCGTCAGACGCCTTTAACACCTGACCACTGACAACTGACAACTGACAACTGACAACTGACTACTGTAACAACTAACACTTAACTTATGACTACTGAATTCTGACCCCTGGCCCCTGACTCCTCCTGACTCCTGACTTCTGACTCCTAACTCTTGACATGCCCTACGAGACCATTCAATTCGAAGTGCACGGTGATGTTTCCGTAGTCATGCTCAATCGTCCCGAATCGCTAAATGCCCTGACGTTAGCAGTGGCCGGCGAATTCAAGGCAGCAGTTGCTGAAGCAGTAAAACAGGGAACCCGTGCGATCGTTTTGACTGGCGCCGGACGCGCCTTCTGCGCGGGCGGCGATCTCCGAGAGATGCAGAAGATCGCTTCTCAAAATGGACGGGTCGAAGCGTTCTTTGATGAACCGCTCCGCGAATTGAACGATTGCATTATGCTGATCCGGCGCACGCCATTGCCATTTATCGCCGCTGTTCATGGGGCCGCTTCCGGGGGCGGCTGCAATCTCGCACTCGCTTGTGACCTAGTCATTGCCGGCGAAAACGCACGATTCAATCAAGCGTTCGTGAAAATTGGTTTGGTGCCCGATTGCGGCGGGACGTTTATTCTGCCGCGTCTGGTCGGTTGGCGCCGGGCGACGCAATTGATGATGACGGGAGAAGTAGTAAGCGCGCCGCAAGCCTTAGCGATGGGAATGATCAACGCCGTCGTTCCGGACGATCAGTTGATCGCCCAGGCGATGGCGATGGCGGAAGCTTTGGCTGCAGCGCCGACCGCTGCTATCGGCCGTATCAAAGAGCTTCTGGAGGAGAGCGCAAATAACGACTATGGAGAACAATTGGAGCTGGAGCGGAAGGCGCAACTTGAATCAGGACTGACAAAAGACTTTAAGGAAGGCGTCGCGGCTTTCATCGAGAAAAGGTCACCGAAGTTTGTAGGTGGCTGATTTACAAGAACTCGGGAAGTCGCGAGCCGCTAACTCCAGTTGGCGGCTCTTTTAATTTAAAAATCGAACTTGGTACTTTGAGCTTTGAGCTTTGTTCTTTGGACGTTGCCAGAGAACTGCGACGAAGGAACTTGTCAAATTGCAAGGGCGAAGGACAAAGTTCAAAGCTCTAAGTTCAAAGCTGTATGGCATCCCTAACTTACCTTCAATTACTGCGCAGCAACAATTACTTCAGGCGATTGTGGCTGGGGCAGGTAATTTCGGAGCTCGGCAACTGGTTCAACTTCATTGCCGCGTTGGGACTAGTGCGCGCGGTTTCGAACGGCGCTCCGGAAGTTACGACCATCATGCTAATGGCGCGCCTGCTGCCGTTTACCATCTTTGCGCCACTTGCCGGGGCCTTTGTCGATCGCTGGTCACGACGCACCGTAATGATCGTTTCCGACCTGGCCCGGGTTGTCGTAGCGCTCGCCCTGTTGTTGGTAAGCCGACCGGAGGATCTTTGGATTGCCTACGTTTGCACGGTAATACTTTCCTTTTTTGGCGCTTTCTTTGAAGCCGCCAAAAATGCCGCAGTACCAAACATCACGGGCGACCGCGACTTACTCGCCGGCAACGCCTTGATGTTTTCTTCCCGATTTTTGTTGATGGCTTTCGGCGCTGCCCTCGGCGGCTGGACTGCGGCAACGGTGGGTTATCGAGCAGCCTTTATCGTCAACGCCATCTCATTCGCTGCCTCCGCTTATTCAGTCTGGCTGATTCCGGACGAACAGACGAGGACTGCGTCACGTGTGGAAACGGTGACGAGTGAAACGCGACGTGGATACTGGTCAGATATTCGCGAGGGATGGGCTTTCATCTTAAGTCACGCACCAGTGGCTGCGATTCTGGCAATCAACATTCTTTGGGCGACTGGTGGCGGCTCAATCAATCTCATTTCCGATCGTCTGGGCGGAATTGTTTTCGCGGGACACAACGGCATGAGCGGCGACGAGGCTGTAGCGGTGCTCTATTTCGCTGCCGGCGTCGGTCTCTTCTTCGGGATGATGATTGCGCGAAGGTTAGGCACCCACCTGGAAGTGATGAAGGCCACGATTCCATTCATTGGCTGGGCCCTAATCGTTCAGGGTGTCATCTTCGCTTTCATCGGGATAGCACCGTCACTTTGGCTCGCGTGTTTGCTGATCTTTGTTTCCCGCGTGCTGCTGGCGGCTGAGTTCGCAATTCAAGAGACACTGCTGATGCGCCTCGTTCCCGATCGTCTGCGCGGACGCGTCGGCACCAGCGACCGTGCTGCCGAACTCTTGATCTGGAGTTTCTCGACTGCGGTGGCGGGGTGGTCGTTAAAGTTTATCTCGGCGCGCACCCTTACCGTGATTGCCGGACTGCTTTCGGCGACTTCGGGAGTGCTGTGGCTAGGTTTGTTTGCCTTGCGCCTTGTGAGACTTCCGCGCGGCATGTCGCTCGCGGGTGCTGAGCACGACCGGCCGGAGTTAGAGGTCAGCGCGCGAGTGAATGAGCCGGCGAATCCGATCAGCAAATAAGACATCAATTTTTCGCGGCTCGATGATCGCGGTCACTTCACCCGGTCCCCAAAGCGGATGGATCATGACCTGACCCGTGCGATAGGTGCGCGCCATGTCATAGGGTTCACTCTGGACCGACTTGGAACGGGATCCGGTTAGCTTAGTACCGCTCGAGAAGGAACTCTTGGTTCCGCACTTTGGACAAGTCACGCGCGAGACTGAGCCGCGTTTGGTGATCGAAGCGACCACGTGACCCCGCTCCTCATTACACACCGCGCATAGTTTTTCCACGCGATCCCCAATTGCATAAGTTGGCTTCTCAACCGGAGCTTTCTTTTGCATAAGTCCCTCGACTCTTGAATCGTAGTCCGTGAATCTTAAGTTTTCGTTCGCGCGTCGTTGCTGCTGGAGACGCCATCCTTGAAGTGGCGCGCGCAACAACCTGCTGCCGTCGGAAGAGTAAATACGCCAGCAATAATGCCCGATTCCCGACTTGGTTGGCAAGGTTTATGGGCGCTGATGTTTGTCAGAACTGTTGAGCAACTGTGCCATCACTGCTTCTGCGGGTGCTTACATAAGTATTACAAACGGAGCGGCTGCGAATTGGTAGCATGTCCATGGTCCCCCATCCAAAGATGTTGGGATGGATTGATACGGAGCAGCAATGAGCACAACTTTAATGAGTGAAAAATACTTAGCGGAGAAACCAAATCTTAACTGGATCACCTTGAGCTTCATGGCGATCTTTCATCTGGGAGCGGTTGCAGCACTTTTCATGCTTAGCTGGAAAGCTTTCTTTGTCACCCTCGTGCTGTGGTGGGTCTCGGGAAGTCTCGGCATCGGCATGGGGTTTCATCGCTTACTTACACACCGCGGCTATAAAACACCAAAGGCAGTTGAATATTTTCTTACACTCTGCGGCGCCCTCGCGTTGGAGGGCGGCGCTATCAATTGGGTAGCAACGCATCGCATTCATCATGCTCATACTGATGCTGCAGGAGATCCGCACACGCCGCGCGACGGCCGCTGGTGGGCGCACATGGGTTGGATACTACGAGGCACTGCGCAACAGCATGAACCTGCCGTGCTGCAACGTTACGCTCCAGACTTGATGAAGGATCCGGTTCATGTCTGGATGAATCGACTCTATTTTGTTCCCTTGATTCTTTCCGGCATCGCATTGCTCGCGATCGGTGGTTGGGGAATGTTGTTTGTGGGAGTGTTTTTGCGCGTTACTGTTGGGCTGCATTTCACCTGGCTTGTTAACTCAGCAACGCACCTGTGGGGAACGCGCCGCTTCGTAACCAATGACGATTCCACAAACAGTTGGTGGGTAGCTTTGCTTTCATTCGGTGAGGGCTGGCACAACAATCACCACGCGCATCCGCGTGCCGCCCGGCATGGCTTGACGTGGTACGAAATTGATTTCAACTGGTACGGCATACGTACTCTGCAGTTTCTCGGTCTGGCAAGAGGCATCCGGCTCATTAGCAAAGATCAGATTGCCGCCGCAAAGGATTTGAGCGCCGCGAAGCCTGAGTTGCGCGAGCTGCGTGAAGCAGCTTAAGAGACAGGGACGCGGGAAGCGTGGGAAGGCCTAATATAGTCAAGACTGGCCGCCGGTAACGTAAGCGTTATGGGCGGCCTAATTATTTTCCATTCAAACGTGAAACCTGAAACCTAGCCAGGAGTCAGGAGTCAGGAGTCAGGAGTTACTGACTACCGACAACTGACCACTGACAGATTTCTGACTCCTGTCTCCTGACTCCTGGCTAGGTTTCAGGTTTCACGTTTCAAATGGAAATGAGAAATGGCAAAATGTTTCCGGTTTCTCGCCACCGACTTATGCACTCCTCGCACACCACGCTACAATGACATATGCCCGTAAGTGGCCGCCGCAAGTCTGTAATCTTCTTCATAACACTCGGGGCCTGCCTCGTTTCGCTGGCCATCGCTCTTTATGTCGGTTGGATTCTGCTTAACTGGCGTCAGGTCGCCCTCCTCAGTCTCGGAATTATCTTCTTTTCATTAATCATCTTTGGAGTCGTCCTCAACACAATCTTCCTCGTCCGTGAAATCCGCCGCAACGAGCAGCACGACGCCTTTATCAATGCCGTCACTCATGAACTAAAAACTCCGATCGCATCGATTCGGCTCTACCTTGAGACCCTTAAGACGCGCAAAGTCGAGGAGCCGCAGCGCGAGCAGTTTTACGACATCATGCTTGCCGATAGTGATCGGCTGCTTCACACCGTCGAGCAGGTACTACGTGCGGGTCGTGTCAGTCACCGCCTGCGGCGTCAGAACAGAGCCGTGATCGATTTAAGCGAGATTGTGCGCGAATGTCTGGATCTGACGCAGGTCCGTCACAACCTCGCACCGGGAACGTTGAACTTTGATGAAACGCTGCAGGGCGAGTCGGCGCGGGTGGCCGGTGATGTTGATGATCTGCGCGCCGCGATTTCTAATCTTCTCGATAACGCAATCAAGTATTCCGATCAGGAAGTTTCGGTTTCAGTAGAAGTAGCGAACATTGACGAAAAACACGTGGCCGTCAGAATTGCCGACCGCGGCATCGGAATTCCCCGAGCGCAACTAAAGCGCATTTTCAAGCGCTTCTATCGCGCACCCGGCCTGGTTATGGCGCGCGTGAAGGGCACTGGCCTCGGTTTGTTCATTGTTCATTCGATCGTGGAAAAACATGGTGGCCGCGTGTTTGCCGAAAGCCCCGGCGTCGGACAGGGCAGCACTTTCACAATTCAACTGCCGAGGGTTTAAGCGATGAGCAGCGTGCTGGTAGTTGAAGACGAGAAACATCTAGCTGACGGGTTGCGCTATAACCTGGAAGCCGAAGGCTATACGGTGGAGACTGTGGGCGACGGCGAAACGGCTCTGACGCGCCTCCTGGAGGAGCAACGCAGTTACGATGCGGTGGTGCTCGATGTGATGCTCCCCGGCAAGAATGGTTTTACGGTTGCTGCTGAACTGCGTGCAGCAAATCAATATGTGCCTCTGCTGATGCTCACCGCGCGGGGACGCCCGGAAGATGTTCTGAAAGGTTTTGAATCAGGCGCCGACGACTATTTGCCCAAGCCTTTTGAGCTATCGGTGCTAATGGCGCGTATCAACGCCTTGTTACGACGGCGCGATTGGTTACGAAGTAATGCCCTGGAAAACGAACGGGACTCGGCGCCGGTCGCGGCGCAAAGCGAAGTCTACTTGTTTGACGGGAAGACCATTGACCTGGCATCGCTCGAATTGCACACAGGCGAGCAAACGGTGCGGCTAACACTGATGGAAGCGCAACTACTCCGCTACTTGATCAAGCATGAAGGAGAGATTGTAAAGCGTAAGTCGATGCTGGAAGAGGTTTGGGGGCTACACGAGGATACCGACACCCGCGCAATCGACAACTTCATCGTTCGGCTACGGCGCTATATTGAGGATGAGCCGTCTCGTCCGAAACATTTGCTGACAGTAAGGGGACTTGGATACCGATTCTTGAGGGGTGGGAAGCAGTAACAAAAAGACATTTCCAATGACAGATGGAAAATTCTTTTCTTCCTACGAAGCTGTCACTGCTTCTCTCATCCACCGGCCGTAATAATAGAAGCCTTAACTCCCAGCAAGTCGGAAAAGTCTTTTACGTAGACCGCCTCCACTTTTCTAATCCGCCCAACCGTCTCCATCAACTCTTCGCCGGAGATGAAACCATTCTCGGTATAAGCAATCGCCCACGCAGGGATGTGCGCCGCGGTGCGTAACAAGTCTTCGACCAGCCCAAGGTACTGTTGCTTGCTTTGCACAGCTGCCCCAAGCCGGCCCGACCGCCGCATGTCAAACTCATTCCAAAAGTGATCTCCGCCCTGCAGCCATTCTTCGCGCCAACTCGAATGACCCCGTGCGGGCTTCACCTGCACCATCGGCGCCGGCAATCTCAGAAAAAGCAAATCGGTGTGTTGCCGCTCGGCGACGAAGCTGCGCAGGTCCTGGTTCGTGCTCTTGTTACGTAAGGTGTTGTCGTAGGGCTGCGGTAGCAACTCTTTCATCTGACAAAAAACTCTTGATAGCGACAACGGCTCACGCATGCGAAAAGTCTGCTTATCAAAAGAAAGAACGTAATCTCCAACCATCATTCCCAATGTCAGAGCGATGGCGCGTTTATGCGGGTCCTGAAGTTTCTCGGCATTAAAACGCACATTATCAAACCACCAGGCATCGCTTTCATTGAACCACTTAACCAACGCAACATTGTCCAGCTTATCTCGGGGCGCGTAAGCATCGTCGAGGACGATTTCGCAATCATCATCATTCAAACTTGAAGATGAGTTTTCGATTAGCGCAGTCGCTTTGGTGAAGGCCCAGATGAAGGGATCATTCGCAACGACGCGCACATCCCAACGCTTCAAATGCAGGCCCAGGTTCGGTTCGCCGCTGAACGGCAGAGCCACTGATTTGAATTTCATGCGGCGCAGGACGTTGAGCTCAAATGCCAGCCAACCATTTCCGAATGCGTCGATGTTGTTGTAAGCCACTTCTATAACCTTCCCCAGCGCCTTACTTCATAAACGAAGAAAACAATTCCTTATTCTCATAAGGAGCGGTAACGGGTTCTACTTCATCAAGCGGTTCCGCTTGCTCAGTAAGCTCAAGCTGCAGAAACGACTGCACAACTCGCGGATCGAATTCGATGCCCGCTCGCTCAATAATCATTTGCCGCGCAGCAGCCGCAGAATAGGCTGCGCGAAAGGGCCGGTTCGCCGTGAGGGAAACGTAAGAATCAGCCAGGCGAAGGATGCGGCCGGCAAGCGGGATCTCGTCACCTCTTAATCCGTCCGGATAGCCGCCCCCGTTCCACCACTCATGATGCCAGCGGACCAGCAGATTGGTGGCGCGATCGGCGCCGGCGCGCGCCGACTCCTGTTCGCCGATCACCGGATGTCGCTGCAGATCGATGCGCTCTTCATCGCTCAACGCCCCTGCGCGCTGAATATAATCTCTTTCCATGGCCGCTTCACCGAGGTCATGGAGCAACGCCGCAGCACGCAGCGACCGGCGATCGCGACTCGCCAACAAGAAATGTTGAGCGATTTCGTCCGCGAGTTCGGCGATACGAACAGCGTGGACGTTCTGGTATTGCTCAAACTCATCAGTCGCTGACGCGAGTTGGGTAAAGGCGTCAACGTGCTCTTTATCATTTGTCCTCATAAGTGGCATCGGTAGTGAATGATTCTACTTGTCTAAAGTGGCGACAACCAGCCGCGACCCTCCCTAAGGTGTCGTCGTCGTTTCCAGGCAACGGAGTAACTTGTGAGCGGCGGGTAAGTTTGGCTCTACCGCGAGCACGCGTTTTAGTTCGGTTTCGGCACGACGATAGAAGCCGAGATCAAAGTAGAGTTGGGCGAGCATTAAGCGATAGGAAAAGTTGGTGGGGTCGAGTTTGAGTGCCGCCTGCAGCTCCGCTTCGGCGAGCCGACGCGTCGCTTCAACAGCTCCGAGCGCTCGTCCATAGTGAGCGCGAAATCGTGCCTCCCCCGGGGCCAGCCGCGCGGCGGCGGCCAGGCTGACAATCGCGGCTTGGATTTGCCCCTGCTGCAAAGCGATGAATCCTTCCTGAAAGCTGCTCTCCGCTCGTGCAAAGTCATTTTCTCCGGTTGCCTCCCTTTGCTCCTTCTTAGCTGCTTCCTTAGCCGCCTTAGCGCGCACCTTATCCTGTTCGGTCTGCTTAGGGATTTCCATCGTCGAGCTGCGGATTCTCTCTCGGGCAGCGAGCTTAGCGTCATAGGCCGACCGTTGCGCGGGATCGGTTAGCGTCACGTACGCCTGTGCGATTTTGGCGAAAGCAGACTCAACGCTAGCGTGCAAAGGCGTGCCGGCCTGCATGTGAAAAAGGTCCGGGTGATAGCGACGGGCGAGCGCGTAATAGCTGTTCTTGATTTCCTGGGGACTGGCGTCGTGCCCGAGTTTTAGCACCTCATAAAAACTGGCAGCGTTCTCCAGCCGTTCAAATAACTCCTCCAGATCCGTTGCTAGAGTGTGAACAGAAACTTCTGCTGGACCTGGCTCCTCGCCGCTTTCTTCGGGTGCTGCTGGAACTGGAGCCAAAAATGGCCGTTCCTTCGTAAGCGCGCCGGGCCATCGCTGGCGCTTAACAAAACCGGCAACCGCGAGACCGTAAATTGTGCGCAATGCTTCAGCGCCGGAGAGTCCACTAAGCGTGATCCACTCGTTGAGACTGAGATCATTTTCAAGCCGCGAGAAAAGAAAACCCTCCGCCGGCAAGAGACCCGTCGAATCAGGTAAATCTGCCGCAGGGCTAAAAATCTCGTCGCGGTTTGGCAGACGCGCGGCAATGGTCGCGGGTTGCATTTTGCGACTTGCCTGCAGGAGCAAACTTGGAATATCTATTTTCACGCGCACGGGATCGGCAAGACGCGGGCGCGCATCAAATTCCCATACACCTTCCGCCCACAGCAGAGCCACGCGGAGCACGTCTACCACCTGGTTCGAAATCAACCAGACCACCGTTTTTCGATCGACCAGGCCGTTTTGGCTGAGAGCAGTAGCGAGATCGAGATCCGACTTACTATTGTCGAGGGCTTGCAGCTCTTCTTCTGGAAGTAGGTTTTGCTTCCGGACGTACTCGGCGAGCCTTAGTTCGCGAAGGTTCGCGGCAGCGTAAATCAGCTCGCCGGCTTCGAAATAAATGACGACTTTGACCGGGTCATGTCGCAGTCGCAACACGCCGTCACGATGTTGCGAGGCAATCTCACGAATCAGTTCGACGAGCGGCTGCTCATTTAGTTGGCCATTCATGGGCGAATCAAGTGCGTGACCCGCTCACAGGAGGTTTGCGCGCAGGCAATTGAATGATAGCTCACGAATCGGAAAAAAAAGAAGCAGGGCTTTGACACGTGCAACAGCGGCCTCTATATTGAAGTTCCCTTAAAAATTCAGATTAAGAGCAGACAAAGAGTCGGCCAAAGATCGGTTGTCGCAGTGTCTGCCCAGGGCCGCGGACACGCATGACACATCATGAGTGACACTTCCAACTGTCGCGGACAGACCGAGGTTCCAGTGGTTGAGGTTGACCGTCCTGCGCATGCCGCGGATCCCAAGCAGCTCGTGCAGGATCTGGTGGAACAATTAAAACTGCGGTCGGCAGAGCTTGAGGCTGCCAATCGTGAGTTGAGACGGGTCTCGCACTATCGTTCATTATTTCTGGCGCGGATGTCGCACGAGCTGCGCACGCCACTTACTTCAGTATTGGGCTTTACCGAGATCCTTCTCGATCAGGAACAGCTGACCGAGACGCAACAGCGGTTCTGCCGAAAAATCCAGTCCTCCGGGTTGCAACTGCAAACGAGCCTGAATCAGCTCGTCGATCTCTCTCGCGTTGAAGGAGGACAAACGGAAGTTTTTCTGCAGGAGTTTTCTTTGCAAGAGACGGTGAACGAATCGTGCCAGGCGCTGGCCCGCTTCGCCCACGTGCATCAGGTGGCTCTTGATTGCAAAGTTGGACCCAATGTCACGACTGTAGTTTCTGACCGAGGAAAGTTGCGGCAGATTATCTACAATTTTCTCGCGTGGGCTTTGAGTCGCAGCCCTGCTGATCAACGTGTCTTTCTCAACGCCGACGTCACCGACGGAACGCTGCTGCAATTGCAAATTGACGATTCGGGTCCACCAATCGCCGATCTGGCGCGCGTGTTTGACCCGGAAGAAAAGCCGGGCGGGCGCGAAGCGGATATCAATGAATTGGGAATACTAATCGGACACCGTTTGTTGGAAGTCATGAGCGGCAGTGTGACCTTAGTAAATCGAGACGAAGGTGGTCTGCGCATTCTGATGCAATTGCCCGCGCGGCCGACAAAGGCCTACTAGCGCATGGATGAGATTAAGATTCGCGAGTGCCTGACGATTGATGAGCTCGATCATTGCGTTAGGCTGCAACGAGACGTTTTTGGGTTACCTGACTTGGAGATTTCTCCGCGGCGGCATCTGGTCGTGTCGCAACAGGCGGGGGGCTGGACACTCGGAGCGTTCACGAAAGCAGGCCGGCTCGCGGGCTTTGTTCATCACCTAATCGCTGTGCGCGGCGCGGACGAGATCGTCGGCTATTCACACATGATGGCGATTGACCGCGAATACCAAAACCAGGGAATCGGCGCGCGACTCAAATGGGCGCAAAGGGACAGGGCCTTGAGCGAAGGGCGGCGCTTCATTAAGTGGACCTGGGATCCATTGCAATCGCGCAACGCTCATTTCAATTTAAATCGTCTTGGCGTCGTAGTGCGAGGGTATGCCGAGAACTTTTATGGAACTGATTACGGTAGTGATCCCGGCCAGGGAGAAGCTAAAGGCCTTGACAGCGATCGTCTCTTTGCAAACTGGGAGCTTGGTTCCAGGCGAGTTAGCGAACTCGCGCAAGGCGGCGTTCTCGAAACTCAACCTGATGCGAAGGCAACTGTTGAGATCCCTGCCGACTGGAGCGCACTCGTGAAGACGGATGTAAAGCGCGCTCGAGCGGAACAGCTTCGTGTTCGCGGTGACTTTCAACAAGCGTTCCGCGCCGGATTAGTTTGCGCAGGATTTGAGCGCAGCGCTGAACGCCCATGTTATCTGCTTTACGAACCTGAAACGATTGCAGGATCGTTGGAGGACGCACCGTCATAAGCTAAGGAGACAAAACACTTTCTGACTAAGCACTACTGTCATGACTTTAGCTCGTTTCGATCGATACGTTGACCGCCACGCGCGGAATTTTGCCGAGCGCTTGCAAGCTCTTTGTCGCATGCCTTCGGTGGCCGCGCGCGGTACCGGCATGCGCGCGATGGTCGAAGCGGTAGAGCAAGCAATGCAGCGAGTCGGAATCGGAACGCGATTATTCAAAATGGGCGCCGGTTACCCCATCATCTACGGCGAGTGTGGCAGCGGGCCGGCTTATCTGGTCTATGGTCATTACGATGTGCAGCCGGTGGGTCATCTGACAGATTGGACGGTTGGCCCGTTCTCGGGATCGATTCTGGATGGAAAGCTTTACGCGCGCGGCGCTGCGAATAGCAAGGGCGATCTGCTGGCGCGGCTAGTGGCGGTGGAAGCCTATCAGAAGACGTTTGGCAAACTGCCAATCTCTTTGCGGTTCATCATCGAAGGGGAAGACGGGCTGGGCAGTCCTAATCTTTTCAAGTTCACCAGTGAACATAGTGATCTGTTGGTGGCTAAAGGATGTCTCTGGGACGAGGGTTATCGCGACACCAAGGAGCGGCCCGTAATCAGTCTTGGTTTCAAAGGCATTACTTTTCTCGAATTGCGCGCGCATGGCGCCCGTTCGGATTTGCACTCAAAGTGGGGCGCGATTGTTCCTAATCCCGCCTGGCGTCTGGTGCAAGCGCTCGCGACGATAACGTCGCCGAAGGGTGTGATTACAATCGATGGCTTCTCTTCGCATCTTGCGCCAATCAACGCGGACGATGCCGAAGCACTGAAAGCGATCGAACTTGATGAGATTGGTCTAAAAAAAGAGTTTCGAATTGGTGGCTGGGTACGCTCGATGAAAGGAGCAGCCCTGGTCAAGGAACATATTTTCGGAGCGACCTGTACCATCTGCGGGATTCAAACAGGTCACACCGATGCGGGTGCAAAGACGGTATTGCCCAGCTCGGCCATGGCGCGACTCGACTTCCGGCTGGTTCCCGATCTGACTCCGTCTCTGATTCTGGAACTACTCCGCGCTCATCTCGACCTGCGCGGTTTCAAAGATATCGAGATCATCGAACTCGGCAGTGCGCCGCTGGCAAAAGCTTCGGCAACTTCGCGCGTGGCTCGTTCAGTGATTGAACCAGCGCTTGAAGTGTATGGCACCGCGCCCCTCGTGTACCCGATGGATCCGTCCAGTGGTCCGGTAGGCGCTGTTTGCGGCGTTTCGTCACCGGCCACTCCAGTCGCATCGTTTGGCGTGAGCTACGCGGGATCGAATCCTCATGGGCCTGATGAAAACATCCGGCTCGACGATTTTCTCTTGAGTGTGAAATTTATCGGGCGAGTGATTAGCCGTCTCGGAGAATCCAAGAGCGAGCTTAAGACTGAAAAATTACGAACCAGCGGCACAAGAGACCTTGGGACCCGGGAAGAAGTCACTCAGTGACCTAAAATCAGGAGCGTGGCTTGACTACCGCCAGATCAACTCGCAAAGCGCCCACCATTCATAAAGAAATTCTCGAGTTGCGGGATGAGATTCGTCGTCACGAAGAGCTGTATTACGTTAACGACAATCCCGAAATCTCCGACAGCGAATACGACGCCTTGCTGGTCCGGCTGCAGCAACTCGAAAACCAGCATCCCGAACTAGTCACTTCTGATAGTCCGACACAGCGCGTAGGTGGACGTCCGGCCGAGGGCTTTCCCGAGGTTGTTCATCGCCGCCCAATGCTCTCGCTGGAAAACACTTACAACATCGAAGAGCTGGTTGCTTTCGATCAGCGCTGCCAGCGACTTGCCGAAGGACGCCCGGTGGAATACGTCGCGGAGCTAAAGATTGACGGGGTTTCAATTTCGCTTCAATACGAAGCTGAAGTTTTGGCGCGTGGCGTAACTCGTGGTGATGGACGGATTGGCGAAGAGGTGACGCAGAACGCGCGGACGATTCGCAGCGTGCCGTTAAGGTTGCGCGCAAAATCCACACCCGGGCCGGAAATTGAGGTGCGCGGCGAAGTCTTTATTCCCCGACGCGTGTTTGAACGCACCAACGCAGAACGCGAAGAACAAGGCGAACCAAGGTTCGCAAATCCGCGCAACGCCGCGGCTGGGACGTTGCGACAACTCGATTCGAAGGCTGTCGCTAAACGCAGGCTCGACATGTTTGCTTACGATCTGATCGCCGGCGAGCGCAAGCCCTTTGCCACTCACTGGGAAGCTCTCGATTGGATGGAGGCCGCAGGTTTTCGCGTTAATCCGCATCGGCACCTGTGCAAGTCGATCACCGAAGTGATTGAGTTTTGTAACCGCATGGAAACGCAGCGCGACGATCTCGATTATGAAATCGACGGGCTGGTGGTGAAAGTGAATTCCACTACGCAGCAGGATGAGTTTGGAACCACCGCAAAGGCTCCGCGCTGGGCTGCGGCTTATAAATATCCGGCACGCCAAGCGACCACACAGGTTCTCTCGATCGTAGTCCAGGTTGGACGCACGGGAGCATTGACGCCCGTGGCTATCCTCGAGCCGGTCTTGCTCGCTGGAACAACTGTCTCGCGCGCGACGCTGCACAATGCCGACGAAGTGAAACGACTCGGCGTCCGCATTGGCGATTGGGTCTTGATCGAAAAGGGCGGCGAAGTCATTCCCAAAGTTTTAAAAGTAATCGAGTCAAAGCGAACCGGGGCGGAGAAAGCTTTCCGCATGCCGCGCAAGTGTCCGGTTTGCCGCGGCGAAATTTCCAAAGTCGAAGGCGAAGTCGTTTCGCGCTGCATCGCCGCCGATTGTCCGGCGCAGCTCAAGGGCAAGGTGCTCCACTTTGCATCGCGTCGCGCCATGAGGATTGAGGGCTTGGGCGAGTCGTTGGTCGATCAATTAGTGCAGAAACGCATGCTCCGCGATTTTGGTGATCTTTACAGCTTCACCCTTGACGATATTGCCGGACTTGAACGCATGGCCAAAAAGTCGGCAGCGAATCTGCTGGCCCAGATTGAAGCCAGCAAAACTCGCGACCTTCCCAATTTGGTTTATGCCCTCGGTATCCGGCATGTCGGCGATCGCACCGCAGGTTTGCTAGCCCGTCATTTCGGTTCCCTCGAAGCCCTGGGCAAAGCGAGCGTGGAGGAGTTAGACGATGTTCCCGAGATTGGTCTCACGGTCGCTGAAAGTGTTCGTGATTGGTTTGACGATACCGGCAACGCGGAGCTCTGCGAACGCCTGAATGCGGCTGGCGTAAAGACCACCCTCGTGCGAACCGCAAATCAGAAGGTGGATGAGCAGTTCGTCAACAAACAGTTCGTCTTAACAGGCACACTCGCTTCGTTCACGCGCGACGAAGCAAAGGCTGCCATTGAAGCTCGGGGCGGACGCGTGATGTCATCGGTAAGTAAAAAGACGGATTTTGTAATTGCGGGGGAAGAGGCGGGATCGAAGCTGGAGAAAGCAACGGCACTTGGAGTGGCGGTATTGGACGAACCCGCATTCCAGAAGATGTTAGGATAGCGCCAGCCGATTGGCGATTGCCGATTGCCGATTGCCGATTGCCGATTGGCGATTAGTTGAAGTCAGAACCACCAGGCGGAAGTCCAAAGTCCAAGGTCCAAAGTCCAAAGTCTGCGACTTAACCTTGAATAACTTCACTCCGCGCCTTATCGGTCAAGGTTTGTTAACGAACCTTGAACCTTGGACGTTGGACATTGGACGTTGGACTTAGGACCTTGGACTTCCATGCTTCTGACTCCTGACTCTCGAGAGGTTCACATATGACCACACTACAAACTACCAACGGAAATCTAAAACTACTCTTCACAATTTTTTGCGACGACGTGCGCCTGGAGGCGGGCAATAAACTCTCCTTCATGGGAGTGTTTCAAAACATAATGGTGCAACAACTACCGATAACCCTCATCAAGTTTGCGGTGGTGAATCATTGGCGCGGTGAAGGTGCGCATCTTTCGGAAGTGCGAATCCTGACGCCGGATCGGCAACAACCCGTAGTCGTATCGCAGCCCACCAGTTTCGAAATTGCGCCCGGCGGCTTTGCCGACAACATCAGTTTTTTTGTGAATGTGACTTTTCCCGCACCCGGGCAGTATTGGGTGCAGACCCTTGTGGACTCGAGCCTGTTTGACGAACAACCGCTGACGGTTTCCGACGGGCGCGAGGCTCAGGAGGATAATGCTTCAGAGGCGGTTAACTGACCTTGCGGGCGCACGTTCCCTAGTCGCGCGCCCGCCACAGACGAACCCGAGCTATTCAACCTAATACTGGATGCCCAGCGCCTTAATCTTTGAATTGAGCGTGGTCGGTTTAATCCGCAAAAGCCGCGCGGCTTTTGCCTGAGTTCCTCCGACATGGTTGAGCGCCAGCGTAATTAATCCGATTTCGAATTGCTTAACTTCTTCATTGAAGTCAATGCCCTGTTCGAGGTCGAGGCTCTTCAATTGGCCTGACGACTCGGTAAAGGCATTGTCGCGAGCGAGTGTTTCGGTTTCTCGCAACAGCGAGAAGGCGAGCTCAACCAAACGCTGTACCCGGTCGCGGACCGGGAGTTCAGCAAGTCGCCGGTGGCTGGTCACCCCTGCGGGAATTGGCTTCAGAGTTTGTCGTTCGGCGAAAGGCTCGCTGACCGCAGCATAGTCGAAACTCATTATTTGTTCTCCCCTGGGATAGGCTGATTTTCGGGCTCCTGATACCAGAACACCGCGAGGGGGAATCTTGTGGCAAACAAAAAAGCGAGCCCCGGAGCGGACTCGCAATTGGTTTTTGGTGCGGATGAGAGGACTTGAACCTCCACGATGTTACCACCACAGGCTTCTGAGACCTGCGCGTCTGCCAGTTCCGCCACATCCGCAAAGTTGTGGACTGAAACAGCATTATGGGAATGGCTCTCTGAGGTGTCAAGACATTGCCGATTGCCAATTGGCGATTGGCGATTGACTTCGTCCAAAGACCAAAGACCAAAGACTGAAGTCCAAAGTTCAAAGATCAAAGACCTAAGTCCCTAGACAGCCAATCGGCAATTGGCAATCGCCAATTGGCAATGAGCTGAACTGACAACTGACCAATCGTCACCCATTCTGCTACTGTGCATCACGATGGCTGCTGCTGCGCAAGGTCTCCAAACCAGAATCGATGAAGTGCGGCGAAAAATTGCTGCCGCGGCTGAAAAGAGCGGTCGTGATCCGGAAAGGGTTACGCTCGTCGCTGTCAGCAAGACACATGCGGCAGATATGGTGCGCGAAGCAATCAACCTCGGGTTAACGGAATTTGGCGAGAACCGCGTCCAGGAAGCTGAAGACAAAATCCTTGCAATCGGCCGCGCTGCCGCCCGCTGGCACTTGATCGGACATCTACAAGCAAACAAAGTTCGCCGTGCGGTCAAACTCTTCGATGTAATTCACTCTCTGGATTCAATTTCCCTTGCGCAACGATTGGAACGCGCATGCATTGAAAGCGGCAGGGAAGAGCTGGAGGTCTTGATTCAGGTTGATCTCGCTGGTGAGACAACTAAGTCGGGCATCGCTGCTACTGAATTGCCAGAGTTGGCTAAGTTAGTAAGCGCGTGTTCCCGACTGAAGTTGATGGGTTTAATGTTGCTGCCACCATATTTCGCCAATCCGCAAGACGTGCGGCCGTTCTTTGGTCGCCTCAAAGATTTGCGCGATGAACTGCAGGCTGAGGGACTCTTTGCGGGGAACTCCGGAGAATTGTCTATGGGCATGACTCATGATTTCGAGGTCGCGATCGAAGCAGGCGCGACCATGCTGCGAGTTGGCACGGCGATTTTTGGCGAACGCGAATAGCCTCCATAAGAAAGAAAAATGTTAATAATTAGTCGAATCTATCTTTTTGTAAGCTGGGCGGTGACCCTGATGATTCTCGGAATCATCCTTGTGGTGATTCTCCGCCTGATCGCCAATCAAGTGGATCTCAATCCCTTTGGTTCTGTCTCGATCACTTTGCGTCGGCTGACAGATCCCCTGATCTCACCGGTCAAACGCATCCTGATCAATCTCAGCGTCGATCCGAAGTACGCGCCCCTCGTCACTATTTTGATCGCAATCTTGCTGGGTTGGTTTGTGCTGCAATTAGTAGCCAACGTCGCAAACATGCTTGCAGGAATCTTGTTGAGCTCACAGCGCGCAGCGCTCGGACCGCTCGCCGGATATGTGCTCTACGGGATGTTGGCTTTCTATTCGTTGCTCATCTTTATTCGCATAATCTTCTCCTGGGTGATGGTCAGCCATTCGAATCGCGTGATGCGATTTTTAGTGAACGCCACAGAGCCGTTGATGGGCCCGTTGCGACGCATTGTCCCGCCAGTGGGAAGGTTTGATATCTCGCCGATTGTGGCCTTCATCATCATCTGGATATTTCAAGCAGCTGTCGCCGGCACGCTCCTGCGCGGGTGGCAATTGATCTTTGTCGCTTAGTTAAGGGTGGGAAGGCCGATCGTCTGGAGAGGTCTGTCCCTTTCGGGGACAGTCCATGCGCAAATGATCGACTACCTCGAAAAAGACGGTTGGCTGACCTTCAGTGTTCGCGTTGTACCGCGCGCGTCGCGCAGTGAGGTTGTCGGAGAACATCAAGGCGCACTTCGAGTCCGAATTGCGGCGCCGCCAGTAGACGGTGCAGCAAACGACGAGCTTGTGCGGCTGTTGGCACGTGCTCTCAAGGTATCGCGCAACGCTATTGCAATCACGACCGGCCAGACATCCAGGCTAAAACGAGTCGCCATCAGCGGTATCGAACCAGAGGCATTGCTAAGGCTTGCTGGGAAGAATAGTTAGTTTGACAGGCATTATGTTTGACAGCCAGATCGAGGCCGTGGATTATTCCAAGTTATTCAAGGAACGGGCTTTCGTGGTTTTCTGATTGCTCGCGAATGTCACGGGTGAATCGGTTAGGGTAATAAGAGGCAATGCAAGACAGCATAATTTCACACTATCGGATCCTGGAAAAACTTGGCGCTGGGGGCATGGGCGAAGTCTATCTCGCAGAGGACATGAAGTTGGGCAGGAAAGTTGCGATCAAAGTCCTCAGCCAGGAGTTTACGACAAACAGAGATCGCCTGAATCGCTTTGAACAGGAAGCCTGCGCCGCGTCCGCTCTCAATCATCCAAACATCCTCACGATTCATGAAGTAGGTGAAGACAACGGCTCACATTTCATCGCCACTGAGTATATTGACGGGAACACTCTGCGCAGACACATGGCCGGTTCGGCCCTCGAAGCTAGCGAGATTCTGGATATCGCCGTGCAGGTGGCGAGTGCTCTCGAAGAAGCGCACGGCGCCGGCATAGTCCACCGTGACATCAAGCCCGACAACATCATGGTGAGGCGCAACGGCTACGTTAAAGTCCTCGATTTTGGGTTAGCAAAACTGACGGAGGATGCGACCGATAGAACGCCATCTGACGGTGAAGCTTCAACCAGAGTCCTGGTGCAAACTGACGCCGGCGTTGTGATGGGCACGTCACACTACATGTCGCCCGAACAAGCGCGCGGAAAGCCCGTCGACGTGCGCAGCGACATCTGGAGTCTCGGCGTCGTGATGTATGAAATGGTTGCCGGGCGAGTTCCTTTTGAGGGCGAGACCTCGACTGATGTCATTGTTGCCATAACGCAGAAGGAAGCGCCGCCTCTTGCTCGTTTCGCTCCCAACGTTCCTGCCGAGCTCGACTGGATTATCAACAAGGCGCTCCGCAAAGAGCGCGAAGAGCGCTACCAGACAATCAGGGAACTTCTGACAGACCTAAGACGGCTTAAACAAAAGCTTGAGTTTGAGGTGGAGCTGGAACGCTCCGTTTCACCTGACAGCGTCTCCCGGTCGGCGATCACAGCAGCAACTGCGGCGCCCACGGTATCAGGTCGCGTCGCGCCTACTAAAGAAACAACCACTCACCCAGCCTCCAGCGCCGAATACCTGGTAAGTGAGATCAAACGACACAAGACTGGCGCGACCCTGATCGCTGCGCTTGTCGTGTTGGCCGTGGGGGCTGGTGTCTTCTTCTATTTCAATCGCGCTCAGGCCCTGACCGACAAAGACACGATTTTGATCGCAGACTTCGCCAATACGACGGGCGATCCGGTCTTCGACGGAACGTTGAAGCAAGCTCTTGCGGTGCAGCTCGGCCAGACTCCGTTCCTGAATATTTACTCCGATGAGCGAGTTCGCGAAGCGCTGCGCTTTATGGGCCGCTCGCCGGATGAACGCATTACTAAAGACATCGCGCGTGAGATCTGCCAGCGGCAAGGTCTCAAAGCATTACTTGCTGGATCGGTGTCCAGCCTCGGCAGTAATTATGTAATCACTCTCGACGCAATAAATGCCCAGTCAGGGGAATCGATTGCCAGGCAGCAGGTGGAAGCGAACAGTAAAGAGCAGGTGTTGTCGGCGCTGGGCAAAGCCGCCTTGGAATTGCGAGAAAAGCTTGGGGAGTCACTCAGTTCCATTAAGAAGCATGATGTGCCGATCGAGCAGGCCACTACGTCCTCGTTGGAAGCGCTCAAGGCATATGCGATGGGCAATGAAGAACGGGCTAGGGGCAATAATCTGGAGGAAATAAGATTTTACAAGCGGGCCATCGAACTGGATCCGAATTTTGCTATGGCTTATGCGCGCATTGCTGTGTTCCATGGCAATCGCGAGCAAATGGAAGAAGCCCAACCCTACGCGCAGAAGGCATTCGATTTGCGCGACCGCGTGAGTGAGCGTGAGCGCCTTTACATATCGGAGAAGTACTACAACTACGTGGTTGGCGATGTGGGCAAGGCGATGGAAGTGTTGCAAACCTGGACGCGTTTGTATCCTAACGACTTCATCCCCCATAACAACCTCGCGCTCAGGTATCAGGAACAGGGTAGATATGAGGAGGCTCTGAAAGAAGCCCTGGAAGCCGTACGCTTGAGTCCGAACAATAGCGCTGCCAGAGATAATCTAATCGGTACTTTCGCGGCCCTTGGTCGGTTTGACGAAGCCGGGGAAGCATTAGAACAATTGAGAAAATTGTATCCGGACAGTCGGACAGTGCATTTCAATGACTATCACTTCGCCTTCCTTCGCGGCGATCATGCCGTCATGGAACGCGAGTCGCAATGGGCGCGAGGCAAACCGGTCGAACCGGACTTTCTGGCGACGGAGGGTTCAGCGGCCGCAGCCTCGGGTAAGTTGAAGAAAGCTGAAGAGCTTAGACAGCGTGCCTTCGAAGCTTTCAAGAGTCAAAATCGAAACGATAATGCCGCGCAGATTCTAATAGGTCTCGCATTCCGACAAGGAGCTTTTGGAAAATGCTCCGAGGCTAAAGCCAGCGCAGCGACCGCGCTAGAGCTGCATAGAGGCAAAAATACCATCAATGGTGCAGCAGCCCTCTTCGCCGATTGTGGTGACGCGACGCGAGCACTGGCTCTCTTAGCGGAATCATTAAAACTCTACCCAAACGATACAGTGACGCTAAATATGTTTGCGCCGGTTGTCCGGGCCGCGGTTGAGAGGAGCCGGGGCAATGCAACAGAAGCCCTGCAACTGCTGGAATCCGTGCGCCGTTACGATTTTGGCTTAATAGTTGGCCACTACAATAATTACTTAAGGGGTTCGGTTTATCTGGATCTGAAGCGAGGACAGGAAGCGGGTGCGGAGTTTCAAAAGATCATCGACCATCGTGGCGTGGACCCCATGTCGGAGCTACGTCCGCTCGCGCATGTGGGGTTAGCGCGGGCTGCGGCCATCAGCGGCGACATTGCTAAGAGCCGAACTGCTTATCAGAATTTCTTTGCGCTATTGAAAGATGCGGATGCAGATCTCCCCGTTCTCCTCCAGGCGCGAAAAGAGTACGAGCAACTGAAGTAGCGTGCTGAGTGGCGAACTCGTTCTTGCGACGCTAAGCGTCGAACAAATATCAAAGTTCGTTATCAACCGTCAATGACACCAGTAACTCTCCAAACAACTTTCGAGGAATGAGCAAGCATACCAAAGTGCTTCTTGGCATTGGCACTCTTTTGCCTCTCTCGTATGTCTGCTTCTTCTTTGTACTTCTATATCTCCATGCCTCATCGTTAATTTTAAGGATACCTGAACGTAGTCCTTTTACTGGACTGTTTCCGGGGTTGCTCTTGGTGCACTTTGGGATGATGTTGTGGCTGCTGATCTTAACGATCATTTACGTAATACATATCGCGCGCAACCCAGCCTTGAAGAATGAAATGAAAGCAGTGTGGGTAACAGCAGTATGTGTGGGGAACGTTTTTACTATGCCGTTCTACTGGTATTTTCATATTTGGGGCAAAAGGCCACTGATAATGATGTGATATATTTTGGCCCCTGCAAAGACAAAGTCATTAATCTAATAAAAGGATCCGCACCAAATGTCCGGACACTCGAAGTGGCACAGTATTAAACACAAGAAAGGCGCTCTCGATGCCAAGCGCGGCAAACTTTTTACGAAGTTCATTAAGGAAATTACGGTGGCAGCGCGTTCGGGCGGCGGCGATCCGGACGGCAATGCGCGACTACGCAAGGCGATTCTCGATGCGAAGGCCGGCAACATGCCCAACGATACGATTGACCGCGCCGTTCGTCGCGGCACAGGCGAAGAAGAAGGTGTTAACTACGAAGAGATCACTTACGAAGGCTACGGGCCGGGCGGCGTGGCGCTTTTGATCGAGTCGGTTACCGATAATCGCAATCGGACGGTGGCGGAAATCAGACACATCTTTTCTAAAAATGGCGGGAACCTCGCGGCTACTGGCGCAGTGAATTGGTTGTTTGAGAAGAAGGGTTACATCACGGTTGAGAAAAGCGCGAAGTCGGAAGAGGAGTTGTTTGAAATCGTTACCGATGCCGGCGCCGAGGATCTGCGCGACGACGAAGACAGCTTTGAAATCATCACCGCGCCTTCCGAATTCGACTCTGTGTTAGGCGCCGTCAAAGAGGCGGGTGTTGAGCCGCAGGTTGCAGAAGTAGAGATGGTGGCAAAGGAATACAAGAAATTGGAAGGCGCCGAGGCGCGGCAGATGTTGAAGTTGATGGAAGCGCTCGAGGATCACGACGACGTGCAAAAGGTCTCAGCGAACTTTGATATCAGCGAAGCCGATATGGCGGCGGCGAATCAGTAGGCAGGAGTGGGAGGCAGACGGCAGAAGGCAGGAGGCAGAAGGCAGACGGCAGACGGCAGTAGGCAGTAGGCAGACGGCCGTAGGCAGAGGGCAGGAAGTAATTAAGTTCAAAGACCGAAGACCGAAACCTAAGACCTAAGACCTAAGACCTAAGACCTAAGACCAAAGACCAAAGACCAAAGACCAAAGACCAAAGACCTATCAGTGGCTTACTTGCCACCACCACTGCCGGTTGCCTTTTTCTTCATCCGCGCTTCACCTTCCGGGACGGTGTCAGTGAGCTTGGCTTCATGCTTTTGACGTTGGCGCTCTGTCGGGTTGTCTTGTTTTCTCTCACTCACCGCCTCGCGCATGCGTTGATTCTTCTTGTCCTTGCTCTCGCCATCTTTCTTTCGTCGATCTTTATCAGACATCGTTATCTCCTATGCAAAAGTATCCTGGGCTCAAATGCGGTTTACCGCCTTCCGTGCGGTAAGGCTTGTCTTACCGTAACCTGTCAAAATTGTCTTGCGAGCTTCAGCCTCGCTGAAAGCGCTCGCGAGCTCGCCGGTAAGGCAAGCCTCACCGCACGGAAGGCGGCAAGCCGCTCAGATCTCAACTACCATCTATCGTCTGCGATCTGTCATCTGCCTTCTGCCTTCTGACTCCTGACTCCTGACTCCTGACTCCTGACTCCTGACTCCCGTCTCCTGTTCACGGCTTCATCACAACTTTTATGCAGTCCTGCTCCTTGTTCTTGAAAGTTGCATAACCCGCCGGGGCATCAGCCAGATTGATCCGGTGCGTGATAACAAACGACGGATCGATTTCCCCATCTTGCACCTTTTCCAGGAGCGGCTTCATGTACTTGTGCACATGAGTCTGTCCCATCTTGAAGGTCAAGCCTTTCGCGAATGCCGCCCCAAAAGGAAACTTGTCCAGAAAAGCACCGTAGACGCCCGGCACCGACACCGTTCCACCTTTACGACAAGCGTGTATTGCCTGTCTCAACGCATGAGGACGGTCAGTGGCCAGCATGAGCGCCGCTTTTGCGCGGTCGTATAGCGCGTCCACCGTCGTACCATGCGCTTCAAGCCCCACCGCATCGATGCAAGAGTCGGGTCCCAAGCCCGCAGTCATTTGCTTGAGACGGTCGAAGACATCTTCCTCAGCGAAGTTGATGGTCTCAGCGCCGCCGCTTTCAGACGCCATGCGCAATCGTTCGGGCGCTTCGTCAATAGCGATCACGCGTTCTGCGCCTAACATGAAGGCGCTCTTGATTGCGAATTGTCCCACCGGTCCGCAACCCCAAATGGCAACAGTGTCGCCGGGTTTGATATTGCAGTTTTCCGCGGCCATATATCCAGTGGGGAAAATGTCCGAAAGAAACAGGACCTGCTCGTCTGTCAGCCCGTTCTCAATCTTGATCGGCCCCACGTCCGCGAAGGGAAC
The DNA here is from genome assembly GCA_041750995.1 of Pyrinomonadaceae bacterium. Classification (GTDB taxonomy): domain Bacteria; phylum Acidobacteriota; class Blastocatellia; order Pyrinomonadales; family Pyrinomonadaceae; genus PSRF01. The sequence continues at coordinate 100,037 of JBGSYG010000017.1, read as the reverse complement.
TCGCACGTACTCCGCTTGTCCGCCCGCGTAACCACCCATCATGTGCGAATAACCGAACAGACCGGAGCCCGAGTAGCCGTAAAGCGTTTCTGCCATTCCGGCATTTGGATTAGTGTTGTCGCACGCGGACCATTTCTCCTGTTTGCAGAAGAAACATTTCCCGCAGGCGATCGTGAATGGCACTACGACGCGGTTGCCGACTTTTATGTTCTTGACTGCATTGCCCACCTCGACGACTTCGCCCATGAACTCGTGACCGAGGATGTCGCCCTTCTCCATCGTGGGAATGTAGCCATCGTAAAGATGTAGATCGGAGCCACAGATTGCCGTGGTCGTAACTTTGATGATGGCGTCGTGCGGATTAAGTATCTTCGGTTCGGGAACGTCGTAGACCCGCACGTCATACTTCCCAAACCAACAAAGCGCTTTCATATTCAACCTCCCTTGTTCGAAAAAAACTAACCGCGAGTAGTTGCCGCGCGGCTCTTCAATGTTTGCTCGGCTAAAGTCGGCTTCGCGCCCGATTGGTGCGGCGTCGCTCCCGCAGCGCGTCCCGAAGGCTGACCGTCAATAGTTGCCGCCTCGCCAGTCTCGAGGATCTGCTTGAGGCGGCGCAGGTCATCGGCAATCATCTGACCGGGCTCGCTGCCGAAGAGCTTTGCGAATAAGGCACTGATCTTTCCGCCTGGGAGGTTGTAGTTGAGAACCACCTTCACTTCTGTACCTCGCACGCCCAGTGGTTTGAAATGAACTGAACCCGCATTGACGATGTCGGCTCCTTCTAAAGAGCGCCAAGCGATCATCTCGTTGGGTTTCTCGTTGTAGATCTCAGCGTCCCACTCGACATTCTTTCCCGCTGGCCCTTTTGCGACCCAATGAGAACGATTGACTCCGGAACAAGTCACCGATTCCAGATGTTTCATAAAGCGAGGCAGATTGTCGAACTGTCGCCAGAAACTGAATAGCTCCTCTGGGCTTTTGTCGATTGCAATCGCTTTCTCGACGTGCACATCTCTCGCCACCGGCGCTTCACCGCTAGCCGACTTTCTTTCGTTGGTAGTAATGCCGAATGCCTGATAGGTATTGCAGTGGCCGGTAACGCCGCGATGAAGCAGCGCCGTCCCTGCGAGGGTTAAGCACAGCCCGCCGATTGAACGCTGGCGTAACCCGTAAACCGCTAGGGCTCCACCCGCTACCGCTGAAGCTAAGCGCTCGATCTCACCGACGTTAACTGAACTGGTCTTTTTGCTCGCGAACCTTTCCGGCGCGCGGATCTCTGAATTGAAACTCATTAATACTCCTCCTTGTCCATACAATGATTGCTTACGAACATTTATGCGCTGTTCGACTTCGCGCTGATCTCTTCAACTTCGACTTTCGGCAAATCAGTGTTCGCCGGTCCCTGGATCACTGTGCCCCGCGCGTCGTAGCGCGAGCCATGACACGGGCAGTCCCAGGTTTTTTCCAAAGTATTCCAATCGACTACACACCCCAGATGACGACAGATAGCCGAACGCTCATGGAGGCGCCCGGACTCATCTCGATAAGCCGCGACCTTCGAAGCGCCGCGACGGATTACGGCGCCCGCGCCGGGTTTGATTTCGTCAACCGAATCGACGTCACCAGGCGTAACCAGGTCTGCAAACTGCGCGGCTACATTTAGGTTTTCTTCAGCGAATTTCGGAAAGGCTCGCAGGGTTTTGCGCGAGGGCTCGTAGATCTTTTCCCAATCGTTTTCGCGACCAGCGATCAAATCGGTTATCAAGATGCCCGCAATCGTGCCGTGAGTCATGCCATTACCCGAATCACCGGTGGCTATGTAGACATTGTCTTTGTCGAGGGGGTTGCGGCCGATGAATGCGAGACCGTCGATCGGTTCCAGCACCTCGCCTGACCAACGATAAACCGTTTCCTGCATTGGGAATCGATCGCGGCTCCATTTCTCGAGATTAGCAAACCGCGTCTCAGCGTCGTCTCGCTGGCCGGTCTTATGATCTTCGCCGCCGACGATCAACAAATCGAAGCCTTGCTTTAGTTCTTGCAGACGTACGTAGTGATAAGGATTTGGGGTGTCCCAAAAAAGCGCCCGAGTGACCGAGCCGCGCGGTACGCGTGCCGCAATAACATAGGTTTGGTAGGCCGCCTGCTTCGTGTGAATTGCGAAGAGATCGTTAACCGGGCTGTTGGTAGCGACGACTATTGCTCCGGCGGTCACCACCTCGCCCTTGGCACTTAAGACGTGCGCTTGATCGCCCCCTTTGATTTCCGCGGCGTGCGTTCCGCAATAGATTCGGCCGCCGAGTCGTTCGATGGCGAGGGCCAGGCCAGCCAGATATTTCAGCGGATGAAACTGCGCCTGATTGGGAAAGCGCAAAGCCGGGCCAGTGTCGTAGTCGATCGGCGAGCGATCAACCCTCTCTAATTTAAGACCCGCCCGCGCTGCTGCCTGGAGCTCATCCTCAAGCACGTCCAGGGATTCGCCCGGCGGTACGAACAGATAGCCATCGAGCCGGCTGAAGTCGCAATCAATTCCTTCTTCCGCAACGATCTTTTCGACGAGATCGATTGCAGCAGTGTGGCTTTCGGCGGCGAGCCGAGATCCTTCTTCACCATGCAGCCGTTCGAGATCGAAATAGCGATCATCGAGTGCATTCACCAGATGCGCCGTCGTTCTCCCGGTCATTCCGCCGCCAATGGGTCCGTCGTCAAGCACGACTACAGCTTTACCTTCGCTTGCGAGCAGGTACGCCGTGGTCATCCCGGCGATACCGGCGCCTACGATGCAGACATCAGTGCTAATGCTTTCTTTCAGTGAATCGCGGAGCGGCACTGGATCCGTGGCTATCCAACTGGAAACTGTTTGTTCGTTTGGCATCGGCTTTTTAGATAACCAGGTCTCCATTATTCGTTGAGAGGTTTCCGTTAGACCGAAGACCTCGATACGTTACATAAGCGAGCCCAGCACCGGCGAGTATCAGGCCGCCGGTGATCAGCGGGTGCAGTGATCCTTTTGTGTAAAGACTGCTTTCGGAAACGTGCCCATCGTAGTTTCCGCGTTCGCCTGATGGGCCCGAAGGCTTATCGAGACTATGCTGCTCGCGTGGCCGCGCCGGCTTGTCGCTCTGTTGCAGATCAAACATTGTCCATTCCATTACTTTGTCGGTTGTCCGCGGAGCGTAGTTGCCGAGCAAGGTAAGACCTTTGCCACCGCCCCCGACGAACACATCGCGCTCTGCATTTTCTGCGCAGTACAAGATCGCCTCGGCAACTGTCTCGGGTGAATAGACGGGTGGCGGATTGCGCGGCTCAACCGGAAGATAGTTTTTGGCGTGCTCGGTGTAGGGCGTGTTGATAGCCGAAGGTTTGATCAGAGTTACGGAGATTGGCGCGCCTTCGTGTTCCAGCTCCATCCGCAACGCGTCAGTAAATCCTTTGACGGCGTGTTTTGAGGCGCAATAAGCCCCCTGCAACGGAATCGCGCGATCAGACAAAACACTGCCGACATTGATTAGCGCACCTCCGCGTTGGCGCAGTTGATTTACTGCCGCGAGTGACCCGTAGACAACGCCCCAATAATTTGTATCGAATAGCCGGCGCTGTTCTTCGATCGGAACCTCGGTAAACCTTCCATAGATCGAGACGCCCGCGTTGTTAATCCAGGTATCAAAGCCGCCAAAGCGCTCCTTAGCAGTCGTCGCAATCTTAAGTACATCAGCTTCAATGCCGACGTCGGCAACTACATAGGTCGCTTCACCGCCCGCACTCTTAATTTCTTCGGCAAGTTCCTGGAGTACGTCTTCGCTCCGGGCCGAGAGAACCAGACGAGCGCCTCGTTTGGCTGCCATGCGTGCCGTAACGAGTCCGATGCCACTAGTAGCGCCAGTAATGACAATGACCTGAATTTCAAGAGGTTTAAGCGTAAGTGCCATGATGACTCTCCAGACGTTGCGCAGGTTGTTGGCTTGCGCTCTTCTAATTCGCAAACTAACAGTTTGCGTTACAGCAATTCGCCAACTGAGTTAGAGGGGCTCGCAAACTAACTCGTGCGTTAAGGCCCCAAATCTTGGTTTGCGTTAGACGAGCTTCCACCTGTAGCCTTCCGGTACAAAGGATGCAGCTGCCTGTTCTTTTTTGAACAAGTAGTATCGTGCTAATCGCGCGAATCAAACTGTTCTTATACTAAGAAGCAAGGGAGGGGCCGGAGCGATGGTCTTTGGACTTAGGTCTTTGGTCTTCGCAAAAGCTGCTAGAAGGGCGTCAACGACCGAGGATTAAACGAACCTCGAAAATCGAGACCAAGACCAAAGATCAAAGACCAAAGACCAAAGACCAAAGACCAAAGACCAAAGATCATGTCCTTACCGATTAATCCACCCTATCCACCCATGGAAGCTTTACTAGTGAATGAGCTGCCACGAGGTGCAACCTGGCAATACGAACCGAAGTGGGATGGCTTTCGCTGTCTAGCCTTTCGCGACGGTGACCACGTCGAGTTGCAGTCAAAGTCGGGGCAACCTCTCGCGCGTTACTTTCCGGAGATTGTTGAGGCCCTGCTGCAGCTTAAAGCCAACCAGTTTGTAATCGATGGCGAACTCGTAATCACCCTCAAGGGCGATCCTTCCTTCGACGCGTTGCTGCAGCGAATTCACCCGGCGGCGAGTCGGATCGCAAAGCTTGCAAAGGAAACGCCGGCGCGCCTGATCGTGTTTGACATTCTCGTGGACGAACAAGGAAAGGCGTTCTACGGAGAGCCACTGGCGAAGCGGCGTAAGAAACTCGACGCCTTCGCGAAGAAATTTTTTGCGCGCAACAAGAGTCTGGAGTTGTCACCGCAAACAGCTGACGCCGAAGTTGCTTTGTCGTGGCTTAACGACCCGAGTGTCAGGTTGGACGGAGTGATCGCGAAGCGACTCGACCTCGAATACCGATCAGGTGAGCGAGATGGGATGCAAAAGATCAAGAAGCTGCGCACGGCTGATTGCGTTATCGGTGGTTTTCGCTGGGCCGCAAACGAAAAAATAGTCGGCTCGCTGTTGCTCGGATTGTATGACGACGATGGCTTGCTTCATCACGTTGGTTTTAGCTCGAGTTTTACGGCAGCTGAAAAGAAAGACTTAACTAAGTTGCTAAAGCCGCTGATCAAGCCACCAGGATTCACCGGGAACAAGCCGGGCGGACCCAGTCGCTGGAGCACCAAGAAAACTGACGAATGGGAGCCGCTGCAAACGAAGTTGGTTGCGGAGGTGCGCTACGATCATTTCACCGGTGGCCGGTTCCGTCACGGCACAAAATTCCTGCGCTGGCGCCCTGAAAAGAAACCGAAGCAGTGTGGGTTTGACCAGTTGGGGAAGTAGGGAACGGGGGAACGGGGGACGCGGAGACGCGGAGACGCGGGGACCCGGGGAGACGGACACCGGCGGCTCGCCGCTTTCCGTGCGGTAAGCTTGCCTTGCCGATCAGGACTTTTTTGGCCTACAGTTCACATCTATCCGCCCTCTCATGCTCCGCGTCCCCGTGTCTCATTCATCCCCGCCGCGTCCCCGCGTCCCCGCGTCGCCACGCGTCTCCACGGGTCTCTGAACGATAAGTGACACAAATTCGGGCACTTACCTCATTAACGTACAGGTTCCATCACACCTCTTCTGCAAGGAAGTTCAGCTAAAAAGCAAAGGCTGCTCTGGTATGCCGGTTGAATACGTCACTCTCACATATAGGTAAGGGGGCGCAAATTTCCTGACGTTGTTCGCGAGCGATCATTCGCGCGTTAGGAATCCTGCGGTGGTAATGAACAGAGGGACAAAGCGTTCGGCACACGCAGATCTGTTTGGATCCAGAGAACTGGCTCGCCATTCTCGATGCGTTGTAATTGTGGCCCATCCTGACGACGAGGTGGTTGGCGCTGGAGGCCTCATCTCACGTCTCGACGATGTCACAGTTCTGCATATCACCGATGGCTTACCCAACAATAACCATGCGTCTAACGCAGCAGCCGCTGACACCGCTGAATCTGCGCGCGCCTCGCGACAAGAAAGCCGAACGGCGTTGGCCCTTGCGAATGTGCCTCCTGAACATATCGTCGAGTTTGGTCTCGGCACCGAACAAGCGCCGTTGGAGTTAGTGGACCTGACACGTCGCATAGCCGCGTTCTTGATGCAAGTCGCGCCGGACGTTGTGCTGACCAATCCTTATGAAGGCGGCGATCCGGATCACGACGCTACCGCGTTTGCCACGCATGCCGCGCTGCGACTGATGCGCGAAAAGGGCTTTGAGCCTCCATCGATATTTGAGATTGCCATGTATCCGACGCCGGATAGCAACAAGCGCGTGCTGGACTTTCTGCCCAGCGAGGCTGCCGAAGTCACCACGTTGCTGCTCGATAAGAAAGCTCGCGACCTGAAGCGGCAAATGTTTGACTGTTTCAGGACGCGTCCCGATCTACACCGCGAAAACTCTTTTGGCCGCGAACGTTTTCGCAGACCGCCTCGCTATAACTTTGCGGCCCCACCCAATGGCGGAAAGTTGAACTACGAAAGAGTTGCACCAGGTGTGCACTGCGACGAATGGCAAGAGCTCGTGCGTAAAGCCTGGTCCGAACTTTTCCCTGGCGAACAAAAGTCTCATCATGCGACGTCTCATTCGTAACCAAGGCCTGTCGATTGTTTTACAATCAAGAACAGATTGAACACGGCCAACCTGCCGTCTTCTTAGTTGGGCTTCATGGCAACGTCAGAGTTTTGGATTCAGTCGCTGCAAAACTGGCAGAGCGAGTTCCTGGCAGTTTGTTGTATGGTGGTCTTTTCTATCCTGCGGCAGCGCTGGTCCGCTGAGTCAAAGCCAGTTGACGCTTCTCATAGCGTGACAGGCAATTAACCAATCACAAGCGAGACTCTTGAGGTAGAATGCGCGGCATGCGCGTTCTCGGAATAGATCCAGGTAGTGAGATCACCGGCTGGGGTGTAGTCGAAGGCGAAGGCCCGCGCTACCGAGTGCTCGAATACGGAGCGATTCGACTCGGGACTGCGCAAAGATTTTCGTTACGACTCCTCACCGTTTGCAGCGAGATCGAAACGATCATCAATCGGCATAGTCCTGATGTTTGCGCTATTGAAGATGGCTTCCTCGCAACAAACGTCAAAGTCACTCTGAAACTCGGCCAAGTGCGCGGTGTGACAATGTTAGCTGCGGAACGCGCAGGTTTAGAGATTCTTGAATACTCGCCTCGCCTTGTGAAGCAAACAGTCGTTGGTTACGGAAATGCAGAGAAGCACCAGGTGCAGGAGATGGTGCGCATCCTGCTCTCCTTAAATATCCTGCCGGAACCTCAGGACGCGGCTGACGCGCTGGCAGTTGCTATTTGTCACTTTCATCATGCGGGTGTGACGCAACGTATTATTGCAGCTGAGGAGCGTGCGAAGCTTTCAAGTCTGGCGCGCCGGCGTTTGACGCGATAATGCGTTCGCCTTAAAATCCGTTTCCTTTCAACCTCACTTTGCAAAGGAGAAACAACTTGATTACCTCACAGCACCTGTCTCGATCCCTTTGTCAGTTATTAATCATCGTCGCTGTCGTGCTGGTTCTATTGGGCAATGAAGCCGGACAAGCGCAAACACGGCGACTATCTTCTCGTTCCGGCATTGTTGTCGATGAGCGCTTGGCCGTGTTGCGTGCCCGGCCACAACTCTCCGCTGACTTGCTGAGGAGGCTAGGCCGGGGTCGAGTCGTGACCATCCTCGAAGCACAACGCAGCCGCGACGGAGTTGTCTTCTATCGCGTAGCCGTGACCCGTCGGACTCGGGGTTGGCTGCAACGCGAGGCTGTCGTGACGCCCGCACGAGCGGGTGATGACGCGCGCTTGCTGGCGCTGATCAAAGCGTCTCGCGATTTCGATCGCATTGCTCGCTCGCGAATATTTCTTGACGCTTTTCCTCGCTCACCTCACCGGCCCGCAGTCTTATTAATTCTTGGCGAAGAGGCTGAAAAGGCGGCAGCAAAACTGTCGCAGGACGCAGCGCGCCGGCTGCACTCGGACGAGCTGAACGCGACGGGCGCTTCTCTTGCTTCCTACTTTCTGAACTACAGCGGTCTTGATCGTTATCGGCGGCAAGGAATTGTGTTTACACTCGACGCGCGAACCACGCAATTCCAATACGACGGCGCAGCATGGCTAGAATTGATCCGCCGGCATCGTGGTAGTCCCGAGGCGGCCGCCGCGCGGCGGAGACATTAAAGGCCCACAGCAAAGCCTCGTCCCGCGAACTTCAGAAAAAACCCAAACGTGGGTGGATCTACGACTTAATTGGGCCGCCGTCGCTTATACTGCCGGCTGCTTACTACCTTTCTGACCAAAGTTTTCTATGCCAACGCAGGACCTCAAAAAACTCCTGGAGCGAATCCATCTGCGCCTGGACGAGAGTTTCGTCGGGATTAGTGGCATGGTTGCCGACCTTGCTCCGGCCGACCTGGCGGAGCTCTTCAATCAGCTAACGGTATCGGAAGCGGCGGCGGTCGTGACGATGCTGCCCGTTTCTCGAGTGATCGAGGTTTTCGATCAACCGACCATGCGGCGCCGCGCCGCAATCCTCGAGCAAATTGATCCGGCGCGCAGTGCGGAAATCCTTTCGGGCCTCTCCGCTGATGAGCGCACCGACATTACTCAAAAGATGGGTCTGCACGAGCGGCACCGAGTGCTGCCGAAGCTCAGTGAGGAATTGCGCGCTGAGCTTGAAGACTTGCTGCAATATCCGCCGAACACTGCCGGCGGCATCATGACGACAGAATTCGTCCACCTCGATCTGAAAATGACGGTGGGCGCAGCGCTAAAACACATCCGCTCGGTCGCGCGAGAGAAAGAATCGATTTATGCGTGTTATGTGTTGGAGCCGGAAACTGGTCATTTGCTCGGCGCCGTTTCACTCCGTGACTTGGTTATGGCGGAACTGAGTGCGCCGCTTCGCGAGGTGATGCGACGCAAGCCGGTGACAGTTGCCGCATTGGACGATCAGGAATCAGTCGCTCAGAAGATTGGCAAATACAACCTGCTTGCCGTTCCTGTGATAGAGCAGGACGGAAGTGTCGTGGGGTTTGTAACCGTCGACGATGTCATCGATGTCTTAATCGAGGAGCAAACCGAAGATATCCTACGCATGGCCGGCGTTGAGCCGGGCGCGCTCGACAAGCCTTATTTCGATAATCCAATTTTGCGCGTCGTGCGCAAGCGCATCGGCTGGCTTTTGCTGTTATTTGTTGCCGGCACGTTGACGAGTGCAGTGCTTCATCGCTTCGAAGCTGAGCTGGCCGCGGTGGTGGCACTGTCTTTTTTCATTCCCCTGCTGATTGGCACCGGAGGGAACGCGGGCGCGCAAACTGTGATGACGGTGATTCGCAGTCTGGCCCTCGGCGAGGTTGGGGTACGACACGCATGGCGCGTGGTGGTGCGTGAAGCGGCGACAGGAATCGTCCTCGGTTTGCTGGTGGCGCCCATTGCTTTTGGTCAGGCGCTGTTATGGCAAGCTCCGTTATCCCTCGCCTTAACCGTTTCTCTGACGATGTTTGCCATTTGCATTTGGTCCACAACGGTTGGTGCCTTGATTCCGATCGCCGCGCAGCGCTTTGGCGTCGATCCGGCTGTGCTTTCCGCCCCACTGATTACCACCCTTGTTGATGCTACCGGCCTCGTCATCTACTTCACCATCGCGAAGCTGATCCTGCATGTGTGAAGGGATGGGGTTTTAGGTCAGAAGGATTGACGGTTGAGGCGTTGGTCTCTGACCTCCGGTGCGCGGCAAGTCTCCGACTTGCCGGGGCAAGAGATCTACTTGCTTCAGGTCTTTGACCTCGGATGCGCGGCAAGTCTCCGACTTGCCGAGGCAAGGGCTCTACTTGCCTCAGGTCTTTGACCTAACTTCGCCGCCAAAGAATCTTATCCAGATCCACTGTGAGGGGTTCATCGTCCCGTGGTGTTCCATTCCACCAACGGAAACTGGACCAGCGATATTCCGCAGCGGATTCCACCAAACCTGCTCGCACCGGATTGAGATGAATGTAATTCACCTTCTCCATAAACTTAGATTCGCTGGTAACCGAGAACACGTCGGAATCATGCTGCCACAGTGAGTACCGATGATTTCGTTTCCAGCTTTCATGACGGAGTTTTTCCAGAGACGCCTCGTACTTATTAACCTTGAGATAATCGATGACTCGATGTCCTACGATTCCCTTGATGTATTGGAGAACTTCGGAGGGTTTGCGAGGAGCATCAGTTAACAAGTGGACGTGGTCGGGCATGATCACGTAAGCAAATAGCAGAAAACCACAGGAAGTTCGTGCCTCGTTGATGGCTTCGCACGCGAGGTTCTTTATTTTTTTTTGAAAAACTGGTAGCCGATCTTTTCCGACGGCGGTAAGGAACAGGGCCGGAGTGTCGAGAGAGATTTTGAAGGTCATAGACCTTCAAGATTGGAGTTTTGGATATTCAAGTCAAAGACTTCGCGCGTACTGAAGAGTCTTAGGCCATACAAGATTTTCGGCAATACTGAGGTCGGAGACCTCTCTTGATAAAATCCAGGACCTGTTCGGCAAGTCCGAGACTTGCCGCGCACCGGAGGTCAAAGACCTAGGCAAGTAGAGCACTTGCTCTTCACAGGGATCAACCGCGCACCGGAGGTCAAAGACCTGGGCAAGAAGAGCACTTGCTCTTCAAGTCAGAGACTTGCCCTATGCCCACTAAAGGCAACAAAATCGAGTCAGCATTCGTTTAGTATTCAGCTCGCCGGGCCGGTATTTTGGTTCATCCACAGGAGGCGCCAAAAAATGTTCACGAAACTCAAGTCGCAGCTACGCTCAAGCCGTCGAGTCGCAATCTGCACCGTATTAGTTGCCTCCTTCATCATCCTGCCCGCGTGCCGCGTCAACCGCGATCGCGGTGGCGATCGAGGCCGCTCCGAGCGCAAAACGGAAAAGTGGAACGAGCACGTCAACACTTTCCTGGACTCCTATTTTCAAGCGCGTCCTGATTTCGCAATCCGCGCCGGGCGTCACGAATTTGACGGCAAGCTTCCTGATTGGAGTGCGGAAGGGATTAGAAAAACCAGCCAGTTTCTTCGCGAGGAGCAAAACCGGCTTGATGATTACAGGGATCGGGATCTCACCGAGGCGCAGCGGTTTGAGCACGCCTATCTGAAATCAGTGGTCAAAGCCGATCTCTTCTGGCTGCAAACCGCCGAGTGGCCGCAACGGAATCCTTATTACTACGCCGATGCGCTCGATCCCGACGTTTATGTCTCGCGTCCTTACGCTCCGCTCGATCAACGCCTGCGCGCTTATACGAGTTACGCCAAAGCAATTCCGGCGGCCCTCCAGCAGATTCGAAACAATCTGACTACGCCATTGCCGAAGAGTTACGTCGCCATAGGGCGCACTTCTTTCGGTGGGCTGGTAGCGTTTTATGAAAAGGATGTGCCCGCGGTGTTCGGATCGGTTAAAGACGAACAACTGCAAAAAGATTTTAAGGAAGCGAATGCCGGCGCGATCAAGGCGATGAAAGAGTTCGACGCCTGGCTGCAAACGCAGGAAGCCTCCGCAACCGACGCCTTCTCTCTCGGCGCCGAGAAGTTCAGTGCCATGTTGCGCGACACGGAGGGTGTGGAAGTCCGTTTGGACGAGTTGGAAGGCGTAGGCCGCCGCGACCTGACGCGAAATCAAGCCGCTTTGCGGGAAGCTTGCGCCACATATGCTCCCGGGCAAACGCTTCAGGATTGTGTGAATAAAGCGGAAGCCAACAAGCCAACGGGCGGAGCAGTGGAAATGGCGCGACAACAGCTCACTGAGTTGAAGGCTTTCATCACCGAAAAAAAGATCGTAACGATACCGGGAACTGAAGAAGCCCTCGTGGCCGAGGCTCCCGCTTATCGCCGCTGGAATTTTGCGTATATCAATATCCCCGGACCCTACGAAAGGAACCTGCCATCGACTTATTACATCGCGCCTCCGGATTCGTCCTGGTCACAAGCTGAGAAAGACGCGTATTTGCCGGGCAAGGCGAACCTCTTGTTCACGTCGGTTCACGAGGTTTGGCCGGGACACTTTCTGCAATTCCTGCACGCTAATCGCACTTCATCAAAGTTTGGCCAGGTCTTCGTCGGCTATGCTTTCGCGGAAGGCTGGGCGCACTACACCGAGGAGATGATGTGGGATGCGGGCTTGGGCAATGGGGCGCCGGAAGCACACATTGGTCAACTGTTAAATGCCATGCTTCGCAACGTGAGATTCCTTTCCGCGATTGGCATGCATACCGGGCGAATGACGGTGGCGGAATCGGAGCGGATGTTTCGCGAGGAAGGATTTCAGGATGCAGGCACGGCGCGTCAACAGGCAGCTCGGGGTACTTTCGATCCGGCGTATTTGAACTACACGATGGGCAAGCTGATGATCAGGAAACTTCGGGACGACTGGACGAAGACGCGAGGCGGCAAAGACTCCTGGCAGAAGTTTCATGATGAGTTTTTGCAATATGGTGGGCCACCGATTCCGCTTGTGCGCAAGGCGATGATGGGGAAAGACAACGAAGGCTCGCTGTTTTGAGTTCAAAAAACCATTTTCCATTCGTCATTTGCCATTTTTCATTGGAGAAACTGAAACCGCCAAGTCGCCAAGGGGCGCAGCGGACGCCAAGACAAATAAAGTGAACTTAATACCAAGAAAAATGAAGTGAACTAGTACTTTGCTTCACCAGCGTCAGTAGGAACATCTGGCCGCTCAAATTCGATAGCGAACAAAGTTCAAAGTACCAAGTTCAAAGCTCATTTTGACTTTCTTGGCGCGCTTTGCGCTCCTTGGCGACTTGGCGGTTTTCTTCAAATGACAAATGGAAAATGGCCGTTTTCTGTATATCCCAAGAATTCTGCCTTGAATGTTAATAATCCTTCCTGAGGCTCGTTTACTGAGTGGAAACAACTTCAGGAGGGCATCGTGCCAGCAGCCGCTAGAACCTTGAAATCAGTGCCAAACCCTCCGGGAGAGATGGAAAACCTCTTCCGAGCACACCACGATCGGGTCTTTCGCACGGCTCATCGCATCACCGGCAGCGCCGCCGATGCTGAAGACGTGTTGCAGACAGTTTTTCTTCGCCTAATCAAAGGCGGAGAAAGTTACGACTTCGCCAATCATCCTGAAGCCTATCTTTCCCGTGCGGCCATCAATGCTTCTCTTGATCTGCTGCGCAGCCGCACTCGTTCGCGCGCAGTGGGCCTTGATGAAGTGAATGTCGCCGTGATCGAGAGCAAGGTCAGAAATCCGGAAGTGCAACACGCCGATCGCGAGTTGCAGCTTTTGATACGCCAGGCAGTCGCTCGTTTGGGCGAGACCGCCGGCGAGATGTTTGTGTTGCGTTACTACGAAGGCTACGACAACCAGGAAATTGCGAAGCTTTTGGGAACTTCGCAGATGGTGGTCGGCGTGGTTTTGCACCGCGCGCGCACAAAACTACGAAAAGAGATTGGGCACTATCTGGAGAAACATTATGAATAAGAACACCGAATCCATCCTCGACGAAGTAACTGCCGGAATTCGGAACGAGCAAGTCGAACCGGCCACAGTCAAACAGGCAGCAGATCGCGTTTGGGAGCGGCTAGCTGCTGAGAAGGTAGAGCTTAAGAACATCATGACAACCACTGGAACCGAACATATCGAGAACTGCGCTGACTTTCAGTCGCTGATCCCTGCTTATCTCAACAACGAGCTTTCCGAGGCGCGCTCGCTGTTGCTCGTCGATCATACACACGAATGCATTCCTTGCCGGCGCGCGATGAAGGAAGCGCGCACGCACAGCGTTGCACCGCGGAAGACTGCGGTGGCGCCCCGACGCTACAGTTTGCAGCCTGTCATCATGCGCTGGGGCATTGCCGCGGCGTTAGTGATTGGTTTCGGTCTCCTCGCTCTGCCTTTCATTCAGCGTTACGCCCCATTTGGCGGCGAGCTGGAAGCGACTGTGCAGGCTGCTGAAGGTCAGGTCTATCAAATCGCCGACACCACCAGCTCGCCAATCGTTGCCGGAGAAAAACTGGCAAAGGGCGAGCGCGTTCGCACCGCCAAAGGCGCGCACGCAATGCTGCGTTTGGGCGATGGCACCATGATCGAAATGAGAGATCGGACTGAGTTGTCGATTACCAACAACTTGCAAGGCACCACAATTCACCTGAATCGCGGCGACATCATGGTTGAAGCCGCGCAGCAGAAAAGTGGACGCCTGTTCGTCGACACTGGAGATACACTTGTTTCCGTCACCGGCACGACCTTCTCAGTTGCCAATGGCACCAAAGGCTCGCGCGTGTCCGTCGTTTCCGGGGAAGTGAAAGTCGATAACAAAGGAAACGAGCGCGTAATTCGCGCTGGAGAACAAGTCACCACCAATCCGAGTATCGAAACCATTCCCGTAGAAGACGATGTGTCCTGGAGTCGCAACGCTGCAAATTATGCGCAGACGCTTGCAGCTCTCTCCGGCCTTAACAAGGAATTGAGTAAGGTGCAGCAGCCCGGCGTGCGCAATTCAACGCGCCTTCTGGATCTGATGCCCGAAAATACCGTTGTGTATGCGGCGTTGCCGAATTTGACCGCCACTATTGCTGAATCGCACCGCATCATGCAGGAGCGCATAAATCAAAATCCGGCATTGCGTCAGTGGTATGAAAAAGAACAGTCAGGTCGTCACGGTCCGGGAATGGACCAGGTGATGGGCACTGTGCGCGAGTTTGGCGAATACCTGGGCGATGAAGTTGCCGTTTCACTTTCAATGAACAGCAAGGGCGAGCCCGATTCACCGCTCGTGTTGGCTGAGCTGAAGAACTCCGCCGGCTTCCGCCAGTTCCTGGAACAGCAGATTGCAAAATACGGGGTCAACCAGCAGGGAAAACCCAGTCTGCAATTTGTCGAAGACCCGCTAACCGCGACCGCAGTCGCCCCTGAAGCTGGGAAAAAGAATGAGCGACTCTACGTTTGGATTAACAACAACCTGTTTGCCGCGAGTCCGAAGCTCGAGCAGTTGCAGGCTTTGGCTGGTGTGACGCAAAAGGGCGGCGGCAGTCCGTTCACCGGAACCGCTTTCCACAACCGGATCGCCCAGGTTTACAAAGAGGGCGCCGGATTGGTAGTGGCAGCGAATCTGGAGTTGTTGATCGAGAAGAATAAGTCTGACTTAACTAAAGGCGCCAAGGCCGCAGATCAAGCAGGCGCACTGCAGCAGCTTGGCATCCTGAATCTCAAGCACTTTGCTCTCGAGCAGAAAGAGTCAGATGGCAAAACCCATACACGTGCAGTGCTTTCGTTTAACGAAGCGCGCGGCATTCCTTCGTGGCTCGCCGAGCCCGGACCAATGGGTTCACTTGAATACATCTCCCGTGACGCAAATGTAGTTGCCGGCTTCGTCGTTAAGAATCCCGTGTCGCTGGTCGACGACTTGCTGGGCGTGATGGAAAAGGTTTCACCCGACCTGCGCAAGAATCTCGACAAGCTGCAAGCAGAACGCGGTTTGGATATTCGTCGCGACTTTGCGGCCCCGCTCGGTGGGGAATTCGCCTTCGCTATCGATGGTCCGATTCTGCCGACGCCTTCCTGGAAGATGGTGTTTGAGGTAAACGATCCGCAACATCTGCAGCAGACGCTCGAGCGCGTCGTGACCGAGGTTAACAAGGAAGCGGCGAAGTTTGGAAAGGCTGGTCTGGTCTGGGAGCGTTCCGAAATGTCCGGGCGCGCTTACTACACGTTGCGCTCGGCTGACTTTGGTCTGGAGGTAAACTTGACCTATGTCAACGGTTACATGATTGCGGGTCCCAGCCGCGCTCTGGTTGAGCGTGCTGTACGATTGCAGGAATCGGGTACGTCGTTGCTGCGGTCCGCGCAATTCACTGCCGGCCTACCGGCAGACGGTAACGCGAATTTCTCCGCGGTCTTTTATCACAACCTTGGTCCCCTGGTGCAGCCCTTCGCAGATCGCATAGCGGGCTCCGCCGACAAACTGCCCCAGGCACAGGCTGATGCGATTAAGAAGATGGCCGCCGATATGCCGCCGACTCTGGCTTACGCTTATGCCCAGGGCGACAGCATTACATTCGCGGCAAACACTGAAGGTGGTCCGTTTGGTTTGAGTCCGGCGAGCTTGTTGGGCATGCCCCATGCTCTCGAGATTCAACACATTCTTTCTCAGGGCATGAAAGGAAAGTCGTCTAACTAATCGACGATTGCGCTTATTGAATTGCCGATTGCCGATTGCCGGTGTCTGAACGATGAACGATGAACGATGAACGATGAATGATGAAGTTCAGAACCGGTGATTGGCATTCACATTTAAAATCACAACTCCTCGTTCATCATTCAGCGTTCATCGTTCGCCTATGAAGCTCGTCTCCATCTCTCTCGGCTCCTGGCTACTAGGCCTGGCAGCAATCCTTTTGACCTTCTATCTTGTCGAAGGCGCTAATCTCAGCGCCGCTGACGTCAAAGGCGCGACCGTTGTGTCTTTGATTGTCGCGGCGCTGCTTTTCTCTCTCGCTTATGCACCCTCACTTTTTTGGCTGCGTCGCCGGCTCGGCGGCTGTCGCCCGGCCGCACTCTTTCCACTCGCCTCAGCACTCGTCCTCAATCTTCCTGTCTTTCTGATCGGAATCCTGGCAATAGGCAGAACTTTGGCGCCATCAGAAGCGTTAGCATTCATCGGCGCATTCATCCTAATGGGTACTGCCTTTGGTTTAGGATTCGTTTGGAATTATCAGGACAGAACGATATAACTAACGAGCATGGCGACAGCCACAGTCAGCGACTTACCAAAACTTAAGGATCCAAAGAATTTCGCTCCGGTAATCGACCTTAATGATCTGAGTGTCACTTTCGGCAAGCGTCAAATTCTAAAAGGTCTCCGCGGCGATTTGCGCGGGCGCGCTATCGGCCTGCTCGGTCCCAACGGCGCGGGCAAGACGACTCTAATTCATACCCTCCTTGGCTTTCATCCGCCTTCCGCCGGAACGGCGCACATCTTTGGCAAAGACATTCGTACAGATGCAAAACAGATCAAATCTCTGATCGGGTACATGCCCGAGCGCGATTCGTTTATCGCAAAGATGAGCGCGGTGCATCTGGTTCGTTTGATGGCAGAGCTCTCGGGTTTACCGCCCGAGCCGGCCCTGGAGCGGGCCCACGAAGCGCTCTTTTATGTTGGTCTCGGCGAAGCGCGCTATCGCAGCCTCGATACTTATTCACTCGGGATGAAGCAGCTCGCTAAACTTGCGCAGGCTATCGTCCACGGTCCGAAGCTGATTTTTCTTGATGAGCCAACGAATGGCCTCGATCCTCCGGCGCGCGCGCGCATGATTCGTTTGATTCGCGAGATTCGCGACAGTGGCCAGGCGAACATCGTGCTGTCTTCACATCTGCTGCGCGACGTCGAAGAGTGTTGCGAAGAAATCGTGATTCTGAAAGACGGACGTCTGGTCGTTTATTGCAATCTGGATGAAGAGCGCAAGTCGAATCGCAAATTCCTGGTGCTGGAAACGCGCGGTGATCAAGCACGCTTTGCCCAAGCGATTGCAGACCTGGGTTGTGAGTATGCGCTAACCGGAGATCATCGCCTCAAAGTAGTCTTGCAAGAGACAGTTGAAGTTCGAGATCTTTACCGGATTGCTGCCGAACAGCAAATGCAAATTAGGCGTTTGAGTTACAAACGCGATTCGCTGGAAGACATCTTCCTCAAAGCAATGGAGAACGGTCATGGCGGTCTATGATCACAGCTACAAGAATTACACGGGCCTGCTGACTCCGGAGTGGAGCCGGTTCCTGGTAATTCCGCGCCATGCGTTTCGCGACGTCTTTAAGTCGAAACTCTTCATAGCATTCTTCGCGATCTGTTTTATCCCGTTGCTGGTCGAAGCGATCCTGATTTACCTGCACCACAACGTGAGCGCGCTGGCCATTATGCGCATTAACGCGCGCGAAGTAATTCCCGTCGACGCGTCCTTCTTTCAAACGTTCGTAAATTTGCAGGGTGGCTTTGCTTTCTTTGTGACGCTACTTGTGGGCCCGCCCCTGGTGTCGCGTGATCTCAGAAACAACGCCTTACCGCTTTATTTGTCCCGGCCGTTTACACGGGCCGAGTACGTCGCAGGAAAGATGTCGGTGGTTTTGATTCTATTGTCGGCGATCACCTGGGTGCCACAGCTGTTGCTGTTCATGTTTCAGGCGTACCTCGAAGGTGGCCGGTGGTTGATTGATAATCTCTGGATTGCCAGCGCGATTTTCATAGCAAGTTTCGTGTGGATCTTGTTGCTGGCGCTGCTCTCGCAGGCGATCTCGGCCCTCGTGAAATGGCGTGTGATCGCAAGCGCAGCATTACTCGGACTGTTCTTTATTCCCTCGGTGTTCGGCGAAGTTGTCAACTTCCTCTTCCGCACACGTTTGGGAAATCTGATCAGTCTTGGTGCTTTAACGAAAAATATCTCAGCGGGACTTTTCGGCACCTTTGACCGTACCTCGTCTGTTATTACTGGCATTGATGGCGACGTGATTAGCACCGTAATGCTAACGGAGCCGCCGCTCTGGGCCTCCTGGGCAGCATTGTTTTTTGTGTGCGCTATTTGTCTGGCGATCCTTTCGGCGAAAGTGAAGGCTTACGAAGTCGTGAGCTAAAACAATTGCCGATTGCCAGGTGCCAATTTTGTTGATGGTGAAGGTGGTGCGGTGTACCAAAGAACGTTGGAGAAAAAACTAATCTCCAATTGGTAATCGCCAATTGGCAATACTAATGGGTGAACTCGCCACACAAATAGTTTTTGACGATGTCTCCAAGTTTTATGGCGAGATACTCGGGGTTAATCGTGTCAACATCAGCATCGGTCCGGGCATTACCAGTCTGGTGGGCCCGAATGGCGCCGGCAAGTCTACATTGATGAATCTCATGACCGGCCTGCTGCGACCGACACGCGGGCGCATCTCGGTGTTGGGAACGCCTACAGATCAACCCGAGCAGCTCTTTAGAAAAGTCGGCTATTGCACCCAGTTTGATTCTTTCCCGCGCGGACTGACGGGGCGCGAATTCATTCGGGCCTTTTTGCTGGTTCACGGTTTAGATAAGCAGAAGGCTGACGCCGCAACCGTGAATGCGCTTGAACATGTGAACTTGCTCGACGCCGCGGATCGCAAAGTTGCCGCTTACAGTAAAGGCATGCGCCAGCGAATCCGACTCGCACAGGCAATTGCTCATCGTCCCTCCGTTTTGATTCTTGACGAGCCGCTCAACGGCTTGGACCCGATGGTGCGCGCCGAAACGATCGCTCTCTTCCGCAAACTTGCCGCCGAAGGGTTACACCTGATCATCTCGAGCCACATCCTGCACGAGGTCGACATGATGTCGGACCGCGTTGTGCTCGTGAACAATGGTTACATCGTCGCGGAAGGAAACATTCACGGGGTGCGTGACGAAGTTACGGAGCACCCGATGCAGATCCTGATACGGTGCGATCAGCCGGCGAAACTGGCCGCGCAGGTTTTTGCAGAAGATAGTGTGGTTGAAGCGCGACTGCATAATGATCGTGGTGGCCTCTTTGTGCGAACTCGCGACGCTGACAAGTTTTATCTACTTTTGAATCGTGCGGTTGCTGATGAGGGAATCAATGTCGAGTCAGTAGCTCCGGTCGATGACGATCTAAGCGCAGTGTATGGATATCTGATTGGATCAGAGTAACGCAGCTGTTAGCTTGGGCCGCAAACTAACAGTTTGCGTTACAGAAAGCGGCGACGGGTCGCCGCACTCCAAAATATGAGCAGTGCAACTGTAGAAATTACTCCGAAGAGCAAAGAGCCACTACCCTGGTCCCTTTGGCTGCGACAGATCGCCGCCATCTTCCGGTTGGAGGTGACGAAGAACTTTTTAGGGCGCCGTTCCATCCTCCTTTACCTGCTTGCACTGTTGCCAATCGCTCCGCTCGCCTTGCTCGCGCCCTTTACGCCGCCGGGAAATGAGTGGCAGGACTTTTCGCAGTACTCCACGATCTTTGCCGTTTACTACAGTGGATTTATTTTGCGCACGGTCGTGTTCTTTGGTTGCGCCTGGATTTTCATGAACCTTTTCCGCGGCGACATTGTCGATCGCAGTCTGCACTTCTATTTTCTCAGTCCCGTGCGGCGCGAAGTTCTGGTGGTTGGCAAATACCTGTCGGGCTTAGTCACCTCGATAGTACTGTTCTCGGCCACGACCATCCTTTGCATGTTGCTGCTTTACTTGCCGCACTTTCCCTCAGAGAGCGCTCGCTTTTTCCTCGATGGCGTTGGCACGGGACATTTGCTGACATACACGGGTATCACGATTCTCGCGTGCGTCGGTTATGGGGCGTTCTTTCTAGTGGTGGGGCTGTTCATCCGCAATCCGATCATTCCGGCGATCATTTTATACGGGTGGGAATGGCTGAACTTCCTGTTGCCGCCGTTACTGAAGAAAATCAGCGTGATTCATTACCTGAATTCCCTCGTGCCGATTCCGGTGTCTGAAGGACCGTTTGCCGTTGTTGCCGAGCCAACTCCTGCCTGGATCGCCGTTCCCAGCCTCATCGTAGTGACGATCATCGTTCTGGTGATCGCAAGTTTCCGCATTCGACACATGGAAATTAGATACGGCAGCGACTAGGCCCGCATTCATCATTCCCTCATCTTAAAACCTCAAATCAATTAGAGATCTTTCATGAGCAGGCGGAAAAAGGATGTATAATCCGCGCTCAAAGTGGTTGTTTCCTATCGCCCAGAAAGGTTCAACCCATGACTCCCAGCTCAAATGAAGTCACCCAACTGCTCGTCGCCTGGAGCAATGGGGACAGCTCTGCGCGCGACTCCCTAATGCCACTCGTTCATGACGAACTGCGTCGGCTGGCACATCGATACATGGGCCGCGAGCGGGGCAACCACACTCTGCAAACCTCGGCGCTTGTTAACGAAGCTTATCTGCGGTTAATCGATCAAAAGGACGTGCACTGGCAGAACCGGGCGCACTTTTTCGGAATCGCTGCGCGAATTATGCGACGGATTTTGGTTGATTACGCTCGTAAGAAGGGGTTCGCGAAACGCGGGGGTGATCTGCAACCTGTTGCCCTTGACGAGGCAATGATCGTGTCACCTGAACGCGCAGCAGAAGTGGTTGCCCTCGACGACGCGCTTAACTGTCTAGCGAAACTCGATCACCGCAAGAGTCAGATCATTGAGCTGCGATTCTTCGGCGGATTGAGTATTGAGGAGACGGCCGAGGTGCTGGGGGTTTCGGCCGGCACCGTGATGCGCGACTGGACGTTTGCCAAAGCATGGCTCCGACGCGAGATAACGAATCAAAATCATGACAATTGACAACATCCATTAGAGGATCGGGAAAAAGTTCTCGCGTTAATCTAGCGGAAGCGGAATCGCTCTGATCAAGGGTTTTTATGACTCCCGAGCGCTGGCAACAAATTGATCACTTGTTTCACTCTGTCTTGGCGCGTCCGCTTAGTGATCGCACCGAGTTTCTGAAGCAAGCATGCCGCGACGACGAATTCCTCAGGTCGGAAGTAGAGTCCCTAATCGAGTCTCACGAACAATCAGACAGTTTTATCGACAAGCCGGCAGAAGATCTCGCCGCGGAATTGCTTAATGTTTCTCAGACCCGGCTCAGGCCGGGCCAGGTGCTTGGCCATTACGTCATTTCCTCGTTGCTGGGAGTGGGAGGCATGGGCGAAGTATACCTGGCGCGAGATGAGAAATTAGGCCGCCCAATCGCAATCAAACTACTGCCCACGGAATTCACGAACCATCAGGATCGCGTCCGGCGTTTTGAGCTCGAGGCCAGAGCCGCGTCGGCATTAAATCATCCCAACATCGTTACGATTTACGAGATCGGACAGTCAGACTCTTCTCACTTTATCGCAACCGAGTTCATTGACGGCCAAACCTTACGTCAACACATGGCATCGCTGGACAGCTCTGGAATAGACATTGGCCAGCTGTTGGACATTGCGATCCAAGTCGGGTCTGCTCTGGCGGCCGCCCACTCAGCGGGGATTGTCCATCGTGACATCAAGCCGGAAAACATCATGTTGCGCGGCGACGGTTTTGTGAAGGTGTTGGACTTTGGCTTGGCCAAACTTGCACTAGAACAGACTGCCGAGGTCCCTGACGAGTCGGTGTCGCTATCTATGGTTAGTACAAACGCGGGCGTAGTCATGGGCACCGTTCGCTACATGTCCCCGGAGCAGGCAAAGGGATTTGAAGTTGACTCTCGCACTGACGTCTGGTCCCTGGGCGTTGTTATTTACGAGATGGTAACCGGCCGCGCCCCCTTTCAGGGCGAAACACCAAACGAGACGATCACGAAGATCCTTGGCAAAAAGCCACCATTACTCTCGCGCTTTTCAGAAGTGCCGGAGGAGCTTGAGCGAATCGTGGCCAAGACTTTACGTAGAGATCGAGAACATCGGTATCAGCTGGCCGGCGATCTGGTGACTGATTTGAAGCGGCTGAAGCGCGACATTGAAACCGAGGAGGGCATGGCACGCACCTCATCGGCGCGCCATCGACGAGTTAGAAACGTAGGAGTGAATAAAAAACGGTCTGACTTGGCTACTGCTCATGTTTCAGCTTTTCCTACCGTTCGCCTCGAGGTGCAGCAATCTACAGCGAGCAATGAGTATCTGCGTAAGATTTCAAATAATAAAAAAGCAGCGGTGCTTGTCCTGGCTGCCCTGCTGGTTGCCGGAGGGTTTGGTCTCTACAGATTGGCGCGGCGCAATCGAGCGTCGGTGGCCCCTACCATCCCTTTCCAGGCGATCGAGCTGCTCAGACTCACTAATTCGGGAAGAGTTAACGATTCTGCGATTTCACCTGACGGCAAGTATGTCGCTTATGTCGTCGAGAGCGGGGGAAAACAAAGCATATGGCTAAGACAAATTGCTAACTCCAGCAATACTCAGATGGTCCCGCCCGCCGACACGCAGTTCTACGGAGGAACCTTTTCGCGTAACGGTAATGAGCTTTACTACATTGCTAAGGAAATTAATAACAGCATTGGTGTGCTCTATCGCGTCCCAGTGATGGGGGGCAGCCCGCTAAAGTTAATCCACGATGTTGATGGTCCCGTCACGCTTTCTCCTGACGAAAAACAACTTGCCTTTGTTCGGGGCTCAAGCACTGGGGAAAGAGCTTTAATGATCGCTAACGCTGATGGCAGTGACGAGCGCAAGCTCGCTTCGCGCATGGGTTACGAAGCGTTTTCCTTTGGCGGCCCAGCCTGGTCACCTGATGGTAAAAGTATTGTTTGTGGCGCTGCCTACACTGAAGAAAACAGGCGGTTCTTGACGGTGGTGGGAGTTGACATAGGTGATGGCTCGGTCACGTCCCTTACTTCCCACAGATGGAAGGCAATCGGGCGCATCTCATGGCTACAAGACGGAAAAGGAATAGTCTTCACGGCAGCTGACCTTGGCTCGGGATCTACGTCACAACTCTGGTATATGGGGTTCCCGACTCGTCAGGCGTACCGGATCAGCAGAGATTTGCAAGACTACCATGGTGCCAGTCTGACAAGTGATGCCAAGACTCTTGTAACTAAGCAGACTCAGACTCTCTCCAGTCTTTGGATCGCGCCGAACAACGACGCCGACCGGGCGACTGAGATCCTGTCCTTCAAAGAAGACAGCGACTATGGCTATTCTTATTACTACCGCACGCGCTTTTCCTGGATGCCAGACGGACAGATCATGTACGCCTCAATCATCAATGGCATACCTAGTATCTGGGTAATGAGTGCGACGGGAGCTGGTAACAGACAACTAAATAACGATGCGGGCGAGAGCACCTTTCCTTCAGTTACGCCCGATTCGCGCTACATCGTATTCCTGTCTGATCGGTCAGGGTTTTCTAACGTGTGGAGAATGGACCTCGATGGCGGCAATCAGAAGCCGTTGACTACCGGTGAAGATGAATCCTGGGCGTGGCAATCGCCTGATAGTCGCTGGGTCGTTTACCACCGCGGCAAGCAGGGAAAGCGAACGTTGTGGCGCGTATCGATTGATGGCGGAGAACCAGAACAGTTGACTGACTACCCTTCTGTCAGTCCAGTAGTTTCGCCGGATGGCAATTGGATCGTCTGCTACTACCGCCTCGAGACGAAAGCGCCCTGGAGGCTGGGGATTTTACCGTTCAACGGAGGGCCGCCAGTCAAAAGCTTTGAGGTTCCACCCGGAGTCTCGTTCCAATCGCTTGTGCGATGGACGCCTGACGGGTCTGCGCTGGCCTACATCGTAAGTCGAGACGGCGTCTCAAATATTTGGACGCAACCTTTGGACGGCGGACCGGCCAGACAAATTACCAATTTCAAATCTGATCACATCTTCTGGTTTGAATGGTCCGCTGATGGCCGCCAACTCGGCGTCTCACGAGGCGCTATCACCAGCGACGTGGTGATGATTCGCCGCTAGTGGAATTGCCGATTGCCAATTGCCGATTGGTCTTTAGCTACGAGCGATTTTTTTGCGCGGCAACATAGACCTCTAATTGGCAACCGCCAATCGGCAATCTACTTAATCTCTCGCAGCAGTTCTTCATTGAAATAGCCGGAAGGAATCGTTCCCTGTTTCATAAACAGCACGTGGAAAGCTTTGGCGGAGAAGCGATCGCCGAGCAGGTTATTTGCTTCTTTCCTCAGCGCAAAGATTTCATCCTTGCCCAGTCGGTAGGTAATCGCCTGCGTTGGCCATTTCGAGTAACGGAAGATGGCGCGCTCAGCTGAACCACAACTCGCTTTCTTCGCCTCAGATTGAACAATAGTGGTGTCACTGCATTTCCCGGGCAGGAAATCCACGATTTCTGAAAAGAGATCAACGGCTTCGGCGTAGCTCATGCGATTCGTGTGAATGCCCGTATCGATGCGCACGCGAAGGTCGCGATAAAGCTTGCCCTGCAACTGATAGAGGCGTTCCTCAGGAGTGTAGAAACCTTCGGGAAAGCCAGGTTGCGGCTCGGCCATCAAAGCTTCGGCATAAAGCCCCCAGCCCTCCGCAGCCATCGAGTCTTCCCACATCGACGAAGAATCCTCCACCGCACCAGGCGTGAGCCAGCGCACTCCCGCAATCTCGCTGCGATGCTGGGTCATCACTTTGTAGTGCCAATCGTGTCCGGGAAAACCTTCGTGCGCTGCGAGGTCAGCAAGCGCTGCCCGATTGTTTGATTGCAATGCTGCCGTATTGTTATCCGTGGTGGTGACGTAGAAGCGGCCAACTCCGCTGTTCTTGAAAGGCGGCGCGGGATAATAAGCGGCGCCATCGATTGAGGCGCGGAGTGGCGGAGGGGTTTCGACCACTTCAAGTTTGTAATCAGCAGGTACGTCGAAGATGCCCGTCTTGCGCGCATAGTCGACCAGCTTGAAAGCGGAGTCGTTGTACCACTGCACCATCTCCGCATCGGTTTTGGGATAGTCCTTGGACAGCTCATCGAAAACGGCCCGTACCGCGGCTGGCCCTTCTGCCGGAAGTGTCAGATTGCGAGTGGTTCCAATCTTGCGCGCCAGATCGACCATTTCCTGCTGGGTTGCGCCGACGATCGGCATTGCTTCGTCGAAGAGTTGCGCGGCTGTTTTGTTCACGCGCAAATTGTTTTTCACCGCCCAGTTGTACTCGACCTCGCCCATTACGTAGCGGTCAGCCCGAAACTCCGGCTTCATTCCCGATCCATCTTTCTTCGTTGCGTCGTCGAAGAATGTTTGCGCGACAAAACTGCGCAGTCCCGTATAGGCCGCTGATGCTTGCTGAGTTGCATCGCGTAGTTGCTTGAGCATCTCGTCGCGGTTCGCGCCGGAGACTCGCTCCCCCGCGAGTTTCGGCAGGGTCTCCTGGAAATACTTGGCGTTGGCTTCGGAAGTGTCGATGCCGTTGCGAATTAACATTCGCCAGTCAGGCGTGTTCTTTGCGGCGACGCCGGCGGTCAGTTGATCTTGAGCAACTTTGAGAAAGGCTGGAATGCTAGCGACGCGTTTGGTTAAGAGTCCCCACTCTTCGGGCGTGCCGTAAGTCTTGTCACCCGTCTGAGTCATTCCTTGAAGCTGCCAGTCGACGGCGCGAAACGGTTCGTCAGTATAGGTGTCGAGCGCCCGTTCCTGGTAACGGCGTTCTTGATGCTGGTGCAGCAAAAAGTTGATTTGCGCTGAAGCGACGTCGCGATTGATTCGCTGCCCAGGCGAAAGGGAATCAGCACTTATCCCCTCGAACGACTGTTTCGTATTTGCCAGCCACCGGTCCTCATCCTGCAACGCAGCGGCTGAATGATCACGCAGGGCGCCGTCAACATCGCGCAGTTTTGGATCAAGTCCGGCGCCACCGAGATAGGTATTCACGGTGGGATTGCGGCGCAGGAACTCCACCACATATTCATCGTGGATTTTCTTGAAGGCGGCATCCCCGCTGCCCTGGCTGGCCTGGTTTGTCGGTGTGGTTGATTGCTGCACGCATCCGCTAAACAGGAGCGCAGAGATAGCCGCAAGTCGCATGAGATTCTTCATGTCGTCACCTTTCGATTTATGTATGCCGAGGGATGACTAAAGATAAACCCTTCACCGCCAAGTCGCCAAGGACAGCCAAGGACGCCAAGAAGAAAGCGAACTTTGAACTTGGTGCTTAGTTCTTTGCTTAGCTAGCTGAAGCAGTACAGGTGATTACTCAAGTGTCATCAGCGAACAAAGTTCGAAGCACCAAGTCAAAGTTCGTTTTCTTCTTGGCGTTCTTGGCGATCCTTGGCGGCTTGGCGGTGAAGGTTTAAGTACTAGCGGCTCACGAACTGGTTGTCCTTAATCCAGAAGCGCCAGGGTTTGTCCACCCACTCTTCCGCATAATCAATGCCGATTCGTGGACCGGAAACAATCTGAGAGCGACGAACCGCTTGCCCCGCTTCGAGCCACACTTGGGTGCCCAACAAATCAGCGCCATCAAGACTCCGATCAATTCCCATCGCAATACAAAGTTTGCCTGGGCCCTTGGTGAGATTGCGATCCGGGTGTCCGCGGCGACGTTCGCGCATTATTTCAATTCCTTCGACGGGCTCGACGGCGCGAATCAGGATGGCATGAGGAGTTTCGGCGGCGTTGGTAACAACATTGAATTGGTAGTACATGCCGTACACAAAGAAAACATAGGCGGTGCCGCCAATCGCATACATCGGTTCAGTCCGTTTGGTGCGACGCCCACCATATGAATGCGCAGCGCGATCGCGAGGACCGCGATAGGCTTCGGTTTCTACAATCCTTCCCGACACCCGTTCACCGCCCGCCCCTGGCACAACAAGCAACTTGCCGAGCAGCTCGCGGGCAACAATGACAACGTTGGAGCGCGTGTAGAAGGAACGCGGAAGTTTAAGGTTCGTCACGGACCAATTAACCGCCAAGACGCAAAGAAACGCCAAGGACGCCAAGTATTAAAAGAAGATCTTGTTAGAAGGCATCGTGAAAGATAGACGCTAATGCATATTCGGTTCTCGGTTTCAGTTTTGATCTCGTGCTTTCTTGGCGGCTTGGCGTTTCTTGGCGCCTTGGCGGTAGATCTTGTTAGAAAAGCTCAACCGCGAAGTTTCCACACCATCACTAAAAAAATCACAAGCCCGATGGCCACGATGCCACGACGCACCCAAACCTGACCGACTCGCATCGCCATACTCGCGCCGAAGTATCCTCCAAACAGCGCGCCCACGGCCATCAGCAGTGCATCAGACCAAACCACGAGATTCATCACGGCGAAACTAAGGACGGCGATGCTATTAATGCAGATGCCGAGAAAGTTTTTGATTCCGTTTGCGCGATTGAGGTCGTGCAAACCCAGAAGCCCCATCGCAGCCAGCATCAAGATCCCGTTTCCGGCGCCGAAGTAACCGCCGTAGATCGAAGAGAAGAATTGAAACACGATGGCACCCAACCACCATTTGGCCTGTGGTTCAGCCACGATCGGCTGCAGGCGCAATTGTTTCGTTATCGTGCCCTGCATCATGAACAAGATGGTGGCAAAGAGAATGAGAAAGGGAACGAGTCCGGCAAATGTCGGTGAAGGTGTGAAGATCAATAACCAGGCGCCGACTGCTCCGCCTACCACACTCGTTAGTCCAAGGCGAGTGAGGAACTTAGAACTGTTTTCGAGTTCGCGGCGATAGCCGTAGAGGCCGCCAAAGAGTCCGGGCCACAGGGCGACAGTGCTCGTTGCGTTCGCAACCTTGGGATCGAGCCCGAGCCAGACTAGAACGGGGAACGTGATCAAAGTGCCGCCACCGGCGATCGAATTAATCGCGCCCGCGGCGAACGCGGCGATAAATAAGATGACGGGATAAATCATGAGCTTCGCGGTTTCGAGTTCCAAGTTCCGAGTTTCAAGTTCGGGTTCAAGGTTCGGTTGTGCCAACTCGGAACTAGAAACTCGAAACTCGAAACTGCGGCTGGGTTTCGCATGTTAGAATGCTCTGCCTTCTTTCACCAGCAAATTGTTTCTCATGATTCGCCGTTCCTTCTGCATCGCGGTCTTGTTGACACTGATCGCGGGGGCCCTAGCCGTCGCTCCGGGTGCGCGTCTTGAGTTGCGACCTAATGCAACCAGGAAAACGCTCCGCGTTATGACTTACAACATTCACGTTGGCGTCGGCATGGACAAAAAACTCGATCTCGCGCGCATTGCCGACGTCATCAACCGCGAGCGTCCGGATCTGGTTGGCTTGCAGGAAGTTGATCGGGGCGTGAAACGGACAGAAGGTAAAGACGAGATTGCCGAGCTGGCAAAGTTAACACGCATGGACTTTTCGTTCGCCCATAACTTGGATTATCAAGGTGGACAGTATGGCGTCGCCATCCTATCGCGCCATCTGATCGCGCACGCCGATCACCAGAAGTTCGAGAATAAACGCGAGGCGGAGCGCCGCGGCATGCTGCGCGCCGAGATAGAGTTCGACGGCAAGAAAATCAATTTTGTTACCACCCATCTCGATTATCAATTTGATGACGGAAGACTTTTTGAGACCGAGCAACTTCTGAGACACCTGGACGGTCTGCCGGGCTTGTTGATTGTCGCCGGGGATTTTAATGATGAGCCCGTGGGCGGAGCCTACAAATTAATGTTGACGAAGTTTGGTGATGCCTGGCTCCAGAGTAAAGCGAAAGGCGTTGGGTTTACCTTTCCCGCAGACAAACCCGTGAAGCGTATCGATTACATTTTTTGCCGCACGAGCGATCGCCTAAAGGTGAAGAAGGCATGGGTCGTGGAGTCGTTGGCGTCAGATCATCTGCCTGTAATGGCGGAAATTGAAGTCAGGTAGATTGCCGATTGCCAATTGCCGATTTCGGGAATCGGATCGCCCGCAATCCGATACGAGTGCTAAAGGAGGTTACTGAGTGAGAATTTGTGCAGGTAGGAAACTTTTTCAGGTGCTGGTGCTCTCCTTCCTTATTGCGATCGCGCCAGTTTCCCGCGCTCAAACTGGTCCTGAAGACTGGACGGCTTATCAGGATCTGGCAGTCGATCTCATGCGCCAGTTTCTCCGCATCAACACCTCGAATCCGCCGGGCAATGAAATCGAAGCGGCTAAGTTCCTCAAAACAATCTTCGACCAGGAAGGTCTGCCGAGCGAAATCTTCGAGTACAAACCGGGTCGCGCTAACATCATCGCTCGCTACAAAGGAAGTGGCTCGAAGCGACCCATCATTCTTTTAAACCACACAGACGTGGTAACCGCCGATCCAAAGGCCTGGCGCGTTGATCCTTTCTCCGCTGAGATAGTTGATGGCTCGATCTATGGTCGCGGCGCACTCGATATGAAGGGTGAAGGTTTGTTGCAGCTGATGACGATGATCATCCTCGCGCGCGAAAAGCCGGCACTTAGTCGGGATGTGATCTTTCTCGCAACAGCGGACGAAGAGGTGAACGATGAAGGCTCGCTCTGGATGATTGCGAACAAGGCGGAGCTTTTCAAAAATGCCGAATATCTCTTAACAGAAGGCGGCGACAATCTTCTCGCCGATGGCCAGGTAAAATTTGTGGGCGTCGATGTTGCTGAAAAGGCGCCCTTCTGGTTGCAACTTACGGCTACGGGCCAGCCCGGTCATGGCTCGCGTCCGATCGCAGATTCCGCCCCGAACCGATTGACGCGCGCAATGAACCGGATACTCGATTATGAACCGCCGATCAAGTTGTTACCGGCTGTGGAAAAATTCTTCAAGGACATTGCGCCGTTACAGCCAGAGCCTCTGCGAGCGAAGTTTGCGAACATTCGCGAGTCGTTAAAGGATCCTGCGTTCGCACGACAGCTCGCCGCAGATCGCGAATATGGGTTCCTGCTGCGTAACACGATTTCCTTGACGATGATGAATGGCAGCAAACAAACGAACGTCATTCCCAACGAAGCCACCTGCAATCTGGACATACGACTCTTGCCGGGTGAGAACCCTCAAGAGTTTCTCACCGAACTGAAGCGTGTAATCGACGATCCCACTATCAAGATCGAAAACGTTAATACCTTCAAGCCGCCAAACAGTTCCGCCACCGACACAGAATTGTTTGCAGTGATCTCGCGGATCACGAAGGTGCATCACCCGGAAGCGGTGATCACGACGAAGATGCTAAGCGGCTATACCGAAAGCCAGCTCTTTCGCCAACTGGGAATCATTGCCTACGGCTGGACACCGATTTATACGACGGCTGAAGAAAACGAAGGCGTGCACGGCAATAATGAAAGGATTACGGTTAAGAATGTTCGTGAGGGAACAAGGGAGTTTTATGAAGTGGTATTGGCTGTAAGCCAATAAAGTCCAAAGTCCAAGGTCCAAAGTCCGCGACTTAACCTTGAATAACCTTAGTCAGCGCTCTATCGGTCAAGATTGAATAACGGACTTTGGAATTGAACATTGGACCCTTGGACTTTAGACTTAATTTCTTCGCCGGCCGCCGCGTCCGCGCATCTCAGACCTTTCCTTTTGAAACTGTTGCCACTGTTCAGGCGTCAGCACTTTCTGTAAACGCTCATCTGCCTGCCGCCGGATCTCTTCGAAACGCGGCTCTGATTCTTTCCGCAAGGTCTGCAACTGACCGCGACTATCGCTCAGAATCTGATGAACCTGGGTTTTCTGATCGGCATTTAAGTTCAACCGATCGAGCATTCGTTCAAAACGAGCCGCTCTCGTTTGTTGCGCGTCAGTGCGACCCCAGCGCTTATAGACGTTGAGTGCGAGAGCACCGGCGGCAAACCCCACTACAAAAATCAGGAGCGCTGCCACGCGCACTTGCCACTTGCCTTTCTGGATAGTGTCCATGATTACTTAACCGTATCCTCCGCGGCATCATAGAGCGTCGTTAAGATAAGACCGTCCGAGACTTCCTCCAGCGAATCTCCCGGATTGAGGATCACTTCTTCAACTGAATAACCGTTGCGGGCCGACGCATCAACCAAATCACCGTTAATGGAAGTGTCAGGAACCACAAACGTCAGGACTGCGAGGGCCACTACTGCCGCCACCATGGACGAGGCGAGAGCACCCGCCGAGCGCCAGATGCGACTCCAGGCCCAGGTCTCATTCGCTGCCTGCCGCTCGCGCACGTGCGCCATTACCCGCGTCTGAAAAAATGATGAGGGTTCAAAGGTCTCGGCTGTTCGCTCCCGCAACATCACAGAAGCCAGGCGCGCGGCAGCGAACGCACTTTCGCAAGCGTCGCATTCAGCGGCGTGGGCCTCGATCGTTTGCAGATCCTTTTCGCTGATGCTTCCAAAGGAAGTGTTTTCGATCAGACTGATGATGTGTTGGTCTTTCATTTCATTCACCTCTACGCTGTCGCTGATGCCTTTGGCTTGCGCCTCAGAAGTTTCTCAACTGCTTCACGCATCCGCCGGCGTGCGCGAAAGGCCTGTACCTTAACCTTTGATTCTGACCATCCCGTAATTTTCACCACATCCTTCACCGAGTTTTCTTCTCCATCAATTAGCATCAGCACCAACTGGTCGTCGGGAGACAATGTGTGCAAGACGCGATCGGTTAAATCAGCCGCCACCAGACTGCGCTCGCTTGATTCGTGACGTTCCGTCGCGGTGGCGCTCATGATCGAATCCAGCCAGGCCGTCTCGTCTTCCGTCAAATCAGAAACTGTCAACTCGGGTCGTCGCTTCGCACTGCGAAGCAGATTGAGGCAGGTGTTCGTGGTAATCCGCGTCAGCCAGCCTTCCATCGACCCGCGGCCTGCAAAACTGTCAAGCTCGGTAAACGCCCTCAGGAACACTTCCTGTGCCGCTTCCTCTACCAGACTGCGTTGTCTGAAGAAGCGGCTGGCGAACCGAAACACGCGCGGACTATAGCGGCGCATGATTTCTTCAAAGGCAGACTCATCTCCGGCCCGCGCGCTGCGCGCCAGTTCCAAATCTGAGGCCTGTTCATGACTCTGCGACAGAAGTCGCCTCGCATTGAAGTATTGTGGATGGCGGAGTCGGGTGTCCGCCATCCAGTTTAGCGTTGGTTGATTACTGAACCTTGCGCTCACCGCGCTCTGCCCTCTTCGCTTTCATCTCAGCGCGCTTCTGTTCGATCTGCGCCTTCTGCTCGGCAGTCAAAACAGCCTGCATTTCCTGACGCATCTTGAACCGTTCGCCCATGAGCTTAGCCTGGAGACCTGCAGTCTCAGTCAGCTTTTGAGTGGCCAACGCTTCGTTGAACGTACCGCTCTGGCCTGACTGACGCAACTCCTGACGCTTGGCGCGAAGTTCCTGATGCAGCGCCTTGGTGCGCTCACGGAAGCTTTCGCTGATGGTTTTGATCTTGGCTTTCTGGTCCTCGGTTAAATTGACACCGCGGAACATCATGCCACGCATGCCGCCACCTCCGCCGCGGTGGCCACCTTTGCCAAAGCCGCCGTGCTTACCGTGGTCGCCCCAGCCTTTTCCACCACGTCGCTCACCGCGAGTGGTTTGCTGCTGGTCCTGAGTGGTAGCCGTTGACTGCGCATATGCAATCGGAGCGGCAAGAGCAACAGCTGACAGGGAGGCGATGGTCAGTGTTTTGATTTTTCCTAATTTATTCATGTTTTTCCTTTACTCCTGGTCTTACTTGAATTGTATGGAGGACCATATCTGACCTCCCAACTCCTAAGACACCCATTTACGCCCGTTGGTTACAGCCGGGAAGGCATTAGTCCAGGAGATTAGGCTCGGAGTCCCGAGCAATATTGAGGGCTGACCGCCTCCTTTTTCTCTGTTATTCTTCGAACCAATCGCTCTGGCGGAGACCTCGCACCGTTCTACCTGCTCATGAGGGCTAGCCAGAATAAGAAGCTGGATGGGTTTAATCGAAGCCCGCTCGCGTCTCCCAAAATCCATGACTCCTGAAGAATATATTGAGAAGCGCCTCGACGATCAGATCGGATGGTATGGCCGCGAGAGTCGGAATGCTCAAAAAGTCTTCAAGCGACTGCGACTTGCCGAGATCGCCGCCGCGGCATTGATACCGTTCCTCAGTGGCGTGCTGATCAGCGATCCTAAACTGTTCCTGACAGGCAACGTCATCATCGGATTGCTGGGGATAAGCGTGGCCATAATCGCGGGATTTCTGAGTCTGGGGCGGCATCAGGAGCACTGGATCGAGTATCGAGCAGTCTGTGAAGGCCTAAAGAGGGAAGAGTTTCTTTTCGAAACTAAGGTCGATCCATACGCTGCAGCTGACGCGTTTCCATTGTTGGTGCAAAGAGTCGAGGCCCTCGTGTCGAAAGAAAATACACACTGGGCGCACTACATGCTGAAAGCGGATGAGAAGAATAAATAGCGTTCTCCATCCGCGGAAGAGTAGGTTTTCCGCCTCAAAGCCACTCCTCATCAAACCTTTGGAAAACCGACCAAATTAACCTGTTCTCTCAGGCGTCGTGTGTAACCGGTCCGGGCTCGGCGGTGTCTAGACTAGGGATGAGAACTCTTCGCCAAACCTCGCTTGCCGCCGTGCTGCTCTTAATTACTAGCGCAGTAGCGACTGCCCAAACCTCGAAGCCAGCTGTGCCCACTGTGAAATCATCGGCCTCGTCCAACTTGATAGCGGCGGCTGCGCAAACGAAAGCCAGTAACGAAGCCCTCATCAAAGTTCAGGAGGCTGCGATTGCCGCTGACGTGGTGAAACTCGAGGAGTTGCGCAAGCTGGTGGCTGATGGTTTGGTGGCGCGCGTAGAGTTGGAAAATGCGGAAGCTTTGCTCGCGGGCCTTCGCACCAACCTTGAGACTTTAAAGAAGAACATCGCGGATTCGGAACAAATGATTGCCGACTTGCGCAAGGCCGAGGAAATGGCGAAAGCAAAACCTCTGTTGGCGTCGGCGCGCTCAACCTCGACTCGGAGTTTCTTAAAGCCCACGATCCTGCGCTACGGCGGTCAGGGTGGTTGGTCGTTAAATGGATTGACTGCCGTGCAGTCTTTCTTCTCGAGCAACTTCGGACAAGTGTTGCCGGTGAGCGCCCTCGGACAATCACCGACTCACAACCGTCTCGGCTACGACCACCGCAACTCCGTCGACGTGGCGCTGCATCCGGATAGCGTCCCGGGAAAAGCGTTGATTGGTTTTCTACAAAGCCAGGGTATTCCGTATCTCGCGTTTCGGGCAGCGGTTCCGGGAGTAGCTACTGGTCCTCATATTCATATCGGCAGTCCCTCGCACCGGATCTGAATCAGTTTCGAGTTTGGAGTTTCGAGTTCAGAGTTTCGAGTTCCGGCAAATAACCGCAAAGGCCCAAGACGCAGAGCCGCCAAGAAAACGAAAGAACAAAAGCCCTTAATGCTGAACTGACGAGCTAGCGTCCTCAGCGACGATAGCCATCGTCTTCCACTCCCTGTGCCTTGTCCTTTTTGTATGCTTTGCGTCTCTGCGACTTAGCGTCTTTGCGGTGAGTGCAAACGCGAAACTCGAAAGGCGAAACCTCTGAAATCAAACAGTAAGTGTCCTGATTTCTCGCATCTTCATCAATCTGCTGGTCCCCATACCGAAGTTTTGCGCCCTTAATCCCGTTTCAGGCGTGGACTAGGCGTTGCTACATAACAGTTTGGGTCACTCTTGTGTAACCAGAACGACGGCATAAGTGTCTAGAAGAGTAGCGCCTGGAATGGGCTTAAAAGCACCAACACCGAACACCGATAAGGGTAACGAATGTCAACGCAAACAATTAAGGAACGGCCCCTGGTAACCGGACTGAATACTGGTACAGGTCTGAACTGGGCGAAATGGATCAAACCCGCCTGGTCGAGAGTTCTTGGCCACAAGAAGGTTGCCATAGTCGGCGTCGGGGCAGTAGCTGTCGTGGCAGTCGCGGCTCTCTACTTTTGGGGAACGGGAACATCAGCGCCCCAATACATGAGCGCTAAAGTTGAGCGCGGAAATCTTCGCAACACCGTCACCGCCACTGGCGCCTTGCAGGCTGTGACTACGGTTCAGGTTGGTAGCCAAGCCTCAGGAACAATTTCGGCTTTATACGTAGACTTCAACTCAATAGTAAAAAAGGGCCAGGTCGTGGCGCAGCTCGACCCGTCGGTTGCGAAAGCTCAAGTCGATCAATCGCGCGCGAATCTGCAACAAGCTCGGGCTAGTTTGCAGCAGGCGCAGGCCGCGGTGGCAAATTCCCGCGCCGGCGTTAGCGACGCGCAAGCCAAAGCAGTGGCTGCCAGATCGACCGTGCAGAACAGCCAAGCCGGAGTAACGGGAGCTGAGGCAAACCTTGCCGTACTTAAGGCGCAGCAGGACGACGCGCTCAGTCTCTTGAAACAGCAGGAAGCGCTCGTACAGAGTGGTGTAATCGCGCAACGTGAGCTCGACATCGCAAAAACTAGTTATCGCACGGCCCAAGCTCGTTACGACCAGGCAGTCGCGCAATTAAATCAGGCGAAGTTAAGCACGCAATCCGCGCAGGTCTCCGGCGTCGCGCAATCGCAGGCGCAAGTGCAGCAGTCGCAGGCACAGGTGCAACAGTCGCAGGCGCAGGTGCTGCAAGCCCAGGCGCAAGTGCAACAGGCTGAAGCGGCATTACACCTCGCGGAAGTTAATCTTTCGCATACGACTATCGCCTCGCCCATCGATGGCGTAGTCGTGTCGCGTGATGTGAACGTCGGACAGACGGTGGCAGCCAGTTTGTCTGCACCGACTCTGTTCACCATCGCCAACGATCTAACGCAAATGCAGATCATCGCCAATATCGATCAGGCCGACATCGGCCTCGTGGAACAGGCCAAGTCCGTCAAGTTTTCGGTTGATGCCTTTCCTGGCAAAGACTTTGATGGACAGATCCAGCAGTTGCGGCTCAATCCGCAGAATGTGCAGAACGTAGTTACCTACAACGTTGTGATCGACGTGAACAATCCGGAGCAGAAACTTAAACCGGGAATGACCGCGAATTTGATTATCACTATCGACGAGCGAAACAACGTGCTGAAGGTTCCGAATGCGGCATTGCGCTTCACCCCGCAGGATGCTGGTGCGCGTCGCGGACAGGGGCAGGGACAGGGACAGGGCAACGGTTCGGGATCAGGCGGCGGACAACGTCGGCGGCAGCAGGATGGCAATGCCAACAACGCTGGAGCTTCAGCAGATAACCAGCAGGGAAATGGCGAGCGGCGCTTTGCTCCAGCCAGTGCTCCGGTAATCGAAGGTCAGACTCGTTTGATCTGGGTGCTGGGCCAGGATGGCAAACCGCAGTCGCGCCGGATCAAGGTTGGACTCACTGACGGTTCGTCCACCGAAGTGGTTGAAGGCAATTTGCAGGAAGGCGAGATAGTGATCACGGGTCAGACGATCACGAGCGGCACTGCGCAAACTAATCAGTCTACGGCGCCGGGCTTTGGTGGCGCGCAGCGCGGCGGCGGTGGGGGCCGAAGGAACTAAGAAGTTTCGAGTTTCGGGTTCCAAGTTTCGAGTTTTAAGTTCCTGAAACTCAAATTTCAGATCTCAGCTGGGGAGAGCTAAGTTTTGAGTTGGGATTAGAAGAAGGCCCGCGCAGAGGTTAAGTAAAGAAGACGATGCAATCAACCTTAGAAATCAGACAACCGTCCACAGGCTCGCTAATCTTTAAACCAGAGCCAGAGGCGGCGCCCGTCATCCAGTTGGATCACGTTCATAAGACCTACACGATGGGTGACGTGGCGGTCCATGCCCTGCGCGGAATCTCCCTGACTATTCGTGAGGGTGAATTTGTGGCGATCATGGGAGCCTCCGGCTCGGGTAAGTCGACCACGATGAATATTATCGGCTGTCTCGATCGACCGACGCGCGGCACTTATATCCTCGACGGGCAGGACGTCTCCGAAATGTCGAAGGATGAGCGCGCTGATATTCGCTGTCAGAAAATCGGTTTTGTGTTCCAGGGCTTTAACCTGCTTTCGCGTACTTCGGCGCTGGAGAACGTGGAGTTACCGATGCTCTATGCCGGTGTTGAATCTGGGGAGCGCGACCGCCGGGCGGTTGCAGCACTCGCAGCTGTCGGTTTAGCGGGCAGAGAACAGAATCATCCGAATCAACTCTCCGGTGGACAACAACAGCGTGTCGCGGTGGCTAGAGCTCTTGTTAACGATCCGGCGCTGATTCTCGCTGACGAGCCGACTGGAAACCTCGATTCACGCACTTCCGTCGAAGTGATGGAAATTTTCCAACGGCTTAATCGTGAACGCGGGATTACCCTCGTGCTCGTTACGCACGAATCGGACATTGCGCAGTACGCTCAGCGCGTCGTCGTTTTTAAAGACGGAAAGATCAGCAAGGACTATCGGATTCAAGAATCGCGAGACGCGGCCGAGGAATTGAGAAACTTACCTCCGGTGATCGATGACGACGACGATGAGGATTAATCAATCGGTTGCGGCGGAGCCGCGAAGACTATGAACCTGGCAATGATTATTCGTGTGGCTTTTCGTGCCCTGGTGCGCAATAAGATGCGCGCGAGTCTGACGATGCTTGGCATCATCATCGGCGTCGCTGCCGTGATTGCGATGGTGAGCATTGGGCAGGGCGCGCAAGCATCTGTGCAGGCTCAAATCGAAAGCATTGGTACTAATCTGCTCTTTATCAGTGCCGGCGCGCAAAACGTAGGCGGCGTCCGCAGTGGCACGGGCGATAGCGGTACCAACAGTTTGACGGCAGAAGATCTCGAAGCGATTCGCCGTGAGGTGCCGAGCGTTTCAATGGTGACGCCTACCGTTAACTCACGGTCCCAGCTAGTTGCCGGCAATATGAACTGGAACACACAGATTCAGGGAGTTAGCGAGCAGTATCCTGAAGTACGAAAGTGGTCGGTGCAGAGTGGCGAGTTCTTTGGCGAAACAGATGTGCGCACGGCCGGGCGCGTGATCGTGATTGGGCAAACGATTGCTGACAACCTGTTTCCGGGCACAGATCCGGTGGGACAGACTCTGCGAGTTGCGAACCTTCCGTTTAGAGTCGTCGGTGTGATGGTGCGCAAGGGCCAGGATCAGCAGGGCCGCGATCAGGACGACACGGCGTTCGCTCCGTTCACAACAGTTCAGAAGAAAATATTGGGCAACAACGTTCTGCGCATCGCTTATGTTTCGGCCGTTTCCCAGGACGCAACATATACGGCCCAGCAGCAAATTACGGAATTGCTGCGCCAGCGCCACAAACTTTCGGCGAACGAACCGAGCGATTTCACCGTGAGAAATATGACGGACATCGCCGAGGCGGCAAATGAAACGAACAACACGATGACAATCCTGCTGGCATGTATCGCGAGTGTTTCGTTGCTTGTCGGCGGCATCGGCATAATGAACATCATGTTGGTCTCTGTGACTGAGCGCACGCGAGAGATTGGAATTCGGATGGCGATAGGAGCGCGCTCCTCCGCCGTGCGTAGTCAGTTCTTGATTGAATCGATTGTGCTCAGCGTGACCGGAGGATTGATCGGGATCGCGCTGGGAATTGCGCTGTCGTTGCTGATCCCGATGTTGCTGGGTTGGCAGACGTTGATTTCGAGTCTAGCGATAATTGGCTCGGTGGTGTTCTCGGTCGCGGTGGGAGTATTTTTTGGTTACTACCCGGCGCGCAAAGCCGCAGCACTCGATCCCATTGAGGCATTAAGGTACGAATAAAACCTTCTGCCTTGCTCGTGATGTTATCTCGCTCTACCTCAATCGCGTTCACAAAGTAACCTATGATAGATTCCGCGAGGATTGGCTGGAGTTGGCGCGTTACGCGACTTAACCAGCCGTAAAACGGCGGCCTAGCCGCCCTACAGGCCTGCCGTAAACGAGGCATTTTGATGCTGGACTACTTTTGTGCAAAGCCCCTCAACAGCCGTGCTAAGAAGATTCAGCGCCAAGAGCAACCCCCGCAATTCTGCATAGACGCATACGTTGATCAGCGCAAACATTCTGAACGGACCACACGTGCGGGGCGAGAGCTTAATCGGGAACCCGGCGCTCCTGAGTTTCGTTTACCGGGTTAGCGAATGGGAGCTTGGAAGGTCATGATGCGCGACCACACTAAAAGTCATCAAGTGAGTATGAAAAGGTTCGTCATCATTCTCGCTGTTCTCTCGTTCGTGATCCTGGTTGGCTCAGTGTCCGGAATGATCCATGCGGTGGGAGATGGCCTGCTGTTCTATGTCCGCGTAGCGCGACTCTACGCGAAAGATCCGCCCGAGAAGATCAAAGTGCCGCTTGCCGGAGTCTCGAAAAAGCAAATTGCAAATACCTGGCACGCGGCGCGCGGCGCTAACCGGCTACATGAAGGCCAGGACATCTTTGCTGAGCGCGGCGCACCGGTTTATTCAGCTACCAATGGTTATGTCTACAACATCGGCGAGAATCGCCTGGGTGGACAAACGGTTTCTATAATCGGCGCAGGCGGCCGCGTCTACTACTACGCGCACCTAAATTCCTATGCTGATGGTTTGGAAGAAGGCGACTACGTGACGCCAAAGACAAAGCTCGGTACGGTAGGTACAACCGGAAATGCGCAAGGCACGCCACCACATCTTCACTTCGGCGTCTATACAACTTCCGGCGCAATCAATCCACTGCCGTTGTTTGAGAGTTCAAAGACCCAAGTTCAAGGGACCAAGGCAAAACTTCCAAATCGGAAATCCTAGGGCAAAGGTCCAAAGTTCAACGTGGGGTTGCAGTGTGCCGCCTAGCGGCATATCGAATTTAGCCCGGCTTTTTCAAAGCCGGGTTTAGGTTCATAACATAATTTAGCGTCGCGTTAGCCACGGCTCTGTTCCGCAAAGAGTCGTTTGCGTGGCCACCGACGTCAATTCGTCGCTACGCGACAAGGTCGATTAGGGATCGCCAAACCCGGCTTTGAAAAGCCGGGCTAAACTCAGATCGATGCTCCGCCTCGGATCTAGAAGGGCGATGATCGGTAAGGCACTTTAACGCAGGGAAGCGGCAAGCCGCGCTTTTACTGCTCGCTGCTTACCGCTTCCTGCCTACCTTCCAGTCCGCCTACTGCCTACTGCCTACTGCTTGGGTTGCTTCGCCTTGGCGGCTGCTCGATCAAAGTTTGTCTTGTACAACGCGACGTTGGGATCTTTGATCTTTTGACCGTTCAGGTATGCCTTCTCATAAAGTGGCGCCGCCAGATCGGCTCGACCGCCGCGCTCATAAGCTTCTGCCAAACTGTCGTAGACATTCGCCGACTCCGGATAACGCTCGACGTTGGCCTTGAACGCGGCGATGGCATCGTCGGGCTTGTCGGCAAACAGCAGTTGATATCCGATCTGGTTGATCAAGTTCTCCGGGACGGGGAGCGTAAAACCAAACTTGTCTGACAGCTTCTTGTAGTGGTCGTCGGCGCCTTTTAGATCAACTGCCACCTGACCTGAGTCGGGATCCTGCGGAATGCGCCAGTCGGAATAGATCTTCCGCAGGGCGGCGTAATGACTGCGCAGGACGACTGAGCCGTGATCTTCGTCGCTCAACTCCTGGGCTTCCCAATCGAGCCCGTTACTCTTTAGCCGCGTCAGCAGTTGCTTAAACTGGTGGAACGCGTCTTCAATTGGACCCGGCTCGGATCCAAGGGAGAAGTAAAGCGTTTTCGGTGTCTCTTTGCGCGTTTTGAGGAACTCTTCCGCGCGTTTGATTACTATTTGATTATCCCACTGCAGCGCCGGACTCACCGCGATGTAGGCATTGAACAAGTCAGGCTTGGAGATCATTGCGTGCACCGCAAAAAGACCACCTAAGGAGTGACCAGCGAGAATCCGATACGGATGGACGCGGTAATTCTTCTCGATCTCAGGCATCAATTCCGTTTCAATGAACTGGAGGAACTTGTCTGCTCCGCCGCTCGTGGGAAACTGCGGTGCGCCGGTTGCCCCGACGGTGGAGATCTTTGTCGGACTAAGGTCCCGAGTGCGGTCTGTATTCGGAATGCCGACCACAATCAACTCTGACATGCGTCCGTTACGCGCGAGAAAGTCGACTGATGATGCAGTGTGGGCGATATGCGCATCGCCATCCGTCATATAAAGGACCGGATACCGCGCGTTACCATTTTCGTAACCGCGGGGTGTCCTCACCAGGATGTTTCGATCCTCACCCAGGACAGTAGATTTCACACGCAGCGTTGTGACGCCAGGAATTGCCGGGGCCTGAGCCTGAGCCGGTGCTTGGGCAAGCGTCGCTGTTGAAATCAGGATTAGCAGCAGGCACGAACTAAAGATGCGCAGCGGCAGCAAGAAACGATTCTCTGAAGAAATAAACGTGGCTTCGTTGGATTTCCCAAGGGAGGGAACAAATGCAGGGATTGGCATTGTCAGGACTCCTTAAATGGAAGGTTGAAGTGAAAACTAATCGTGCTTTTTTCAGATGCTGCGCCGGTAATCTCGGTTGTGCAGCGCACGCTACTTGAATTCAAATGATTGCAAGTACGAGTTGTACTCTTTTTCCCAACGATTCACTGTCTTCGTCGGACCCACTAGTTTTACGTAATAAGCACCCTTCGGAGTTTCAACTACTGCAGCCCGCAGACGGTAATCGGGATTGTTGTGCCGCACGCCGCTGCCGGGCGCCGTTTCACCCACGTAAGTTCCCGCCAAATCGATCGTAGATATTTTTAGACGGTTAACTGTGATCGTTTCCAGTTTTGCCTTCGCCGAGGATGAGCTGCCGTCAGGCTGTTCGAACTGACTGACCCAGCGCTCCAGGTTTGCCTGCACCGAACCGCCCTGGTTTTCTCCGAAAAAATACAGCACGAGCGAGGCGTCTTCGCTTTCGCCTTCAGCTTTCGGTAACTCGTATTGCGCGAGGCGCATGCTTGACGAAGGCTTCTCCACGACCCATTCAGCAGGAGCTTTGAATTGCAGCTCGCGAGGAGTTTGTTTGTCTTGCCCGAAGACTCCGCTGCCAAAGATAGCGAGGAAGGGCAGGATCGATACCAGCGTCGACATGTTAAGTTTTAGAGAGTTCATCTGTTTCTCGATATGATTCTTTACTAAATGCTGCTTGCAGAGCGTGAACTAGTCCGCAGAGCGGACGGATGAGAATCGTCGGCTGTGCCGACTTTTAAGACTTATCCATCCTGTGTCTTCATTGCCCCTCTTATATTTAAGATTGCCAGTGCCAGTTGCAGAAGAATCAAAGCATAGGCACGGTCGTGCGCTCCCCACACAATCCACAACGCGTTGCTTAACAGGAAAAGCCAAAACGCCCAATTGCGTTTGAACTTTTTCCGCGACGCTATCATCCAGGCGGCTACAATCGTCACGCCCATTGCGGGCCACTGAATCCAGTTTAACCATTCCATAAGTTCTTAATTATTGTCGCGGATCGATCAGGGCCTTCAGCACCGCGCCTGAAGCCACTGCAGCGAGCGCTTCGTTGGCGTGCGCTAAATCGTAGCGATCCAGTTTCATATTTGACCAGCGCCGCGCGTGCGCGGGATCCGCCACCAGCTGTGCGCCACGATAAAAGTGCGAGAAGTCAGAACCCCAGCAACCCCGCACGTCGAGATGTTTCTGATTCAGGTCGAGGTGAGGATTGAACGCAGCCTCAGCCGGCACAGCTCCATGATCTGTGTATTGGCCGACAATCACTACGCGGCCGGCATCGCGTGTGAAACGCATTGCCTGAACGACAGCGACCGGCGCGCCAGTCGCCTCGATCGTTACATCGGCGCCTCGCCCTTCCGTTCGTTCACGCACCCACTCCAGCCTTTCACTCTCATTTGCGGACTCAATGTTAAGTACCCCCGCAGCCCCAGCTGCAAGCGCACTCTCCAGGCGATGTTCAGGAGCGCCAATACAAAGCACTCGCAGCGCGCCTCGGAGTAAAGCCATGATGATCGCATTGAGTCCGACCGGCCCCGAGCCAAGCACTAATACAGTGTCGCCGATATTCACGTCCGCACGTTCGATCGCATGTAACGCCGTAGGGAGGGCACAACCTCCCGCCATGAAGAGGTCCGGTTCTGAGTCGAGGCGGATGCAACGAGCGCCTGGCTTTAAATAAATCTCCTGAGCCCAGCCGCCGCAAAGTCCGTCCGCGAGTCCGTAAGTGATTCCGTAAACCTTTCGTTGCGGACAACGCGTGGAAGCCTTTGCCACGAGACAATACCAGCAAGCGTTGCAGGTGCGATGTACGTCGAGAAAGGTGACGCGATCGCCTTCGCGAAAAGCATTGCCGTGAACGTCGCGCAGTTGTCCCCGAATCTTCGCCAGCCGTCCGACCGACACGTGACCGGGGATCAGCGGGTAAGGCACACCCTTGAGGCGACCTTGTTGCAGATAAACGTCAGTGCCGCACACCTCCGAGAGTTCGACTTGAAGAAGCGCCGAGTCCGGCTCAAGCTCAGGGCGCGG
Source organism: Pyrinomonadaceae bacterium (assembly GCA_041750995.1). Taxonomy (GTDB): domain Bacteria; phylum Acidobacteriota; class Blastocatellia; order Pyrinomonadales; family Pyrinomonadaceae; genus PSRF01. The sequence goes on along the minus strand of JBGSYG010000017.1, from coordinate 56,218 downwards.
AACTTCACGTAGCTCTACTGGAGCATTCGGTTCAGGAATGACTGCGACGATGGGCATTCTCTCAAGTTTCAGGTTTCAAGTTTCAAATGCCAGGTTCCGGCTCTCGGGTGTCAGTCCTGTCTCTCCACCGAAATTAGATCCCTGAGCTTGAGACCTCAGACTTGAAACCTGAAACCTGAAACCTGAAACCTGCCTCTTGGGCCTGAGACTTTTATTGTCTTCGGAAACAGGTTATAAGACTAAGCACCGATTACACCACAGACAGGGAGATCTCGTAACTTGCCGCAGAGCCGTCATAGAAAAATTACCAAGGCCAAAAAGCGCCCGAAGGGCAAGTATCCAGCCGGCAGTTCCGGTGCGCCCAGCGCTAAGAACCGCAACATGCGCATGATTGCGATTGCGGCGGTGATAGTGCTCGCGCTCTCGGCAGTTGGTTATGTCCTCTCCAAGCGCGGCGGTGGCAGTGCGGGCGCCGAAGTGACCACCGCTTCAGGCCTTAAGTATGTCGAACTCGCTGAAGGTACTGGCGCGACACCGCAACGCGGTCAAACGGTCACGGTTCATTACACGGGTACTCTCACCAACGGCAAGAAGTTTGACAGCTCAGTCGATCGCGGAGTGCCCGCCGAATATAAGATCGGCGTTGGCGAAGTGATCAAAGGCTGGGACGAAGGAATTATGTCGATGAAGGTCGGCGGTAAGCGTAAACTTACAATTCCGGCTAACCTTGGTTACGGACAAATGGGCCGGCCTCCCAACATTCCTCCCAACTCCACGCTGCTTTTCGACGTCGAGCTACTTGGCGTGAAATAACCGTGCGCGGCGCAACCCTCAGCGGTGCCGACTGGATTGAATCTTAGCTACTCACTGCCATGATTCTTTGCGCTCTCGGACGACCTTGGCGGCTTAGCGGTAATCAACGAACGCTTGATTCAACCTGATTCCCGGACGCTAGTATTCGCCAAAGATTCAAATTCCAACCAATCCGAACCGCGGATTCGCCGCACTCGTATGGGAGTTGGAGGTAACGGATGAACCTAATAAGTACTCTGGCGATCGCGATGGGCGCGGGTTGGGTTTCGGGAATCAATCTCTACGCAGCGGTTGCGACCCTGGGACTGCTGGGCCGGTTCGCTCATCTACGCTTGCCGGGTGAGCTCGACATCCTCACCAGCTGGTGGATCATCGGTCTTGCCGTCGCTCTTTACCTCGTTGAGTTTGTCGCTGACAAAGTTCCGTACGTCGATAGCGTCTGGGATGCTATCCATACTTTCATCAGAATTCCCGCTGGTGCAGTGCTGGCCGCGACAGCTTTCGGCGATTTTGATCCCAGTGTGCAGGTCGCGGCCTTCTTGCTCGGCGGCGGACTAGCGCTGAGCGCGCACGGAACAAAGGCCGGTGCGCGGGCGGCGATTAATTTGAGTCCCGAACCTGCTTCAAACATCGTCGCAAGTTTGACGGAAGATGTGATTGCCGTCGGCTCAATACTGCTTTCATTCTTCGCTCCCTTCATCCTGTTTGCGGTGATCGCCGGCTTCGTGATCATCTCTTTCCTGATGGCGCGCAGGATTGTCATTGCGATGAAAGGAATGATGTTGCGCCTGCGCCGCGCGTTTAGTTGAAGGAGCTTGTAGGGCGTCCGCCGTGGACGCTGCGTGTTCCCCAACAGAATTAGCCACAGATTTGCGCGGAATCACACACATAGGCATCAATTCTGATCCGTGCATTTCCGTGTCAATCTGTGGCTAATCAATATTGACGTCTACAGGGGTCGTCCTCTTTCCAACATTTGTGGGGCGTCCACTGAGGGACGCCCCTTCGGAAACTATTACCTCCAATTTGATTCGGAAGCACGTCGGAGTTACTCTGCTTACCTGCATTACATTTTAGTTTTTAACACTATTTCAGGAGAACCGTATGAGCTCCGAGACCTTGACCATCACGGATAACAGAACCGGCAAACAATACGATTTGCCCATTGAAAACGGCACAATCAAAGCCATGGATTTGCGCCAGATTAGAACCTCTGACGACGACTTTGGCTTAATGACTTACGACCCGGCATTCATGAATACCGCTTCCTGCAAGAGTCGCATCACGTTCATCGACGGCGATAAAGGCATTCTTGAGTACCGTGGTTATCCCATCGATCAGCTTGCCGAAAAGAGTAGTTATCTAGAGGTGGCTTACCTGCTGCTCCACGGTGAACTGCCGGACGAAACTCAGCTGCGCGAATGGACCTGGAACATTACGCATCACACTTTTATCAATGAGAGCATCAAGAAAGTAATTGATGGGTTCCACTACAACGCGCACCCGATGGGCATGTTTGAAGCCACGCTTGGGGCACTTTCGACTTTCTATCCTGACGCTAAAGATATTTTTAATGTTGAGTGCCGGCGGAAACAGATTTACCGGCTGATTGCTAAAGTCCCGACTATCGCCGCTTTTGCTTTCCGTCACCGGATCGGAATGCAGTACTCCTATCCCGATAACGATCTCAGTTACGAAGGCAATTTTCTCAACATGATGTTTAAGACCACCGAGCTGAAGTACGAGCCAAACCCGGTGCTGGAGCATGCGTTGAGCGTTCTCTTCATCCTGCACGCTGATCACGAACAAAACTGCAGCACCAATGCAATGCGCAGCATCGGAAGTGCGCAGACCGATCCCTTCTCAGCCTTGGGAGGTGCTGCGGCGGCGCTGTATGGTCCGCTGCACGGCGGCGCGAATGAGATGGTGCTGCGAATGTTGAAGGAGATCGGCTCGGTGGATAAGGTCCCGGATTATGTGAAGCGCGTGAAGGCGGGCGAGTTTCGCTTAATGGGATTTGGCCATCGCGTCTACAAGAACTACGATCCGCGCGCGCGCATCATCAAGCAAGTTGCTTATGAAGTCTTTGAAATAACCGGGAAGGATCCGCTTCTTGATATTGCCCTCGAGCTGGAACGGATTGCCCTGGAAGATGAATACTTTGTGAAGCGTAAGCTCTATCCAAACGTCGATTTCTATTCGGGGATCATTTACCAGGCGATGCGTTTTCCGCTCGATATGTTCCCCGTGCTATTTGCGATACCGCGTACTTCCGGGTGGCTGGCGCAGTGGGTAGAGCTACTTGAAGACCCGGATCAGAAAATTGCGCGACCGCGGCAGGTGTATCTCGGCCACCGCACGCGCAACTATGTTTCCCTCGACCAGCGGAAGACGCTGGAAACTCAAAGCGCCGGAGCTTAAACGAGCTCCTGCTCTTCTGAGACTTCCCGGCTGTGAGCTTGTTCGATCATCGAAGAGAGCTCTGCGCGGTATAGCTCAAACGCCAGCCGGTTCTGCGCTTCGTTCCATTCGGAATTGCTTCCCTCGACTTCAGGAAGCAAATCGCAGAAGACATCGACCAGCACCGCCCGCAACTTTACCTGGCCGAGCAAAGTCTCCAGATAGCACTTAAACGAGTGCAAGGGCGATCCCGGTTCGGAGGTTTCGACTTCAGAGAGCATCAAGCTCTCGGTTATTGCTTCGAATTCCTGCCAGTCTTTATACATCAGGAATTGCATCGACTCGCTGCGGAACCTATGTGCTCGGTTTAGCAAAATAGGTAACTGCTGCGCGAGATCATTCTCAGCTGTGTGAACCATCTGCAGCATGTCCATCAAATCACGACACAGGATTAGCGACTCTCTGAGTCTGGCTTTGTTGTTATCAAACAGCCTGGCGCCGTCCAGACTGGGATCGAATACCTGGGCTAGCGTGATGATTGATTGTTGCAAACAGTTAGTAAGCAGACCCTGGATGTAGGCCACTTTGCCTTTGCTTACTTGTTCACCTGCTTTCCAATTGAGCGCCTTCAACTCATTATCAAAGATCCGTTTCACGTCGTGGCTCATTGCGAAAGAAATTCCATCGAGCGTCTCTGACAACAGTTCAAACCGGCTTGCGGTCTTGGTTGCAGTCGCGAGCATGAAATCAACAAGCAGGTTTGCGCGACCGCGAAAGCTTTCCAGTACTGCTGCGGTCTCAGGCGCTGGTAGCTTCCCGCTTAAATTTTCGAACGCCGGCACTTGCCGCAGAAGCTCGAGGAGGGATGAAAAAACCTCGGACACAGGCTGCTGAACGCTCGGTTCGATTTGCTCGACTAGGCGATCAATCTGGGAGCGAGTACTCAAAGAATCGTTTGCCGATTGTTCGGGATCCTGCCCAGACTCTGAACGGGTGTTGCCCTGGCGAGAGCCATCAATAGTGTGTGAAGTCATAATTGGATTACCGAATTGGATTGCCTGAATTTGCGGCGGTGGGGACGTGAACTCGTTAAGTGATTAGTAATTGAAGCTCCCGGGACGTGAGTGTGGAGCTTGATGGAGGGGCAGCGCAAAAGACTGCCTTGAAACACTCTACAACGCCGCGTGGAAATATGTCCAGATCTGGTTTAGCAAGAGCAAAACGCCAGGGAAGCTATATGGCTACGCGTGAGGCTTCAACAAAAAGCGCGTGAGCGATTGAAACGAGCTATGGAAAGCACGATTGGATCGAAAAATCTTTCTTGCCGGACAGAGAAAGGACAAATAAATAATGAGAGGTTCCGGTTTTTGAAAGATACAAAAACGATTTTCTGGACTTGGCAGCGTTAGGAATGAGTGCCCCGGCTACTTCTTGAATTATTGGTGCACCCAGCAGGGCTCGAACCTGCGACCTTTTGATTCGAAGTCAAACGCTCTATCCAACTGAGCTATGGGTGCGAAACCGAAAAACGAACTTTGAACTTTGTGCTTTGAGCTTTGTTGTTGAGCTGTTAAGTCAAGTAACGAAGAACAAAGTACAAAGTACCAAGTTCAAAGCTCTCATTTCCCTTGAAACTCTTTCCGAATAAACCGCACCAGATCATTTATCTCGGCTGGGCTTAATTTGTCCTTAAAAGCCGGCATTTCATCATCCCCTTCAGAAATCTGCACGACAAACTTTTCGTCTGAATCTTTAAGGGCATGGCCTTCGCGAAGACTCGGTACCTTGAAACGCTTGCCTTCCACTTCCTTGCGGCCGCCTTCACCTTTCTCACCATGACATGCAACACAATTCTTTTGAAAGTGTTGTCGCGCCAAGGCTAGTTCATCTGGTGTAGTAGCCGGCGTCGCCGCCGAGGGAGAACCAGCCGGCTGGGCACTGTTAGCGTCGTTAGTTCCGGAACTGCCACACCCCGAAATAAATATTGTAGTCGCCAGAATAAGCGCGAGCTTCAGCAGCCGCATTTGATCTTCCCCCAGATTTCTATCCTCACGAGCTTACGAACGCCGCGAAGTATACCATCCACTCTGTGACGCAAAGCAAACGGGTCAAGTTGCAAACGACTGACGGAGCGGGCAGAATGACTTCACCTTCAATTTTGAGGGAACTCTCCACCGCATTCACGATTCTCTATTCAGAGGTGAATACCACATGAGTACCGAAAAGGATTCAGGCAATGCGGTCCGAAAGTCCCTTCGCCTGGCACCGACGTGTGGCGAGGTCGAAGAGCTCAAAGCGAAGCTACCCCGCCAGTTTGTAAATTTCACATTTTACGGCACGCGTTCTGAATGGCGTCTCTTGTCCGAAGCTGACAAGCAGAATTGCAAGACAGAGTTTGTACGCACAGTTGAAGCGTATCGCCCTCATCTCTTACTCAACACTTATTCAACTGTCGGGTTGCGCACGAATGTGGACTTTATGATCTGGCGCATCGGTTATGAGCTGGAGCCTTTTCAAGAGATGACAGCGCGGCTAAACGCTACTGAAGCAGCCAGGTACATTCAGCCGGTCCAGTCATTCCTCTCGATGACAAAGCGATCCTTGTATATCGCCAAGGAAAACACGGAACATACGGAGGATCTCATCCACATCGTGCCGGGCCAGTCCGACTACGTGTTTGTCTGTCCTTTCGTGAAGACTCGTGAATGGTATGCGCGTACTTCCGATCAGCGTCAGGAGATGATGGACGAGAACATCAGGATTGGTAGCAAGTACCGCTCAGTTAAAATACATACGACATATTCGTTTGGCCTCGATGATCAGGATTTTGTTGTGGCGTTTGAGACGAACCACCCCGCCGACTTTTTGGATCTGGTGCAGGAGCTTCGCGAAACTAAAGCGAATTGCTACACCCTGCGCGATACTCCGATGTTCACCTGCCGCAGACGTTCCTTGGTTGAGTGTCTTGACGCGCTCGGGTGACGCTCGTGTTCAGGGTGAAGAACCTAACGCTAAGTCGCCAAGTCGCAGAGACGCAGAGAAATTCCCAGAACGAATTTGAAATAATTTTTAGATGACCTTGGCGTATCAGCGGCTTGGCGCGGTAAGGCAAGCCTTACCGCACGGGTTTGGCGGCAAGCCGCAGCAGCACACCCGTAAGACTCAGTCGTCGGCGGAATCTAGGCTTGGCGTCTTTGCGGCTTGGCGCCTTGGCGGTTAAATTCTATCGCGTGAGATGCAATCAGCCGGTCAAATCGTCGTTAACCGCAACGTTTCAGCTCTTTAAGTCCTGCCTGAGTGACTGCCTGGGACCACTCCCCGTTTCATTCCTGTTGATCTTATCTCTTCATCTTACATACCAACCTATATTTGGGTCTGCGCGTCCCCGCGTCGCCCCATCTCCGCGTCACCGCGTCGCCCCCTCTCCCTCTGCCGAACACCTCTGGTTCGAGGCGGAGAACATGCGCGGATTCGCCACGGACCGTCGCGGTGAGCCGATTCTGAATCCTTCCTGGCTGAATCTTCCCAAAGCAAAAGCTCCGGGTTGGGGCATCAACGGGCCCGGCGTCTCCGCTGAGTGGTCGCAAGGCGGCGAAAGCGAATGGAATTCCGCGGCTGCCAGTTTTGATGAAACGTCCGGGGAGATATACCAGGACTTCGAACTGCCGCGATCCGGCGACTACAAAATTTGGGTGCGCTACGCGGACTGGGCTAATAAGACTGAAAACTTCATCCTCGCAGTCAACCAGAACAATCGTGAAGTGTTTCGTCATGAGTTTGGCGCTCACGATGTCATCGATCCACACGACGAAGTAAGCATGTATTGGAACTGGGCTTTTGCCTGGGCTGCGACTCTCGCCAAACTCGACAAAGGCCCCGCCCGAATTTCGCTGCGATTGGAAAAGCCCGCTGCCGCTCGTCGGCATATAGACGCTGTTCTCATGACTAATGATCCAAGCTACGTTCCTGAGGGCCGAAGGAAACCTGACTTTGCGGGAATGCGGTACCTGCGATCATGGAATCAACAGCGCCGCCCGACCACTTCGTGGGTCAACACCGTTACGCCGACAACTATGCCTGATGCCTGGCGCCGCCCGCAGATCGCCGGGCGGGATTTTTTCATGCCGTGGAATATTGCGAAGGAGTTCTGGGCCTCTTACGACCAGCCGGAAACTGAACGGTCCCTATACCCTTTCCACGCGGAACCGATCGAACAGTTTGTTACCACCTACAAAGGCGCTAATGACGTACCGATCTTCGCTTCGAAGTTCGTCGTGCCTGTAATCTACATCAACGACTTGAACGAGTATCTAAAGGAAGGCAGTCCCTTTCTTCATTATCTGCGCAGCACGAAGACGCCTTTCGCTGTCCTGATCAACTACGGCACGATTCAGATGACGCCAGAGGAGGGAAGCGCCGCGTGGGCCCTTTTGAACGGCGAGTTACGAAACCAGTTTCTGGGCTGGGTCTCGGGCGAGAGTATCGGCTATGTCTATACCGCATCAGCAGCAACCGACTTGAGAATCTCGCCGGCAATGTCGCGCGCGGAGCTGCTGGAAGCCCACCGCGTCTTTTACACGAATGCGCTCGACAAGAAATGGAGCACAATCTTTCACACGCCGACCGGGCCGATGTGGGACAAGCTGATTCCCGCGCAAGCAACTTCAAGCACAACTTATGCGCACGCGCTTGCTCGCTGGGGCGTGAAGCTGTTAGGCATGGAGACGCCCGCCGTGCAACCGATGCTCGCGATGCGCATTGCTTTCACACGCGGCGCGGCGAGGCAGTATGGTGGCGCGTTCGCTTACTATCACGCTCCCAATTTTGGCGATACAGCCACGACATTCACGAAGCAACAGAACTTCGCGGGCCCTGACAACTTCCTTCATTCTCGCTATGGCCCGACCATGGGTCCTTCGTTGTCGTGGTATCGCAAGAGTTACTACATGTATTACATGTCGGGCGTGTCGGCGATCTATCTCGAACAAGGCTTCGATCAGTTCTTCAAACCAGGTCCGGGCGAGCATCCTTTTCAACTGAATCCGTTGGGGCGCATCACCGATGAGTTCATGCGTTTCGCGGAGCAGCATCCCGATCGGGGCACGCCTTACACGCCCGTTGCCTTCCTACTCGATTCGGCACACGGTTGGGACATGACGGACTATCCTCAGTGGCCGTTTGGTGTTTCTCAGATCAGTCGGAGTGATCGCGCCCTGCGCGAGTTGTTTGGCGTCGCGTACTTTCCTGGACCGGTAGTTGAGGGTGAGCCGGCGAGTGGCGATCGCCAGGCCTTTGTCTCAGGTGTCTTCGGAAATATTTTTGATGTGGTCGTGGCGGCTACGAAGGTTGCGAGTCCCGAGTTTCAAGTTCAGGGTTCGCCGTCGGCCGCAGGTTCGACTGGAAACCTGCGGTCTTCCAACGCGAGTTTCTATAAGTCCCCTTTGTCCGTTTCCCCTTTAGAAAACTACCGCGTGGTGGTCGTCGGCGGTCACATAGATTGGTCTCGAGAATGGATCGATAAACTCACAACCTACGTTCGCAACGGTGGCACCGTCGTTATCAACGCCTCGCAAATCCGTGGCGTCCCCGAGCAGCTTCTCGGTATTCACCTCACGAACGCGCCGGGTGAAGCAGATTCCGCAAAATGCGCAGGGGAACCGGATGACGACTTGAGCGGTCAGTTGTTTCGCTACGAGAAGGTTGAGCTAAAAGGCGCGACAAGTTTAGTCGCCGCTCCGAATGGGGATCCGTTAATTACCGTAAACAAGATTGGGAAGGGAAGCGTGGTCTTTAATGCGCTGCCTGATCTGCTGGGAATCGATGGTCGCGTGACGCCGTTCTCCGCTCATATGCTGACGCATGTTTTTGCGGGCGTTACTCCAATCAAAGTCAGTGGTGATGTGGAATACTTAATCAACCGCAACAACAGCGGATGGCTTATTACCATGATCAATAACAATGGGGTAAACAAACCGCAGCAAGGTCTGGCCACCGTCGACCGCAGCGCTGTGGTGACTGTCATGTTATCAATGCCGGGTCAACGAATACGCTCAGCGACTAACTGGATCAACGATCGTTCGCTTGAGGTACCAAACGGACAGACTGTTTCAGTGCCTGTACCACCCGGCGGCATCGCCATTGTGGAAATGAAGTAATCCGTGAGGATGTAGGGGAAAGTATTACCGCCAAGGCGCCAAGAAACGCAAAGGCGCCAAGGATTCACAAGCGCTATAGTTGAGTTAGAAGTCAGCGCAGTTGCTCGACATTCAACTCTACTGCTTGAAATCCTTGGCCTCCTTGGCGTTTCTCTCCGCCTTGGCGGTAGCTGGTTTAAGTACTAGCCACTGAACAATGGTTAAATCAGAAACCAATCGTCAATTGGCAATCGGCAATCGGCAATCCCTCAAACGGTCACTGTCGTTCCATCAAACTTCGTCAGATTGAACCCACCAAAGTTCTCGTTATAGCAAGCGCGCTGGTCTTTGAGAATACCGATCGCGAGCTGCTCACCGAGTTTCATTGATTCAGTTGCATCCGAACGCCAGTGAACGCCGGCTGAGTTGCGGCCCAATGCCACATTGGCGGCGATCTTGTTGAGTTCACCACCCACCGTCATCTGACCCGCGTCAGATCCGAGATAGGGCACAAGTGAAAGCCCATCCGCTGTCGGATCTAAGGGTGTAGCAAGCGAGCTGATCGGCGTCGACTCTTTAAACCAGGCCTTCAAAATTGTCGTGCAGGCTCCGGCTACGGTTGCATGACCCGCGCCGTATGCAGGATGAGTGGGGCAGCCTTCGGGAAATGCTTGTCCTAACAAATGTGTGCCGTTGCCCACGCCGTTGAACTGTTCGTTATGCTGTGCGACGGCAGGCAGCACTGTCGAACTATTAATTGCAGAGTGAACATCGAAGGTACCAGGATGCGTTCGGTTGTATTCGATGCGCGCGGCGAAGTTCTCGGGACGCAGCCTGCGATGCACGAACCACTTCTGAAACCAGACAGCCTTCAGCGCTCGAGTAGATACCTCGCACAAGAGCGTCGCAATGTGCGGTCCGCCAAAAGTGCCGAAGCCCTCCTGTGTCGGGTTGCCGTTATAAGGATTGCCCTCATCAACCGGCGCACCGAGGCCGGCGAGCACGAGGAACGCTTGAAAATAACCCTGGAAGAGTACGTCGACGTGTACCCACTGGCCCATGTCGCGTCCCATTCGCATGTAACGTCGCAACGGATCGAAGACATCGCCGCTGGCCGGACTGAAGCCCCTCTGAATGCTCAGGTAATCCGCAAACGTCGTGAGGTAGTCGCGTCCGCCACCGCTACCGCCGTTACCGGCAGTCGCATACGGAGCAGCGGAAACGATTTTTTGATCGACCTCGTTCGCTCCAAAGAAACAAGGGAGATAGAAATACTGCGAGAGATAAGGGCCGGCTTGATCGCCGGGCGTCAGTCCACGGAAGAGCTGTTGAGTTGTTACTACGCCCGATCCATTTTTCGCGCCTTTGAAATCTGCGCCAAAACTCGTCAGGTCGGCGGCGGCTGCGATCGCGGTTGGATTTGATGAGTAGCTGCTGTAGGGCACGTCACGAAGCAGCGACATCCAGTAATTCTCGGCCATCTCTGCGGTTAATTCTCGGCTCGCAAAGGCTGGCGCCGGCGGCTGCACTGAGGCATGCCCGTCAGGTCCTTCCATATCAAAAGCTAAACCACTTTGCGGATTTGTCAGCTTGCGACCGGCGCCCAAAGGAATGCCGTCGAAGTCGGAGACGCTGCCGCTATTCAGCGCCTTCACTAGCGCCTGGTAAGCGGATACTTGCACCGTCCCATCGCTGTTGTGAGGAAGGCCCTTGGAGTAGTTACCCCGCTTGTCTGAATAACGACTCTCGTCCTGATTATCCGTGTGCTGTAGATTTTGCGGAGTTGCTTGCAACCCGGCGAGCGCGGCGTCACGTCGGAGCTTCGCACAGTCATTCGCGCGTTGATTTGAATTGGAGGCAGCTTGAACTGTCGAGCGGGCAGTCTTTAACAGCGGCTCGATACCAATAGAGCCCGCCGCGAGTGTAACCGCCGCGGTGGTGCCGATCTGCCCGATGAATTTGCGTCTGCTTGGTTGAGGGTTATTGTTTCCGGCGGACTCTTGTTTCATGGGAACACTCCTTGAGGGGACTTGGGTTGAAATCGAGTAGGGTACAGATTCTGTGTGAGCACCCAACCGGAATGCTTAGGTGGCTCGATGACGGCGCTTGGCCCACGCCAAGGCAGTTCTAAAGCAAGTGAGTCGGGAGTCGAGTGGCAAGCAACAAGACGCTGTTCGCCTGCGAATCACTATTCACGCTTTTCGATTAGCAAAACCGGCGGGTCGGGAGTCTACCGCACAATACTTCCTGGAACCGACAGCAGCTTGAGTCTGCAAAGGGCACTTTCTGGAGCTATCTTTTACCACAATCCGAATCGTCAGAGAACGTTTAATTTTTCGGAAGTTCCAAGAACGAAAAGCCGGGATGTTGTTTCGCGCCAGTCGCGGCAAAAACATCAAGACCAGTCAGGTTGCCCAAGATTTTCGTCAGACTGACAGCTGAGGAATGGAGCATAACCACCCTAAAGTTAGTCGGTTGAATTTTCTTAAGTGATGGAAGGTAGGAGGTTAGGTCCTGGCGGCCGGCGGTATTCTGTTGGCGGCATCGCGCTTGCCGTACAAGTGGCTGCCCCTCTAACAGTCACCCTCATGCGCCCCTCTTCCGCCGACACTCTCTTCGTTGCAACGAACTCCTCGCCGTCATGAAGTAAGAGAAAGAGTCTATGAAAGAGCCACCTGTCAAATTCGAAGCATCTTCCTGGGCTTCAAACCTGATGCTCGGCGCCGCCGTGGTAGCAGCCGCTACTCCGATGCTTTTGGGCGACCAGCTAATCTTGATAGCGGCCGGTCTCGCGACAGAATGTTCGGTCCTGTTTCAAAGCCTCAGCATGTCGCTGCAAAAACTGCTGAGTTAAGTAAAGCACCGGAGCGATGCCGACCATCCCGCCATCAGTGTAGAAAGAGAATTTCAAGGTTGGGACGGGGGGCCTGCATCCGCTTTTTTGCGGCTTGGAGGAGCCGTCCTTTTTATGGGGCGTTCACGCCCCTAGCCCGCAGGGCGAATAGGCCAGCCGTTTTACGGCTGGTTACACTAAGCGGAATTTACCGAGGCCGCTTCAGCAGCCTTTTCAAGCTAGTATGGTCGCGTTGCCAAACTTTTTGCTAAGGCCGCTTTGAGCTGTCTCTCTCATTTTCCTCGCTTACTCCTTTGAGCTCGCTTATCTTCTCTAGCGACTTCCATCCTCACGAGATGAAGGGCGCTCAAATGCCTAAGAACGTCTACAGTGAAATAAACCTCCACATGACTTGGCACACCAAGAATGACGATCCAGTTCTCACGCCTGAGATCGAAAACAGAGTCCACCACTATCTGGAACATAAGGTCCGTGAAACCAGGAACGTAATATTTCATGCCGTTGGAGGCATTGAGGATCACGTTCACTGCGTAGCCTCAATTCCGCCTAGCTTGCTCATAAGTGAATGGATAGGGAAACTGAAGGGCGGCAGCTCTTTTTACACCAACCATGAAATCGTAGATCGCAAACTGCTTGATTGGCAGGACGGGTACGGGGTCGTGAGTTTTGGTACGCGAGATCTACCTTGGGTAATCGAATATGTGAAGAATCAAAAGGAGCACCTTGCCCAGAAAACTACGAAGGCTCGCCTTGAAAGGTGTCTCGAAGATGAGTAAAGCCGCTGAGCCGGCCTGCGTAAAATTTAGCCGTGCGTACAACCAGCCGTAAAACGGCTGGCCTAATTGCCCTGTGGGCTAGGGCCGTGAACGGCCCATGGTCGGTCTCACCTCACGACTTCGAAATCGATCCACTGTGAGCTCGTTTCTTTGGTGTGTGGATCGGAGATGACGATCTGCAAAGCATAGTCTCCCGGTATCAATTCCCGGTTGAGACGTAGGTAACCATAATCCGCAATGCGTGTTAGATCCGACTGCGCTTCCAGCTGCATCGCTTCCGGCGTGCCATCAGTTACCACTTCGCCGTCCTTATATAAACGCACCTGCACCATCAATTTTGGCTGGCCCGAGGTTTTATCGAGCGGGGCGTTGTAGACCTTGTAGGAATAGCCCAAAATTGAGCCGGAACGAAAACGTCTGATCGCAGTATGTGAAGCTGAGGCGACAGGAGAAAAGCCATTCTGAGGCTTCTCGTCCGCAGGCATCACCGGCTTACCGTCCTGCAGACTAATCTCACCCACACTCAGCCCAGACAAGAGCAGCTTCGTCTTCTTCAAATCCGGTACTTCGATCAGTTGCCCGGCTGAACCCAGCTGTTTCGAAGTCGCGTCACGTAACGCAACCCGAAAATTGTAAGCACCCGGTTTCTTTACGGGAATGTCGGCTGAGTAAATCAGACCATTGCGCGTGACGGCGTCGAAGTGTGCTTCGGGAAAACGAATCGTGTGTGTGCGATTAAACTCATCCACGACCTCGTTCTTTTCATTTAGCGTCACCGCAACAACATCAAAAACACCTTTCTTCACACCATTGGGTTCATCGGCAAAAGTCAGCTGCTCACCGTCGAGATGCAGCAGGGTTCTGACGAAACTTCCTTCCACCGGAGTGTTGGCAAAGAACGCGGTGAGGCGGACATTCAATCCAGCTTTCGGCAAGGGCGCCGCAATCGCCTCGTAGAGTTCACTGTCACCGGAGCGTTTCTTCGGTCGCCGCTCTTCGTCCGTGATCCCCAGGAAACCTGAGCGCGCGCGCACATTCATGTCCGGTCGGTTAACTTTGATTTCGATCGAATTAAACTTCTTGCTCTTGAAGGTGTCGGCTTCGGGTTGGTAACCGATCAGGTAGTAACCCTTCTCGAGGGCGAGGGCCCGGCGCACAGGAACATCGAGATTGTTCATGTTGGTGTAGAACCTGCCACCCGTTTCATCGGCCAGAAAATTCATGCCACTGTGCGCACTTTGAGTCGCGGCTTCTCGGTTCGCCGCAACGATGTTAGTTGCCTGTATGTTACCTGTGCCGCCGCGTCCCACCACGTTATCAAAATCGTCCGCAGCGCCCGCGCCCGGGGCCTGCATGCCGCGTACGTCGATGGTGTTGAAAACAACGGAGGCGCGATTGGCAAAGTCGATCAAATCACGCATTGCGCTGCCCGAGTCGCCCTCTCTCAAGGTTACCAGCGGTGTGGAATTTGGAGCGCCGCGTTGCGTGGAGTCGCTCGACAGTAAGGGTATGCCATCCGAAAACAGGAAGACGGTCTTTCGACCAGGAACACGTTGCAAGCCACGAGTAATGTAGCGAAGCACGCCGACCAGTCCCACCACCTGATTGTCGCGCAAGCGGTTTTCGGTGTTAGTGCGGTTTGCTCTTTCCGCATCACTCTCAAACTCGACAGGGTTCGCTCTAAACTTGGTGCCGCCGGTAACTTGCGCGCGGTCAAAAAAGTCCCCGGTACCGTTGTTGGCACAAACGCCGCGAGGCGGATACCAACGGATCTTCTTTGCCACTCGCAGCAACTGTGCTTTGTCGGATGTGTATTGTTGCAAGATGCTGCTGCCACTTCGAGTCTGATAGATGGCCACCAGATCTTCGGGACGCATTTGTTCGTTCACGAATTTCTGCAGAGCCTCCTGCGTTGCCTGCATGCCGACGCGAGATGCGGAACAACTGCCGTCGTCGACTACAAACGTGAGAATTCGGCCGGCGTTCGCGGGCCGAACGCGAGTCGGGGGTGGAGCGGGGGTTCTATCTGGTTTCGTCGGCTGTTTAGGATCTGCTTTGGCAACTGGTTCAGGGTCCTCGGTGTTTACATAGGTGACCGAAACAATCTGCTGCCGCTTTCCATCCTGCTGGACTTCAAAATCACCGGCCGTGAGGTCTTTGATCGGATTCCCGCTCCTGTCTGTGACCACGGCGTCGACCTGCACCAGCTTGGTAGAAATACGCACGACATCATCTGCGGCCGACGGCTCCTGCGGTTGTTGCTGTGCCTGAATGGGGACGACTGCAGAAAGCGCGAAGGACAACAGGATTAATAACGATAGTAGCTGCTTCATAAAAACTTCCTTTGTGCTTAAGGGTCGCGGGCGTCTCGCCCGCTTTTCTGGTCCGACGTCCAGAGTCTTGCTCGATATTATCTAGAAGCTAGGAGGACGCCCTGCTCTCGCTAGCTTTGCTTGAAAGCCATTATAAGAGTTCAGTTCCGAATAGACGACCTTGGTTGCAAACCCTGCTGATCCGGTTGCCACGAGACCTCCAGTGAACGCCAGACAGTTCTCGACGGTTCTGATTTCTTCTCATGTCGCCGCTTTGCCGCCTTCCGAGCGGTAAGGCTTGCCTTACCATCTGGCCCCTTTTGATTTAACGCGAGGCTGAGCCTCGCGTTCTTTCTGAAAGGTACGGACGGTAAGCCAGAGGCTTACCGCACGGAAAGCGGCAAGCCGCCACTTCGCATCTCCTCATCCCCGGCTCTCCCCGTCCCCCCGTCCTCCGTCTCCTTGTCATCCCATACCGTTCACTTGTGAATCATATCGTTACGCATCGGGGCTAATTTCGGCAGTAAAGACACTCTTTAAGGCTGGAATGGCTGTTGCCAATCAAGGTACGGACTCTTCCCGGGCACAAGTTTAGCGGTTATCTAAAAAGGGGATTTCAGATGAAATTAAATTACAAAGGCCTCGCAGGTTCTGGCCTCCTCGCTTTCGCCCTCGTCGTCAGCGCCGTCGATGTCACGGCTGCGCAAGGGAAGAGCAGCCGCGGTCGCGGGAAGGACATCAGCCAGGAGAATCAGCAACAAAAAGAGCAACGCCAGGCGGAACAAAAGTCCCGCGCAGCAGAGCAACGGAACCAACGACAAGCGCGTGAAGATCAGCGCCGCGCAGAACAACAGCAAGCCTCGCAGCAACGTGCTGAGCAACAGCGCCAGCGCGCAGCGCAAACTGAGTCCCAACGTGCTGAGCAGCAACAGCGCTGGGAACAGAACAAACAGCGCGTGGAACAGAATAAGGCTGAGCAGCAACGACGCTGGGACATAAATAAGCAGCGCGTGGAACAGAATCAACAACAGCAGCGAAACCAACAGCAACAGAAGTGGGAACAGAATCAGGATCGCGTCCGGCAGCAGCAAGAACAGCAGCGTCTGGAACAGCAGCGATTGGAAGAGCAACGACGCCAACAGAGTCAACAGAATTCCGATTGGCAACGTCGTCAGAGTGAACAGCAACGGCGTGATTCTATCCAGCGAGGAAGCAGGGATAGCAATCGTGATTGGAATAGTGCAAACAACCAACAGCGCGACTGGCGCCGGTATCAGGAGCTCCGTGCGAATCAATATCGACAGGAGCAGTACCGCCGGCAAAGTTTGGCGCTTCAACGGCAGCGCATTCTTCAGCAGCAGCGACGCATCGCCCAGATGCGCTATCAGCAACGTTATCTTGAACGCATCAGACAAGACCAACTGCGGCTGCAGAACTGGCGCTACAACGACTATGGTCCGTCCAACTATCGCTACTCGCGTGGCGGCAGTTACTACGAAACCAATCGTTACGGCGCGCAGATGCTGCAACAGGCAATCAACCGTGGTTATGAAGAGGGCTACCGCGCGGGTCAGGCTGACCGCGAGGATGGTTGGAGCTCCAGTCCCAATGACGCCATCGGCTACCAGGACGCGAGTTATGGTTACGATGGTTATTACGTGGACATGAATGAGTATCGGTATTACTTCCGCGAGGGTTTCGAACGCGGTTACGAAGACGGATACTACAGCCGCTCGCAGTATGGTCGTTACTCAAACGGTAGCGGAAATATTTTGGGTACGATTGTGCAGACGATCCTGAATATGACGATCTTGGATTAAGTCAGGAGTCAGAAGTCAAAATGTAGGGGTGGACCTCCGTGTCCACCCCCTTTTTCTTTGCTCGACTACCTCAACGCAAGACGCCGAGTCGCCGAGACGCCAATCCTTAAGGAACGCCTAATCGAGGAAGTTTGGTCCCTCCCTCCCAATGTGATTGGTCCCTTGCGTCTTGGCGTGTGCGCGACTTGGGGGCGTTCTTATTAATCCGATTTCCCCGACCATCCCAACTCAGCTAGAATCAATTTTACTGACTACTAACAACTTCTGATTTCTAACCCTGACTTCTGGCCCTGAATGTCTCTTTCCCCAAACACAAAGCTCGGCCGCTACGAAATCCGCTCAAAAATCGGCGAGGGTGGGATGGGCGAAGTCTATCTGGCGCTAGATACGGAGTTGGATCGAACCGTGGCAATCAAGATCCTACCCGAAGCCTTTGCCGCAAACCAACAGCGCTTGCAGCGCTTCATTCAGGAAGCAAAAGCAGCGTCGGCTTTAAACCATCCTCACATTCTAACCATTCATGAGATCGGCACGGCGGGCGCCACTCGTTTCATTGCAACTGAATTTATCGACGGCCCAACTTTACGACAGCGCATCCGCGACGGTTCTCTCTCCCTCGATGAGATTCTGAACATTGCCATTCAAGCCGCCGGCGCTCTCGTTGCAGCGCATGAAGCCGGCATCATTCATCGCGACATTAAGCCTGAGAACATCATGGTCAGGCGCGACGGTTATATGAAGCTGCTTGATTTTGGGCTTGCGAAGTTGACTGGTCCACCAGATTCCATTGCGGACGCCGAAGCGCCTACCAAAGCCATGGTCAACACTGACGCCGGTACAGTCATTGGCACCGCGAGTTACATGTCGCCTGAGCAAGCGAAAGGAACCGACATCGATGCTCGAACGGATATTTGGAGTCTGGGCGCTGTGCTTTACGAAATGATGACCGGCCGGGTCGCATTTATCGGAGAGACTCCAACCGAGACTATTTCTCTCATCCTGCAAAAGGAACCAGCACCTGTCGCGCGTTATGCTTCGGAGACTCCTGCCGAGCTCGATCGAATTGTAAGCAAGACCCTGACAAAGAATCGCGACGAACGATACCAGACAGCCAGGGACCTGCTAGTAGATCTGCGCAACCTCAGACGCAAGCTTGAGCTTAATGCCGAGATCGATCGCACTGTACCGCCGGAATTACGAAAGGCTGTAGCAACGAGCGGTCCGGAAACACCTGCGACTGCTCCCGATGCTCCCGCCACAACCGCGCCGGCCCGTCTCAATCATGATGCCTCCAGCGCGGAATACCTTGTCTCCGGTATCAAGCAACACAAACTCGCTGCGGCGATACTTGTCCTGACGCTTCTCGTCGCTGCAGTCGGTATCGGCTTCTATCTGCGCGAGGACAAGACTCAAGTCGCAATCGAATCAATCGCCGTTCTGCCTTTTCAGAATCGCAGCGCCGAAGCCGACACTGAATATCTTTCCGACGGCCTTGCCGAGTCGCTTATCTATCGCCTTTCGCAGTTGCCCAACCTCAAAGTCAGTCCTACCAGTTCAGTTTTTCGGTACAAAGGTAAGGAGATCGACCCGATCAAAATCGGCCAGGAGCTCGGTGTAAATGCGGTGCTGTCCGGGAGAATGGTGCAACGAGGAGATAACCTCATCATCAGTGCGGAGCTGTTGGACGTTCGTCACAACCAACTGCTGTGGGGCGAGCAGTACGACCGGAAGATGTCAGACTTGCTGGCCACACAGCGCGAAATCGCGCGCGAGATAGTCGATAAACTCAAACTCAAGGTTTCCGGCGCAGAGAAAGGGCTTGATAAACATTACACCGAGAGTAACGAGGCTTATCAGCTCTATTTGAAAGGGAGGTTTTCCTGGAACAGGCGGACGGCGGAAGGTTTTCACATGGCGCTCCAATATTTTCAGCAGGCGATTGAACGAGATCCAAACTTCGCCCTGGCCTACAGTGGTCTGGCCGACACCTACAATCTTCTGGGTGGCCCAGAGGCCGGTGGAGATATGCCGCCCAACGAGATGTTTCCCAAAGCAAAGGCCGCAGCGCTTAAGGCGTTGGAGATCGACGAGGCACTCGCTGAAGCACACGTGTCCCTTGCGCATACAAAGTATTTTTACGATCGAGATTGGGCGGGTGCCGAGCGCGAATTCAAAAGAGCGATCGAGCTCAATCCCAACTACTCCGTGGCCCACCATTGGTATGCCATTTTCCTATCAGTACCTGGGCGACATAGCGAGGCCTTGGCTGAGATAAGACGAGCGCACGAGTTGGACCCGCTCTCGCTCTCTATCAACGCATGGCTTGGTTGGATTCTTGTCCTCGCGGGTCAACCCGATCAGGCCATTGAGCAACTGCACAAGACGTTGGAGTTGGATCCAAACTTTATGCTCGCGCATCTCAGGCTCGGCTACGTTTACGAAGAAAAAGGGATGTATGCGGAAGCTATCTCCGAATTTAAACAAGTCTTGAAGCTAACAGGTGGGAGATCCTTGGGAATAGCGTCATTAGCACATGCCTACGCGCTGGCAGGAAAGAGGGAGGAAGCGCAAAGAAATCTCGCTGACCTCCTGGAACTGTCGAAACGGAATTACGTGTCGCCGGCTTCGATCGCGATGGTATATATCGCTCTGGGCGACAAGGATCAGGCCTTTGCCTTGCTCGAGAAAGCCAATGACATACGCGACATGAATGTAGTGCGTCTCAAAGTGGATCCCAGATATGCGAGCCTGCGCTCCGACCCGCGTTTCACCGATCTGGTCCAACGCATGGGCATTCCTTAAGTTGGTGGTCGGCTTGCCGCCTTTGGAGGTGTGCAGTTTGAAAGCCACATTGTTGAGCCTCTGAATCAATAGCGGGTAAACTGGGCCACTGTGCAACGTCTGGCAACAAAGATGGTGATGTTGTTATCCGCGGGACTAGGTTTATTCGCGTTGCTTTGGATACTCGGAGTCTTTATAGCAGCGAGCAGAAAACCGGATTTAGTTGTAGTGACTGATATTCGCGGAGAGACGATTGTTACTGGACGTGGCCCGTTGTTATCTCAGGCGCATTGGTGGAGAGACGTGGCAATAGTTTTCAGCAAACCCGTGATTCTGCTTCTTATTTCCTCTGCTGTGTTCTGGCTTACTTTGCGACGTCTTAACCGAGAAGCTTCACAAGATACTCGATAGACCAAAGCGTATTGCACACACCGGCGGCCTCGTGTCACTCTCGATTCTGTCAGCCTTCGCGTCCCTGGCGCGGCGGCGTGCCGCCTTCCGTGCGGTAAGGCCTTGCCTAACCGACCTTGTCTCTCTTTAATTTGAGCGGCTGAGCCTCGCGCTAATGTTTGGAAAACACTTCACGGTAAGCCGCGCGTCTACCGCACTCCCGTCACCGGGTCACTCCATCCTCCGTCGCAATCAGCAATCGCAAATCTCCAATCAGCAATCAGCAAACCCTAGACTCACATTTTCGCATCAATCTACTAAAATCCGTCTCCCTTCATAGCCGTCTCCCACTTTCCACTACTCGGCTAGGAGGCCCACCATGAAACGCGCGTTACTCTTTGTCTTGATCTCCCTTTTTGCTTTCAACACCCCGGCGCAAAACTCTCAACGCCGAACCCGAAACCCGGAACTCGAAACTCACTCCACCCTTCCGATTCGCAAAGTGATCCTCTACAGCAACGGCGTCGCCTATATCGAGAGGCGCGGTATGGTCAGTGGTAATGCCGAAGTTAGCCTTTCGTTCAAGCAATCTCAGGTTGATGACGTGCTTAAGTCGATGCTGGTACTCGATCTCGGCAAAGGATCTGCTAAGGGTCGCATCGGCGCAGTCAGCTACAACTCCTCCACTCCCGTGTCCGCACGCATGGCGGAGATTCCGTTCGCGATATCCGCGGCCACTAACAACCAAAACAGCAACGGTGGGCTCGCGGGTGTCCTGAGCCAACTGCAAGGCGCGCGAGTTATCGTCACTACCAACAATCGCACGGTCACCGGCTCAATCATCACAGTCGAGACGCGCCAATCTCAAGCCGACTCTAACCACCCGGCGGTCACTTCACATCGACTCGTAATTGCTTCCGACAGTGGCCAGCTCACTGGCTTTGATCTCGAAGAGGTGCGGGGAATCCAGCTTGCGGATGAAGGCACGCGGCGAGACTTGAGCGAGTTCGCGCATGCTGCTGCTTCGGCTCGGCGGCGAGACGCGAAGACTATCGTCGTAACGTCTATCGGTACCGGCGAACGCGAAATGATTGTGAGCTACACAATTGCTGCGCCGATCTGGAAAACAACTTACCGGCTCGTACTCGATGAGAGCGGCCAGCCATTCTTCCAGGGGTGGGCGATCGTCGACAACATCAGCGAAGAGGATTGGAACGGCATTGAGCTGTCACTTGTGTCGGGCACTCCGATTTCTTTTATCCAGCCGATTCAGAATCCGGTCTATCGTTACCGCCCTGTGGTTCCCCTTCGACTGGATCTAAATCTGAAACCGCAGACCTACGAGCCGGGCAATGACAGCAGAAGTAGCGCCGTCGGGTCCCTTAACGGCAGAATTACTGATCCCAGCGGCGCCGTGGTCATCAACGCCAGAGTAGTTGTCACCAATTCGATTACAAACCAGAGTGTTGAAGTGTCGAGTGACGACGAGGGACGCTATGAAGTATCAAATCTTCTGACCGGTCGCTACACACTCACCGTCTCAAGCGCTGGATTTCAAAACTACCACGTCACCAATATCGATGTTGTGCCTGGGTCGAATTCGAAATTAAATCTAGCACTCAACGTCGC
The DNA here is from genome assembly GCA_041750995.1 of Pyrinomonadaceae bacterium. Classification (GTDB taxonomy): domain Bacteria; phylum Acidobacteriota; class Blastocatellia; order Pyrinomonadales; family Pyrinomonadaceae; genus PSRF01. The sequence continues at coordinate 34,309 of JBGSYG010000017.1, read as the reverse complement.
GGGCGTGTCGGAAACGGTGACGGTGACGGATGGCAGTTCGAACACCTTCGCGGTCGATGCTTCCGTGGGAGGCGGCGTAGGGTCTCGGCCTTCTTTGAATACTCTGATCGCGCAACGCCAATCCGGAGTTGAAGCAGAAACCACTGCCAGCGAGATTGGAGATCTATTTGAGTATCGAATCGATCAGCCCGTCACAGTTCGGCGCGATCGTTCCGCCCTGATTCCCATCTTGCAAACAAAAATGTTAGGCGAGCGCGTCTCCATCTACCGCAACAGTGGCGACACCGAAGAGCACGCGCCTCTTCGACCGCGAAGTGGCCTGCTCCTGAAGAACACTTCGCAACTTACGCTTGAGGATGGTTCCCTAACCGTGCTCGATGGCGATGCGTACGCGGGCGAAGCACTGCTCGAGCGGCTCAAGCCAAATGAGGAGCGGCTCGTCTCCTTTGCACTCGATCTGGGAACGCTCATTAGTGTTGAAACGTTGCTATCGGGTGAACCTACCTACATGATTTCGGCTGTGCGTGGAGTTATCAACGCACACCGTTACACGACGCGAGAGCAGCAATACACGCTTATCAATCAAACCGATCGATCGCGCGTTGTTTATCTTGAACATCCGTTTGATGAGGACTGGGAACTTTCAGATGAAACTGCGAAGCCGGAAGTTAAGACCACAAAGCATTACCGCTTTCGGGTAAGACTCGAGGCGCACCAGAAGCTGGTGTATCCGGTGAAGGAACGGAAAGCTTATACCGAGTCGTACGCTCTCACGAACTTTGGCCGCAAAGAACTCGAACTGTTTATCGCTCAGAAGTACATCGACGAACCTACGCGTATCGCTCTCGAGAAGATAATCGAACTAAAGGATCGAGTAACCGCCGCCGAGGCTCGACTGCAGCAGATCAACAAAGAAGCAACCGAGATTGCCGCAGACCAGTTGCGGCTGCGCGAAAACATCAAAGCCTTAACTTCGACTGCGGAAGCGAAACAGCTGATCGCCCGTTACGTCGCGAAGGCCAACGATCAGGAAACGCGTCTGGAGCAGATAGAGCAGGAGCGCAGATCTGTGATCGACGACCGCACGCGTTTACAAATGGAATTAGAGAACGCGATTCGCGGGTTTGTCTTGGACCGGAAGCTTGAGTGAATTCAATCGCCACGTCTCCCCATCTCCGTATCTCCCCATCCCCGCGTCGCCCCGTCTCTGTTCCTCATTCATCATTTCATTTGACGACTTGCCCGCCGTGAGATACCGTGCGCCTGCCTAAAGCAATTCCTATCGCGTCGATTCTGGCGTGCAAATTCCACTTCCAATCCCCAAGGAGACTAAAAATTGAACAAGTCACATTTAAGTAAAGGTGTTTTCATTGTCGCCGCACTGCTGTTGACCGCTGCAATATCTCTTGCACAACAGCCGGCGCAGCAACCGGCGGCGCAAGCGCCGGCGCTCGAGCTTTATCACATCCACTTCTCGAAGGCTGCGCCGGGAAAACTGACGCAGCTCATAGATGCGTATCAGAAGGGTCCTGCTCCTGAAGCAAACGAGCCCCAAGTGACCCCGATCATTATGCGTCACCGCGAAGGAGGCGAGTGGGATTTAATCGTAATCACGCCCCTCGGTAAACAGATCACGCTGACTGCTGGGGCTCCTTCTCAGGCTATCCAGGATTTCAATACACGGTTGCAGCCCCTCTCGGACTGGCACGGCGATACCTTCGTCACTGGTCCAGCCTGGTCCGTTGTACAGAAAGCACTTGTCCCGGCCAAGGACGCTAAGCCTGTTTATGTTGTGAGTGACTATAGGTCTCTGGCCGGACATCGCGCGCAACTTAGGCAGATACTGGATCGCAACGAGCAGGACACTCCAGGCCGCAGTGTGCTCTTTGCTCACGTTGAGGGCGCTCCCTGGAACTTCCTTACAGTGACGGGCTACGACTCCTGGAACGCTATAGACGCACCGCCGCCGCAACCGGCATCAGGCCCAGCGCGGCAGGACGCGGGACTCGATCTACGCGAGCACATGGCCGTGCATCACGACACCATCGCGGTCTACGTCTCTGGTGGCCAACCGATCCGTTAAGTACGAACGTCCATTGCGACGCGGAGACGCGGGGAAGCGGAGAAGCGGAGACGCGGGGATTGGGAGAAACGGCGACAGGATCTCCGCGTCTCCCGTCTCCGCGTCTCCCGTCTGCGCCCCGTGTCCCCCATTCGCGCGTCTCCCCATCTCGCGTCCGCGCGTCTCCCCCTCTCCCCATCCCCGCGTCACCAGTTCTCGGTGACTTGACCGATACTCAACTAGACTCCATTCTACTGACTAGACTACTAACTACTGACTACTGACTACTGACTACTGACTACTGACTACTGACTACTGACTACTGACTACTGACTACTGACTACTATAACTACTGACAACTGACTACTGACATCTAACATCTGAAATCTGACATCTAACTGCCATGAGCTGGAATCAACCATCCTGGAATCAATCACCGATTGCTTCGCCGCAATTGGCGGACGTACGCGACGAACGTGTCGGCGCTTTTCTCAGCAAGGTCTATGGCTGGATGTTTTTCGGGTTGCTGGTGACCGCAGTGACTGCGTTTGCAATCGCATCTTCGCCTGCGCTAGTCGAAACTATCTTTTTTAATCGGTTGGTCTTTTGGGCTCTGCTCATCGCCCAACTCGGCCTCGTTTTTTACCTCTCGGCACGAGTGGACAAGATAGCGCCGACAACCGCCGCCGCGCTCTTCATCTTGTACTCAGGACTTACAGGTGTGACCTCATCCGTGATCCTCCTGCTTTACACGGGCGCGTCCATCGCTTCGACGTTCATTATTACCGCGAGCATGTTCGGCGCCATGGCAGTCTTCGGCACAGTTACGAAGCGAAGTCTCGCCGGCATGGGCCAGTTTCTCTTCATGGGTCTGATTGGATTAATCCTGGCTTCGATCGTCGGAATGTTTTGGCAGAGCGGCGCGTTGCAATTCGTGATCTCGGTCGTTGGTGTGTTGGTGTTCACCGGACTCACGGCGTGGGACGCGCAACGCCTGAAGCAGATGGCCGTCTCCCTGCCTGACGGCCGCGTCGGTGCGTACGCCGTCGTCGGTGCGCTCTCACTCTACCTGGATTTCATCAACCTGTTTTTCTTTCTCTTGCGCTTCACCGGCGGCCGCCGCGACTGAGACCGACGCTAAAAACTAAGACCAAGGCCCTATTCAGTATTCTTTAATCATTCCGCATTCATCATTCCCGCCTGTCTCCCATCCCCTCCATTTCCCTCCCCGCTCCTGCGTTAACGGATTTTAGCTGATGTAGCGCAAAGCGCCGTGAGGTCTAACTCACGGCGCTTCTTTACTGAAGGCAAGAGCCTATCGATGATAGTGCGCTTCAATCGAAGGGGATTGCGACTACTCGCCCAGCATATTCGGTTATGTAGAGCGTGTCGTTCTTCTCGTCGAGCACCATCGACGTTGGGCGTGTCAGACAGTCGGCTATGATCACCGGCCCGGCGCCCGGCTCGTCAAAGCGCAGCAGCAGCCCCGGTCTTGAGAAAGGTGGCACGAAAGGCGGCCCAACCCCTGAGGTGTGCTGGAGCACGAGATAGTCGGTGTCTCCGCCCCCGCGGATCGGGAGCACGTCGATAGCCGTCTTGAGCCCGATGATGAGTGGAACGTAGCTGCCAGTTAGAGGATCGATCTGCTGCACGACCGACGTGGCCGGCGGGAAGGGAAAACCGCGGAAGAGTGTCACCAGGAGTTGGCCGTCGGAGTACGCAATGCCGGTCGGCACGGCCTCAACGACTGGCCCGCCGATAGTTCCGAAGAGCGGGTTCGGGATCGGCGGAAACTCCGCGAGGGCAGAAAACGCGCCCGTAGGGATATCGACCCGCCAGACCAGATTGCGGGCTCCGTCCGTAACATAAAGCTGATCGCCAACGGCAACTAGATCGAATGGGTTCGAGAATCGGACGTTGGCGGGGACGGTCGGGAGCGGGTTGAGTATGAAGTCCGGGAGAATATTGACGACCAGCTCAATGGTCAGCTTCTCCTTGCCGCTCGACAGCGTAACCTTCTGGCCGCTCGCGAGCACCTGATGATCGGCGGGCGTGAGCGTGAAGCCCTGCGATGTTTTCTTCTCGACGCTAGCACTGAAGTGGATCGCAAGAACGGAGCTAAAAAGCGGCGAGGACGGGTTAGGGTTAGCAAACGCCGTCCCGGGGAACGGACCCGGGAGTCCAATGTCGCCCACTCCAATGGCGACGTAGAGCGTGCGCCCGCGCATGAAGAGACCGGCCGGGCCTGAGGGTTCAAGGACATCGTTGATCCCTGAGGGTAGGCCGGCCAAAAGGGTTCGGCGGTGCCCACTTTGATCGACGATGGAGATGCGCCCCGTGTTCGGCGTAGTTGTGCCTCCCTCGGCGACGAGCAGATCCCCTTTATTGGTCTGGGCCAGTCCGATTGGGAACTGGAGACCGGAAGTCACAACGTCTGGCGGGCACTGGGCGTGGACTTGTATGACGCTTAGCAAGAAGGTCACCGCAAGCAGTAGCGACAATCTAACGTAGGTAAGTGAACCAGGAAATTTGTTCATGTGAATACTCCTTTCGGCAGGACAAGATGAAGCCCACTCGCCGCACAAGCGGACGCGGTAAATCTTCAGGAGAACTGTCGTTCGCTTTCGGTGCTGGGGCTCGGGTCTGGGCGTGCGCCGAAAGTAATCTTTCCGAAGAGATGTTTGTGCGGTTGCTTTTATATCGGGCGGGAGTGAAAAGTCAACGGCTCCTCTGTAGTTTCGGACTATAGCTTTTCTCTTATGACACGCTCGCTTCCAGCTTATTCTTGAAGCTCGATATATTTAGTGCCCCTCATGTCCCTGAAGGCCCGCAGATCTATTTTCCGCTGCACACTATCGCAACCCTGGACAGTCCCTCGAGAAAAGGAAAAACATGAGCAAGGGAGACAGGTAAAGATTGTTTGGGATCAGTATTCGATGAGCCCGCGAACGCGGGCGGAAGCAGGTAGCCTGGGGTGGAGCGAAGCGGAACCCCAGGGAGGTTGCAGAGATTACTGAGCCCGCGAAGCGGGCGACAGAGTCATTCAGCACGTTACGCGAGGCTTAGCCTCGCGCTGAAATTCAAAGAGGCTAACGCCGGTAAGGCAAGCCCTACCGCACGGAGGGCGGCGAAGCCACCAAGCGCTCCGCTTATCTCCGCATCTCCGCGTTTCCGCGTCTTCCGATCCCCGCGTCTCCCCGTCCCCGCATACCCGCGTCTCCCTATCCCGGCATCGCCCACTTCCACGAACTCATATAGAATCCAGGTTACAAGAAATCAAGAGACTTTAACCGCCGAATCTGGTTTCCTTAAATGAGCTCCCTCCTGTCACCCGGAACAAAGCTAGGTCGGTATGAAATTCGCGCACAGCTCGGCGTGGGTGGCATGGGCGAGGTGTACCTGGCGGAAGACGCGAAACTCGAGCGCAAGGTTGCGTTGAAAATTCTGCCCGCAGAGGTGGCTTCGCAACGAGATCGGATGGAACGTTTTGTTCGCGAAGCAAAATCTGCCGCAGCACTCAGCCATCCCAACATCGCGCAAATTTTCGAAATCGGCGAACACGCGGGTACCCACTTCATCACTATGGAGTTTGTAAACGGTGTCACTTTGCGCGAGAAGATTCATCAGGAACGGGTGGAGCTGAAAAAACTACTAAGGGTCTTGCAGCACGTTGCTGAAGGACTGGCGAAAGCGCATGCGTCGGGAATTGTGCATCGGGACTTGAAGCCCGACAACGTCATGGTCACTCAGGATGGTTATGCAAAGATTCTGGATTTTGGTCTCGCAAAACTGATCGAGCCGCAGCAATCGCCCGCGACGGCCAGCGAAGGAGCAAAAAGTGTAGCCACTGCCATCTTGCCGCAGCATTCGAAGCCGGGAATGATCCTTGGCACCGTTGGTTATATGTCGCCCGAACAAGCGCAGGGCAAGACCAAAGAAATTGATCATCGTTCTGACATCTTTTCTTTTGGCTGCATTCTTTTTGAAGCAATCACCAGGAACAAAGCATTTGCCGGCACCGACACGATTGATACGCTTAACAAGATCATCCGTGAGCCCGTCGCGCCAATTAGCAATTACAACCCCACGGCACCCGCCGATTTGCAACGAATTGTGCGCCGTTGTTTAGCGAAAGACCCCGATGAGCGTTACCAGACAATCAAGGACGTGGCCATTGAATTAAAGGAAGTGCGGCGAGAGATGGCTGGCATGTCCGACATCGATACCACCGTGCCGCCACCGACTAAAAGCGAAGCTGGCAAGTCAATCCACCAAAGCGCAACAACCAACACACCGCCCGAGTCTCTTTCGACGCGCGCCTCGAGCGCTGAATACGTCGTCAATGAAATCAAACGACATAAGATCGCCGCCTTGCTGTTGTTGTTATTGATTGCCGGAATCGGCACCGCGTATGCCTTTTACCGCTACGCATTTCAAGGTCGCGGTTTGGAGCGTTTCCAGAATGTGAAGCTGACGCGCCTGACCGCAGAAGGCGACGTAGAGAGTGTTACCGTCTCGCCCGATGGGAAGTACATCGCTTACTCGCTCGACGAAAGCGGCCGGCGAAGTCTATGGACTAAACATTTGGCTACAGGCAGCCGCGTGACGATCGTTCCACCGGCAGAGGTATTGGTGCTGAACGCGAGCACGTTCTCTAAGGACGGAAGCTACGTGTATTACACACGGGTGGACGAGCAGAATCCACGCGGTGCGCTCTATCAAGTGCCGGTGTTAGGCGGGACGTCGAAAAAGATTCTGACCAATGTATCGCAACCCATTTCGCTCTCTCCCGACGGCAAGCAGATCGCATTCGGACGTTTTCATTTAAGGGGCACAGAAGACGAGCTGTTGCTGGTAGACGCTGATGGCGCCAACGAACGGCATTTGATTACCGTGAATGAGCCCGACTGGTTGAGTGGCGCGGGTCCCGCGTGGTCACCTGACGGCACGATGCTCGCCATTGGTTATGGTAGCGATGGGATGAGTCCGGCCGTCGTCTCGATAGCCGACGGCAAGTTAAAGCTGATTACCTCGCGACGTTGGGTTTATGTGGGTCGTGTGGCCTGGTTCAGCGATGGCAGTGGGCTGGTTTTTACCGCGCGGGAGGGGGCACTTGGAGCTTTGCAAATCTGGCAACAGTCATACCCGCAAAGCGAGGTGCGTCGCATCACAAACGATCTCTCGTCGTATGGCTTTTACAGTTTGACCCTCACCGCCGACTCGGGCGCACTCGTTTCAGTGCAAGGCGATCCCGGGTCAAATATTTGGATAGCTCCTGCCGGTGAGGCAAACCGCGCCAGCGCGGTCACAGCAAGAAAGAATGTTCAGGAGGGACACTACAACCTGACCTGGACTCCAGACGGAAGACTTGTGTACGACTCAAATGCCAACACCAAAGCGAGCATCTGGATTGTGAGCGCCGACGGGAGCAATCCAAGAGCTTTGACAGACAATAGCGCAGATGATTTTGCACCCGAAGTTTCCCCTGACGGTCGCTTCATCATCTTCAATTCTAATCGCGCCGGGCCACCACACATTTGGCGCATGAGCATCGATGGTGGCGAACCGCAGCAGTTGACCAAAGGAGTTGGTGGCGTTGCCACTCATTCAATTTCGCCTGACGGACGGTGGTTGCTCTATAACCCCTTCACCGGTGGGATTAGAAAACTTTCGCTTGAAGGGGGCACTGAAACGGAAGTCGTGGCCAAAGGTAATCTGCGTTATCCTCAGGTGTCGCCGGATGGGAAACTGCTGGCCTACTTTTTTGATGACGAACAAACGAACCGCCCGAAGATCGCCTTAATCGAATTCGCCAGTGGCGCAGCGGTTCGTAGTTTCGACTTGCCGGTCACGAGCCAATCCAGTCTTTATGAAAGTCTCTTCTACCGTGGTTTTCACTGGTCACCCGATGGACGCGCGATTGTCTACATAAATACGCTCGGAGGCGCGTCGAATCTTTGGAGCCAACCGCTTGACGGCAGCACACCGAAGCAAATCACTGACTTCAAATCCGACCTGATTCATAATTTTGCCTACTCTCGCGACGGGCGCCAGCTTGCGCTCGCCCGCGGCAGCCACACGCGCGATGCGGTCTTGATCAGCGAAGTGAAATAATGGCCCCTTACGCCGCGCTGAAGTGTATGTGCAGAGCTTCCCTGTTTCAGGTGGCAAGTGGCAGGTTTCAACGGCGGGTGGCGATCAGCCGCAGTGGCGAAGCGACGGTAGGGAACTCTTCTATCTAGCTCCGGACAAAAAATTAATGGCAGTGCCAGTGACTCCGAGCGCCTCGTTCGAGGCCGGCGCCCCGGTGGCGTTATTCGCCACGCGTATTCCCACCACCAGCCTCACCGACGACCGCAACAGTTATGTTCCCTCGCCGGACGGTCAGCGCTTCTTCGTCATCAACCTGGTGGAAGAGGGCAACACCCAGCCCATCACACTTGTTCTGAACTGGGCCAGTGGTTTGAAACAATAGGATGCTTGCCGTTCCACGCCTTTGCTACCAGTCATGGTACGAAACAAATCTAAAGGCGCGGTAAAGCGTAAACGCCTTGAACACGCTATTTCTTAAGTTCATTTCTGTGTTCCCAAAGTCCAAAGTCTCCGCAGATCTAAGAACAACTCTCACGCGTTGAATATTGGTGTTGAATATTTGTTGCAAAGGATCGGGCTTTTGGGGTATAAGCACGCCCTCGCGGTTTCTCGTAGGCGTTTAAAAAGCCCTCAAGGCTCACGCACATCCTTTAAGTATCCATAAGTAAAGCGCCGACCTGCCGCGGGCATCAATCAGTCGTATTTATATTTTGAAGTAAGCATCGCCCAAGGACCTGCTGTTTCCTGACGACGGCGTTTTTCCACTCCCAGGCTTAATGGTAAGCGCCGCCGCTTCACTTAACTTTCATTGGAACCATTATCAAGTCTAGAAAGGAGTGTGCCGTAATGTCTGAATGTAAAGGGTGCTCCGGAACTGGCAAGTGCTCGAAGTGTAATGGAAAAGGGGGAAAGGAAGGAATGTTCACTAAGTCCGTCTGTTCAAAATGTGGAGGGTCGGGCAACTGCACAGTCTGTAAAGGCAAAGGGCGCACATAGGCATTAAATGGCTAAGTAGCTTTTCGATTCCGGAGCTGATCACGACCGCGTACCGCCCGGGGCTAAGTCTTTAGTTGGTTCCCAGGATCCAATAGGTGAATAGAAACTTGAAAGAACAGCTAGCAAAAAACGGGGCCCTCGGACCTTCGTGGTTAAGGGCAATGATTCTTTTATTGGTGGCTTTCGCAAGTAGCTGCACAAGTAGTTGCAGTCGTGAAGATCCGCCTGACTGGGAAGAGATCGTTGTTACGAGTACACCGACGTCACCAGCGCCATCCGCGGAGATTACCGACGACTTGATTGTCTATCTGGACACCAGCGGGAGCATGGCGGGCTACGCCACCAAAGACGGTCAGAATGTCTTCGGACGTACGTTACGAGCGGTACGCGATATAGCCACCTCGTTCAAACAACCAGTGCGCGTGTCCGTGCGTTATGTTGCCGCGGTCGTTGGCAGCGCGGACCCCGACGGTGCGCTGGCGTTGCAAAAGGCTTCTATAAATCCCGCCATTTATAACGGGGGTGAGACTGACTTGGCCGGCGCGATCAATTCCTTCAACCCTCAACTTGAGAAGCCAGCCTTGCGAGCCTCGCCCCCAGAAGCAACCCGCACCGACAGCACGCCCGCCGGAACACCACAGCCACCCGCGTCGCCCCCGGCACGGTTCCACATCCTTATTACCGATGGTGTCCAGTCAACGAAGGGACAGAACACAAAACTCGCATGCCTGAAAGGCTCGGACGCCACTTGTGTACGCGAGAAGATTATTAAACTCATCAAAGAAGGCTGGGGCGGGTATGTGATTGGCTTACGCAGTCAGTTCCACGGCAAGGTCTATTCGGAGACGAGTGGGGGCTCGTTCGTTTACGACACGCCGGAAGGAAACTGGAGACGCTACCGGCCGTTCTACCTCTATATCTTTTCACCTGATCCGGCTGCGCTCGATGAATTCGTGGACGTGTTGCGAGAGCGTGTCCGCCCGGTTACTCAGGAGGAATCGATGCGAGTACTTGCACTCACCTCACCTTACGCGATCGAAGCGGCGAGGGCCGAATTAAGCATTCCTAAAGAGTCGGAGGATTCGGTCGAATTGAGCGGTGAGCAGGAAGACAATCCGGCTCGGTTCACGCTCGAAGTCAATCGCGACACAGACGAGGGATCTCCCGCGCCGTTCACCGTTGTGGTCAACGTGCCATGGTCGAAACAGGTACAGGACAGTGCCCCTCCAAAGGAATTGGTAAAGCTCTTGCGGTGGGAGGTTGAGACAATATATCCAAGGGAAAGCGCAGCCCAATCAGGCGGAGCGCGCCGCTATCCGACCCTGAAGGTGGCGACGGGGGGCAGCACACAGCTCGACGCGCAAGGCCGCGTGCCCGTCCAGTTGATGGTCGGCTGGCCGCGTTCAACGGCTGCGCCCAGTTGGGGCGTCTATCGCTTGCAAGCCAAGCTCGACCTCAGAATGGAGCAGGATCCACTGCCATGGATTAAGCAGTGGTCAACCGACCTGGATAGATCGACTGAATACGCCGACCGCACTCTCAACCTTGAGACGGTCCTCATTAGCCTCTGGCGCAATCCGGTGTTAGAGCAGCAAAAGGTAGCGACTGTCTATCTGCGCATCGGCCCGCAGTAATTCTTTGAGCCCAGCCACGGAGAGTGAACGATGCTCCTCAATATTTTCTTTGCTAATGATTTTCTGCGCTGGTTTACCGAGAACCGTATTAAGGGCTGGGAAGATACGGCCGAGAGTTGGGTAATTACCGCCGTAGTCATCGCAGCGTTATGCGCGGGTCTTATGTTGCTCTACAAGCTACTGCGCAAGAAGGCGGCTCGCAACATCGTGGAGCAAACGTGGAGCCGCGGGCGGACGGTCCTTTTGATCGTATTTGGGCTGTTACCGGTTTTTCTTTGTATTCTTGCCGCTTGGTACACCTCATCCAATTTCTTCAATGTTATGCGCGTTTCAGGACTGCTGAAAGGCGTCTTGTTCGCTTGGCTGTTATACGTGCTTTTAATGATTGTTGGACACTTGGTGAGTCCGTGGCGTCGCGAATTAATTTAGGGAGGTTCCGCAAATGAAACATGTCTTTATAGCTGTCGGCGGCAGCGGTGCGAAAGTGGCAGAAGCACTCGTACGCTTACTCGCCATAGGCTGCCCAACGCGGAAGCAAAACGGTACCTTCACGAGCGCGGGAGACACGCTGCAAATCTGGCGCATCGACCCAGATCGGAGCGCGGGCGCGGCCGTTGCGCTTCAAACTGCCATTCGCCACTACGAGGACTTACAGAAGCATCTGAGCGATGTTAGCCCGGTGGGCACGCTTGCCAGTAGTAGTTGGGCCCTCGAACTTGATACCCGCATACGTAACCTCGATCCGCTGCAATTGCCTAGGGCCGCCGACAACGACAATGAGATCAAAACGCTCGCTGGTGTGCTCGATTCCCAGTACGGTGCATTAAAGCGCTCGGCACCCCTGCTTACTCCTTTCTATGCACAAAAGGATCTTGAAGTTGAGGTAGATCGCGGCTTTTACCAAAAACCGTTCATTGGAGCGGCGATCATGGCGATATTCGCCGCATCACTCCGCGATGAAACTTCACCCGGCGGAAAAGAGGCGGGTCTTACGGCCTTCAACAACAATCAAGTGAACTTCTTTATTTGCGGCAGCCTGCACGGCGGCACCGGTGCGTGTGGCGTGCCCGTGATAGGCAAGTTTCTCAGCGCGCGAAAAAAAGCAAATCCCGCGTGGGGCTGGCGTGTGGGCGGTAGTTTGTTGGCGCCCTACTGCGTGCCGCCGCAACCGCCCTTCAGCGCTCTTCCCGAAGGTGAGGAAGCTGACGACCGCTTGATCGATAAGCTAGTTAAGAGCCACAGCGATGATCCCGCCTTTGCTGACCTTACACCGGAAAAAAAGCGGGAATTGGTCAAACAGATCCTGCTCGGGTTCTATGCTGATCCTGACGACATGGAAGCGCGCGCGCGCCAGGGTCTCGCGTACTACAAGGACTACAGTGCAGACTATTTCGACGAGCTGTATCTCGTCGGCAAGCCGGAGCCGGACAAGTTGAAAGTATGGAGTAATGGCGGCAACAGTCAGCGCAACCCGCTCAACTCCGCCGAGGCTGTCGCGGCACTGGCTGCCCTCAACTTCTTTACCGGCGCGAACACGGGTGATCAGCAGTCTTATGTAGTTGGGGCATCTACCAGCGACCTCAACTCTCAAAAGATGCGCCTTTACAACTTGCCCAAGTACAAACTCAACTTGGCCGACGGAGGAGACGAGATCGACCTCGAAAAAGTTTTGCTGGCAACGTCGGTGTTGCACCATCTGTTGTTGCACCAGATTCCGTGGGAGGTGTCGGCTGGGAGTTGGCCCTCAAGCATTGAAGGTTTGCGTCAAGTTTACAAGAACAACTCTACCAAGCAAAAGGACGACCAAACACACTACTCTCGCGCGCTGGATTTGCTGAGCGGCGCAATGATGGCGGTGCTCGATCCCAAGCAGACTGTGGGATGGGACAGCTCTGATGCGGCACAGGTGTTCAATTACCTGTCGGGCGACGCTAACACGGTCAAAGAGACTAACGAAAAGATTGCTAAACGCTTGAACGGTGAGCCACGGGGCACACTCATGCTCGGCCGCTCCGCCGCCAAGCTGACGGCTTTGGACTTCGGCAAATGGTTTCCCACAGGTGTGCAGTTTAGTCGCGGAGAATATCTGCGTCAGATCTGGTCACAGATTTTTACGCGCGCGCAGGACGCAAACCAAGTCACATAAGTTATGGAAGCAACAGACAAGGATGTCGGCCCCGCGGGGCGAGCAGACAGGAGATATAACAGCCATGGTCAGCGACAAACGCAAAGAATTTCTCAACGTAGGCGTTCTGGGTGGCGACGCCGGCAATCCGGAAAGGCGGGACTTTCGGCCCGTTAAGACCGATTACATCGACGCTCCGAGCTACAATGCTCGCTTCTTTGAAACCTTCCCCACGGCGTGGGCCAGTGCGTACGCCTTCCGCAAAGCCCTTGCCTCCGAAAAGCAGACCGACGAAGGCGCGATAGTAGTAGAGGACGAAACTACCATAGCAGCGACGGAAGAATGGGTGTCGCTCTTCCTTCTCCATTACTTCGGCCGTATCCGCCTAGTTGAGTACAAACGCGAACAGCTGGAGAAAGAATACGATAAAGACCTCTGGTTAGCGTTGAGCGGCACTTATCCGAGCGCGCGTGCAGGGGATCTCTCGGCTGTGTTTCTACTAGAAACCAACGAAGGAACAGTTGTCGGCGCGTATTATCCCGAGGTTATCTTCTTTCCCAGCCGTGGGCGTACTGGCTGGAAAAGGGACGAGACTCTGCAACAGTTCCTTGCCGGCTCAAAGCTCTCCTGGGAGTTGGGCCGTAGAAGTCTTCTGGGCAACGTCGATCGCAAAACGCATGGCTTTCAGGTCCATTTAGAACTCCTAGCGCGACGGCTGCCAGGCAAGACTTTTAAAGAGCGGATCGCGATCTTCATCCGCAAAAACTTTCCTGATCGGGTTGATATATCAGGACTGGACGACCTAGACCCGGATCCGAGCAAGTGGGAGACGCCCTATAACAAGCCCCCCGGCCCGGAAGAATTGCTCGCGCACTACCCGCTTGCGCTCGGTAACGCCCAAGGTGGGAAGAACTACTACTTGGTGGCAGGCTTGCCTGACGAAGCCCGCACCGAGTGGATGAAGACAGCGGTTGTTGCCGACTCCACGCCGCTACACTACCGCGGGCAGAAAGACGATCAGGTCATCACTGTGCAAGTGAGAGGCAAGAATATCGCCTGCCCACTGGTAGAGGGGAAAGATCAGATCATCCCTCTCAAAGACTTGTTTCTGACCGACGCGCCCTACTGGTGTAAAGTCGGTCGAGCCAATGACGTGTACACGAGTAAGCTGCGATCCGTCCACCGGGTTGATCTGCGCGATCCCATCCTGAAACAGGATGAGTTGGCCTTGTGCCTTGCGCCGATTAGGCGCGAGATGCTCGCTCATTTTCCAAGCTTGTTCCAGAACATCCAGTTCGTCACCACTACGCCGGACCTGCAACGCGCGCGCGTTGCCTGGACCTTCCACCTCAATGGCTACGAGGTGCGCTGGCAGACCACGCCGATGGTCCAGTCAGAAATGCCAAACACCTCGCTTGCTATATGGCCACCAAAAGTCTCGGAGAAGTGGTGCTTCTACATTGCTTATGGAAAAGGTGGAAAAGAAAAGAGCGGACGTTGGCACTTGGTAGATGAGAGCGGTGCGCAAGGCAACAACGTACCGCTCGAAGAGGAAGTGTACGTCAGCATCCTGCCGCACATCGGCCGGCCAAACCGCCCACGTGCTCTCCTCTTCACCGACAATAAGGATCATGAGCGAGGCGTTTTTTTCCTCTCAGACTTCGACCGGCAGAACGTGAGCTCGGATCAAAAGGCGACATTAGCGGTAGATTTCGGTACGAGCAATACCTGCATTGCTTACAAGAGAGCCGAGGGCTTGGTGTCCGAAGTAATGAAGTTCAGTCTCAGCCCGGAGATGCTCTGGGGTCCCGCGCCTGAACTTGAAAGCCCGGGCTTCGTGCCATTCACGTGGGGAGGCAAGAAGGGGTTTTTCCCCACCATCATTCTCTCTCGCCGGAGCGCTCCGCAACTCGAAGAGCTAAGGGTGGACGACATTAGGAGCGAGCATCTGTTCAAGGTGGATGTTCCAGGTTTGCATAAGCAAATGGAAGAAAACCTCGTGGTTGGGCAGTATGGACGCCTGTGGGAGACGCACTCGAACATGAAATGGGATCTAGACGTGTTGGCACCTTGGCGCCCACTCTTCCTTGGGATTACGCTGCTCTACGCGCACGCTGAATTGTTCTTTCGCGGGCAGCAAGGGGCAGAGATCGATCGATATGTCTTCACCTTCCCCCTGGCCTTTTCCGATCAAGAACGGGAGGGCTTCCACGCGGAATCGAGGAAAGTTATCGGGAAGATTCGCCAACTCTGTTACGGCGTCGATCCTGACCCCAAAAAAGTCAAATACACAATGGACATCGATGAGAGCACCGCCATTGCGCGCGCGAACCGCTCGTCGGCCAATCCAGCCACGCTGGAAGTGTTCATTGATGTCGGCGGCGGCACTGCCGATGTGGCTATCCGCAATGGCAGCAACTTCCTCGTCCTGGACAGCATTAAGGTTGCTGGCAATACTTTCTTTCGGTTTGCCCGACGTAACTTTGACGAGGACTTGGCGGGCGCGACCGAATTCCGACGTCATCTGGCTCGCGTCTTACATGGTACGTCGGACAGCGAATTGTACATCAAGGCCCACCAGCTTGATCTTGGCACCTATTACTCGCTGCTTATCAACCGCCTCGAACCTGACGAGTTCAAGAAGGCGGAAGGCAGTGTCTTACAGAACAGGATGGGTAAGACCTCTTACCAGCGGTACCGTACGCGCTTGTTCTTCCGCCACATACTCGCTTACGCGCTGGTTCAGGCCAGCGCTGCAGCCGTTGACAATAAGCTCACGCCCAAGCAGGGGATCAAGCTCATAATGGGTGGCAACGCTTGGGGAATGATGATGTTCGCCGAGTTGGCACGTAGCCACGTCCCGCTCCAGGAAGAAGCCGAAACTATCCTAACGCTGTTGAAGAATCGGGTCATCACGAATTTGCCCGAAGAACAGCGACCGTACCTCAACGACCTCAAGATCGCTAGCGTCGACTTGCTGAACGAAGAAGATTTGAGCAAAGCCAAAACCGCCGTCGCGCTAGGCGCCCTGTTACAGCCAGAGTCGGGATCATTTAACACCAAGGAGAGCGCGCACCCGTACACCGGCATTACCATTAGAGACATGCACCTAGTAGAGGGTCTGTCGGCGGCGACTCTTTGCTGGCACGACCGTTGGGGCTTCTCAGAATTGAGGCGAAAATTCAACAATGAGATCGACGAGATAAGATCCGTAGACTTCGAGCAACCTCAAGAACTGGACAGACCCTACGATCCAGTTCTGTCCATCTTCACTTCTTTGGGGAATGTGGGGCGAACTAGCCAAGACAACTTGCCTGGCGAGACTTGGAGCGATGTCAATAGCGAGTTGTGCGAATACCTTTCCTCATTGCGTGGCACGGACCTCGGGCGCGCACCAATCAACCACTTCCTCTCCGCGATTCTCTACCCTGACGACGCTCACCGCGACTTTCTTAACATCCTAGCTGAAACAAATGGCAACTATAAGAACGAGGGCAAGTGAGGAGAGAACAATGGCGGCGAAAAGACCCCTTAAGTTTGCGACGTTTGCCCTATCTCTGATTTTCCTATTTACGCTGGCCAGTTGCTCATTCTTATCAGATGAGTCGTCTTCACAGTCTGCGGGAAACGCTGCAGAAGCGCAGAAGGCTGCTGACGACGCCAAGTCGCGACTCGTTCCGGCCGACACCCTTAATAGGGCCAAAGCAGATGCTGATGATGCGAGTGCCGCGGCCGATAAACTGAAGGACAAAGCCGACGCTATGCGAGCCGCCACTGTCAGGGAGCACAAAGATCCTGAGAATCGTAGTGATGCCCCTAACACCTTTAGGGCCATTCAGGAGTACCAACGAGCGGACGAGGAGGCGCAGCGCAAACAGCAAAGATACGTTGAGATACATGATCAAGATCAAAAAGCACGCCGGGACTTAGAGCAGGCCAACACCGCGTTGGCCGCCGCTAAGCAACGCGAATCAATTAGCCCTGAAAAGACAGACAGCACTGCGACAGCTGAGTCAACTATCTGGACGGCTTCAATTGGATCCGCGCTGCCTGTGATCTTAGCGGGTTTAGGCGGAGTGGTTATTCTAGGCCTGCTATTCTGGTTGACTTGGCGCACGATAACCGATAGCCGGATTAAGACCGACGCACTAATAAGAGGATTGGCGAAAAAGGAGGACGATAGGTTTCAAGAAGTTACCGCCGCCCTTTCCGGGCTCAGGGAGTTCAAAATACAACTAGCAAATGTGCAGAGCGACGTAAAATTCCTCAACCAGACAGTGCAAACCGAACGGCAGGAACGAGCTGCGGAGCGCAAGTATGCGACCACTTATTCTCCGCAGGTAAGGCAGTCATATTACGAGCCGCCTGTCCCCGTGTTGGAAAAGGAAGTAGAGCTCTTTCCTACCTCGGCCTCGTCTCTGCTCTCTCGTCGCGGGGATCAGGACCCAATTATTAAGCCCGATCCGCTCAAGGGAATACTGGTCAAGGATCCAGACGGACGCGGTCAACTTGTGTTGGTACAGGACCAACAAGTTCCGGGTGGCATATTCTATATCGTGCCGCGCATCACTCGTTTCCAGACCAAAGAAGACTTTTATAATCACTATGAACAATTTTACGACTGCACTAAACCCGCGGCTGGCGAAGTGTGGCTGGAACAGCCAGCCGTCGTTGACAAGGTGGACGGTGGCTGGCGTCTGCAGAACAAGGGGATACTTGAGGTCAGGTAAGCGGGGTAGGCGCCTAAGACGCGCTCTAGTCCTTGTTGATGCTCAGACGGGAACTTCTGAGAATGCAAATTCTCATATGACTGGTTGCGTGCTTCTTATTCGCCGCTCGCACCTACCTCGAGTCGCACGACGTTCAACTAACCTCACGTCACGCAGGCGCGATAAGACGGCCTGCAATCTCCAACGCATTAATGACGAATGAACGAAATATTAGGGTCTACTGTCCAGAGCATGGCGTTGCTTTTCAGGCTTCCTCCGGGGAGCCAATCCATTGCAAAGACAAGCAGGATGAACACCTCATGTCGCAGAACTTCCCTCCCGCTAATTTCTGGGAATACTGTTGCGACTGTGACCGATTCTACCCGTTCCAACTAGCTAACAACGATCGACGTGAGCGAAACTTGGATGTTGAGCAATGCGTCAATTGCAAGCGTCACGCGATCAAGCGTTACCTTTGTGATCAGTGCAATGTTGTCAGTATTGAGTCCAGGGAAAAAGGCGAGAAGTCTTACCGCATTACTGCCACAGGTTCAGTTCGTCTCGCTAAGGGGCCTATCCGACATGAGTGTCCGGCCTGTATGAAGTCTTCTCAGGCTGCAATTGGAGAGCATCACTGTAAGAAGGTAGAAGTAACCTACACCACCGCGAGGGACGAGTGTCCCTTCTGCGGCATCGAGATCCAACAACAGATTTCGGCGGGTGTCGAGCAGGTCCAGACTAATGGTCAAGCATTTACAATACAGCGCACCCTTCAGCAGTCGCAGATCGAAACCAATGATTCAGACATGCCTTTTCTCGCTAGCCAGCCAGTAGATGCGGCTCAAATACCGCCTTCCGCCGCTTACCGGGCCAGGCAGTTTGGTATTAACCTTATCGGCTTTGCTCGAAAACATGCTAAGGCGACTGCAACATTTTTTTCGGCTCTGCTCGCTATCGTGGCTCTTCTCCTAACTCCCCCAATACGGGGTAGATTCTTAAATCACGCCCCGCGGGTGGAGAACATAATCGTTAACATGCCAGTTACCGGGAGGAACGTTTCCCTAATCGGCATGGCCTTTGATCCAGATGACGATCCTCTAACTTATCAATGGAGTTGTAGCACGGGCACTGTAATAGAATGGAATAATCAATACGCGCAGTTACAGTTACCCGAGCCGAGCGCGTCCGCAAAAGGGACACCAATTTCTGTACACCTTCGGGTATTAGATCCTGATGGCGCAAGCGCAAAACTCGATAAGGATATTGCCGCGCAACCGCCTCCGCCAAACCAACAGCCCTCGCTAACCCTACTTTCAGATAAACAGGTTGCAGCAGTGGGCGAGAAAGTAATGTTGACAGCTGAAGCTGAGGATAAGGACGGCGACCCACTATCCTATAAATGGAGCTGCCCCAATAAGGATGCCTTCCTTTCCGGCGAAGGTGTGAAGGTAGTATTGGACACAGCTAAGATCCAAGTTAGCTACGCAAAGCCTGTTCTCGTTACAGTTTATTTAGCAGTGAACGACGGTCATGGTAACAGCGCTCTAGATAAAATGCCGATCTTGGTGGTCTCGAATCGCACAAACAAAATGAATATAGCTCGTCCATCGTCAAAATCAACTAATCATCTGTTTACCTTATCGCTTTCCCCTGTCGAGAAGTCCTGGGTCTATCCGGGAGAGCGGTTAAAGTTAGTGGCGAAGGCGGTTGCGACACATAGAGATGACACCCTTACTTACCAGTGGGAAGCATCAAACGGATGTGTGATCGAAGGCGTAGGTTCTGACGTGTGGCTAAACACAGCTACGCTTAACCCACAGGTTGACCTGGTGGTAGTGCAGGTTAACTTAGTAGTCAAAGATCAGCACGGAAGCAGTATAAGAGGCAGTATCAAAATATTTGTGATTCCCAAACCTACTTCAACGCAACCGACGCCAGAGTCGCCGTCGGCGCCGCAGTGACCAATTGATATAGCGATAGGGATTTGCCATGCCGGAAACCACAGGGGCGCGAGTCATCACAGTCCGTTGCCCGACACACAACACTGATTTTGAAGTTGACCTTGGCGAACGGATCGTCTGTCCTGCGGGGCCGCACTCACTGGCACAGCGTTTTCCAAACGAGGAGTTCTGGGAATACTGCTGCGACTGCCAACGCTTCTGGCCCTCTCAAATCAATTACGGTGGTCAATCAGACCAGCAGTGTCCGGTCTGCAGTCGGCAGATTGCACGACACTATCTGTGCAATAACTGCAAGCTAGTGTCAATCGAATCGGACGACCCCACCGTAAAGCGCAAGCGATATACGTTTACAGATGAGCGCGGTATCACTCCTGCTTGTCCGGCTTGTTATGGTGTGGAGTCAGGAACGCTGCGCCGGCATGAGTGCCTGGAAACAGGCGCGACGTTCATCACGGCGCGCGATGTTTGCCCCTTTTGTGAAAAGCCGACGACGAAGGAGAAGAAAATTGAAAGCGTTGAAGCGAACCTTCATGATGCGGTGAAGGTTAAAAGTTCCCCAGCGAAGGTGAACTCACTCGTAGTAAATAAAACGGACCGCGTTTTTGCCAAAGCCTCAATTGGCACCTGCTCCCAGTGCCAAACTGTAAATAGAACCACCGACCAATTCTGCCGCAGTTGCGGGTCTCAACTTAAACCACAAATCGAACCACAAGCCTCTTTTTCTAATCGAGAGGTAATGGGAGCGACTCAGCCTACCGAGGGGTTCGCCGTGGGGAAATCTAAGACCCTCTCGCTGAAGCCCATACTCGCTGTCGGGGGGGCTATTGCATTACTCGGAATTCTTATAACCATCGCTGGTCTCTCCAGTAGCGGGAATTCAATAGAGAAAAGACTGGATAAAGCGATAACGGCGCGAAACATTTTTGGCCCTTCAACTGACAATGCATACGACCTTTATAATCAGCTTCGTAATAGTGGGGCAAGGGAGGAAACGCTGTCTCACTATCGCGAAAAGTTGTTACCGCTCCTCACGAATCCTCCCTTTCAAATCATTCGCGAGTTAATGGTGCCGGGTAGCGATGAACCAACGTCGACCGCTTGGCAGTCGGCTGCACAATCGCTTCGGTGGGCGACCGAACTTAAGCCTGGGGATTCCTCTCTCTTGTCTCGAACAATTTATTGTGAAGGCCGCGTTGCTTATTTGGCGCATATGGAGGATCAAGCAGTTGAGGCTTGGAGCCGAGCCTCTGAGACAGACAAGACATGGCCACTTCCAGTTAACGGTCTTGGGCTAATCTATTTTTCACGAAAGAATTACGCCGCGGCGCGGAGTCACTATTCTGAGGCAATTCGCAGAGACCCAAACTGGGCCTATCCTCATAACAACCTCGGAACTGTATTCCATTACGAAAAGAATGATTCCGCTGCCAAGAGTCACTACCGGAAGGCGGTTGAACTGGCCCCTAGGTGGGCACGTCCTCATGCCTGGTTGGGGGAAATTGCTCTCAAGGAAGGGGACTACAGCACCGCCGTGTCGGAGTTTGAAGCTGTACTAAATCCAAATGCCACGGGAACGAAAAACATGAATCTACAAAAGATTCAACAAATGCTTGAGAAGGCCAGACAGAAAATGGCTGTATCATACGAATAGTCCCGCCTTACTCTTATGCATTACCCCAAACAAGGAAACTTACTCGTCCTCAGCTTTCTTTTGCTTTCTGCAATCGTCATCACTTTTTTCTTAATCCAGACTCGAATGCCGCCAGTTACCTGCCAAGGCGAGTTCGACACTGCGGTAGTAGGTGCGGAGATTATTGACGGCTTGGGAGGCATGCCATTTTGGGCAGATGTTGGTATCAGAACCGGGCGCATTGCATGTATTGGTAGCGTGGACCGTGCGAAGGCAGGCTATCTAATCGATGCTACGGGATTAACCCTTACACCCGGATTCATTGATGTACATACTCATGTAGAGCGCAACTTATCAGATACTTCGCCTTTTCTTGCACCGAATTTTGTGCGGCAAGGAGTTACAACAATAATTACTGGCAACTGCGGGCGTTCGGTATTAGACATAAGGAAGTTATTCAGGTCTCTCGTTTATAACGGAGCCGAGGTTAATGTTGCTACTCTAATCGGACACAACACGCTTCGACTACAAGTTATGAATCAGAGTTCACGTCCCCCTAGTCCGGCGCAACTCATTGAGATGAACGCAATTGTCACGCAAGCCATGCGTGACGGAGCGCTGGGAGTGTCTACAGGTCTCGATTACATTCCGGGTACTTTTGCCGACACTGACGAGCTCGTCGAACTAGCAACAGCTGCCGGAGAATTTAACGGTCTCTACGTTTCTCACATTCGTGATGAGGGCGTGCAAGAAGAAGCAGCCATACGCGAGGCTGTTTCAATAGGTGAGCGCTCGGGCACGCCGGTGCATATTTCTCACTTCAAGGTGCAAGGACCAAATCAATGGGGATCCTCTCGTCATCAGTTAGATCTGATCAATTCGGCGAGAGACCGTGGCGTTCATATCTCTCTGGATCAGTATCCTTACACCGCTTCAAGCACTGGGATAGCAGTGCTTTTACCATCGTGGGTTTCTGAAGGAGGATTTAATGCTGCCAAACATCGGCTCACTGATCCAGCTACTCGCAAGCGCATTTTGAACGAGATGTTGATTCATCTCGATTCTTTGGGTTGGAAGGACTACTCTTTTGCGCGAGTGGCTTATTACAAGCCGGATCAGTCAATCGTCGGCTTATCAATCGCAGAAATTGCCGATAAGCGAGCGAGGGTAAATTTCGGAAAGAGCGCTAAAGTATTTGCAAAAACGGTATTCGGATCAGGTAGCATTAGGCCGATCGACAGCGATAGCATACTGCAGCGTCAGGCCGAGGCCATCCTTGACATCTACGCGCACGGTGGGGCCCAAATGGTTTTTTTCGATATGGCCGAGGATGACATTGAGATGATTATGAAAGCCCCTGAGGTGATGTTCGGTTCAGATAGCGGGGTTCGTGAAGAACAGTTAAATGGGCTTCCACACCCCAGGGGTCTTGGAACATTTCCGAAGATTCTCGGACACTACGTCCGCGAAAAACGCTTGTTTACGCTGGAAGAGGCTATTCGTCGTATGACTTCGCTTCCGGCAAAAACATTTGGATTGGAAGATCGAGGACAAATTCAAGAAGGATATTCGGCAGACCTAGTAATTTTTGACCGAAAGCAAATACTTGATCTGGCGACGTATGAGCAGCCCTATAACGTACCGGCCGGCGTTCGTTACGTCCTCGTCAATGGATCGATGGCGTTGTCTCAAGGTGTTTTAACCGGATCTCTTCACGGAGTACCTATTCGACGCGGAACGAGCCAAGATAAGTAAGTCTACGGCCCCTCTGATTGAATTTCGGGATGCCGAAAACTCCACGGCGCAACTGGCGCCAAATCCTTCCATAGTCCTTGCTTCAGTTGTCGGGCCTCTTTCTCTGCTTGTGCATACAGCTCTCTGTCAGAGTCAGTCTGCTCACCTTCGAATGCCTTGTAATGCCAAGCGAAACCGGCCTTAATTTGCTCGAGACAACTGTCATGCCCATCTAACAAAATCTTACCAACGATTCGGCCATTGCGATCGCGTTTCTGCCATTCGATAGTCACGGTCTTGCCTGCTATTCGCCGTGCTAAATGAATACGTGACTCTTCACCAAAGGGCTGGCGTCTTCTACGTTCAGGAGCATCGATGCCCTTCAGTCGGACTTCGTGTAAATCATCATTCTCATCGACGACCGTAACGGTATCTCCATCCTTAACGGAAATTACAACTCCGGTTAGATTATTGTTTAGATTTGCTCTACCTGAAGGCTCTAAGTTCGAAGTGCTGGAAGGATTTTGATTGGAGTCGTTCGATTCCAGAGGACCTCTCTCATCCCGCGAGCAACCGATGAGAAGACCCAGCATAAGCGGGTAAAGAAGGAGGCGTTTTTTCATGGCGAGCACAGGAGGTCGGTTCAAAGACAAACGCGAGGAACGGCAAAGGCTTCTATATCACACCATAAGATCATTTGAAACGCTCATATGCCATCCGAGTGACGCTCACAGTTAATGGTAGCTGAGCGCGCCGGCGGAGCTCGTGAATAACGGTGAGGCGTCAGAAATGGTCGGATTCCGTCCATCCGTCACGAGACTAAAATCCCCGGTGCACGCACGGCTGCGACATGTTGTTGACTTTTATCAATGGCTGGCGTAGAAGCGGGGCGAACCCAGTAGGCAGTAGACAGTAGGCAGTAGGCAGAACCCCTCCCAAAGGAGCCCAGACTATGTCTCCCAAATCATTTTTACTATCCGCGAAGTCTTGTTTGTTGTTAGTTTCAATCTTAGCGTCGCTTGCTTTGCTGTCGTGTCAGCAAGCGGCGCCGCCCACAAATATCGCTGAGACGGCAGCCACGCCGGCGCCGATGGAAAGGGGAACGAAAGCGGCGCCGACGGATCTTGCAGGGCTATCCAATCGCCTCGTCAATCAAGTGGCCGGCGTCAAAGAAGGTGAGATCGTCTTTATCAATGGCGCCGTGCGCGACCTGGAGCTGTTGGAGAATCTTAATACTGACGTGCGTAAGGTCGGAGCTTTCCCAATGATAACGCTCGGTAGCGATCGGATCTTCAAGAAGTACTACGCAGAAGTGCCTGAGAAATATGATTCCCAACCACCAGATCTGGAACTCAAGCTCGCCACCATGCCTGCGGTCGTATTTACCGTCGACAGTAACGAGTCGGACAATGTGGCCGAGGGCATATCGCCGGCTCGATTGGCGGCGGTCGGAAAAGCAAACGAACCGGTAGCTGAGCTTTACCGCGAACGGAACGTGCGACAAATCGAAATCGGCAACAACCTTTATCCCACCGCTTTTCGCGCCAAACGATTCGGGATGTCGCAAGACGATCTCGCCAAGACTTTTTGGGAAGCGGTGAACGCTGACTATTCAGCTATCCAGGCGACTGGCGAAAAAGTGAGAAGCGAACTTGCGACCGGCAAGGAAGTGCACATCACAAATCCGAATGGCACTGACTTGAAAGTGAGCATTGCAGGCCGCCCCTTCTTCGTGAGTGATGGAATCATCTCCGCGGATGACGTCAAAAAAGGAAGCCCCGCCGTCGCGGTTTATATACCGGCTGGTGAAGTTTACTGTTCCGTAGTCCCTGCAACCGCGTCAGGCAAGATTGTCGAGTCGCAGACTTTTTTCCGTGGCAAAGAAGTAAACAATCTGACGTTGACCTTTGTCGCAGGGAAGTTGACTGAGATGACGGGTTCGGGTCCCGGCTTCGCCGATCTTAAAGCCTCATACGACGCGGGGGGCGAGGGCAAAGAGCTGTTTGGCTTTGTCGACTTTGGTATCAACCCGAATCTGAAGATTTGGCCCACAAGCAAAATTGGAAATTGGGTTCAGTCGGGCATGGTGACGGTGGGCATCGGGAACAACACCTGGGCTGGGGGCGACAATAAGACTTCCTATGGCTTAACAAACTATCTGCCTGGCAGCACGGTGACTGTGGATGGCAAGACGGTGGTGGAGAATGGAGTGCTGAAAATCTAGTAGGCAGTAGGCAGAAGGAAGTAGGCCGAAGGCAGAAGAAAAGAAACCGCCAAGGCGCCAAGGAAACGCCAAGTTCGCCAAGAGCTTTTTAACAGCAAAGTTGAGGTCGGAATACGTGACTCACTCGAGCGCTTAAGAATTCTTGGCGACCTTGGCGTTTCTTGGCGCCTTGGCGGTTTCTTGGTTTACAACACTCTGATGTCGCGTTCGGAGAAGATACGCCACTCCTCTCCGGCACGCTGCCAGCGGAGTTCCTGGATGACTTCGCCGCGGCGGGATTGGCGGCCGTTCTCGATGCGATACTTTTTGCGGTAGCGCATGATGGCGGTGCGGCCGCCGTCCTGGAAAATGATCTCTGGCTCCTCGGCACGAATATCGATAACACTCGCTCGCTCGAACACCCGCGCCTTTTCTTCACGCACAAAATCACGCGAAGTGTTGCGCGTCAGGTAGTACGCCTTCAGTCGCGGCAGGTAGAACGCCATCTGTTTTTCGATGTCGCGTTTATTGGTCGCGTTGATCCAATCGTTCAGTGCGTGGCGCAACACGTCGGCTGAGGAATTACTAATTCCTGACGAACCCGCCGATTCTGGCGCTGGACGTCTGGCAGAAGGGGGACGTGAAATGGAAGGGGAGACCGATGCTGAAGCGGAAACGGTAGGGGAAGTGGCGGAAGGATTCGTCGTGGAAGTTGCTAGCTCCGTCTCGCCATAGAGTTCCCAGCTCGCGACATCTGAAATCTTGTTGTAGAAAGTTCGAATCACTAACGGCTGATCGAGAGCTTCGGCCGAGATGCGTCGCACCACCCGCAGCCGTTTGCCGTTATCAAGAGATTCAATGACAACCGAGAAGTTATCTTCAGTTCTGCCCGTGGAAGTGAAAACGAGTCGTTGACTCCCACCTGAATTTTCAATAGCAAACCGAGCCCGCACCATGTGACCGTCACGAGTGCGTGTGTTGTGCGCGATTCCATTCGCTACAAAGTCCATTCGCGGGGCGCGCGATGAGCCGAGGCTGATCTGTTGGCCGCGTTGCTGGATTGCGAGGAGATCGGGAGGTGTGAGCCGGACCGCGAGGTCGATGAAGAAGCGTTGCTGTTCGCTGAAGGGAACTTTGCTCGAGGCGCCGGCGACGACTGAATAAAGTTTGTCGCTTGCGGGGATGTCGATGCGATAGACGCCGGTGAGGGAAGAAGGCTGAATCGAGCGCGCCCGCGCTGCTGGCTGCGCGGAGCTAAAGAAGATGAGCAGAATGAGTAGAAGCGGCATGGCATCCCCCCGGTGATCGATCTAGTTGCCTGGTTCGGGTTCAAGATTACCGCCAAGGCGCTGAGACGCCAAGACGCCAAGGGCGGATAGACGGCTTAGTTGAGGGGGGAGGTCGGAAGGTTTGAAGACAGCAATGCAGGGCGCGCCAACGCAACTGCAAATCACCCAGGAGTGTTTTGCCTACTGCTACTGCTTCTCACCGACCGGTCTTTTTGATCTGTGTTATTGGAAGAGCGGGGGCAAGCCCGCCTTCCTAACTGCAAGCTGGCTAAAGTTGTCGCTCTTGTTGTCCCGCTGCTCCGCATCTCCGCATCTCCGCGTCCCCGCGTCGCCGTGTCTCCGTGTCTCCGCGTCTCCCCTTCTCAACTTCTCCGTCGAGCAGGTGGGCGGGGGAGGACGGTGGCTTCCCACTTATTAAATGCGTCGCGGAGTTGGGTGAACATCGCAGGATTCTCTTCGCGTAGGTTGGCTTGTTCGCGCTCGTCAATTGAAAGATTAAAAAGATACTCCTGATCAGCATCTCTCACATATTTCCAGCGGCCATGGAGGGCTGCATCCTGGACGGAGGTGCGCCAGAATAAGTTTCGAGTTTCGAGTTTGGAGTTTCGCGTGACGGGTGAGGGGTGACGGGTGTCGGGTGCAGAAGATTGCGGGGCGCGAATGATGTGTAAGAGATCGATGCCGTCGAGTGGATAGTTGGGATCGGGTTTGGCACCGGCAGCGGCAAGCATTGTCGCCGTCCAGTCCATGGTGATCGCGACGTCATGAATAATCCGACCCTGTCCATTGCCGATTGGCGATTGCCGATTGCCGATTGGAAGGCTACTAACTTGAGGCTTGGGGCTTGGGCCTTGAGACATGGCCGCGGGCCAGCGGACGATGGCGGGCACTCGAATGCCGCCCTCCCACAAGCTAAATTTCTGCCCTCTGAATGGCCAGTTATAAGAAAAGCGCTCGCCGCCATTGTCACTGGTGAAGATCACTAGCGTATTGCCAGCAAGGCCTGATCGATCCAGAGCGCGCAAGACTTCTCCGATACCATCGTCCAGGCTCTTCATCATTGCTGCGTAAGTCTTTAATGAACCCCCGGCGGTGAAACCATCGTAGCCTTTTCCTAAGGTACGGCTCACTTCCTGATCACGCGGGCCTTCCCAGGGCCAGTGCGGCGCCGTGTAATGCAAACTCAGATAGAACGGACTCGCCTGCTTAGAACCCTTGCGACGATCGGTAACGTATTTAACTGCGCGCTGAGTAAGCATGTCTGTCATGTAGCCGATCCGTTCGACGGGAACTTTGCCTTCATAAAGATCCTTATCGCCGCGCATGTCCTTGTGCGTAAAGAAGTCGGCGGCGCCACTCATGATTCCGAAGAATTCGTCGAAGCCGCTTTGCACCGGGCCGAAGTTCGGTAGATAGCCGAGATGCCACTTGCCGATCAGAGCTGTTTGATAGCCGCTCTGCTTTAGTAGCGAAGCGATCGTCGGGTGCTCGGCGGGGAGCCCGAGAATCTTCACTCTCTCACCGAGAGCTCCTCTTTCATTTAAAGGTTCTTCGAGACCAACGGGTGTGCG
The DNA here is from genome assembly GCA_041750995.1 of Pyrinomonadaceae bacterium. Lineage (GTDB taxonomy): Bacteria > Acidobacteriota > Blastocatellia > Pyrinomonadales > Pyrinomonadaceae > PSRF01. The sequence goes on along the minus strand of JBGSYG010000017.1, from coordinate 6,302 downwards.
AGCCGGATATCGTCCCGTGATAAACGCGCAGCGAGTAGGCGTGCACAACGGTGCCGCAGAATATGCGTTGAGGAAACGAACACCCTGGGCGGCGAGACGATCGATGTGCGGGGTTTGATAATCAGGACGACCGTAGCAACTTAGATCGCCGTAACCAAGATCGTCAGAAAGAATGAAGAGGATATTGGGCCGGCGTGTTTGCGCTTGGGAAAGTCTGGGTGTAGCGGCGATGGCGGCACCGGCTAGTGCGGTAGCAATAAAGTCGCGGCGATTGAGTGGCATGCGGCGGATGGTAATTAGTCTATCGTTGAAAGGCAACAATTACTTACCGCCCACCAGGCGCGTTAACGCAGAGACGCCAAGACGCAGAGACGCCAAGAATTTGAAACCGGCAGAGTTGAATAAGAATTCCATTCAACTCAAAGGCTTATATATTCTTGGCGTCTCTGCGTCTCTGCGTCTTGGCGTTGAGTAAGCGAAATGATGATCAAGCGGCGTGGCGTTGCTCGGTGAAGCACTCCCGAATGCCTTCGGCTTCGACGGTCTCCTGTTCCAGCAGCAACTCAACTAAACGTCCAATTGAGTCTTGGCTTGCCGTCACTACCTCGCAGGCTTTCGCAAGTTGAGTGTTGATGATGTCGTTAACCGCTTCCTCAACTCGATCGAGCAAATTCTGACTCAGCGGGGCTGCGTTAGCGCCGCGCGGATCGCTGACGTAAATTGGCCCGAGGGGACTCATGCCGAATTCACTCACCATGCTCCGCGCGATCTCCACAGCGCGTTGAATGTCGTTCGAAGCGCCCGCCGTCATTGTGTTGAGCAGAATCTGTTCCGCCGCTCGACCACCCAAGAGCACCGCAATCTGATCTTCGAGATACTCGCGCTTCTTCATTAACCGATCGCGATCAGGCAGCGACTGGGTAACACCGAGGGCGCGGCCGCGCGGCAAAATCGAAACCTTGTGAATCGGGTCGCCATTCTTCACTGCTAAACCGACAGCAACGTGGCCCGCCTCATGGACGGCAGTTGCATAACGCTCGTCTTCGTCCATCATGAATCCGTGCCGCTCCGCTCCCATGAGAATGCGATCGCGAGCATATTCAATGTGCGGCCGGCCGACGGCGGGCGAGTTATCGCGCGTGGCGGCAATCGCTGCTTCATTCAGAAGGTTTGCCAGATCCGCGCCGGAAAAGCCCGGTGTTCCGCGAGCCACCCAGCCAAGATCCAGATCGTCCTCGAGTTGCAAACGACGCGAGTGCACGTTCAGAACTGCTTCGCGTCCGCGCGCGTCGGGCAGGTTAACCGCAATTTCGCGATCGAAACGACCGGGGCGCGTGAGGGCGCGATCTAAAACGTCGGGCCGGTTAGTCGATCCCATCACCACGATGCTCGAACTTTGATCAAAGCCGTCCATCTCAATCAGCAGTTGGTTTAGCGTTTGGTCCTGATCGGCAGTGGCGGAGTCGTTACCGCGACCACGTTGTCGTCCCAGGGCATCAATCTCGTCGATGAAGATGATGCAGGGTGAAACCTTTTTCGCTTCAGCAAAGAGCCGGCGCACACGTGCGGCGCCCACACCCACAAATTTTTCCTGGAAGCTGGAGCCAGAGGCTAGCAGAAACGGCACGCGCGCTTCGCCGGCAGCCGCACGCGCGAGCAAGGTCTTGCCAGTTCCCGGTGGGCCGTAAAGTAGAATGCCCCGCGGCGCGCGTCCACCCAAGCGACCAAAGCGTTCCGGGTTGCGCAGGAAGTCGATCGTTTCCGAGAGTTCCGAGGTAGCTTCATCCACTCCCGCCACGTCAGCAAATGAAACGTCTGGTTTGCCACCCTGGTTGGGAACGCTAAAGTGGCCCACCCCGCCACTCATGCTTGCATGCACGCGCCAGCCGATAATGCCGAGCAGTAAGAGCGTCACAATTGGTGCGACCCACGTCAAAAGAATTGAAGCGAGAGTTGCCGGTACAGGTCGAAACTCGATCGGAACATTGTTCTTGCGAAACTGATCGACCAATCCCTGGCGCACAGCCTCACTCGTAACGGTCGCCTGCAACGCAGTTCCTTGTTTAGTCTGCACAGTCAGGGCATCGCCCTCAATCACGAGAGACGCAGCTACTCCGGTTTCGGCGATCTGATAGAGCTCAGAATAGTTGATGCGTGTGACAACAGGTGTGCGGCTCTGTGCAATGCGCACGGCAGCAATCGCCACGAGCACGAGCGCGATCACAATGGTCAGAACCAGGACTAGTTTTTGGGAACCTAAGGCAGTTTTTCTAATGGGGGAAGGCATACGAACTCCAGGGAACTCGTTGCGGGCCGGGTTGTCGGGGCCTTACGAGTTTAAATAAGCGACAGACGAAATAGCCTGGCGGACAAAATTTCAATTTGATCAGGATTGGATACGACGGAGTTGTCGGGGGACAAACGGCGCAGTGCAAAACCCGAGCAGTAACGTGACACGCTTGCCGGATGGGGAGCGGCGAGCACGTCCTTACTCTAACAGCCGTCAGAGTGAGAAGTCCAGAATTAAAGCAGCGGTGGGCAGTGTCCTTATCAAGTGAAACCGCCAAGTCGCAAAGACCCGCGGGGTTCGCCAAGAAACAAACATCAATCTGATCAGCGGGCAAAGGCCGGTTATTTAGGTAACTTTCATTTGGGGGCTTGCCCCGGCTCTGCCAATAAATCAGCCGCGGATTTTCGCGGATCACACGGATCGGAAAAAACGGTAGGCAGAAAGCAAAAGCAGTATGCAGAAGAAAAGAAACCGCCAACTCGCCAAGAAGCGCCAAGGACGCCAAGGGATATTAGAGCTCTGGAGTTGAATTGCCTTTCTGGTTCAAATCTAGGGCTCAACTTAGGTCAATTTGCAGGTTAGGAAGGGGCCTGCCCCCGCTCTTTTACCCGCAGTAAAGATTCTTAGCGTTTTGTTTGGCGCCTTGGCGGTTATGCGAGGCTAATCGGCAATTGGGCAATCGCCAATCGGCAATTACCTAGTGATCACATTGCCGTCCGCGTCATACAAGGTGACTTCGCCGAACGGAATCACCTGATCCTTAACCTTGTCGTAGTCGCCAACGATCACGACCGCCGCCCGATAGGTGTCGAAATATTTGCTCGCAGCCTGTTGAATGTCCGCAAGCGTGAGACCTTCGATCGCTGGACGAAATTCAGAAATGAAGTTCTTTGAGAGGTCGTAGGTGTATACCGTGTTAATGCGCGAAGCCAGGCCAAACTGGCTTGCCAGTTCAACCGAAAAATTTCCCGTGCTGTACTCCTTCGCAGCATTCAATTCCTCGTCGGTGACCGGCAACACGCGCATGCGGTCCAGCTCGTAAAACATTTCCAGAAGCGTGGCTCCCGTCACTTCATTGCGCACCGAAGCCCCAGCGGCAAACATGCCCGCTTTTGCACGCGTGTCAGAGAAGCTGAACGGCGAATAGGTGTAGCCTTTGTTCTCGCGGATGTTTCGCGTCAGTCTCGAGTAGAACGAACCTCCAAAAATTGTGTCCGCCGTCCGGATGCGGAAATAGTCTTTGTCCTTCCGCGCGATGGTAACGTTGCCGATGTAGATCGAAGACTGAATCGAACCGGGCCGATGAACGAAATAGATTTGCCGCTTATCGCGGGTGGGCACTGTCAAGACTTCGTCTTTCATCTCCGGACCGGCCTTCCAACTTCCGAAAGCCTTCTCGATCTCAGCAAACGTTTTGTCGGGATCGATATCGCCAACGACGACTATGTGCGCGTTGTTAGGCGCATAATAACTGCTGACAAAGCCTTTCAAATCTTCGCGAGTCAAAGCAGCGATCGACTTCTCATCGGGTACGAGAAAACTATACGGGTGTTTACCGAAGATCGATTTGAGGAACCGCTCGTTAACCAGGAAATTGGGATTGGCGCGTGCGGCGCGAATCTGCTGAACCGTGTTGTCCTTCGCCAGCTTCAATTCACTCTCGGGGAAGGCCGGATGCTGTACTGCGTCGCTCATCAGGTCAAACAACTTCACCGAAAATTCAGACAGCGCAGTTCCACTGACTGAAGTCGAGTCAGTGTCGCTGCCAAAGCTCAGAGTGCCGCCGATGGAACGCAGTTCCTCTTTGATCTGTTTGCTGGTGCGGGTCTCCGTGCCTTCATTAGCGACACTGGCAGCGATCTGCGAGACACCGGGATGGCGTTCGCGGTCGGCTGAAGTGCCGGCGCCTCGGAAAGCGAGGATGGAAGTGACCTTGGGAACGTTTGGCAAAGGCGCCAGAATAACCGTCAAGCCATTCGCGAGTTTCTTCTCAGTTATCTTTGGCAGATTTAGTGGCCGCGCAGCGCCGGGAACGGGGGGCGTTTTCTGTTGGGCGAAAGCTGAGATGGTTAATAGCGCGACCAATGAAATAGAGAGAAGAGTTTTCATGCTGTACCTTCGTTGGAATTGTCTACCGCCCGCTAAAGCGGGCTTCTTTGATCTTGGTTGTCATTCCCTGGGGCTTAGCCCCCGGCTTTACGCTTTCAGCTGCTTCGCCGGCTGGTTAAATTTTTCGTTCTCAGCGTCTCCGTGTCTCCGTGTCTCCGCGTCTCCGCGTCACTGCGCCGCAGCCGGTTTTGTTTCCGGGACGCGGTCAATGATTGTGCGATTCGACGCCACTAGATATTTCGCGGCTACGGCCTTCACTTGAGCCGCCGTTACGCTCTCGAAGGACTGCAGCGACGTATTGATTAAGGCCGGTTCGTCGCGGAACAAGGCAAAGCTGGCGAGCAGGTTTGCTTTGCCGAAGCCTGATTCCAGCTGATCGTAGTAGCTCGAGCGAAAACGCACCTTAGCGTCAGCGAGTTCTTTTGCAGTCACGCCCTTAGCCACAATGTCGGCAACGATAGCATCAAGTTCAGCAATGACCGCGTCGGCTTTGATCCCGGGTTTGTAAGTGGTGCGCGTCGTCAACAGCATCGGGCCGTCATAGTCAAACTCGTTTCCTAAAAACAGATTGACGCCGCCATTCAAATCCAGCGTCATCTCTTTCTCCTTAACGAGACGCTGGTAAAGACGAGAGCTGTCATCGCCCTGAAGAATCAGATTCAACAAGACCATCGGCGCAAAGTCTGCCGATTTTTGATCAGGAAGGTGATAGCCGATGGCGAGCGCCGGTAGTTTCGCCAGCTTGTCGGTTTGTCCCAACCGTTTTTCTTTTGTTTGCGGCGGCTCGGCCACATCTGGCTTCGCCGGAACATTCGCGGTCGGGATGCTGGCGAAGTGCTTCTCAATCATCTTCTTCACTTCTTCGGTATTCACGTCGCCCACCACAGTGAGGACCGCGTTGTTGGGCGCGTAATACGATTTAAAGAATGAGCGCACGTCCTCGAGTGTCGCTGCCTCGAGCTCAGTCAGGTCGCCGTAGAAGTTATGTGCGTTGTACCAATTCTGATTTGCGTTTATCCAAAGGTCGAGCCATTCAAAGAGCGCGTATGGCTGATTCAGTACATTGACGCGAACTTCCTCGCTGACGACGTTTTGCTGGTTTTTTAGATTTTCAGCGGTGACGTCGAGCGAACGCATGCGATCCGATTCCAGCCACAGCCCCATCTCCACGCGATTGCTCGGCAGGGTTTGATAGTAGTTTGTGTGATCGAGTCGCGTTGAGCCGTTCAGACTTCCGCCGTTTGCTTCTACCAGTTTCGCGTGCTCAAACTTCTTCACATTCGCTGAGCCTTGAAACATCATGTGCTCGAAAAGATGCGCGAAGCCCGTACGCCCTTTCGGCTCGACGCGAAAGCCAATGTTGTAATAGACAGCCACAGTGACTACCGGCGCGATGCGATCTTCAGAAATGACCACCTTGAGACCGTTTGGGAGTTTGTAATACACGAACGGAACATTGACGGCCTTCGGCGGCGCGACGCTCCTCGCAAAGGTTGGGGTCACAAGTGCCAGCAGCATGAGCGCGGCGGTCAGTTTGGATAGGCGCATAGAGAATTGACCTCGTCTAAGTATAACTTCTTGAATTGTGAGCTGAGACGCAGAATAGCCGAGCAGACCTAACTTCGAGCAGGTAAGTACGACGCGGGTTGTATGAAAGTTTCTCGCTGGGAGAAATTTTGTGGGACTTTTGGGTAGAATGTACGAGCTATCGTTTTTACGTTGGAGAAGTTGCAGGGGCACATCTGGCGGATGGGCAAGGATGGCATCGCTCAGCGGCTTGCCGCTTTCCGTGCGGTAAGGCTTGCCTTACCGTCGCTGGTGTATGAAGCCGGCGGCTGTGCCGCAATTGCCTAGGTGGGCGGCGGAGCCGCGAAACGTTTTGGTGCTGATCGGTAAGGCAAGC